>NZ_CP096206.2:0-1949382 GCF_023195815.2 Ignavigranum ruoffiae | reverse complement strand
AATTTATAATGCAAGGTTTTAAACAAATAAACAGTAGACTTATGCACATGATGATAATAATTGTGGATAAGTTAGTGGATAGATAAAAAATGATTTCGCTTGTTCATAAAAAAATGCGATTTTAATCGGTTTTATTGGACTTATCCACAGAAATTGTGGATAAAAAAGTATTATATTAACATCCTGTGTCTTTGTTAATAAGTAATATATTTTAATGTGGAATGATAAAGAACCATTCCACATATTGACAGGGCCTGTGGATAAAAAATATTTTCTCTAAAAATTTATTTGATTCTTGACAATTACTCTTAAATTCTTTAGAATATTTTGGTATTGGACATAAAATAAACTTATTATAGAAGGGATGTAAGGCAAGTGAAAAGAACTTATCAACCAAAAAAACGCACTCGTAAAAAAGTTCATGGATTCCGTAAAAGAATGAGCACTAAAAACGGCCGTCGCGTTTTAAGAAAACGTCGCTTAAAAGGTAGAAAATCATTATCTGCATAATTTTTTAGGTTTCCGAAAATCGGGAGCCTTTTTATTTTGTGTAAAAATCATTGAATTCTGTTTTTAATTTGTATGAATATTCGCTATAATAATAAGAAGTCAGTGGCAATAAAGTAGGTGGATGGTATTAAAAAAAAATATCGGGTAAAAAGTGAATATGATTTTCAAAAAGTATTTCATGAAGGAAAGTCAGTGGCTAATCGCCAACTTGTGCTCTATGTTTTTACGAAACCAGATCAAAAACATTTTCGAGTAGGAATATCTGTGGGAAAGAAAATTGGAAACGCGGTCAAAAGAAATCAAGTGAAAAGATATATTCGCCAAGCCTTATTAGAATTAGAAGACCAGATTGATCAAGAGCTTGATTTTTTGTTAATTGCTCGACCAGATATTCGTGATAAAAATATGGAGCAAGTTAAGCATTCAATTATTCATGTCATGAAATTAGCAAAGATTATTAAATAGATTTTAGGAGGGCTCCATGCAGCACATTCAACGTCATTATAAAAAGATTCTGATCCTCTCAAGTATGTTATTATTAAGTGGATGTAGTCGACAGGGTACCGGGCAAGCTGGGTCAAGTCTCTGGGATATTTATATTATTCAACCCCTATCCCAATTTATTCTTTGGTTATCGAGTTTGTTCGCTAATCAGTACGCCATCGGAATTATTTTATTTACTTTATTGATTCGCATCTTATTAATTCCTTTAAATAATATGCAAATGAAATCTCAACGTAAATTACAAGAAATTCAACCAGAACTCGACGCTATCAAAGCAAAGTATCCTAATAAAGATCGTCATTCTATGGAACAATTACAAGAAGAACAATCTGCGCTGATGGAGAAACGCGGTGTGAATCAATTCGCGGGTTGTCTTCCTTTGTTAGTCCAATTTCCAGTGATGATTGCCCTCTATCAAACCATTCAAAGAACGGAAATCTTACGTCAAGGTCATTTCTTGTGGATGAATTTAGGTCAACGAGATCCTTACTTAGTTTTACCTATTCTAGCAGCCGTTTTCTCTTTCTTATCGACTTATTTGATGATGAAGGCGGCACCTAGCTCCAACTCGGCAAATAAGGTAATGACTTACGTTATGCCTGTGATTATATTTATGATTGCTTTTGGACTACCGAGTGCCCTAGGTCTTTATTTTGTAGTAACCAACTTATTTACTGTGACTCAAGTCTTAATTTTTAATAATCCTTATAAGATTATTCGTGAACGAGAAGAAAAAATTCAAATGGAGAAAGATCGTCAAAGAGAATTGAGACGCCAATTAAGACGGGCTACGGGTAAAAATAAAAAATAATGGAGGAAACATAGATGTTAGATCATAGTATTACGATCAATGCAGAAACGGTAGATGAAGCTATTGCTAAAGGTTTGGCAGATTTAGGAATTGTACGCGAAGAAGCCGAAATTCGGGTGATTAATGAAGGTAAAAAAGGCTTTCTAGGATTTGGTCGACAAGATGCTGTTGTTGTCATTAGCAGAAAAAATAATCAATCACTTTCTGAATTAACAGATGCCCTTGAAGCGGAAATGGAAGCTAAGAAGGCACCAAATTCAGCGATTACTCAGCCAAATCAGTCAGAATCAACTGATGTGATAGAAAATAATGAATCTTATTCATCTGAAAATGAAAAACAAGTTGACGAAAGTACCTTGTCTAAGGAAGAGGTCAATCCGCAAGTTGAAGAAGATTTCGAAGAAAATGAAGCGATGTCAGATCAGGATATTGAAACAAGCTCTTCATTCAAAGATAAAAATGAAGCAGATGACAAAGAAACGACTGGACCTGATTTGCATAAAGCGAGTCATATTGTGGCTAATTTTCTGATCGATGTGATTGAAGAATATGGCGCCAATGCGGATATCGAAGTTGAACAAAATAATAATCAAGTAATTTTCAATATCGACACTGATAAGTCAGGTCTCATCATTGGTCGTCACGGAAAAATCATTAATTCTCTGCAAGTACTCGCTCAAACCTTATTGCATCATCATTATCGCCACCGCACAAATGTAACTCTCAACGTTGGTGATTACCGCGACCGTCGGGCAAATATTTTGGAACAGATGGCTAAAAGAACCGCTGATGAAGTATTAAAGACCAAACAACCTGTAATTTTAGATTCTTTACCTGCTTATGAACGTAAGCAAATTCATGCTCATCTATCAAAAATTGATCATATTCAGACGCATTCTGAAGGAAAAGATCCAAATCGTTATCTAGTAGTTGAATATGTTAATGAATAATCAATAAATCGATGAATCATTCATACCTAATATGGGATTTCAGTCAATATTTCTTCATAACAATTGACTGATCCCTGTTAGGTATTTTTTATCGTGATTTTTAATATGGTATGACTCTCAAAATATCGTTTTACAATTAAAATAGAATTAAAAGTATTAAATTAACTTATGATATCTATCATTTAATTTAAGGGAGTGCTTTCATTGCTATTTAACCGTTTTCAATATATACTACAAGTACAAGTTGTATAGACAAGTTCTTAAAGGAGGAAGAATTTATGCCGAACTTTGATAAAGATGCTCAGGATTTGCTCACTTTAATCGGTGGCAAGGAGAATATTAAGGCCGTTACTCACTGCGCAACGCGGATGCGTTTTGCCTTGAATGATCCAGACAAAGCAGATGTAGATGGTATCGAAAATCTCGCTTCAGTAAAAGGTACCTTTACCCAAGCAGGGCAATTTCAAGTAATCGTGGGTAACCAAGTCGCTGATTTTTATAAAGAATTTGAGAAACATTCTGGTATTGTTGAAACATCTAAGGCTCAAGTAAAAGAGGCTGCTGAATCTAATCAATCTTGGTGGCAGAAAGCGATGACCTTCTTGGCTGAAATATTTGCACCAATTATTCCAGCCATTATTGTGGGTGGTTTGATACTCGGATTCAGAAATATTCTAGAAGGTGTAGGATTTGAGGCATTAGGTCAAAAAGTTGTCGATGGTGTGGCTCAAGCCACAGCGAATGGTGATCCGATTTACAACAGTATTGTCGATGTATCACCTTTCTGGAATGGGGTAAACCAATTCTTATGGTTACCTGGGGAAGCTATTTTCCATTTCTTACCAGTTGGGATTACCTGGGCGGTTACTAGAAAATTAGGTACTACCCAAATTTTAGGAATTGTTCTCGGGATTACCTTAGTTTCTCCACAACTATTAAATGCCTATGGGGCTGCTGATGCCTTAGCTGAAGGAACCGTTCCTCAATGGGACTTTGGTTTCTTCAAGTTAGATATGATTGGCTACCAAGCTCAAGTTCTACCAGCAATGTTTGCCGGGTTAGCTTTAGGCTATTTAGAGAAATTCTGGCGAAAAGTTATTCCAGAATATCTTTCTATGATCTTGGTTCCTTTCCTTTCTTTATTACCAGCAGTTATTTTAGCCCATACTGTCTTGGGTCCTGTAGGTTGGTGGCTAGGTAGTCTAATTTCTAGTGTGGTTCTAGCTGGTTTAACAGGTCCATTATCCTGGTTATTTGGTGCGATATTTGGAGCTTTCTATTCTCCACTGGTTATCACTGGTTTACACCATATGACGAATGCAATTGATAGCCAATTAATTGCTGACAGCGGTTCTACTGGCTTATGGCCAATGATTGCTTTATCCAACATTGCCCAGGGATCGGCGGTATTGGCTGTCTGGTGGATGAGTCGGAAAGATGAAGAAGAATCCCAAATTACTATTCCATCAGCCATCTCAGCTTATTTAGGAGTCACTGAACCAGCCATGTTCGGGGTGAACTTGAAATATGTTTATCCTTTCCTAGCCGCTATGATTGGCTCTGCTCTAGCTGGATTACTAACTACGACAGTAGGCATTCAAGCGAATTCGATTGGAGTGGGAGGTTTGCCAGGGATTCTAGTTATTCAAATCCAATATTGGTTAATGTTCTTTGTTGCCATGTTAATTGCAGTGGTGGTTCCATTTGTTCTCACACTTAGTTTCAAGAAAATGGGATTCTTAACCAATGCTGGGTTAAAGTTTGATATTCCCTTCTTTAATACGGCCAATAAATAATGATTTCAAGCACTTTAATAGCGTTTTTGTATTTTTCAAAAACGCTATTCTTTATTTAGTCTGTAGAAAGGAAGATTTTCATGAATTTAGGCGAAAAAGTTATTTATCAAGTCTATCCTAAATCATTCTACGATAGCACTGGCAATGGAAAGGGCGACTTAGCCGGTGTGATTGAAAAATTGGATTATATCGCAGATTTAGGAGTAGATTTAATTTGGTTAAATCCTTTTTATCCATCTCCTCAAAAAGATAATGGTTATGATATTTCCGATTATTGTGCCATTGATCCGACCTATGGAACAATGGCAGACTTTGAACGATTGGTTGCTGAAGCCGAAAAGCGAGGCATTTCATTAATGCTAGATATGGTGCTTAATCATACCTCGATTGAACATGAGTGGTTCCAAAAAGCGCTCGCTGGAGATCCAGAATATCAGGATTTTTATTATTTAAGGCCGGCTAAAGCTGATGGATCATTACCAACAAATTGGCAGTCGAAATTTGGTGGACCTGCATGGGAGAAATTTGGCGATACCTCCCTTTATTATTTACATTTGTATGATGTTAGCCAAGCTGATCTGAATTGGCATAACCCCAAAGTTCGTCAAGCTTTATATCAGGTCATTAACTTCTGGTTAGCTAAAGGCGTGAAGGGTTTACGTTTTGATGTTTTAAATGTTATAGGTAAAGACCCAAATTTTCAGGATAGTCAAGAACCAGGATCTAATCAGGAGAAACATTTATACACTGATACGCCGATCGTACATCAATGGATAAAGGAAATGCGTCAGGCTACTTTTGGTCGCTATGATGATATTGTGACGGTTGGCGAAATGTCTTCGACGGATGTTGCCAATGGTATCCGTTATTCCAATCCAGCAGAACAAGAGCTTTCGATGATTTTTTCATTCCATCATTTAAAAGTAGACTACCAAGATGGTGAAAAGTGGTCAGATCCTGAATTTGATTTTATAGCGCTCAAGCAAATCCTGGATACTTGGCAAAAAGGGATGTCGGATCATCAGGGATGGAATGCACTGTTCTTAAATAATCATGATCAACCTCGATCTAATTCGCGTTTTGGCGATGTCATTCATTATCCATACGAGACTCAGACCATGCTGGCCACAGCGATTCAGTGTCTCAGAGGAACCCCTTATATTTATCAAGGGGAAGAAATTGGTATGACCGATCCGGGTTATCAAAGTATTGATGACTATGTTGATGTTGAAACCTTAAATCATTATCAAATTTTGCAAGAAAAAGGCTATTCCATTGAGAAAATCATGAATATCATTCGTAAAAAATCTCGCGATAATTCTCGGACACCAATGCAATGGGATAGTAGTAAACATGCTGGTTTCACTAAAGGAACTCCATGGTTAAAAGTTGCTGATAATTATCAAACAATCAATGTTGAACGAGCTAGAAAAGAAGGCAAAATTTATAAATATTACCAAGATCTGATCCAATTAAGAAAAGATTATCCGATTATCCAAGAGGGATCTTATCAAGGAATTCAATTGGATCACCCACAAATTATGGCTTACGAACGTCAATATCAAGGTCAAATTCTATTGGTAGTAAATAATTTCTACGCCCAGCCAAGTAAATTGATGCTACCGAGCAAATATTTAGACAAGCCTAGTCAAAAATTAATCGGAAATGGTCCGCTACAATTTTTAACCGAAGAAATTATGTTACAATCTTACGAAACAGCAGTATTTCTGTTGAAGGATGGTTAAATAGCGTGTAGAGGTGAACCATGAAAAAGTTTGAGAAAATATATTTAGATATTGAACAAAAAATACAGCAAGGTCAGTATCCAAAAGATACTTATTTACCCAGTGAACATCAATTGGCTGAGCAATATCAAGTTTCAAGAGAAACTATTCGTAAAGCTTTGCGTTTGCTTGAGGATCATGCTTATATTCAAAAGAAACAAGGATCTGGCTCAATTATTCTGGATTATCGGCGCTTCTCATTGCCAATCAGTGGATTGACGAGTTACAAAGAATTACAAGATCAACAAAATATTTCGGCCAAAACCACTGTCTTGGTTAATGAATTAGTATTATGTCCTCAGTTTTTAGCAGATCAAGAAGATGTTTCTGAACATGAAAAATTTATTCATTTGATTCGAACCAGAGAAGTCCAGGGTGAAGTCTTAATTGTTGATGAAGACTACCTCCGTCAACAAATTATCCCAGAAATTCCCAAGGATCGTGCTGAGATTTCTATTTATCAATATTTTGAACGGGATTTAAACTTAGAGATTGCCTATGCCAGTAAGGAAATTATGGCCAAGCGAGCGGATGAATTTATTAGTCAAGCTTTAGGAATTCAGGAGAATGACTATGTAATGGCAGTCCGAAGTAATGTGTATCTTGAAGACACCACTTTTTTCCAACATACGATTTCCTACCATAAATTAGAAAAATTTAGATTTTATGATTTTGCTCGTCGAAAACAAATTTTCAATGATAAATTTTAAATTTTGATTGAAATTTTATGGTACAATTTGGGAGTGATTAAATTTGAGGAGAGAAGGATGAAAGATACCATCATTAAAATTGGCCTTATCTCACTTAGTATGCTCAGCTTATCAGCCTGTCGTCAAGAACCTATGATACAGTTGAGCGAGGAAAATAAGGCCAAAATTGAAGCCAAAAAAAATCAAGAACAAACTGAGTCGCAAGATAAACAATCGACCACAGAGAGTAATTCAGAGAAAAAAACCAAACCTCAAGAAAAGCTCAGTATTGATAAGTCTCATTGGCAAACATTAGAAGAAGCATCTTCGTTTTCGATACTTGATTTCTTACCTATGCAGGCCAATGAAATTCGCACCTTTAGTAATGGTTCTGCGAGTAGGTCTCTATATTTAATGTCGACAGACGATCAAAAACAAGTTCAACATATCTTAGTGATTCAAGATAATCAGTTAAGGAATGAATCTTATAGTTGGGCTCAGCAAGCTTTAACAAAAAGTTCAAAACAAAAAGATTCAAGAATTTTTGTGTTAGATTCGACAGCATCCGAAAATACCTTGCTGATGAAAGAGCCCTTGACATTGACTGATCAAAGTAATGGTATTACCGAGATATACCGCGAAGCTAAGATCGGAGAATCGACCTATCAGAATGTTCTGCAAGTTTCAGTGGGGAATCAGATTTATTATTTCGCGCAAGCAGTCGGTTTAATTGCTGTAGAAAATAATAAGGAATCCTGGATAATTAAAGCAAGAAATCAAAATGTTAAATTGATTAGCTCCATACCGGTGGTTGTACCCCAAGCTGATGGATCAAGTTTATTAAGATTGACATCAGGGTCTTTGGACTGGCAGACGGATCAAGATTTAGCCAGTGCTTTTACGAATTTGTTCCAGAGTCAAAATTTTATTGGGGCGGATATTGTGGTCAATCAGGTTGAGTTAGCAGATAATACCGTGACGATTGATTTTAGTCCAGGAGTGGTGGCTACCATGAATGCCCATCCTCAAGGAGAACAAGCTGTGATTGCAGCGATTGTTGCCAATGTTCACCAATGGCTGGGTGTTGATCAAGTTCGTTTAACTGTCAATCAATATGGTCTGGCTCCGGATACCTTTACTTATCCCCAGCAAGGAGTCTATCATTATGATGCGAAGTGGTTGGAAGAAGCTAAAACCAATCCCTTTCAAACACAATAGAAGATGATATTAGCCCAAGTTTGGTTGGCAGTCAGCTAACCAGACTTGGGTTTTTGTACGAATTTAATAATTGATCGCAGAAATTTCGGTGTGTTTAAGTAATCTGATGTATGGTGAATGATAAGTTATCAGCAAGTTCGCTAAATCAGTGATAAAGAGATAATTTATTGATTTCATCAGATAAAAAAGACGACTGAAAATATTTCAATCGTCTTCTTTAAAATATTATAATCCTTTAGATTTATTCTTGGCTAGTCTCTGTGCTCGTTGAGTCTTCATTTTGAGTTTTGGTGATGGATACGCCTGATTCATCTTTTTTGATATCTATAGGTGTATATTCTGCTGAAAGATAGTGGCTTCGATACCATTCATTAATTCTTAAACTTAGCATTTCAATAAAAGGATCGGCTTGTTCTTGATTATTGGTATAAATAGCTAGGACATATTGAGCTTGGTTATTCTCATAATAGATGCCAGTATCATGGATATAATCATCTAAACGACCATATTTATTGGCCATTCCTTGAGCAATATAGGAAGTAAAAAGTTGTTTAGGATCAGTTTGTTTCATTAAATTAACGACATATTGGTAATCTGGATTGACCGCAACCTTGATTAACCATTGTTCAGCTAAATAGGCCGAACTATAATTATCGGCAAAAAATTCGCCAGGAACATCATAATAACCCACGAAATCTAGAATTGCTTGACGATTATCGCTAAAAGATCCGTAATTAGACATGAGCGAATACCAGGCACTATTATCCGAATAAATAATGGCATTGGACATCAAGTCTGCCAATGGGGAAGTGGTCCCGGTAGTTCCGCCACCAATATAATCTTCCACATAAGGAATCTGACTATCAAAAGTATATTGTCCCTGTGCAATCAAATCCAGATATAGGGCAACGATGGGAACTTTAATGGTTGATGCGGCAATCATTTGTAAATCAGGATTAATATAATAATGTTGATCACTGGTAAAATTATAGTAAGCGAAACTGATTTCATCAGTATTAATATTATACTCAGCGATTAAATCATTGACTAAGCTCTCGATTGAGTCGTATTCAGCCCCGAGTCCACTTTCTATGTTGTTTTCTTTCATAAGCTCAATATTATAGACTTCGGCATTGTCAATAGCATGAGCAGTCTGAAAAGAGCCTAGACTGATCATAGTAAGGATCACTCCTATAAAGTAACGGAGTTTTCTATTCAAGCTTTTTCCCTCCTTGAAGATAACTGACAGTCTCAATTATAACCCATTATTTAGCGATTGCAATCCTCAGAAAGATAAGTCAGAATCTAAATCTTCAAGTTAAATCATTCAATTCGTATGATTTCTGCTTGCGGAAGTTATTTTTCTGCTGTATAATGGCTGAGAAATAAGAGTCAGCAGTCAAAGTGCTTACTAACCTAATTTTGTAATTGGGTTAGTTTAGGCACTTTTTTTATGGATTTAGCCATTTTTTGTTCAATGTTTTAGAAAGGAGACTGTCCATGTATGTTAAAGATACTATAGCTGCGATTTCAACTGCATTAGGTGAAGGGGCGATTGGTATTGTCCGTTTAAGTGGTGATCAGGCCGTTGAAATTGCTAATCAGGTGTTTAAAGGCAAAGATTTAGCTCAAGTTTCCAGTCATACAATCCATTATGGCCATATTATTCATCGTAAAGAGCATCGAGTGATTGATGAAGTGATGGTCAGCGTGATGCGAGCTCCAAAAACTTTTACTCGAGAAGATGTTGTTGAAATCAATTGTCATGGGGGGATTATTGCTGTCCAAGAAGTGCTAGATAATGTTCTAGATCAGGGGGCGCGTCTGGCTGAAGCGGGCGAGTTTACTAAGCGAGCCTTTTTAAATGGTCGAATTGATTTATCGCAAGCAGAAGCGATTATGGATTTAATTGAAGCCAAGACCAATAAGGCTATGCAAGCTTCAGTTAATCAATTACAGGGAAGTCTGTCGCGAAAGATTCGTCAATTACGCCAAGATATGTTAGAAACTTTAGCTCAAGTTGAAGTGACCATTGATTATCCTGAGTATGATGATGTTGAGGAGCTATCTAGTCAAGAATTATTAAATACAGCGCAATCGGTTAAAGAACAAATTCAACAGTTATTAAATCAAGCCCAACAAGGGAAATTGTTCCGCGAAGGGATTAAGACGGCAATTATTGGCCGGCCAAATGTAGGCAAGTCTAGTTTGTTAAATGTCCTATCAGGTTACGAGCGGGCTATTGTGACTGATATTGAAGGAACTACCCGTGATACGATTGAAGAGTTTGTTAATGTTAAAGGAATTCCTTTGAAATTAATTGACACAGCTGGAATTCGTCAAACTGACGAAGTGGTCGAACAAATTGGGGTTAAACGAAGTCACCAGGTGATGCAAGAAGCAGATTTAATCATCTTAATTTTGAATCAAGCTGAGAAATTAACTGATACTGACAAGGAATTATTACGTTTGACCCAAGGGAGTCAACGGATTATCGTCTTAAATAAACAAGATTTACCTAGTCAATTGAATGATGAGGATTTAAGGCCATATAGTTCAGAAGCGGAGATGATCCGAACATCGATGTTGTCTGAAAGTGGTATGAATGATTTAGAACAGATGATTTGGCAAAAATTTGCTAGCGGAGCTATTGCTAGCCAGGACGTGACGTATTTATTAAACTCGCGTCACACTCAATTATTGAAACAAGCCAGTTCAGCTTTAGATGAAGTTATCCAAGCTTGTGACTTAGGCATGCCAGTCGATCTGATTCAAATTGATTTTACTAAAGCCTGGGATTTGTTAGGAGAAATTATTGGTGAAGCGGTTCAAGATGAATTAATCACTAAGTTATTTAGTCAATTCTGTTTAGGTAAATAGGAGGCGGACTAGACGATGACCAAACTTTCTACCATTTGTTATATTGATAATGGCTCACAATTGCTCTTACTCTTACGAAATAAGAAAGAAAATGATTATCATTGGGGCAAATATATTAGTGTTGGCGGGAAATTCGAGCTAGGAGAAACACCTGAAGAATGTGCAATCCGGGAGATTAAAGAAGAGACCGGTTTAACTGCTACAAAATTAGATTTGCGAGGATTTATTAGTTTTCCCAATTTTCAACATGATGGCGAAGATTGGTACAGCTTTGTCTACCGAGTGACTGGTTTTGAAGGAAAGATCAACTTTGACTCTGATGAAGGGACTCTCTATTGGGTCGACTATGATCAAGTCTTTGAAAAACCTACTTGGCAAGGAGATTATATCTACTTAGATTGGGTGCTAGATCGGTCAATTGATTATTTCTCTGCTAAATTTGTTTATGATGAAGCCGGTCAATTACAAACCTATTCCGTTGATTTCAATAAATAAAGGAGTGAAAATAATACCGTGAAAACTTTTGAAGCCGGACATTATCAAGTTATCGTCGTAGGTGCCGGCCATGCTGGTTCTGAAGCAGCCTTAGCCAGTGCCAGAATGGGTGTTGAGACACTTTTGCTAACTTTAAACTTAGAAATGGTTGCCTTTATGCCTTGTAATCCCTCCATTGGGGGGCCAGCTAAAGGGGTCGTTGTGCGAGAAATTGATGCCCTAGGTGGGCAAATGGGCCAAAACATTGATCAAACGTATATTCAAATGAGAATGTTAAATACTTCTAAGGGACCCGCAGTGCAAGCCTTGAGGGCCCAAGCAGATAAACAAGCCTACGCAAGCTTAATGCGTCAGACATTAGAAGATACCGAACATTTAACCTTAAAACAAGGTTTAGTTGAAAGATTAATTGTCGAAGAAGGGGTCATCAAAGGGGTTATTACTAGTACAGGGGCTATGTATTATAGTGATGCCGTTGTCCTAACAGCTGGGACTTCTTCGCGAGGACGGATTTTAATTGGAGATTTAGCTTATTCTTCGGGACCCAACAACACAATTCCTTCGATTAAGTTATCTGAACATTTATTAGAATTAGGGATTGAATTGGTTCGATTCAAAACTGGAACTCCAATGCGCGTCCACCGTGATTCCGTAAATTTTGAGGAAACAGAAATCCAACCGGGTGACGAACGAGCTAATCACTTTTCTTATCTCACTGAAGATAGTGCTTATAAGGGACCTGGCGAACCTTGCTGGCTGACTCATACCAATAGTCAAACCCATGCACTAATCCGAGACAATCTGGATCGAGCTCCTATGTTCTCAGGAATGGTTGAAGGAGTTGGAGCTCGTTACTGTCCGTCGATTGAAGATAAGATAGTGCGATTCGCTGATAAGCCTAGACATCAAATCTTTATCGAGCCTGAAGGGTTGCACACTAAAGAAATGTATATCCAGGGTTTATCAACCTCTATGCCGGAAGATGTCCAGCTAGGAATGCTTAAGACCGTCAAGGGTTTAGAACACGCTCGCTTAATGCGACCCGGCTATGCCATTGAATATGATGTGGTGATGCCTTATCAACTGGGTCTTAGTCTAGAATTGAAAGATTTTCCAGGATTATTTACCGCTGGTCAAATGAACGGTACATCCGGTTATGAAGAAGCAGCCGGACAAGGTCTCATTGCTGGGATTAACGCCGCCTTGAAAGTTCAAGGGAAAGAGCCGTTTATCTTGCGAAGAGATGAGGCTTATATTGGTGTAATGATTGATGATTTAGTGACTAAGGGAACGGCGGAACCTTATCGCTTGCTGACTTCACGAGCTGAATATCGTCTGCTCTTACGTCACGATAACGCTGACTTACGCTTAACGTCAAAAGGGTATAAGATTGGTTTAGTGGACGAACACCGTTACCGTCAGTACTTGAAGAAACAAGCTCAGGTTCAAGAAGAAATTGAACGCCTTGAGCAGGTGAGAATTAAACCGTCGACCCCTGGTCTAGCCGAATTATTCGAACGGGTACATTCAACACCTCTTAAAGATGGTATCTTGGCTAGTGAATTACTGAAACGTCCTGAAATTCATTATCAAGATTTGGTTCAATTAATTCCCAAAGAGGGACCGACCTTAGATCGACAAACGGCTGAACAAGTTTCGATTCAAATAAAATATGCCGGTTATATTGCAAAAGCCCAACGAAATGTTGATAAGATGAAGTCCTTAGAAGAAAAACAAATCCCAGAGGATATCGATTGGGACCAAATTCCTAACTTAGCCAACGAAGCGAGAGATCGCTTGAAGCGTATTTCACCAACCAGCTTAGGACAAGCTAGCCGCGTCAGTGGGGTCAATCCAGCGGATATTGCTATTCTTTCTGTGTATTTATCTCAACCCTATCGCAATATCGCCCGAATTAAAGATAATCCGGAAAGCATATAAACATTAAATATAATTGTTATTAAATAAAACGCTTATTTGTATTTTAAACAGTACAAATAGGCGTTTTTTCGTTTGTCTGATAAAGATATGACATTTGTCATAAGAAAGTCATGATAGCTGTGTCTAGGATAGAGCGGGCTTTCATTTTATAATTAAGCCAAAAGGAGGGAAGCTTATGCAAGAAATTATGAAAATTGAACACTTAGCTAAATCTTTTAAGAAAGATAAAGTATTAACGGATGTCAATTTAAAGGTAAATCAAGGTGAAATTATTGCTTTACTCGGTAGAAATGGGGCGGGTAAATCCACATTAATCAAAATAATCAATGGTTTACTGAAAGCAGATTCTGGCAAAGTTAATTTATTTGGTTATTCAAAAATGAATGCCATAGTACGTGAAAGAACAGCCATGATGTTGCAGGATAATTTTCGATTACGAAACTTAACAGTCCATGAAGCCATTCGTCTTATTCAAAGCCATTATGCTCATCCGCTTCCCTACAGTGAACTCATTGAACTTGGCGAATTAGAAAATTTACAAAAGAAGGAAGTGAATCAATTATCCGGTGGGGAACTTCGAAGATTTAATTTTGTCTTAGCGATGGTGGGTGACCCGCAATTAATCTTTCTTGATGAACCTACAACTTCTATGGATAGTTTGAGCCGGAAAATTTTCTGGAAACAGATTACACGGCTTAAAATGAAGGGAAAAACAATTTTTATTACGAGTCACTATTTGGATGAACTTGAGTCAGTGGCAAGCCGAATATTAATTCTTTCCAAAGGCCAAATCGCTTTTGACGGTAATTTACAAGTGTTAAGGGATCAATTTGGGGCAGTCAGTGTTTCTTTTGTCAGTGATTTAACCAGCGACGTCTTTAAGCAATTGCCTTCTGTGCTTTCTTTAGAGGAACTGGATCATAGGTATAATATTAAAACCCAGGAGACTATAAACTTGTTGGTCGAACTCTACCCCTATTTAAATCATATTAAACATATAGAAATTAAAGAGACTTCTTTAGAAACTATTTTCAATCTATTTGAAGGAGGTAAGTAGATGAAGCCATTTATTAACCAATTCGAGTTGCATTTCAAAAGGTTGGTTTTACGTGATTTAAAGAGTTATATCGCCGCCTTAATTTTCCCAATTTTCTTTTACTATTTATATACGCGAGTGTTTGCCTGGGAGATGTCTGCAGAGATGTTGAAAATTTGGCAACTTGACTATATGATTAGTATGATTATTTATGGAAATTTGATTACTTCAATCCAAGTAATATCAAGCAGTTTAGTCAAAGATCATCAGGATTATTTCGATTTATTTGTAATTTTAAGTCCCAAATCGAAATTTTATTATTATTGGATGCTGGTTTTGGTTTATTTCTCCTTGAATGCTTTGATTTTTATCTTAATTTCTTCCTTGGCATTTTTCTTAAACCAGGTATCTTTGCCCTTGTTATCGTATTTAGTCTTGTTAGTATTTTCATTATTTGCCAGTGCCATCTTCTCTCTCTTAGGCATCCTATTGGCCCAATTAAATAATAGTTTATTAGTAAATATCTTAACTAACTTATTAGTCTTTCCCTTAGCAATTCTAGGGGGTCTATGGTGGCCGATTGAAATCATGCCAGGCTGGTTACAAGACATCGGCAAATTATTACCGACTTACCAATCTGCTGCTCTTTGTCGACAATTTATTCATCAAGGTCAAATGAGTGGAGCATTATTATTCCATTTACTGAGTTGGGCATTTGCTTTAAGCTTATTGATTTTGGTCTTGGTAAAGTGGATACCTTATAAGGAGCCGAAAACTTCATGAAAAATTGGTTTAGAAAATATATTTTGATCCCTCCACCCATGGGCTTGTTTGCTTATTTTTATTTACTCTTTTTGATTCCCATGCTTTATACCAGCTGGTTTTACCCGGAGCCACTGCGTTTTTTATATTTTTTATTGGTCCTCACTTACTTATATTTTTATCGGCAAGGCTATTTTGACGCCTGTCAAAACACTCAAAATCTATTCATTCAATTAATCTTGGCCACGATTGTAGCGATTCCTTCAGGTTACATTTCGATTTTTATTTATACGGGTTGGCAATTTCCTTTTTGGCAGATAAAAGAGAGTCTTTTTCGAAAATATTTAAATATTTATTATGCTTCTGTACTTATAGCAAGTCTGTTTGCCCTAATATTGGTTAACTTTCAAATCCACTTTGAATGGGGTTGGTTATTTTTCGGCTTATTCGTTGTTCTCGTTTCTCCCTTTTTTGCTCGTTATTTGTATTCTTATCAACATAAAATCAATGATTTGAATCTAAATCGCCAGCGTTTAGAAACTATCATTCGTCAAGGTGAAAGAGAGCGTATTGCCCGCGACCTCCATGATAATCTGGGTCAATCTTATTCGATGATTGCCTTAAAGGCTGAATTAGCTAGTAAGCTTTTACAGAAAGATCCAGTTAAAGCTCAGAAAGAATTACAAGAAATTGCCCAGACGTCTCGCGACCATCTGAATTTGGTTAGAAACATTGTTGGCAATTTGCACGAAACAACCATTGCTTCAGTCTTAATTGAAAATCAAAATCAGTTAGGACAAGCTGAAATTATTCTAATAACGAAAGATGAAGAAATTTCTCGAAATTGGCCCCTTGAAATTCAGTATATAATGGGAGCTGTTTTAAAAGAAGCCTTTAATAATGTGGTGCGTCATAGTCAAGCACAGAAAGTTGAGGTAATCTTTGGCCAAGGAAATACCTATTGGATGAATATTCATGATAATGGAGTTGGTTTATCAGCTTCCTTTGAGCCCTCTTTTGGTATTAAAGGGATGATTTCACGGATTGAAAAAGCGCGAGGAAAGCTATTTATCTCTGGTGACAAGGGTTGTCTATTAAAGGTTGAATTACCGATAAAGGAGGGAGAACGTGATTAATCTATATATTGCCGAAGATCAAGTCATGTTAAATTCAGCCTTGGTAAGTTTGTTAGACTTAGAAGAGGACCTTAATATTCTTGGTTCCGCTCTGGATGGAGAAACTGCGCTCAGGGAGATCAATCACTTAGCCGTTGATGTGGCCATATTGGATATCGAGATGCCTCATATGACAGGATTAGAGCTGGCACATCGTTTAAAAGATGAGAAACCAGCGGTATTAGTGATTATCTTGACGACTTTTGCCAAACAAGATTACTTTGAACAGGCGGTAGAGGCCGATGTCAAAGGCTATTTATTGAAAGATAGTCCAACTGAACATTTAATTGAAACAATTCACGCCGTCATAGATGGTGATACTGTTTATGATCCCAAACTGGTTCGTCATGTGTTACGGGCAGAACGTAATCCGTTGACCCCGCGCGAACAAGAAATTCTGTTAAAACTAGATCAAGGATTGGCCACTCAATCTATTGCGGATCAATTATTTTTGAGTCAAGGGACCATTCGTAACTATATTTCCTCAATATTAAGTAAAACGGGAGCACAATCGCGAATCGAAGCACTGAATATTGCGCGTTATCATGGCTGGTTAAATCACTAATTACCTGATTATGTTAAAATATATGATATTACAAAAAGAAAAGGTGCATAATGTGTTAGCCAAGCTACTCTCATTTATTTGCGGTTTTGTTTTAGGAATCCTGCTAGCGTTTTATCAGATTAAATATTATTTTTATGGAACCGTTTTGATAATATTTCTTGTGATGCTTCAGTCAGGTTCTTTTCAATCATTGAAGTCCCTGACTAAGGAAAGAGAAGCACTTACTGCTAAAATAGGACAATACATCGGTCTATTTTGCTTAGCTTACATTCTGTCAGGTTTGCTAAAGATGTTTTATTCTTAGGAGGAATTATGCAAAATCTGGATACTCTGATCTCGACACTGCTTGACCACGAAGATTTGACGGTAGCCAAAGGGATGGCAGCCTATCAGAAAAATCAATTTAAATTCTTGGGAATCAAAGCCCCACAGAGACGGGAATTGAGTCGTGCTTGGCTACGCCAGGCCAAGTTAGAGGTTCGTCAAAGATATCAAGAACAGGTGTCCCCTTATATTGATTGGCCAATGGTTAGAGATTTATGGGCCTTAGATTTTAGAGAGGCTCAGTATATAGCCGCGGATTACCTAAAATCAGTCGAAAACTATCTGCTAGAAGAAGATCTTGATCAGTTACAGCAATTTATTGTCGATAAATCATGGTGGGATTCAGTAGATGTTCTGGTTAAAAGAGTAGGAACTCTGGTTCACAAATATCCTTCGCTGAAAGCACAAATCTTAACTTGGTCTCAAGCGGAGAACATTTGGTTAGTTCGTACTTCAATTATTCATCAATTAGGCTTGAAAGAAGGCACTGACCTAACATTGTTAAGTAAAGTCATTGATAATAATCTAGAGAGTCAGGAATTTTTTATTAACAAAGCAATTGGTTGGGCTTTACGAGAATATGCCAAAACGGATCCAGAATGGGTCAAAAAATTTGTGCAAGAGCGTGCTTCAAAGATGAGTTCTCTCAGTCAACGAGAAGCTTTAAAAAATTTAGCTTAATCAGAGAATTTGTCAGTATCTTTCATATCCTGTTCACAAGGTAGATATGGTAAGATAAGGATGACTAAATCTGATGGAGGAAGAGACAATGGCAGAATCAATTCAATTTGGCTTTGGTAAAGAAGTTGCGCAATTACATTTGGATAAGTTGAACCGTCATGGCATTATAGCCGGTGCTACCGGGACGGGTAAGACGATTACCCTGAAAGTCTTGGCTGAACAACTGAGTCGAGCAGGAGTTCCTGTATTTCTTTCTGATGTCAAGGGTGACATCATGAGCTTGGCGGAGGAAAATCAAAGTGAAAATCTAAGTCAGCGTTTAACAGATACTCATTATACGGATTACGAACGTCAAAGTTTCCCCATTGAAATTTGGGATGTATTAGCTGAGGAAGGCTTGCCTTTGCGCTTTACCGTCTCTGAAATTGGGCCGATTCTTCTGACCAAAATTCTGGGCCTCAATGATGTTCAAGAAAGTATATTAAATATAGTCTTTGATGTAGCAGATAAACAAAGTCTATTACTGATTGATTTAATGGATCTTCGTGCCATGCTCAATTATGTCGCTGACCATGCTAGCGAATTAAGTCAACATTATGGCAACATTGCCAAAAGTTCGGTAGGAGCTATATTAAGAAGCTTAGTGGTCTTAGAGCAGCAAGGAGCCGATAAATTTTTTGGTGAACCGAGTTTAGAAATTCAGGATCTCTTTCGAACTAACGATCAAGGTTTAGGGATGGTTAATATCCTCAATGCTAAAGAGTTATATAAACTTCCTACCTTATATGCGATGGTGCTTTTTGCCTTACTTTCTGATTTATATGAGAATCTTCCGGAAGAGGGAGATCTCCAACAACCTAAATTGGTCTTCTTCTTTGATGAAGCCCATACCCTCTTTAAAGATACTCCACAAGCTTTAGTGGATAAGATTGAACTTGTCGTTCGACTCATTCGATCCAAAGGGATCGGAGTCTTCTTCGTTACCCAGAATCCGACGGATATTCCTGATTCGGTAGCTAATCAATTAGGGAATCGAATTCAGCATGGTTTACGTGCCTTTACTCCTAAGGAGATTAAGACCGTGAAAGTCGTGGCAGAGACCTTCCGACAAGATGATCAAGCGGATTTAAGCCAAGTCATTCAGAATTTACAGGTAGGCGAGGCAGTGATTTCGACTTTACAAGCTGATGGCGCGCCAAGTATTGCCGATAAGGTTATGATTTATCCACCGATGTCAAAGATTGGCACCATTGATCCTTCTTTAATTTTACTAATTATTAATCGATCTGCCTTGATGGATAAATATGCCGAACCTGTTAACCGAGAAAGTGCTCATGAACAAATTCTTAAAGCGACTCAAGAACAAGAGCAAGCTTTAATTCAAGCTGCTGAAGCAGAAAAAGCCACTAAAGCCCAAAAGGAAGTAGAAGAAGCTCCGGCAAAAAAAGAAAAAACAGAGACCAGCAGGTCTAGCCGACGGACTGATTCTAATTTCGATCGCTTTACCAAGAATATGATGTCTTCCGTTGGACGTGAGTTAGGACGCATGATTACCCGTTCAATCACGGGAATGATAAAAAAATAATTAAAATCAGAACCCCCTTCAAACCAGTTAGGAATGAAGGGGGTTCTATGCGATTTTATAGCAAGAGTTAGTTAACTGATGCTATTTGATTAGTGTTTAAATTTCTTTAAGAGTAAGCCAATGGCTCCTACAAATGAGAATCCTGAGAGACTTAGATACTTAGCAATCTGGTTTTCCCCAGTATTAGGAAGTTGGGCTTGATTTGAAGATTCGGTTGAGGAACCTTCGCCTTCGCTATTGCCTGGTAAACCGGGCTGAGTGGGTTTATTTGCATCGACATAATAGTTTAGGCTGAGCTCTCCTCCATTCTCTGGAATTTCTAAATAGGCTTCTGCTAAAGCTTGTCCTTCAAGCCCATATAGAGTTGTTTTGTATTCGCCTGGTAACAAGTCTAATGGTACCAAACCTGCTTCATTCACCTTATATGAATAAACACCTGAAGGGGTATCTACTTTAATGACGTATGGATCGGTGAGTAATTGATCGTTGAGATAGGCTGATACCGTGTAATTTACTGGTAGATCTTCTTGAGGGCTCGTAAAGATAGCCGTTAACTCACCACCTTCTTCCGGAATTGTTAGATAACTGGTCGCGTAATGTTGACCTTTGATATTATATAGATTTAATTGATAGTCACCTGGTAATAAATCAAGGGGAATGTAACCCTCAGCGTCAGCCATAAAGCTGTAAGTATCATTTTCGGTGATTACTTTAACTAAGGCGCCTTCACCGAGAGGTTCATCATTTAAGAAACCTCGAACCGTATAGTTGATACCAATTGGATCAACAGGAGCGGCATCTTTACTATGATAATTTATATTCAGCGTGCCACCTGATTCTGGAATGATCAGGGGTGCCTCATCAATATATTTACCATCTTTATTGTAAAGAACGGTTTGATATTCTCCAGTCTCTAGTGCTATCGTAAATTCACCTTCTTCACCCACAGTGTAGGTGTAGACTTCTTCATCAGAATAAACTTTAACAAACCAACCTGCTTCTACAAGCTCTTGATCGAGAGTAGTTTGAACGGGATATTCAGTAAATGACGGAACATCATAAGTTGAGAAGAACAGATTTTTGATGTTTGTATCTTTGTCCACTGAGAATTTTAACTTATTAGAAATCTTTGTACCATCGGCAGAAATCAGTTTGGCCATGTATTCGCCAGGAACAAGGTCAAGTTCAATTTGCCCTTGTTCTTCTAAGATATAGTCTTGTTCACCATTTTGTTGCGTTAATATGAGTCGTGAGCCAGGTTCGACGGCTAAATCATTTAGATATAGGTTGAGTACCAGAGTTTGAGTGAGCTCTTCCGCTAATTCAAAGTGGAGCGTGACAGGTCCACCCTCTTCCGGCACGACTAGAACACCCTGACTCCCTTCAGTTTCGATAGGAATTCCTTCAGCAGAGACTAATTGGACTTGATATTCCCCACTAGCATAGTTTATTTCAAATTGACTTTGACTATCAACAGGTCTTAAGTCAACGCCAATAGTTTTGCTCTCAATATTTACCCCCATTCCTTCAGGGATTGGTTCCCCGTTGACCAATACTTGGACAGTCGTGGTAGGATTGACAGTTTCAGCATTTTCTTGTAGGGAATTTTCTTCTTCAATAGAAGTTTCTTCTGTCATAGTTTGACTGCTTTCAATAGTTTCTGTTTCAGAGGTTTCAGAGACGGTAGTTGTTTCCTGAGCATTAATCACGGGAATACTTCCAAGCAAGATTAAACTTGAGGAAGTAAACGCTAATACTTTTTTCAAGTTTTGCATGTCTTTTCTCCTCCTTTATATAGTATGACATGAACTCAAAGAACGACAGTTGTGCCAAAGTAACAAACGACTTTATTCAATTTTTATTTAATTTTCTGAGATAGTATCTTTCCTTATCTCACTATCTAAAGTATAGCGACTAGCCATGAATACTTAATAAAGATACTAAGAAAGAGTCTAGAAATAATTATTAAGAAAGTTAAAGACATTATGAATTGAGCTTATATGATACTATAAGTGTTTTGGAAAGGTTTTCTTCACAGAAAAATCATAAGTTTGAATTTTTTCCAATAAAATCTTTAGTTTTGCCGACAAAATATTTCAAACAAAAATTTCGCTTAAGTATAGTGAATAATTTATCTGTAGAGGTTGCTATTCTTTATAAATTTCGCTATAGTAGGCATGTGTGAAACATTATTGTTTCACAAATTTTAACGAAGGAGCTTGAGATTGAACGAAGAAAAATTTATACAGGCTTTGGCGGAAAAAAACATCCAACTTTCGGAAAAACAGCTTCAACAATTTGATCGATACTTTTCATTGTTAGTTGAATGGAATCAAAAAATCAATCTCACAGCCATCACCGAACATGATGAGGTATATTTAAAGCATTTTTATGATTCATTAGTACCTTTATGGTGGGTGGAGATTCCAGAAGCTGCGAAAGTTGTCGATGTTGGCGCTGGCGCAGGATTCCCTAGTATTCCGATTAAAATTATCCGTCCAGATATTCAATTAACCATTATTGATTCGCTGAACAAACGCATAAATTTCTTAAATGAATTAGTGGCTGATTTGGGTTTGACTGGAGTTAAGGCAGTTCATGCTCGGGCTGAAGAAGCCGGTCAAGATCAGGCTTATCGTGGTCAGTATGATCTGGCAACTGCCCGCGCCGTCGCTTCTTTAAATATTTTAGTCGAGCTCTGCCTTCCTTTTGTCAAAAAAGGCGGTCACTTTATTGCCTTAAAAGGCCAAGATGCTCATAATGAGCTGATTGAAGCTAAACGGGCCATCACTTTATTAGGGGGTAAATTCGAAGCAGAATTTCATGAGACGTTACCTCAAGAAGAAAGTTATCGGGCAATTATAGATATTCGTAAGACCCTTGATACACCTAATAAATACCCACGACGACCAGGAAAACCAAATAAGCAACCACTGTAGTGAGACTAAAGGAGGACGATATTATGGGAAGAATGATTGCCGTAGGTAATCAAAAAGGAGGCGTTGGTAAAACCACAACGACCGTCAACCTAGGGGCAGCCCTTGCTTCTTTAGGTAAAAAGGTATTAATTATCGATTCGGATTCACAGGGAAACGCGACCAGTGGTTTAGGTGTTGAAAGAGGTCAAGTCAAACAAAGTTTATATGAGGTATTGGTGAATGAAGTCCCGCTAGAATCGGTTATTTTGGAAACAAGCGCCAAAGGCTTAGATATTGTTCCTTCTAATATTCAGTTGGCAGCGGCTGAACTTGAATTAGTCGGCGTCAAGAATCGAGAAGCCCGTCTAAAACAAGCGATAGAGCCGGTGCGTGATCAGTATGATTATATTTTGGTGGATTGCCCACCGTCTTTAGGACAATTATCAATTAATGCCTTTACTGCTGCGGATACCATCCTAATACCGGTTCAGGCCGAATATTATGCCTTAGAAGGATTAACACAGTTATTAAATACGATTCGTTTAGTTCAAAGATCTTATAACCGTAACTTCCGCATTGAGGGTGTATTGATTACGATGCTAGATGCCCGAACGAATTTGGGTTTTGAAGTGGTAGAAGAAGTCAAAAAATATTTCCAAGAGAAAGTCTACAAGACCTTAATTCCGCGTAATATTCGCTTGTCTGAAGCCCCTTCCTATGGCCAATCCGTTATTGATTATGATCCGCGTTCGCGAGGAGCTGAGATGTATATGGAATTAGCAAAGGAAGTGATTGCCAATGACCAATAAATCAAAGAAACGCAGTGGATTGGGTCGGGGGATTGACGTCCTTTTTGAGGCTTATGAAGAAACTCCCAATGAGAATGAAGTGGTTGAGGAGATTGCTTTAGCAGAGATCCGTCCCAACCCTTATCAACCTCGGAAACACTTCAATGAGGAAGCTTTAGCAGAACTGGCTGAATCGATTAAACAATCCGGCGTTTTTCAACCGGTGATTTTAAGACAATCTTCTATCAAAGGTTATGAATTAATTGCGGGTGAACGACGAGTTCGTGCCAGTCGTATGGCTGGGAAAACAACCATACCTGCGATTATTCGTCAACTGGATGAAGAACGGATGATTGAAATTGCAGTGGTAGAGAACTTACAACGGGAAGACTTGAGTCCGCTTGAAGAAGCAGAGGCTTATAATGTCTTAATGGATAAATTAAATCTGACCCAAGTGGAAGTAGCCGAACGGATTGGTAAAAGCCGGCCTTATATTGCAAACTATTTACGCTTGCTTTCCTTGCCTGAAGCCGTTAAAACTATGGTCAATCAAGAAGAATTATCTATGGGCCAAGCTCGGACCCTTCTAGCTTTAAAAGACAAAAGCCAACTCCCTAATTTAGCTAAAAAAGTCATTAAGGAAAAATTAACGGTCCGCCAATTAGAAGATTTGGTCCAGCAGTTAAATCAGAAACAAGAACCTCGTAAAGAAAAAAAGGCTAAAAAAACACCTACAAAGCCCCAACATATTATCGAGATTGAACAACATATTGAGGAATTCTTAGGAACTCAAACCAATATTTCTCAAAAAGGAAATAAAGGGAAGATTGAGATCGAATTCTTCTCGGAGTCAGATTTGATGCGGATTTTGGATATTCTTAATATCCAAATTTAGCAGTCTAGATTAGATATAAAGAGGTGAGCGAAGTGCAAACCAAAGATTATGATAAATTTGATATCGTAGAAATGAAGAAACCCCATGCTTGCCAAACAAATCGTTGGCAGATCATTCGAATGGGTATGGACATACGAATTCGCTGTCAGAATTGTGAACATATTGTTACCATGACTCGACGCGATTTCGAGAAAAAATTAAAAAAAGTTATCGAAAAAGCAAAGCAAGATTAAAGAAGAGAGTGTGATTGAATTATGCCATTAACGGCCGGAATTGTAGGCTTACCTAATGTTGGTAAATCGACCCTATTTAATGCAATTACCAAAGCTGGTGTTGAAGCGGCAAATTATCCTTTTGCAACGATTGATCCTAATGTTGGTGTTGTAGAAGTACCAGATAAGCGATTAGATGATATTACCCAGATTGTACAACCCAAGAAGACAGTGCCAACGACATTTGAATTTACCGATATTGCTGGTATTGTTAAGGGAGCCAGTAAGGGTGAGGGACTAGGAAATAAATTCTTGGCCAATATTCGGCAAGTCGATGCCATCTGTCAAGTGGTAAGATGTTTTGAAGATGATAATATTACTCATGTTGATGGCCGAGTTGATCCTGTATCAGATATTGAGACGATTAATTTAGAATTAATCTTGGCAGACTTGGAATCCATCGATAAAAGATTGAGTAAAACAAGTAAGATGGCTAAAGCAAAAAATGCCGAAGCCATGGCTGAACTTGAAGTTCTGGAGAAATTAAAAGAAGCCTTAGAAGCAAATCGTTTAGCCAATAGTGTGGAATTCAGCAAAGAACAAGAGCCGATTGTCAAGAGTCTATTCTTATTAACTCGCAAAAAAATGCTTTACGTGGCTAATATTGGGGAAGATGAAGTGGCTGATCCAAGCTCAAATCCTCATTTACAAGCTGTTCAAGCTTTGGCGGAAGAGCAAGGGGCTCAAGTGGTGCCAGTCTGTGCCTCATTAGAAGAAGAAATTGCCTTATTAGATGAAGCAGAAAAAGCAGAATTTCTGGCTGATTTTGGCTTGGAAGAATCCGGACTTGATCGCCTAATTCAAGCTTCTTATGCCTTGTTAGGGCTGGGAACTTATTTCACTGCCGGTGTCCAAGAGGTTAGAGCTTGGACCTTCAAATTAGGTATGAAAGCTCCACAAGCTGCTGGCGTCATTCATAGTGATTTTGAGCGTGGCTTCATCCGAGCAGAGACTATGTCCTATGAAGACTTGATGAAATATGGTAGCGAACACGCGGTTAAGGAAGCTGGACGTTACCGCTCTGAAGGTAAGGATTACCTGGTTCAAGATGGTGATATTATGCTGTTCAGATTCAATGTTTAAAGGAGAATAATATGAGTGAAGAAAAGAAAAACTTAGAAAAACAATCGATGGCTCAGGCTGATCCAAGTCTGGAAGAAAGCCAAAAAACAACTGAGCTAGAAGAAATTGTCCAACAGGAAGAAATTGAGCAGGTTGAAGAAGTCCGAACAGAAGAGATGGAAGCCAATGAGTCCAAAGAAATTATGGCTGGGGTTACGCAGAAAAATTTCGACCGCTTAACGAATAAAAACCAACAATTCATTGTTACTTTAGATCGGCAACTGCATAATGAAATGCATTTTGAAGTCCGTCGTAAAGTCTTCGAGGAAATTGTAGAGACCCTCTTAGCTGGTCAAGAACACTCACAAACTGCTAAACATATTTATGGGACGCCTACTGAATTGGCGCAAGTGATTCGTGATCAAGAATTGACCCATAAAATCGAAGCGGAACAGGCTCCGTCCAGTGATTTATTAATTGGTATTGATGGGTCATTGTTCTTAGGTTCTCTCTTTACCTTTGTATCAGGACTTTCCATGGTCATGGCAACAGACAAAGCCAACACTCAAACCTATATGGGTGTCATTACCATGATTATCAATTATATTGTGGCTGGTTTTGCCATGCTAATGACCGCCAAAAATTTGCCAAATCCCGATGCTGAAAAAGGCAAGAAAGGATATTTACGTTATTTCCTAGTTTCTATCTTAACCATGGTATCTTGGTTCTTAATAGTTTCCTTTAGTGTAGTCATCTTACCGAGATCAATTAACCCGGTTCTTCCAGGGGTTATTTATATGATGATTGGTGGGGTCACTTTCGCCCTGCGCTTCTATCTTCGTCGGCGCTATAATATTAAAGGTGGCGTATTCTAACACAGGAGAAAGTCTGCATTTAGCAGGCTTTTTTCTTTAATCTTATATGAAATTGAGCTGAAATCCGTACGATTTTCTAAGAATTTGATTAATTATTAGTTTTTCGGTTGAAGTCTCTGGCCAAACGTGATACCTTAGTTCAAATTAAGCAAGAATAATTTATAGGAGGAAGATACATGACCCCATGGGAAAGCAAATTTAAACGTGAAGGATATACTTTTGATGATGTATTATTAGTGCCAGCTGCAAGTGAAGTCTTACCCAATGATGTGGACCTTTCGATTGAATTGGCGCCAAAACTAAAATTAACCATCCCAATTATTTCTGCGTCAATGGATACAGTCACTGATTCTGTGATGGCAATTGCAATGGCTCGCCAAGGGGGTCTAGGAGTCATCCATAAGAATATGTCAATTGCTGATCAAGCCGAAGAAGTTCGTAAAGTCAAACGTTCAGAGAATGGAGTTATTTTCGATCCATTCTATTTGACGCCTGAACATACGGTTCAAGATGCTGAAGCACTTATGTCTAAATATCGGATTAGTGGGGTGCCGATTGTTAAAGATGAAGCTGACTTAACCTTAGTTGGAATTATTACCAACCGAGACATGCGCTTCATCACTGATTTCTCCCAACGCATCGAATCAGCGATGACCCGCGAAGGTTTAGTGACTGCTCCGATCGGAACTTCCTTAGATGAAGCCAAGGAAATTCTTCATCAACATCGGATTGAGAAATTACCTTTAGTTGATGAAGCGGGTAAATTGTCCGGTTTAATTACCGTCAAAGATATTGAAAAAGTCGTAGAATATCCTAATGCTGCTAAAGATGAGCAAGGTCGCTTGTTAGTAGCCGCTGCCATTGGCATTACCCAAGATACCTTTGAACGTGCCAAAGCGTTGATTGAACAACAAGTTGATGCGATTGTGGTTGATACTGCCCATGGTCATAGCGCAGGCGTGATTCGAAAAATTAAAGAAATTCGCCAAACCTATCGAGACGTGATCATTATAGCTGGGAACGTGGCTACCGCCGAAGGAGCACGCGCCTTATTTGAAACAGGTGTAGATGTAGTCAAAGTCGGTATTGGACCGGGATCAATCTGTACGACACGGGTCGTGGCTGGTGTGGGTGTTCCTCAACTGACAGCTATTTACGAAGCAGCAAGTGCAGCCAAAGAATTCGGCAAGACGATTATCGCCGATGGCGGCATTAAATATTCTGGTGACATTGTGAAGGCCTTAGCGGCTGGCGGACATGCAGTTATGTTAGGATCTATGTTAGCAGGAACCGACGAATCCCCTGGTGAATTTGAAATTTATCAAGGACGACGGTTCAAAACATACCGCGGTATGGGTTCATTAGCAGCTATGGAGAAGGGATCTTCTGATCGTTACTTCCAATCTAAGACCGAAGCCAATAAATTAGTTCCTGAAGGCATTGAAGGTCGTGTGGCTTATAAAGGTAGCGTGAAAGATATTATTTTCCAAATGGTCGGCGGATTACGGTCAGGTATGGGCTATGTCGGTGCTAAAAATCTGGAAAGCTTACGAGAAGAAGCTCAATTCGTTCGGATGTCGGGAGCTGGGTTAATTGAATCTCACCCGCATGATGTTAACATTACTAAAGAAGCACCAAACTATTCTCGTCAATAATTTGTATCAAAGGGAGCTGGGCCTGGATAAGGTTTGGCTTTCTTTTTTTACATATTTTTTACATTATGGCTAGCTTTCTAAATAAACTTAAAAATCAATGAGGAATAGGGTATAATAGGGAATGAACTTACAAGTAAGGGGATGATAAAGTATGCGTATCTTAATTGCGGATGATGAACAAGAAATTGTTGATCTGTTGTCTATATATTTAAAGAGTGAAGGATACCAAGTGATTCCTGTCAATGATGGCCGAGCAGCCTGGGAACAACTTCTCAGTCAGAATGATATCGGCCTAGCAATCCTAGATATTATGATGCCCGAAATGGACGGGCTGGAAGTCGTCGAAAAAATGCGCAACCAAGGAATTTCTATTCCAGTCTTAATCGTTAGTGCTAAATCTTCAGACAATGATAAAATATTAGGTCTACTTTCGGGGGCAGACGATTATGTGGTGAAGCCTTTCAATCCATCGGAAGTCATGGCTCGGGTAAAATCCTTATTGCGTCGCCAATATAATTATGCAGAAGTTAGCAAAGATAGTAATCTGCTGGAAGTCGGGCCCTTAGTGATTGCTAAAGACTCGCATCAAGTGCGAACGACCGATGGAAAGGATATCCAATTGACGGCATCTGAATTCGGTATTCTATATTTGTTAGCGAGCAATCCGAATAAAGTATTCTCGGCTGAGAATATTTTTGATGAAGTGTGGCAACAAGAAGGACAAATGTCCGCTAAGACGGTCATGGTCCATGTGAGCCATCTACGGGATAAACTTGCTGAAGCGACCGGTGGTAATAAAGTAGTTCAGACAGTATGGGGTGTGGGGTACAAAATTGAAGCCTAAGATAAATTCTCTTCCTTCCGTGGCTCTAAGCAAGACACAAAAAATAGAATTATTTATGACGGGCATTGGGGTTTTAACCAATGTCTTTATTATCTATTTTGCTGCGATTATCGGCTATCCATTATTAATTGCCCTTCCAATAGCGGGAACCAATATTTATGAGTATTTTCTGGATAATGTCGGTGTGAACATTAATGATGGGAAAGTTTATTTTGTTTTTACCCTTTTGGTGATGGCAATCGGTTTCTCTTTGACATATCGCCGAGTGCAAAGAAAATATAATTATATTCAGTTAGATAAGATTATCCAACATTTACATTATATTGCTGAAGGAAACTTTGATACACGAGTGCCCGAAATTCAGAATACCCAACTACAACCCGTGGTCTGGAGTATCAACCAATTGGTTGACGCCACCGTACAGGCCTTAGATAACCAAAAGAAATATGAAAAGACCAAGGATGAGCTGATAGCTAATGTCAGCCATGATATTCGCACTCCACTAACTTCAACCATAGGTTATCTGGATGTAATTGTGAATCATAAATATGATACAGAGAAACAAAAAGAACATTATATTGATATAGCCTATAAAAAGGCCAAAACTATGAAGACATTGGTAGATGACTTGTTTCTATATACGGATTCATTGCAACAAAGCTATCACATTCAATGTGCAGAAATTCCTATTTATTTCTACTTGGAACAACTGGCTGCCGAATTTGAACTCACAGCTCAAGAGAAAGGAATTAATATCGTAGTGGAAGTCGAACCTGCAGATTTGCAAGTGTGTTTTGATGCGGATAAAATGGCTCGCGTCTTCGCCAATTTAATTTCCAATGCGATTAAATATGGTCATGGAGCCGACCGAATCCGCTTAATTGCTTATGAGCAGGTAGAACAGCAGCAAAATATTTTTGAAGTTCGTAATAATGGACAGGTTCTTGAAGCTGGCGAGGAAGATAAGATCTTCGAACGTTCTTATCGAACCGAGAAATCAAGAAATGCCAAGGAACCGGGTTCTGGACTGGGGTTAGCCATCGTCAAGAATATGATTCACCTACATCAAGGCGAGATTTATGCGCTGGTTGAGAATAATGAGACGGTCTTTCGGATGACGATGCCAAAGAAAATCAAGAAAGGGGAGACGGATGAAAATTCTGAAAGCTAAGTTCATATTACTGAGTCTCCTAAGCCTGTGTTTGGCTTGCTTCAGCCCTTGGTCCATGGCCATGGCTCAAACAGAAGTAAAGGTAAAAGCCAAAGGGGCTATGGTCATTGATTTGCAAGTTGGTCAAATTCTTGCCGAACAAGATAGCCAGGAGAATGTTGAAGTGGGCGCCCTATCAAAAGCCTTGTCACTTTACTTAATTTTAAAGGCCGTTGATAAAGGAGAAATTCAACTATCAGACTCGGTACCAATTTCAGATCAGGCCTACGATTTAAGTCAGGATTACGATATTTATAACGTACCCTTGCGTCAAGATTTTACCTATACGGTTGAGGAACTGATTGAAAGTGTCGCGGTTACTGGAGCTAATGGTTCTATGCTAGCCTTAGCTGAATTTCATTCAGGGAGTGAACAAGCCTTTGTAAAAGAAATGCGTGCTCAGCTCGCTGAATGGGAATATGATGGAGCGGAGATATATAATTGTACCGGCTTAGCCAGTGATTTTGTTCCGGGTGATCCGGCAACGATGGATCAAGGTTCTGTGAATAAGATGTCTGCTGCAGCTTGTGCAACAGCAAGTTTTCATCTTTTACAAGTCTTTCCCGAATTGTTAGAATATAGCCAGCAAGGCGAGGCCGTTTTTAAGCAAGATACAGACGATCCTTATGAGATGTCTTCGCCGAATGAAATGTTAGCTGATGGGGCCCAAGAATATCCTGGTGTTAGTGGATTATTTCTTGGTGCTTCAGCCAAAGATGGCTATTCAGCGATGATAACTGCCGAAAAGAATGATCTGGCCGTCTTAAGTGTCGTCTTAGGAACAGATCACAAAGATTCAAATCGAAGATATAATGAAAGCAAAAAGTTGCTAGATGCAGTCTATGCAATGTATGTCAGTACGCCAGTCATTCGCCAAGGACAGGAAGTCACCCAGATGGCTCAAGTTAAAGTAAATGATGGAAAAGACGACTATGCTAGCCTAGAATACGGTGAAGCGCTGGTTCTAGCTACGCCCATTATCGATACGGCTCCGAGGATGACCTATCATTTCATGGCCAATGAAGAAGTCATGGATCCAAATGGGAAATTGCAGGCCCCTGTGAAAGCAGGAACGGAAATTGGTCAGATGGTGATTGATGTGGAAGGACAAAAAAGTAAATTTCTTAAATTCTCAACAGGGAATACAGTATCAGTAAAAGTAAAGACTAGCATCGAAGAAGTCAATTGGTTTGAAAAGACCGTTAAAGGAATTGGTCAGACGGTTGATGCATCTTGGGAAGCTACTCGGAAATTCTTTACAGATTTATTTAATTAAGATAAAGGGGCGATATTATGGAAGAGAAAGCAATATTTGCCGGAGGTTGTTTCTGGTGTATGGTTCATCCCTTTGATCAATGGGATGGGGTAATCTCAGTGGTCTCTGGTTATACAGGGGGCCATACAGAAAATCCTACTTATCGACAAGTATGTTCGGGAGAAACTGGGCATACAGAAGCAGTTGAAATAACTTATGACCCTAGCAAAATTTCTTATCAGAAGTTATTAGATATTTATTGGCAAGTGAGTGATCCGACCGATGCTGGCGGTCAATTTGTCGATCGTGGCGATTCTTATCGCCCAGTTATCTTCTATACGACGCCAGAACAAAAACAATTAGCCGAAGCTTCTAAAGAAGCCCTGAGTCAAAGTGGTCGTTATGATCGACCTATTATTACCCCAATTGAACCAGCAGGGCCTTTCTATCCAGCTGAAGATTACCATCAAGATTTCTACAAGAAAGAACCCGTTCATTATCAACGTTATCGGTCAGGTTCTGGTCGACCTTAATCAGTATCAATCCATGGCAAGTCAGAATAAAGCTATTCAATAAGAAAGGAGTTCTTATGGGAACACGGATTAAACTGTATGAATATAATACCGATTATTTGTATCGGCGAACTCTCGATAATCTCGACAAGTTAGAGGTGGATAATCCCGATCACCATTACTGGTTATCGATTCAAACAGACGATCCCGAACAGATCTCCAATCAATTGTTAGATTATTTTGACTGGCACCCTTTGATGATTGTGGAAGACGAAGAAAGTAATCTCCGGTCCAAGTTTCAAGAATTTAAGAATTATCTATCCCTATTGTTAGTATTGACCCGGATGGACCGCAATCAAGATATTATTAATGAAAGTATTCAGTTTATCCTTTATGACAATTTATTAATCACGATTGAACCTGAAGGTCATGGCATATTTAGTTGGGTGATTTCTCAGCTCCATGCCAAATCAGTCATTAATGAGCATGGGACAGCCATGTTGATGTATTACTTAATTGATGCGGTCATGGAATCTTATATGGAAATCTTTGAACATATTGACTATTATCTAGATGAATTGGAAGAGGAAATTCTAGATGGGGATCATCAAGATTCGATTGAGAAAATCAACCATATTAATAAGTATTTGCTTTCGCTAAAGAAAGGCCTATGGCCGATGCGAACAGCGATTGGTAGCCTGACACGGGGTAAACATGCCATGATTGATGAAGATACGCAAAAATATTTCCATGATGTTTATGAAGATATGAGTCAATTGAATGAGATGGTTGAGTTGTATCGAGGCCTATGTTCCAACTTGTATGATTCGCACTTAGCTCGAGTTAATAATCGGATGAATGAAATCATGCAAACCTTGACTGTGATTGCGACCATATTCACGCCATTGACCTTCTTGGCTGGGGTTTATGGGATGAACTTTGTTGAATTTCCTGAAATACGCTGGGAATTTGGCTATGCCATGTTTTGGATCATCTGTATTGTGGTCGCCTTGGTATTGATATGGTACTTTAAACGGAAAAAATGGTTCTGACATAGTAGTTTATTCTGGACCCGCTTAAAAATTTCCTGACAAATATTGACAAGCATGGCCTATTTAAGTTATAGTAATGCTTGTCGTAATTATGACTTGTTAGCTCAGTCGGTAGAGCAACTGACTTTTAATCAGTGGGTCGCAGGTTCGATTCCTGCACAGGTCATTTTTTGTGCCGACTTAGCTCAGTTGGTAGAGCAACGCACTCGTAACGCGTAGGTCACAGGTTCGAACCCTGCAGTCGGCATCCTAACTTAATATAAGAAAACATAAGAATAAGCTAGAACGTTGTTACATAGGCGTTTGTAGCTTATTTTTATTTTTGAGAATTCAGAAGAATTCATAAGAAAATAAAATAATTTTGCACTATTTTGCACCCAATTTTTTTGTGGGTGCAAAATGATACATTTGCTATGTTAGTTAGATATGTTTTCTAAAACATCAATAACCTTGGTATCCTCTTTTTGCGCTTTTTCTTTAATAATATGTGAATACGTTCTAATGGTTTCATTCAACGTTTTATGTCCTAACCTTTGTGAAATGTAACTAAGGTCTATTCCTTCAGCTAGTAGCACTGAACAATGGGTATGCCTTAAAGCGTGCGGAGATCTATTTCTAATTCCTAGAAATTTGCAAGTGCGTTCTAAATATTTACGAACTGCTGTATAGCTAATAGCTGGTTGATAACGTTTTGCTATTTTATCTATAAACAAATAGCAATTGTTATCTTTGCCGTAAACTAGTTTGTATTTTTTTAGATATAAGATTAATTCATCGTTAATGATGATTGTTCTTATGGATGAATCTGTTTTACCATCTGTAAATCTGTTTGTTTTTACATAATCAAATCCACGATTGACGCTTAATGTTTTTTCTTTAAAATCGATATCGTCCCAACTTAAACCGAATACTTCCCCCATTCTGAGGCCGGTTAAGGCAGAGATTAAAATAATTGCTGCCGTTTGCTTTAATTCGTTAGAAACAAATTTTATTATTTTTTCGAATTCGTTTAAGTCCCAATATTTTTCTGCGCTTGTTTTTTCTTTAATGTCATAAGAAAGTAACGTTTTATATGTAAAATCTTTTTCTATTATCCCATCGTGAAGTGCATCTTGTACACATGACCTGATATAATTATGTGTTTTTTCAACGGTATCTTTAGATCTATCTTTGCCTCTTTGATCAATAAAATCTTGATACATGGTTCGTGTTATAGCATTTATTGGGGTATTTCCAAAATAGTCTTCTACTAAATTTAATGTAAATAAATATTTGCTTTCCGTGCTTTTGCTAAGACCTCTGTCTATTTTGTATGTGTATATCCAATGTTCGAAGTATTTGTGAAGTGTTAAGATTTCTCTTGGGTTATCATCAATATCTTTACCATTTTCTATGTTTAATAAAATATCCGATTCTTTTAGCAATGCTTCTTTCTTTGTATCAAATCCTTTCCTGGTTACTTGTTTATACTTACCGCAATCTTTATACGATACTCGACACATCCATTTTTTCGTTTTTTTGTCTTTAGATACAGACATGTTTATTACTCCTATTCTATCGGTGCAAAATTTGATATAATAGGGTACATAAAATAGTCCCTATTATGGGGTTGTTTTTGTGTTATCTCACTCCGATTGTTTGGCGACAGGAGAGTGGGATTTTTTTAATGTAATTTTTTTAAGTCGTTTAATGCTTTTTGGTTATTTTTTATGAGGATATTTTGTTGTTCTCTAGCAATTCTATTTAATTCTTTGAGTCTTGTTGCCATAGGTATTTTTTGTTTGTTCATTTCGGCATTAATATTTTGTAAATTATTCATGATTAGTAATTGTTCAATCGTTGAGTTATCTCTTAAATTACCTTCTTTTTCAGGGTATTTTTGCTTAAATTCTTTAGCTGTCATACCGTATAAGGCTGTGTTAAGCATATCTGCTTCACTAGCGTATGTGTAACGAATCTGATTCGGTGTTAGATTTGGGGTAATTAAATACTCTTTTATTGCGTCAGTATGGATAGAATAATTAAGCTTAGATATGTATCGATTTGTTTGCCACTCAAGCTGATTTTTATATGCTTCCTCTTGTTTTAACCGTTGATAATCTTGAATTATATAAAGTTTAAATTCAGGTGATATCCATGAAGCAAATTCAAATGCTATATCAGAGTGTGCATATGTTCCGCCGTATCTACCTGCTTTAGATTGAATGCCGATAGCTTTTACGGTTTCTATCCATTTATTAGGTGTTAATACAAATCTGTTTGTACCTGCTTCATTTTTAACCGCCTCGAATTCGACACGGTTAAAATTCTCGTTATTTAAGTTTTCCCAAGTTCCAAGGAACTCTATTGTATTTTTGTTTCTCATCCAATTTTGAATGATATATCTTGGATTTTCTTCATCTTGATATTTTGCAATATCAGTCAAACTAATATAATCTGAATCTGATTTTAAGATGGATATTTCATTTCCATTAGCCACTATTTTTACCATTACATTCCTCCTCACAACTCATACTCCACCTTCACAGCCTTGCCGATGATTCTGGCAGGGTTGTTTTTGTTTACTAGATAAGGGGCATAATCCTCGTTGATGGCTTCTAGCAAAATTGAATCTCCTAGTTTTCTAACCTTTTTGAGCGTAGCTTCCTCATCCCCATTAACTAGCACCGCAGCAATCTCTCCGTTTTCCACATCTTCCTGATGCCTAATCATTACATAGCTCCCATCAGGGATATTAGGTGCCATACTATCGCCCTTGGCTCTAAGAAAAAACAAATCGCCCTTAGGTAAATTACGATTAAAAGTCTCCCGGTATTCGGAAATATTTTCGTCGGCTAGTATGGGTTCACCACACGCGATAAGGCCTAAGACAGGAATACGAATGGCGGGAGGGATTTCAGTAACGTTTTTCGGCAAATCATTTCTTTCCATAGGAACATCAAACCCCATTAACCAAGCTTCACTTACATTTAAAGTTTTTGACAGAAGATATATTCTGTGTTGGTCTGGCTCTTGTTTGCCATTAACGTATTGAGAAAGCGCGCTTTTACTAAGAGAAATAGAATATTTATCTTGGTATTTTTTACTCATATTTAAAATATCAATTTGCTTTAAGTTTCTTTGAGACATAATTTGGTTAAGGCGAACGCCTGATGATACTCTCTCTTCCATTGCTAGCCTCCTTTATGTTTATATTCTATCAACTATTGAACTTTTATTCAATGAATAAGTTTAAAAAATATGAACTTTTTTATTGACACGATTCAATCTACTTGATAAACTAAGTACAGTTCATGAACGTGAACTAAAAATGAAAGGTGGTGAGGTCATGGCTAAATACGATTACTGGATAACAGAAGAAGGATTAACTGAATTAGAAGGTATGGCTAGAGATGGCCTTACCGATAAGCAAATTGCCCATAATTTGGGCATTGTAGAGTCGACATTATACGAATGGAAGAATAAGTACACGGACATTTCGGAGGCCTTAAAGCGTGGTAAAGAGGTCATAGATAGACAAGTTGAGAATGCCATGCTTAAATCGGCATTAGGTTTTATGTATGAAGAGGAAACGGTCACGAATGCCGGTGAAGTAGTGATAACACGGAAGTGTAGCAAGCCAAATGTAACGGCTCAAATATTTTGGTTGAAGAATAGAAAGCCAGCAGAATGGCGAGACAAGCACGAGCAAGACGTCAATGTAAATACACCTATTAAGATTAATCTTGGTGAGTACGATGACACAGATTGAAATTAACATAAGTCATCCCGAACGAATCTTTAACAAGCATATATTTGACAACTTGATGGACTACAAATACTTTACCGAAGTTTGGTACGGTGGCGCTTCAAGCGGAAAGTCTCATGGCGTGGTGCAAAAGGTGATTCTAAAGTCATTGCAAGATTGGAAATATCCAAGAAAGGTACTGTGGCTACGAAAAGTCGGTGCAACAGTTAAGGATTCAATCTTTGCGGATGTCATATCATCATTGGCAGACTTTTATATTCTAGAACATTGCAAGGTCAATCATTCAAACAGAGAAATAACGCTCCCGAATGGAGCAATTTTTTTATTTAAAGGCTTAGATGACCCTGAAAAGATTAAATCTATCAAAGGTATATCTGACGTAGTCATGGAAGAAGCGTCTGAATTTAATTTAGACGACTACACGCAGTTAACATTGCGTTTGCGTGAAAAGAAACATAAAGACAAGCAAATTTTTCTGATGTTCAATCCGGTGAGTAAGGTCAATTGGGTGTATACGACGTTCTTTATTAAAGAACAGAACAATACGATCATACACCAGTCAACCTACAAGGATAATCGATTCTTAGACGAAATGACGAAACAGAATATTGAAGACTTAGCTAATCGTAATCCTGCTTACTACAAGATATACGCATTAGGGGAGTTTGCGACACTAGATAAGTTGGTCTTCCCTAAATACGAGAAACGATTACTAAACAAAGAAGAGTTGTCGCACTTACCTAGCTTTTTCGGTCTTGACTTCGGTTATGTCAATGACCCAAGTGCGTTTATCCATATCAAGGTAGATGAACATAATAAACAGCTTTATTTTATGGAAGAGTATGTCAAACGTGGCATGACTAATGATGTCATAGCAAGTGCAATTCATTCACTTGGATATGCTAAGGAACAAATTATTGCAGATAGTGCCGAGCAGAAATCGGTATCAGAGTTAAGGCAACATGGAATTACGAGAGTGGTCGCAGCGAAGAAACCTCCGGGAAGTATTTTGCAAGGAATCCAACTCATGCAACAGTTTGACTTAATTGTGGATGAACGGTGCGTGAAACTGATTGAAGAATTGGAGAATTACACATGGCAGAAAGACCGAAAGACAAATGAATATGTCAATAAGCCGGCAGATTCATATAACCACGTAATAGATGCCAGTAGATACGCACTAGAAACGTTTGTATTTAACACTAAACAAACCAACATAACAAATAAATTGCGAACAGCCAAGCGGTTGTTTGGGTAGGGGAGTGATTAATTATGGGTAAAAATAAATACGAAGTAATTGTGAAAGATTATCCAGAAAATTTAGACTATGGGATGACAGAATACGAAATAGAGGTTGAGTCCGAAACAATGTCGGCAGCAATCGAAATCGTAGAGGTGGAGTATATGCCGGCAGGAGGCGTAACAAGAGTTCGTCTGATCGAAAGAGGTGAGCAGTCATAGAAACAACACACACAGCAAGCGATACGAACTTAGAAGGTCAATACATACCGAAGTCGTATCAATTCGAACGGGACATGGACTATTCCAATCCTGAACGGCGTGTCGATTCATTACAATTTGACGAAGACGCAAATATTCATTTTGTATACAGCAACATGCAAGACCTATTAAATACCGAGCAAGGAAAGAAATCATTGACCGATATGTTATCGGTCTTTTTTAATGCACAAAAAATAAGATTGGATATTTTAGACGGCTATTCGAAAGGACATAACTACACTATCCTATCGGGTCGCAGACGGTTGGAACAAGAAAAATCTGACTACCGTGTGACACATAACTGGGGTGGGTATATCAGTAATTATATTACTGGTTACTTAATCTCCAAACCTATCACGATTGGCACACGTCAAGCAGACGATGACGAGACACAATCACTAGCAACGATTCATGACATCAATTTGGATAATGATATAGATACGCTTAACTTTGAACTTGGCTTTGACGCTTCACGATTTGGACGAGCTTTTGAATTACATTACCGAGATTTAGGCGGCACAGATAACATTGTGCAGATTGACCCAAGGGAGATATTTGTCATACGTTCTACTGATGTATCTAAGCGAGTTATTGGTGCAGTGCATGTACCGATTTATAACGGCGAGATAAATATGACTATTTACACTAATACGCACGCGATCCAATTTCAACCGTTCAAGGAGGGTGCAGTTACATTTAGTGAGTTATCCCGTAGGAAACACATGTACGACGATGTCCCAGTGGTTGAATGGTGGAACAATCGATTCAGGCAAGGGGATTTCGAGAACGAGATACCTTTGATTGACGCATACGACGCAGCACAATCTGACACGGCGAACTATATGAGTGACTTAAACGACGCCTTGCTGGTCATCAATGGCGACCTAGACTCTGCCGGTATCACACCAACGGACGCTATGCTGATGAAGAAAGCGAACATGCTTTTACTGGAATCGGGAATCGACCACACGGGCAAACAAACCAGTGTTGGTGCCGAATATATTTATAAACAATACGACGTCCAAGGTGTGGAAGCTTATAAAACACGCTTGATTAATGATATTTATAAATTATCTAAGGTGCCTAATTTAGACGATGACCGATTCAACGCCAGCAATTCTGGTATCGCCTTAAAGTACAAGATGATTGGTTTAGAACAAATTAAATCAATCAAAGAATCATTCTTTAGCAAAGCTTTAAGACGACGGTATCAATTGATTGAGAATATCCATAACGGTTTATCTACCAACAAAATTACCGCCGACGATTTGACTTTTACTTTCCACGAAAACATTCCTGAAGATATCTGGCAAGAAGTTGAACGCTATATCAATGTGGGGGGTGTGGTATCAGATACAACATTGATGGAACTGGCTAGCTTCATTCCGAATGCTGATGAAGAAAAACAACGGATTGCCTTAGATGGTGTCCGGCCAGACGCAACTGACTCGGTTAAGGCAGTGATTGAAGATGAATAGTATTGATTACAACAAAGAACGAAAAATTCAAAACGAATGGGCGAGAAAAGACTTTGATGTCGAAAAAGCCATCGAAGAAGTCCATAAAGAAACCTTAGACATCATCCAACAAAAAATTGACCGGCATTATATTAATTACGCCAATCAACAAGGTCTAACACTGGCTGAAGCTCGGAAGAAGATAAAAGATTTCGATGTGCCTTCATGGGCGGATAAAGCGGCCAGAACGGTCGATAAAGCAATTCGCGATAAATTACATGACCCGCAGCGATATAAAGCTAATAAGAAAAATTTACGCGACTATTTTAGTCCGGAAACCAATGACTGGTTGAAGACTTATAACCGCAAGATGTATATTTCACGACTAGAATACATGAAAGCCGAAATAGAAATCGATTTGCAACGTATGTATGCCCAAGACCATGTAATCATCCAAGAAAGTTTAATCAATGCCTATTTAGACGAAACAAAGCGTCAAGCCGGCATCTTAGGACAATCAGCTACTGGACACTTAGACCGTGTCCAAGAGGTGTTAAACGCCGATTTTTACGGTAATTCTTTCAGTGAAAAAGTATGGGGGCGGAATGGTCAATACGAACAGACCCGGCAAAAATTATTTGGTGCTTTTATGCGAATGCATAGTGATATATCGACGTTCAAGCAAGAACGGCGACGATTGCAAGAAGCTATGCAGGTCACGAAATATGAAGCCAATCGGCTGATGTATACCGAGATGAATCGAATGCGCATGCTTGCTGAAAAAGATATGTATGACCAAGCTGAGGCTGATTATTATACGAATATTCCGGAATATAGTGCTTGTCCACATTGTGCTGGGTGGCAAGGTATATGGATAAAACGTGAAGAAATGGAAATCGGAGTGAATGCCCCGCCATTCCATCCAAACTGTCGATGTCATACCAAGGCAAGATATGAATTAAAACGCAAAGATGGAATGAGTAATATTGGTAAAACGGATGGTTATAAACGGAATAAACATGGTATAATAGTAGCAGATACAATAATTAATGGGCACGAATCAGCCCCTAAAACATATAAACCATTTTCTGTTGTTGATAGAATTACTAAAAAAGGATTCGATACTAGAACGTATTATGATTCTAGAGGTTTAAAAATTAAAGATATTACACCTCACAATCACAATAATTCAAAGCACCATAATCTTGGATTTTATGGTGAACATGCACACAATTATTATTGGGATCAAAATGGAAAGCTACGATATCGTTCTGACAGAGAAATAAATGAAATAGAAAGAAAGGAAAATAGGGATATATTATGAAAGAAAAGTTGAAAAATTCTATATATAATCCTTTGGATACAATTACGTTTGAGTATGCTGGTAAAAATGCGGGAGTTGATACATTGGTAAACAATTATAAACGGAAATACACTGTTTGGTTTGGTGACTATTATGAAGATTTAGACGATATTGATGTCGTAATGAATAAAAAAATTTTTGATGGAAAATCATTAAATGATTTATGTGAGGATCCATCCATAGTGTTTTATGGGACATATTCATAGCACTCACTTATTAATTTAAGAGGGTGCTATTTTTTATGCAGAAAGGGTGATACTTTTATGAGCAAAGATGACTATTTTGTCATTGTGTATCAATTACTAAAATATCTGTATGATTGTTTAAAAAAAGGTATTCAACCTGATTATGATAAGTTAACAGCCAGTTACTTTAATATTCCGGAATCTTATTGGGGATATATTATTGATAGTTTACTGAAAGAAGATTTTATTCAAGGACCCAAGGGAATTCCGACTAAGGATGGCATCATTTTTAATGATTTTAAAGGAATGATGATTACTCCCAAAGGCATTCAATATTTGTTTGATAATACGTTTTTAGAGAAAATAAAACGAACGTTGAAAGATGTCAAAGATATTACGCCATTTATGTAAAACGGTAGCACTTCTTAATAGAGGCGCTATTTTTATGCTCAAAATTATCAAAGGGGGGTTATAGGTATGTGGAGATTAGTGAGTGATGCCCTGGCGGTATTTATGCTGATTGTCATTGCATTGTCTGGTGGGAGTTTTATCAAAGGGTTTATGGATACGTTTAAAAAATAACGATTTGCCCTTGAAAGGGGGGGATTACATGACTTTGACAGAGTATTGTCGCTTAGTCTGAAAGGAGTGTGATCCAAATGCTGAAAAATGCCGTATCTCGTGACTAGAACGTTATCTAGGAGGAGTAACATGGATGAGCATACTAAAAATTTCGTAGAAGCAATTATTCATGCGTATGAGCGAGGTTATGAAAAGTCGATTGAAGACCAGGAAATTACCGAAGAAATGATATTGCAAGATGAATTAGACAGTATTAATTTTTTGTTTGAAGAAGACGGCGAATAGCGGTCTTCTTTATTTTACTAACCGTATGGGGTTACCTGCGGTTATTTTTTATGTCCTAAGCATGACATTAAACTGTTTCGATAAACCGTGATGCATCGTTAAAACTCATGAGACTCGTGGAGGTTGCACGTTAAAGCGTAAAAGGAGTTTAGAACATGGAAGAATTAAATCAAGAAGTAACAGAAACACAGGAACAAGAGCAAGTCGACACTCAAGAACCTACTGTGACTGTTGCGGAGATGAAACGACGTATTGCAAAAGAACAAAGCAAATTCGCAGAACTTGAACAATCTATTGATGATCGTATTAAAGAAGCCGTGGAAGAAGCGCAAAAGCAAGCACAACTGTCTGGTAAAGAGTTGCAAAAATACAAAGAGCAACAAGCCGAACAAGAAAAGCAAAAGTTGTTAGACAAAATCGAAGAACTTCAATTACAAAACACTAGACGGGAGTTGAAGGATGAAGCTATCAAGACGCTTTCTGAACGCAAGATGCCAGTCAATGACCGAGTGCTTGACTTCGTTGTTAAAGACACGGCTGAAGATACCCTAAAAGCGATTGAAAGCATGGGGGAGATTATCAAAGACATTAAAAACGAATATGCAACGAGTGAACCGCCACTAACGAGTGGGGGGATAGGTAATAAAAACACAGAAACAGATATTTTCAAAATTTTAGATGATGCAGGTCGATAAACGCCTGATTTTATAATAAAAAGGAGAGATAAAAAATTATGGCACAAACATTTGATCCAGCAAAAGTTATGCTGATGGATTCTATTGGTAAAGAGATTACAGACAATTTAATTACTGCGGAATTTGTTAAAGGATTAGCGAACGTATCAAAAGTAATCCAATTAGGCGAACGTATTGACATGGGCAACCAATATATCAAAAAAGTTAAAGCAATTGATGGCGAATTATCTGATGCCTATTTTGTTGGCGAAGGCGAAAAAATTGGTATCGCTAATGTTCAAATGAAAGATTATACGCTTGAAACCAAGAAAATTGCAGTTATCTTGCCGGTAACACAAGAGTTTTTAAATTATACTTGGGCTCAATATTTTGAACACGCTAAACCGTTAATCATTGATAAATTTAATAAAGTATTAGACGGCGATGTTTTCTTAGGTTTACACGGTAACACATTCGGTACTAACGTGAAACAATTAGCTGAGCAAAATTCTCCAGTGACAGGCGGTGTTACTTTTGATAACTTATTAAAGGTTGAGTCATTAGTTGAATCTGAACCGACTGCATTTGTTGGACATCGTTCTGTTAACACTGCTTTACGTGGTTCTTTTGACGAAAATACGAAGACGTATTTATTTGATCGTAATACCAATACTTTAGACGGACTGCCATATCATGAATTAAAATTAGCTAAAGAAGTTAAATATCCAGAGAATTCATTATTCGTTGGAGACTTCAAAGCAATTAAATACGGATTGCCACAAGGTACTGGATTGCGACTTAAATTAACTGGAGATGCCACATTATCTAAGGTTCAAAATACTGGACCTGATTCTGGTGATGTGCATTTATTCGAACAAGATATGCAAGCAATGCGAGCGATCTTCGAGATTGCGGTTGCTATTCCTAATGAAAAAGCATTTGCTAAATTAGATACTGCACCAGCGGTTACTTCAGAAGTTTAAGGGGGGGGTTAAATGGCTAAATATAAAGTTTTAAAGCCAATCCGAGATAAAGAAACCAAAAAGATGTATGAAGTTGGGGAAATTATTGAAGTAACCGTTAAACGGTTTGAAGAATCTAATAAGAAGTATCCTGACCACCTTGAACGTGTAGATAAGGAGTAGTGATGATATGGGTACTCAAATAGATAAAATCAAGCGTCGTTTGGGTATCAAAGATACGCTACAAGACGACTTACTGGGTGACCTCATCGAAGATGCAGAAGCACAATTCTTAGCTATTACAGGCGCTGAAGCCGTTCTGAGTAAGTACAGTTTCATTATTACCGACGTAGTATGTATGCGTTATGCTCGAAAAGGTAGTGAAGGGGTTAAATCTGAAAGTGTGGACGGGTATTCAGTGACCTATGACACGGATGACTTTAATAGTTATATGTGGTTATTAAATAAAGATTTTAATTTAGACGATAAGAGCCTCCGAGAAAAAGGGGGCTTTTATTTCGTATGAAAACACCCCACACGATTACACTCATTCGCAATAGTCATCGACGAATTGACTGGGAAACAGGGGATTATAGCGATGCAAAAGGCGAATCGGTTAACGTCCCTTGTTTTGCTAACTATGTATCCCAACAACGTGTCTTTGAGTTATACGGCGACCGCACTGACCGTGTTCTAATTGCTCGTTTTATGCAAGCACAGCATCCGTTTGATAAGGCTTTGTTTCAAGGCAAGTCATTTATACCTATTGAGCAAACAGATGCTCCTAAGACAGCGTACCGCTTGAAAGAGGTGGCTGAATGAGCAGAGTCACAGTCGAATGGGTTGGTGCCGAAGAGTTCGGCAGAGTTTTACAAAAAGCGATTGCCAAATCGCCCGAACTTGTGGATAAGGTTATCTTTAATAATGCTGAAGATATGAAAGACAAAGCATTTGGTTATGCCCCAGAGGATACAGGTTATTTAAAATCACAAATCCGTCACAAACCAATGGGGAAGATGGATCATGAGGTTGGTTCATACGCTGGATACGCCGGTTTCCAAGAATTCGGGACTCGGTTTCAACCTGGAAAGAAACATCTCCGTCCAGCTTTTCAAGATATCTTAAAACCATTGGAAAAAGATATTAAAGATGTTACGGAGGGGATGTTTATATGACACCAAATTATGAGTGTTTTCTGGCTTTAGGGTCGATTTGTAACCGTCTGATGGATACTTATGACTATTTGCCGGATGCACATACAAAATATCCTTTCTGTTTTGTCGAATATGGTCGGATTGATGAACAGACAAATAACGATGCCTTTGGCGAATATACCGTTTATGTCCATTTCTTTGGCAAACGTACAGACCGAAAGGTAATTGATATTGCGATGAGTCAATTGCATGACGATTTACGCAAACCGCTATCTACAAAATATTATGCAATGTCGGTAAAAACATGGAGAAATTTTGAACTGCCAGAGAGCAATGATGCTCCTGGCATTTTGCATTTTATCGCTGATGTCACACTAAATTACAACAAAAAATAAAAGGAGAGATAAATTTATGGCAGTAGAAGTACTATCTGGGCGCAATGTCATTGTGTTTTTCCGTGAATATAATAAAAAAGCCACTGAAGATGCTTCAAAATTACGTTTTCAGACGGAATACTCTATTTCAATGGAGAAAGAAACAGAGTCTACAGTTACTAAGGACGGCAATATTAATACGATTAATGACGGCGAAAACGAAGCTGAAATCACATCATTAGCATACCGTGAGGACGGAGAAACCATTGAGACATGGAAAAAATTACAAGATATGTTTAAGCGGAATGCCTTGGTTGAGATGTGGCAAGTCGATGTTACAGACGTTACGAAAGAAAAACTAGACGTTACACCGGATTATTTCCAAGGTTATTTTTCATCGTTTGAATTATCAGCACCGGCTGATGATAAGGTCGAATTGAATTATACCTATGCGATTAACGGCAATGGTGTAACCGGCGAAGATAAACTATCAGAAGAACAGTTGGCGATGATTGAAGCGGCTATTTACGGATACGAAAAAATGGCAGCAACTACTGTTTCAGAAGTTTAATCATTGAGGGGCGGAAGCTCCTCTTATTTTTTTATTAAAAAGGAGATAAGAACATGGAATTAAAGATTGGGAATAAAAATTATCCATTGTATTTTGGATGGGAATTCTTGGAACAAGTCAATAACTTATTCGGGTTTGTGGTCGATGTGAATGGCATTGAAATTAACACTCGGATGAATGGGTTTCCGTTTATGGAACAGGGGTTAGAATCGTACGATTTGATTGCGGTTCAAAAAGTAATCCAATCAGCGACTGCCACCGAAAAAACAACGCCGTCAAAAGCAAATATCCGCAAACTTATTGAAGAAAAATTGTATGAAGGTGCTGAAGCTTATCAAGAATTTGTTGAAGAGTTACATAGTGAGATAAAAAAGGACAAAATGCTGAAGGCACTGTCCGAGCTAAACGTTTAGATTTAAACCTCCGGCATCGAGATATATTAGCGATTTGTATCGGTTGGCTAGGTATGAGTCTTGTTGAAGCGCAACGATGTACGCCGAAAGAGTTTGATATTTACATGCATGCAAGGCGGTTCAAACGTCAAGAACGGCATGAAGATATGGCTTTTCAAGCGTGGAAAAATCGTGATGTTCAAGCCGATAAGCGTGTCGGAAAAAATAAAACACGACCGTACTATAAGCGGTTTGAAGATTTTTACGATGCTGAACAAATGATTCGTAACATTGTTGATCCACAGAACCAAGAGAAGAAACGAAATAGCATCGCTGATATGAATCGCCTTTTAAACGGATAAAGAAAGGAGGTATGTATGGCAAATTTTGATGTAGTGGCTCGTTTAAAGGCTGATACGAGTAATTTTAGTAGTGGACTACAACGAGCTCAAAGCGGACTGTCTGGTCTGGTAAAATCTGTTGCTGGTGGTATGGGCGGAATTGGGAAGTCGATGTTTCTAGCCAATTTAGCTTCAAACGCCGTTAGCAAGGGATTTAGTATGGTTACTAGCGGAATGAGCGGACTGATTGGCGAGATGGATGAGTCTAATAAATCATGGAAAACTTTCGAAGGTAATATGAAGATGTTGGGCAAATCTTCCGGCGAAATTGATCAAGTAAAGTCTAGCTTGCAAGATTTTGCGGAGAAATCTATTTACTCGGCATCAGATATGGCGCAAACCTATGCACAAATGGCCGCGATTGGTGTGAAAGATACCGAAAAGCTTGTAAAAGGGATGGGCGGTATTGCAGCCGCTTCAGAAAATCCGAAACAAGCGATGAAGACTTTATCCACACAAATGACACAAGCACTAACCAAGCCTACGATGACGTGGGCGGACTTTAAGCTGATGTTAGAACAATCGCCGGCAGGGATGAGCGCAGTCGCCAAACAAATGGGCATGTCGCTGGATGAATTGGTTCAAAAAATTCAAGATGGCGAAGTTTCATCAAAAGATTTTGCGGCAGCCGTAGCTGAAGTTGGGACAAATGAATCGTTCTCGAGAATGGCCACAGAAGCAAAAACAACGGGACAAGCGATTGATGGTTTAAGGGAAGGATTGGCCAACAAATTGATGCCAGCCTTTCAAGCCTTGGATAAAATTGGTATTCAAGCTGTAAAATCAATAGGAAAAGCCTTAGATAAAGTCAACTTTGATGGCCTTAAAGATAAAATCATGCAAGCACGATTAGCGGTAGTTAGTTTCTTTAAAGGGTTTAATCAAACAGGCGCAATGAGTGCGCTGAAGCAAGCTTTTTCTTCTATTGGTTCAGCGGTAAAAAATGTAATCAGTGCATTTACAGGAGCTAAAACCTCATCGATTGATTTAGGTCGGTCATTTGGTAAATTGGTTGAAAAAATTGCGAATGTAGCTAGCAAGATTGCCAATTTTGTGGCTAAGTTAGATCCTGGAGCAATTAAAGCATTTGCCAAAGGTGTATTAGGAGTCGTATTAGCGTTTAAAATGTTAAAAACTGCTTTAAATATCAAAAGCTTTTTTGACAAACTTAAAATGCCAGCGAATCCACTCAAAGCATTGACTGACGGACTGATTAAAGATAAGTCAAAAGTCGCTCAAATCATTCAAAGCATTGGAACACTCTTTAAAGACTTGGGCTCAGGAATTGGCAAGGCCGCTCAGGGTATCGGAACAGGTATCTCAACTGTTTTTAAGGGATTAGGCCAAGGCATTTCAACCGCAGCACAAGGGATTGGTAAAGGATTATCAACCATATTCATGGGGATTGGACGCATGACTCAGGTTATGAATCCGGTCAATATGCTAGCCTTTGCAGCCGCTATTGCCATTGTGGTGGCCTCATTAGCACTCCTCGCCACACAATCAGAAGGTGTAGCGCAAATCTTACAAGCATTAGGTAGTGCTATCTCTGAAATTGTGGTGGCTCTTGGTACAGCGATTGGTGGCATTGTGGAATCGCTTGGTAGTGCCTTAGCTCAAGTAGCTATTGCCATTGGTCAAGCGGTCGCTAACATTATTACAGCCGTCACGCCACTTGTATCAGTGGTTGGAGGTATCTTTGTACAACTCGCCGGTATTGTGGCCAATGCGATTGTCCAAATCGTCCAAGCGATTGCGCCATTTATTCCAGCAATTACTGAAATGGTTACAGCGGTAGTGAGTCAAATCCCAAACATTATTACAGCTTTTGCAGGTCTTGTTACCGCAGTAGGTAATAGTATTAGTCAAATTATCCAATCTGTTACTGGTTTAATCAGTGCAATCGGCCCGGTATTAGAGTCAGCTGGACAAATGTTTAAAGATTTAGGCGAAGGTATTAAGACGGCTTTAGAGGGCGCACAAGGTGTCCTAGAAGGTTTTGGAACCATTATCGAAACGGTGTTTAGTGGCGCAAGTCAAGTCATTGAAACATTCGGCGATACAGTGACCAGAATCATGGATTCAGTCCGTGGAATTATTCAGGAAATCGGCGACACAGCTACTAAGATTGGCGAATCGTTTCAAACGATGTCTGATGCATTAATTGCATTGAACCAAGTCGATGTGGCTGGTTTAGGGGCAAGTTTCATTACCTTTGGTGCCGGTTTAGCGGCCGTTAAGGGAGCCGACCCGCAAACCATTGCAACAGGATTAACAGGAATTAGCACAGCTATAGGAATCATTTTCAGAGTCTCAGCATTGGCGACTGATTTCCAAGCGCTTGGATCAGCACTCAGCGGATTCCCTGACACTCAAACGATTGCAACAGGGTTATCGGCGATTGGAACAGCTTTAGGTACTATCTTTAGAGTTTCAGCATTAGCTACCGACTTTGCAGCGCTTAAAACAGCATTAACAGGTCTAGGTACTTTTGCTACACAAGCTGGTCAAGGACTTACACAACTTGGCACGTCAGCAACACAATTAGGGTCAACTATGACCACTTTAAAGAGCACCTTCACAACATCTTTAACTTCTATGAAAACGACAGCCACCACAGTATTAAATAGTATTAAATCAACGTTTACTAGCGGTATGAATAGCATTAAGTCTACAGTAACAAGTGGCTTGAATTCAGTTAAATCATCGTTTACAAGCAGTTTTAATGCGATTAAATCCACCGTGACTTCTAGCATGAATTCAACCCTTTCCACAGTCAGAAGTATCATGAGCAGTGTGGTATCTGCCATGAATAGCGCAGCCGGACAGGCACGTTCTGCCGGATATAACATGGGGGTTGGGTTTTACAACGGATTAAGCTCGATGGCGGGTTCGATTATTGCTTTAGCGTATAGTATTGCTAGTCGTGCAGCTGCTGCGATGCGAAGTGCGTTAATCGTTCGTTCCCCATCTAGAGTAACCACAAAGATCGGGGAATATACTGGTGAGGGTCTGGGAAATGGTATTGCGAATATGAGGGGTTACGTTGAACGGATGGCAACAAAACTAGCCGGTTATGCGGTGCCAGATATTTCAGCCAACGATATTACAGGCAGAATGAATGCGTTGACCACGAAGCAATTAGATGCCGGTTATCAATTTAGTGCCGGAACATTAACGGTTAATCAACAACCGGCCACTATTGCATTAAATCTAGGCGGAACAGAATACCGCGCATTCGTGGACGATATTACCGATGTACAGAATAAGTCAGCAGATTTAAGGCTTGCTTATTAGAAAGGGGATAAGATGTATAACTACAGTAAAATAGCGCCAGATGGGCGTACAAATTACGCTTATCCTAGTGATGATATGTTAATCAATGGGAATTCACTTAGTGATCTTATTGATGGTTATCGGCAACTTCACGTCGCAGGACGTGGAGTCGTCGGTATGAAACCTCATTTAACCGAAGTCCCTGGTCGTGCCGGGGCATTTTTTAATTACACCAAGACGATATTCGAGAACTTAAAATTACATTTAAGTTGGAAGCTAAATCATCCGATGAATTACGGGATAAATATGAGCGTTTAAATGCGATATTACGCGGTGTGAATGCAGACGGGTATTTACCGATTAAATTCGCGGATGAACCATCGTGGAGTTATTTCGGCGTGCTAAGTGATGCAAAAGATGCACCAGAACAAGGACTACAGGTTATTGACGAGTTTGAAATCTTGTGCCCGAACCCTTATAAAAAGCATGATGTCCAATCTAGTAAAGGGAAAGTTGAGCTGTATCATGCTAAAGAAGTTAATCCATTGACGATTGAAGGCGAAGTGCTTACCACGGTGTCCGCCATTGGTTTTAAAGTAGGGACGAAGCAAATTGTTTTTATGGGAAGTTATAAAGTGGGACAAAAAGTTAAATTCGAATGGACGACGGAAGAATTTAAAGCTATCGTGGCAGGTAGCAGTATCATGCATGAATTAGCAAATTTCCATATTCCGGAAACATTTACAGTGAAACATGATGATGTCGTTGAACCAATCGGATTTAGATTAGACAAAGTCACTTGGCAAGATGAAAGGTTGTGATTGAGTGATACGTTTATTTAATAATCAAGAGCAACTGATTAAAATTGTTCGAAAAGATGCCATCAGAGTGTTAAAGCATAAACAAATTTTAACGGATGAAAATTATATATCTGATCAGTTATTTGTTGAATTATTAGCACTAGACGAACAAGTCATTCAAGACATGGAATTTATAGCGATTCCCACACAAGAAGACCCGTTTGTCCATCATTTATTTTTTATCGTCGAAACAAAAACGGAAGGAAATATCACGACGATTACGGGTGTGCAGTCTGGGATAGAAGAATTACGTAAAATACCGGTCTATGACCAGCGACCACAGAATTATGATGTTAGACAAGTAGTTGAACGATTGCTTGAAGGGACGAATTGGCGGGCGAATTATGTCGCTGATGGGAAAGTCAGCACAAATTTTTATTATATTTCTGTTTTTGAAGCTCTAAAAAAAGCGTGTTTATCAGCTAATGTTGAAATGCAGTTTTTTGTCGAAGTCCGAAGTACGCGAATCGGAGCGAGGTATATCGATTTTAAAAAACGCACTGGAAAAGATATCGGCAAGCGTGTGGTTTATGGCCACAATGCGCTAAAGATTGTTAAGGAAGACAGCAAAACGAACCTCATCACAGCGTTGATTGGTCGCGGTAAAGGCGAGCAAATATCAAGCGCCGAAGAAAACGAATCGGGTCAAGCGGGCTATGGTCGAAAAATAACCTTTAAAGATGTAGTGTGGCGGACGTCTGAGGGGAAACCACTCAATAAACCGGCTGGACAAGAGTATTTAGAAGACCCGGAAGCTACCCTATTATATGGTATAAAAACACAGGATGGGAATCTGCCTAAGATTGGATTTGTCGAATTTCAAGATGTGGAAGACCCAGAAATATTAATTCAACTGACTTACGAAAAATTATTAGAGTTGAACCGTCCACAGGTCTTAATGAAAACAGATAGTTTATATCTCACGGAAACAGGAATCGGCGATACGATTCGTGTGGTTAGACCTGATAGAAACTTGGATTATAAAACACGCGTGTTCGAAATTGAGTGGGATAGATTGACCAATGCATCTACCGACATGAAACTTGGCGATAAGATTAATAGCAATGAACAGAAACGTCAAGCAAGTATGATGGCTAAGGTCGCCGAAAACTTAACTAATTTCCTTGGTAATGAAATCGAACAATTGGTTACGAGTCTTCCGAGTGCTGATGGATTTAACCGTAACTACTATACGGATTTAACGCCAGAAAATCCTAAAATCGGCGATTTATGGTTTAAGCCAGACCCTAGATATGAAGGTAAGTTAATGATTTTAACCTGGAACGGTACGATGTGGGAAGAAATCATGAGTGAAGACTTGCCGAAAGAAATTCAAGCAAAATTTGAAGAAATTGATGGCAAAGTGGCCGACATGATGAAATCTATTGCTGATGCCGAAATCAATGCCAAGGTAGCTTTAGAACAATCCGGAGCCGGACAGACCCTAGCGAATGAGTTTGAAAAGATTATTTCTGAAGGTGGATATGCAAGCCTTAAAGAAGCAATTGGCGATGTAAGCGAAGTCAAGCTTGAAACCTTATCTGATAGAGTGAAAGCTATGGTCTACAATCCTGATGGTAGCTTATCAATCAACGAACAGACAGCAAAGTTTATTAAAGATTCTGTTATTGATGAAAAGTATATCAGTAACTTAGTTCAGACTAGCGAGTTATTGCAAAGTGAGATTAAAGAGATTGTACCAATACCAAGTGATGAACAGATTAAGGATATTGCTAAATCAGTGAACCTGACTAAATCAGATATTGAAGCAATGTTCGCTGACGGTTTTGTAAGTGATGAAGATATTAAACGAATCGCTGAACAATCTGGAATGACCGTGGAACAGGTTAAGGCGATTGTGAGTAGTAAACTTGATGAGGAAATGGTTCAGCAATATGAGGAGAAGATTGGTAAACAAGTTTTCATGGAAGACACAAAGATAAGGTCTGCCGTTGACTATCATATTGCCCCTGAATTTCCTGAATTTTATGCTCATGATTATCGTCTCAAGAAAATGATTTACAGAGGGGATTACTTATTCGAAATAAAGATAACCCCTCAAAGTGAAAGTACAGGAATCGTTCTAACTGCTGAAAATATTTATAAAGAACGAACTATGCTTATATCAGAATATGTGCCTGCTAACACAAGCGTTATCACTGGAAGTATTACCTTAACTAAAAGAGATATTATCACTGACAGTGATGAACTTAGCTTAGGTTGGGATAGTACGACAGGTTCTGTTGTAAGTGTGAAGATTTGGAAAGAAGTTAAAGCAAAGGTACCTGTTACAACAGGTTCAGGAAAAATATCATCAAGAATCACACAACTTAATAATAATATAGATTTAGCTTTATATGGTCAAACAGGAGCTACCTCACGACTTAATATTGGAGAAGATATTTACATTAGAGGTAAGAATATAAAACTTGATGGACAAGTTTCTATGGATAATGCTTTTGTAAAAAATCTCATGGTAGAAAATATGACCGCTGAAACAATCTCTGCTCATACCGCTAAATTTCAGAATGTTATCTCTGCTAATATTGACGCAAGTTACATAACTACAGGACGAATTGATATGGTACTAGCGGTTTTAAATGGTACATATTCCACGGTTCGTATCACAAGTTCTGGTATGGACGTTATGGCGAATTCAACTTATGTTTCAACAAGTTTTACAAGAAATGGTTTAGAAATTTGGAAAGAGGGAACTCTTATCGGTAGGTTTGAGAGTCGTAACGCCAGTGATACTACTGGTTTCTTTGCAGGTAAAAAATCAATATCTATGACGCCCAGACGAGGTTCTTATTTATCATGGGGTTATTATGAAAGTTCAGTTAGACAAGAAGAAGGTACAACTACACGTCTACTAGGATTAGACGGTGATACAGGTTTAATGTATTTTGGAGCGGATATAATAGCTGATTCTGATTATCCTCAATATGGAATGAGGTTAAGTATGTTTCCTAATTCAGGACATATTGGTTGGACAAGCACGAACAGTAGAAATGGTATTCTTGTTTATGATTATGGTATGAGAATATTACTTAATGGGATTTCATATGATGTACGTAAAATATTAATGGATTTAGGGTATCAAGTAAATTAGGAGAATCAAACTATGAAATTAAAAAACATTGAAATAATCACAATCAACAATACACTTATGAAACTAGGAGACCAAGAAGTTAAAGGCAGATTGAAGTTTAAAATCGCCCTACTGATTAAACAATTCGACAACCTCATGCAACCTATTGTATATAGTCTATCAGGTATTGAACATAAATCGCCTGAATGGTTTGAAATTACAGATTCAGAACAAGAAGTAGGGGATATTCAAACACTAATGTTTTCTGAAATAGAATCTTTGGATATTACTCCTAATGAGATTTATTTTATAAGTCCTATCCTGACTGATGATTTAAACGAGGATAAATCTAACAAACAAGAAGGCGAGGATAACTAATGAATATTACTGAAATTAAATATAACTATGATGATGACCAACTAATTTCTATATTAGTTGGTTTTTCTTATGTATCTAGCGGACTGAATGAAGCATTTAGTGGGAATGTGTTATTACTGAAGAATGAATATAACTTAGACTCATTATCTCATGATGAAATTGTTACACACGCTAAGGAAAGATTGAAGTCGTTGATTTAGAAAGGAGCATGTGGATGTATTCTCCGAAACTTAGTGTAGGATTAAAACAAATCAAGGGTGGTAAAACGCTCAAGCAGGGCGATAACGCTACGGAGCTCATCTATATATTTGTGGATGAAGACGGCTCGCCGATAAACCTCGGTGGCGGAAGTGTAAACGTATCGTTATTAAACGAAGAAACCAATACCCGAGTTTATACGAAATCTGTAACCAGCGATGGTAATAGTGTTAAATTGACTATTAATAAAGCTTTGCCAACAGCTACCTATGATATTGAGATGACTTTGAACGGTCACAAAGTACCGTCCAATCGATACGAATCTCAATTAATCATTACCGCCAACCATGATAATGCCTTGGTCGATGAAATTGAAGTCTATGGGATTGATAAGCTAAAACAGGAAATTATCCAATCCATTAGCGGTGGGACGATAAATTTAGATGGTTTTCTAAAGGCGGTAGATGCCAATAAACTCTATGCTCCGGTCAACCACTCGCACAGCGAGTATGCATTAAGCTCAGCATTAGCTAATTACGCGTTAAAAGACCACACGCACAACCAATACGCAAATAAAACACACACGCACACAGAATATGCTCCGATAGACCACACCCATGATAATTATGTAACCCAAGAACAATTGGCAGAGGCTAGCTTAGGTGGTGAAGTGGATTTAAGTGGGTATGTGAGTAAAACGGAGTTGGCAGATAAAGGGTATCTAACAAGCATCCCTGATGAATATGTGACAGATACCGAATTATCTGGCAAAGGGTATTTAACGGGTGAAACATTTACACAAACACAAGCTGATAAGTTATATCAGCCGAAAGGTAATTACGCCACCAAAGAAGAATTAGCTAATGTTTCTAGTGGTGGAAGTGTTGACCTAAGCAACTATCTGACAAAAAATACAGCAGATTCAACGTATCAACCTAAGGGGAATTATTTAACAGTAATTCCAAGTGAATACGTTACGGAAGCAGAATTGCAACAACAACTCGAAGGAACCACCAGTCTCACAATTTCCAAGGATAAACCCGACACATTGATGTGGGTAGATACAAGTCCTATTATTTTACCACTAGCAGACGGCAGCGAGTTACCTCAGCCCACTGATCCAGAACCGACGGATCCAGTGGCCAACGTTGCCTTTGATTCTAGCAAGACAAATGTTGATTTTGTAATTTCTCAGAATTTAAACCCGATGTATCTAGATATATTCGAACTCACACTGAAACCTGGTGCCTCTTACGTCTTGCGAACCGATTTCCCTGGGGATATCTGGCTAAGCTCGTCGTCATTCATTTCCGGAAGCAAAGCAGTCAGCGGGGTTACACCAAAGATTACAACGACTAATGGAAATGTATCTGTTTTTGCAAGACCACCTAAGGACAGAGAAGGCGGAAATGTAAATCAATATAACTCTGCACAGCTAGAAGATAAAACTTATACCTTTACGATTGAGGAGGTGCAATAATGCCGGTATTTAAAATTAAAGGTAGTGATGGTAGTTATTTCATTCCCCAAGCAGAGGCTCTGACTGGTTATGAAGGAAAGACAATTGTAGTCCTTGGAGATTCTATCCAACACAATTATGGCAAGCAATTAACGACATCCCTGGTTATCGAAGACGAACTTAATGCGAAAGTTGTCAATGCTGGTCTTGGTGGCACGATGGCATCATACCACCCTAATGCAGAATGGAAGAAGTTATCGCTAGTCAATTTAGTAGACAGTATTGTTAATAATGATTTTAGCTTGCAATTAGGCGTTACAGCGAGTGGATTAGAAATGGGGGCCCAACAACATCAAGCTTATATTAACCAAATTAACAAATTAAAAGATACCAATTGGCTAGCTGTGGATGGGGTCATCATATCTTACGGGACCAATGACTGGGCAAATAGCAATCTATTATTAAATAATGATGATTCATTCGATAAATCAAGCTATCTTGGGGCACTACGTTACGCAATTCGAGCATTGAGATTAAAATATCCTCACTTACATATTTTGGTTTGTCAGCCGATATTTAGATCAACAAATGACCGTTCGCAGAATGCAGATAATTGGCGCAATAAGAATGGTCAGGGCGAGCGATTAGTGGAATGGGCATCGGCGTTAAATATGATTTTAAATAAAGATAGTTATGTACCAATCGCACAAACATTTCACGATTTAGGCATTAACGCAGATAATGAGCGGTATTATTTTAGCGAAACAGATGGAACTCATCCGAACGAAAGAGGGATTATGTTACTCGGTAGGAAGATGGCCAAAGAATATGCTAGACATTATTAGTGAAAGGAGCAAATTTATGGGAAGACCCAACCAATGGGACAGGATAAAACATATTATTGTACTTAAGCGAGCCAGCATCATTTTGATTATTGGCTCTTTTCGTTATGGTTTGCAGTTAGTATTGCACCCTGAGATTTTAGATCAGTATCGAGTATATGCATTAATTCGAGAGATTTTCCACGGCCAATTAATCGGCTCAGCGTTTATAGCTTTAGCTTCAATTAAATTGTTAGGGGTGGTATTTAATAACCGACATTTGAAAATGATAGCTCGAACAGGACTGATGTTTTTATGGTGTACCTTTATGATTGCATTTCGTATCAGCCCGCCACCGAACACGGTGTTTATTTTGGGACTTGTGATGGTCATGTTAACAGCTACAGCATCTATGACATATAACAAGTAGGTTAGGAGGTAATGATGAGCCAGGAATTAATTACAACATTTCTTGCAGCTTTCTTTCCCGCTTTGTTGGTGTATTTAAACGATCGTAGAAAAGTAAATACTCAAGGTGCGACAACAGTTTTTGATAAGCAACAAATTTGGATTGAAAAGTTAGAAAAAGAACTGGAAGAACGGGACGCAGAAATCGCTCAACTGAAATTGATTGTGGAAGAATTAGAAAAGCGAATCAAAGAATTGGAGGAACAAAATAATGAGTAATAAAAAATATGATGTATTGAAATATGTGGCTTTAATTGGATTGCCAGCTATTGCTACTTTAATCGGAACCCTAGGCGAAATTTGGGGATTACAAAATGCGGATCAAATCGTTTTAACCATTAATGCCTGTGCTGTCATGCTAGGGAGTTTGTTACAAGTATCTAGCAATGCTTATCACAAGCAAAACGGTAAATAGCCATGAGTAATGTCTTAGATATTTTAGCATCGGATAAAATTCAAGTCATTAAGCAAGGCGACAATACGTTTATTAAATACAATCTATTAAAAAACGGTCATGAAGTTAATTTTGAAGATGAAACAGCCGTAGCTAAACTGATTAAAAATCATCAAGTGGTTTATGAGACACACGTTGATTTGATGGGTAGTTTAGCTACCTTTAATATTAATAAAACATTGCCAACTGGCGAGTATTTGCTTGAAATTATTGTTGGAGATAAACATATTTTCCCGTCGGATAGACAAGCAAGCATCTTAATTACAACATCAAGTGAAAATTTATTAATCGAACCCATTGAATCATACGGGATTGAGCAACTTAAGGCAGATATCCTAAATCAGTTAGGCGAGCAAAAAGGGTTAACACTTAAAGACCTTGAAGGCTATGTGCGCAAGGACGAAATCAGTGTCTTGGAAGGTCCTCAAGGCGACCCGGGTCCTAAGGGGGATACAGGGGAACCTGGTCAAGACGGGCGGTCTGTTGTATCCATTGAAGATAAGGACGGCACCGGAATCGCCACCGTAACCTATTCAGACGATAAGACCGAGGAATTACAGTTACCACGGGGCCCACAAGGTACCATGGGACCTAAAGGGGATAATCTAACCATCGAGAGCCAATCTCAAGACGAGGCCGGAAATACGACGGTTAAATTTAGCGATGGCACCAGTATCACGATTCAACGTGGTCTAAAGGGCGAAGAAGGTCCGATGGGGCCTATTGGTAAAACTGGCGAACCGGGTCCGCAAGGTTTGCAAGGGCCACAAGGTAAAGGTTTCTCGATTAAGAAAACATTTAAATCGGTAGAGGCGATGGATTCAAGCGGTCTCGAACTAAATGACTTTGTCATGATTAATACTGATGACGTCGAAGACCCGGACAACGCAAAACTGTACTACTGGGACGGCGAAACCTTTAAATATCTGGCTGACCTATCCGGTGCTCAAGGGGTAGCGGGCCCAGAGGGTCAACAAGGACCCCGGGGAGAACAAGGTCCACAAGGACCAATCGGACCGACCGGACCAGAAGGACCAACCGGCCCTAGCGGGCTGGACGGAAAATCTGTAACCGTTGAAAGCTCACAAATCCAAGAAGATGGCAACACAAAAATTACTTTTTCAGACGGTAAGGAAGCGGTTATTCAACGCGGACCAGAGGGACCTCGAGGGCTCCAAGGCTTACGTGGCGAAAACGGCGAACAAGGATTACCAGGTAAAGATGGTCAATCTATTACGGTGCAAGTCGTGACCGAACCACCGTCAGCACCCCAAGATAATGTTTTATATCTAGTTAAGGGGGCATAATATGCCAATTATTGACTTTAGAAACACTAAAAGCGTCTATTATAACGGACAGAAAATCAAAGAAGCTTGGTATAAAGGCGCTAAATTATGGGCAGAATCGGCAAATAGTTTAGATGTTTCGAGTACGATTAGCCACATTACTATCTTTAAAAATACGGTGGCACCCACACGTAGCGGAGAAGTTTATTTCAAAACGGAAAAACCATCGTCTTATCTAAGTATTAAAGGAATTCGAATTAACAATCAAGAAATTTTATACTTTGAAAATGTCGTGATTGGCGGAACTAAAAACTTCGGCGCTCGATTAAAAATACAAGGCGACCAATTTACGGCGTGGAAAGAATATCTCGAACGTACTACCGGGCAAATGTGGAAAGATTATGGAACATACGCCTATGCAATTTTTAAGGCCGGAACCAAAGTGGAACTCAATTTTTAGAAAGGAGTTAAGATGACACAAGAACTAGACTTTATCGCAGAAATCGGTCGGATGGTGGTTAAATACCCGTCCGACTTTTTTAATTCGATTTCTATCGCCCAGGCCTGCTTAGAGTCTGGATATGGGCAAAGTGAGCTAGCCAAAGAGGCAAATAATTTGTTTGGCTATAAGGCTAAGCGAGGCGAATGGAGTGGGGAAACCTATCTCAAGGAAAGCCCCGAGGAAATAAAAGGTGCTATCCATATCAAGCGGAGTAATTTCAGGAAATACGAATCGTGGGAGGAATCCGTCAAAGACCACGCTAAAATGCTGTCTCGGACAGATTGGTATGCAAATTATTACAGAAAGGCAATTAATGCGAAAACACCGGAAGAACAAGCAAAAGCATTAACAGGTACGTATGCCACTGATTCGAAGTACGCAGACAAGCTCATCGAGATTATCAATTATTACGGGCTTAATGCTTATGACAAACTAAATAAGGGGGAAGAAAAAGAAATGGCGACGCTAAGAAAACCGATTGTCCAAATTACTCGAGTGAATACGTTCGGACGAAACACTAATAAACCTAAATTTATCGTAATCCACTATGTAGGTGCTGCCGGTCAAGCGGAAGCTAACGCTGATTATTTTTATAATGTAAACCGCAATGCCTCCGCCCATTATTTTATTGACAAAAAAGAAACGTGGCAGGTCGGCTATGATGATATGGGCATGTGGCACGTCGGCGACGGTAATAAATCCCGGATAGGCTGGGCGAATGGTTATGTTTATAACGGTAAAGCTACCAACTATAACTCAATTGGGATTGAGATGTGTCAAAATCCGCAACCAGGTAAACCGATTGAAGATTGGCCGATTGACCCGATTGTTGTTGAGCAAACATTGTTACTAACTAAGTTTTTGATGGATAAATACGATATCCCTATTGATAATGTTGTCCGTCACTATGACGTGTCTGGCAAGATGTGTCCAGCGCCTTGGCGTCATAATGATTGGGCACTGTGGAAGAAATTTAAGTCTGACCTAGCAAACCTCGGGAAAGTGTCCACGCAGCCGACCATCGAAAAAGCTAAAGACAATGTCTATACGGTTAAACATGGCGATAACCTATGGGCTATTGGACAAGCCCACGGAATTACCGTTAAACAGCTCAAAGACTGGAACAGCCTTGAATCTAATATGATTTATACAGGTATGAAATTATTTGTTAAAGAACCGGCGAAGATTGGCGACAAGAAACCAGATTCCACGAATGATAAGGGAGTCGATGAAAAGGTTGTCAATGTTGTTGAGGATAAAGGTGAACAGACCAAAGCAATCGAGTTGGCAGAGGACGAATATCTAAGAGTTAAAAACGGTAAGATTGAGATTGTTAAAATTATAAAATAACGATAAAACCCTACTTCCTTAATCGGAGGTAGGGTTTTGTTTAATTTTGCTGAATTAATCATTCGTAAAGATTTGTAAATTTCAAGTATAAGTTAGCCACCTCGGGTAACTAGCTATGTAACATTAATCCTCTCTGCCAGTGACGGCTTGACAATGAGCTGAGGCATGGTAGTTTGGTTCACTAATGGGTCATTGACCGCCTTACCAAGAAAACCATGCCGAAGGAGGCTCGTTGTCAAGCGGGCACGTGTGCGCGAGCTTGTCTTTCTTTATAGAAACAGCGTATGAAAACCTCATAAGGGGTCTCATAGTCCAAAACCTTGCGCGAATAATGGTTCATCCATTGTTGGATGCGGCGACAATCGGCTTCAGTCACGTCTTTCATCGAGGTTTCTTTGGGCAGAAATCGGCGAATCAACCCGTGTTGATTTTCACTGGTTCCTCGTTCCCAAGAGGCGTAAGGATGGGCAAAATAAACGGCCACGTCGTCAGCCAGTGTTTGACTCAACCCCGCAAATTCTAAGCCGTTATCCGCCGTAATACTCTTAAAGAGTAACGGAAAGTGGTCGCTTGCGCGTGCTCGTAAGCTTCTGAGGGCGGCGTCCACCGCTTGAGCCGTCTTGTTCTCAATCTTTAGAATGACTTCAAAACGACTCAGCCTTTCTACTAAGGTTAACAAGACGGGTTCATCTCTGCCTTTCTTGCCAATGACCGTATCAATTTCCCAATGACCAAAAGTTTGACGGGTGTTAATTTCTTCAGGGCGTTCGTCGATGGACATCCCTAGGACTTTCTTATGGGGTCGAGTCTTCGGCGCGCTGACTTTGGAATGTCGTTTCAACTTTTCAACTAAATCAATATTTCGGGTCTGCATAATCTGGCAATCAATCCAATGATAGAGGGTCGTCGTACAAGGAATCAGACGCGGATCAATGTCGAGGACCTGCTTGGCGCGATGCACTACCACATCGGGTGACCACTTATCTTCTAACATCCGTTGATCGGCCCAATCGATAAAGACACTCGAATAGGCCCAAAGGGGTTTACGTCCACAATGTTGACGCTGATGTTCATAATCTTCTTGGCCGACTTCCGCGATATACTTGGAATATTGATAGGTATAAACCTTCCCATGTTGCTTTTGTTGACGGACTTGTTCCACCGAACCCCGTTTGATTTCGTTATGAATTGTTTGGGGCGCCCGTCCCAGTATTCGCGCAATGGCTCGGTTAGAATAGCCTTGTTTTTTCAACAATTCAATTTGGCCCCGTTCTTTGAACGATAAGTGTTTTGATTTGCGGTCAGATGTGGTAAAGTGAGTTTGCGTCATGTAAATTCATCCTTCTTATATTTTTGTGTCGTGACTTAAATATAACATGAATTTACATGGCTTTTTTTATTTTTTAGCGGTGGCTAAGTTGATTATAAAATCCGCCATTCGTAAAGATTTCATAAATAAATTTAAATTTTTATTGCTTTATTCTAAGTGACAAAGTATTATTTATGGTATTATATAATAAAAGGAGGGATATAATGTTGTTTACAAGTGAAGAACGATTAAAAAGGCTTGCTTGGATGCGAAATCAATCAGAAGAAACATTTGGTTCAAAACTTAGACAGCAAAAATTCCTTTTCTTCTATGAAATGTTTTCAAAAATAAATAATAGGGATTATCATTTAGAGTACTTAAAAGCTTATCCAAATGGTCCCGTATTTAGTGAGGTTTATGGAGATTCAACATATAGAAATACAGAATTTACCGAAAAGATTAAATCATTTGTAGATTTCTCTGATATAGATGAGAACATTAGTAATGCTGCTCTTTATTTGGTAAAAACATTTACTGAGCGCGAAATTTCTGATTTAACTCATAATTTAGATTTATGGAGTTGTAAAGCTAAGAGAATCTTAAATGGCGAAAAAGGAATCGGTATATATGATAGTGATATAACTGAAAAAGATGTTGCATGCTTTAATGAATTATATGATGAATATTTAAATTTGTCGTTACAAGACGTAGAAATCATTGAACTTTTTAATAAAATATTTATTATAAGTAAAGAGAACGCTAAAAAATTAACATATGAACATCAAGAAGTTATTGAGCTTTTAAGCCGGGATCAAGATTTAGAAAATCCTGTTTATTTAGATATTGAAGAAGGAGTATTGTTAATTGATTAGAGAAAAAGATGTTGTAACCTTACGAATGCCTTATCCAAATGTTTCTAGTAATCTAGCAGTACTTAGTCATATGTATATTTGTAAAAAGCCAGGAAAAATAAAAAAATTATTAAAAATTCAGACAATTAAAAATCGCCATAAGACTAAAGGATATCCATGTTTAAATTTCTATGAATTAAAGGCGGTTGATCAGAATAATCCGTGTAACCGAGATTCATTTGTTGATTTAGATAAAAACTTTATTCTTGAGCATGTGAACATTCCATTAAAACTTAAAACAAAAAAAGAACTTCACAAAGAATCTTTTTTAGAAATATTAGAACGAATTAGTACTATAGAAGATGTTAATATAAATACTAAAGAATTCTTATCCATTAACATTTTATGCTCGTAACAAAAATAAAAGCACAATCCACTACGGGTTGTGCTCTTTTTTGATGGTTTCATAATATTTACTTAATGCTAAAGCGTTATCCAAAGTTAATCTACCGATTGTATTAGGTTCTTTTCTATATTTGTCAATAAGTTGTCGTGTTACCCCTGTTTTCCTATTTATTTCATAACTGCTAATATCGGTTTCTAATAATTTTTTTATATTTTCTTTGATATCCATCAGTGAATCTTCCTTACTCTTGCCAAATATGATATACTTAAATAAATCAGATGGAGGGCAAGGCTCCCCTGATTCATTACCGACCCTACTCTATTTGAGTAGGTTTTTTATTTTTTCTACTGCTTCTTCTTTTGTTTTTGAGTCTTCAATTATTTGTATAATCATTTTTAACACTTTGTTGAATTGTTCATTTGTCATACCGTTTTCCATCTTTCATTCACTCCTTGCCTGTGTTTTTATTCGTAAGATATATCTCAACCTTACAAGTAAATTATAGCAAATATATTTGCTAATGTCAACACTTTTATCAAATTATTTTTATTTTTTTGTAAAAAATAGCCCCGGTTAAAGGGGCTAATTATCAAATTTTGCACCTATTTTGCACTGTTAGTAATTATTATTTAATAATTCAATATTTTTCATCCCTGCAGTCGGCATAAGCTTGATATTATCATGTTTCAAGTGCCTGCCATTTTAATAATTTGCTTAGTTAACTCTCAGAAGGGGTAAAAAAGGGGCAAAAACAACTATTCTTAATTTCCAAGGCTATGATATAAATCATCAATTTTTAATTGATGACTTATATCATAGCTTTTTATTTTGCAAAAATTAGAGATCAAAAAGTTGTTTAACGATTCAACATTGTATAGTTGAGTTTCAGCTTTAGAAATTCTGAGTAGGTTTGTCATATTTACAAATTATTTACATTGAATTAACAATTCTTTTAAAAATTTACCTAGGATCAACATTAAATTAACATTATTTTAATAAAATAAATAGTAAGTGGATAAAGGAGGTTATATGAAGTTATTAATATCGAACGATGATGGGATTGATAGTCTTGGTTTGTATTTGTTGGCAGAAGTCTTAAAAGATATTGCTGAAATTATTGTAGTGGCACCAGATTCTCAACGAAGCGGGGCAAGTCACTCCATCACTTTGGACCGGCCCTTGCGCGCTCAGCAAGTCGATTTGATGACCGGTGTGACTTCTTTTAAAGTCAATGGAAGTCCGGTAGATTGTCTTAAGCTTGGTATAGAACATCTATCTGCTGGTCGACCAGATTTAGTAATATCAGGGATTAATGCTGGTGCTAATTTGGGTCAAGATTTATGCTACTCTGGGACACTGGCGATAGCCCGAGAGGCCAACCTGTATCAAATTCCAGCTCTGGCTTTATCCATGGCCAGAAGCAATAATCATCAGGTTAATTTCGGACGGCTAAAACCGTTTCTACAACAAAACTTAGGCAAGCTATTGCCCGACCTGAAAAATTTCGCTTATTTTCTAAACGTAAATTTACCAAGTATGGAACATCAGTCTATCCAGGGAATTAAAGTAGTGCCGATGGATTTAAGCATTAAGAAATTTGATTTTAAAGTATTGAAAGATCCAAAAGACCGGGATGTTTATTGGTTAAGAAATTTGTTTCAAGAGATTCATTCTGAGGATATTCAGAATGATTATCATTTCGTTAAATCGGGATATGTAACCGTGTCCCCTTTATCAATGATGTCGGAGTCAATAAATTTAGTTGAACCCATTCAGAAATATATTAATGAAAAGGAGATTATCTGATGAAAAAACTGGTTAAATTATTATTATCTATAGTTCTATTAGCTTCTATGGTCAATATTTCAACCATTTTTGGTCAAGAAAATAAGGATCTTGAAGGTGAAATCGAATTCTATACTTCACAACCCGATGAGGATGCTGCAAAATTAGTCGAAGCTTATAATGCGATTTATCCTAAAGTTACTGTCAATGTGTTCCGTTCTGGTACGGAAGAAGTGATGTCTAAGTTGAAAGCAGAAAAAGAATCTGGCAAGGTGATGGCGGATGTTCTGCTTTTAGCGGATGCGGTGACGTTTGAATCATTAAAGGCAGAAGATATGTTACTAGCATATGAATCGACCGAAGCAGGTGCGATTCCGAAAGATTTTGTAGATGCGGATAATATGTATACTGGGACTAAAATCTTGACCACTGGAATTATCTATAACACGGATCTGGTTGAAGCCCCTAAATCTTGGCAAGATTTATTAGCAGAAACAGCTAAGGATCAAGTTGTCATGCCTAATCCTTTGTATTCAGGAGCAGCTGCTTACAACTTAGGTATTTTTACCCGTTTGGATGACTTTGGCTGGGACTTCTACGAAAATCTAAAAGCGATCAATCCTGAAGTGGTGAAAGGGAATGGTGGAGTGATGGAGGCCGTTGCTGGTGGTCAAAAAGCCTATGGGATGGTGGTTGACTATTTAGCCATTCGAGCCAAAAATGAAGGTTCGCCAGTAGACTTCGTTTATCCTGAGGAAGGCGTGCCGGTTATCACTGAACCTGTGGCGATTACTAAAGATACCGAAGAAGTAGAAATTGCTCAAACATTCGTTGACTTTATCCTTTCAGAAGCCGGTCAACAATTACAAGCCGATCTAGGTTATACTCCAATTCGCGAAGGGATTGAAGCGCCAGAAGGTCTAAAAACTGTTGATCAATTGGATAAGGTTCTCTCAGGAGATATGAAGGAATTATTGGATAATCGAGAACAAGATAAAGCAAAATTTGATGAAATGTTCTCAGCTCAATAAGTTATAAAGGAGATGGATTAAAGAACGATGCCAATCTTTAAACCTGCCCATAAAAGAGGAAACCTTTTTGTTTCCTCTTTTATTTTTGATAAATACCGAATCGTAAAGCTATTGATTCTTATTACAAGTTTTCTAATTTTTGTGCTTCCCTTTTTAAAATTAATTTATATGAGTTTTCAAGGTGAGTTAGGATTTACCTTCGATCATTATCTTAAAATCTTTAGGATGGAGCGAACTTGGCGTGTGTTGGTCAATACCTTTATTATGGTATTCGGCGCAACTATTTTAGCTAGTTTATGTGGAATTTCTTTTGCCTGGCTGATGGCTTATACGGACATTCGTCATAAGAAAAGCTTGCACATACTCCTTTTCTTACCCTTCGTTATTCCCTCTTATGTTTCGTCTCTGGCTTGGTTACAGTTTTTTGGCCAAAATGGTCAGTTGGCGAGATGGCTGGCAGTGATTTTGCCAGGGTTTAATGGTTTTAATTTATATTCTATGTTGGGGATGATTGTTGTTTTAGGAATTACAACTTATCCCTTAGTGTATTTATTTACTTTGAATGCTTTTCGCCAAATTCCACGCGAAACAGAACTAGCAGCCAGAATCTCAGGCGCTAGTCAGTGGATTGTATTACGGAAAGTAACCTTACCAATGGCGATGCCTGGATTAACGGCAGGAATTTTCATTGCCTTTCTTAGCTGTTTGGATAATTTTGGAATTCCAGCTTTTCTCGGCTCTTCGGCCAATATTACCGTGTTGACTACCTATATTTATCAACAAGTTATCGGCTTCGGGCCGAGTGCTTTTAATCAGGCAGCAGTCTTATCAGTGGTTCTAGCGGTGATTGCTTTAATAGGTCTAGGTATTCAGCGCTTATTATTAGCCCGGCATCAACAATTGGAAAGCCAGGTTCAGGACCATAGTGTTCGTTATTATCTTGGCACTAAACGTCCTTGGATAGAAGGTGCCATCATTCTATTTATACTGGTAACCAGTATTCTTCCTTTATTTGCCTTGATAATTTCTCCGTTATATAAAGTTATGGGCCGGCCTTTAAGCATCGATAATCTAAGTCTAAAGAATTATTTGTTTATCTTCCAAAGTGTGAAAAGTCGTCAAGCCATATTGACTTCCTTAAAACTAGCAGGGGTAACTGCATTTATTTCTTTGGGAATTGGAACAATCTTAGCTTACTTTCGAGTTCGTAAGAAAGAGCCACTTGCCTTTCTAATTGAAAGTGTGGCAACAATTCCTTATGCCTTACCTGGTACGGTCTTTGCTTTATCCATGATCTTTGCTTGGATGCAACCCCTACCAGGTTGGAATCCAGGGATTTATGGTTCAATCTCCATCTTGTACATTGCTTATTTTACCCGTTTTTTTAGTTTGCAAGTGCGCTCATCAATCGCGAGTTTTCAGCAATTAGATGTGTCCATCGAAGAAGCGGCTCAAGTTAGTGGCAGTCCGATTTGGGTAAAATGGCGTCGGATTCTAATGCCCCTTATTAAAAACGTTGTCTTGAGTGGAACGGTATTAGTATTCTTGACCGCCTTAACAGAGTTGACTGTTTCGTCTTTATTATATGCTTCTAAATCTCAAACTATTGGCGTATCTGTCTTGAGTTTCCAACAAGCAGGAAATTTGCGCCATGCCAATGCCTTCTCTAGTTTGATCGTCCTTCTAATTATTGTTGCTTATATTATCTGGACTGTGATAGATGGGTTTAGAAAGAAAGAAAGGAGAATAGGATGACAACTCGAATCAATCATATCAGTAAATTTTACGGAGATTATCAAGCTTTAGTTGATATTAATCTGGAGATTCAGCAAGGGGAGTTTGTAGCTATCCTTGGCCCATCTGGATGTGGGAAGACCACCTTACTTAGATTATTAGCTGGTTTTGAGCAGCCAAGTTCAGGAGAAATTTATTTGGACGATTTATTAGTTTCCAATCAGGATCAAGTCCTTGCTCCCGAAGAGCGTAATATTGGGATGGTTTTTCAGAATTTTGCCTTGTGGCCTCATCTAACGGTTGGCAATCATATTAAGTTTCCTTTATTGTACCATCGATTTAGACCCAACTTGGTGGCCAACCAGATAAATAAACGGATTGAGGAAGTTTTGGAGAGTGTGGGCTTGGCTAGTTTGGCAGATCGTCTACCCGGCCAACTCTCAGGGGGGCAGAAACAGCGAGTAGCTCTGGCTCGAGCGATAGCGCCCAAACCAGGATTACTATTAATGGATGAACCCTTATCAAGTTTAGATGCAGAACTTAGAATTGAAATGCGTGCTGAAATTCAGAAATTACACCAGTTGACTCAATCTTCAATCGTCTATGTCACTCACGATCAAAGTGAAGCGTTGGCGATGGCTGACCGGATTATTGTGATGCGTGCAGGAAGCATTGAACAAGTGGGGACACCTTATGAGATCTATTATCAACCAAAGACTTCATTTGTGGCTAATTTTGTTAGCAAAGCTAATTTGATTTCCGGGCAATGGTCGGATCAAGGCTTTCGGGTTCAGGATACTCAAATTGTTTGGCCGGATTTGGGGACTGATCCTCAAATTAAAGCCGACCAGTTATATTTGCTACGACCTGAAGAGATTGAACTTCTGCCTGCTGAACATAGTGGTCTTGTTGGACAAATTCAAGCCCGCCAATTTCAAGGAAAAGAATTACATTATATGATTCAACTCGAGAATCAGCAAACGATTAGCGTACATACTCCGATTTCTCAACAATATGACTATCAGGATTGGGTAAGTATACGGCCAAAGGAAGGGGTCTAATGATGGTTTTGTCCTTGGATATTTTAGGTTTTTATGGAGGATTTCCGGTTGAAGGATCTGCAGCCTCGGGCTATTTACTCACCAGTGATCAGGCTAAGGTGTTGATAGATTGCGGCAGTGGCTCCTTACTGAAACTTTCGCACTTACAGGCGCTACATGATTTGGATGCGGTTATAATCAGTCATCTTCATAATGATCATGTCGCTGATTTATTAACGTTGGATCATGCGCTGATTGTCGCCAAAAGACGAGGTTTGCGCCAGCACCCTCTCTCGCTTTATCTACCCGAGCAACCACATACCATCTACCAACGCTTTGAGACGCAACAATTTCAACTTCATTCATTATCATCGATTAAGTCTTTTAATATCTTGGATCTTCAGATGTCAGTGATGCCTGTGAGGCATACGATTTCCGCTTATGCGATAAAGATTTCGCAAGGGAATAAGCAATGGGCCTACACCGGGGATACAGCTTATTTTCCCGAACTCATTTCCTTTGTTCAAGGGACAGACCTCTTATTATCAGAGGCTACGGTTAGCGCAGAAAGTAAACACAGCAGTGGGCGAGGGCATATGAGTGGTCAGGAAGCCGGCGAATTAGCTCAAGCAGCTAAGGTCAAGCGACTGGTACTAACTCATTTACCTTCAGATGGCTCTCACCAAGCCATTAAGCAAGCAGCTCAGAATATGTTCCAAGGTCCAGTTCACTTAGCCAGCGAGCAGAGCCATTGGCAAATTTGACTTTGAAATTAATATGATAACTTGAAGATTTTTGTATCTGCTTAGCTTCAGTGATAAAATTACTTTGTGATATAATGAATAAAAGCATATTAAGGAGGATTATGATGAAATCAGCACGCAAAATCGTATTAATAGGGACAGGATCTGTCGGAGCTAGCTTTGCCTTTGCAGCCTTAAATCAAGATATCTGTGATGAATTGGTCATGATTGATTTAAATACGGCGAAAGTGGCTGCCGATGCCGCCGATATGCAAGATGGTCTGGCTAATTTTACGGCGAAAGTGAATGTATGGCATGGCGATTATAGCGATTGTCACGATGCAGATATTGTCGTCATTTGTGCTGGAATTGCTCAGAAACCGGGCCAAACACGTCTAGAATTAATTCAAACCAACGTTAAAATTGCCAGCGCGATCACTAAAGATGTGGTGGCTTCTGGTTTTGATGGCATTTTCTTAGTGGCTTCCAATCCAGTCGATATTATTTCATACGCCGTTTGGAAAACTTCAGGCTTTGCTAAGGAACGCGTGATTGGTTCTGGGACGGCTTTAGATACTGCCCGCTTACGTTATCAATTAAGTCAACTCTTTAATATCTCTGCTCGGGCAATTAATGCTTGTGTCTTCGGTGAACATGGCGATTCAGAATTTGTTGCTTGGTCGATTGCTAAAGTAGCCGGGGTCCCTTTGATCGATTTATTAGAAGATCGTCAATTGAATCAAGAAGAGCTAGAAGCGCTCTATGAGCAAACACGTGATGCTGCCTATAAGATTATTGAAGCCAAAGGAGCTACCTATTATGGTGTGGCTATGGCTTTGACCCGGATTTGTAAAGCTATCTTTGGCGATGAGAATGAATTATTAATGCTATCTACTCTCTTACAAGGCGAATACGGCCACGAAGATGTTTATATTTCTGTACCTTGTATTCTAGGCAGACAGGGGATTCGCCAAGTCTTAACTCCAGAACTTTCAGCAGAAGAAGCTGATAAATTAGCTTATTCAGTGAAAGTCTTGCGGGAAAATAATCCCTTGATTCAAGAAGTAAAATAAAAGTTGGAGACCTGCTGTGGCAAGAATTTTATTAATCGAAGATGATGTCCAAATTAATCAATTATTAGTCGAAAGCTTAAGCAAGCAGGGATATCAGGTCGTCTCTGCTTTCTCGGGGACCGAAGGCCGGATGATTCTAGCTCAGGAGACCTTTGATTTAATCTTACTGGATTTAATGTTACCAGGACTGAGTGGTGAAGATTTACTCTCGGAGATTCGTCAAACCTTTGCGATTCCGGTCATTGTGATTTCAGCCAAAAGTTCTGTGGACGACAAGGTCAAGTTATTAGAACATGGAGCCGATGATTATCTGGTTAAACCTTTTGATTTGAAAGAATTAGCAGCTCGTATCCGTGTTTGTTTGAAGAGACAATATCAGAATCCAGCCCTGGACGAGAAAGTATATCAATATCAGGGTTTGTCGTATCATCCCAAGACACAATTATTGACCTATCAGGATCAAGAGATTCAACTTACTCCCCAGGAACGTAAGTTATTGGTCTTATTTCTAAAACATCCCCAAAAGATATTCACCAAGCAAGAATTGTTTACCAGTGCTTGGGAAGAAGATTATTATGCTGATGACAAAACGATTCATGTTCATATTAGTAATTTACGCCGTCGTTTACTTCAACAAACTGGTCAGGAATGGATTGAAACGGTTTGGGGTGTAGGTTTTCGTTTGTTGCCGACATCTTTATAAATTCTTTATCTTTCCTTTATTCTTTACTTATCTTTAGACGGTATAGTAGGCATTAGATAAGGAGGAAGAAAGATGCAAGCGATGATAGAAAGTGCCAATCTGTCCAAGAACTATCAAGGACACATGGCTCTGGACCAGGTTGATTTTCATGTTTATCCGGGCGATATCTATGGTTTAATCGGTCGCAATGGAGCGGGTAAGACGACGTTAATGAAGATTATTAATCGTCAAATTCACCATCAAGGAAAGTTATTTATTCAAGGAAAGGAATTATCGGCAAAGGATAGTCATTCTTTGCGGATTGGTTCTTTAATTGAGGCGCCAGGTTTTTATCAGAATTTGTCAGCCTATGAGAATCTGAATTTAAAATGCATTTTATATGGGATTCGACGACCTGGTTATATTGAGGAATTATTATCTTTAGTTCAGTTGAGCCAAGCGGGCAAGAAGAAAGCCAAGAATTTCTCTTTGGGGATGAAACAGCGCTTAGGTTTAGCTTTGGCTTTGGTCGGAGATCCCGATATTTTACTCTTGGATGAGCCGACCAATGGGATGGATCCGCAAGGGATTGTTGATTTTCGGCAGATTATTCAGCGATTAAATATTGAAAAAGATATTACCGTGATTGTCTCTTCGCATATACTGGGGGAACTAGCGAAATTAGTCAATCGGATTGGTATCATCGATCAGGGTAGACTGATTAAAGAAGCTAGTATGGAGCAATTGAAGATCGAAAACCAAGATCATATTACCATCACGGGAAATCATTTAAGTCAAGTTGTTGCCCATTTAGAAGAACATTTTAATTTGAAAAATTATACCATGGTCACGCCCACAGAACTTCATATCTTTGAATATATGAACCAAGCGCCAATGTTGGCCCACCAGCTGATTCGTTCAGCCATCTTATTCGATAGTTTTACCGTGGATCAAGCGAGTTTGGAAGATTATTTTATGAAGATGACAGGAGGGCAAGATCATGCTTAATTTTATCCGTTATGATATTCGTCGTATGTTTAATTCAAAAGGTTTGTGGTTGGGATTATTGATTATTAATCTGTTTCTGGCTTTAATGACTTTCATTAATTATCATGAAGTTCAGCAGACTTATGCAGATTATCAGCAAGAAGCGATGAATCAAAGTCAACCGGATGAGCAATCGGGTCTAGTCATTGAGCGATCTATGGAGGGCGGTCAAATCATGACCGAAGAAGAATTCTTAGCCAATCAGGCCGAAGTCAAAGCTAGCATGACCTTTGATCGCTTTGTGATTGATAATTTCCCGATGGTGATAGTTTTTGCATATATTTATTTAGCAAACTTTGTCGCGGCCGATTTTTCTTCAGGATTTCTAAAGAATATGCTCCCTTTGTCAGGTGCAAAATGGAAATGGTTGCTAGCTAAAATAGTCAGTGTAGCTTGCTTCTATCCCGTACTCTTGCTGAATAATATGATCTTTGCGGTAATTAATGAACTGTTATCTGGCCAATTCATGACTCAGATTCACTGGCGTGACCATCTGCAACTGATACTCCCTCAACTCAGTCTCTTAATGATTATTTGTTTAGTGTCCGTGATGGTTATGTTATTCAGTCAAAACAAGGTGACAACGATTGTGATAGCAACCTTGATGGGTATGGGTCTCCATACTCAATTATTGACGATTATCGAGAATAGTCTAGGAATCGATTTGGTTCAACAGCTGTATTCCAGCCAGTTATTACAAATGGGAACCCAATTTGAGGGACAAATTTTACCTTTATTAATTCGTGGTTTGATAATGATTCTTCTATTATATCTATTTAATTATTGGCAAATTTATCGGATGGATTTTAATTTTGAACATTAAGAAATAAGGGGGCATCCTCATGATAATCATTTTAGTGTTGGCTTTATTGATTATTTTGGGGGTGCTATTTTATTATCGTTATCAGGTCCGTCAACTTTCCCAACAACTCCAAGAGATGTCTCAACAAACAACCAATCAATTGTTAACTCAAGAACTTTATAGTCCAGAAATTTCTAACTTGGTGGCTCGTATTAATCAGACCATTGAACAAGAAAGGTTGTTAAGAAAGCAAATTCAAGCTAAAGAGAGGCAGATGGATGAGTTGATGACAAATCTCTCTCACGATGTTCGAACGCCTTTGACCAGTTTAGTCGGTTATATTCAGTTACTAGAAGAGACAGAGAATCAAGACGATCGCGACCGCTACTTTACGATTATTTATCAGCGATTGAATAAGCTTAATCAATTATTAGACCGTTTGTTTCTGTTGATGCGATTAGAAGATCAATCAGCACTGATTGATTTAAAGCCGATGAATTTACAAGAAAGTCTGGTCCAACGAATCTTTATCTATTATGATCAGTTAGAAAAGGCTGGTTTTAAAACGGAGGCAGAATTTAGCTTAAGCAATGAAGTTTGTTTGGCCAATGATTTTCTCTTAGATGCTATTGTGGATAATTTGATGAAGAATGTCTTGGATCATGGGCAAGAACATTCAACCTTGACTTTATCATTATCGAAAGCAAACAAGCAGGCTGTATTTCGCATTTCCAATCCTTTAAAACAGGATTTTAATGCAGATCTGCAACGATTGACCGAACGATTCTACCAGGCCAACGCCTCACGAACTTCGGGAAATAGTGGTTTAGGCCTGTCGATTGTGCATTCTGCTCTGCAGAGACTCGGGGGCAGCATGGAGCTTCAGCTGGAAGAGGCTAAGCTAGTAATTAGTTTATATTTTCCGCTATTAGTTAGGAGAGACAGCGATGAGTCAGAAATTTAAACCAACCGGCCAAGCGGTTGAAGCATATATTGAAAGCCTGGCCTCAAAGAAGAAACAAGAAGAGAGCCGTGTTTTAGTCAAACTTTTTGAAGAAGTGAGTTCGTATCCGGCTAAGATTTGGTATCCAGGGATTATAGGCTTTGGTCAATATAATTATCAGACCCCGGCGGGTCGAGAAGGGATATCTACTCTTGTCGCCTTTGCGCCACGTCAAGCGCGTTTTGCCCTATATTTGGCTGAAGATTTTCCTGAACGGGCTGAATTATTGACTCAATTAGGTAAGCATAAGCAAGGCAAGATGTGTATTTATGTTAATAAATTAGCGGATATTCGTCTGGATATCTTGAAGCAGATGATCCAGGCGTCGTTAGAATATACCATCCAGAAAAATAATTTGAGTCTTTAAATGTCAAGATTCGCGTGACCCATAGAGGTATACTAAAGAGTCCAACTTAAGAGAATCAGCATAGATTGTTCTTGAGGGAATTATTAGTAAATATCCTTATGAAGGAAGACTGCCACTTAAGGCAGTCTTTTTTATCTGAGTCAGCTTGACAGGTGTTATGCACTGTTATATACTGTTATATGAAATGGGAGGTGGCTGAATGAATATTATATTGCGCAATGATTCGAGTCAGGCCCTATATGAACAAATTAAGGAAGCCATTAAAGATAATATTCTACAAGGAAAAATTGCAGAAGATCATCCCTTACCCTCAATTCGACACCTATCAAAGTCGTTGAAGGTGAGCATCTTAACGGTTAAAAAAGCATATGATGCGCTCGAAGCTGAGGGATACATTATCAGTCGCCAGGGATTGGGTACGTTTGTGGCTCCCCGTAATCATGAGTTAGAGCGAGAAGAAATTCTTAAACAAATTGAAAGTAAGTTGGAAGAAGTGTTAAGTTTGGCTGCTTTATATCAGATTGATCAGTCAGAATTGATTGAACTTTTGAAATTATTAGATAGGGGTGGTGTCGATGACTAATTTAATTTCTTGTCAAGGGCTTAGTAAGACATTCCAACATTTTCGCTTGGATGGGATTAATACTGAGATTCCTCAAGGCTATGTCACAGGTATCATTGGTCCCAACGGATCAGGAAAGACAACGTTCATCAAGCTGATTCTATCTTTGATTGAGCCTGATCAAGGCCAAATATATTATAAAGATCAAACGGTCCAATCAACTACGGGTCAGTATTTACAAGATATTGGCATTATTATGGATGAACCAATTTTGGCTAAAGATTGGTCGGCTGACGACATTAATGATGTGATGCAAATAGGTTACCAAGGGTGGCGAAGTGAAACATACTATCAATTACTCAATGAATACGGGATTAATCCATCATTGAAAGTTAAGGAACTTTCTCGGGGGATGACCATCAAGTTAATGTTAGCCATTGCATTATCCCATCAAGCAAATACCCTGATTCTTGATGAACCTACTTCCGGTTTGGATCCTATTTTTCGCGAAGAGTTGACGGATTTATTGCAAGATTTCGTTCAAGATGAAGCACGTTCAGTTGTCTTCTCGACCCACATTACGGCCGACCTAGAAGCGATTGCCGATTATCTCATCTATATTCAAGATGGCCAGCTCATCTTTCAGGGAACGAAGGACGACTTGTTAGCTAAATATCTGCTAGTGAAGGGACCCTTGGATAGTTTAGCAGATAATCATCTCCCCCCTGTAGTGGCTTGTAAGCAGATGGATTATCATTTCGAAGCCTTAATCGAGAGTAAGTATCAGCAAGCATTGCCTCAAGACTGGCACGCTAGTCAGCCTTCGATTGACCAAATCATGATTTATTTAAGGAGGAAGCATAAAAGATGAAAGCTGTTGAGCAAATCCTTCATTTAGATTATTTAGCGATTCGTCCCTATTTCACCCTGAAGAATTTACTAATATTCTCGCTGCTCTTTGCTTTTTATGCGATTATTTTTGGTGAAATCCAAATCGTGGTGAATATGATTCCTATCTTAGCTGCCTTCCATGTTTCCTATCCATTTTTGGTCGCGGATGAGGCTGGTTTAGATAATTTATACACCGTATTTGGGATTGGTAAGAAATCAGTGGTACAGGGCCGTTATTTAACCCTCTTATGCCTGAACTTAGCAGCCATGATTTTTGCGGTCTTATTATATAGTCTGCTAAAAATAATATTTAGTGAACCGATTGACTGGCAGGCTAGTCTCACTGGGGTGTCAATGAGTGCAGCGGCTTCGATTTTATTTTCTTGTATTCAATTGCCTTTTCTCTTTAAATTTGGCTACAAGAAAGCCAAGCAAATTGTCTTTATGACCTTTATGGGTATGTGGATTGCCTTATACTTTGTCATCAATTTTATTGGTCATGGCCCAATGTTGGATTGGCTACTCAACTTAAGTCATGGGCAATTGATTTTATTAGGCAGCGGAATTTTCTTAATTATCTTTTACACTTCCTATCGTCTTTCTCTGTGGAACTACCAGCATAAGGATGTATAATTTCGCTCGTTCCAATACTGAAAAACATTCAGCTTCGTTCTGAATGTTTTTTCTTTATTGCTGAATTAGTGTTATAATTTGTCCGATCCATCTGTCAGTCAGGATAAACTTTTATGGGAGAGCGATAATAATATGTTAGAAGATTATAAACGTCCAGATGTGAGTCTATATTATGGAAAGGATAAGGCCGACCTATATCAAGCAAAATGGGTAAATGTGATTAAACCCCTGGATCTAAATCAGGCTGAATTTGAGACCAATGCCAGAATACGCTTTGCTTTATTAGGTTTCCGCTGTGATAAGGGTGTCTATATTAATCATGGCCGGGCGGGGGCGATTGAAGGGCCAACCGCGATTCGCCAACGTTTGTTTAAACTACCTTGGCATCTCGGTCGAGAAGTGCAAATTTTTGATGCGGGGGATATCGAGGGAGTGAATCGAAGTTTAAGTCAACTTCAATCGTCTTTAGCTAAGGCCGTTCAAAAATTATTAGATATGCATATCTTTCCAATTGTTTTGGGAGGAGGTCATGAGACAGCTTTTGGTCATTATCTAGGTTTATCAAGCCACCCTCGTTATTCTGATAAGAATGTCGGAGTGATAAATATTGATGCTCATTTCGATCTTAGACCCTATGATGAGACTGGACCGAATTCGGGAACGGGTTTTCGACAAATGCATGATATGAATCATCAAGCAGGTAAGGCTTTTAATTATCTGGCGATGGGGATTCAAGAGCATGCGAATCAGTTGCATCTTTTCGATTTTGTAGCTAAACATGCGGGGTTAGATTTTGTGACCAGTCTGGATATTTGGAATCGTGGTTTGAACTACTCTTATCAAGTCATTGATGATTTTATTGCCAAAGTTGACCACGTATATTTAACCATCGATATGGATGTGTTTTCGATGGGGATTGCTCCTGGTGTTTCTGCCTTCCAACCTTTAGGACTGAATCCACAAAAAGTGATTCCTATGCTACAACATTTGGCTAAAAGCGGGAAGGTCATCGGCTTTGATATCGTAGAATTGTCGCCTCCTTATGATTATGATCAACATACAGCTACTTTAGCGGCGATGCTGATATTCTATCTAAGTCAGGTTTTATATCAGGTCACGATTGATGATTAATTTTCCAAATTTTAATCAATAAAAAACAGGGGCTCTTGCTATTGAAAGCAGGAGCTCCTGTTTTGTAGGGGAGGGACAGAATCAATTAGGCCTGAATTTGGCCATCGACGACCACATGTTGACCGTTCTTGTAGACATCGCTAACTAAGTTAGTGGCAAAGAAATAGATAGAGTAGTCAACATTTGGGCAATCCATAATGGTGATGTCGGCTTGCTTTTCAACATCAAAGTTACCAATTTGATCGGCACGATCGACTGCGTAAGCAGCATTGATGGTGATTGCGTTAAAGACTTCGATTGGTGTTAAGCGCATTTGATAGCAACCTAATTGAGCTACGAATTGGATATTAATGGTTGGGCAAGAACCTGGGTTGCAGTCGGTTGAAAGTGTAATTGGCACACCGGCTTCAATCATCTTACGAGCTGGAGCATAAGTATCTTGCATTAAAGAGAAAGTAGTGGCTGGAAGTAAGTCCCCAATGACTTGGCTTTCAGCCATTTTCTTAATGCCTTCATCGGTAATCATCATTAAGTGTTCTGCAGAAGTGGTCTTCAGTTTAGCAGCCACGTCTACACCACCGATAGATTCGATTTCATCCGCATGAATTCTTAATTTGAAGCCGAGGTCTTTAGCGGCAGAAAGTAATTTCTCAGATTCTTCAGCGGTAAAGACATTTTTCTCACAGAAGATATCACAGAATTCAGCTAGATTTTCTTCTTTAACTTTAGGCAACATGTCATTGATAATCATATCAATGAATTCGCCAGATTTTCCTTTATATTCTGGTGGAACAGCATGAGCTGCCATAAAGGTAGAAACTAAGTCAATGGTATGATCTTCATTTAATTTCTTACATACTTCTAATTGACGTTTTTCAGTTTCCCAGTCTAAGCCGTAACCACTTTTAGCTTCTACGGTCGTTACACCATAACGTACCATATAGTCTAATAGACGTTTTGATTTATTATATAAGTTATCAAAGTCAGCTTCACGGGTTGAACGAACAGTACTTAAGATACCTCCGCCTTGTTCCAGAATTTCTAGATAAGAAACCCCGTTAAGTTTTTGAGCAAATTCATGCTCACGGCTACCGCCATAGATTAAGTGGGTATGGCAATCAATGAAACCAGGCAGAGCGATCTTTCCCGAATAGTCGATAATTTCAGTATGCTCGTCTTTCAATTTATCATCAGGTTCGCCTGAACCAAGGGCTAGAATTTTTCCATCTTTGATGGCAATATAGCCATCTTCAATAATTTGGGCATCATTCATATCAGAACCAGATAAAGGATGACCTAAATCGTAAGGGTTAAAAATTTGATTGAAATGGATCAAGATTTTATCCGCAGACATTTAATCACGTTCCTTCTATTATTTGATTTGATATTATTGTAGGAAAAACACGTCAAAATTTTGTCTAAAAGATAGAAAGCGTTTTTTTGTCGTTTTTTTTATATATTTTTAAGAAATAGACACTCTATTGACTGGCACGTTCTATAATAAACTCACATTAAAAAATCAGTCATTTATGACCTTGATAATTTTAAGGAGGATATGCATGGAAAAATTTACGGAACTTGATGTTTCACAAGCAATGACGATTAAATTGGAGGATACTCTGCCAGAAATGCCGGAGTTTGTTGAAGGTATTCGCCGGGCACCAGATAGAGGTTTCCGTCTAAGTAAAGAACAAACGGAAGTAGCTTTAAAGAATGCCCTACGTTATGTGCCTAACAAATATCATGAACAAATTATTCCTGAATTTCTAGAAGAATTAAAAACTCGAGGAAGAATTTATGGATATCGTTGGCGTCCAGAAGGTCGTTTATCTGGTAAACCAATTGATGAATATAAAGGTAAATGTATTCAAGCTAAAGCAATGCAAGTTATGATTGATAATAACTTGGACTTTGATGTAGCCCTTTATCCTTATGAATTAGTTACCTATGGAGAAACTGGTCAAGTATGTTCTAACTGGATGCAATATCGTTTAATCAAACGTTACTTAGAAGAAATGACTGATGAACAAACATTAGTTGTTGAATCAGGACATCCAATGGGTCTATTCAAATCTAAGAAAGATGCTCCACGCGTTATCGTAACCAATGGTTTATTTGTTGGTGAATATGACAACTTGAAAGACTGGGAAATTGCTGAACAAATGGGTGTGACCAACTACGGTCAAATGACTGCTGGTGGTTGGATGTACATTGGCCCTCAAGGTATCGTTCACGGAACCTTCAATACCTTATTAAATGCTGGACGTTTGAAATTAGGTATTGCTGATGATGGTGATTTATCAGGTAAACTATTCATTTCTTCTGGTTTAGGAGGAATGTCTGGAGCTCAAGGTAAGGCAGCAGATATTGCTCACGCTGTGTCAATCATCGCTGAAGTGGATATTTCACGGGTGAATACTCGTTTGGAACAAGGATGGATCCAACAATTAGCTGAAACTCCAGAAGAAGCGATTAAGTTAGCTCAAGAAAGCTTAGAGAAGAAAGAAGCAATGTCAATTGCTTACCATGGTAACATCGTTGACCTATTAGAATATGTAGTTAAGAACGATATCCATGTGGACCTATTATCTGACCAAACTTCTTGCCACAATGTTTACAATGGTGGATACTGCCCAGTAGGTCTTACTTTCGAAGAACGTACTGAATTACTTTCTAAAGATAGCCAAAAATTCGAAAAATTAGTTGACGAAACTCTAGGACGTCACTATCAAGCCATTAAAGAATTAACCAGTCGTGGAACTTACTTCTTTGACTATGGTAACTCATTCATGAAAGCAATCTATGACTCTGGTGTCAAAGAAATTTCTAAGAATGGTAAAGATGACAAAGATGGCTTTATCTGGCCTTCATATGTTGAAGATATCATGGGACCTATGCTATTCGATTATGGATATGGACCATTCCGTTGGGTATGCTTAAGTGGTCGTCACGAAGACTTAGTGGCTACTGACCATGCAGCGATGGAAGTTATCGACCCAGACCGTCGTTACCAAGACCGTGACAACTATAACTGGATTCGCGATGCTGAGAAGAATAAGATGGTTGTCGGAACTCAAGCTCGTATCTTATATCAAGATTGCATGGGCCGGGTTAATATCGCTCTTAAATTTAATGAATTAGTTCGTGAAGGTAAGATTGGACCGGTTATGTTAGGTCGTGACCACCATGACGTTTCAGGTACAGACTCTCCATTCCGTGAAACTTCTAACATTAAAGATGGTTCTAACGTAACGGCAGATATGGCTGTTCAATGTTATGCAGGTAACGCAGCTCGCGGTATGAGCTTGGTAGCTCTTCATAATGGTGGTGGCGTTGGTATCGGTAAATCAATCAACGGTGGATTCGGTTTAGTTCTTGACGGTAGCGAATTGACTGACGAAATCATCAAATCAGCGATTGCTTGGGATACTATGGGTGGTGTAGCTCGTCGTAACTGGGCACGTAATGAACATGCGATTGAAACTTCAATTGAATATAACAAGATGCGCCAAGGTACAGATCATATCACTATCCCTTATATTCCAGAAGAATCATTGGTTGAAAAAGCTGTGAGCGAATTATTCAAATAATTCATCTCAGCGAGCAATGTGAGCCAAGATGTCTGAACAAGGGTGTTGAGACAACGCTAACATAAGAAAAGAACATTCATCACTGGGGATCATGCTCCGATGGTGGATGTTCTTTCAATTTGTCACAGAAATTCGTTACAATAAAATTATCCGACGATGAGTTTATCAATCCAATCAATAAAGGAGGGTTATCATGACACATTATATTCTGACGGCTGATTTTGGTAGTACCTATTCAAAATTTAACCTATTCAACCGAGATCAAGAGATTTTAGTTGATCAACATACTTTGCCAACGAGTCAGGTTTCTTCGGTCATGGATTGTTATCGAACCGCCAAGACAATACTCTTAAATCAGCTTGATAATTATTCTAAAACAGACCAAATCGATGAATATTATTGTTCTTCAGCTTGGGGTGGCTTTAGAATGGTGGTCATTGCTTTTACTGAAACATTAACCAAGAAAGCAGGGGAATATGCAGCCTTAGGTTCAGGGACCCGAATTATCGGTTCCTACTATTATAAGTTGAGTCAATCAGACTTAGCTGAAATCGTAGACCTAGATCCAGATGTGATTCTCTTAGCCGGTGGGACCAATGGCGGAAATGAACAGTTTGTTATTAAGGTGGCTCATCAGCTGACTCAAACTTCATTAAAGACTGATGTTATCTATGCTGGCAATGAAGCGGCTCAAGAAGAAGTTGCTGCAATCTTTGCAGATTCCAATTGCAAACTATATATCGTGGATAATGTAATGCCCGCCGTCAATGATCTCAAGGTGGAACCCGTGCGGGCCATTGCTCAAGAAATTTTTATTCGTAAGATTACCCAGTCCCATGGCTTGTCAGATTTGGCTCCTCAGTCTCCGTTACCTATTATTCCTACACCGACTGCGGTTATGAAAGCCACCGAGTGCTTAGGCCAAATGGAAGAGAGACAGCCGATGGACGGCGTGCTAGTCGTTGATATTGGTGGAGCCACTACGGATATCCATAGCTATGGCAAGGGATTAGGACTAGGGCTGAATGTCTTCTATGAAGGGATGAGTGAGCCCCTACTTAAGAGAACGGTGGAAGGCGATTTGGGCATGCGTGAATCGGTGGCTTCTGTCTTAACCTATATTCAGGAATCAAAACGTAAAGAAATCTTAGAATCATTATTTTCCTCAGATCAAATTCAAGACTTCGTTAATAAACGGATCCAAGAAAGAAACTATGTCCCTCAAGATGAAGCCGGTTTATTATTTGATAAATTGGTGGCGAGTCAGTGTCTCGATCAAGCGATTCACCGCCATGTCGGTCGTTTACGCAAAGTAAACACTCAGGATTATTATCAATCTGGTAAGGATTTGCGTCAATTCTCCACCGTTGTTGCCACTGGCGGTCCATTGACTAAGAATCCTTATCGCCAGGATATTTTACATGAGAATTTTCATCCGGAGGATAACAATTTAAGACCTAGCCAACCAAATATCTACTTTGATCATTACTATTTAATGTCGGCGATTGGTGTCCTCTCTCAAATCGATCAAGCTTTCGCACATAAATTACTCAAGAAATATGTCATTCCGCATACTCAAAGCTGACTTTTCATTGAATAGAATTAAGTGTAAACTAAAGTGAATTATATGAAGAGGAGGAGGTTATCCCTGTGACACTAAAAGTGAGATTATTGGGCAGTCCGTCCATCCGCAAAAATGGGCAAGAGATTCTATTCCCTTTTGCCAAGATTAATGCTTTATTCTATTATCTTCTAGTGAATAAGTCGGTCAGCCGGGATGAAATAGCTAGTATGCTGTGGCCGGACAAGTCTGAAGCTAACGCCAAGAAGAACTTGAGAAATACAATCTATCAAACCAATAAAAGTTTGGGCGAAGAATATATTATTTCCTTGTCAAATCAAGTATTGAGTTTGAATCCTGACTTACCGATCGATTTAGATATTGATAAAATTGCTGACAAAAACCAAGATTTGGATACGCTTTATCAAGGTGATTTCTTAAAAGGCTTCTACTTAAAGGATTGTGAATCCTACGAGTTATGGATGAACAAAATGCGTACTTATTATGAAAAGAAATTCACCGATCAATTATATATCACCATCGATCAGCATTTAGATAGTGAAAATATGGAACTCGTCGAAAAAGATATTCGCCGATTAATCGCCATTGATGAATTTAATGAACGGAACTATATTCTGTTAATGAATTATTATTTCCAAGCGGGCTTATATAGTAAGATTATCGAAGAATATCTGACCTTAACAGACTTATTTAAAAGGGAACTGGGAATATTACCTACGCAGGAAATTACCGAGATTTATCAACAGACCTTGAAGAAAGTTCATACCAAAAATCAGGTCGAAACCAATCCTTTGCCCCACTATTACTTCTCTCGGAGTGAAGAGATTGCCTTGTTTGAGTTAAGTTTAGCTTCTTATTTAGAAGAAGGCAGTCCTAAAGGCATTATTATTGAAGGTGAGACGGGGAATGGGAAGACGGAATTTGTCAATCGTTTAATTAATATGAATCAGCAATCAATTAATTTCTTAACGATAGAATGTCAGGCGACACTTCATAAAGAAGAAGCTTATGTTTGGGATCAGTGGATCAACCAATTGACGAAGTACCTTGATTTCCCTAATAAGATGTCTAGCAAAATGTTGAAATATCATCAGCTTGTCGATAAATATGATCGCATCTCTTTCTCTTTACTAGAGCAGATTGCCGAACAACTTCTTCCTTTATTAGAAGATGAACAATGGGTCGTTTTTATCGACCAATTTGAGTTTATCGATGAAAAATCGCTCAACATGTTTTACTACCTTATTTTAAGTCAACAACTGCCTATCTTTTTCGTCTTTGCGGGGAACGGTCAATGGTCTTACCATACCCAGCAAGTCTTGAATGATTTGCGGATGCAAGAATATCTTAAACTCATTCATCTAAATCCGCTGAACTATGAGGAAACAGAGAATCTAGCTAAGACCATACTGGGCAGCAACACAACACTGAGTGAGAAAGATATCCGAAATATATATGACTTTAGTCAAGGAAATTTATTAGCGACCATTGAATTGCTGTCACGTTTCCAACAGGGTAAGTATGAGATTGTCTTAACCGATAAAATGGTTGAAAGTATTGAGAAACAATATAGTCTATTAACCGCTAGTGGGATGGAAATCTTAGAAACGCTATCCTATTTCAAGAGCTATGTGCCCATTCAAATTCTATCAACCTTAATTGGACTATCGGTGATTCAACTAAAGAAAGAACTGGTCGATTTATTCCGGAGGAATTTAATCGAAGAAGACAAATCCGAGAACTCTCAAGGAGTCCGCATTAAAAACCGACGACTGCAAGAATATTGTTACAACAAACAAAGCCAAGCCGTCAAACAATTAATGCATAAGCAAATTGCTGAAAACCTTAAACTTCAACAAGGACTTCAAAGTGATAATTTACAGTTACTCGCTGAAATAGCTTATCACTATTACCGAGCTAGTCAGAAATCGCAAGCCCTCAGCTACAAATTATCTTATCTACAAAGTATTTTGAGATTTCAGCATGAATTGTTCCCAGTTTACAGTCAAGATCTTTATCAAAATCAGATTGTGTCGATGTCACCAGAGGAAATTCATCAATTCTTCGAGAATACACGGAGCGAATTAGCTCAGCTAAGTGAACAATCAGGGCTCGATGATAATTACCTTCGCTTAGAATTAAAATTCCTTTATATAGAAGGACGCTACTATATTCGACTAGGTCAATATGACCGTGGTATAGATAATATTCTCAGAGTTATTGTCAAAGCCAAAGATGTGGGTGATTCTGCCTACTTGTTGAAAGCTTATTTACAAATGATTTACTTCTGTATTCAAACGAATAGTTCTGAAGATATGATTCAATATGTCCGTCTAGCCTTGGATTTAGCAATTAGTAGCAATAATTATGAAGCGATTGGGATCCTTCTCCGCCTCAAAGGCCTTTATTATTTGATGATTGGTCACTACGAACGAGCGCAGAAATATATCCATGAATCGATTACTAATTTGACCCTTTCACGGAGTTTAACCGATAAGTACGCGATTAATATTGCGGCAGCTTATAATTACTTGGCTGAGATTGAGCGCATAAATGGACAATATGAAGATGCTTTAAGATTACAAAAACGAGCCCTAGCTTTTGGCGAAGGTAAAAATCAAATGACCAGTTTAGTGGTCTTCTATATTGATTTAGGCATTATTTATTTTGCCATGGGCGATTATGAACTGGCTGAGGAATACTTGTTAAAAGCGGCCCAGCATTCAGAATCCATTCATTTTATTTGGAAGCGACCCCAAATGTTGGCCTACCTTGCCACAACTTATATGGCGATGAATAAGGATCAGAAAGCGAATGAATACCTACAAAAATGTGAGTTAGAAGTCGCCATGGCAGATAAGGCCAATGACCGGGATATAGGAATCCTAAATTGGGCCAAGGTAATGATCTTAGATCAACTCGAACAAAGCGATCGATTAAGTCATTATGATCAGAATATCTTGAATCCGCTGAATTATTATGATTATAAGTCCCTAACATATAACCATCTCAGTCCATTCCGTGATGTAGATGAGTTAAATCAAATCAAGTAAGCCAAGACGAATAGAATAGCCCAGTGACTGAATCAATAAAGTCTTTAAGCGCTCATTCTAACCGAATAGTTACCTGGCAAAGATTGGCCAAAAGTCGTTCTATTTGTAAAGATAAACGACTAAGCGAGTAGTAAGCAGCTATGGCGATTTGCTTGGGTAGGTATTCGGTTTTCTTCTGTTTAAACTGACCTAGAGGTCGATGGAAGAGCTGGGGTAAGTCAATTTGAAAGAATAGACTCAGTGACAACGAAACAAATAAATAATGTGGGAATGACAAATTTTAAATGTCGTTTAAAATATTACTGAAAATCCTTCCGTAAAAAGCTGAGAAAGACAATAAAAATCATCAAGAATTAAGATTAAAAAACGATAATATTTTAATTAAAATCATTATATTTTAGTGAGATATTAAGATAATATTCGTCAAACGCTGTGTTTGAGAATAAATTAAAAGAAAATGAACAGGCAAAGCGAATAGAATTACCAGGTTAAAATGAGAATAAAATAAAAATATGCTGAATATAGGCGCAAAATTTATACAAAAAAAATAACTGAAAGCGATTCAATGGAAAGTTGTCAAAAAATAGTCAAATAAAAAGTGACTTTCACATTAGACGAAAAAAAACTCTAGAAATATTAAAAATTTTTTTATAATAATAATAAATCTATATATAAATATTATAGATTTGACACAGATTGATGGACTTGATAAATTAAGCATGTGAGAACGCTGTCATAATTTATGTGATGAAACACAGTCATTTCATATCATAAGTTGTGATCGTAATCGCCAAATTCTTAGGAATAATTTAGGAGGAATCGAAATGGCAAAGTTAATCGAATGTATTCCAAATTTTAGTGAAGGTAAAGACGAAAAGATCATCAATGGTTTAGTTGAAGTGGCTAAAAGTGTACCAGGCGTGACCTTATTAGACTACTCTTCAGATACAAGTCACAACCGTAGTGTATTTACTCTCGTAGGAGATGTTGATGGTATTCAAGAAGTTGCTTTCCAATTAGTTAAATTTGCAAGCGAAAACATCGACATGACCAAACATCAAGGGGAACACCCGCGGATGGGAGCTACCGACGTTGTTCCTTTCGTTCCAGTAAAAGATATCGATGTAGCTGAAACAGTTGAAATTTCTAAAAAAGTTGCAGAACGTATTGCCAACGAACTTAACATTCCTATTTTCTTATATGAAGACTCTGCTAGCACCCCTGCTCGTAAGAACTTAGCCAAAGTTAGAAAAGGTCAATTTGAAGGAATGCCTGAAAAATTATTGCAAGAAGAATGGGCACCAGATTACGGTGAACGTAAGATCCATCCAACAGCTGGGGTTACTGCTGTAGGTGTACGTATGCCTTTAGTTGCATTCAACGTAAACTTAGATACTGACAACATTGAAATCGCCAATAAGATTGCTCGTATCGTTCGAGGTTCTTCAGGTGGTTATAAATATTGTAAAGGTATCGGCGTTATGCTAGAAGATCGTAATGTTGCTCAAGTCTCCATGAATATGGTTAACTTCGAAAAGACTCCACTATACCGTGTCATGGAAACTATCCGCTTCGAAGCTGCACGCTATGGTGTAAACATTATCGGTTCTGAAGTGATTGGTTTAACTCCAGCCAAAGCTTTAATTGACTGTGCGGAATACTACTTACAAGTTGAAGAATTTGACTATGACAAACAAGTGTTAGAAAACCACTTATTAAATTAAGGAGGACCAATCGATGGGATTAGTTGACTTAAAAGTTTCTGAATTTGTCGAAGTTTTAGGTTCAGATGAACCAGCTCCTGGCGGTGGATCTGCTTCTGCCTTAGCAGGATCAATGGGCATTGCTTTAACCAAAATGGTCACTGAATTGACTTTAGGTAAGAAAAAATACGCGGATTTCCAAGATGAAATTCAAAAAATTCATGATCAATCTGTAGAATTACAAGATAAATTAGTTAAAGCGATTGATAAAGATACTGAAGCCTTTAATGAAGTTGCTGCTGTCTTTGAAATGCCAAAAGAAACCGATGAAGACAAAGCAAAACGCCGCGAAGCCATGCAAAAAGCTTTAAAAGTTGCCGCTACAACACCATTAGAAGTGATGGAATTAATGGTAGAATCCTTACGCGTCACTTCTGCAGCTGTAGGTAAGTCAAATACGAATGCTGCCAGTGACCTAGGTGTGGCTGCCTTAAACTTGAAATCTGGCTTACAAGGTGCTTGGTTAAACGTATTAATCAATATTAGCGGAATCAAAGATCAAGAATTTGTCAATGATTTCAAAGCTAAAGGCGAAACAATCCTTAACGAAGGTACGCGTCTAGCTGACACAATTTATACTCAAATTTTAGCTCAAATGTAAATCAGTAACATTTCTATACTAAATAAAGGAGTTTTGGAGAATGCCACAATTAACAGATATTGAAATTGCAAAACAAAGCCAAATGAAACCTATTACCGAAGTGGCTCAAGCTATCGGTATTGAAGAAGATGACTTAGAACTTTATGGAAAATATAAGGCAAAAGTAGCCATCGACCCACAAGAATTAGAAGCCAAAGAAGATGGAAAATTAATCCTAGTTACCGCAATTACCCCAACCCCTGCCGGTGAAGGTAAAACAACCACTTCTGTTGGTTTAGTCGATGGACTTAGCAAAATTGGTAAAAAAGCAGCAATTGCCCTACGCGAACCTTCTTTAGGCCCAGTATTTGGGGTAAAAGGTGGAGCTGCTGGTGGTGGCCATGCTCAAGTAGTACCAATGGAAGATATTAACCTTCATTTCACTGGTGACTTTCATGCCATCGGTGCTGCTAACAACTTATTAGCTGCCTTGATTGACAACCATATTCACCACGGTAATCAATTAGGTATCGACTCACGTAATATCACTTGGAAACGTGTAGTTGACATGAATGACCGTCAACTTCGTCACATTGTCAATGGTCTTCAAGGCCGTACCAATGGTGTGCCAAGAGAAGATGGTTATGATATTACAGTCGCTTCAGAAATTATGGCTGTATTGTGTTTAGCGAACGATATCACTGACCTTAAAGAAAAATTAGGCAAGATGATCATTGGTTATTCATTTGACAAGAAACCTATCACAGCTCATGACTTAAAAGCTGAAGGTGCTTTGACTGCCTTATTAAAAGATGCAATTCGTCCAAATATTGTTCAAACCTTAGAACATTCACCAGCCTTTATCCACGGTGGACCATTCGCAAATATTGCTCATGGATGTAACTCAGTCATTGCTACAAAATTAGCCTTAAAACATGCTGACTATGTGGTTACTGAAGGTGGATTCGGTGCCGACCTAGGAGCTGAAAAATTCATTGACATTAAATGTCGCCTATCAGGTTTGAAACCTTCAGCAGTGGTATTGGTTGCCACGATTCGTGCGTTGAAGATGCATGGTGGGGTAGATAAGAAAGAATTAGGCCCTGAAAATGTGGATGCAGTTATCAAAGGACTTCCTAACTTAGATCGCCATATCAAGAACGTTCAAGAAGTGTATGGTTTACCAGTAGTGGTTGCCATTAATAAATTCCCGCTAGATACCGAAGCTGAATTGAAAGCAGTCGAAGAAGCCTGTGAAAAACGTGGGGTAGAAGTGGTTCTATCTGACGTATGGGCTAATGGTGGTGAAGGTGGTAAAGACTTAGCTGAGAAAGTGGTTGAGCTTGCTGAACAAGAAAATAACTTCCAATTCGTCTACGATGAAGAAGATAGCATTCAAGAAAAACTTGATAAGATTGTTCAAAAAGTTTATGGCGGAAATAAAGCTGTCTTGATTGGTAAAGCTAAACGTCAAATGCGTGAATTAACTGAACTAGGTTTCGGTAATTATCCAATCTGTATGGCTAAGACCCAATATTCATTCTCTGATGATCCTAAGCAAGTGGGTGCACCAACTGATTTCAATATTGAAATCAAGAACTTGAAAGTTTCTGCTGGGGCAGGATTTATCGTTGCCTTAACCGGTGATGTTATGACCATGCCTGGTTTACCAAAAGTCCCTGCATCTGAAAAAATTGATGTTGATGCAGAAGGAAACATCAGCGGATTATTCTAAGCCTATGGAAACAAAAAAGATAACAAGCAATGATTATCTTGTATCGCAATGGTCCGGCGGATTAACAACTCAGTTGTTAATCGCGCCGCCGGATGCGGTATATCAACCGGGGAATTTCGATTATCGTATTTCTTCGGCGACCATTGAAATTGAAGAATCGGATTTTACTCCCTTACCTGGTTATCAACGCATTATTCTACCTTTGCAAGGTAAGTTATTGTTAACGAATCATACAAGCGGAGAAGAAGTAGAACTAGATCAATTTCAAACCTATGCATTTAGTGGCTCAGATAAAATAAGTAGCCACCAACCATGTACTGATTTTAATATTATTTATAAAGAATCCTTGAAGAGTGATCTGATCAAGATTACTATACAATCCCCTAATATTGAAATTGAAAGTAACAATGATTATTACTTACATGCTGTCGAGAATATCTCATTCTCTATGCGGGTCAATCATGAGGAAGAGAGGTGGACACTAGCACAAGGACAAGGATTATGGATTCGTCAAAGCTTGACAAATGAAAGCGCTACATTGATTTTTGACGCACAAGACTCTCAGAATGCACTTATAGCTTTATTAGCAAAAATTGAATATAAATAACAAACGTTAGGAGGAAATAATATGGAAAAAGATGTTAACCTAGTGGAGGTTAGTGAGGAAGCCAAATTCTCCTTCCCCCAGGCGATTCTTTACGGAATTAATGCGGTTATTGGTTCTGGTATTTTCTTAATCCAAACGGGTCTATATAAAGACCTAGGGCCAGCTTCTCTAGTAGCCATGGCTGGTGTAATGGTTCTTGTATTCTTATTAGCTTTATGTTTTGCTGAAGTTTCTGGTTACTTTGATAAAAATGGGGGAGCTTATCAATATTCTAAGGCTGCCTTTGGTGATTTTGTCGGATTTAACGTAGGTATTTTAGGTTGGTTCGTAACCACTGTAGCCTGGTCAGCCATGGCTGCGGGTCTATCTCGTTTAATTTCAATTCAAATCCCAAGCTTAGCACCTCATCAAACTATCTTAAGTGTGGTTATCATCATTCTATTATCATTGATGAACGTCGCTGGGATTAAAACTTCTAAGATATTTACGGTAGTAGCCACTGTCGCTAAATTAGTGCCAATTGTGGCCTTCTCATTCATGACTTTCTTCTTCATTAAACATGGTGTGGATCAAGGTCACTTTACTCCATTCTTACAACTTAACCCAGACATGACTTTAGGTAAAGCTCTTTCTGCTACCGCGGTTACCGTGTTCTATGCCTTCATTGGTTTTGAAACTTTACCAATTATTGCCGGGGAAATGCGTGATGCTAAGAAGAACGTACCTAGAGCGATTATTTCATCAATTTCAATCGTATCATTATTCTACATCATTATTACTACCGGAGTTATCGCTATGTTAGGTCAACGTATTCTAGCTACAGATGCTCCAGTACAAGATGCCTTTAGAGAGATGGTTGGACCAATCGGCTTCTCCATTATCAACATTGGTGCAATTATTTCAGTTGCTGGTTTGAACATGGGTGAATCTATTATGATTCCTCGTTTCGGTGCAGCGATTGCTGAAGAAGGTCAATTACCAGCGGTGATTGCTCAACAAAATGATAAAGGGGCACCAATCGTTGCCATCGCCATTTCTTCAATTGTAACCATTGCTTTACTATTCTCAGGATCATTCGAAACCTTAGCGAACCTTTCAGTAGTATTCCGTTTCGGTCAATATATTCCTGCTGCCCTAGCTGTGCCATTCTTACGTAAACGTAAAGATATGCCAAATAAACCAGCTTTCAAAGTTCCTGGCGGACCTTGGTTAATTCCAACCTTAGCCGTTATTGTCAGCTTGGTAATGCTCTTTATGGCTGAAGCTAAGAACGTGGTTTATCTTGTCATTGGGGTAGTTGTTGCCTCTGTCATCTATTTCTTATTAAATTTAAATAAATCAAAAAATACGTCCAAAGCCCAATAATTTATTATAGTAACAAAACAATAGGAGGAATTTTTAATGGTAAAATTAGACGGAAAAAGTTTAACGCTTGAACAAGTCGTAGAAGTTGCGCGCCAAGGTGCTAAGGTCGAATTAGACCAAACAGCCATCGAAGCAGTTAACAATTCTCGTAAAATTGTTGACGAAATCGTTGAAAGCAAACGGGTAGTTTACGGAGTAAATACTGGATTCGGTTCTCTTTGCCGAGTAAGTATTTCAGCTGAAGACACAGCTCAACTTCAAGAAAACTTAATTCGGACTCACGCAACTGGTTTTGGTGAACCATTTAAGAAAGATGTTGTTCGTGCGATCATCTTAATCCGGATCAACTCTCTATTAAAAGGTAACTCAGGTATTCGTTTAAGTACGGTTGAAGCTTTGATCAACATGTTAAATGCTGATGTTATTCCACATATCCCTGAAAAAGGATCTCTAGGTGCTTCAGGGGACTTAGCTCCATTGGCTCATATGGTATTACCTTTACTTGGTTTAGGTAAAGCTTATTATGAAGGCGAATTAATGTCTGGTCGCGAAGCTATGGAAAAAGCGGGTCAAGAAATCATCACTTTAGGTGCTAAAGAAGGACTTGCTTTAATCAATGGTACAACCGTATTAACCGCTGTAGGTGCGTTAGCAACTTACGATGCCATCGAATTGTTGAAATTAAATGACGTCGCTGGTGCTTTATCTCTTGAAGTTCACAATGGTATCCATGATGCTTTCAAAGAAGGCTTACATACCATCCGTCCTCACGCTGGTCAATTAGCAACTGCTAAAAACATGCGTACTTTGATTGAAGGCAGCCAACATACTCGCCCTCAAACACCAGAACACGTACAAGATGCTTATACTTTACGTTGTATCCCTCAAATTCATGGAGCAAGTAAAGACTCAGTAGCCTACGTTAAAGAAAAAGTTGAAATTGAAATTAATGCCGTTACTGACAACCCAATCATTACTCATGATGGTGACGTTATTTCAGGTGGTAACTTCCACGGTGAACCAATGGCTCAACCATTTGACTTCTTAGGTATTGCCGTAGCTGAAATTGGTAACGTATCAGAACGTCGTGTAGAACGCTTAGTTAACAACCAATTAAGTGGACTCCCTTCATTCTTAGTTAAACACCCTGGTTTGAACTCAGGATTCATGATCACTCAATATGCTTGTGCAGCTTTAGCTTCTGAGAACAAGATCCTTGCTCACCCAGCTTCAGTTGACTCAATTCCTTCATGTGAAAACCAAGAAGACTTTGTTTCTATGGGTACTATCGCTGCTCGTACAGCCGCAGAAATCCTAGAAAACTCTCGTCGTGTTGTGGCTACTGAAATTATGGCTGCATGTCAAGCACTTGACTTGAAAGAACAAACTTCTGGTTTAGGTAAAGGATCTCAAGCTGCTTACGACTTCGTCAGAAAACAAGTTGATTTCATCGAACTTGATAAAGACATCGAAATCTACGACGAACTTAATAAAGTTTCTGCCGTACTTGAAGATGGAAGCTTACTAAAAGCAGTTGAAGAAGCCGTTAGCTTAGACATTCAATAATAAAAAATAATTAGCAGAGTAAGGATTAAGCATTAGCCCTTTGTGATGGAATGTTGCATAAGGGGTGGATGACCATCGTGCTTAATCCTGCATTCGCTGCATAATTAACATGTGGCGTTCTGTTTCAAAGGAGAATTATATTAATGGAGTATAACCGTACCAATCGACTTGGTAAATTAGATCATTTTCGTGCTAGACATTTAACGATTATGGCCCTATTGTTGGCTATGCGTATTCTACTTTCCTTTATTCCAGCTTTTAAAGTAGGTAATATTATTCAAATGGGATTTGGTTTTGTAGGAACTGCCTTTGCTGGAGCTATTTTAGGCCCACTTTATGGAACAGTTTTTGCAGTGCTTTACGATCTCTTGGATATTTTGATTATTCACCCGGGTCCTTTCTTCTTAGGATTCACCCTAAGTGCAGCCCTAGGTGGTTTTCTCTACGCTAAATGTTTCTGGCGACAAGAACCCACATTGTTAAGAATATTTATTTATGTTGCGATTGTCACTGTGTTTATTAATATAGGCTTGAACTCATTGTGGTTAACCATTCTTTATGATAAAGCTTGGGTGGCTTTAATCATGCCTCGGTTAGTCAAAAATGCTGTCAGCCTCATCCTAAACACAGCCATCTTATATCTAGTCTTCAAACAAAAAAGCGTCCAACGCTTTGTTCGCAAATACCAATTTTAGTACTGGGCCAGTTTGAGCGCAGCGAGTTACTGGCCCAGTACCGGGCGAGCCAACGAGCGCGGAACCCTGTGTTGCCAGTTCGAGCGTAGCGAGTTACTGGCCCAGTAGCGGGCAAGCTAGCGAGCGCGGCTCCTTGTGTTGCCAGTTCGAGCGTAGCGAGTTACTGGCCCAGTACCGGGCGAGCCAGCGAGCGCGGAGTGTATCGTTTCGTTTTGGAATATAACGAATAAAATTACGAGTTGTGAGATATTCACAGCTCGTATTTTTATTATTTATTTCAAAAGTTTAATGCTAGTTAGACGCATAATTATCGAAATAACCTTGGACATATACTACTGGAGTCCCCTTGTCGCCTGATCCTGAAGTCAGGTCAGCTAATGAACCTAAAAGGTCAGTGATTCGACGTGGAGTGGTACCGAGGGTTTCGTTTTTCCCAGTTAAATCTTGATCTTTACTATTGATTCGGTCAAGGATCGCTGTCTCCATGGATTGACTATCCATTCCTTTTAATTCTGTATCGGCTAAGTACTTCATTTTCAGTTCGTTTGGGGTGCCAAGTAAGCCGCTAGTATGCGCTGGAGACACTACAGGGTCAGCCAATTCCCAAATCTTACCGACTGGGTCTTTGAAGGCGCCATCTCCGTAAATCATGACTTCAATTTGTTTACCAGAGTATTCGATCAATTTAGCTTGGACCGCTTCTACGAACGGTTGACCATCGCGAGGGAATAATTTCACTTGATCTTCTCCAGCCATGTTACTGCCTAGCAGACCATATTCTGCATTATAACCTGATCCATCAATCGATTCATTTAAGATATCATCGAGGCCATAAATTCGTTCGGCACCGGCATCTTTCAATTCCTGCTTGATTAACTCGCGGGTATGAATCGAACAAACGAGGACATCTTTCGTATAATTAAGGATCGTCTTAGGGTCGTTAGCAAAATGGACTTCACTATTGGGAGCAATTTCTTTATATAGATTGACATAGTCAATTCCAGTGAAGGTATGTTTCACCTCTTGGCCAAATAAGCGACGGTAATCGTCTTCTTCGAGGACACTGGTATATGGATTAATATTAATGCCATAGAGTAGTTTTTCATCCATCAGATGGTTACCGACTTCATCCGAAGGATAGGTTAAGAGGATGTGTAATTTACGACCACTAGCTGCAATCCCTTTTAATAATGTAGAGAAACGATTCCGACTTAAGATAGGAAAGACTACGCCCACTTCATCAGGAAATTTATCAGAAATTTCTTTAGCAATGTGATCAGTATTCACGTAGTTCCCTTGAGCTCGAGCCAATAAGGATTCAGTGACACAGACAACATCCTTATCTCGCATGCGAATTTGCTCAGATTCAGTGGCTTGAATGACAGAGTCTGTTACAATATCCACTAGGTTGTCGCCGGTTTGAATAATCGGAGTGCGAACGCCAAAGCTTAGGGTACCAACATATCTTTTCATCTTTTTACGCCTCTTTCAGGATAAACCAAAAATTTACTTGTTGCTTAACAAGCCTGTTAATTCTAGCATAAATCATTCCTAAGATAAAAGCCAATTTTAATTGATTTTTCTACTTTTTAATGATTAAACATCAGGAATGATGATTGTTACAGGATCGATACAATTCCTTTAAGAAGACAAGAGATTGACCAAACTGTCCATATTCTGTGTTAAACTTGATCCGTGAACAAGGAAAAAACCAAAAAACTAATAAAAAGGTGATTATATATGAAATTTGGAAAAACAATGTGGATGTCAGCATCCTTATTAGCTCTTTCCTCACAAGCAGCGATGGCTACTGCGCAAGATATGTCTTCTTGGCAAGCTCGTACTGTTGATCAAGTCTTAGCTGAATTAGAAGTTGACGAGAACCAACAAGTCACTTACCTAGTTAAAGAAGGTGACACGCTAAGTGTAATCGCTGAAGCGATGCAAATTGAATTACATTATTTAGCTAATATTAATGGGATTGATAACGTTGATTTGATTCTACCTGGAACCAAATTGGTGGCTCAATTCAATCAAGATCAACAAGCTACCAATTTAACGGTAAATACTCCCCAAGGTCAATCTTATCAAATTGATCTTCCAGTTAATTTAACCTCAGACGTAGCGACTGAAGAAGTTTCCACAGATGCAGTGGCTGAAGAAATTTCAGCGCCAGTAGCAGAAGAGGTAGCCGTGGAAGAAACTCCAGCGGAAACGACTAGCTTAATTGGTGGCGACGAACAAACAGAAAGAATGATTCAAGCAGAATCAGTTGAAGCCAGTTCAGAGAATGAAACCTATAGTCCCGCGATGGTAGAAGAATGGGTCGAAGAAAGCCCTGCGACAGAAGAAGCTACGGTGAGCGAAAGCGAACCAGTACTTCTTGAAGAAAATCCTGACGCATTAATTTCAACCCCAGTTGGGCAAGCTGATTCAGAAACCGTGGATTCTAGCTTAACAGATAATACAGCAACAGATTCATCAGCGTTGGATAATGAAATCCCAGTAGAAACGGAGCCAGTTGAAGAAATTTCAGTTCCGGTTGAGACTCCAGTCGAAGAAACAACGACTGTTGAAGTCCCTGTTGAGGAAATTCCTGAATCCGTTCAGGAAGATATTGAAGCAGAAGAGGAAATTCCTGCCGAAGACATTGTTGTTGAAGATCCGGAAGAAGTCGAAGAGATCGTTGATCAACCTAACAGTCCTGATTTTGACCCAATGGCTAACCCAGAAAATGCTGGCCTGCAAGCTAATGTAGCTGCGTATAAAGAAGAAGTTGCTAATAAATTTGGAATTACTTCCTTTAGCTTATACCGTCCAGGCGACGATGGTGACCATGGTGCGGGTAAAGCCGTGGACTTCATGGTTCCCGTTGGTTCTCAACTAGGGGACGATGTAGCAAACTATTCAATCGCTAATATGGCTGAAAAAGGGATTTCGTACGTCATTTGGGAACAACAAATCTATGGCGATTGGAATAACTCTTGGAGTCAAATGGAAGATCGGGGCGGCATTACCGCTAACCATTACGACCATGTCCATGTTTCCTTTAATTAACCATTAAATCATTACTTATTTAGGAGTTGGCTTTGATAAGTCAACTCCTTTTAAAGTAGTATTTTAAAGTTTGCTCGATTATAATAATGAAGAAGAGAATGGAGGAGACTTATGGCTTTAGAAGATAAAGATTTTATTCTGAAAGAAATTAAACAAACTGTACGAAATATGGGGAAAATTCTAGGTCTGGAATCGGTCAAAGATCTGTTAGCGATGGATTCTATGATGCAAGATGTCGAGCCCGCTGAAATTGAAACAGTTTATTACGTCGAATTTATTCATGATGAACAGGAACGCGCCGGTTTAACCGATGCGGTAATGGCTGAACAGATTGGCCTTTCAGACCAGACCTGGCAAGAACTCTATCAAAGCCAACGACCAGCCAATGACGAAGAACTTGAGAAGTTGGCCGAGTGCTTTAAACAATTTCTTTAATTAGAAATCCCTAGGCAAAGGCAAGCTTTTGCATAGACTGCTTGCTCGAAGGCTAAAGTCAAAAATAATACAAAAAGACCTGCTTGACTAATGTGAACGCTAACCTTTGGCGATTACATTAAGCAGGTCTTTTTTCATTTGTTAATAATTTACTTCAAGGATTATACCAGTTGGCCAATACTTTGAAGGGATAGTGATAGTCATCCTCATTCAAAGTTTCAGCTGGGGGGAATTCATAGTCGGCCGGTAGCACATAGCTTTGTAAAAACCTATGCGACTTGGGGTAGAAACCAAGCTCAATAAAGCGTTCATCTTTTAACTGATATTGAATCCCTTGACGGATCGGGTGTTGAAGTTTGGTCTGATAAGTGACTAGGTATTGTGGGACTTTATACTTTTCTTCTTGGAGTTCAAAGAATAGATAGCGATCGCTAAGTCCCTTGAATTCAATGGGCTCGCTGATTATTTCAACTTGATACATGCTTAAGTGTTGGAAATTTTGTCGGTTATTATATTGTTTATAAGCGTTTTGTTCGTTAAACGAGTATGGATAGTCAAAGTAGAATTGCTTATCGATTGAGCGGATGCCAGCATCAATCCAGCTTATTTGTTGGATATCGGCTTGGTAATGGTAATAATTCATAGCTAAGTAGGAAAGGCCAACAAATATGAGTAGGCTAAGGCCTAGTAGGATTCGCCTTATATTCGCTATGCGTCGATAAGGAATGAGGATGCAGAGGATAAAGCACAGAATAACTATTACAATGGCAATCGTTGGTAATTGTTGATAGTAAAATTGCTCCATCCTTAACCAATTTTCAAACATAATGGTGTCCTCTTAAAGTATTAGCCATGGAAATCGAAATGACTACCTAGGTTTTGTTCAAGTGCTTTTTGATAAACTTGGTAAGCTACGGCGACATCCATAGCTCCCGTTCCGATTGGAATACAGATAATAATTTGTTGCTGATCTGGATCAATCGCTTCTTGGCTTTGAGCATGGTCACCGATGGTAGAATCAATAGAAGCTTCATTTAATTTACCTTGGCCATGAAGTTTTTTTAAGGCCCCTCGAGTAAGGGCTTGGTGGACATGGTCGACGATAATTTTATCGGCTTTAAGGATCAGTTCATCTTCAATTTCTTGGAAAGACCCCATAGGGAAGATAATGGTACCAGGTTTGACCGACTCGGTTTTGAATAAGGGTTCTTGAGCAGGTGTTAAGGTAATCAGCACTTCGGCTTGGCAAGCCTGGGCTGGATCCGTGGTCACTTCGATTTCACCTTGAACAAATTCTGCCATGTCTTCTTTAAACTGCTCTGCCGTAGGTCGGCGGTGATTCCAGACATATAGATGGTCGATGGTCATACGGTCAGCAATCGCTTGAATGGTCTTACGAGCTTGCATACCGGCTCCGAAGATGCCGATAGTCACTGATGGTTTGCGTTTAAGGTATTCGATGGCAATCGCCGCTTGCGCTCCCGTGCGCATATTTGATATATAAGAACCTTCCATGACCGAGATGAACGTCCCTAAATGGGGGTTTAGTAGAATAGTTAGCGCGGTAATATAAGGCAAGCCGGCTTGTTTACGCTCTCCTTGAAAACCACCGACCCATTTAATTCCGGCAATATCTTGAAAGCCGACATATGCTGGCATTGCATTCATGAAGCCTTCATACTGGGGTTCATTTCCTGTTTCACCCAAATCTAAACTAACTTTACTAGGGTTGACAATGGAACCATCTGCTAATCCTTGAAAGGTTTGATTAACAATATCATTGATTTCACTTACCGTAATCAAAGATTGAATGGTCGATTCATTAAGTAATAGAGTATCTGCTGGAGTCATATAATCAACCTTCCTTTTATTAATGTTACATTAGAATCATTATAAACAAACTAGAAAATGAATGCAAGAATAAGGATTAAAATGAAGCCAAGGGTTGATCATAAAGATTAGGTAGAAGTCGCTAATCAGTTGTTTATCAATTTATCTATTAAGAATTAGTGCGATGACATTCACCACAACAAAAATGACAGCCGTCGAAATTAGCTTGATAATTTAGATAACTTGCGGCTCGTAAAGCTTGTTCACAATCTTGATAGCGGCCAATCAGTTTGCGATTTTCAATTTTTGGTAAATATTTACAGTCTTGGCTATGGACCACATGGTTGCCATGCTTATCCAAATTTATATTAAAATAATAGACTTTCATCCTCTCCCTCCTTAGAAAAATTATAACATAGACGCCCACATTATTAAATTAAGGTTAAATAATATTAATGATTTGACACCATTTTAAAGGAGATTTCATGGAAGAATCCTCTTGAAAATAATTATGAAAATAGTTGTGAAATCTGCGTTGGTAGCGTTGACAAGCCACTTTGATAGGCTTATAGTAGGTAAGGCTTGATGCTATTCAATATCATCGATAAACAGAGTAGACAATTAGCGTAAAGTGTTCACGAATGGGATGTTGTTGTGAAACGAACGATTAAGATATCGTACGATTGATTGCCGCTTCCGCTGTGTATTTTTTGTGGAATAAACTCTCCGCTGTGTATTTTTTGCTGGAGCGCCTTCCTATCTGTTTTGAGGTAAAAAATTAAAGGAGGTGCTGTATTGAATAATATCAAAGTAAAGCCACTTGCGATTGTGACCTTGATCACGCTGTTGTTAGCTTGGTTGAATCCCTTAGCCCTGACCAGTTCTCAGAATATTGTCTTAGCTGGTTTGTTTTTTACGGTAGGCGTTTGGGCAACGGGAGCTTTTCATAAGACCCTAGCCTGTCTCTTCTTGCTGTTAGTCTTTATTCTCTTTGGCCAGACTTCTCCCTGGACGGTTGTTTCATTCTTATGGTCGGATGTGATTCTATTAATTGCTACGACCACTTTGTTATCGGTCGGGATGATGAAAGCAGGGATTATTGACCGTTTCGTAGAATCGTTATTTCGTCGTTGTTCAGGCAACACTTTATTATTGCTCTTATTACCCTATGTCTTAGGCTTAATTATGATTTTCTTAATTCCACAAGCCTTTGCCCGGGTGATTATTATCGGGACGATCTTTAATCAATTATTGAAGGACAACGACCAGGCGAGTCATAAGACTAAACAATTCTTGGTTTTCAATGGTTTTATGGCGATTTCTATGACTTATATGTTCTTTAATAATGGAGACATTGTCTTGAATGGGGCCGCTTTGAACTTTGCTGGACCGGAAGTTCAGTCAGTGCTGACTTTTGAACGTTGGTTTACCTTAATGAGTGTTCCTACACTAGCTACTTGTCTACTGGTGTTGGGCCTATCATACTTCTTATTCCGCCAAGAGATTCAAAACTTTAAACCTACAATGATTGTTAAACCCTCACAAAAGAGCCTTGAAATGAGTGCTCAGACCAAGAATATCTTGTTACTGGTCATGTTGGTCATTATTGGCTGTTGGATGAGCGAGAGCATCCATCATTTACGGCCTTGGATTCCAGCATTGGTGGGCGTGATATTAATGTTTGTCCTGGGAGTCTTGAAACAAGAGGATCTTAAATCGGTAAATCCGCATTTTCTAATCTTCTTAATTACGGTCTTTTTAATTGGAAAGGTGTTAGGTCAAACGGGAATTACTGGACAATTGTTTGAGAAATTAACGACCATGATTCCGGAGACTTCTTCAGCCTTCTATCTCTTCTTGATTATCGCAGTCATTATGGGGCTTCATATCTGTATTGGCTCAGCGGTGGCAACCATGTCAGTCACTTTACCAATCATGATTCCTTTATTGGTAAACCAAGGTTATCAAGCCGAGATGATTACCTTAATGACCTATATTATTGTAAATATTCATTTTCTATTCCCGTATCATCATGCGACCTTAATGATTGGAACTGCAAAAGGCTATTATCCTGATCAATATATGTTGCGATTTGGTCTGGTAATGACGGTCGTTATTTTTGCGATTTTTGCCTTGTTGTATTTCCCATGGTGGCATCTGATGGGAATTCTATAAGATTAGAAAGGAAGATAAGATGAAATTCAAATATATGGGAAAAGAAATCTTACCCGGACAAGAAACTTGTTTATGTGGCATTATTAATGTGACACCAGATTCTTTCTCAGATGGTGGAAAATATAATTCAGTCGATAAGGCGGTGGCTCGGGCTAAAGAATTGGTCGCTGATGGGGCCAAAATGTTGGATGTTGGGGGAGAATCTACCCGACCAGGTTCAACTTATGTGGAGATTCAAGAAGAAATTGACCGCGTCGTGCCAGCGATTAAAGCCATTAAAGCAGCGGTCGATGTGCCTTTATCTGTGGATACTTGGAAGAGTGAGGTTGCTCAGGCAGCGATTGAAGCTGGAGCTGATATTGTCAATGATATTACTGGCTGTCTCGGGGACCCTAAGATGGCGGAAGTAGTGAGTCAAAGCCAAGCTGGTTTGATTTTGATGTTTAACCCGGTGATTGCCCGGCCTGAACATCCAAGTTCCAAGATTTTCCCGACCTTTGGTGCCGAAGATGTCTTTACCCCTGAGGAACTCAGCCAATTTGAAACCTCAGATATTGTTAGCTTAATGGGAGCTTATTTCAATAAGAGTCTGGCTCTGACAGATGCTGCGGGTATTCCACGTGATCGGATTATGTTGGATCCAGGCATTGGTTTCGGATTAACCAAGAAAGAAAATCTAACGTTAATCAACCAAATTGATGTGATTCATCAAATGGGCTATTTGGCTTATTTAGGGGTGTCACGCAAACGCTTCATTACTAATATTTTAGCCGATCAAGGATTTGATACCGATGGTCAAACGGTTCAAGGAGCAGAGAATCGTGATTGGGGATCCGCCTTCTTGACTTCGATTGCTGCGCTTAAAGGGGTAGAAGTCGTTCGTGTTCATACCATTAAACCTCATTTAATGGCTGCTGCGATTACAGACAGTGTTCGTCTTGCTGACCGGATGGAAGATATTAATTTTAAAGCTTATAAATAAAAATAGCCCTTCAATCTGACATCTACAAATATGGGCTCAGAAAAGACCGTTCAGAAAGCAAGTATTTTCTGAACGGTCTTTGTTTTGATGATTAAGTTTTAATTTGGCTAGTTAGTCCATGCGGACGCCACCAAAAATTGCTGATTACGAATGTAGGGAAAGGATATTTTTTACTGATGTTACTGGATAAAGTAATGACTCGCCTCATAGACTGGATCGTTAGTCACATCCATGCCTAGCCGTCTTAAAGTTTGCATGGATTCACTCGGCAAGATGATGGTGGAATGAGCTTGTCCGTGGTTTAATTTAGCAATTTTGTCATAGGCAACCTTGGCCATCGGATTGGTTACCGCTGAAATCGCTAGCGCAATCAGGACTTCGTTAGCGGTTAAGGTCGTAATCCGGCTCTGAAGGGAATCTTGTTTTAAATTACGAATGGTTTCCAAGATATTAGGTGATAGGAGGTCGATGGAATCAGCGATACCGGCGAAATATTTTAAAGAATTGACAATGGCAGCCGCTGAAGCATCCATCAAATCTCCTGTCCGACCCGTAATAATTTTGCCATCGGCAAGCTCAATGGCAATGGCAGCCTGAATCTCTTCACAGTCAAAACGTTCTTTTAGAGATTCACTATATTTTCTAGCAGCTAAGACACTTGGACGGTCTTCTTGGCTGAGATTATTCTCTTCCATAATAAAGTGCATCCGATGTAGGCTCTCATCATCAATCTGGCCTTTCTTGTGGAGGTTCTCAATGTCGAAAGATCGACGGATAATCTCTTGATTGGCGGCTTCTCTTACGACTTGATCATCCGTGATGGCTGAAGCCAGACGATTCACTCCCATATCGGTAGGCGATTGATAGAAAGCAGGTTCGTTGGTGATATTTTCAATAATACGTCGAATTACAGGGAAGATTTGGGTATCACGGTTATAAGAGATTGCAGGTTCGCCGTAAGCTTCCAAGTGATAATTATCGATAATATTGACGTCCTTAATATCTACGGTCGCTGCTTCATAAGCAACGTTGATTGGATGTTTTAATGGCAGATTCCAAACAGGAAAGGTTTCGAACTTTGCATAACCGGCTTTTCGTCCTCGCTTATATTCATGATAGACCTGACTTAAGCAAGTGGCCAATTTTCCACTATTAGCTCCTGGGGCGGAAACAACGACCACAGGTTTGCTGGTTGAGATAAATTCATTTGCTTCAAAGCCATCCGGGCCGAGAATCATATCTAATTCGGTAGGATAGCCTTCAATATCACGGTGGACATGAACGTTTAAGTTTCTATTTTTTAGATTCTTGATAAAGGCTTTGGCATTTTTCTCTTCTTTATAGCGTGTAATTAAGACACTGTTTACGGGGATGCCATAGCGATGATATTCATCGATGAGCCGAAGCACCTCTTGACCATAAGTAATGCCATAATCACCCCGAACTCGATTGTTCTCAATATCGGCTGCGTAGACACAGATGATAATTTCAACTTGTTCTTTGATGGTAGCTAAGAGCTTCATTTTGGCATCTTCATCGAAACCAGGCAGCACTCGGGCTGCATGCTTATCGCCAATCAATTTTCCCCCAAATTCAAGATAAAGTTTATCAAAGCCTTTTACACGTTCTAAGATATATTTTGATTGTTCTTCTAAATATTTCTCCGTATCAAAACCGGTCTTATACATGGCTTAACATACTCCTTCCTTATTTATTCACAACTTCTATATTCTAACATGATTTGAGTTTTTTTACCTTATAATTTGAGGAGAGACCTCCAGCAACAGATCTTTAAAATCCTTGAAAGACATGAAAATCCGATTCCTCGACAAATGGTTGACCTAAGAAAGTTCTTATTCATTTATTTTGGAAATCATGTGGGGATCTATCAGGATGTTCGCTCAATTTAAAGGTTAATAAATTTTGGCGGACTATCTTGAAATTGCTTACTTATTTCCTTATGATTAGAATATAATAAATAGCATTGAATTGCATGGAACTTTGGTGAAATTCCAAGACGGTCCCGCCACTGTAATCAGTTTATACTGGAGTCAGGTCTTTCAATTCAATGGGGAGATTCGTTTCTTATTTCGAGGCAAGATAGGAAGAAGGGCCTCAGGGCCTTTTTATTTTGCAAAATTTTGAATGGAGGATTCATGATGAAAAGAAGTCTGGTTCGTTATTTAAGTCTCTTATCGGTATTGTTAGTGCTTGCAGGTTGTCAAAATCCAAGCGAACAGAAAGAAACAACCACTGTTGAGGATCTAACCGAAGCAAGCTCTATGGTTGAAAGCACGACGAATGTAGAAGCAGAGACCATTGAAGTGAGTATTGAAATTCTGGTTGATGGGGAAGCTATCAAGCCTGCTGACAGCTTTGAAGTTGAAGCAGGAAGTAAATTGTTGGCGGTTATGAAAGACCATTATGATATTGAAGAAAAGGATGGCTTTGTCCAATCGATTGAAGGCCACCAACAAGACGAAGCAGCCAATAAATGGTGGTTGTTCGATGTCAACGGTGAAATGGCTGAAGTAGGAGCGGCAGAACTCAGTTTAAATGAGGGAGACACGATTACTTGGAAGTTGGCAACCCTTGAATAGGGCGAGTGCATTTTCTACACGTAGAATCACCATGTTGGCAATTTTCTCTGGCTTGGCTTTTATTGGCCGAATTATGATGCAAGCTTTACCAAATATCCAGCCGGTTACGGCCATCCTGTTGATTCTATGTCTGAATCTTTCCATGGTCGATGGGATTATTGTGGCTTGCCTATCTATTTTGTTATCGAACATTTATCTAGGTATGGGGCCATGGACCCTCTTGCAAATCATTAGCTATGCCTTGCTGATGTTAATCACCGGTTTATTGGTAAAGCCCTTCTACCGACCAGAAAATTTGATCAATCGTTTAGGCTTCACTTTATATGCCGTTCTACTTGGCTTTATTTATGGCTTGCTGATGTCAATATTTTGGGTGTTTATCTTTAAGATGCCTAGTTTTTGGGCTTATTACTTACAGGGTTTAAGTTTTGATAGTGCCCATGGCTTGGGGAATGGGATCTTCTATTTCTTACTGGAGCCGATTATTCATCCATTATTGAGACGCTATGCCTATTCCAACAGATTTGAGCGGGTTAACAGCGAATAGAGCTAGATATTTAGTCTAAATATCAATCTGGGAAAAATGCAGTGAAGCTATCTAGGGACGCTCAGGAAGAGCGTCTTTTATTATGCGCCCATAGTGGTTCTGGAGATTTTTTTCTGTATAAATATTTTCTTTGTATTTTCAAAGAATTAGTGCTATAGTTTTTTCTATTCTTATTTGAGAGTTTGAGGAGGGAAAAAATGTTTCTAGCCTGGAATGAAATGAAGTATGCTAAGTTACGTTACTTGATGGTTGTGTCCTTGATGTTCCTAATTGCTTATTTGGTCTTCTTTTTAACCGGTTTAGCCTTTGGTCTGGCTCAGGCAAACCGAACTGCAGTGGATAAATGGGAAGCTCAATCAATTCTCTTAGCCAAAGATGTTAATGCCAAGTTGAATTTATCGCATATTTCGGCGACAGAGTTTGATCAAGTTGATGCCCAAGACAAGGCCAGCCTTAGACAAAGTGCAGCGGTGGTTGACCATCCAAGTTTTTCAGAGAAAGTTGGGGTTACCTTCTTTGGCATTGAAAAGAATCAATTCCTGATGCCTAATGTTATCGAAGGAACTTCCATCCAAAAGGATAACCAGGTGATTGTAGATGAATCGTTAATCGATGAGGGTCAGATTAATATAGGCGATAAATTGACCATAACGGGGACCGATACTGAATTAGAAATTGTAGGTATTACCAATCATGCTCAATTAAGTGTCAGTCCTGTGGTCTATATGAACGTGACTACTTTTGCCAAAGTTCAGAATGTCGCCCCTAGTCAAGATTCAGAAATTCCAATTAACGCTATTGTGGTCAGAGGTCAGGATGTTGACTATGATAAAGATAAATTAGAACTATTATCTATTGATGATTTCATTAACGATTTACCCGGCTATTCAGCCCAGAATCTTACCTTTATCTTTATGATTGGCTTTCTAATTGTGATTGCTGCCATTGTGGTAGGAATTTTTATGTATATTTTGACCATGCAGAAACAACATATTTTTGGTGTCATGAAGGTGGAGGGGATTTCGACTGGATTTATTGCTTGGTCAGTCATTGCCCAAACGTTTCTTTTAGCCATGATCGGGGTTGTTTTAGGTCTTTTATTGACATATTTGACCGCATCCTTCTTACCTGAAGCTATTCCCTTCTCGATGAATCATTGGTTTAACCTGATTATTAGCGCGCTGATGATTAGTTTTGCCCTTTTAGGAGCGGTCTTCTCAGTCGGGGCGATTGCTAAGATTGATCCACTCGATGCCATTGAATAGGAGGAAGCTATGAAAGCCATTGAATTTAAGAACGTAAGTAAAACTTATCTAGATGGGAAAGAAGAATTTCTAGCCTTAAAGTCCACCAATCTTGCTATAGAAACCGGAGAATTTGTGGCCATTATTGGCCCCTCTGGTTCCGGGAAATCCACCTTCTTGACCTTAGCTGGCGGATTACAGACCCCGACAGAAGGAGAAATACTCATAAACGGGCAATCGATATATCAGCTATCGGCTAAGGAATTAGGAAAGATTCGCTTTAAGGAAATTGGCTTTATTTTGCAATCATCCAATTTGATTCCTTATTTGAGTGTGCGAAATCAATTTCGTTTAATTGATAAGATCAACAAAAAATCGCGTCAAGATGAGATGGAGGATTTGTTGGCACAATTAGAAATTAGTGGCGTTGCGGATAAATACCCTGAAGATTTATCTGGGGGTCAAAAGCAAAGAGTGGCGATTGTCAAAGCTTTGTATAATAATCCAACTCTGATTCTAGCTGATGAACCGACAGCGAGTTTGGATTCAGAACGAGCTTTTGAAGTTGTCAAAATTTTGGCCAAGGAATCCAAAGCCAAGAACAAAGCGATTGTAATGGTGACCCATGATTTAAGACTCATTGATCAGTGTGATCGCGTCTTTGAAATGTCAGATGGGGTCTTAACCGAGAAGAAATAGATTCGCAGTTAACAAATTTCTCTAGCAACTTGAGTTAATTAAGAAAAATAGAGACCAGTAACGAGATTTATCGTCTAGCTAAGTCTAGATATATACATCGTTATTGGTCTCTTCTAGTTTGGAAAAATCTTTCTGTTTGATAGGTTAGTCGACAAGGTGGTTTAGCTAATGAACCTAGAGTTTGGGCAGATGTGTCTTCTTTAACTCGGGATGGAAGACGTCTCCACCACGTTCATAATGGATTTCAGTATAAGCTTGTTTATAATTGGCCAGACGAGCTGCCGCAAAGAAATAATCTGAGAGCCGGTTGATAAATTTATAAGCATCTTGGGGATAGTGTGCTTGTTGGCGGATAAAGCTAACACAATCTCGTTCGGCTCGTCGGGTCAAACTACGTGCATAATGAAGGGAAGCAGCTAATGGGCTGCCTCCAGGTAAGACAAATTTAGTTAATTCGGGAGTGTTTTGTGAATAGTCATCAATTATATCTTCTAACCAGGCGATGACTTGCTTGGCTAAGCGATAGTCTGAACTTGTTTTAGCTTGAGCAAAATCACTGCCCGCATCAAAGATATAATGTTGAATTTGTAGTAACTCTTGGTTTAATGTTGGCCAGTCTTTATTCTGACTTTGAATCAGGCCGACATAACTATTTAATTCATCGAGACTACCCATAACTTGGATTTGGGCATCATCTTTGTATAGCGATTGGCCACCAATAATCCGGGTCGTTCCTTGATCTCCTGTTCGTGTATATATTTGCATGAAATCCTCCTTTAGCTTATCGAAATAGCGTTAGCTCCCAAGGAACAAAGAGTCGCTTCTTTGAACGGTTAGGAAACTAACGCTATTTGGATTGATGTTCTGTCTATAATCGTTTATAAGCCACAACGTAATTGGGCATTACAATTGGTACAAGTATTACATCCGCCAATGTCTTCCACAATTCCTTGGCGGCAGATTGGGCAGGTATCGCCAACTTCTGATCCGTAAACCACGTCATCGGTATGACCTAGCTGACGGAAGTGGTCTGATTCTGCTTGATCAACTAATTGTCGCAACTCATCGACGTCATCGACAATACGCGTTTCTTCAACTTCAAAGAGGGTAATATCACTTTGAATATTAGCATCTTCTGCATCCAAGGTAAGAACTTGAGAATCACGCGATCCATCCACATACACAGTTCCACCTTTGGCATGGCCGTCAAATAAGCGTTCATAAATCTTAGCAACTTGGTTAACAGCATAACCTTTCGGGGCATTAACGGTTTTAGAGATGGAGCTGTCGACCCAGCGTTGAATGGTGGTTTGGACATCCACGTGTTCCTCTGGACTTAATTCCATGGCGGAGACAAAGAAATCAGGTAGGTGTTCAGCATCTGCTTCTGGATGGGCAGCTAAATATTCTTGAACAATTTCCGCATTGACTTCAATAAACTTACCTAAACGACCTGAACGGAAGTATTTAAAGGCAAAATAAGGTTCCAAACCGGTGGCCACCCCAACCATGGTACCAGTCGATCCGGTTGGTGCAACGGTCAGTAGGTGGGAGTTGCGGATACCATATTTCAGAATACCTTGGCGAATATGTTCTGGTAGGCGACGGACAAAGCCAGACTGGATAAAGCGTTCGCGCAATTCTTGCGTTTCTGCTTCAGTTTGCCCCACCAAGAATGGGAAAGAGCCCCGCTCTTTAGCCAGTTCGATGGAAGTTTCATAGGCAGTGGTAGCAATGGTTTCAAAGACTTGATCAATAATTTGATTACCGGCAGCAGATCCGTAACGGGTCTCAGTGTAGATAAGTAAATCGGCCAAGCCCATCACTCCTAGACCGATTCGTCGCTCACCTAGGGCTTGTTGACGGTTGCGGTCTAAGAAATATGGTGTCGCATTAATCACATTGTCTTGCATGCGCACTCCAGTGCGGACCGTTTCTTTTAATTTATCGAAGTTAACGGTTTTACTTTCTTTATTAGCCATTTGAGCTAAGTTAATCGCAGCCAGATTACATACTGAATAAGGAGCTAAGGGTTGTTCACCACATGGGTTGGTTGCCACAACTTTTTGGCCATAAGCCTTAGCATTGGTATCCAAGTTCGCATTATCAATGAAGAATACCCCCGGTTCAGCTGAATAAGTTGCACAAATATTAATCAGTTGCCAAAGTTCACGAGCAGGGATAGTTCGATAAGTCCGTACAGGATAACCTAAGGCTTCCCATTCACGGACATCGCCAATCTTTTGCCATAATTTATTGTACTCAGCCATCTGTTCTTCATTATAGTTCTCAACATCAGGGAAGCGGAGTGGCCAATCGGCATTATTTTTGACGGCTTCCATAAAGTCATTGGTCAAGGTCACTGAGATATTGGCTCCGGTCAAGAATTCAGGATTATGGACGGAGTAGCTACCGCCTGCCTTGAATAGTTCACGAGCCTCTTCAATAATCGATTCAGAGAATCCACCCGTTCCCGGAATATCCTGATAGCGCAAAATGTTCTCATACATTTCCATTTCGCTCAGACTAAACGGCGTAAATTTCAATTTATCATGAGCCAATTGTTTGATTTGTTCATCTTGTGAGCTTTCAATTAAGAAACGCAGAATTTTAGGGTTCTGCATTTTGGAGATAATAAATTCAATGATATCCGGATGCCAGTCCGCCAACATAATCATTTGGGCTCCCCGGCGAGATCCGCCTTGTTCAACTAAATGAGTCAGATCGGCGAGATCATTTAACCAAGATACTGCCCCAGATGACTTACCATTCACTCCTCGGGCCAGCGTATTTCTTGGCCGTAGGGTCGAGCCATTGGTTCCGACCCCACCTCCGCGGGACATAATCTCCATAATCTCTTTACGGTGTTCAGCAATACCACCCCGTGAGTCAGGAACAAAAGGCATGACATAACAGTTAAAGTAAGTGACATCAGTTTGAGACCCAGCTCCGTATAGTACCCGGCCGGCCGGTACAAAATTCATGGCCGCCAGCTCTTGATAGAATTCTTGAAAACTGGCTGCTTGTTGTTCTTGATTGACTTCAATTTGAGCTAAGCCGGTCGCATTTCGTTTGGCAATTTGTTCATAATAGATTTCAAGGGGTTTGTCAATGGCATCAATATTGCGTTTGACTAATCCACTTTCTTGTTCATCGGCATTTTCTAATGAACCCCGGTAGCTTTCTTCAATCCAAATGATTGCTTCATGGTGGTCCCAGTCCAATTCTTGGACAACACCGATACCTCGTGCCGGATAGGTGGGATCAGCTTTAACAGTAAGTACCACTAAGTCGCCGACTGCTAAGGTCAATTTGGCGGTATCTTTAAAGGCATAACGATCGAGCATCACCATGCGAGAGATGCCTTCATGGGTAATGGTCATCGACTCTTCAATCGGATAAACTTGGGGAAATTGTTTAATCGCTTCATTCAAGGCTGAACGATTCCAAGGAATAATAGTAGCTGCACTCAGACGATTCATAAAAATGACTCCTTTAATTATATGGTTATTTATCGACATGTTATGTAAATTATACAATATATAGTGGAGAGCATGGGAGACTTCCCCCTATATATTGTGCTTTCATCTAGTATAGTTAAAAGACGGATGAATGTACAGACAAAAAAAGCCTAAATCCTTTGCAAAAAATTTTTTATCGTTTATAATAGTCAAAGATAGTCAATGTTAGGTTTTAAAAACCCCATAAAAGGAGGTTGAAGAATGGTTAAAAGAAATATTTCTGATGTGATTGAAGCCTACTTAAAAAGTTATCTAAAATCAAATGAACCGTTAGAAATTAAACGGAGTGATATTGCAGAACGCTTTGATTGCGTCCCCTCGCAAATTAATTATGTGATTAACACTCGTTTCACTCAAGAACATGGCTATAATGTCGAAAGTAAGCGAGGCGGTGGAGGTTATATCCGAATTGTCAAGATTGAATTAGTAGATGATGTGGATGAAATCGATCAAATGATTAGTTTAATTGGTGACCGGCTGAACCAACGGAATTCAGAGACGATCATCGAAACCTTGGTGCGACGTGATATTATAAGTAAAAGAGAGGCAATATTGTTGTCGACAATTGTTAATAAAGATTTATTAGCGCCGATTAGCGATGACGAACAGGCGGTACGCGCCTATCTATTAAAGAATTTACTAAACCAACTACGAATCCACTATTAAGGAGTTGAAACAATGTTTGAAGAATTATTTACTGAAAGTGCTCGTCAGGTTATGATTTATGCCGCTGAACAGGCTTATTATTTACATCACCAAACCGTGGGAACAGAACATATCTTATTAGGACTTGCACGCGAGGAGAATGGGATCGCTGGTCAAGCTCTCCGTCAATATGGGGCTGAATTTGATGTGCTCTTACATGAATTAGAAATGCTCCATGGCCGAGTGGTACAGAATTTGCCCCAAGGGGATATTGTGATTCCTTATTCACCCCGGGCTAAGAAAGTAATTATGAATGCTTCCAATGATGCTAAACGTCTAGGTGCCAGCAAAGTGGGTACTGAGCATCTTTTATTAGGATTATTAAAGGAAGAAATTCTAGCTACTGTTCTTTTGAAGAATATTGGCATGGATTTAAATGAACTGCGTAAAACAGTCTATGACATGATTGGTGTTCAGAAGAAATCTGGACCGCAAGGACGCGGCCGTCGGCAAAATAATATGAATAATATGGCTCATCAAAATCAAAGCCAAGCATCAAATTCTACCACGCCAACTCTTGAAGGCGTTGCCCGCAATTTAACTGAATTAGCTCGTCAAGAGAAGCTGGATCCGGTGATTGGTCGAGAAACCGAAGTCAAACGGATGATTCAGATTCTGAGTCGTCGTTCTAAGAATAATCCAGTCTTAGTCGGCGAACCTGGTGTTGGTAAGACAGCGTTAGCTGAAGGTTTGGCTCAACGAATGATTATGGGAGACGTTCCTCTTGATATCGCCGAGAAACGTTTGATGATGCTTGATATGGGCTCTTTGGTCGCCGGAACCAAGTATCGGGGCGAGTTTGAAGAACGGATGAAGAAGATTATCGAAGAGATTGCTCAAGATGGTAAAGTGATTCTCTTCATTGATGAGTTGCATACCCTTATCGGAGCGGGAGGCGCTGAAGGCGCCATTGATGCTTCCAATATCTTGAAACCAGCCCTAGCTCGTGGAGAAATTCAGGTAATTGGAGCCACAACCTTAGACGAATATCAAAAATATATCGAAAAAGATGCAGCTTTAGAGCGTCGATTCTCTAAAGTTCAGGTGGATGAACCTTCGATTCAAGATGCCATTGAAATTGTCAAAGGCTTAAAGAATCGCTATGAGGACCATCATAACGTTGAAATTCCGGATGAATCGGCCGAAGCTGCAGTTAAATTAAGTGTCCGTTATATGACCGAACGCCGTTTACCTGATAAGGCCGTTGATTTGATTGATGAGGCAGCGGCAAAGGTTCGAATTGACCATAATCAAATGGATAAAAGCTTGGCCGACTATAATCAGGACCTGCAAAAGTTAAATAAAGAAAAAGAACAAGCTATTTTAGCTCGTGATTTTGAATTGGCCAGTCAATTAAGAGACAAAGAAAGCGATCTGGAAAAATTAATTGAGGCTAAAGAAAGCAAACCAACGACTGAAGCCAAAGCTTTAGTAGTCAGCGAAGAGGATATTGCTGAAGTGATTGCGACCGCAACCGGTATTCCAGTGAAGCAAATGGATAAGCATGAGGCCAAACGTTTAGTTAATCTTGAAAAAGAACTTCATGAACGGGTGATTGGTCAAGATGCTGCCGTTACCGCGGTCTCTAAAGCGATTCGCCGGGCCCATAGTGGCTTGAAGAGTCCAAAACGCCCAATCGGCTCCTTTATGTTCTTAGGCCCAACAGGTGTCGGTAAGACTGAACTGGCTCGCGCCTTGGCCGAAGCTATGTTCGGCTCTGAAGATAATATGATTCGGGTCGATATGTCTGAATATATGGAGAAACACAGTGTTTCTCGTTTGGTGGGATCTCCTCCAGGATATGTGGGTTACGATGAAGCAGGCCAACTCACTGAAAAAATTCGCCAACATCCTTACAGCGTTATCCTCTTAGATGAAGTTGAGAAAGCTCACCCAGATGTCTTTAATATTCTTCTACAAGTCTTTGACGATGGTCACCTTACCGATGGTAAAGGTCGAAAAGTGGACTTCAGAAATACCATTATTATCATGACCTCCAACCTCGGTGCGACAGCCTTACGTGATGAGAAGTCAATCGGCTTCGGTGCGACCGACGTCACGGCCAACCATTCAGCCATGGAAAAACGAATCCTAGAAGAATTAAAACGGGCTTTCCGACCAGAATTTATTAACCGAATTGATGAGATAGTGGTCTTCCACGCTTTAGAACAAGAGCACATTCGTGAAATTGTTAAATTACAAACACAAGAGATTATCAACCGCCTACATGATTTAGAAATTGAGGCCAATGTGACCCAGACAGCAGTCGATATTATTGCTAAGGCCGGCTTTGATCCGGAATATGGTGCTCGACCAATTCGTAGAGCCATTCAAAAACAAATCGAAGATGTACTGAGCGAAATGATGCTGAAGGGTGAAATTGCTCTAGGGGACAAAGTAACTATTGGCGGACGTCAAGGAAATATTAATATCAATAATCGAACTGAATCACGAAGCAAGTAATCATAACCTCTAGTGATCAGTAGTAAGGCGGGGAGTTCCCCGCCTTTTTTTGATAGGTTTGTTGCTTAAAAGAAGAGTATCTTTGGGCAAATGGGCGGATGCCATGGTCAGCTTATTCCCTTGGGGGATGAGTTTTTCATTCGAGTCTCCACGCAAATCATGCTATAATAAACTAAGTTAAAAGAAGGAGGAATGAAATATGAATCGTGAATCAAAACGTAATCTAGGATTATTTCTTCTTGGATCAACTGTTGCCGCAGCAGGGCTCGCGCTTTATTTGTATTTCGATGAAGGAGCTCGCGAAAATGTTGAAGGAATGATTAATCGTGAGAAAGCCAAATTATTTGTCCGTCATCGCTTGAATGGATCCGATGCCATGATTAAAGCTATTGATGGTTTGTCAGATTCTGAAGTCAATACCCTGGTAAAATTGGCGGATTCTGCTAACGATGTGAAAGAAAACGTGGGAAATACTTTTGGTGATTTAGTGGATAAAACTAAAAAAGTGACAGGAGATGTCGCTAACCGTGTTAGTGACTATTTCTAAAATCTAAGGACAATGATTTGATTAAAATCCCAGTCGTTGACTGGGATTTTTTAAAGGGGTAAAGGATGCGTAACTTTAACGATTTAAGTCAGGAAGAGCAAAACATTCATCAATATTGGATGAGTAAGGCCATTGAACAAGCAAAGCTTGCGCAAGCGATGGGGGAAGTGCCTATTGGAGCGATTATTGTGCGCGATGGAGAAATACTAGGCCAGGCATACAATCAACGTGAATGCACGCATCAAGCGGTGGCCCATGCTGAAATCCTAGCCATTCAAGCCGCGAATCAAACGAGTCAAGCATGGCGATTAGAAGGGGCCAGCCTCTATGTTACTTTAGAACCCTGTCCCATGTGTGCCGGCGCCATAATCAACGCTCGGATCAAAGAAGTTATTTATGGAGCCCAGGATCCGAAGGCCGGTTGTGTGGGCAGCTTATATAATCTGCCAGAAGATGAACGCTTCAATCATCGAATTCAAGTGATTGCGGGAGCTTGTGCTGATGAAACAGCCGTCTTACTGAGTGAATTCTTCCAAAATTTAAGAAATAAAAGAAAAAAAGAAAAACTTATCAACAAGCAAAAGGGCTTATCAACAGAATTTTAGGGACTTATGCACAGAAACCTTGAAGATTTACCCACAGCTTAGCATAGATATCGTCTTGTTTAGCCTTGTATTCTGTGTTATATTATAAAGAGGCAATGGTGGCGCCGTGAATCGAGTCAGGACCGGAAGGTAGCAGCTATAAGCGGTAAAACCATGTGCCTTTTATTTTGAATATTTGGGAATGACGCCTCCCAGGGTTTAAGTGCTACTTGGCCCAAACCGTTTAAATTAAACTAATGGCTTCTACTTCTTGAATGCATGAATCTCCATGGATTGAAGGGGTAGAAGTTTTTTTATTGGAGGAAAATAATGATTGAAGATGTTTTGTTACTCTTAGGTTCGTGTTTGTTAATGCGCTATCTGTGTAATCGGTTGAGATTGCCTCATTTAGTCGGCTATTTGTTGATGGGAATGTTGATGGGGCCTTTTGCCACTGGTGTGATTTCTGATTTACTGATTAGTCAAGCCACCGATATTAAACGGATGGCCTTGGCGATTATTCTCATTCGAGCAGGCTTGACTTTGGATATAAAGGATTTAAAAACAGTTGGCCCAGTAGCAATCCGGATGAGTTTCTTGCCGGCAACTTTCGAAATTGTAGGGGCAAGTTTAATCGGCCATTATTTAATCCAGTTGAGCTGGTTGGAAACCTTCGTTCTTGGGGTGATTATTGCTGCCGTATCGCCGGCTGTAGTCGTTCCGCGCATGATTCGTCTCTTAGAACAAGGCCTTGGCGTTTCAGCCAAAGTTCCGCAAATTATCTTGGCAGGTTCGTCTTTAGATGATATTTATACTCTTGTTTTATTTTCCATGGCCTTATTATTTTATCAACAGGGTGAATTTTCTTATCTTTTATTATTTTCTTTGCCGGTTTCAATTTGCTTGGGGATTTTATTGGCTCTGTTACTGAATATCTTGATTCATTCCTGGGTGAATCACCATCCACTGAAATCTTTTGAATGGGTCATGCTTATCTTCCTGTTGAGTCTATCCTGTTTACTGATTGAAAGTAGAAGTCAACAATGGGTTTCTGGCCTTTTAGCAGTTATTTTCCTGGCGAATCGTCTGAAAGATCAGAATGATTTTCCCCTCGATTCGGTCAAAAAAATATTTAATAACATTTGGCTAGTGGCGGAGATGTTTTTATTTTTCTTGGTAGGAGCTATTTTACCCCTGCAAGAAGTGACGCGACTCGGAGTGTGGCCCATCGTCTTTGTCTTAGCAACGAGCGTATGGCGGATGGCCGGCGTCTATCTATCGCTTGCTGGGAGTCAATTATCAGCGAAAGAGAAAGTGTTCGTCCTCGGCGCTTATCTACCCAAAGCAACGGTTCAAGCTGCGATTGGCTCCATCCCATTGACCCTAGGTATGCCGGCTGGAAATTTAATCTTTAGCTTAGCAGTGATCGAAATTTTATTGACGGCGCCTCTAGGGGCCTGGTGGATTGATGTGATGAAGGATCGTTTGTTAACTTCTCCGTCAAAGGCAACCCACGTGTAGAAATTGAAGCATAGGTTCGTTATAATAAATAAGAAGAGAAGAAAGAAGGTGGGCAAGAGCATGAGTTATCAAGCGTTATATCGGGTCTGGCGGCCACAGAGTTTCGATGAATTGGTTGGCCAGAATGTCATTACAGAAACGTTAAAGAATGCAGTTGCTAACCAGCAGATTAGTCATGCTTATTTATTTACCGGCCCGCGCGGAACTGGGAAGACCAGTGCCGCTAAAATTTTCGCTAAGGCGATTAATTGTCCGAACCAAGTCGATGGCAATCCTTGTAACCATTGCCAGATGTGTCAGGCGATCACTCAAGGACAATTAAGTGATGTGGTTGAAATTGATGCGGCTTCTAATAATGGGGTCGACGAGATTCGTAATCTACGTGACAATGTGCGTTATGCCGCCAGTCAAGCTAGATATAAGGTTTATATCATTGACGAAGTGCACATGTTAACGACCGGGGCTTTTAACGCTTTGTTAAAAACCTTAGAAGAACCTCCAGAAGGTGTAATATTTATCTTAGCGACAACTGAACCGCACAAAATTCCAGCCACAATTATTTCCAGAACACAGCGGTTTGATTTTAAGCGCATCAGTCAAGCGAGTCTGGTCAAACAAATGGAGAAGATTTTGCAATCTGATCAGATTGACTATCAAGATGAGGCTCTGCAAGTTATTGCTCGGGCAGCCAATGGGGGAATGCGCGATAGCCTGAGTCTTTTGGATCAAGTTCTATCATATCAACCTAATCAGGTGGATTTGACTTCGGCGCTAGAAGTTTCGGGGAGCCTCGATCAATTGGCTTTTGTCGATTATTTATTGGCTTTATACCATCATCAGACCGACCAAGCACTACAAGTGTTGAAGGAACAGCGGCAAGCAGGCAAGCAGGCCAATCGCTTTATTGAAGAATTGATTCTATTTGCCCGTGATGTCTTGCTGACGAACTATGCCGAAGTGAATCAGACCTTACTGAGCTTAGAAGAGCTTGAACCCTTGCGCCAAGAAATTCCAGAAAGTTTCTATTATTATTTAATAGATCAACTCAATGAAGTTCAGAATAAAATGCGTTTTGCCAGCCAGTCCGATTTATATGTTGAAGTGATGACCATCCAATTGGCTCAAGTTGAGCATGGCCAGGAGAATAGTCAGGCTGGAACAGCTTCTTCAGCCCAGGTCAATGCCCTCGTAGAGAATTTAACTCAAGAATTAGCCCGAGTTAAAGCTCAGGTCCAACAGTTAACGACTCAAATTGAAAAACAAGATGTCCGCTTAGCCAATGAAGTCCAATTATTAGAGGACGAAACTAGAGACCAAGATAGCGAGAAGCCTATTCAACGCCAACCGCGGAAACGACCGCAATTTAGTCAAGCCGTCTATCAATGTCGGCCTCAAGAGATTTACCATATCTTAAATATAGCGACCCATCAGGATATTGGTCGAGTTAAACAGGGCTGGGAAGGCATTATCAATCACTTATCCCCCCAAGATCGCGTTAAGTTTACCGGTGTTCAGCCGATTGCTGCCGGGCCCGAATGGCTCTTGCTGTCTTTTAGTTCGGCAACGATGGCGGGAACGGTGCAGAATAACACAGACCTACTTCAAGCCCTCTACCAGAGTTCTAAGCGTGAGCTAGATCAAGGTTACTACCCTTTGATTATCGCAGAAAAGGACTGGCGTCAAGTTCGGAGCGACTATACTGTTCTACGTAAATCCAACCAGGGTCAAGCTATCGAACTGGCAGATGAGGTCTATCAAGAGTTACAAGCCTTAAAACAAAAGATTGACCAGGATGAACCGACTGATCGTGAAGACAAATATATTCATCAAGCGACTTCGGTATCAGAAAGCGAAGCGGATGCTTTAACGGAAGATGACCAAGATCAAGGAGATTATCCTGGAGAAGATGCTCCTGATGAAGTGCCTGAAGTGGTCAGCAAGGCGATTGATTTATTTGGCGAGGATAAAGTAAATATCTTCTATCAATAGGAAGCGACAGATAAATTTATGACCCTTCTACCAAAAATATGTTAAAATAACAATTAACTTTTCGATAAAAATTAAGGAGGCATGATGATGCGCGGAATGGGAAATATGGGGAATATGCAAGGTATGATGCAAAAGATGCAAAAAATGCAAAAAGAAATGCAAAAAACTCAAGCGGAGATTGAAGCAAGTGTTTTTGAAGTTTCTGACAGTCAAAATTTAGTTACCGTTAAAATCACCGGTAAAAAAGAAATTGTAGAATTAGTCATTAATGAGGCCTTAGTCGACCCAGATGATATTGAAATGTTGCAAGACTTAGTTCTAGCCACAGTGAATCAAGCGATTCAAAAAGTAGAAACGACTCAAGAAGAAAAATTAGGGAAATTTACAGCAGGTTTGAATTTACCTTTTTAAGAGAGAGCAGGTGTGTCAATGCAGTATCCAGCCCCGATTGCTAAATTAATCAATAGCTTCACCAAATTACCAGGGATTGGGCCGAAGTCTGCAGCTCGCTATGCTTTCCATGTCTTAGAAATGCGAGAAGCTGATGTACTTGAATTCGCTCAGAATTTAATCAATGCTAAGCGAGATTTAAAGTACTGTAGTATTTGTGGCAATATTACTGATGTGGATCCTTGTTTAATTTGTCAGGATGCGCAACGAGACCGTTCACAAGTACTGGTGGTTGAGGATACCCGAGATGTCATCTCTTTAGAACGAATGCAGGAATATCGCGGTCTTTACCATGTCCTTCACGGCGTGCTTTCGCCGATGGAAGGGAAAGGCCCCGAAGATTTAAACATCACTCAATTACTGAAACGATTACAGGATGAAGAGATTCAAGAAGTCATCATCGCAACCAATGCGACCGCTGAAGGTGAAGCTACCGCTATGTATTTGGCCCGCTTATTGAAACCGGCGGGGATTAAGGTGACTCGCTTGGCTCATGGATTGGCCGTCGGATCAGATATTGAATATGCTGACGAGATGACTTTATATCGAGCCATTGAAGGACGTAGAGAACTATAATAAATGATGGGAAGGGCGTATATGACTGTAGGTAAATTTATAAGCATTGAAGGACCTGATGGTTCAGGAAAAACCAGTGTCTTACAAAAAATTCGTCAAGAATTAGAGGCGCGCGGTTACCCTCTAGTGACGACTCGAGAGCCCGGAGGAAGCCCGATTGCTGAACAGATTCGCGAGATTATTCTCGACGTGGATAATACTAAGATGGATGGACGAACGGAAGCTTTATTATTTGCTGCTCAGCGTCGTCAGCATATGGTAGAACGGATTCTTCCCAATTTAGAAGCTGGGAAACTTGTAATCTCAGATCGTTTTGTTCATAGTTCTTTAGCCTATCAAGGTGTGGCACGGGATATTACTTTGGCGGAGATTTGGCAAATTAATCAATTTGCGATTCAGAATCATTATCCAGATTTAATCTTATTGATTGATGTGCCAGCTGAAGTTGGTTTACGCCGGATTTATGCCGCCCGGGGGCAACGTCAATTCGATCGTTTGGATCAAGAAGATGTGCGCTTTCATCATAAGGTTCGTCAAGCCTTCCTTAATCTGGCTCAGGAAGATCCCCGAATGGTTGTTGTCGATGGTCAAGAGGAAATCGAACGAGTTGCTGAGAAATGTATTCAAATAATGGAACAACGCGAATTAATCTAAAAAGGAGAGAGACCACAATGAAACTGATTATTGCCATTGTTCAAGATGATGATGAGGTCGTATTAAATCAAGCGTTTCAAGAGAATAGAATACGGGCAACAAAACTTTCAACGACAGGTGGCTTTCTGAAATCAGGAAATACTACCTTTATTGTTGGGATTGACGATGATAAAGTCGATCAAGTCTTGTCTATTATCAAAGATTGTTCTAAACGTCGTCAACAATATGTTCCGCTACCAACGAATTATGATGTTGATTTCGATATGTCACAATCATTCCCGGTTCAGGTTGATGTAGGCGGAGCGACGGTCTTTGTGCTACCGGTTGATGGTTTCTATCAATACTAATATGGATCTAAGCATTCAACAAACTTGGCCCGAACAAGTCCGTTTTATGGAACGGGTGCTGACTGAAAAGCGTTTAGCCCATGCCTATGCTTTTACCGGACTTGACCAAGCAGGTAAAGAGGCATTGATTGAAATGATTCTCCAAGCTCTCGTCGCCGAAGATATGAATCAGGCTAGTCCCGAAAACATTCAACAAACCTATCAACGCATTGCTGATAAGCAATTTCCCGATGTCTATTACTTAAAACCTGAAGGCCAATCGCTAAAGGTTGATCAAATCCGACATTTAAAAGAATGGTTGGCCACCAGTCCGGTTGAAGCCAACTTTAAGATGGCGGTAATTGAGCAAGCTGATTTGATGAATACGTCAGCGGCCAATGCGCTCTTGACATTCTTAGAGGAACCGACAGCCAATGTCTATCTGATTCTTCTGTGTCCAGATATGGATAAATTATTGCCGACCATCCAATCCCGAGTCCAAGAGTTAAATTTCCCTCGACAAAGGATGGCCCAGCATATGCTGTTGGCCGATGATCAAGAGATACTCACTTCGCATCAAGAGGTCTTACAGGCTCTACCTTACGAGATCAGTCAAGATATCTTAATCGATTATCAGGCGGAAACCTTTGGCAAGTGGTTGGAGGCCTATAACCAGTTCTACCAACGTTTGATTGCTAAAGATTCTTTGGCGATGGTTCAAGTTCAGTTACAGTTGAAGCCTTTCTTATCAGTTAAGCAGAGTTTACAAGGGCTAGAATATCTCTGGTTATTAAATTATAGTCTATTGAAGCAGGACTATGCCGCGACAGAGACATTCAGTCCTTACTTTATTCAACAAATCCATCAATCGGCTCAATATCAGGTGGAAGATGTCTTGAAGCTTAATCAATATTTATTAAATTGTAAACAAAAAATATTAGCGAATGTCAGCCCGCAATTAGCTTTTGAGCAATTAGCTATTCGAACTATTCGTTAATTAAAGGTGTGATTACTATGGAACATGAAGAAGTCTTTGAAATTATAGAGCGGGCCGAGCGACAAATGCTCGATTTAAGTGATTCGGTGGCTAACCTAAGGAAAGAGCTCCTGCATTTAATTGAGGAAAATAATCAACTACGTATGTCAAACCATGACTTACACGATCTCATCTTAAATCAATCCCAAGCAGCGCCGAATCAAACGAATCAAGCAGATTTAGTAAACAGTTCCCAACAAAAAAACCAGGCCAGTTCACGCCTGCAGTCCTATTATGATGAAGGCATCCATGTTTGCCACCAGTTATTTGGTGCCCGCCGGGAGACTGGTGAAGAATGTATTTTGTGTTTAGGAGTCCTCGATGAACTTAAGAAATAAACAAATAATCAATCAAACTGAATCGTTAGCCAATCCTTGGCTAAAATCACCTCAAGAACGTATTGATTGTTTCAAACGTGAAGCGATTCAGTTAATTCAAAGTCCAGAATACTTTACCATGTCGCTTGATGCGATTCTGCTGGCTGATTTTATCCAATTACCTCAAAAACGTCATTTCCGTTACATGGATTTTTGTAGTGGTCATGGCGTTATTCCTTTATTATTGTCTGCACGCACTGATGAACCATTGGTGGGGGTAGAGATTCAACCTGCTTTAGTCGATATGGCCCGGCGCAGTATTGGTTTAAACGGTCTAGACCAGCAAATTAAAATGATAGAGTCGGACTTATTAGAGCTTCCCTTAGCAGACTGGCAAGGGATGGATGTGATTTCATGTAACCCACCATTCTTTGTAGTCGATCATTCGAATGCCATTCATCATTTGGATAGTCATGCCCTGGCCCGTCACGAGATTGCTCTGACCTTGGATCAATGGGTCCGTCAAGCGAGTCGGATGCTGAAGACTAAAGGGAAATTATTCTTTGTCCACCGACCTGACCGACTCGATGATATTATCGAAGTTCTATTGCGCTATCATTTTTCCCTAAATCGTCTAAAATTTATTTATCCAAAGCAGGGACAGTTGGCTAATATGATCCTAGTCGAAGCCATCTATTATGGGGGACGTCAAGGGGTCAAAGTGGAGCCGCCTTTGGTCGTTCATCAAGCGGATAATTCTTACACACCAGAAATGATGGCGATTTATTATGATTGAAAAAGGGCATTACTTCTATGTATTATATTGTAAGGATGATAGTCTGTACGCCGGTTATACCAATGATTTAGAACAGCGCTTGGCCACCCATAATGCAGGTCAGGGCGCTAAGTATACGCGGCCTCAAAGCAGACGTCCTTTGAAATTAATCTATGCGGAGCTGTGGCCTAGTCAGCGCCAAGCTATGCAACAGGAGTATCGCTTCAAACAATTTAGAAGATTGAAGAAAGAAGCTTATCTAAATCAGTATCGCTGTCGACCTTTAAGTGATAAAGAATTTATTCTTAGAAATTGGAAGGAGCTGAGACTGAGTGCAGATTCAACAGAGTTTTAAGTTGCAAGAAGAGATGGGTAGCCTGTATCTAGTTCCTACCCCGATTGGTAATTTGGAAGATATGACTTATCGAGCAGTCAGGGTACTTCAAGAAGTGGACCTAATTCTGGCTGAGGATACGCGTAATAGTGGCGTCCTCTTGCAACACTATCAAATTAGTACGCCAATGAATTCTTTCCATGATCATTCGGATCCGCAGAAAGTTGATCGATTAGTTGAGGGTCTACAAGCCGGGGCAGCCTATGCCTTGATTTCTGATGCGGGCATGCCTTTAATTAATGATCCAGGTCATCCGCTGGTTCAAGCTTGTATTGCTCAACACATTCCCGTGGTGGCTTTACCCGGAGCCAATGCCGCCTTGACCGCTTTGATTGCTTCCGGTCTAGCAGCAGATCGCTTTACCTACTATGGTTTCTTTCCGCGAAAAGGTTCAGATCAAGATCAGGTGTTGGCTGAAGTGGGTCAGGGTTCAGGAACGGCCATTTTCTATGAATCACCACATCGGATTCATAAGACCGTCAAAAAACTTCAAGAGCAACTTGCTGAATCGACTCAATTAGTACTGGGTCGCGAGTTAACCAAAAAATTTGAAACCTATATCCGTGGCGATGTCCAATCGATAGAGCGCTGGTTGGGTGATCAGACATTGAAGGGTGAATTAGTTCTCTTAATTGAATCAGGACAAGCCAAGCATAGTGAATTTGAAACCATTAGCGCGCTTTCACTGGCAGAGCAAGTTCAACAAATCATCGATAGCCAAGCTTGCACGCCTACTCAAGCGATCAAAAAAGTAGCAAAACTCAATCAACTGTCTAGAAATCAGGTTTATGCGGCCTATCATCAGTTATGAAAGAAATGGGGGATAAGATGATATTATATGGGGTTGGCTTTGTTTTTGTCGGCCTATTGATCTTAAGTCTTATCTTTCCCAAACTTCCACTCCCGCCTACGGTGTGTGGTCTCTATGCTTTGACCAGCTTTATGTTGGGACTTTTGAAATATTCAAACCTTAAATTTATTTTTATGGTCCGCTATTTCTTCTATTTAATTGCTGGCTTTACTATGGGTTTTATTCCTTTAATCTTGATTTTGCTGGCGCTGCTGATTTTTTTGAAATGGGAGCATCAGCAAGCTGCTTGGTGGTTGAAGCTTTTTGATCTGATTGTGATTGTTGCTTTTCTGGGGATTTCAGCGGTGACCTATTGGGCAGTATTTAATTTGAACCGAGAAAGTTTTAATCTCTTCATAAGTAGCTATAGTCTGATTACTATGTATTTTTTATCGAGCTTTCTAAGTTTTGTTCTGATTAATCAAATTATTCATTATTGGCATTATCATCGTGACTATGGCACCTTGATTATTCTCGGATTGAAGCTGGAGAAACAGAATGAAGTTCCGGAACTCTTATTGCGTCGTTTGGATAAGGCCATTCAAATTTATCGCCAGCAAGTCGATAGAAAGACGATTCAACCACAAATTATTGTTTCAGGCGGCGTTGTTGGTCATATTGATCAGTCCGAAGCCTTTATGATGAAGGATTATTTATTGAGTCGGGGAATCCCAGCTGAGCAAATTGTGATGGAAGATGATGCTTTAAATACCAATCAGAATCTGACGCTTTCGCAAGATTTAATTGAAGAATACTGTTTACAAGAACCTATTCTGATCGTTACGAGTCGTTTTCATTTACTGCGGACCTCTTTCTTAGCTCGGCGTTTAGCCATTCGGGTCTATCTAGTGGGTTCGCTTTCTACCTTACAATTATGGCCCTATCAGATCGTTCGCGAATATTTGGCTTATTTTATCCTGACCAAGGGTTGGCATTTCTTTTATCTTGTTTTCCTGATTATTTATAGCCTAATATATAATTAGTCAGCCGGCTCAGGCTAACTATAACTTTAAGCAAAAGGGCGTGAGTGCACATGACATCTCAATACTGGCGCATCGGCTGGCGTACGTTAAAGACCCTCTTAGCAGTCTATCTTTGTTTACAAATTGACCATTTTCGTCCTGGAGGTATCCCTTTCTATTCAGCGATTGCCGCCATCTATTGTATGCAAGGCAGTCCGCAATCAAGTTGGCAGGGAGCCAAACATCGTGAGCTGGCTACGGTCGTTGGAGGATTATGGGGGATGGCCTTTATCTTTGTCGAGCACCAGTATCTGAGGAATTGGTCGCTAGAATATCGTGAAATCGCACTGACCCTTATGCTCATTCCCATTATTCAATTTTCAATTTGGATTAAGCGGACCAAGGCGACCTTCTTAATGTGCGTCGTGTTTTTAAGTGTTACCTTGAGTCATGGTTATGATGAGGCGCCAATTTTGTTTGCCTTTAACCGTATTTTAGATACCAGTATTGGCATTATTACGGCCTTATTAGTCAACTATCTCTTACCCTCTCCCCAAGTTAAAAGCGAAGAATAAGTCCAAGAACTTTGCTAACTTCCTTGATGCTAATTTATCTAATCGCTGTCATCAATAAAATATAAACATGAGATAATCCGAGTTACTGTGGCCAAGCCTTATAAACAAGAGGCAGGTGTTGACAGTGATTCGGATTTTTTTGTCGAGGGATTCAAGAGGGAAGGTTTGCCTGAGTAAGTGGGTTGATTGCCAAGCGAAGAGCAGACATATTATTATTGAAACATTGCGAATAGTTAGAAATATAAGTCAGTCTCCTTTGCTTATATAACAGTATTTCGATCGATGATAATAAATGAGAAAGCTTACCATGATATTTTAAGAAACTTAAGGATATTAACAGACTTTTACCCAGAAATAATTTATAATGGTTAACTATAACAGAGATTGTTTATGAAAGGATGAGGATATGGAACTGATCAAATTGATTGGGGTTTTAATTGTTGTCCTAGGTTTCATTTTTAAGGTGGATACCATCGCGACTGTCGTCGTAGCCGGAGTGGTTACCGGACTTGTTGCAAATCAAACACCGATGGAAATTCTAGAGATTTTAGGCAAGGCTTTTGTCGATAATCGTTTTGCGACTTTATTCGTGTTAACGATTCCGGCGGTAGCCCTACTTGAACGCTATGGTTTGAAGGAGAAAGCGGTCGACTTTATTTCACGCTTTAAGAATGCGACCACAGGTTCGATTCTTAGCTTGTACTTAGTCATACGGTCGTTATCAGCGGCATTTTCCATGCGGATTGGTGGACATGCGACCTTTATTCGTCCCCTAATTTCACCAATGGCTCAAGCAGCGACCCAGGCCCGTTATGGCGAAGTACCCGAAGATATTATTGATGATATTAAGGGTCAGAGTGGGGCGGTGGAGAATTATGGAAACTTCTATGCTCAGAACGTCTTTATGGGTGCTGCTGGAACCTTATTAATTGTTTCAACCTTAAATGAACAAGGTTTCAAGGAAGTCAATGCTCAGAATATTGCCGAATGGTCGATTCCAATCGCAGTGATTGCCGTATTTGTAGGCGGATTCTTCTTCTGGCTCCATGACCAAAAGATTAAACAACGCCTGGATCAACAATCACCAGCAAGTCATCAAAGTGAAGGGAGTGAAGATGAATGACTGAAGCACAATGGGCCACGCTATCTGCTCAAGTCGCTGAATTCTTTTATTCATTGATTGCCTTAGTCTTCTTAGCTTTAGGGATCTATTGTTTGAAAGTAATTCCTTCTTGGAAGCGGTACACCACTTTCTTATTTTGGGCTTTATTAGCCTTTGCCTTTGCTTTTGGCAATTTGTTCCCAGCTTGGGTGACTGGAGTGATTATTATTATTATCGCTATCCTTACCTTTATTAAAGGGGTGATTGCGGCTCCTCATCAATCGGCGAGTGATGAAGAAGTTCGTAGTAATGCGGATCGAATTGGTTTCAAGATATTTATCCCTGCCTTAGTTATTGCCTTGGGAGCGTTTGTGGTCGCTAAGTTTGTCCCTGGTTTGGGTGCGAATAATGCCATCGGGGTGTCAGCAATTCTAGGTTTAATCGCTAGCTTCTTAATTACGCGCTCTAAACCAGCGACTGCTGTCAATGAAGGACTTCGCTTGTTAGACAGTGTCGGCACGACCGGAATCTTACCTCAATTGCTTGCTGCTTTGGGTGCAGTCTTTACAGCCGCTGGCGTGGGGACGGTCATTGCAAATTATGTCGCAGTGCTCATTCCTGATGGCTCTAAATTTATGGCAGCCGCCGTCTATTGTATTGGGATGGCCCTCTTCACCATGATTATGGGGAATGGCTTTGCCGCTTTCTCAGTGATTACGGTAGGGATTGGCATTCCTTTCTTGATCAATCAAGGGGCCGACCCGGTGGTTGTGGGTGCTTTAGGATTGACGGCCGGCTACTGCGGAACCCTATTAACGCCGATGGCTGCTAACTTTAATATTATGCCCGTCGCTTTACTGGAGATGAAAAATGAGTATGGTATTATTAAAGCACAAGCCGGTGTGGCCATTACCTTACTAATTGTTCACATCTTGCTATTGTACTTTTTTGCCTTCTAATTTGAGAAAGAGAGGACCTAATCATCATGAAAATTTTATTAACAGCTTTTGACCCATTTGGCAATGAATCGATTAATCCAGCGCTAGAAGCGGTTAAGAAAGTAAATCCTGACCATATTGATGCGGAAATTGTTAAATTAGAAGTCCCTACCGTCTTTCACAAAGCGATTGAAGTGGTCGCTGATAAAATTCGGAGCGAGCAACCGGATGTGGTCTTAGCGATTGGTCAAGCTGGCGGTCGATATGAAATTACCCCCGAACGGGTAGCCATCAATCAAGATGATGCCCGAATTGAAGACAACGAAGGAAATCAACCGATTGACGTGCCAATTTTTGAAGATGGACAAGCGGCTTATTTTGCCAGTGTGCCGATTAAAGCGATGGTAGAAGCAGTAAAAGCGGCTGGTGTTCCTGCGTCTGTATCGAATTCGGCCGGAACTTTTGTGTGCAACCACTTAATGTATGGAATTCTTTACACTTTGGCTAAAGAGTTACCTGAAGCTCGCGGCGGATTTGTTCATGTTCCTTTTATCCCTGAACAAGTTGTAAACAAACCTAACCAACCCTCAATGGCTTTGGCAGATATTACGAAGGGGATCGAAGCCTGCTTACAAGCGATTGTAGCCAATGATCAAGATATTAAAAAAGAAGGCGGAGCGATTGCTTAGGCTTTGACATTTGAATAGACCAAGATGAAGGATTCAGTTTGAGGACTGAGTCCTTTTTAGTTAGGGCTAAGTGGGTTATAATGTAAACATTACGATTGTGAACGAGTTAACATATTCTTTACAAATAATTTACGCTATATTTACCTGTCCTTTACTTAATATTTACATTGCCACCCTATAATAGAATCCGTAACAAAATATTAAGTTGGGGGAAAGAAAATGAAAAAAAGTTTAGTAAAGAAGATTGTGAGCGTGTCAGCCGTTTCTCTAATGGGATTATCTACTTTAGCCTCAAGTGTAAGTCAAATTGCCGCTGAAGATACAACGAGTGAAGTTGCTGAAAGCCAAGCCGAAGAAACTTCTGGTGAAGAAACCTCTGAAGCAGCTTCCGAAGAAAGCAGCCAAGCATCAAGTGAAAGTCTACCCATCATCAAATTGCCAGAAGATCGTCCATTAAAAGAAGATTACTCCTTGGTCAATGAGAATCAAGCTAAATATGTTTTCTTATTTATCGGTGATGGTATGGGAGTTATGCCCGTATCTGCTGCTGAACAATATCAAGGTTTAATGGATAATCAAGATATTAAACCAACCAACATGAACTTTACTGATTTTCCAGTTATTGGTTTACAATCTCCTTATGATTGTCACTCATTCATTCCAGACTCAGCTTCAACCGCGACTGCCTTTGGAGCCGGAAATAAAACTGTCTCAAATACCATTGGTTTAAATAAAGATTTCACCGAAGCCTCTGAATCATCTGCAGAGAAAGCTAAGAAACATGGTAAATCAGTAGGTATTATTTCAACCGTGACCTTAAACCATGCAACACCAGCCGCTTTCTACGCCAATGTTGAAAGTCGTAAATCTTACTATGAAATCGGTCTACAATTAGCGGATAGCGACTTCGATTATATTGCCGGTGGATCACTTGGTGACCGTACGGGTGAGAATGAAGATCAAAAAGACTTATTCGATATTATGAAAGAAAAAGGCTACACCATCGCCGAAACTAAAGAAGATTTCGATAAAATCAATAAAGATTCTGAAAAAGTTTACGCCGTTTCAGAAAACTTACAAGATAGCGGATCAATGACTTATGCTTTAGACCGTAAAGAAGGCGAACAAACATTAGCAGATATGGTTGCTAAAGGAATTGAAGTCATGGGTGACGATGAAAATGGCTTCTTCATGATGGCTGAATCTGGCAAGATTGATTGGTCTGAACATGCTAATGACTCTAAAACAACTATCCATGAAGTAATTGATTTCCAAGATGCCATTCAAAAAGCCGTTGATTTCTACAATGAACATCCAGAAGATACTTTAATCGTGGTCACTGCCGACCATGCGACAGGTGGTTTCACTATCGGAAATGGTATGACAGGTTATGAAACTTACTATAATATCTTAGAAGCTCAAAAAGATTCACAAGTTGCTTTTGATGCTAAATTTGAAGCAGCAGTTGAAAAGAACCAAGAATTGAAATTCGAAGATACTTTCGAAATGATTAAAGAGAGTTTCGGTCTTGAAATTGACAAAGATAATCTTCAACCAATGATGTCAACCAAAGAACGTTATGAAGCTTCACAAAGTGAAGACTTTAACCCATACTTAGTCAATGAAGAAGAATACAAACGTCTGGAAGAAGCCTTTAATTTAACCCTTAATACCGTAGAAGGTGCTGGCGGAGCAGCTGAAGCTGGTTATCTATATGGTGGCTATAACCCAATTTCAATCACTTGTACGCGTATTTTAGGTGAAAAAGCGGGTCTAACTTGGACAACGACAGACCACTCTGGCGATAAAGTTCCAGTTTACGCTTTAGGTGCTGGTGCTCAAATGTTTGATGGTGAATTTGATAATATTGATATTTCACTTCGCATCAATGCGGCGATGGGCATCCCAAATAACGATTAATAAAGCAGCTGAATTAAATCAAGATTAATAGTTTTAAGCAAAAACTATCCCAGGATGTCTACTGAAAGATCGCAATTGCGATTGGATCTGCAGACATTCTGGGATTTTTATGTTGCTAATAAGTATTGAAGCCAGTCTTTTATACTAAATGATTCTGGTCAAGAGTGTAGTCACTAGAATGATTACGCCTGAATTTCCTGATTATCAGTTAGCGTCAATTTTGCAAGTTGCTAGCCAACTTGATCAACCAATCTATACATAAATTACATATTGAAAGGTGAAGAGAAATCAAAAAAAGAAGCCAGCGACAAATCTGTCGACCGGCTTCCCAGGTTGTGTGGAGAAAGCATTTAGGTTTATTTTTGTTTTAATTCTGCGAGGATTTGTTCTAATAGTTCAGTTTCACTAGGTCCACTTGGTTCTTCATCAGGAGCCACAATTTTCTTATGTTGAGCTTTTTCAAGGGCTTTTAATGTGAGGTACAAGAATATGGCAATAAGAATAAAGTTAATAATAGCTTGTAAGAAAAGTCCAATCCCAATCGTCGCGCTGCCGACTTTAAATGAAAGGCCAGAAACATCAGCGGCACCTGTAATCGAAACAATTAATGGCATAAAAATATCATCAACTAAACTAGTAACAATCGCTGTAAACGCTGAACCCATAATTAAACCGGTTGCTAGAGAGACAATCGAATCATTGGCGATAAATCCTTTAAATTCTTTCCACATATTATATCCACCTTTCTGTTTATATTATATCACAGTTGCAAGTGATGGCTAGTAAAGCGATTATATTTTTTGAATATATTTTTCAATGGCAAAAGCTTGTGGGTCAATGGTCCAGCGACCTGTTTGTATCAATTGGGCCCATTGATAAGCCAAATAAGGTCCCGAGGTTAGGCCGGAAGAACCTAAGCCGGAGATAGCCCATACATTTTTGAGATCTGGGACTTGGCCGACCAAGACGCCATAATCTGAGCTATGAGTTCGGGTGCCAACTTTACATTGATGAAGCGGATAACCGGCTAAATCGGGTGCCCACTGTAGGCCTTCCTGTCTTAAGTTTTCTAAACTTTGTCGATCAATTTGCAAATCGAAGCCGGCTTCATCTTCGTGGGTTGCTCCGAAAGTAATCGTGCCATCGGCGAATGGAATCAGATCGACCTGACCAAAAGGCATGATGACTGGCCAAGTGTTATCCTTCCAGTCAGGATGATAGAGGTTGAACAGTTGTCCTTTCTGGGCCTGGAGATCGACTTGGTAACCCAGGGGAGCCAAGAGTTCTTTTAACCAAGCACCTGGACTGAGTAGCAGGCTGTCATAAGTTTGGCTTTCTCCAGCTTGAATTTGAACCGCGACCGATGAATTAGTTCGGGCGATAAGTTTAGCTTTCTGCCGAATAATCTGACAACCCATTGATTGACTTGCATCTTGTAATGCTTGAACGAGTTGATCACCATGGACACGAGCTCCACCTTCCACCCAAAGTCCGCCATAAGCGCTTTGGAGCCAAGGAACGCGGGCTTCAATTTCAGCTGGGCTTAATGCATAGACTTGACCAATTAGAGGACTTTGTTGGCGTTTATGGACAGCTTTCTTCAAATCATCTTCGATGCGACTTTGTTTGCGGCGAATAAGGATGGCGCCGGCCTGGTGATAGATAGCCTGACTTTGTTGACCGTCACTTTCTAAGTCGGCCATTAATTTAGGGTAGAATTCTGCGCCTTGTGAGACCAGAAAATACCAAGCTTTATTGCGTCGCAACGAGAACCAGGGACAGATAATACCGGCTGCTGCTCGACTGGCTTGACCGATCCCTTCATCATATAAATCTACTGGGTAGCCTGCTTTACTCAGGTAATAGGCGGCCGTTGAACCAACGATGCCAGCCCCGATAATGGCGATACGCTTGTGCATTAAATTCTCCTTAATATGTTTGATGATAAGTCTATTTTAGAATAGTTGGTCTAACTTGCAAAGCCAGTGAACGATTATTTACTAGAAAGTAATCGGTTTTAGCTAATAAGTGATTTAGATTATGGTAAAAGGATTGACAAGACCTGGCTTGACCGCTATGATAGGGACAATATTTCATTAAACGCATTGAAGTGGAGAGAAGACCTGATCTTGGGTAGAGAGCTTACGTAGGGTGAAAGTAAGTCAAGTAGGGTTGGAAGATGGCCATGGAGCGGCTAGCTAGCCTTTGAGCTGGGCGGACGGCATCGACTGTTATCGATTGAGGTTAGGCTTATTTTCTGAGCTTTAACGAATTAAGGTGGTACCACGGGAACACTCGTCCTTTTGAGGATGGAGTGTATTTTTTTATTTAAGGAGGTAAAGCAATGATAGATTTGAAACATATTGATGTGGTTTTTCAACAGAAAGACCAGGTGATTAAAGCAGTAAATGATGTGACCATTCATATTGAGCCAGGAGAAATCTATGGCATTGTCGGCTATTCAGGAGCGGGAAAGAGTACTTTAGTGCGCACGATTAACTTATTACAAATCCCCAGCCAAGGAGAAGTAATCGTGAATGGTAAAGATATGCTTAGTCTTAGTCCCAAAGAATTAAGGCAAGCGCGAACAAAGATCGGGATGATTTTTCAACATTTTAATTTGATGGAGTCGCGTACGATCTTTGAGAATGTGGCTTATCCACTACGCCATAGTGGTTTATCCAAGGCAGAAATTGCCCGTAAAGTTGCAGAATTGTTGGATTTGGTGGGCTTAAGACAGAAGTCTAATAATTACCCTAAGCAATTATCGGGTGGTCAAAAGCAAAGAGTGGCCATTGCCCGAGCTCTAGCGAATGATCCTGCTATTCTACTGTGTGATGAAGCGACCTCAGCTTTGGATCCAAAGACGACCCAAGATATTTTGGCTCTGTTGCGTCAATTAAATCGTGAACTGAATATAACCATTGTAATTATTACTCATGAAATGAATGTCGTCAAAGACCTCTGTCATCGTATTGCGGTGATGGAAGATGGTCGGGTTCTAGAACAAGGACGGACCTTAGATATTTTTGCCCGGCCAAAAGAAGATTTGACCCGGGAATTTATTAATACGGCGACTCATTTTGACCAAGAGATTGAAGTTGTCCTCAACCATCCTTCAACCAAGGCCCTTACCGACCAAGGCAATTTATACCGCTTATCCTATGTCGGCGATGCCACGACGCAACCATTTATGGGTCAAGTGATGAAGCGTTTTGGGGTAGAGGTCAATATTCTTTATGGTCATGTTGAGATTATTCAGTCAGTGCCAACGGGGAACCTGTTGGTGGCCCTGCGCGGAGATACAGACCAGATTGACCAGGCCTTGACCTATTTAAAAGAACACCAAGTAGGGGTTCAAACGATGCAAGAACTGATTTATACCTACTTACAAAAGGAAGGAGTGGATGAAGCATGAACTATGTCTTAAGTTTCAGCCAATGGATGGAGACGTGGCTACCAAATGCATGGAAATTGAGAGATGACTTCATTGAAGCTAGCTGGGAAACCTTGTTTATGCTAGGTCTTTCCACCTTAGTTGGCGGTTTCTTTGGCTTAATTCTTGGGATTATTATGACAGTCACAGGACCGGGAGGTATTTTGGAGAATCGCTGGCTATATAATTTACTCGACGGTTTGGTAAATATTATGCGCTCAATTCCTTTCATTATTATGTTGGCTCTCTTGATTAATGTTACCCGGGGGATTGTGGGTACAACGATTGGGCCAGCAGCGGCCTGTGTACCGATTATTTTTTCGACGGTACCTTTCTTTGCTCGTCAAGTGGAGATCGCCCTATTAGAAGTTGAACCAGGGGTCATAGAAGCTGCTCAAGCGATGGGTTCTAGTCCTTTAGAAATTATTGGCCGGGTCTATTTACGTGAAGGTCTGCCTGCACTCTTACGGGTCAGCGCTTCAACGGTGATCAATATCTTAGGTTTGACTGCCATGGCCGGCTCAGTTGGCGGGGGTGGTCTAGGAACCATGGCCATTGCCAAGGGTTATCAACGGAGTCGCTTTGATGTAATCATGGTGGCAACGATCCTGATATTGCTGATTGTATTCTTAACCCAATTAATCTTTAATTGGCTGATCAAAAAAGTTCAACATTAACCAACAAAACCGGCCCTGTGATAGGACCGGTTTTCCATTCTGTGTTTCTTAAAAGAGGCGTTGCTGAATATGATAAGTTACATCGTTGGTTTCTTCAGCATAGGCGGTTAAGATAATTCGCTGGTTGTCGCTTAATTCTTCAGGTGCTAGCGAGAGAATATGGTGGATGATTTCTCGCGGATAATATAAGCGTTGATCACCGAGTTGTTTACCATTGATCGATTGGATTAACATCGATACTTGCGAGAGTTCGACAATTTGGTTCATTTTGGTGATTAATTCAATTCTGGTTTTTTGAGAACTGGTTAAAGATTGGCTATCGTCATAAGGTTGGTCAAGACTAGTATTTAAGCCGAAATAATATTCGGGATCGAAATGCATAGCTCGCAGTTCATCTTGGAGAGCCGTAGTTAATTCTTGAACTTCATCAGCGACGACTAAGAGCGACTTGAAAGGCTTTCGGTTGAGGACGCGGTAACATAAATCACTTAGAATGGCATCTTGGTCATCTAACCAGTGAGAGAAATAAGAAATAACCGTGTGGTCGTCTAATTTGAGATAATCTGTCAAGGTCCAATTCCCTTGGAAGAAAGGGGCAAGAATGCCAGCCGGATGACTCAAGCAATCAGGATGATGTAGATAGAGATATTTTGCTCGGGTAAACAAATTATGAATGACTTCTTCCATGCCCCGTGACACCGGGTGGAAATAAACTTGCATATACATTTGATAGCGACTAATGATATAATCTTCAACCGCGTGCATGCCCGAGAAATCAAAGACAATTCGCCCATCATAAGGACGGATAACACGGACGATTCGAGTCAGATCATATTTCCCGTAAGAGACGCCAGCATAAAAAGCATCGCGGAGCAAATAATCCATCCGATCGGCATCAATCTGACTGGAAATAAGTTGAACGACCTGTTGATTAGGATAGGTCTTGTTGATAACACTGGCTACTTTGGCTGGGAAATCGGCGCCCATCTGCCGCAGGATTTGGTTAACTTCAGTGTCGCTTGAGAGAATAATTTCTTGGGTGATTTGTTCATGGTCAGTATTAAAGATGCCTTCGAAGGTATGGGAGAAGGGACCATGACCAAGATCATGTAGGAGCGCCGCACAGAGGGCAACTAAGCGTTCAGAATCATCCCAAAGGCCATCGCCAGCTTCTTTAGTCGGATAATTTCGGACGAAATTATTAATAATACGCCGGGTAATTTCGTATACACCCAAGGAATGGTTGAAACGAGAATGCTCTGCCCCGTGAAAAGTATATTGGGAAGCGCCCAGTTGTTTAATCCGCCGCAGTCGTTGAAATTCACGCGTGTCAATCAATTGGAGAATAATTCGGTCGCGGATATGGATATAATTATGGACAGGATCGCGGAAGACTTTCTCTCGCTGTAGAACTTGGGCTTGGTAGCGCTCTTGATAAGTTTGCATAAGAACCTCCATTGCTCTTGATAAGTTGAATATTGGATTAACTAGACGGATGAAGTTGTTTTTGGGCCTGGCTCAAAGCATCTTGCCAACTATCAGCTTCGATAGCTAAGATAGATTCCTTAGCAAATACAATTTTATCTTGCAAAAGCCGGTTAAAATCGGCCAGAGTAAATTCTTCTGCCAAGAAATCGGACAGATTGGCCATAGAATGAGGGTCAACATTTGGGTAGCTGGTATCGGCTTGGCCTCGTTGGTAGAATGCTTTCATCAATTGGCCGCGACCTTCCTGGTCGCCATTTAAAGAGAGATAGGCTGCTGTGGTTACTCCATTACGAAAGCGCCGTTGAGCCAAGCCACCGATTTTCTTGTTTTGGATAATGAGATCATATTTACCTGGGCAATAAGAGTTCGCCATTTCATAAGCTTCTATCCTTAGCGGATAATCCTCGAAGATATATTGAATGAGCTCAACAAATTGCTGATAAGCTTGATCAATGTTTAAATTTTGATATCGGCTGTCTTGTATCAGTGAGAGATTCACAATTCCTGGATCACAGACTATGCCAAGGCCGCCATGAGGCCGAACGAGCACTTGATAATTTTGCGCTTGCAAGAATTGGCGTGCTTCTTTATAATTTGGCAGACGCGTATCTTTAGCCCCTAAGAGGACGGTTGCTTTTTGAATTGGATAGGCATGGATAATTTTATGCTCTGCTGGCTGAGTCGCTAAGTCATGGATGGTGGGAAGATAACGAATTAAAGCAGTTTCGTAAGTCAAAGACGTTAATGCATCTTCTTGCGACTTAAGACAAAACCATCGGCTTTGAGCATCTGGCACGAAAGACATATGAAAACTCCTTGCTAGTAAATCTTTGTTATAATTATAGCAAATTTACATTCGATTCATAGAAAGGATTCAAAAGTTATTTCATGAAACATCTTATTCGACCGATTGAAGTGGAACAAAAGATTAATTATCAAGTTGAAGGACAGGATCGCTTCAAATATCAAAGAAAGGCTGAGCATTATCAACTCAGGACTTATGACAAGTTGGTCTTTGAAGATTACAATTATCAACCGATTCAGATAAAATGGTGGACTGAAGGGGAAGATCAGCTGGAATGGGTTGAAATCCAACAGCAAGCAGGGAAACTATGTTTTAATTTAGCTCAGAAGTTGACTAATCCTTATCAAACTCCTCAAGGAGTTTGGCTCCTTGAAAGTACAACCCATAAACTTGATTTAAGCCAAGGGATCGAGATTCATTATTCACTAAATCTAGGCCAACAAAGCTTAGGGATCTATGAATTTCAATTGATTTTTAAAGATTAAGAAGGTAATATAAAAGAGCGAGGAAGGATGTGCCCAAATGGAATTGAAGAAGTTCGCAGGACAAAATAAAGAAGAATTATCGATGGTCGAAGTTGCCCATGCACTATTAGAAGAAACGGGCGAGGTATATGATTTTACCCAGTTATTAGTGACCATCCAAGAATATCTTGAAATAAGTGAAGAAGATTTAGAAAAGCGTATGGCACGATTCTATACAGATATCAACATTGATGGTCGTTTTATTTCTTTGGGAGAGAATCGTTGGGGCTTAAGAGCTTGGTATCCGATTGATTCAATTGATGAAGAAATTGTCGGTACGATTGATGATGAAGATCTACCCCGTCGACGCCGCCGGAAGAAAACCAACAAAATCAATGCCTTCGGTGATGGCGAAGATATTATCGACTATAATGAGGATGATCCTGAAGATATTGATGATATCTACGATGAAGATTATGAACTTGAAGATGACGAAGATGAAGAAGATGATGAATTAGAAGGTCTAACCGAAATCGAAGACGAAGATGAAGAAGATCCTGAATTGAAAGATTATGCAGGTGATCTTTCTGAATTTGGTGACGATGAGATTGACTTAGAATCGGATACTTCTTTTGAAGACGAAGATGATGAATTCTTCGATGAAGAGGAAGATGAGACTGAAGAAGAAGTCCTTCCAGAGGAAAGCGAAGAAGAATAAGATTCAATCCCTTGTAGGGGCTAAGCTGTTAGTCAACCTATGAGGGTTTTTTATTTGATCAATTTTCATTCATAACTATAAGTCTAGATTGCTTAATGAATCTATTGGCCTTTAAGGGTGGGGTAGAGTATAATTAAACCATACTAGATGAATTCAATATAGGAGGACAAAGAATGACTCGTTTAATTAATAGCGTCGAAATGTTACGTAAAGCTAAAGAAGGCCAATATGCGGTCGGTCAATTTAATATTAATAACTTAGAATGGACCCAAGCCGTACTTCAAGCAGCTCAAGAAAATAATTCTCCAATCATCTTAGGTGTTTCTGAAGGAGCCGGAAAATATATGGGTGGCCCTAAAGTGGTTGCAGCCATGGTAAATGCTTTAATGGAAACAATGGATATTACCGTTCCTGTCGCTTTGCATCTAGACCATGGATCCTCATTTGAAAGTTGTAAAGCAGCGATTGATGCGGGCTATACTTCAGTGATGATTGATGGCTCACATCATCCCATTGATGAAAATATTGAAATGACCAAACAAGTGGTCGATTATGCTCACCAACGCAATGTCTCTGTAGAAGGAGAAGTAGGTACGGTCGGTGGCCAAGAAGACGGAGTCATCGGTGGCATTAAATATGCTGACTTAGATGAATGTGTGCGGATGGTCAAAGAGGCCGGTATTGATTCATTAGCAGCGGCTCTTGGATCTGTTCATGGAACTTATGATGGCGAACCTGTCTTAGGCTTCAAAGAAATGGAAGATATTTCTCAAGCAACCGATACGCCATTGGTTCTTCATGGCGGTTCTGGTATTCCTGAACATCAAGTCAAGAAAGCCATTGAATTAGGTCATGCCAAGATTAATGTCAATACAGAATTACAACAGCAATGGACCAAGGCGGTTCGTGAGAAATTAAACTCAGATGCAAAAGTTTATGATCCACGTAAAATTATTGCACCAGGGAAAGAAGCCATTGTTAAAACAACCAAAGAAACCATGGATATGTTTGGTTCAAGTCAAAAAGCTTAATCCGGCTTTAAACCCTACAGCCACAACACTTCAATAAAATATTATCATCCAAAGGGGCAAGAAAAGGACAACTCAAACAAGTTGTCCTTTTCCTGCCCCTATTTTATGGGTCTATGATGTGTAAGTGTTGGTGATCATTACCAGCATTTTTAGCCATTCAAAAAACTCTTGATCTCGTCCATGATGTAAGTACCACCAAACACATAGAAAGAGTGATCACGAGCTATACTACTATTATAAGGGTAAGAGGTATTATAAGGGTAAGAGGCTTAAATTAAAAGGGTTATCCTAATATAAAACGGGTCTTGACGATTTCTCATGTCTTGAGTCCTGACAATCATCGATTATTGACAAGTCAAAGTGGCTTAGTTAAGCTTAAGTAATCAAAAACAAAGAGGTGGAAGTATGGATTCAAGTTTAATTCAACAGGTCGAAGCAATGATTGCCGGTGAGGGAAACTATATTGCCAACCTGGCCAACGTCTCGGCCTTAATCAATCAACTCGCTAGTAATATTAACTGGGTTGGTTTTTATTTCTATGAAGCGGAATCGGATCAATTGGTGCTCGGCCCCTTTCAAGGGAAACCGGCTTGTATTCGAATCAATGCGAATCAAGGAGTCTGTGGCACCGCCTTTGCTCACAATGAAAGCCAGCGGGTTGCCGATGTCCATCAATTTCCCGGACATATTGCCTGTGATGCCGCTTCGCAATCTGAGTTGGTGATCCCTTTTCGCTTAAACAATGGGGTTCGTGGGGTCTTTGACTTAGATGCACCGATTCCGAATCGCTTTAGCCAACAAGATCAAGCGGTTCTCCAAGAATGTGTTCGTGTGCTTGAACACCATAACCATTATTAATTAGAGCTTCTTTTTTGGATGACGATCGACCACGTCTTGATTGTTAGCTAGCGCACTGGCCCCTTTGTCAGTCAATTCATAGGATCGAAGAGGGATTGCTTGATCGAGTTCTTCTTCGCTATAGTGTTCGAGTATGGCCTCTTTTAAAGAGGCTTTATTCATTTTACTTAAACCTTTGACTCCTTTTGTTTTAAGTAAGCCCTTTAGGATAGGGGCGGCGATATGATCTAGGGATTGGGCAGCGGATAGTTCTCGAGCGTAAGCTTCTGCTAAGAGCATTTTTAAACTGGCTGAGCAATCAATCCCATAATCATATTCGAAATATTTGGGTGTCCAGGAATCGCTGGTATAAGTTCCTAAACTAATCCGCCAGAGTAGGATAATGTCGCCAGGTAAGAGGCCTTCGGCAGTTCGAGTCATATTGCGCTTGCTTACCAGAGAGGCTGTGCCAATCTTCACTTTTCTTAGCCAGTCTTCTAAGGGTCTTTCAGGGGAAATATAAGGGATTTCTGGATAATCTTGGTACAATATTTGTATTTCTTGAGGATATGTAGGCATGATTTGAGGCTCCTTTCTTTTATTGTATTATAAACTTCTCTGCTTTTAACTACTAGGGGAGTATGTTAGAATTAGAGATATTAAATTAGCTTCTTAATGGGTAAAAAGTATGAGGTGAATTCATTGACACAAGCTATTGACCCTAAATACCAGCTCCTAGTGGATCATCTCTTGGAGCAGAAAGACTATCCCTCGCTCCAACGATTATTACCTTCTTTGACAGAAAATCCTGAAAAGCTTACTCCCTTCATTGAATTAGCTTGGGCTATATTGACCATTGACTTGGATCAAGTAGAACTTCTAGCTGCCAAGCTCAATTATCCTTTCCTCAACAAACCAAACCGTATCCAACGTAAGGTCTATTTTTATAGTCATTATTTGGAACTCCAGTATCAACGCCAAGAATTTGCTGATTATTTTCGCGCCTTAACACCAGTAATGGTTGATATTCTGCGTTTAATCATCGAACAAGATTTCATGCCTGATTTAAATCATTATTTAATTCCAGTTATCAAGAATACAAGTCAAGGGGTTCCGCTTTATCGCGGTTTACAATGGTTTGAACAGAAGGTTGAAGCGGATAATAATTACATCCATCAAACCTTTAAGAAACATTATGGCGATCACTTTAATTATGATTATTATGTCTCATCCAGTCATCTGCTCAAATTAATTGAAGATCATTCTTCCAATGCACTGATTAAAGAGAAAGTCGGTCAGATGCGACTTATTGAGAAATACTTACGTAACATCATTGCTCATGAAGTCGTCTGTGTGGATCGGGCCTGGGTCAAGCAACGGATGAATTTAGAGATTAGCCAAGTACATGAATTATATCAAGAACTCATTGCTTTAGCCGGTTTAGCCAATCAACAAATCTGGCAAATCTTTGACCAAATTAACCAAGACATTCAACAAACATTTATTGTAAATCAAGGAGTTAAGAAATGAAAAAATTAATTATTCATGGTGGTAGAAAATTAAGTGGTGAGATTGCGATTAATGGGGCTAAGAATTCAACCGTGGCCTTAATTCCTGCAGCAATCTTAGCCGATGCACCCGTCATTCTTGAAGGGGTTCCTGAAATTCAAGATGTTTATTCTTTAATTGAAATTCTTGAAGATTTTAATGTCACAACTTCTTTTGAGAACAATACATTGATGATTGATCCGTCAAATATGCAGTCAGTGCCGATGCCTCACGGTAAGATCCAAAGTCTAAGAGCCTCTTATTATTTCATGGGTGCCCTTCTGTCCAAGTTTGGCGAAGGCGTCATCGGACTACCAGGCGGCTGTTTCTTAGGTCCTCGGCCCATTGACCTGCATATTAAAGCTTTTCGCTCTTTAGGGGCTGAAGTGACCGATGACTTTGGTGTCATTACCTTAAGAACACCCAAAGGATTAACCGGCAATCGGATCTATATGGACGTGGTGTCAGTCGGCGCCACTATTAATGCGATTCTAGCTTCTGTCCGCGCTAGCGGGAAGACGGTAATTGAGAACGCAGCCCGAGAACCAGAAATCATTGATGTCGTGACCCTTTTAAATAAGATGGGAGCGAATATTCGTGGAGCGGGAACCTCGGTTATTCGAATTGTTGGCGTAGATCAATTGCATGGGGTCAATCATACCATCATTCCTGACCGGATTGAGGCCGGGACTTACATCTCAGCGGCAGTGGCACTTGCTGGTCCGCAAGGTGTAAGAATCAATAATGTAATCTATGAACATATCGAATCTTACGTCGCCAAACTGGATGAAATGGGTGCCAAGATGGAGATTGGTGAAGATTACGTTCATGTGTATCCAGCCGAGGATCTAAAGATGGTCTCGATTAAGACTCAACCCTATCCCGGTTTTGCAACTGACTTACAACAACCGATGACTCCACTTCTCTTGACTGCCCAAGGCGAGGGAACCATTATGGATACCATCTACCCGCAACGGGTCAACCATATTCCCGAACTCAATCGGATGGGTGCCAATATTAAAGTCGATGGCAGTATCATTCGGATTGAAGGGCCTTGTAAACTGTCCGGCGCCCCGGTCCGGGCCAGTGACCTGCGGGCCGGCGCTTGTTTAGTGATTGCCGGCTTGATTGCCCAAGGCAAGACTGTGGTAACCGGAGTAGAGAATATTCTACGTGGCTATACCAATATTGTTGGTAAGTTTAGCCAATTAGGTGCGGTTATCGAATTGGTTGAGGATGATACAGCCGATGAATGATTTTTCATTAGAGGTCTTAATCAATAAAGAAGTCAAAGAACTCTACGCTTATGCGCGTGAATTGGAGATACCCAACTTTTCGTCGTTAAGTAAGAAAGAATTAGCCTTAGCTGTGATGCGCACCCAAGAAGAAAAGCAGGGTTTCTTCAAAGTTGAAGGCGTGTTGGATATTCCCGAGGCAGGGGGTTATGGCTTTCTACGGCCCATTAATTATTCACCTAGTCAAGAAGATATCTATATCTCTCAATCTCAGATCAGTCGTTTTGACCTTAGAGATGGGGATAAGATTGCTGGACCAGCTCGACCACCTAAGGCCTCAGAACGCTACTACAGTTTGATGCAGATTACTACCGTCAATGGGATGAAGCCCGAGTTGGCCAAAGAGCGTGACCATTTCCCGTCTCTAACCCCTTTATATCCTAATCAACAGATTAGCTTAGAAACAGATCGTGATCATATCGCCTCACGAATGATCGATATCGTTGCCCCGATTGGCTTTGGCCAAAGAGGTTTGATTGTCTCTCCTCCGAAAGCGGGAAAGACGACGATCTTAAAAGAGTTAGCCAAAGGCATCGCTCAGAATCATCCGCAAACCGAATTGATTATTCTATTGATCGATGAACGGCCAGAAGAAGTGACTGATATTGAACGGAGTGTCAAAGGCGATGTGGTTTATTCAACCTTTGATCAACGACCAGAAAATCATGTCCGTATTGCCGAATTAGTGATGCAAAGAGCCATGCGCCTGGTTGAAGCTAAGAAAGATGTGGTCGTACTACTTGATTCGATTACCCGGTTAGCGCGTGCCTATAATTTAGTAGTCAAACCTTCCGGGCGTACCTTAAGTGGTGGACTTGATCCGGCTGCCTTTTATTTTCCTAAACGTTTCTTTGGTGCCGCACGAAATATTGAAGAAGGGGGCTCACTGACCATTCTAGCCACTGCCTTGGTGGATACCGGTAGTCGGATGGATGAATTAATTTATGAAGAGTTCAAGGGCACTGGCAATATGGAACTGCATCTTTCTCGTCAATTAGCTGAACGGCGAATCTTCCCAGCCATTGATATTAAGCGCTCAGGAACTCGGAAAGAAGAGCTACTAATTCCAGCCGATCAATTAGATCAAATTTGGCGCTTGCGTAAGATGATGGGGTCAGCCAGTCTTCAATATACCGATCAATTTATTCAGCTCATGGAGCACAGCGAAGATAACTCAGCTTTCTTTGATCAGTTAGCCAAGATGAATATTAAAGAAGTCTAACCGATTCTTTGGGATCGGTTTTTGCGATTGGAGGGATAAGATGGCTAAACATAAGAAGACCAACGTACTGCGAATATTAGACCAACAAAAGATTCCCTATATAGCTCGGCCTTGGGATGAGTTACCCGACCAACATGCCCCCATGTATAAAACCCTAGTAACGGTGGGCAAGAGTCAAGAACACTATGTGTTTATTGTTCCTACCGAGGCGGAACTGGACTTGAAGAAAGCAGCCGAAGCCGTAGATGAGAAAAATATACACATGATTAAAGAAAAAGAATTACTACCACTCACCGGCTATGTTCATGGGGGATGTTCTCCCTTAGCCATGAAGAAGACTTTCCGTACGATTATCGATCAATCGGCGGGTGATTTTGCCCATATTTTAGTCAGTGCAGGTCAGGTGGGGCTTTCTGTCGAAGTTAATCCAGAGCAGATTATGGCGGTCATTGACGGCGAATTCGCAGATATTAAAACAGAAGCCTAAATGTATAACAAAAAAATCGTTTAATTAGAATAGAACTTAGCATGCTGTGTGAATGAACGAAGGAGGAATTGCCTATGAATCCAACCCTTGAACATCAACTCAACCATCGGACCATTCGATTCTTTGAAGATCGGCCTGTGCCAGCAAATATTCGCCAAGAAATATATCAAGTCATTAATCGAACTGCAACAAGTGTGGGCTTGCAAGCTTTCTCAGTAATCCGCATAACTGATTCAGACATTAAAGCCCAGATTGCTCAACTTGCCAGCCAAGATTATATCCGAAGAATGCCAGAATTAATGATATTTATTGTCGATTGCTATCGCAATGATCAAGTGGCTCGTGATCTAGACCACCCAGATCCTAAGGCCGCCAATATGGACCGCTTCTTTCAAGGCGTGGCCGATAGTTATTTAGCAGCGCAAAATGCGATGAATGCGATTGAATCAATGGGTCTAGGGGGAGCCTTCCTCGGGTCCATCCTTGACAATCCACAAGCGTTAGTTGATTTGCTACAACTACCTCCGCTGACTTTCCCATTACTGGGTCTAGGTTTTGGTTATCCTGATGATCAACCTGAGTTGAAACCTCGGATGCCTTTCTCGTTAAAACTTGGTGAGAATACTTACCCTTATCAGGAAGATTACCTCTTAGCCCTAGCAGATTATGATCAAGAGATGACCCATTATTATGATACGCGCTTTAAGAATCGACGCTCTGATAGTTTCACGAATCAGGTGGTCAAGCAAATTGAGCGTAACAAACCCTTACGGGCACGCTTATTGCAAGTAGTGGAAAGCCAAGGATTTGATTTGGGGTTAGACAAAGCAAATAATCCAGAGAATTAATTCAGAAAGTCTTTGCATTTGCTAGGTAAACATGCTATTATTCTTTTGTTGCACTCGCTGCATTGAATTAACTGTAGATTAGCAAATAATTTACGGCAGAAAGGAAGTTATAATATGAAACAAGGAATTCATCCAGAATACCGGACTGTTGTATTCCGTGATACGACAACAGGTTACCAATTCTTGTCTGGCTCAACTAAAACTTCTAGCGAAACAGTAGAATGGGAAGATGGCAATACTTATCCATTGATTCGTGTTGAAATCTCAGCCGACTCTCATCCATTTTATACTGGACGTCAAAAGTTTACCCAAGCCGACGGTCGTGTGGATCGTTTCAACAAGAAATACGGTTTTACCGACAAGAACGCCAAATAATCGAATCCATAAGATTTTTAACACTTTCTACCAATCAAGGTAGGAAGTGTTTTTTTGTAAACTTTATCTTGTAAATATAGAATCATTCTGATAAAATATTTTTAGGGAAGTTATGAAAGCGCATTTATAGAAAAGAAAGGGGATTATTCTATGTTTAATTTTGACAAAAAGAGGGTCTATTCTCTGAGGAAGACAAGCTTAGGTTTGATCAGTTTGGCAGTAGGTTTACTTTTGTTCTCACCTAAGCAAGTGGCGGCCTTTAGTGATATTGTTGATGTCAGTAATGAGGCTGAGTTCATTGAAGCCTTTCAAATGAAAGAAGATACGACGTTAAACCGTGAAGTCGTCGCTGAACCAGACACTCACGTTGAAATAGGCGTAACCGATGAAATGGCCGAAGCAGCTGATCAATCGGTAGAAACGGTGAGCGAGGACGCTCAAGTCAGTGAAAGATCGATGGTTGGAGATGAGGCCCAGGACACTACTGAGAAGTCAAATCCACAGGGTATTGATTTTACAACAAAAGAATACAGCTAACAAAAGACTGAAGAGATTCAAGCACCAGAGCAAAAGAAACAGTTTGAGAATTATCGAACGATACGTTTACTCAAAGATATTGTTTTAAATTCGCCGATTGCTTTAGAAGCGCATAATTTTGTGAAGTTAATTCCTTACCTGAATGACAATCAGACCTCTGTTCGGATTACTTCGAATATATTTAATGATGACGCTTATAGCTTAGGAGAATCTTTAATCACGGTGAATAAGGACAGTAAGCTTGTGATTGAAGGGAAAGACAATCAAAATCTAATCTTTGATGGGGGCTATCAAACAGATAAGGAAACAACTGAGACTAATGTGACTCGTAAAGGACAGTTGTTAACAATTTATGGTGATGCGGAAATTAACGGAGCCACTTTTACCAATACTTACAACAAAGGGATGTCAACTGCACCGATTTATGTTGAAGGTGGCAATTTAATCGTTCATAATGTCTTAATTCAGAATAATATTAATTCTCATCAGCCAACCATAGCCAATAATCAAGAAACTTACCGGAAAAATTGGGATAAATCTGGTGCAAAAAGTGCTGGGATTGCCGTTACCGGACAAGGTTATGTTACTATGAATGACGGAATGATTACTAATAACCAACATCAAACGGGGGCGTATGGCTCAGGGGCCGTTGCTATAAATCAAGGAACATTTATTTTGAATGGTGGAAGCATCAGCCAGAATGAAGCAGAACAAGCTGGCGGTGTGGCAGTAAACTACCGAGGACAATTTGTGATGAACGGCGGTTCGATTGAAGGGAACCGAGCCCGGAGTGCTGGGGGCGGAATTTTCGCTTATATGGGTTCCAAGATGCAGATGAACGGCGGGAAAATTCATAACAATCGCGCCGGTAATTTGGGTGGTGGAATTGCAATCTATGATGAATTTTCTGAAGGAACGAGTGGTACCCGTCAACTTTCTGAGCTTGCTAGAAAGAATGGCTTCAGTTGGGAGGATCACGCTCGTTGGCGCCAATTATTTGATGCAAAGTTTGAAATGAACAATGGTGAAATTACCGAAAATTTTGCTCAAAATGGTGGTGGTGGTATTTATGTAGCTTCCTCTGGCGTGCAAATAAATGCTGGAAACATTAGTCATAATAGCAGTAAGACATACGGTGGTGGCATTTATGTTTCTTCAGTTCCTTATGTACTTCACTTGAAGAATGTGTATTTTGAGAATAATCGAGCGATTCCTCAAGGTGGAACATTTATTCTTACGAATGAAATGCTAGAAGGTCATGGTGGGGCAATTTGGTTCTGCCCAACCGGTGAATCTCAGATTTTTGAATCCAACGGCGCTTCATTTAATGAAAATATGGGCGAATTTAGTGGTGACGACTTTACCTTGACTCGCGGAGGAGAATATCGATTAGTTTCCTATTTTGGTCAGCGTTTATTAGGTGGGGGTAAAGTCACTTGGTACGTAGATGGTCATCCCACTGACAAATCGATTGCCCGCTACTTAGCTGATAATGGTCAGGTCTATGATGATAAAGTGCCTGAGAATCTAAGTGATCCGATCAGTTTGAAAGCAGTAGCTAATCAAACAGCGTCCTTAGATTTAGCTAAGAAATTATCTAAAGTTACCATGATTGGCAACCTGTCTTCCCGTGGTGGTGCTATAGGTTCCAATGGTAGTGTCATTATTGGTGATAAAGATAAAACCTTTAACCTAAAAGTCGATAAAAAATGGGCGGAAGTTTTACAAGATCAAGTCAAAGATGTGGACTTAATCATCGATCTATATAATATGACGGATCCTGACCATCCAGTTCTGATAGATACCATAATATTAAATCAGGCAAATGATTTTTCAGCTTATTTTGAAGACTTACCGCTAGAAGCAGGAAATCAAAAGATAAATTACCAATTGCGCGAACGCAATCATCAAGACTATCAGACTAGTTATGACTTTAAGAATATTGAGACTAATACTTCAGGAGTTTATGAAATTGATCAACAGCAGGATGCCCATTTAGAAATTTATAATGAGCCAAAACCTGATGAGCCGATACCAGAAGATCCAACGCCAGAGAATCCAATACCAGAAGATCCGACACCAGAAGATCCAACGCCAGAGAATCCGATGCCAGAAGATCCAACACCGGAAGATCCAACACCAGAAGATCCAACGCCGGAAGATCCAATGCCTGAGAAACCATTTGAGCCCGATCTACCAGAAATTCCTGAAACCGAAGAGCCGATTAAAGTGGAACAAATGCAGGTGCTTGGTCAACTTCCTGAAACGGGTGAGCAAGACTCAACAATTTGGCTAGGAGTAGCGGGCTTATCTATCCTTGCCGGGACTGCCATTTTAATTATAAATAAAGAGGATGAATTCATATAATCAAACAGATTGTTCTATTGTCTCAGTAGTCTAATGTTGTCACCCATGTTTTAATAAATTATAGAACGATTTTTAGCCAGTTTGGGTTATTCGACCCTGAACTGGCTTCTTTGATTTTATCTTCTTTAATAAATGCTTTGTCAAACCGATTGTCAAAGATTGTTTTTTTTAAACTTTGGGTGTCTCCAAAGAGAGGACAATGAAGTAAATTAGCAGAAATTTAGGTCTTTTAGATTGAAAGGGTTTACATTTCGGCGAATTTTTAGTAAAGTATAGTTTATTATAATAAGTTAAAGGAAGGTGAAGAAGATGAGAACATACTATGATGATATCTTAAGTCAGTATACAGCCAAGTTAAGTCGGATGGGGGTGCTAGTGAGTCAATCTCTGGGTAAGGCAATGAATGCTTTTCAAGATAAGCAAGTTGAGCTTGCCCATGAGATTATTGCCATGGACAGTCAAATTAATCAACAACATCAGGCGATTGAACAAGAAGCATTTAGTATCATTGCTCTTCAACAACCTGTGGCCGATGACCTACGTTTGATTATTGCGGTTATGCAAGCGAGCAATGATTTAGAACGGATTGCTGATCATGCGACCAATATTGCTCAAGGAGTCATTCGTTTGGAAGGTAATTTCCAAACCATTCCTGAACTAGATGGAATGATTTCTCAGTTATTTACCATTGTTGAAGCTATGATTACCGGGGCGATTGATGCCTTCATTATTGATGATGAAGACTTAGCTCGGCAAATTGCCCAGCGCGATGATGAGGTCGATGCCTGTCTCGCTGAAATTCATGAGCATACCATCCAATATATGAAATCTGATCGTCAGCTGGTGCGTAGTGGGGCAGACTATCTCTACATTGCCAACAGTTTAGAAAGAATTGGCGATTATATGACCAATATCTGTGAACGTGTTTTATTTAAAGCTTCAAGTTCTCAAGAGAGTCTAAATTAATCGCTAGGTAAACAGTCTAACGACATTGAGCTCGAATGGATTGGAGGTGGATGGCATCGCATCAGATCAAGAAATTATACGAATCCTAAACCGCCTAGTTAGCTTCTACGGCCAACAAGATTGGTGGGAAGATCCTAACCGAATTGCGGATTGGGTTGCCATGATTCTGATTCAACAAACCAATCAGACCAATGCCGAATTAGCCTTGGCCAATCTTAAGGACAAATTAAGTCTTGAAGCTCTGTTGGCGATTGATTTGACTGAACTGGAACAGCTGGTTTATCCGGCAGGATTTTACCGGCAGAAGGCGAGATATATTAAAGCCTTGATGCAATGGTTTGCTGACCAAGGTGGCGAGATTGCTAAATTTACCCAAGTGCCGACAGCAGACTTGCGTCAAGAATTATTAAAGATTAAAGGGGTCGGCCAAGAGACAGCAGATGTGATGCTCTTATATATTTTTGAGCGGAATGTCTTTATTTGTGACCAATATGCGATGCGTTTGTTCCGCCGGCTCGGCTTGGGCGATTATCGAACTTATAGTCAGATGCGCTTCGCAGTAAATCATTTAGTTGAAGGCATTCCTCATAAATTGTGTAAGGAATGGCATGCTTGTATCGATGTCCATGGCAAGCATTTCCGTCGCCACAAAGATATGGACGAATCTTGGCTCTTTCCAGAAAATTAAATACAGACCAAATAAACTCCCTATGAACAGTAGGCACGACCGCCGACTTGTCCATAGGGAGTTTTTCGATTTAGTCTTCTGGGAAGAAAAGGTCCAAATAGTATTTAAGCTGTTTTAAAATAAATTGACAAGCCGGAATGATACAAATATTAAATAATAAAATTGCAGCTATCATATCATCAATTAAATAATATAGTCCGATAGTAATTAGACAGGAAATAACAATAGACAAAATGATTATTTTCTTTTTCGATGACAATAAAGATTTAATGAAGTGAACAATCTGGAATTTCATGTTCATGCTCCTTTGGTATTAATATTTCTAGTTTGTTTAATAAATTGGTAAACATTTTTAAATAAAGTTGCATATTGAGCATTTTCATAATTTCAAGATTATTTCTTGCAGTTTTGAACGAATAATCACGATTTAAGAGATCAGTTTGAAGTCTATTGAAAAAATTTATGACAATCTTTTCAAAAACCATTTCTTCAGTAATTGAAATATTGTTTAAAAAATCAATATAATAGCTAGCTTTTTTAATGTCTTTAAGTTGTAGATAAAAAATAATCACATTGGCGATTAACCGAACATTTTCATTTGAATTTTCATCTAAATGATGATACCAATTTAATTTCTGAATGACTCTGGGTAAGAGGATATCGAGAGTTTCTTTATCAAAATAGTGCAGTGAATTATTAAAAAAAGAGATCTCATAATGGCCCCAAGATTCAATATTGAATAAATATTTGTATAGACGGTTATCCTTAATAATGATTGCTTTGTCTTGCAGACGGGCAATCAGAATTTCAATCAAAGCTTCAATGTGTTGAAATACGATGTCATTTGTTGAGCGAAAATAGTTTTGACATTTTATTTTCAGAGCGTGTAATTGTTGGCAATTTTCTCGCATGTAACTTTTTTGAAGCTGAAGCATTAATTTTCGTTCCGGTTTGAATTCATCACCATAGCAATAAAATTGTAACTCTTCTAAAGAAATTTTTAACTTTCTAAGCAAGTAAACAAACATCTCACTAGAAATATCATTTTCCCCATTGACATATCGATAATAAGTTGATTTAGATAATTTATCTCCAACAATTTGATGAACACTTAACCCCTTCATCTTTCGAATTGAATTGATACCTTCATATAATTCCATACTATACTCCTAGCTTTGAAAAAATATAATATTCCCAGAATTGGGAAAAATGTTTAATTTCTGCAAAATTTATTTCGTAAAATCCTTATGTTTGAGGTATAAAGCGAAGAGGAAGGTTAATAGGGCACCGAAGATGACCACGAGATAAAAGCCTGTCTGGCTTCCTTCACCGGGTACTTGTGAGTTCATTCCCCAAATGCCTGAGACTAAGGTAGGTACGGATAAGATTAAGGCGGCAGAGTTCAAGAATTTCATTAATAAATTCAAGCGATGGCTCATCATATCGGAGAAGAGGCCACCAATTGTGGTCAACAAATCACGGTAGATATTTATCAATTTCTCAGCATGACGCTGGGCCAGTTTAACATCATAAATTAAGGCCGGATTATTGACCTGTTGAATAATATCTGTATCTTGCCATAAAGTTTGAACAGCGGTGGCCTGGTCTTTCAGCGTATGATCGAGGAAAACGAGCTCACGTTCAGTATCGGCTAATAAGAAGAGTTCATCAGCAGACATGGTTTGGCGGGCATCACGATCCAATTTATCGATGGTTCCCTTCATCAGATCAAGTTCACGAATGTACTGGCGGTAAATGCACAAAACAGCATAGACAATAAAAACAGGAATAGAATTAATCTTTTGTGCATAGTTAGATAAGAGATTCTGGAAAATTGTCGTTTGATGATAAGAACAAGTAATGACCAGGTTCTCGGAGAAGATAAAGGATAGAGGCTGTAATTGTTGTTCCATCGGGAGAGCACTGTGAGGATCTAGACTAAACACCACAAATTCATAGAGGCTTTCGGCCCGATCGTCAGGAATCTTCTCTAGGCGAGCAACAATATCCGGCCGATCCGTAGCGATAAAGATATCTTGAGGTAAATTAAAGCGTTCGATCACGGCTTGAACCTCCTCAGAAGTAGGCTGTTCAAGATGGATCCAATTACTGTCGGAAACTTCGCGCTCTTGGATTGTATTCTTATCGATGGAATAATATGAAATCATCGTTTTACTCCTTTATTCTTCAAGTGATTACTTTGATTATTCAGTTTTACTAATGGCTTGTCAACGAAATACATTCAAAACAAAAAGAAGCCTAACATTTGGCTTCTGATTAACTCTTATAAAAGGTAAATTGACCACTGAGCAGAACCTTGTCTTCTTGGTTACGGATGACAAGGTCAACCACGGAAATTGTTCGTCCATCTTTAATAATTTCTGATTCGGCAATAATCTCATCGGTAATTAACCCTGGGGCCGTATAATTAACACTCGCAGTCACAGTTGAGATTTGTTTGTCCACATACATCAGCGTAGCGCCGGCCACTGTATCGGCCAAACTAAACATAGCGCCTCCGTGAATAATTCCGTAAGGATTGAGATGGAAATCTTCCGCGCGCATAATTCCGCGAGCTTTGCCTGCTCCAACTTGAGTGACTTCAATATTGTTATGTATTTGGAAATTACTTAGACTATTTAATTTGCTCAAGCGCTCTTCGATATTATGAATCAAGCTAAAATCCTCCATTTTATCATAATTTTATAATTTAACGTAAAAATCATAGCATATCCAATTGAGTCTTTCAAAGTTTATACTCACTGGCTCTAATCTGATGCAAATTTGAAATGAATTTCTATAAAGCAGGTATTAAATGGAAAGAATAGAAAATGAACCCTATATTAATAGTGAAGCCCCTAAAATTATTGTCCTGAAGGATACTCTTTGCCTGAGTAAGAACGACGATATGTCTGTCATGGTGGTTGTCTAGAGACCTCCCTCTTGCGCATAACAAAAGATATTCTGCTTGTAAGACCCGGATTTCTATTCACCTGAAAGAAGATTAATTATTTATGAGGATTTCCTTGACAAATTCTCATTGACTCGATACAATGGCATTAATTTAATTGAGAAACACTTTGAGATGGAAAGTAGTCAGGGCGACTTTAGTAGAGAGTCTACATTTGGTGAAAGTAGATAAAGTTTAAGTGATGAAAATGGCCATTGAGTGGTCCTTATGAATGCTAGGCAATAATAAGGAACGGAGGCTCCCGTTAGCAAAGCTGAAGTATAATAGATTGAAGTCTACGTACTTGCAGAGGTTAAGTCAGTGATGGCTTAGCGAATTAAGGTGGTACCACGAAAGTTATTGACACTCTCGTCCTTTAGCGGATGAGAGTTTTTTTGTGTTTTGATAAGGGGGAAAGTCATCAGAGTTTACTTAGTTTGAGCTAGCTTTGTCGGGATGAAGATGCAAATAATATAGAAAGAAGGATAAAATAATGAAGAAAATTGTTAAAGTGTTTGCGGCTGTATTGGTATTGTTGGCGACTGTGTTTCAGTTAGATCAAGTTGCCTTGGCTGCGGGCGAATTTGAAGGAGAGCAAGCTAAAGTTGGGGTCGTTTCTGATAATGAATTGGCTGTCTGGGAATTTGTGGCTGACAAGGCCAAAGAAGAAGGCATTGATTTGGAGATTGTTCAATTTACGGATTATGTCCAACCTAACGAGGCCTTAGCCAATGGTTCACTTGATTTGAATGCTTTCCAGCATACAGCTTTCCTAAATGATTGGAATAAAGCCAACGATGGTGAGTTGGAACCGATTGGCCTTACCTATGTGTCACCGATGGGTGCCTATTCACAAAAGATTAAGAAATTAGAAGAACTGCCTGAAGGAGCCAAGATTGCGATTCCTAACGATCCAACCAATGGGGGTCGGGCACTCTTGTTATTGCAATCAGCAGGTTTAATTAAAGTCGACGAAGCTGCCGGAGTCTTAGCGACGGTCGATGATGTGACTGAAAATCCGAAGAATTTAGAGTTCGAAGAATTGGATGCAGCTCAAGTTGCCATTTCGCTGGCTGATGTGGATTTAGCGGTAATTAATACCAATTTTGCCATTGACAATGATTTATCGTTGAAAGATGCTTTATTTGTCGACTCTGATAATCCGGCCGAATTAAATGAAGAATATAAGAATACCATTACAGTACGTGGTGAAGACAAAGATAATAAGTTGTATCAACATATTGTTGAGCTCTATCAAAGTAAAGATGTCGCTGATAAAATTGTAGAAACTTCGAACGAAGCCGATGTGGCTGCTTGGTAAGTAACTAGAAAAATGTTTTGCCATTTAGCAATGGCTTGAGCTACGGCAAACGATTCAACTTACAAACATTGTACCAGTTCCTCTAGACTAGAACTCACCATTTTTAAATCGACCCCCTATCGTTGGACCAAAGAATCCAACGATAGGGGGTCAATACACGCTTGGGATCGGTAATTTTTTGTATGTTTGGCCGATTTGGCTTTTGTTGCTTAGGCGAGCCGGGGGCAATCGAGAGTCACTGGCTAAGCATTTTCCCTTTGGATTCGTTATAATGAGCTAAAGGAGTGATCGAATGACCTTAGCAAGATTAACTTTCTACAGTGATGTTCTACGAAGAGACACCCATGTCAATGTGATTTATCCCCAAGTCAATGAGCGAACACCTGACGAATTAAAAGATCAGATTAAACCGCCTTATCCCGTCCTCTATCTACTTCATGGTTTATCGGGCAATGAGGATTCTTTTATTCGTTTCACTTCCCTCGAACGCTATGCCCGCGATTTGCCTTTGGTGATTGTGATGCCAACTACGGACCGCTTATTTTATGTCAATAATGAAGCCGGGTACAACTATGGCGATTATATTACCCAAGAATTGCCAGCTTTAATGGCCGATACCTTTAATATTAAACAAGATCGCGAATCGACCTTTATTGCTGGAGCTTCAATGGGAGGCTACGGTGCTTTAAATGCCGCCTTTAAATATCCAGAGAAATATGGTTATGTCGCTGGACTCTCCAGTCTGATTGATATTCAAGCCCGCTATCAAATGGGACCAGATCCCCATTCGCCGGCCGACTTTCATTTATTGTTTGGCCAGAAATCACCTGCGGGAACCGATAAGGATATAACTTATTTGATTGACCAAGCCATTCAAAAAGGCCAAAAACTTCCCCAAGTTTGGCTAGCATGTGGTCTTCAAGATGAGCTGATTAGCCAGAATCGTGGATTCAAACACCAATATCAAGACCAACTCACTCTTCAACTTATTGAAGCCGAAGGGGGCCATGACTGGTTCTTCTGGGATCAATATGTGCAAGAATTATTGACTTGGCTTCCCCTTTAGTAAATCTTGTTGTTCTAATAAGATTTGAGCAAAGCGATGGGTCAAATTGGCTGTGACTCCCCATAGCTGTTCTTCAGGCTCCAGGCCTAGATTATAGAAAGGTACTTGGGAAGCGTTACGGTGAAATTTATAATCCTTACCTCGGTGGATTCGTTCGAAAGGGAAATCCTTGCTCATCCGTTCTTCAATATTAATATTGTAATAGATTGGTTCGTTGGCTAAAATAAAGTCCAAGGGAACGGTAAAGAGATGATCGACTTCATCATTGGCTTCAAACTCTTCCGGATTAAAGTGCAGAATTTCACCGACAAAACAATAGATAATAGCCCAGTCCCGCACGATGTAATCAATGGCGCCAAAGATATTAATTTGGTCGGCATTGACATGAAGTTCTTCCATGGTTTCCCGACGGGCGGCATCAATGGGGCGCTCACCGGCTTCAATCCGTCCACCGGGAAAGGAAGTATCTCCCGGTTGAGAAATAGATTGGCCCCGCACCTCGTATAGGATATGAGTTGCATCTTGAAGATTAATTAAAGGAAGTAGAACCGCATATTCATGTTGCTGGCCCAAGGGCCTAGCTGGATATGCTTTAATAATTTGTTCATTTTTTGAAATCATAGCCGCCCTTCTTTCTAGTAGACTTGACTCTATTATAACGATTATATCGTCATTTTGATAAGGATAAGGAGAATTTATGCAAGCAAAAACATTGATGGAGGCCGGTTTATACAATCAAGTGAGTCAGCTTCCCGATAACTTCAATGATAATCAGGGTCTTGAATCGCTACAGGCAACTTTTATCAAGTTTGCCAATCGATTAAATCAGCAAAATCGTGGCATCATCTACGCCCAACAAGTCCATCAAGACCAGGTGACGAATGTAAGTGATTTAAAACTAAGACCCAATCAAGTCATGAGAATCGCCGAAAGTGATGGCTTAATGACTCAACAAGTTTATCAAGCCTTAATGATTAAATTCGCTGATTGTACGCCGATAGTTTTGTTTGATCCTGTTCGTCGGGTACAAGCGACGATTCATTCAGGATGGCGTTCTACTCAGAAGAAAATCAGCCAGAAAGCCATACAACAACTTCAGGCTCAATTTCAGTGCCAGTTGGCTGATCTGCTGGCTTATATTGGGCCGACCATCGATCAAGCTCATTATGAAGTGGGTCAAGAAGTTTATCAAGCCTTTGAAGCTTTTCCCTATCGTGATGACTTCTTTATCGAAGGGGAAAAAGAGGCTAAATATCTCTTATCCATGCAGGATGCCAATCGTCTGATTCTAGAAGAAGCTGGCTTAAATCCAAGCCAAATTGACATTGCGAATATCTCTACCTATACGCATCCTGACCTACATTCGGCTCGGCGCCAAGGCAGTCAATATGGCTTAAATGCGATGGTTACAATGTTGGTGGATTAATATTTGATTGAAGCTCAATAACCAGTTTTTGCAATCGTTTGTCTCTAGTGGCTTGAGTCTGGGCTGAATAAATTTCCCGGGCCCATTGACGCTGTGTCCCTGGGGTTAAGTTTTGGAAGGCTTCTTGGAGCTCTGGCTGAATCTGCAAAAGTTCTTTTTCTAATTGAGGCAAATATGAGATATAATCAGCGACCCGATTTGAAACAACTGGCTGATTACTGGTTTGTCTGATTTTGTTTAATTCTTGGGTATTTAAATATTTAAGGCCAATGATGGTAAATATATCATTTAATTTGACCATGCGATTGAATTTAAGCTGAGTCGCTGGTAGGATACCCAGTGCATCATCAACTCCCAGGGCGGGAAAGATGCTGTCACGGTGAATTCCGGGATAGTGAGGATTATTTAATTTCGGATAAACTAAATAAAGCAAGCCATTCTCGGCGAGTTTATTCGTTTGCCAGATTCGATAAATTTCTTGTTTCATTTGCTCCAAATTATAGATATGTACAAAGAGGGCTTGATAGGCAGGAACGTCAACTTGATTACTTATGGGTCGAGCAATTTCAAGCAGTTCAGGGCTGTAAGGATCTTGATTTACCAGACCAATATGGTCTAATTGATCGATTTTGAGTTTTCTGCTTAAATCAGCAATTTGCTCCATGCGGAGGACCTCCTTTTTTATCATGACTGATTTGCTTGAATTATATCACGGCCACTCCAGACTGATAAGCAAAGACAATTGTCAAAAAACGTTTTGTAGTTGCAGAATGCCTATGTTATAATGCTTGAGTATGAATAGACAGACAAAGGAGACATGATTTATGATATCTGCAGTGGATTTAAGAGCCGGGATGACATTCTTACAAGATGGCAAGCTCATTCGTGTATTAGAAGCTAGTCACCACAAGCCAGGTAAAGGGAATACGGTTATGCGGATGAAATTACGTGACGTCCGCACCGGGGCAACTTATGATACCACTTTCCGTCCTGATGAGAAGTTTGAGAAAGCTTATTTAGAAACCAAGGAAGTTCAATATTTATATAATAATGGCGGTTCAGAAGTCTTCATGGATATGGAAACTTATGAACAATATGAAATTCCTACTGAAAATATCGAAGAAGAAATGCTTTTCTTAAAAGAAAATATGAACGCTAAAATTCAATTCTTTGGTTCAGAAGTCATTGGGGTTGAAGTACCTTCAACGGTTGAATTGGTCGTTAGTGAAACCCAACCATCGATTAAAGGGGCGACCGTCACTGGTTCAGGTAAACCTGCCACGATGGAGACGGGGTTAGTTGTCAATGTCCCTGACTTTATCGAAGCTGGTGAAACACTGATTATTACTACCGCTGATGGTGGCGCCTATAAATCACGGGCAAAATAATAGAACAGATAAATATTTATTTAAGCTCTCGACACGGGTCGAGAGCTTTTTTATATACTAAATGAGTCAAGTTGATCAGCCCAAGCATTAAATTTAGCGATACACTTGTTGTGACTTACTTCATAAAGAGTCACTAAAAAATATTAAAGAAATCTATTAGAAAATGATTGAAATTAGATTAAAAGGCGAGTAAAATCATTGGTGTAAGCGCTACCTTTTGTGCTTATCAGGCTGATTAGAAAGGAGTTTGGCATTGATTTATATGGGGGAAAGGGAGTCACTATAAAGAAGAGGAAGTGAATCTGATGGATTTGGTACAAGTTGATGGAATGAATGTATTGCAAATCGATTTAATTATGACGGCTGCTATTGCTGGTTTGCTATTGGTCTTAGGTTACTGGGTTCGTAAAAAAGTACCAATTTTCGAACGCTTGTGTATTCCGCCGGCTGTGATTGGTGGTTTTTTATGTGCTTTCATAATTACTCTCTTAAAATTAACCAAGGTCTTAGAGGTAGAGATGGACACTACTTTACAATTACCTTTCATGCTAGCTTTCTTTACCTGTGTTGGTTTTGGCGGCAGCTTCCGTTTGTTGAAAGCAGGTGGCTGGTTACTAATTATTTATTTGGTCGCTACCTGGATTTTATCGGTAGTCCAGGCAGGAGTTGGAATTAGTTTGGCCAAATTTTTAGGAATTAATCCGGTCTTAGGTTTAATGGCTGGGACAGTTTCTTTAGTCGGTGGCCATGGAAATGCAGCTGCCTTTGGTCCAGTTGCTGAAAAAGCCGGCGTAGTTGGCGCGACCACGGTCGCAGTGGCCTCGGCAACCTATGGCTTAGTTGTAGGCTCATTTCTAGGTGGACCGGTCGGTGACTGGTTAATTAAACGCAACCATGTTCAAATCGAGACCGACGAAGTGGGGATCAATCCTACGAAGACCGAGAAAAATCAATCCCATCCGATAACTTCAGCTTCATTTCTCCATCATTTAGCCTTGATTTTCTTATTTATGGCTTGTGGCACTCTGTTTTCTAAATTTATTGGTCTATTAAATCTACCCAATTTCGCTGTGCCCGCTTATGTTGGAGCCATGTTCTTAGCGATTATCTTCCGCAATGTCAACGACCACTATTTATTCTTTACTTTTGATAGTCGAATTATTGATTTAGTCACTGATATTGGTCTAGGTTTCTTCTTGACCATGGCAATTATGACCTTGAAAATTTGGGAACTGATTGATTTAGCTGGACCGCTAATTATTATTCTATTGGTCCAAACCGTCGTTCTATTCTTCTTTGTCATTCTATTACTCTTCCCAATGCTTAAGAAAAACTATGATGCCGGCGTCTTATCCGGTGGCTTCATGGGTTGGGGACTGGGTATTGCCGCTACCGCAGTGGTCTGTATGAGTGCGATTTGTGAGAAATACCAAGTGCGATCAACCAAGGCCTTCTTAATTGCTCCTTTATGTGGAGCAGTGTTTGTCGATGTCTTTGCCATTCCGACCATTATTTTCTGTATTGCCACCTTCTCTTAAGCCAAGCTTCTGATTGATTAAGTGAAGATTTTCCCGTTACGGTCAGCAAAAAATTATGAATCTGTTCAAAATCATGGTACAATATTAGAAATAAATGAAAAGAATTAGAAAACCATGACATTAAAAGGGGGCAGGTTTATGGTACGGCGTCTTAAACATTTGATTGACTTGCACAAAGATGGTGGTTTGTTAGGTAAGAAGATCCGTGATATGCGAATGCATTCAAAGAATCCGATTGGTGGCATTGGTGTGGCAAGAGACGACCTTTATCGGAATGAAGAAATCAATAAAGCTGGCATGAATGAACCTGATACGACAATTGTAGCTAAGGCGGAGAAATCTTCTTGGTGGGAGAATTTGTTGTCGTTTTTCAAATAGATCGTTTAAGTATTTTTAATCCTATTCATCTTTATAAACAATAAAAACAACCGAATAGTTACCCTTCAACAAGCTTTGTCATTAAGCTTGTTTACTGGAGCAAATCCCAGAAGTGAAATGAATTATTGGATCTGCTTGGTTAATGAGTGGGTAATTATTCGGTTTGTTTAATGTGATGTGAGGAAATAAAGTATTCTCTCACTGGGTGGTCGATTTATCAAAGAGCAGCAAAGGGCTTCCTGACTCAGCTTAAATAAATTCATCTAAATCAGCAATCGTGTTGATAAAATGCACTAATTGTAAATCACTGGCTAGGATAAATTCTTGTTCAACCATACTGGTCAATAACTTTTGTAAAGCATCATAATAATGATCGATGTTCAGAATCAAGCAGGGTTTGTGATGGAGTTGGACCCGGGCCCAAGAAATCATCTCGACAATTTCTTCCAAGGTTCCTGGCCCACCGGGTAGAGCGATATAAGCATCCGCTTGCTCAGACATCACTCCCTTACGTTGGCTTAAAGTATCTACAGTAATTAATTGATTGAGTCCTTGGTGCCAATGTTCCATATTATGAATTTCATAGGTGGCGACACCAATTACATTGCCACCGGCTTGTAAACAGGCATCCGCTACTAAGCCCATTAAGCCATGGCTGGCCCCTCCATAGATTAAGGTGTGTTTATTTTGGGCTAGCCAAGAACCTAAATCTTTGGCTGCTTGACTAAATTGGGGGTTCAATCCTATTTTTGATCCACAGTAAACCGCAATGTTCATTGATATCCTCTTTTCTAAAGATTATTCTAAGTGAATTAGGGTCAGCGTTTGGTCTTGGTAAGTAATCTTGCTTTGAAAGTCTGGATACACTTGTTTAAGTGTACCCTTAATCTGACTGAGTGGGAAGGCCTGATCTAGGATATAAATGTCTAAACTTTGCTGATGGTCGGCTAATTGAGGAAATGAGTCAATCGACCATTCTTTGGCCGACCAGGGATAGACATGTTGATAATCTTGTAAATATGTTGTCAAACGAATCAATTTCCATTTTTGGTCGGTCAGGACGATGGCATTGACTGGCGACCGACTGTTGATGATTTGATTCAACTGATTTTGCTGTGGATAGGTATAGGTCAAGGTCGGCTGGTATAAATTAAAGATTAGCATCAAAGCAAAGACAGCCCCGGTAAGGTACTTGCGCCAATCTTTGAAGCTTGACCAAGCGGCTAGGGGATAATAGGCAAAATATAGAATCAGTTGCGGATAGATGAGATAAATATATCTTGGGGTCAAATAATGAGAAATCACTTGAACTAAGGCAAAGAAAGCCAAAGCGGGTCCAATAATAAGAAGCTTCTGCGCCAGGTTAGAACGAGTATGTTTTAAGTAGGGTCGCTTTTGATAATAAACGATCACAGAAATCATAAAGATCGCTAGAAAGAGTCCCCAAGGCATCTTACCTAAGAGTTCCCAATTGATAAAACGTAAATAGGTCAATAGATTTTGGCCAAAGCCAACTTGTTTCAGGTTAGTAAGCGTCTCACTGCCCCGGTTACTTTGGGTCAGATGGCTGATCATAGCTGGAAAGAAGAGATAGGCTAAGCCCAAACCAACCAGTCCCGCAGATCCTACTTTTATGAGGAATTTCCACTGGCCACGACGGAGTTGAATAACTAGCCAAAAGATAAATAGGAAGCCAGCATAGATAATAAAGTAATAATGGGTCAAACTCCCAAGCATCACTGTCAAGCTAAGGCCGATCCAGCTTCTAAGATGATAATGACCTTGATCCAGCAAACAGATCATTTGATATAAAAGAATCAGACTCATACAGGTCAACAGACTGTACATGCGAATAAATAAAAAAGTATTCAATCCACCGACACTGAGTCCCCATAATAGGGCTAGGGTATAGGGGATATAGGGCTGGGTGCTCATTTTACGGCCGATCAGAATGATCATCGTTAAACTAAGCAGATGAGTCACTAAATTCAGACCGAGGCCCAGCCATTTGGAGAAGATACCTGGTAGACAAGAAGAAATGGTATGTAATAGGAAATAATAGAGTGGTGGGTGGACATCTTGGACTTGATTTTGATAGACGGCAAGGTAATTAAACCGATGAGCCCAGTCGGCACTCAGGTAGTCATGGTAATAACTTCCGCTAAGCCATTGATTAATCGCATTGGGGAAAGGATGACTATATGAATTTGCCAAGCCATAACTATAAAGTTCATCAATATGATAACCGACTTTTTGATTAGCAAAATAAAGGCAGATGATTAAAGATAGGCTCAGGGTCATCCAATATAATACCCGGTCTTTAGTATAAATACGTTTCATAGTTTTCCTCTTTTCCGCTACATATTATAAGATAAAAGTTGTCAAGAAGATAGCTAACTCTGATGGGTGACGAATTGAAGTTAGCCAATCAATTCTTTTCGACAAGGTTGCAGGGATTGAGTATAATGGATTTAATTAAAGGAGGAATGATCATGTTAGCATTATTTATTGTTCTCGGTATTGTCGCCCTAATTGCTTTATTTTGGGTAGGAATTTATAATAATTTGATCAAAAAAAGAAACTGGGTTAAAGAAGCTTTTGGTCAAGTCGATGTGCAATTACAAAAGCGGAATGATTTAATTCCAAATCTGGTAAATACAGTAAAAGGATATGCTCAACACGAGTCTTCAACGCTTGAGGCGGTAGTTAAAGCACGGCAACAATTAATTAATTTGCCGAATGATGCTGACCCCGCAGAAATCAATGCTAAATCGAATGTGCTAACGGGTGCCTTATCGCGATTATTGGTTGTGGCTGAGCAGTACCCTGAATTAAAAGCCAATACGAACTTCTTACAATTACAAAGCAGCTTGGAGACAATTGAAAAGGAAATCGCCATTGCTCGTCAACTTTATAATTCAAGTGTGACGGAGTATAATAACTTAGTTGAGACAGTTCCCAATAATATTGTGGCAGGGGTTCATGGATTCCAAACTCAGAAAGTGTTGGAAACACCGGCAGAAGATCGTGCGGTTCCAGAAGTTCAGTTCTAACAGTTAGAAAATTAAATAAAATATTTAACGCTTAGGTTTACATGGGCCATGTGAAACCAGAGGGCACCGTCTTTCGCTTATTTCATAAGCTACAGACTTACTTTAGGCCTCACTTCCCTTTAAGAAAGAAGCTTCAAGGGAATGATGTGGGTAAAGTATGCTGATCCGCTGGTTTCCCCTAACCCATGTAATGACCTAAGCTTTTTTATTTAAGTAATCTAGCTTTTATTGGTTTAAGCAGTCAGAAAACTTAGCTGGCCTAGCGAATGACCCTTCTTCAAAGTGTTGATTTTGCGTACTAAATCCACTAGACAAGTTCTAAGCGACAAGTCGCTAAGCCCTTGTAAGCTGGGTGGATCTTCGAGTGCTGGCGAGTCGAACTGATTCGTCTTTTTGTTTTTGAAAGTTGATTGAGATGTTCGATCTGTTTAAGCAAATAAATTTAGTTAGGAAATCTATTGGGAATCCTGCTTCGATTTAATCCATATTTTATTAGTAGCTTGTATTTCAATTTTCTAATCGTTTGAAGGTAAAATCTCCAAAAGAGATCTAGATATTTAATCGAATGTAAGAATTTCAAGGTGTAATTTTTGAATGATGGCTTTCTTTTAGCTTAAGCAGTGCTATAATATAGTTTCTAGAGTCTTTTCAAGTTGGGTTAAACACGGTAAAATATAGACAGTCTAAGTTTGAGGAAAGGGGGCCAGAGATGAAACGCAAGAATTTATATATACATTATGACTCGGTAACGAATCATGTAATGACTCGGGGTATAAATTTTGTGGCCAATGATTTTCTGGATCGCTACTTTCCGGATAATATGATTTTAGCTGAGGCCCCGCAAGATTATGGGCGTTATGATAGCTTAACGAATTTTAAAATATTGCGAGGGAAAATAGAAATTCAAGATTATCTTTCTTCTGTCGTTAAGGCTGGCTTGCGAATTTCGAATTGGATTGATTTTGAAAGTGTCGAAGCTATGCACCAACTCGCACCGAGTGAGATTGCCGAAATTCTGTATTTATTCCATGCGAATAAATCTCTGCGATCGGCGTTTTTTTATAAGCTACAGAATAATTATGTGTATTTGACACTGCCCAATGGACTCAACAAAGTCTATTATCGGTACGTCAGCCACTTTTATCCTCGTTTCCAACGAGCCATGAAAGAACAGATGGTTGAGTTAATTAACGAGGGAAACCCACTGGCTTTTCTACGCAAAACCCATGTTCAATCTATGGTCGAAGATAGGGTCGAGGAAATTGCCCCCATCTTTGCCACCGGCCTGAAAGTTAATTTTAACCAGGCTTATCAGAAAGGAACGCGTTGGTATGTTCCTTTAAATATTATCGAAGATCAATTAACCTTACTGAGTCGTGACCAAAGGCCGAGTGATCACATAGGATTTATCATCTATGATACCAATGGCGAGCAGTGGGATGTTGAACTAAAATTATCTGACACCGATTAGTTATGGAGGAGTATTCTAATGAAAATAGTGTTGCTTTATGGAGGACAGAGTGCAGAGCACGATATTTCGATCATTTCTGCCTTTAATATTAGTCAAGAAATTATGTTGGATGTTTATTCAGTCCTACCTGTATATATTACGCGCAAAGGCGTATGGCTAAAGGGGCCTTTGATGGAAAAGCCTTTAGAAGATGCCTCACAGTTGAAATTCGAACAGGCTTTTGTAGAATCATGGGCTGAACAGCCCGGTGACATCTCAACCGGTGTGGTGATCAATCCAGGTGATATTAAGGACAAGGATACGGTTGTCTTCCCAGTTCTTCATGGACCTAATGGTGAGGATGGAACGGTTCAAGGTTTGCTTGAAGTATTAAACTTGCCGTATGTAGGAGCGGGGGTGACTGCTTCAGCGACTGGGATGGATAAGATTATCAGTAAGCAACTCTTTGATAAAGCGGGGCTTCCTCAAGTGCCTTATATCGCTTTTGTTAAACGAGAATGGCTGGAAGATCAAGAAGCCTTAATTCAAAAAATTGAAGGCAGTCTCTTATATCCACTTTTCGTTAAACCAGCCAATATGGGTTCTTCAGTCGGCATCAGTCGGGTGGAAAGCAGTGAAGATTTAAAAGAAGCCATTCAAACCGCTCTGAAATTTGACCGCCGGATTGTAATTGAACAAGGAATTACTGCCTACGAATGTGAAGTGGCCATCTTGGGCAATGAAGATCCTCATGCCTCTGTGGTCGGGATGTTAGTTAAGGATAGTGATTTCTATGATTATGACGAGAAATATATCAACAATACAGTGAAAATGCAGATTCCTGCCGAGCTTGATCCAAGTGTTTCCTTGACCATTCAGGACTACGCTCTTAAAGCGTACCAAGCCATCGACGGGAGCGGTCTATCCCGCGCCGATTTCTTTGTGACTGCCAATAATGATGTCTATATCAATGAATTAAACACCATGCCTGGGTTCACCCCTTATAGTATGTATCCATGTCTTTGGAATGAAACGGGCCTCAGCACCCGTGACCTCATCGAGGAGCTGATTCAACTGGCACTGAAACGTTATGAAATGCGTCAAGCATTAAAAAATCAGTAAAGGAGCATTGTTTCTTGAAAAATATCAAACTTGAGCAGGCCTTGGCTAATATTCAAACCTTGGACTGCCAGCTTCGCCAACCAGATATTTATATTAGTAATGTAGAGTTTGATTCTCGTAAAGTCAGTCCAGGGACCCTCTTCGTTCCTTTAACCGGGGGTAAGACGGATGGCCATCAATACATAGAACAGGCGATTGAACAAGGAGCGGTAGCAACTTTCTGGTCGCGTAAAGATTTACCTGCGCCTACGGATAAGATATCCGTCATATATGTTGAGGATACTCTATTAGCAATGCAAGAACTCGCTCAGTATTATCGTCGATTGATTAATCCGATCGTGATTGCCATTACCGGAAGCAATGGTAAAACAACCACCAAAGATATGACCGCCCAGGTATTGATTGTTAAATATCGCGTCCATAAGACCCAGGGAAACTACAACAATGAAATCGGGGTTCCTTATACCATTCTACAGATGCCAGAAGATACCGAAGTGGTGGTCACTGAATTAGGGATGAGTAACTTTGGCGAAATTGAAACACTGAGCAAGATTGTTCAACCCGATATCGCTGCGATTACCTTGATTGGTGAAAGTCATCTTGAATTTCTTAAGACGCGGGCAGGGATTGCTCGAGCTAAATTAGAGATTCTATATGGTTTGAAAGATGGCGGAACCTTCTTCTATCCAGGCGAAGAAGTCTTGATTGAACAGGAAATGCCTGAGCTGAATAAGACCATTAACACGGTGCGTTTCGGTTTAGCCCAAACGAACGATGTTTATGCCTATGATATAGAAGAAACACAAGATAAAACATTCTTCAGAACCAATCTCGATGAGAATGTAAGATGCATGATTCCAGTGATTGGCTCTTATAATGTGTCCAATGCCCTGATCGCGTTAAGTATCGCCCGCTCCTTGCACGTTCCAATCGAACAAGCCATCTTCCAATTGGCTCAATTCAAACTAACGGCTAATCGTTTGGAATGGTTGCAGATGCCGAATGGCGCACAAGTCCTTAATGATGCTTATAATGCTAGTCCGACCTCAATGAAGGCCGTTCTTAATACCTTGTCTACAGCTCAACTTGCTGTTAAAGGAAGAAAGATTGCGGTTTTAGGCGATATTCGCGAATTGGGTGAGAATTCCGAAGCTTACCACCGTGATTTAGCCCAAGCACTCGATCCGGAAAAGATTGACACGGTTTATTTATTCGGGGAGAAGATGGCCTACCTTTACCAAGAACTATTGCACAAATACGACCCCCAAAAACTTTTCTACGAAGCTCGTGACCATCAAACTTTAATTCGAGCTTTACAGGCAGATGTTCAAGCGGATGACTTAGTCTTAGTGAAGTCAAGCTGGGGTGTTGATTTATTACAAGTTGTGACAGCTTTAACGGGTCACGCTACCCATTAAGGGATTTGGTAAAGATTTTCTTGTGACTCGTCTTCATCCATGTTAGACTGTTACTGTAAGTGTGGACCTTTAAGCAGTCGGTAGATATACCGCACGACCTGCTCGCAAGGCGTTTCTGCTTTGTCGAACAGGATGTGCGGTTTTTATTTGTTTATGAAATATTCATTGAAAGAAAAAGAGGAGATTTATTGAAATTTAACGAACTACATTTAAGAAAAGAATTAATTGAAACCCTAGAAGAGATGGGTTTTGAAGAACCCACTCCCATCCAGCAAGAAGCGATTCCGATTGCCTTAGAAGGACAAGATTTAATTGGTCAAGCTCAGACCGGAACCGGAAAGACGGCCGCTTTTGGCTTGCCAATGCTCAATAAATTAGTAGATTCCCTATCCTCGATTCAAGGCTTGGTTGTAGCGCCGACCCGTGAACTAGCTATTCAAGTCCAAGAGGAAATTTTCCGTTTAGGGAAAGGGCAGCGTGCCCGGGTTTATGTGGTCTATGGCGGATCACCGATTGGCAAACAGATTGATCGGATTCAGCGCTTGAAACCTGATATTGTTGTGGGAACGCCTGGACGGATTTTAGATTTAATCCGGCGCAAGGTGCTGAAACTCGACCAACTCCAAACCCTAGTACTGGATGAAGCCGATGAAATGTTGAATATGGGGTTTATTGATGATATTAAAGCCATTATTGCTGAAACACCTACCAGTCGGCAGACGCTCTTATTCTCGGCGACCATGCCCCCTGCGATTCAAGCATTGGGGAGCCAATTTCTAAATGATGCTCAAATCGTTAAGATTAAAGCCGCCCAAATGACTGCCGATTTAATCGAACAGTTCTTTGTGAAATGTCGTGACGATGAGAAGTTTGACATCTTAACCCGTTTCTTGGAAGTGCAGAATCCTAGCCAGGCTATTGTCTTTTGTCGGACGAAGAAACGGGTCGATGAAGTGGGCCGTGGCTTAAGCCTCAGAGGATTTAATGCAGAATTAATTCATGGCGATATCACCCAGCAAAAACGAACCAGTGTCATTCACGAATTTCGTAAGGGAAGTGTTGAATTACTAGTGGCTACTGATGTGGCTGCTCGTGGCTTAGATATTTCAGGGGTAACCCACGTCTATAATTATGATATTCCACAAGACCCTGAATCCTATGTCCATCGTATTGGGCGAACTGGGCGAGCCGGTCAAGATGGGATGTCGATTACTTTTGTCCAAAACAGCGAGATGGCCTACTTAAGAACGATTGAGAAGTTAACTCGCAAGGATATGAAACCATTAAGTCCTCCAACTGATAAAGAAGCCCTCCATGGACAGGTTCTTCAATTAATCGAACGGATGGATGATAAGATTGCTCATGATAATTTAGATCGATACCGTAATGTGGCTAAGCAACTTTTAGAACACTATGTAGCTAATGACGTGATTGCTGCTTTACTAAGTGAGATTATTTCCTCATCGACTGATATTGAAGTGGAGATTTCTCCGCAGAAACCTTTACCACACAGCCATTACGACAAGAAATCAGCTAAATCCAGACGGTCACATCGTTCAAGACATAAAGGGGACAAAGCGAAACACGGAGATCATCATCAGGAGCATTCATCTCGTCAACGGGATCGTAAAGGACATCCGCGAAAGAAAACCAAGAAAAAAGGTCAATTTAAAATTCGTCAACATCGTGATTAAGTTTAATTTGAGGTGGGATCATGCGGTTAGGAACAGATATTATTGAGATAGAAAGAATCAAACAGGCATATGCTCGTAATCCACAAATCATTCGAAAAATTCTCTCACCGAAAGAATTAGAGTTTTTCGAATTGCTGCAAAATGAGCAGCGTCAGATTGAATTCTTGGCTGGGCGCTTTTGTGTTAAAGAGGCTTATAGCAAAGCTTTGGGGACCGGATTGATTCATCCCCTTAAGATGGCTGGGATTAGTGTCTTAAATGATAAGACAGGCCGTCCAGTCCTCAGTCAAGGCCCGATTCTAGATTCAGTCTTATTATCAATTAGCCATTCCCATAGTGTGGCTATGGCAACTTGCCTAATTGATTTAAGTGAGAACGAGATTAAACAGAGTTTGCTAGAGAAAGGATTTAAATTATGAAGAACGCTTATGAACATCGGCCAACCGAAGCAATTATTGATCTAGATGCTTTAAATCATAATATCGAAGTCATTCAACAACGAATGAAAGAAGACCAAAAGTTGTATGCAGTCGTTAAAGCGGATGCCTATGGTCACGGAGCAGTTCCGATTGCCAAGGCTGCTATTCGTGCGGGTGCCCAAGGTTTAGCTGTGGCTACCGTTGATGAAGCCATTCATTTAAGAAAGAACGGAATTGATCAGCTGCCGATTTTGGTCTTGGGGTTAACGGATCCGCGGGGAGTGGCAGAGATTTTACTTTATCAAATTACTATCACCGTTTCTCATTTAGACTTCTTTGAGCAAGCTTATCAACAATTGCAGGCCACCGATCATTTAGATTTATTGGATCAGTCGAAACTAAACTTCCACTTAGCCTTAGATACGGGAATGACCCGAATCGGTTTAAGATCGAAAGCTGAGATTCAAGAATTTGCTGAAGGAATTTCAGCCTATCCTTGGGCTGAATGGGAAGGGGTCTTTACCCATTTCTCTACGATTGGTGGTGGACCTGCTGAATATGTTGAGCATCAGTGGGAGCACTGGCAAGATTTACTGACCGTGGTCCCTGAAAGTGTCAGCCTACGTCATTATGCTAATTCAGCCATGGGACTTTGGCAGAACCGACGACCTCAGTCAGACATTATCCGCTATGGGATTAGTATGTATGGCTTGGATCCCAAAGACCAATATCCGGCGCCAGATCCACTTCAACCTATTTTATCTTTAGTCTCAGAAATCGTTTATGTCAAAGAAGTTGAAGCAGGAACACGAATTTCTTACGGGGCGACCTATACCAGTTCAGCAACAGAATGGATTGCTACTATTCCAATTGGCTATGCTGATGGTTGGCTCCGCCATTATCATAAACTTCCTATCTTAGTCGATGGTCAAGCTTGTCCGGTTGTGGGTGTGATTAATATGGATCAATTAATGATTCGCCTGCCTAAATATTATCCTATTGGCACCACTGTGACTTTAATTGGTCGTGATGGCCAACTTGAGAATCATGCTTCCCAAATGGCTAAAGAAATTAACACGATCGGTTATGAGATATTGACTAGTATTTCCAAACGGGTACCGCGAGTTTATATTCAGGAAGGTGATCAATCATGATTCAGGTCCATAGTATCGAATTACCCCGGGTCGGAGAGAATACCTATGCCTTAGTTAATGAGCACAAGGAAGCCCTCTTAGTCGATCCTGGCGACCAAGCTGAACAGATTATTGCCTGGATTAGTGACCAAGGTTGGCAACCACAAGCTGTTTTATTAACCCACGGTCATCTCGATCATATTGGGGCCTTAGATGCGATTCGCGATCATTATCAGATTGAGGCTTATATTCATCATACGGAGGCTGAATTCCTGACCAATCCCCAATTGAATCTATCAGCCTATATGGGACCTAAGGTGATTCAGCGACCTGCAGAGCATCTTTGGCAAACCACAGGAGCCAAGCAAGTTGCTGGCTTTGAATTTGAAATTCGCCATGTTCCAGGGCATAGTCCGGGGTCAGTCATCTATATTTTTGCCGAAGATCGCTTTGTGATTTCGGGAGATACCGTCTTTCGGTCCAGCATTGGGCGGACAGATTTCCCTGGGGGAAGTTTAGACCAATTATTGAGTCATATTCGTCAAGAAATTCTGACATTACCTGGCGATTTCCGCTTGTTCCCAGGCCATGGACCGGCAACAGATGTTCAAAGCGAGCAAGTGGGCAATCCATTTTTGCAGAACAATTAAAATAAGATGAGAGAATATTGTTTATTCTTAGATAATTTGTTAGAATATGAATGCTAAGAAAAAATGTAGGAGCGGTATGCTATGCTAAAAAACCTCATGATTCCTAAAGAAAAGATGATTTGCATATCAGAAACTATGAATTGCTTGGACGCTATCGAAATTCTTGAAGATAATAGCCTAAGGAATGCTCCTGTGGTTGATGCGACAGGCAATATGTATCGGGGCAATATTTATCGCTATCATATTTATAAATATAAATTTCATCATCCAGAAGCAGACTTGAGTCAGCTGGCAGTAACTTTCTTCTTAAAGAATACGACCAAGACAATTATTGAGAATGATTCGATCCTTCACCTCGTCTTTTTATTAAAGGATTTGCCTTTTATCGCTGTTTTAAGTGAACAGAATAGTTTTATGGGTGTGATTTACCATGAAACTTTCTTAGATTATTTACAACAAGCTTGGGTGATGGGTCGACTATCTTGTGTCTTAGCCATCAAGTCTAAAGGGTTCAAGGGAGATTTGCGTAAGGTGAGTCAGATGATTAATCGCTTTTGTGATATCGGTTCAGCAATGACGCTTGAGGCTTCAGATTATAATACGAGTGCCTATATCTTATATGGCCTACCCTATTCTTTGGATCAGTTACGCTTGAAGTCTCTACTCCAGTATCTACGAGCCAAAAATTATGAATTTGAAGTGTATCCCTTATAGGAAATTTCGGGGTAAAGCAAACCTAAATCAAGCAAAAGTGTCTGCTAAAAAGGTTGCTTTTCCCCTTTGTTTTTTTTATATTATAAGTAATATAAATTTTTAACCAATAAAAGGAGTACAAAAAATGGATGAACCAGGTTCCTTGTGGCCTCAAATATTCGTCATTATCTTATTAACCGTTATTAATGCCATCTTTGCTGCCAGTGAAATGGCCTTTGTTTCCTTGAATCAGACAAAGCTGACCAATCTTGCCGAAGAGGGTAATAAGAAGGCGAAAAGGGTCTTGGACCTTTTACAGGATTCAGATGATTTTCTAGCGACCATCCAAGTCGCCATTACCTTAGCCGGTTTCCTATCTTCTGCTTCTGCGGCAACTAGTTTTGCCAATCGTTTGTCGGGAGTTTTGAAAGATATTCCAGCAGCTTCAACGGTTGCTATTGTGTTAGTGACAATGATTCTATCTTATCTTTCTTTAGTTTTAGGTGAACTTTATCCTAAACAAATCGCTTTACAGATGCCGGAAGAGGTAGCGATGTTTACCTCTGGTTTTGTGGCGGTGGTTAAGACGATTTTTAAACCATTTGTTTGGTTATTATCAACTTCAACTGATCTTTTGCAAAAAATTACCCCGATTGAATTTTCTGAAATTCGTGAGAAATTTACCCGAGATGAGATGAAGGCAATTTTGCAAGAAAGTCGAAAAGAAGGATCAATCGACTTAGCAGAGTTTACCATGCTACAAGGCGTGCTCTCGTTAGATACCAAATTAGCTCGAGAAGTTATGGTACCGCGGACAGATACAGAAATGTTAGATATTGAAGATGACTATCAAGATATACTGAATGAGATTTTAGATAGTCCTTTTTCACGTTTGCCTATTTATGAAGAAGATAAAGATAATGTGATTGGCGTCATCCATGTTAAGAATGTCTTGAAACAATTAAGCCGTCAAGATTTCAGCGACGTCGATTTTCGCCAGATCATGTCAGATCCCTTATTTGTTCCTTCAACAATTTTTATCGATGACTTACTGGTCGAATTTAAACGAGAACAGACTCACTTGGCCATCTTACGAGATGAATATGGCGGGGTCGAAGGGATAGTAACCCTTGAAGATATCTTGGAAGAAATTGTTGGTGAAATTGAAGACGAATCGGATATTCACGATAGCTCGGATATCCGCAAGATTGATAAAGATAATTATTATTTAAATGGCGTTCTGCCTCTCGATAAATTTAACCAATACTTCGGTGAGAAGTTAGAATCGGATGAAGTCGATACGATTGCCGGTTTAATTATTTATCATTTAGGCTATGTTCCAGACGATGATGAACGGATTATGTTACGTTGTAATCAGTGGGTTCTGACCACGAGCCATATTGAGAATGGTCGAATTCGGGGAATCCATGTTCAACGAGATCCAGATTATCATCTTGATTCGGCCTATGACCTGACTCAAAATATCGATGAAATCTATTATGAACGAGACAATGTGGTTGAACATAAGGCAGAGATTGAAGAAGAAAATGAAGCAGACGAAGGATAAGAGAAAGCAAACGAGCGAAAAAGATGTCTTAATGGATATCTTTCGTTCGTTTTTCAATTGGAGGAAAATATATGCAGAATGAAATGATGTATCGGCCGATTGTCAATCAGCAGGTGCTAGACTTTATGCGGACCCGTCAGGGAGAATTCCCTGGCGCCCTGGGTAACTTAGAAGCGGAAGCTCATCAGGCCGGAGTCCCCATTATTCCCCATGAAACCGCCAAGTATATTGATTTATTGTGTATGATCTACCAACCCCAACAAATTCTTGAGATTGGCACGGCAGTCGGCTTCTCAGCCAGTTTGTTGGCCCAGCATATCGGAGCTGAGGGTCTCGTTACCACGATTGATCGCTATGACTTAATGGCCAAAAAAGCAAAAGAAAACTTTGACAAATTGGGACTGACTGATAAAATAAAGCTCATTGAGGGCGATGCTGTCGATATCTTACCGACACTATCGGGACCCTATGACTTAATCTTTATGGATTCAGCGAAGGCCAAGTATGTTGAGTTCTTGCCTGAATGCCTGCGATTATTAAAACGTGGCGGTCTATTGTTGATTGACGATGTCTTTCAAGCGGGAACCGTCTTCGATGCCGAAGAGCAGATTCCCAAGCGGGTTCGCAAGATTCATCGTAAACTCAATGAACTCTTAGATGTGGTTGAGGCGAATCCAGCTTTAAGGGAATCCTACTTGCCGCTGGGGGATGGCCTTTTAATAGTTCGAAAAGAAAATAATTAGTAGCAAAAAAGTAGCAAAATATTCACAATTACATGATAGGATACAGTAGAAAAATCTAAGATGGGAGTATCATATATGAAGAAAGTTATTATTAGTGCCCTTTCGATCGTACTAATTCTTTTGCTGGGCTATGGCTTTGGCATTTATCATTATGCCGAAAAATTCCAACCTAATACCAAAATTGGTCAAGTCGACGTCAGCAACATGACTTTGGCCGAAGCTAAGGAAGCCGTAGAGCAGAACCTGGTCAACCAAGAAGTAGAAATTACCGAAAATGGGAAAAGTTTAGGCAAATTTGCTATGAAAGATTTAAACCCAAAATTAGATACTATCGACCAACTCCAAAAAATATATAATGCTCAAAATCCAAATTTATGGTTGTTCTCTTATTTCAAGGGTCAACACTTTGATGGAGATACACTAAAAAACATCGATATTGATGATAAGGTCCTTAATCAAGCCCTATTGAAAGCAGGCCTAGATAATAGTGAAAGAACTCCTGCCAGTGATGCGACCATTGATTATAATGAAAGCAAGGGCTACTACGTGGTCGATGCCAAAGCAGGCAATCAAGTGGATTTAAATCAATTGAAGGAAGCCATTGCGAGTCAACTTCAAGATGGGCAACAAAAGATTGAAGTCAATCAGTATTATATGCAACCAACCCTGACAGCGGATGATGAAAGCATTCAAAACACAATGAAACAAATTGATGAGGCTACTTCTACCAAGATTACCTTAACCATCGATGGACATGATGAAGTGATCCCTCAGAAAGAAATTGAGAAATGGATTTACTTTGATGGATCCAATCAGATTGTCTATGACGAAGCTCTGATCCAAGAATTCTTAAAGACCTATAATGATCAGTATGCTACTTTCTTAAAAGAAAGAACCTTTAAATCAACGCTTAGAGGCGAAGTCACTGTCCAACCAGGGACACTAGGCTGGTCGATTGACCGTGAAGCAGAAGCCGCTCAGATTGCTCAAGACCTATACAAAGGTGAAGATGTCAAACGAGATCCAGCGATTGCTGGCACCGGTTATGGCAATAACGGTAATGATATTGGCGACACTTACGTAGAAATTGATGTTCTTAATCAAACTATGTTTATTTATAAAGATGGCCAAGAAGTTCTGCAAACACCGATTGTTACGGGACAAATTGGTACAGACACCGTTCCGGGTGCATATTCTGTCTGGGACAAAGAAGAGAACGCTGAATTAAAGGGTTATAATCCACGGACCCAACGAGATTATGTTCAACCTGTGGCTTATTGGATGCCTTTTGACGATACCGGCCAAGGAATTCATGATGCGAACTGGCAGTCCAATTTCGGTGGTAACACTTACCAAGTTTCTGGATCTCTAGGTTGTATCAATACGCCACCAGATATTATGCCAGAAGTTTTTGCTGCTGTTGAATTAGGTACACCAGTGATTGTCTTTGAATAAAGTCTGAGGGATCACCTCTCTCCGATGCCTATCTACATAACTACCAACTACCGCCCCCCATTTTAATTGAATTGGGGGGTCTCCTTCTATCTGCCGGGAAATTTTCGAAATATGAATGGACTTGTGAAAAGCTAGCAAGGTTTGTTATTATAGGTAAAAAGAGTATAATGAGTTTATATTGTGAAAGATTCAGTCCAAGTAGAATTCTCTAAAAATACATAAAGACAACAAGTATAACAATTAGAGTCAAAGGAGTGATTGGCATGAAGAAAATATTAGTCGTAGATGATGAAAAGCCAATTTCGGATATTATTTCATTTAATTTAGTGAATGAAGGATATCAAGTTGAGAAAGCTTATGATGGCGAAGAAGCTTTAAGTGTCTTCGAAGCCAGTAAGCCTGATCTTGTTGTCTTAGATTTGATGTTGCCGAAGAAAGATGGGTTGGAAGTCTGTCGCGAAATCCGCAAGACCAGTGCCGTCCCAATTATTATGTTAACGGCAAAAGATTCAGAGATAGATAAGGTTCTTGGTTTAGAATTAGGAGCCGATGACTATGTGACCAAACCTTTCTCAAATCGTGAGCTGATAGCTCGGGTGAAAGCAAACTTGAGGCGGAACGCTTTGCAGGGTGCTGATCAAGAAACCGAACAAAACCGCGATATTCAGATTGGTGACCTTGTGGTCCATCAGGATGCCTATATTGCTTCCAAGAATGGTCAAGAAATTGAATTAACTCACCGTGAATTCGAACTCTTACATTATCTGGCCAAACATATCGGTCAAGTCATGACCCGGGAACATTTATTGGAAACCGTGTGGGGTTATGATTATTTTGGTGATGTTCGAACCGTGGATGTGACCATTCGCCGTTTACGTGAGAAGATTGAAACTCAACCTAGCCGACCTGAATTTCTAATGACCCGTCGGGGTGTAGGCTACTTCTTGAAGAATCCAGAACAGGAGTAATTTTTAATGAACCGACGGCCCTTTAATTTTTTTCAATCGATATATTTTAAAATCCCCCTTTTATTTGTTTTCATTCTTTTGATCGTCTTTCAATTTATTGGGGTGTATTTTATCAATGAGCTTGAGATGCAATCCTTGGGTCAATTCAAGACCCAGATTAATTCGCAAGCTGATTTTTTGACGAATAATTTATCGCCAATCCTTTCAGAAGACTTGAATGCGACCGAACAGAATGACCGGTTGAATCAAGTGTTAAGTACCTTTACCACCGCGAATCCAACCAAGCTGTTGGTCGTCAATCCCCAGGAAACCATCATTGCGACGAATCAAGATTTGGGGGAAACGGGTGTCGGAGCCCAAACCTCAATGCCTAAGTTAAGGGAAGTGCTCTTATCGCAGACGACTATCGCCAGTGAAATGACCGATAGCAATACACAAGACCGTCTGTACCAACTGATTAAACCCATCATGAATAACGACTTAAGCCAAGTATTAGGTGCTGTTGTTATTGAAACGAATATGGAATCCGTCTATACGCAGACGGATAATATTATTGATCTCTTTATTCAATCGGCTTTGTTTGCGGCCGTCTTAGCCCTTATTTTATCGGTGATTGTCTCGCAAGGGATTACTCGACCGATTGAGAACATGCGTCAGCAGGCTATCCGAATCTCAGAAGGGGTCTATAATTATCCAGCAGAACTTATGGGCTATGATGAGCTAGGAGAGCTGGCCTTAACCATTAATGAATTAGCCGAGAAAGTTAAAGATGCCCAAGAATCAACGGAGTCCGAACGGCAAAGATTGGACGGGATTTTGCGTCATATGACTGACGGGGTTATCGGAACCGATCAACGGGGGAATGTCTTGCTAGTCAACGACCGAGCCCTTTACTTACTGGATATGCCTCACGAACGGGCCATTGGCAAGTCGATTCTCCGTCTTCTAGATGTTCACCAGAATTATTCAATGCGTGATTTACTTAAAGGCGACCAAGATATCTTAATTGAAAGGCCGGATCGACATGGTAATAATTCGATACTCAAAGGTGAATTCTCGGTCATCCGACGTGAGACAGGTTTTGCTACCGGCTTAGTTTGTGTCTTAACGGATATTACTGAACAAGAAAAGACCGAACGAGAACGACGCGATTTCGTTTCTAATGTTTCTCATGAATTGCGAACTCCACTGACGAGCTTGAAATCTTACAGTGAAGCTTTGAGTGATGGAGCTTGGAAGGATCCTGATTTGGCACCTCAATTCTTGGAAGTCATCCAATCTGAAAGTAATCGAATGATTCGAATGATTGCCAACCTGTTAAACTTGTCCAAAATGGACGGGGGTCAAATTGTCTTAGAGAAGGAATATGTAGATTTTAAGCGGATTGTAGACCATATCTTAGACCGGATACAATTTACGCTAGAATCTGATGACCAATCTGATCGTTACCAGATTGTTCGTGAATATACTTCGCGTGATATATATGTTGATATCGATCAAGATCGGATGACCCAAGTGATTGATAATTTATTAAATAATGCCCTGAAATATTCCCCAGATGGTGGGCAAATAACGGTTCGAATTGAGGATAATTTGGACAGTGTTATCTTCACGGTCATAGACCAAGGTCTAGGGATTTCTAAGGCAGATCAGGAACACCTCTTTAAACGCTTCTACCGGGTCGATAAAGCGAGATCGCGGGCACAAGGAGGTAGTGGTCTGGGCTTAGCCATCTCTAAAGAAGTTATTGAGCTTCATGGGGGAACGATTTGGGTCAACAGTGTTGAAGGCCAAGGCTCTCAATTCTCTTTTGAGTTGCCCTATTCCAACTATGATGATATTGATGAGGAGTGGGAATAATGCGTAGAAATCGAATCCTATCCTTTGTATTAACCTTCTGTGTCTTGTTGAGTGTGCTGCTAACCTATTATCTTTTGTATGATATGACTTCGCTCAAACAACTTCTTCAACCCGGTAAGACTGAGGGGAACCAGGAAGTGGTGATGCAAGGTGAACGCGATATTCCCAATTTCTATCAAACCAGTGCTTTAGAATTTAAAGACACATACAAACCTTTTAAATATATTTATCGCTCAGAAGAAGCTACTGAATGGATCATTGATCCCACTTTAATTGAAAGTTTAGCAAGCACTCTGGCAGAGAATCAGATTAATTTAAGTCGTGATGACTTCCAAGAGGATCAAAAATTTATTGAGAATCTTTATGCTTTAAATCATCTTCAAGTTCAATTTGCCGATGAAATCCCCTTAAGTTTTCTGACAGATTATGTCCAAATTCATCAAGAAGATCAGGCAGAATCATACATCAACCAAATAATTTATCCCTTAGATGGGGAACGGACTGTATATTTATTAAATACCCGAACGAACCAATATTATTTAGGTCATTTGAATAAAGCGGTGGATCGAAAGAGTCTACATCAAGAAGTCAGCCAAAGCAAGGTACAAGCGATCGAAGTTCAAGGCTACATTGGGAAAGCAGGGATGATTTATTTACCAAATGATCCTGTTCATCTCGATGATCAGGTATATACTTTAGAGAGTATTCCTGAGCACCTTTTTTTAAGTGCCTTTTCAGAAAATGCGGCGCTTAAAAATACTGAGACCTCGAGCACAAAAGTTACGTATTTTAATTATCAATATACGTTAGACTTCACTGAGGATAAACAAATGTTATCAGTACGGGTCAACCGGCCAGGAGATACGAATCAACGGAGTTTCGCAGAGAAGATTGAGAATACCTTTAAATATATTAAGCGTTACGACTATTGGCCAGGTGATTTACGCTTGATGGGGGCTAAGCATAACCTGGCCCAATATCGACGATATCTAAATAACTTGCCTATATTTAGTCTGGGTCGAACCAATGATTATGGTTCTAGTAAAATGTATATACGAAACAATAATAGTGGCGATATCTATCGTTATCAGTTTCCTTTATTAATATTCCATGCCCACATCCCAGATCAAAGTCAGTCGATTCAATTGGCTTCAGCGGCCGAGATTTTCGAACAGGTTAAAGATCATGGTTATAGCTTAAGCCAGTTTGATGATGTCTTTATCGGCTATCAATGGCAGGACGATATGGAAGCAGGAAAGAAAGCCCACCTAATTCCAAAATGGTATATCAAAATCGATGATAATTTTTATAGTTTGGATCAGATGGACTCAGCCGCTTTTGAGGCTGAATTTCAAGATAATACTGAAACTTTACCAGGAGGTGAGTAAGCAATGGACTTTAAACGCATACAGGTCTTGCTTTTAGCTTTCTTCCTGATCTTTGACCTCTATTTACTGTTTATCCTGTATAATCGCGTCAGTGGGGCAGAACCCGATAAAGCGGTGATGCAGTATACCATTGAAGAAGAATTGAAGAACCGTGGGGTGGTTTTCGATGATATTGCTGAGGAAGCCACTTCTCTACCCTTGGTTAAGGCAGACAATTCAACTTATTTAGCAGATCATATTGAACAGTTAGCCAATCAAGAGGTTGAGATAGATGAGAATAATCGGGTCAAGGCGACCTTTATCGAACCAATTGATTTGGGCTTGAATTTAAATAATCAAACCGCTCGCTTATCGGATGATCAGGTGAAAAAGTTAGAACAAAATTTCTTTGCCGATGAGACGTATTTCGTAGCGGGCAATCAATATAAATTTTCTCGCTATTCGCTTTTGGAACGGGCAATTTATATGCAAATGACCGCTTATGAAGACCATAAGATTGTAGATGGGACCGCAGAAATTAAATTGATGCTCAATGAAGACTATCAAGCTGTTTCCTACACTCAAACCTACCAAGATCAACTCAAACTTCTGGATACCAATACCCAAACTATTTCAGAACGTGATGCTTTTCAGATTATCGATGGCCGGGTCGAAACTTTTATTCCTGATAACTCACGGATCGATTATTCACGTTTAAGTTATTATCGAATCGATAAGTTAAAAGATTTTTCGGTGTTTTCGCCAGTCTGGGAAATTATGTATACTCAACCGGATGGCACGGTTCGTACGGTCTATATTGAAGCTAAACGCGGTACTATTTTGGGTCCACGTTAAGATAGAATGCTGCTGAGGTCTCGGATCCTCCAAAGTCGATTACAAGTTGAAAATGGCTAACAACATCAATCTTTATATGTACAATTATAAAATTTGGAACAGCTACAAAACTGTTTAATTCAGTCTTTGTAGTTGTTTTTTTGTGCCATGAAATTTAACCACTATAAACTGGCAATCGGCTTACTTGTTAATTCTCTGGTACGATAAAAGAAACTTTTTAATTGAATTAACAACAAAGCTTGCTATCCAAATCAACTGCCGACAAGCTATGATTACTGACACATATTAAATTTTTTTGCGATCAGTCTTTCTTTCGTCCTCTCTAGCTTAAATAAGTTGATTAAATTTTTGAAAGCTTTTTAACTTACTGTAGAAAAGGAAACAAACATGTTAGAATAAAACTATGAAAATTAAGGGAGCGAATGCCATGAAGAAATTATCAAGAGGGCTCTTTATTATAATATTATCCATAATGGTTTTAGGGATGGGATGCCTGCCCGTAGCTGCTCAAGATAATCAAGTAAATTATGATATTACCCATGTTGAATTAATTGGCGATATTACCGCTGAGGGAGATGTCTTATTTACTGAAACTCAGACTTATGATATTAAACAATTGAATGGGGTTATCTACCAGGTTGATTTACAAGGGGTTAACCTTGGTCCATATCGAGTAGGGGTCAAAGATCCAGAAACAGGGAAGACTCGCTACTTCGAAGAATCGACCAGTCGTCAAGCTGGCACCTTCCAAACCCAGATTGAAGATGATTTACTGAAGTTTACTGTCTTTTATCCGAGTCAAAATGAAAAAGTGGACTTCGTCTTTGAGTATCGTTTGGAAAATTTAATCACGAATTATCAGGACACCGCCGAATTAAATCGCAAACTACTCGGAACAGGGACTGATGAAAGTTTCGATGTGGATGCGGAGATTATTTTACCCGGAAAAGTTGAACAAAAGAATGATTTCCGTGCATGGCTATATGGGGATCCTCAAGGGCAAATCCAGTTGGATCAAAGCCAGAATCAAAGTCGAATTCTAGTCAGCGTTTTGAACCAATCGGCGAATCAATTTCTCGAAGTTCAGGCAATCTTTCCCACCGCTTTGACGCCTAACAATCAGAATCGGGTGGATCAAGCCAAGAAAGAAGAGATTATTAATCAGGCCAATGCTCAAGTTGAACAAGACCGGGCTGATTACCAAAAACGTCAAGGATTAGAACTCTTGAAACTGGTTGCCTTGTTAGCTTTTGCTCCTTTATTGACGCTTTATAGTTTCTATTTATATTTCCACCATAAAAAACGGCTCAATCCGAATCCTAAACATGTTCCTGACCATGTATTTAACTTGCCGGCAGAAATCAGTCCTGCCATTATGGCTGCTTCCTATTTAAATCGTCCACTCAATGCGGATGATTTCTCGGCAACCATCGTTGATTTAGCCCGTAAAGGCTATTTAGACTTGGCCGAAGAAGCCAAACATCAACGGACGGGATTCTTCAATCGTGGCGATAGTAAAACAATCCGCATACGATTGTTAAAGGAACCGAGCCAACAAGATCAACTCCAGAAACATGAACTCTATGTCTTAGAATATTTATTTACTGAGGACCAAGACGAGGTCAAATTATCCGAGATTGAAACGGCGATTCATCAACACAGTCAATTTGCTAAACGACAAAACCGTCTCTGGACTCGCTTTAAGAATTTCTGCCAAGTAATGGGACAACAAGCTGTCGGTGAATCTCTTCCATACCGTCGCAAAGTGAATTCCTGGATTGCTCTGAGTCTCTTAGCGAGTATACTGGTTTGGCCGCTCTTGTTCTTCTTCCTAGGCTTTGACCAAATTGAGAAACATATCGTCTTAATCGTCCTCTTGTTATCGTTAAATTTTATCCTCATTCTGATTCTGTTCTTTATGAATCGGAAAGCCCCCTTATATTCTCAAGAAGAAGATTATCAACGACGGATGTGGCGTGCTTTTGCTAAGATGTTGGAGGATATTGGTCAATTTAACATGCGCGAGATTGCCAGTCTACCTCTCTGGGATGAATATTTAGTCTATGCTATTTCGCTTGGTGTGGCCGATAAGGTTATTGAAGCGATGAATAAGCAATATGGTATGGATGAGTTAAATGAATTAGCTCTGCCGACACCGTTCTATAATAACCCTTATTTATTACATCGAGCCTTACGTACGACCATGTCTTCATCCATAGCTGCAGCTCAACCTAAAACCGCTGCGAATTGGGGCAAGTATCAAGGAAGCAATATCGGTGGTTTTGGTGGCGGTGCATCGGGTGGATCTTCGGGTGGATCCGGAGGTCGCGGCGGCATGGGTGGTTTTTAACAGTTTTGAAGGGAGTAAGTATTCAATGAAGAAATTCCTATGTTTACTTTTCTTGCTGATGAATCTTATGTTGCCCCTAGACCAAGTTCAAGCGGCAAGTTTTGATATCCAATCTACCAAGATAGAAGCTCAGATTTTAGACAATGGCGATGTCCATTTCAAGCAGGAATATCTATATAAAATTGATGAAGTCAATGGTGTTTGGATTGATGTTGATGGTTCAGGCCATGAAATATTGGATTTACATATTGGTGTGTTGGACGATAATGGACAAGTTCAGTATTTTGAAGAAAATAATAGTGAAGCCCCGGGCACCTATCAACGCAGTGAAGAAGGAACGGTCTCTCGTTTTAAAATTTTCTATCCAAGTGAGAATGATACTAAGACTTTTGTCTTGGATTATCGGCTAGCTTCCATTGTTGACAATTATCAAGATACAGCAGAATTTAATTGGCGAATTGTGGGGAGTGGTATTAGTGAGAATTTAGCTGTTGAAGCTCGTATTTATTTACCTGACCGCTTAGATGAAGCTGAACACTTCAATGTATGGGGACATGGTTCCCCTTTCGGTAAGGTTTATCCAGTCAGAGAGACTGATTCAGCTTATATTGATGTCCAAGTAGCGGATAATCCGTCTCACACTTTTGTTGAGGTTCACGCTTTATTCCCACCGCGCTTAACGGCTAAGAATCCAAAGCAAAGTCCTGACAGAGTATACCAACAGAAAGTTAAAGAAGAAGAAGCTCGAGTTGAACAGGATCGTATTAACTTTGAACGCCAACAATCTTTAGGTCAATTGGCAATGACCATTTTAACAAGTATCGGCATTTTAGGCTTAATCATGGGTATTTTTCGTCATCGGTCCTTAGTCAAGAAAGCTAATCCGCAGCCAGCTCATGTACCTGAACATCTCTTCCAACCGCCTTCAGCTCTGCAACCAGCGTTAGCGGCCCAAGCCTTTGTGCGGTCCCAAAATGTGGCCGATCCGAATGATTTCTCCAGCACTTTGTTGGACTTGGCCCGGCGTGGTTACCTACAGATTGAAGAGATTAGCCAGGTTGATGGCGAAGATACGGTAGATATATTACCGCTGAAAGTGGCAGATGACGCCCTTACAGAATATGAGAAGGACGCCTTGGCCTTGGTTACCCTTGAGGATGGTCAAGCTCTACGTTTAAGTGACTTAGGCGATTTAATGGAAGCGGATGAGGATTATCAAGAACGACAGCAAGATTTGATGGATGATTTTAGTGACCATTTGGCTGACCAAGTTGACGCGATTCGTCCCGATAAATCACCTTATGAAAGAAGAGGATTCTTTAATTTTCTTTTAGCTTTCTTCCTCGCTATCTTTAGCATCGTTGGATCTGGATTGATTGGCGGCTTTACCCATATCGTGAGTGCAAAAGTTTGGACTTATTTTATAATGGGTGTTGCCTGTGCGATTATCTTATTGCTAATCTTCCTGGTCCTCTTTATACGTCAACCATTCAGGACCTATGAAGCGGACAAGCAATATCGGTCTTGGCGTGCTTTTGCCCAGATGCTGAAAGATATTGGCCAGATGGATTTACGCAAAATTGGTTCCTTAGCGCTGTGGGAAGAATATCTGGTCTATGCAGTGGCTTTTGGTTACGGAAAGAAAGTTATTAAGGCGATGACCCATAGCTTTAGTCAAGAAGAATTGATGAATGCCAGCTTACCATTCAGTTTCTATGCCAATGAAGGAGTATTCTTGAGTCACTTCAATGATTCAGTTTCTGAGAGTGTGAATCATTCAAGTTTTGGCTCAAGTAGCTATAGCGGTTCCAATAGTGGCGGTCTAGGAGGTGGCTTCTCCAGTGGTAGTTCTGGTGGCGGTGGCGGGGGCAGCGGTGCAGGTGGTTTCTAAGCTAATCATTTGGCTTTCAAGAAGCTAACTTGCATTGGCCGTGTCATCGTGATAAGCTAGCACAATAGCAAGCATTAGAAAGTGATGTTCATGTTAAATATTAGTCAAGAAAAGATAAAATATAAGGAAACCGATTGTGATAGTCTGCAATTCTCGATTCTAGCCTCTGGTTCAAGTGGGAATTGCACCTATATAGAATCAGCCCATCAACGACTACTGGTTGATGCGGGTCTTTCTGGTAAGAAGGTTGAAGCCTTACTCAAACAAATCGGTCGCAATCTAGCAGATATTGATGCCATCTTGGTCACCCACGAACATAAGGATCATATTCATGGGGTCGGCGTCCTATCGCGTAAGTATAATCTACCGATTTATGCCAATGCCAGAACTTGGTCCTTGATGGATCAAATGATTGGTAAGATTGATCCAGACAATCGACGTCTATTCGAAGCAGAGCAAATGTTAACCTTCGGTGATTTAGATGTCTTAAGTTATGAAGTGAGCCATGATGCGATTCAACCACAATTTTATGCCTTTCAAAAAGCGGATAAACAATTTGTGATGTTGACCGATACTGGCTACGTCTCTGAGAAATTACGTTGGGATTTGAAGAACGCTTCAGCATATCTAATCGAAAGCAATCATGAAATTGAAATGCTGCGGTCGGGGCGTTATCCTTGGTCTTTGAAGCAACGGATTCTTAGTGACAAAGGCCACCTTTCCAATGTAGATGGGGCTTTAGCGATGGTTGATTTAATTGGTGACAAGACCAAGAGTATTTATCTAGGCCATCTAAGCCGAGACAATAATACCAAAGAACTCGCGATGGAAGCCATGCGACAAACCTTGAGTCAAGAAGATTTTGCTGTCGATGAGGCATTCCACGTCTACATGACGGATCCAATTAAGGCAACGGCTTTAAATCGTTTGTAAGAAGATGAAGCCATTCGTTGGACCGCTACGCATTTGTTTTAGGAAATAGATGATGAAAGTTGGGGGAGCAAGTTTTAGACTGCTCTCCTTTTTCAAACTTAGTTATTTCTGCATATTTTGACAATTAATTCATAATTACTATTTTGCTTTTCATAATCTATTCATAATTTGGTGCTAAGATTAACTCATAAATTAAAGATATACTTGAAAGGACTGAAACAAAATGTCAAAAAACGCCCCTCAACATACTAACACTAGCAAAGAACCTTCTATTTTTTGGAAAGGCATTTTTGGCGGGGTGTTAGGAAGTGCAATTTTATTACTTACCATGCTATTACTCGGAGTGAACCTAAATATGGATGATAGTCAAAAAACAGCCGGAGCACGCCAAAATTTATCCGACTTTGAATCGGTCATTGTGGATACCGTTTCTAAGACCAGTGATGCGGTCGTTTCTGTTGAAAATTATCAATTGGCGGGCACCAGTGGAACCATGTATGGTGATTTCTTCGGCAGCGATGGTGGTATTAATTTGGATAAATTTGATGCTGAACCCCAATTGGCCGGTTCTGGTTCAGGTGTAGTTTACAAGATTGATGGCGACAAAGCCTATATAGTAACCAATAACCATGTGATTGAAAATAATGATTCCTTAGAAGTTCAAATGGCCGATGGCCAAAAGACGGAAGCAACCTTGGTCGGAACCGATAAACTCAGTGATATTGCTGTCTTAACCATTCCAGCTAAATATGCTAAAACAACTTTGGAATTTGCCAATTCTGATGACCTTCAAGTAGGTTCCCTAGCCATTGCCATTGGTTCTCCTGTTGGCGAAGATTTTGCGACTTCAGTGACCCAAGGGATTATTTCAGGACTTAATCGGAAAGTTTCAGTTGATACCGATGGTGATCAAAATCCAGATTGGGATATGACCTTAATTCAAACAGATGCCGCCATTAATCCAGGCAACTCTGGTGGGGCCTTAGTCAATACACAAGGCCAATTAATCGGTATTAATTCAAGTAAGTTCGCCTCCACTGCCATTGAAGGAATGGGCTTTGCCATTCCAATCAATGACGTGAAGAATATAGTGTCTCAACTTGAAGAGAAAGGTGAAGTTGAACGACCAGCCCTAGGTATTCAAATGTGGGATCTGGCTCAAGTTTCGATTGAATCTCGAACCAATATCCTCAAATTAGCTGAAGATCAAGTTGATGGCGTCATCGTGATGCGTATTCAATCTCAATCTGCCGCTGAGGCTGCTGGACTTCAACAATATGACGTCATTACTGGTATTAACGATGAAACCATCACTGATGCGATGAACTTGAAAGAAGTGCTCTACCAATACAAAGTTGGGGATACAATTAAACTTAAGATTATTCGTGAAGGCAAAGAACAAACCATAGATGTGAAGTTAACCGACACTGTTCAAAACAATAACCAATAATTTCATCAGAATAAGGAGGAAGCCTTTTTAACCGAAGAGACCTCCTCTTTTTTAGCTTAAAAATGGAAAAACTTGTGGATAAGTCCTGATAAAATCAGCATAAATGCATAGATTATTCAGAAATAATGCAGTAAAATACAGAGATATCAACCTTTTTATCAGTTGTTAACAACAAACTGTGGATAAGTTTGGATAAATAGGGTAAAAAAAGAGACTTATACACAAAATTTGTGCATAAGTCCATTTCTTAGTCTAATTCATTTAAATAATCAAAGCGTTCGAATTTGCGTGAGCTAGCAATGGCCACAATAATAATTTCGTCAGGAAGTTTAAGATCTGTGGGAATGGTCTTCAACGGTTCGCCTCGTTCTTCACGCATACCAATCAAGTTAAGGTCATATTTTACCCGTAAGTCTAGGTCAACCACACTCTTTCCTACCCAACGTTGGGGAACTTCGAATTCAATTAATGAGACATTCTCGTCAAGGCGTAAGACCTCGTCAATACTATTGCGGAGAATCTTTGAAGCTAAGCGATAACCAGAATCACGTTCTGGTGAGACCACGGAGGTCACCCCAACTTCATATAAGACTTCTTCGAAAGTCGTTGAGCGCGCTTTGGCAATAATTTGGGGAACGCGCATTTTTTTGCAATGCATGACAGCGAGGACAGCAGACTCTAGGTTAGAGCCCGTGGCCACGACGATAAGATCACAATTTTCTAATCCGGTACTTTTTAACAAGTCTATGTCAGTGAAGTCACCGACTACCGGATTAGTGACCGTATCAGCAACCATTTGAACCCGATCAGGATTACTGTCAATGGCAATGACCTCTGTGCCAAAGTTCCCCAATTCTTTGGCTACGGTTCGACCAAATACACCCAGACCTAGGACACCAACAATTTTTGATTTCATAGGGCATTCCTCATTCTTTATCTAATTTGGGCCAACAAGTTAATTGATGGCTCGACTCTGTTTTACTATAACGGTCGTTGGCCCTTTATGCAAGACTATTCTCTCTTCCATGATTGAAATATTATGATAAGATAGGTTGGAGGTGGTGCAAGTGAATATTGAAATTATTGTTGTCGGTAAATTAAAAGAGAAATATTTAAAAATGGGAATCGCAGAATACCTTAAACGTCTGCAATCCTATGCTAAATGTAAAATTATCGAAGTCGCAGATGAAGCGACCGAAGGGAATTTGACTGCGACCCAAGAAGCGCTCATCTTACAAAAAGAGGCCGAGCGCATTCAAGCCCACCTGAAAGCTGATCGAAAATTATGGATTCTGGCGATTGAAGGGAAGCTCATGTCCTCAGAGGAGATTGCCCAAACCATGGAAGACTATGCGACTTATGGTCAGAGCAAATTAACCATTGTGATTGGTGGCTCCTTAGGCATCGCCCAATCGATCAAAGATCAGGCCGATTTGCTCTTAAGTTTTGGTCGCATTACTTATCCCCATCAACTCATGCGGCTGGTACTTGTTGAACAAATTTATCGGGCATTTCGGATTATCCACCACCAACCATATCACAAATAATCGCTTATTTATTGAAAGTGGGTCAGAGGACTTTTAGCTGTTGGCCGTCTTGTGATAAAATAGGCGAAGAATATATCATAGATAGGACGATATTATGTCAAAAATTACTGCCTTTCTTAAAGAAATAGTCTCTTTATTACTGACCTTAGCAGTCATGTTATTGGCGATTAAATTAGTATTCTTTTATGTTGCTGAACCTTTTATCGTGAATGGCCGTTCAATGGACAATACCTTACAAAGTGGTGAACGTCTATTGATGTTAAAACAAAATAAGATTGAACGCTTTGATGTCGTGGTGTTTCCCTCACCCATTGAAGCAGATAAATTATATATCAAACGCGTGATTGGTCTACCTGGGGATACGATTGAATATAAGAATGACCAGTTAATACTGAATGGCCATGCTTTGACCGAACCTTACTTACAGGATTTAGCCCAACAAACTTCTGGACCGTTTACTTATGATTTTCGTTTACAAGATGTGACCGGTGAACAAAAGGTTCCCCAAGGTAAGTTATTTGTAATGGGCGATAACCGACGGAATTCTTTAGATGGTCGGTCTTTTGGTTTTATTAATCTTGAGGATATTGTCGGAGAAGCCGATCTGGTTCACTGGCCGCTGGATAAAATCCATCTCTTAGACCAATATAATTTGTCGGCCGATGGTCAGGAGATTGTCAAAGAATAGTTTCACTTCATTGAGATGACTAAGGATTGAAAGATAAAGTCAAAGGCTATATAATGATTAGGACTAGAATAGATTAGTAAATACGTGCAGGCCTTTAGAGAGTTATTCCTCGGCTGAAAGAATAATGGTACTGGCGGATTGAACCTACTATTCCTTAAGGATGGTCTGGACTCCCTTATCGGTCCCTAAGTCGGTTATGATCACATAACAAATAAGGTGGTACCGCGGAGCAGGCTGTCTTCGTCCTTAATTAGGATGGACAGCCTATTTATTTTTAGGAGGAAAGTAAATGGTAACAAGACGAGAAGATTTTTCGAAGTGGTACTTACAAACGATACAACAAGCAGATTTAATGGATTATGCCCCTGTCCGCGGCTGTATGATTTTTAAGCCCAACGGTTATGAAATCTGGGAACATATCCAAGACGAAGCGAATCGTCGATTCAAAGCGGAAGGTATCCGTAATGCGTATTTCCCAATGTTGATTCCTGAATCCTTCTTCTCACGAGAGAAAGATCATATTGAAGGTTTCAGTCCTGAGTTACCTTTTGTGACCGAAGCAGCAGGTGAAGTGCTTGAAGAGAAATTGGCGCTTCGACCAACTTCTGAAACGATTATTGGTGATTCTTTTGCTAAGTGGATTCAATCTTATCGTGATTTGCCTTTGGAAATTAACCAGTGGGCCAATGTCTTCCGTTGGGAGAAACGTACTCTGCCATTTCTAAGAACCTCAGAATTTCTTTGGCAAGAAGGACACACGGCCCACGCTACGGCTGAAGAAGCGCAAGAGCGGACTATGCGGATGTTAGATGTCTATGCAGAACTTATCGAAGATGTCTTAGCAATCCCGGTCTTTAAAGGTGAGAAAACGCCAAGTGAACGCTTTGCCGGTGCTGAACGCACCTTCTCAGTTGAAGCCATGATGCAAGATGGTAAGGCAGTCCAAGCAGGAACTTCCCATTATATGGGCACAAAATTTGCCGAAGCTTTCAATATCCGCTATTTGAATCAAGATAACGAGCATGTCCTTACCTATACTACCTCCTGGGGAATTTCTACTCGATTAATTGGGGCGATGATTATGACCCATGGTGATGATCAAGGGCTGGTCCTACCACCAAAAATTGCTCCCCAACAAGTGGTATTTATTCCAGTTGGCCCATGGCAAAAGAACCCTGCTATTATGGAAACCATTGAACAATTGCAAAATGACTTGAAGAAAGAGGGCATTCGCACTATCGTTGATGATAGTGATAATCGTCCAGGTTATAAGTTTAATGAGTGGGAACTTAGAGGAGTGCCATTACGCGTGGAAATTGGTCCTCGTGACTTGGCTAATCAACAAGCGATTCTTAAGGCTCGTGATTTAGCCGATAAGGAGAGCATCGATTTGGCAGATTTCGTTAAAGAAATCCAAACTGCTTTAAGCGAAATGCAAGGTCGATTATTAGAATCAGCCCGTCAACGGGTTAAAGAGTTATCTTACACTCATATTAATACGATTGAAGAATTGGAAGCACATATCGAAGCTAAACAATCCGCTGGCGAGCCACTCGGTTTTGTCTTAGCTGGATGGAATGGTAAAGCCGAAACTGAGGCCGAGATTAAAGAACGAACGGGCTTTACTACCCGAAATATTCCTTTCGCGGGTACCGTCGAAGCCAAACAAAAAGACATTATTACTGGCGAACCTGCCACAACCACAGTTTGGTTGGCACGGGCATATTAAGTTATATTTAGGAGGAAATTTTATGAAATGGTTAGCCCTGGATACCTCATCAGCAGCCTTGTCGCTAGCCCTTGGCCAGGGGAGTCTGGGCAATATAGTTCCGGTGGCTTCTTTTCATCAACAATTGAGCCAGCAACATGGGGCCAGCTTGTTGCCCCAAATTCAACGTTTATTGCAAAGTGTGGACTGGAAAGTGGAAGATGTGGCTGGATTGATTGTGGGCGTCGGTCCAGGATCTTATACAGGACTCCGAATTGGGGTGAGCTTAGCTAAGATGTGGGGCTTGTCCCGGCAAATTCCTGTCTATCAGGTTTCTAGTCTAGCCTTATTAGCTCAACAAGCACAGGCCCAGCCAGACGATTTAATTTTACCAATCATAGACGCTCGTCGCTTATCCGCTTATTGCAATCTTTTCGCTCAAGCAGAGGGTGAGTTGACGGCCTTAGGTCATGATCAACACGTAGATTGGCAAAGCGTTATTCCTAAATTGACGACGCGTTTACGAGATAAGTCTTATGGAGAACTGATTCTGATCGGTTATCAAATTGAAGCCTTTGCTGACCTTCTGCATCAAGAATACCCGCAACTTTCTTTTAAACTTCAATCCAGCGCCGAATATTATCCTCGGGCCGATCTTGCTTTTACTGGCATAAAGATAGACCCAGTCAAAGATATTCATACTTTAAATCCTAATTATGTTCATGCCACCTTAGCTGAACGACAATGGGCCGATCAACATCAGCGACCCGTAGCAAATGAGGAAGAAAATGAAAGATATATTGAACATTTTTCGTAGTGGTTCACCTAAACGCAAGGTGGTCAAACACACAATCATGAATCAGCTACAAAACGAGTTGAGTTTGGTCACTAAAGACCAGGATTTAAGATTTCGTTTGGGCGGCGAAGCCGATTTAGCAGAGTTTGTTCATTTAGAAGATCAAGCTTATCAGGGATATTTAGCTTGGCGTTTGAAAGATTTTCAGGCGGACTGGGAGCGAAATCCGTTTGCCGTTTATTTAATCTTAGAGCAAATCCAGGTCGATGGTCAGAGTCAGATTTTAGGGGCGGTGACCGGTCGCTTTAAACCTCAAGGAGCCCATATTAGCCATCTGATGGTCCATCCTGATTATCAAGGTCAAGGCTATGGTCAACTACTCTTAGATAAATGGATTGAAGCTGTTAAGTTAATCGGCCTACCAAAGATTACCTTAGAAGTTCGCCAGTCTAATTATCGGGCTCAGAATCTTTATATCGGTGCCGGTTTTGTTAAAGGGCATGTTAAGCATTTTTATTATTCAGATAATCATGAAGATGCCTTCGAGATGGTGTTGTCCTTATGTCAGAAATAAAATTATTACATCTTTCAAGTCAAGATCTTACTCGTCGTCAAAGACGGCAATTGGCAAAATTAATTGAAGAAGGATTTGCTTGGTCTCCTGCCTTAATTATCACCGAATTAGCTTCAGAACAGACCCAATTCATCGTCATTGAAAAAGAAAGAAAGATGATAGCCTATCTAAGCTATCGTCAAATCTTCGACCAAGCCGATTTAATTCAGATTTATGTTCGTCCTGAATGGCGGAAGCAAGGTTATGGTCAGCGACTGATTGCAGCCTTGCAAAGGATTGACAGTATTCAAGAGATCTATCTGGAAGTTCGGGTCTCAAATCGCTCGGCCATTAATTTATATCAACAATCGGCGTTTGAATTAAGGGGAAGTCGGCTAGATTATTATCAGCAGCCTCGAGAAGATGCTTTTATTATGATTTGGGAAAGGAGATAAGTGAGTGACTTTAATCTTAGCTTTTGAATCATCTTGTGATGAAACCAGTGTCGCCGTCGTGGAAGACGGTCGATTCATTCGGTCCAATGTTATCGCTTCGCAAGTGAAGAGTCATATGCGCTTTGGCGGTGTGGTGCCGGAAGTTGCCAGTCGTCATCATGTGGAACAAATCAGTCAAGTCTATCAAATGGCCCTCGACCAAGCTGGGGTTGAAATGGATCAGATTGATGCGATTGCTGTGACCTACGGACCTGGTTTAGTCGGCGCCCTCTTGGTAGGAGTCACGGCTGCCAAAACTTTGGCATTTGTTCACCATAAACCTTTAATTGCAGTGAATCATTTGGCGGGCCATATCTATGCCAATCAACTCTCTCAAGCGCTTGAATTTCCTTTGTTGGCCTTAATAGTTTCTGGTGGGCACACCGAATTAGTTTATATGGCTGATGATGGCGATTTTCAAGTTGTCGGCGAGACCCAAGACGATGCCGTAGGTGAAGCCTATGACAAGGTGGGGCGGATTTTGGATTTGCCCTATCCAGCAGGAAAGTATTTAGATCAATTGGCCCACCAAGGTCAGGACACCTATGCGATTCCACGAGCCATGCTTCAAGAGGATAATCTTGATTTCTCATTTTCGGGCATGAAATCGGCAGTGATGAACCTAGTGCATAATGCACAGCAACGTGGGGAAAAGATTGACACAGCCAACTTGGCCTGCTCTTTTCAACAAGCGGCGGTTGAAATCTTAGTGGACAAATCAATGCGGGCTCTGGATCGTTACCCACAAGTTCGTCAATTCATATTGGCGGGCGGAGTCGCTGCTAATTCAGCCTTGCGTCAACAACTTGCTCAGACTTTAGCCCAGAAGCATCCTGACTTAACCCTGCTCATTCCTGATTTTAGTCTCTGCGGCGATAATGCCGCAATGATCGGAGCAGCAGCCTATAGCTTGTATCAACAAGGCAGATTTGTTGAATTGGATTTGAACGCTCAACCTGGCTTAGATCTATAGGCTGGTTAAACTTAAGTAAAATATGGCTGAGTCATAATCCTAGCGGTATATTTAACTCGCTGAATCAGACTGAAATCATTCGTTGATCGTTATTCTTGATGGCAAAGAAATTTTAAAAAACCGAATATTACCCAATGGAAGTCAAGCATGAATAGCTGACTTTCAGAATAGGACCCTCTAGAGATTACTTGGCGAACAATTACCAAGTTGTAATGCTCGTGGGTCCTTTTTGCTGGGTAAATATTCGGTTTATTGTGATTAACCAGGAATCTGGATAGTAAATCAATCAAGAAGATCTCTACCCTTTATTGATTAAGGATTAAAGTTCATGCTCTTCTTTAAAGGCTTCGAGGTTCAGGGCAGCTTCTTCCCAAGCTTGCACAGCTTGGTCAATGGCAGCTTGGACTCGCAGTTGTTCTTTATGTTGTTGAGCTAAGGCTTGACTATCGTTAGCCTGTGCCAACTCAGCCATCTTGGCTTCAATTTGTTCTAATTCAAGCTCGAGTGCTTCATTGCTTTGCCAGCTATCTTCGACTTGTTTCTCTAATTTGCGTAATTGTTGGCGGAGTAACTTGGAATCTTCATAACTACGCTGGTTTTGACTCATCGGTGCAGTTTTCGTCTGCATTAAATCTTCTTGATTAGCCTCTTGGGCGGCAGCAATTTGTAAGAGTTCAGCTTTTTTGGCTTGGTAATAATCGTAGTCACCCAAGTAGAGGTCCGCGCCTTCTGGGTGAATTTCTAGGACCTTGCTAGCAATCCGATTGATAAAATAGCGGTCATGGGAGACAAAGAGCAAGCTACCATCATAGTTGATTAAAGCATCTTCCAAGACTTCTTTGCTATCGATATCTAAGTGATTGGTCGGTTCGTCCAATAAGAGGGTATTATCATGGTTGGTGGCTAATAAGGCTAAACTTAGACGCGCCTTCTCCCCTCCGGAAAGTAAACCGACTTTCTTTTCTACCGTTTCCCCTGAGAATAAGAAGGAACCTAAAATCGAGCGGATTTGCCATTCATCGGTTAAGTCATGAGCCTGCCACAAGGTTTCCAATACGGTGAGATTAGGGTCGAGCTGGTTGACATTTTGGTCATAATAGCCTATTTGCACGTTGCTGCCCAGGCGTATATCACCCGCTAGGGCAGGTATTTGTCCCAAGATCGTCTTTAACAAGGTGGTTTTACCGACGCCGTTAGGACCGACAATGGCAATGGCTTCTTGACGTCCTAATTCTAGGTTAAGGTGGCGGGCTAAGGGAGCCTCACTCGCCGAATAACCGATGGCTAGATTATTGACATCAATGACTCGCTGGCCACTTTCTTTGGCAGCTGAGAATTGAATTCTTGGCGCTTGTTGATCTTGTAAGGGTTTTTCAATTCGTTCCATCTTTTCGAGGCGTTTGCGCCGACTTTGAGCACGCTTGGTGGTCGATGCCCGGGTGATATTTTTTTGGATAAAATCTTCTAATTTGGCGATTTCTTCTTGTTGCTTATCATAGGCTTGTTGTTCTTGTTGTTGGCGTAAGGCTTTTTCTTTTAAATAATAATCATAATTTCCCGCATAGGTATGGAGGGTTTTATGACGTAATTCAATGACTTGCTGAGCCACTTTATTCAGGAAGTAGCGGTCATGGGAGACCAGTAACAAGGCTCCCCGATAAGACATCAAATAATTCTCTAGCCAAGCTAAGGTCTCCATATCCAAATGGTTGGTAGGTTCATCTAAGATGAGCAAGTCATAATCCGTCAATAAAGTCCGGGCCAAAGCTAGACGAGTTTTCTGGCCACCGGACAAGGAATTAACCGGTCTTTGATAGTCTTCTTCATAGAATATAAAACCATGTAAGACTGTACGGATATCAGATTCAATCGCGTAGACATTATTTTGAATCATCTGTTCTTGGATCTGATCATAGTGGGCTAAAGTCTGCTGATATTCTGGACTGTGGGTTCGGTCAGCTAAATCAGCCAGTTGATTCGCCAGTGTTTCGGCCTCGTCTCTTAAAGCTAACCGGTCTTTGAAGACTGTCATCATCTCATCCCAAATGGTCCGATTAGAATTGATCGCCACATGTTGTTCCAAATAGCCAATCCGTAAATTCTTAGCGGTGGTAATCTCACCTTCTGAGAGGGGTTCTTGTCCCATAATCTGTTCAATTAATGTAGACTTACCTGTTCCATTACGACCGACCAAGGCCACCCGGTCGCCACTTTGAATATTAAAATTTACCTGCTCATATAAGGTCACATCAGCGAAACGACGTGCCACATTATTCGCTTGCAATAGAATCATGATTTTCTCCTACTTCCCAATGGTTGTCGCCTCATTATAGCATGAGCGATTTAAGCTCGCAAAAAAGCTTAGAGCCTTTATATTTCTCGGTCAAAAAGCTTCAATAGCTAATATGTTAAAAGCGAACGACTTTGGGAAGAATTCACAAACTTAGGGAGCAACTGTCGCAATCCAAGAAATTATCTGCTATACTATGGAAGTTAAAAGGATAATAGAGATTGGAGTGTCGCAAATGCAACAGAACATACCGAGAGCTACCGCATTGCGTCTACCTATTTATCGTCGTTATTTACAGTATTTGCATGATGCAGATATTGATCGAGTATCATCCACAGAATTAAGTGCGGCGGTTAAAGTAGATAGTGCGACCATTCGGCGTGATTTTTCATACTTTGGTGCTTTAGGTAAACGAGGCTATGGTTATGATGTGGAATACTTGTTACAGTTTTTCACGAAGATTCTGAGTCAAGACCGCTTGACCAATGTCGGCCTGATTGGCGTGGGGAATCTAGGTCACGCTTTATTGAATTATAATTTTAGGAAGAGTTCTAATATTCGGATTGGTGCGGCCTTTGATGTTCGTGAGGAGATTGTCGGAACGATTCAATCTGGGGTACCGGTGTATTCGATGGATGATATTGAATATCAAATGGAACAACAACAACTTGATGTGATGATTATAACCGTTCCGGAGGAGTCCGCTCATGATGTGGTTGATCGCTTGATTAAAAGTGGCATCAAAGGAATTCTGAATTTTACTCCTTTGCGCTTTGAAGTTCCAGCCGGTGTTCATGTGCAGAATGTGGACTTAACCAATGAGTTGCAAACCTTAATCTATTTTATCGAAAGTGATTTATCTCAATAATGGTAACCGACGGGCTTAGGCCCGTTTTTTTATTTATTTAGAGGTTATGGCTTGCAATCTTGACCTAATTAGACTATTATAGAAGCATAGATTTAGCACTCAATGTCAAAGAGTGCTAAAGAAAAATTATCAATCATTGGAGGTTATTGTAAATGTTAAAACCCTTAGGAAAACGTGTAATCATTAAAGTGGCTGAAACAGAAGAAACCACAGCTAGCGGCTTCGTCCTACCTTCTTCTTCTAAAGAAAAAGAACAATATGGCGAAGTAATTGCCGTTGGTCCAGAAGTAGAAGCTGAAGACGGGGTTAAAGTAGGGGACCAAGTTTACTTTAAATCTTATGCTGGATCAGAAATTGAATACCAAGAAGAAAAATATTTAATCGCAGAATTAAAAGATTTACTTGCTGTGATTGACTAATCAAACAGATTATCAACAGAATACTGAATTAAAGGAGAGATTTATACATGGCAAAAGAATTGAAATTCTCAGAAGATGCACGCGCAGCCTTACTACGTGGGGTTGATATCTTAGCTGATACCGTCAAGACAACCATTGGACCTAAGGGTAGAAACGTGGTCCTTGATCAACAATTTGGTTCACCCATGATTACTAATGATGGGGTGACTATTGCCCGTGAAATTGAATTAGAAGATCGTTTTGAAAATATGGGAGCTCAATTGGTTCAAGAAGTAGCTTCTAAAACTAACGATGTTGCTGGGGACGGAACTACTACTGCGACCTTGCTGACACAAGCCATTGTCCGTGAAGGGATGAAGAATGTTACCTCTGGCGCAAATCCAGTGGGAATCCGTCGTGGTATTGAAAAAGCGACCCAAGTAGCTGTCGAAGCTTTAAGCAAGGCTTCTAAGAAAGTAGAATCTAAAGAAGCGATTGCTCAAGTCGCTGCCATCTCTTCTGGTGACCAAAAGATTGGTGAATTGATTGCCGATGCGATGGAAAAAGTAGGTCAAGATGGGGTTATTACCATTGAAGAATCTCAAACCATTGAAACAGAATTATCAGTGGTTGAAGGAATGCAATTTGACCGCGGCTACCTATCTCAATATATGGTCACTGATAATGAAAAAATGGTGGCTGATTTAGAAAATCCACTGATCTTCATTACCGACCGCAAAATTAACAATATCCAAGACATCTTGCCATTATTAGAGAACGTGATGCAACAATCTCGTCCACTCTTAATTATTGCTGAAGATGTTGAAGGGGAAGCTCTACCAACCTTAGTGTTGAACAAATTACGTGGTACACTTAATGTAGTTGCCGTGAAAGCTCCTGGTTTTGGGGACCGTCGTAAAGCGATGTTAGAAGATATTGCCATCTTAACGGGTGCTACAGTAATTTCTGAAGAACTTGGTTTCGAATTGAAAGATGCAACTGTAGAACATCTAGGTTCTGCTTCTAAAGTCAATGTAACCAAAGATAATACCACGATTGTTGAAGGTGGCGGTCAATCCGAACAAATTCAACAACGTATTGATCTCATTCGCGCTCAAACTGCAGAAACCAGTTCAGAGTATGACCGTGAGAAATTGCAAGAACGTCTAGCGAAATTAGCCGGCGGGGTGGCTGTGGTTAAAGTCGGGGCAGCTACCGAAACTGAACAAAAAGAACGTAAGCTTCGCATTGAAGATGCTTTAAATGCAACTCGCGCCGCCGTTGAAGAAGGTATTGTTGCCGGTGGAGGTACCGCGCTAGTCAATGCCCAAAAAGAAGTAGAAGCGCTAGAAGCCGAAGGCGATGAAGCAACGGGTATTAAGATTGTTGCTCGTGCTTTAGAAGAACCTGTCCGTCAAATTGCAACCAATGCCGGTCAAGATGGTTCTGTAGTAGTCAATGAAGTTAAGAAAGCCGAAGCTGGGGTAGGTTATAATGCTGCCGACGATCGTTATGAAGATATGATTGCCGCTGGTATTGTTGACCCAACTAAAGTAGCCCGAACTGCTTTACAAAATGCAGCCTCTGTGGCCGCATTACTTCTAACTACCGAAGCTGTAGTAGCGGATATCCCTTCAGATAAACCTGAAATGCCAATGAACCCTGGTATGGGTATGATGTAATAAAATAAATAAGTATTATCTTGATGATTTAAGCAAGATAGACACTTAGTGCCAAAGACTAAGCAGATTGATTCTGTTTAGTCTTTTTTTTTGCGAGCAAAAGTAAGAACGGATAGCAAGTTTCTATCCGAGAAAATTTGCAGAAGACTAAATTAAAAGGCACGTTTTATCACGATGGGCCGTGCTAGATTATTTTGGAGTAAGACGCCTTTACATAAAATTTACAAAGTTAATAAAACTTTTTGAAAATTTACAATAGATTTACGTTTATTTAATATTTGTTTTGTATACTCTTTGTGTAAACAAAAAAGAAATAAAGGTCAAACAAAGAAAAAATACAGAATTTGGCCGACGGAGGGTTAGCTTGGCAAAGATAAGTATTGAACATTTGTATAAAGATTATAGTGATGCGGTACGAGCGGTAACAGATTTTAATTTAGAAATTGAAGATCAAGAATTTATCGTCTTGGTCGGTCCTTCTGGTTGTGGGAAGTCAACCACTTTACGGATGATTGCCGGCCTAGAAGATATTACGGCGGGAACCATTACCATGGATGGCCAAGTTCAAAATAATCTCCATCCAAAAGATCGTGATATTGCGATGGTCTTCCAGAATTATGCCCTCTATCCTCACATGACTGTCCGTGAGAATATGGCTTTTGGTTTAAAAATGAAAAAGATTAAAAACGAGACTATTCATCAACGGGTTAAAGAAGTTGCTGAAATTATCGGGTTGACTGATTTACTTGATCGTCTACCGAAAGAACTCTCAGGGGGTCAACGTCAGCGGGTCGCTTTAGGTCGAGCGATTGTACGCCAGCCCAAAGTCTTCTTAATGGATGAACCGCTCTCTAACTTAGACGCTAAATTACGGGGGCAAACCCGAGCTGAAATTATTCAGTTAACCCGTAAATTAGGAATTACCACCGTCTATGTAACCCACGATCAAGTTGAAGCGATGACCATGGCGGATCGGATTGTGATTATGAATCAAGGTTTCATTCAACAGGTGGGCACGCCTCGTCAGGTGTATTTACATCCCAATAATTTATTTGTAGCTGGATTTATGGGATCGCCGGCGATGAATTTCATTCCGTTGACAGTCTGCGCCGAAGGATTGGTCAAAGATGACCAAGTCCTAGCCATTGATCATGACCTATTGGATGCATTGATTGAGGTGGGATATCTTAATAAGGAGATTATTTTGGGAGTACGACCAGAGAATATTCTCTTAGCAGACCAGGCAGCTCCAAGCGATCAAGCCAATAAATTTAAGATCGAGGTCGATTTAGCTGAGATGTTAGGCAGTGAAACCTTAATTCACTTCCATTTATTAGATCAGCCGCTGATTTGTAAATTATTTACCATGGATCCTTTCCAAGCGGGTCAACAGCTAGAATTATGTTTTGATCGCCAGTATATCCATTTCTTTGATCCGCAGAGCCAAGAGCGAATTGAACTTCATCGAAATACAGATTCGCAATTAACAGAGGAAGGGAGCATGAGTGATGCAACGTGAGAAGAATCAATGGCTGTCACTAGGTAATTTGCTCCCTAAGCAAAAAGTAGAAAGTAGCCAGACCCCAGATCCGAATTTCAAGCCCCATCGTCGCAGCTTTAAACAAGTATGGCGTAAGTATCGCGTCTTTTATTTGATGCTCTTGCCTGCTTTGATTTTCTTCTTGGTGTTCTCGTATTGGCCAATGACCGGGATTCTAATCGCTTTTCGAAAGTTTACCTTTACCTCAGGGATGTATGGGAAAGATTGGGTCGGTCTAAAATATTTCCAAGCCTTCTTCAAGAATCGGGAAGCTTGGATGTATGTCCGTAACACTTTAGTGATTTCAGCCATCAAACTGTTTATCTATTTACCTTTCCCGATTGCTTTAGCTTTAATTTTCAATGAAACGCGTCGACCTAAATTAAGAAGCTTCTACCAAAGCATTTCTTATTTGCCTTATTTTATTTCATGGGTCGTGGTCATTGGGATTTTGAATCGCTTATTCGCGCCCAATACAGGTTTGATTAATCTAGCACTGAAGGCCCTCAAGATTAATGATGGTTCTACTTTCTGGATGATGGAGAATGCCTTCTTCTATCCCGCAGTCTTCTTCTCCTATCTATGGAAGAATATCGGTTGGGATTCCATTATTTATTTCGCTGCAATCATGGGCATTTCCCCTTCGCTTTATGAAGCGGCGGCCATCGATGGGGCGAGTCGGTGGAAACAAACATTGAATATTACTCTACCAAGTATCCGCGGTACGATTATGATTCTCTTTATTCTGTCTTTAGGGGGAATCTTAACCGCCGGCTTCGATCAAATTTATCTGATGCAGAATCCGGGGAACTTTACCGTTTCGGAAACAATTGATACCTATATCGTTAAGACAGGTTTAGAGCAGGCCAAATATGGACCTGCTGCAGCAGTAGGTTTAATGCAGGGTGTGGTTGGATTGGTCTTGACCCTGATAGTTAATAAACTTGCTGATAAATATGGAGACAATGCCGTATGGTAAATCTCAATCAATTAATAAGGAGTGGAAACATGTCAATCAAACAAATATTGAAGAAAAGTTTTATGGTTTTAACAGCTATGACGAGTATGGCAAGTGGAAGTAGTGTAGTAGGTCAAGCGGAAGAACAATCAGATGCTTTTATTGCCGATCGTGAAATTACTGGCCTGATCTTCCAATCAGCGGGAGATGCTGGAGTTGATACGATGTCACCAGAAATCGCCGAATATATTAAACAAAGAACTGGAATTACCTTGAAATTAGAGACAGTCACTTCTGAGGATTCAACCCAAGCTTTAGCAGCGGGTCTTGCTGCCGGTGACATGCCTGATTTTATCGCTTTCTATTTGAATCATTCTGGTCGTCCTGAGTTTCCTTTACTCTTACAAGCAGCTAATGAAGGCATGTTCCATGATATCGCTCCCTATTTAAAAGAAAGTAAGACTTACAGCAAATATTTTGAAGAAGGTTATTTACCTCGTGACACTAAAGAGAACATTATGATGCGGGAAGATCAAGATGGGGCGACCTATCTGGTCCATATGGCCATTGATCAAAATCCTGCTGACCCTGGTACCAAACAAATTGGTGGACCTTATATTCGCCGTGATATCGCTGAGCAATTAGGTATTAATCCCCAAGAAATTAATACTACCGAACAATTGAAAGATTTATTAATTAAAATCAAAGAGGGCGACTTCAAAGATGATAATGGGAGTCCAGTGGTACCTTTAGGACCTACTGTATGGGGCGGTTCTGAACGTCCGTTCATCTACAATGACTTAGTTTGGGAAGGTGCTGGTGGTGAGAAGTTCTGGAAAGATGGCGACCAAGTTAAGCATGAATCAATGACTGACTATGCTGAAAAGCGAGTAGCCTATGTCCGTAATTTATTAGCTGAAGGCTTGATGCATCCAGAATTCTACACGATGGAAGAAACACGGGCAGCAGAAGGGGTCATGAATGGATCCTTTGCGATTACTTCGGATATCCATTCATATCGTCCTGAAATTGGCGATTTGAAATACGTTCCCTTAGGCCCAATTAACCGAGTGGATGGTAGCAATCATATGGTGATGTCCTATAAATCTGGCTATGCTGGCTGGGCAGTCCCTGCCACGACTGAAAATCCTGAAGAGGTCGTTAAATTCGCTGATTGGTTGGCTGGACCTGAAGGTAAGTTGCTTTATTTCTATGGACTTGAAGGTAAACATTATGAATTAGGAGAAGATGGGAAACCAATTCCAAATGCAGATTTAGTCAAATTACAAGATGAGAATCCTGAAGAAGCAAGTAAAGAAGGCTTCCGTGGTGTCCGTGCTTTCTGGGGTGAACACTTAGCCTTCACTGATATGAATAATCTAGAACAATTTGGTGAAGCTGCTTGGGGTGATAAGGTTCGCGAAGCAGAATCTGGTAACAATGCCGCCCAAGAAATTATTAAACTTTACGATTATGATAAACGTTATGAGGAGAAAGAAGTCATCGATGGCCTGTATGCCCGTGCCTACCTCAACGAGTTTGAAGGTGAAGAAGGGGACTTGAATGCAGCCTTGGATGCTTGGGAAGAAAGTGTCGTCAAAGCCTACTATGCCAACTCAGACGAAGAAGCTCAAGCAATTCTGGATGCTGCGCGTCAAGACTTATTAGATGCTGGCATTGAAGACTATTGTCAATTCTTACAAGAGAAAGAAAAGAATGGAGACGTTATATTCTATTAAGCAAAGTAAATTTTTGCGACGGCGAGGCTAGCGCAAGCTAGTCTCGACTTATTTAGGAGGAAATCCATGTCAGAAACAATGAAAACCAGCAAATGGACCCGATTCTTATTCCATTTGATTTTATTGGTTCTATGTTTATTAATTATTTTACCTTTTTTACATATTTTAGCTTTGGCCTTTAATTCGGGTAAAGATGCGGCTGTGGGCGGAATTTGGTTCTGGCCTCGAGCTTGGTCCTTTGAGAACTTCGCCGAAGTATTCAAGCAAGATAATTTGTTAACCGGACTAGGAATCTCAATTTTCAGGACGGTGGTCGGCACGGTCATTGGTGTGTTTCTGATGGCTATGTGTGCTTGGGCTTTGACAATTCCTGGTCTACCCTTTTCCAGTCAGATTACCTTCTTTATCTTCTTTACCATGCTCTTTTCGGGTGGAACAGTACCTTACTATCTGGTCTTAAGCGAACTAGGTCTAACAAATTCGATCTGGGTCTATATTCTACCAAGTCTATATTCCGTGACTAATATTCTCTTATTGAGATCATCGTTCAAGCAACTGCCCATGTCGATCATGGAGGCAGCGCGGATTGATGGGATGGGAGAATTTAAGATCTTTACCAATATTGTCTTGCCGATGTCCAAACCCACTGTGGCGACGGTCGCCTTATTTACCGCGGTAGGCCATTGGAACGATTGGTTCTCTGGTTCTTTCTATGTACGAAAAGCAGAATTGAAACCACTTGCTACCATCTTACAAGAGATGCTGACCCGCCAAGCGAGCTTAGCCGATGTCTTATTGAAAGCTGGCTCCAGTTCAGCCGCCTATCAACAATTAGATGCAATTGAAATTACCGGCCAATCCTTGCAAATGGCAACAATTATTGTCGTCATTCTACCGATTATTGTTATGTATCCCTTTATTCAAAAATATTTCGTCCAAGGGATTACGATTGGTTCGGTGAAAGAATAGCATCTAATATGAAACGATTCTAAGGAAGGGATGATATAATGGAATTACGTTATCGGCCGGATGGAAGCTTTCGGATTATACAATTTACCGATACGCATATTGGCAATATGCCATTTCATGAAGACGATCATAAAACATTTCAATTGATTGAAGCGGCTCAGAAAGCCTTTGATGTGGATTTAATTATGCATACGGGCGATGTGATTTGGTCCGAGGGCGTTAAGGATGCAGACCAGGTCTTTGTCCAAACGCTAGAATATTTTGACCGCTTCAAGAAACCAATGGCTTTGACCTTTGGCAATCATGATAGTGAGGAAATCATTACTCGGTCAGACTTGCGCCAGCTATTCAGTGATACGGTCGAATGTGTTGCCGATAAACATCATAGTTATCTGAAAGACGACCGCGAATCCTATGTATTGGAGATTAAAGCGGCTGATAGTGAAGAAGTGGTGAATGCGCTATTTGTCTTAGATTCAGGAGCTCAGGCGCCCTTGGATATTGGTATCTATGATTGGATTCTGCCAGAACAAGTAGATTGGTTCCGTCAAACCAGCCAGGGCTACCGGCATGGGGATGGGGTTCGTCGCCATTTAGTCTTCCAACATATTCCACTTCCAGAATACTGGCAAGCAGCCGAACATATTATTTCTGGTTTACATTTGGAGACGAATGAGGCGATTTCGGCTCCTCATATCAATACTGGATTATTCGCCAATATGGTCTTGCATGGCGAAATTTGGGGCATGTTTGTCGGCCATGATCACGATAATAATTTCGACGCCCTCTATCAAGATCTTCATTTGGTGTATGGGAATGTATCAGGCTATCAGACTTACGGTGAATTGGAACGGGGAGTGCGTTTGATTGAGCTGAACCAACACAATCATTCCATTAAAACATATACGGTAACGGTCAATGATTTCCAAAGCTAAAGCCTTTAATGCCGATTACCGCCATTTAGTCTGGCCGCTCATGGTTGAGCAACTTTTTATGATTCTGATTGGCAATGTGAATGTCCTTATTTTTTCTTATTATTCGGATCAAGTTGTTGCCGCCATTGGTCTCGCTGAACAAGTGATTGTCATTGGGACGATGTTTATGGGAATTGTGGGCCTCGGCTCTACGATTCTCTTTCTGCAAAATGCTGCCGATGACCGACTGGCTTATTTCCAAGGAGTAGCCCGACAGACACTGATGTTAAATTTGGCGCTCGGCTTAATCATTATTATCATTACCAGTCTATGGGGTCCAGTCATTATGGGCTGGATGCAGACCCCTTGGGAAATTCGTCCGTTCTCGGTCAGCTATTTACGAGTGATTGCTTGTAGTTTAATCTTCCAAGCCTTGTCAGGGGCGGTTAGCGCCATTCTCCGTTCTTATGGTCTAGCAAAGATGGCCATGCGCTTGTCGGTCGCCTATACTTTATTAACTATTTCAGGCAATGTCTTGGTAATCTTCCTGCCACTAGCTAATTTACAGCAGCGCATACTGGCTATCGGCCTGATGACCATTGTTAGCCGCGCTATCGGGGCCGGGATTTCTTTGAAATTTCTGCAGCAACACTTGCCCCAAGTCTGGCAGGGACTTTGGGATCATTTTCGCTTTAATCGGCAAATTAGTCAGCAGATCTTGGTCTTAGGCATTCCCTCAGGAATGGAAAATGTCTCTTATAATTTCTCCCAAACAATTATTACCGCGCTAATTTCATCACTGGGAACGATTCAGGTTAGTGCACGAATTTACTGTCAGACTATTACCGCTGTCGTCTTTGCCTTAGCGGTTGCCGTAGGCCAAGCCAGTCAAGTGGTGATTGGTCGCTTGCATCGACAAGATAAAATTCCTGAACTCCTTCAATTTGGTTGGCAGAATACCTTGTTAGCCATGGTTGGGGGCATGGGGATTAATCTACTGATTGCCTTGATGGGGAGTCAATTGTTGATGATCTTTACTGACGATCCTCAGATTATCCAAATTGGCCAGATTCTACTATGGCTGAATGTACTCTATGATCCAGGCCGGGTAGGAAATGAAGTGATGATCGCCAATTTAAATGTGATGGGTCAGGTACGCTATCCGGTAATTTTAGCCATTCTGGTAACCTATCTGTTCACGGTACCGGCGGTCTTTCTCATTACACGAATGACAACTTTTGGTTTACCGGCCATTTGGGTTATTTTTATCATTGATGAAGTATTTCGTTTAAGTCTGTTTGTTCGGCGTTGGCGCCAGGCAGATTGGCTCAATTAAGGATGAAGAAGGGGAAAGCAATGTCAGAGCATCGTCGCTTATTTAGTAAATTCTTACAAATCATCTACCAAGTCCTAGTAGGGCAATGGATCTATATTTTGGTCTTTATGTCAGCGGGGGGAGTCTTATCCAGTCTATCAGCTTTCATTACCGTCTTTGAATTTTATCATTTGACTCAGGACTCGATAGGGATTTCACGCTTTAAAGTAGGAGATTTTGTTCGGAAATCCGCTCTTAAAAATTTGAGAAGCTATCTTATCCCTAGTCTGATTTGGTCACTGGTGTTGGGTATTTTGACCTGCAATCTTTTATTTTTATCGCGCGGTCATTGGCTAGGTTTGGCGATCTTCCTGATCAATTTATTCCTATGGGCTCTTGTGATAGCCATGGGGATCGCTTTCGCATATTTAAGCGCCCATTATCCAAAGACTTCAACCAAAGAAAGAGTACAGAATGCTTGGGCTTATGTCTTGGCTTATTTGGCCGAATGGTTGCTGACCACCGTCTTGTTGCTGGCTTCCCTGTTGGCATGTTGGCAAGGGATTCCTGCTTTATTCTACTTGTTGGGTCTAGGTTGGCTGATTAAAGGCTATCAATATTTAATGAAACAATTATCTTCTGGCCACCATTTTGGTCGTTGGCGTGAATATTGGCGTCGTGAAGATATCTAAGAAATCAATGATTGGAGGGATTAGCAATGAATAAAGACCAGCGACATGCAGAAATTAATCAATTAGTCGGCCAAGCTGGGAAAATGTCAGTAAACGATCTAGCCGACATTTTGGCGGTAACCCCAGAAACTATCCGCCGAGATTTAGATGAATTAGAAAGTAATCAATTGATTACACGTATTCATGGGGCAGCCATTCCTTATGCACCTGAAGAAGTGGAAATGATGTTTACCAAGAAGATGGCAGTGAATAAGAAGGCTAAGCAACGGGTTGCCCAAGCTTGTTGTAATCTGATTCGATCTGGGGATACGATTGCCGTAGATATTGGCACGTCTACTCTGTTCATCGGCGAATTGATTAGCGGTTTAGAAGATATTACGGTGATTACCAATTCTTTAGCTGCTGCTCAAAGCTTCAATAATGCTATTGAAGATGGGCGAATGACAGGGCAGGTCATTGTCTTACCGGGATTTACTAATCCGGCTCAGGCCTCGATAAAAGGTAGTTATACGGTCGATTTTCTAAAGAAATTTCATGTCGATAAAGCGTTTATTTCTTGTGGCGGCTTATTACAAGATGCGGTCTATGATTTTGATATGGAAGAATCTCTAGTTTCTAAGACGATGATCGATTGTTGTGATCAAGCAATTTTGTTAGTTGATAAAAGTAAGTTAGGAGTCCGTACGCTCTTTGAAGTCACCCCTTTAGCAGCTATTGATTTAGTGGTTTGTGATGGTCCTGCCCCTGAAACTTGGCAGGCCCCCCTACCAGAATGGCTAGAAGTATAAGGAGAGAAGCATGAATAAAGAAGCATTCACTGAATTAAGTCCGCAGATTCTCTTTCAGCAAGCATTTAAAGTAAGTTACCAGGCTCATCAGAGTCATTTGAGTTATCGTTTTAATGTGCCGGCTAATTGTGCAATCTTAAAGATTTATTTTGAGTATGACCCTTTATGGGAGAAGAATCCAAAGACAATGCGTCGTGCCTTAGATTTAGCGGGCTTATATCAGGATAAAGTTGAGGAAAATGCAGGCTTCCGAAATTTAATCACTGTTTCTCTCAATGATCCGGAAAATTTCCGGGGGGCGCACCATTACTTTAATACCCAACAAGAAATGATTCTGAGTGCGAGTGAAGCATCTTTGGGTTTCATTGCCGGTGAGATCCAGGCTGGACAATGGGAGCTTATTTTATCTTGTCACGGCATCTTTTCAGATGAAATTCAGGCCACCTTGAAGATTGAAGCTTGGCTGAGCAAGCCAGCAGAGCCATTTCTCTGTCCTTTTGCTCAGGCTCGGCCTGATCTCAAAGTTAAAGACCGGCCCTTTATCGGTAGTCAAGATCTCGTGGATTATCGACTTGAACTCCATGCCCATACCATCCATAGTGATGCCCAGCAATCGACGCAGGAATTATTGCAGGCAGCGGACCAACTATCACTCGATTGGTTAGCCATCACCGACCATAATACAATCAGTGCTTTGCAGGAAGCTGAGAAATTACCGCAAGATAGCTACCGGGTTAAATTACTGGCTGGTATGGAGCTGACGACTTTCTATGGTCATTTCTTAATCTACGGTCCGCAAGCTAAGGTATGTCGGGATTGGACCCGGGTGACTTGGGATAACTTTAATCATTATTTGCAAACCTTGGTTGAGGAAGGGCTGATGGTCACGATTGCTCATCCATTTGACGTGGGCAATCCTTATTGTACCGGCTGCCGTTTCGACTATCCGCTCGCAGATTATCGCTATGTGGATAATATTGAAGTTTGGAATGAAGCCAATCCAGTTGGCCGGGCAAAGAACGAGCAAGCCTATCAACATTGGCTACAACTGCTTAAAGCAGGCCTTGAAATTAATGCAACCGCTGGTCGTGATTGGCATCGAAGCGATCCAACTGACCAAGTGGCCATAACGCATGTGATGGCTCCTAAAGAAGCTCAAGCCGCACAGATTCTGCAGGCATTATCATTGGGTCGTTCTTACATCAGTCTGCAGCCAGAGCTAAGCTTTACGGTCAACCAACACTATCAGCTTGGCGATCGGGTGCCGCAGATTTTTGATCAATGGCAGGTAGATATAGCCTTATACGATTTACCTGAACAAGCTCAGCGGATAGAACTCTGGAGCGAAGATCAATGTTTGCTTACCGAATCGATAGCGGGTTCAAACGGTTATCACGGCCAGTTCACTTTACCAATGGCAGACCACCGACTCTTACGCTTAGAAGTCTTAGATTCAGCTAACCAACTGCTACTCTTTACCAATCCGATTTACCGTTAATTGTATTTATCAATAGTAAATATAGCCCTTCCTCGCCAGTGTTTAACTTGGGGGAAGGGTTTTTTCTAGGTCTGGCTGAGGCTTCATGCTATCATACAAGAGTATTTATAAAGGAGCGATGTCCATGAAATATAATTATAAGCTAGACCAAGTACGAATTTGGGCTTCCATTGCTGTGGTTCTAATTCATGTGACCTCATATCTACCTAATTTGGGGCGCGAAACTTTGGAGAATTATTACTGGTATCGGCCCATATTAAATCTGGGCGTTCCTTTCTTTTTTGGCGTGTCTGGCTATTTGCTCAATGCCAAAGAAGATGCCTTTGTTCGCCGCTATTGTCGGAATATTAGTTTTCGTTTTATAATTTATTCGTTATTCTATGTTCTGGTCGATGGCCTCATCTTGCTGTCCTTACATAAGAATTTGCTTCAAGCAGCCTCAGCTTGGCTCAATGAGCGGAATCTGTATTCATTCTTCAATGGGACTTGGGGACAATATCATTTATGGTTCTTGTTCGCTCTAATCTTTGCCAGCTATGGTGTGGGTAAGCTCTTGCAATGGCGCTGGGATATTCGTTATATATTCTTCCTGTGTTTATCGCTAAACGCGGTGATTTGGTTGACCCCGCGATCTGAATTTCTAGATATGCTATTTCGTTATGGTGGCATTCCCAAAGCCATGCTATATATTTCTTTAGGGGCGATGGCGGTCCAACATCCGCCAAAGATACGGATTCAGCGTTGGCATATCCTGCTGAGTGGCGTGGTTTATGGCTTGCTCTTCAACTTTAGTCAGTTTAATCTGCTTAATGAAGTCGCCTTAGTGGCATTAACCTATTTGTTATTAGCCTATGTAATTCAACGTCCAGGAGAATATTCTTGGTTAAATCGCTGGTCCAGCATGTCCTTAGATATCTATGTCCTTCATGTCCTCTTTCTAAAAATTGTCAAGCTCTATGGAGAAGCTAAATTATGGAATTGGTTTAACTCGGATTTATTATATATTTTGGTGTTGATGCTAGTCTGTGTCTTAGGCTCGATTCTGATCTATCCTTTAGTCAATCGATTCTTCTTCGATCCGCTGGAACAATTATTGAAATTAAACTTAGAAGAGTAGAGACTCCACATCAATTAGGTTATAATGATAAACATAAGTATAAAAGGAGGCATGCATGGTGAAGGTGCGTAAAGCAGTTATTCCAGCAGCAGGATATGGGACTGGATTTCTTCCAGCAACCAAAGCCCAACCCAAAGAATTACTACCGATCGTTGATAAACCTATCATTCAATTTATTATTGAAGAAGCCATTCAGTCCGGGATTGAAGAAATTTTAATCATTACAGGTAAACATAAGCGAGCGATTGAAGATCATTTCGACTCGAATATTGAACTAGAAGACAATTTAGAGAAGAAAGGCAAGACTGAACTTCTAGAGATTGTTCGCTCGACTACGCGGACCAACTTATATTTTGTCCGTCAATCTTATCCAAAGGGTTTGGGTGATGCCATTTATCATGCTAAGGCCTTTGTCAATGATGAGCCTTTTGTGGTCATGTTAGGGGACAATATTATGGTTGGTGACCAACCCGCAACCAAGCAACTAATCGATTTATATGAAGAGATTGAAGCCCCCTTGATTGCCGTATTACCGACCGATAAGGCGGAAATTTCGAATTATGGCGTAATTCAATTGAATCAAGAACTAGCAGATCATCCAGGTGTCTATGAAGTTTCGCATTTTATTGAGAAACCAGCTGCTGAGCAAGCGCCGTCAAACTTGGCAATTGCGGGCCGTTATATCTTGCCAGCAACCATCTTTGATGTCCTTGAGGACCTTGATCCAGGTGTTGACGATGAAATTCAGTTGACCGATGCGATTGAAAGATTGAATCAACAGACACGTGTCTTTGCCAAAGAAATCGATAGTCAGCGCTATGATGTCGGCAATAAATTTGGTTATATGCAGATGAGTTTAGCTTATGGTTTACAGCATCCTGAAACGGCAAGTGGTCTAAAGACCTATCTGCAAGATTTGGCTCAGAAATTACGCTAAACAACAGATTTGGCAAAACTGGGATTTTAGAACAAACCTATTAATCATAAGGAACTACCGAATTCTTACCTAGAGAGATCATCCTAAAATATTCTACAAGAGTTGGATTGAGATTGCTTAAACAAGATCTAAACTCCACTCGTTAAAGCAAGTTGGATTTTCGCTCTGATCTTGGAAAGTATTCGGTGTTTTTTAGTTTGAAATTTGAATTAGAGGATTCATAATATTTGAAAAAGTACTCGACGTTCTGTTGCTGGAAAGACTGTGTCAGATGACTTTTATCTTTTTAAGCCCAAAGTAAATGGATTCGAAGATTCACGCATCTGGACAGACATTGTAGGCATTTATCGCTGAGCATCTAAGAGTATTCGAATCGCTTTTTTACGGTATAAAAGAGAGAAAGGGTCAATCATGAAATTCTGGCCCACTTGTACTATAATAGAATCACTGACAAGAGAATAATAAGGGAGGGATTCAGTTGGCAAGTAAACATCGTTTAATCAAATGGTATAAAGATAAGCAAGGCTTAGTTTCTTATTCCAAAGAAAATCGTGGAGGACCGCATAGTTATGATAGTGCAGGAGCCATGTTCTCTGCCTTAATCTATGCCGATTACCTTCCTCAACATTCTTGGATTGGTGACCTGTCGCTCTTATTGCATTTAGAAGGTTCCTTACTCCATTGTATTGATTACCGGGAAGTCCGGCGAGGCGATATCTTTATTTCGACCGATCCAGATCAGCCACAAATTGGTTATACCGGCGTGGTCATCGACCGCCACCGGATGATTTATTGTAGTGAAGAATATGATGGGATTGTCATTTCAAAGTTTAGGAGCTGGCCGGAACAAGAATTATATTGGTATCGTTTAGCCGAACCCGTCCGTAAGCAAGAGTCTTTCTTGGAGAAGTTGGAACAATGGCTTAATCGTTACAATCGACGTCGAGCACTCCAGGCAGTAAATACTTTGGATTTGAGTCGACGGCTTAATCAGCTTTATCGTGACATAAATCACAGAAAAGTTACGGATTGATAACAGATTTGAAATAACTTTCATCTAGCTATCCATGATGATACAATAATTGTGAAGAACTAATATAAGGAGGACCTACCTTGAAGAAGAATTTAAAACACTTAATGGTTGGCTTACTAGCTTCAACCATGGCTTTGGGAACCGTTCAATCGATTCATGCCCAAGCCACTTATACTGTCAAATCAGGTGAATGGTTATTGAAGATTGCTAATGATCACGGCGTTTCTTTAGCTGATTTACAAGCATGGAATGGATTAACCAGTGATTGGCTAGACGAGGGCCAAGTATTATATATCGAAAATCCAGGCAACGCTTCTGAATCGAGTTCAGCCACTCCAGTAATCAGTGGATCCACCTATGTGGTTCAACCCGGTGATACCTTATATACCATCGCGATTGCGACTGGGACAACTGTGGATGCTTTAATGGCCAATAATGGCCTCAGCTCATCTTGGCTCAATGTCGGAGATGTCCTCTATCTAACAGCCGGAGGCGGTCAAGCTAGTCAACCTGCTCCAATTACTTCCACACCTTCAGCTAGTGGCTACCATGTGGTTCAACCAGGCGATACCTTATCCTATATTGCAATCGCTAATGGCACAACCGTTGAGAATATCATGGCCATTAATGGTTTGACCAGCACTTGGCTCAATGTCGGGGATAAATTAGCCTTGACCGGATCCGGCGCAAGTTCAGTAGATTCAGGAATTACTTATACCGATGATTGGTCAGGTTATCATACAGTCCAAGCGGGGGAAACTCTCTGGGATATCGCCAACGCCTATGGCACAACTTATGAAGCGTTAATGGCAGCAAATGGTTTGAGTTCTTCTTATCTCAATGTCGGTGATCAAATCGCTGTTCCTGGTTATATTGAAACAGTAGTCGCGAATGATTCAGCTGCTGAGTCAAGCCAGCCATCAACGGACCAAGCAAGTTCGACCAGCAATAGCAACAAGAAAGATAAAGAGAAAGAAAGCGACAAAGAGAAAGATACCGAACAAGATTTACGAGAGCTTTCTAAAGAAGAGTTAGAGAAACTTTATAAAGAACTACCAGAAGCAGCCCGTCCACGAAAACATAAGGTTGCCGAAGGTGAAAGTTTAGAATCGATTGCGAAGACTTACAATTTCTCCGTTAATTCCATTAAAGAATGGAACGAATTGAGCGACGATCAAGTTCCAGTTGGCGAAGAAATTTATGTCTCCAATCCGCGCTATATCCCTGAAGTGTATGAAGTAGCTGCTGGCGACTCCTTAGACTCGATTGCCAGTCAATTTGAAATCTCGACCCAAGATATCGATGAATGGAACAAGTTGAATGGGGCTGCCGCTAAGGAAGGCGACAAATTAGTCGTTTCAGATCCGACGCCACGTCAACATAAGGTTCAACCGAAAGAAAGTTTAGAAGCGATTGCCAAGAAATATGGCATCAGCAAGGAACAGTTAATTCAATGGAACAATTTACCTGAAACTGTACAATTCTTTAACGGTACCTTGGCCGTGGTCGATCCTGAAGGGGTAGAATTTGACCAAGAAGCAGCTAATACTGATGAACAAAGTTCTGCAGACAATGGCCAAACAGAAGCCAGTCAAGAATCAAGTGAAGAAGAAACAACGGTTAGTGAATCATAATTTCTCAATGAATCGTAAAGAATCCCTCACTGGCGAGCTCATGATAGGGCTCTGTCAGGAGGGATTTTCTATTATTGACTGAGCGCAGCCCAAGCTGCATATTGACCGGCAATAGAACCGGTGACGAATGCGGCAGTGATATTATAGCCACCTGTGTAGCCATTAATATCTAAGAGTTCACCGCAGAAATAGAGTCCATCCACCAATTTTGAGGCCATCGATTTAGGCTCAACTTCTTTAACGGAGATGCCACCGCCCGTTACAAACCCTTTTTCAATCGGTTGCGATCCGCTAGCACTGATTGAATAATGTTTAACAGTTTGCCAAAGCTCATTTACTGCTTGATGTTCAAGTTGTTTATAGGCCTGGTCGGGAAGAATTTTACAGCGATACAGAATGGCTTGGGCCATTCGTTCTGGCATCCAATTTTTTAATAGGGTTAAGACGTGTTTGTCACGCTGATCTTCTGCATGCTGGCAGAGATCCTCAATACTCTGTTCTGGAACTAAGTCGATGGAAAGTCGAGCAACTTGAGCCTCAGGATGGTCTGCTAACCAAAGGTTGACATGGCCTGAACATCGTAAGATGGCGGGGCCCGAATAACCAAAGTGAGTGAAGATCATATCCATCTGATGGTGGACGATTTCTTTGCTTTCAGCAGCATCATCCCACAGACTGACCCGCACATTGCGTAAGGAAATGCCCTTTAATTCATTCGATGTAACTTCTTGATCGGTCGATAGCAGACCGGCTTCCGTAGGATAAAGGGGGCGAATGCTATGACCGACTGACCGCGCTAATGCATAGCCATCTCCGGTCGAACCGGTTTTGGGATAGGCTCGCCCGCCCATCGCCAGAACTAGACTAGTACAGGCGAAAGATTGCCCATCTTGGGTTTCGACACCGACAATTTTTTGTCGGTCAGCGGAGAATTTCAAGGACTGAACCGTATTTTGGTAATAGATTGTAACACCAAGTTGATCTAATTCGGCGAGCAAGGTATCGAGAATAGTTCGTGACCGGTCGCTAACCGGGAACATACGCCCATGATCTTCCTCTTTCAATGGAACGCCTCGCGTTTCAAAAAAGGCTATGATATCTTCTTGGTCAAATTGATTCAAGGCAGAATACAGAAACTTACCATTACCCGGAATGTGACGAATGAGTTCTTCGCGCTGAGTACGATTGGTGACATTACAACGACCTCCGCCAGATAGTAAGAGTTTGCGTCCGGGAACTTTATTCTTCTCTAAGATGAGAACCTTGGCTCCTTGCTGGGCTGCCTGGATGGCAGCCATTAGACCACTCGTCCCAGCCCCAACTACAATTACATCATAATGATTTGTCATAAGGACTCCTTTAATGTTAATTAGGCGCAAGTCGACGAAGCGTCGACCCATATTGCCTCAGGATTGATTGTCTTTCATTCAGTTTAACATATACTTAAATTAAAGAACAAAGAAAGAAGGAGATAATATGGAGCAAATAGATCCGAAGAAAGTAGGCGCCTTAATCCGCCAGTGTCGCCTTGATAAACAACTTACCCAGAAACAATTGGCTGATAAATTTTTCCTTTCGGATAGTACGGTCAGTAAATGGGAACGAGGCTTAGGTTTACCAGATGTGGAGCTATTATTACCGCTAGCTGATGAACTCGAACTCACGGTTAGTCAACTCTTATTAGGCAGTAAAGACCATGTCGACCAATATGAAGTACAAACGGTCGACCAATTATTAGGCCAAACCATCGAGCTGAAAGTCAATCAACAAGCTAGAGCGCAAGAACGACTCGTCCGACGTCGTCAATATCAAGGCTATTTGATATTGGCTTTAGGAATCTGGCTGTTGGAGAACCTTTATCTCTATCTGAAACAAGTTCCCTTGTGGCAAGAAGCTTATTGGATACCATCGGTACTCTTATTAATCTTTGCGATTGGCTTCTTCTTTATCATCCATGAAAGCTTACCAAATTATTACGATGAACATGCCATTTCCTTCTATACGGATGGCATCTTGCGGATGAATTTGCGAGGAATCTCCTTTAATAATCAGAATTGGCCCTATATCTTACTTCGTAGTCGGCAAACAATCTTAGGCTTACTGATAGTGTGTCCGCTCTTTTATTACTTTCTTGGACAATATAATAGTCAATGGAGCTGGTTGCTCACAGCTATAGTCGTCATTGCCTTATTAGGCAGCCTGTATTTAGGGGCCTATCAAGCTAAGAAAGCCCATCAAGAATAAAGCAAAATTTTACGTTGGTTTTGATAAAAAAGTGACCCCCTTAAAGTTAGATGCTTTTGATCTAACTTTAAGGGGGTCATTGTAGTGAGCGGGTGATTTAGTGAAATCATCCTTAAGCAAAATTTACAAAAGTCCGTCCGGTGCGTTTTTGTAATAGGCCGGTGAATTGATAACTTAATTCGAAATCGACCATGCCATGAATGAGGGTACCCAGACCCACCAGAACAACTAAGATATAAAAGAAATTATCGCCCATTGGACTCAGTCCAAAACTGGTGAAGAGATAGACGACTAGAACCTCACCTAGGGCGTGGACTAAGTTCAGTCCTAAGTTAAGTAGAAAACGTGAACTCACTCGAGTGAGAATCTGTTTCTGTTCTTGAATTATCCGAGCGCCGATACTGGCATAAATCAGATGGGTGAAAGCTCGGGCGACAATCACGACAGGAAAGCCGGCGACTTGAAAGCCCAAGGTGGTCCCTAAGGCGACGACTGTAGTGACGAGGGGAGAGACGAACATGGCCATGTTGATAGGTACATGACTGGCTAAGGTATAAGAAGCAGGACCGATAATTACTTTGATTGGCATAATCATCGGGATAATGATGCCTACTGCTGTTAAGACAGCCGCAATCGTCATCGATCTAGTTTTACTTAATGGTGCTTGCATAATTTCCTCCTAAAGTTTATGGAGTTAGTTTAGCAATTAACTTTACACCTGTCAAGACACCTAACGGGTATATAGAATGCCAGCGGCTTTCAAATCGGCTTTAATCTGCTTAAATTCTTCGACGGTTGGCGTCGTTAAGCTATGAATATGGATGCCATCGGTCAAAGAACTTAACATTTCGCCTTGGTAATCAGACATTTGCTGAATAAAGTATTCAATATCCGCTAAACTGCTAATTTTTAAGGAGGCTTTCAAGATACCATAGACCGGATGATCCACCTGGACATCTTCAATTTGGCCGCCATCTTGAATAATAATACGTAACTCCTCTTCCGTTTGTTCAGGACCATGTTGACAGACAATCTTACCTTGGTAAGCGGTCGAATTTTTGGGACCGGCTAATTCGGCTAAGACGTACCCCTGGTTGGTCGCTAAGATATCGGCATAACCTGCTCGTAAGAGGGCAATGTCCCCGACAATCACTTGGCGACTGACTTGATATTTATCAGCAAATTGATTCGCGGTAATCGGGCTTTGACTCAGTCGCAAATCAGTCAAGATCTGCTGCCGACGTTCTTTGGCTTTCATATAAACACACTCCTTATCGAACTTATTATAGCATGGGCAGCATAGATCTGCGATGAATCATAAATTAGTAGAGGATGGATGTTGGTGAAAGTAAATTTTTCAGAAGTAGAGCACTTAGGGGAAAGCCTGCTATAGAATCTTTAAGGCCAAGGTTTCGGATGATTTTTTGAACCTAAAGACCAACAATGAGAAAAAAATATAAATACTTTAGTCCAAGTCCTTGACAGGCAGAGACTTGCCCAAGTATAATACTAGACGGTATTGTTTACCCCACTATAGAGCCCCGGAAACTCAATAGTTACCGTAAACAAGAAGAAGAAATTGGAGGAAAACATCGTGCGTCAAACATATATGGCTAAAAAGAACGAAGTTGAACGCAAATGGGTTATGCTAGATGCGACTGATATTCCATTAGGTCGTTTATCTACTGTAGCTGCATCTATCCTACGTGGTAAGAACAAACCAAGCTTTACTCCCCATGTAGATACCGGAGATTTCGTAATTATTATTAATGCAGACAAAGTAGCTCTAACAGGAGATAAAGCTACTGATAAAATGTACCACCGTCACTCAGGACATCCAGGCGGATTAACTTCCATTCCAGCAGGTGAAATGCGTGCTAAGAACTCACCACGCCTTGTTGAATTATCTGTTAAAGGAATGCTTCCAGACACCCGCTTAGGACGCAAACAATTCCACAAGCTATTTGTCTATGCTGGTGCTGATCACAAACATGCAGCTCAAAAACCAGAATTACTAGACATCAACACATTAATTTAAGGAGGGAAATAAATAAATGGCTAAAGTTCAATATTTAGGTACAGGTCGTCGTAAAAATGCCACAGCCCGCGTTCGTTTAGTTCCAGGAACTGGAAAATATACGATCAACGGTAAATCATTAGAAGAATATGTTCCCTTCGCTCACTTACACGTGGTTATGAACCAACCATTCGCAGTTACCGAAACTATGGGAACTTATGACATCTTGGTGAACGTCCAAGGTGGCGGTGTCTCAGGACAAGCCGGCGCAATCCGTCACGGAATCGCTCGTGCCCTACTTAATGTAGATCCAGACTTTCGTTCAGCCCTTAAGACAGCTGGTTTACTTACCCGTGACCCACGTATGGTTGAACGTAAGAAACCAGGCCGTAAGAAAGCCCGTAAGAGCTCACAATTCTCAAAACGTTAGTACAACAGCCGTTCGAGCAGAGCGAGTTACGGATGTATTTGGGGACGGAGATTTCGTCAGAAATCGAGTACCAATCATATTATTTACAAGGATCAGTCCGAGTGGCTGGTCTTTTTTATTTGTTTAAAACTCTTCTGATTAGTTACAAATATCACAATTGAGTTTTAAAAACAATAAATTCCCTTTGAAAAAGGCAATAAATTTTTTAAAAAACATTGATAAAAAAATCACAAGAAATTATAATAGTTACTGAAGGTAGCTAATATGAAAGGGGGAATTTTTTGGACATTATCAACTTGATGAAGCAGTTCGATTTTTCAGAGAGTGAGACGAAAGTTTATTTAACCTTACTTCAGAATGGCATTTTATCAGGCTATGAAACAGCAAGACTATCAGGTGTCGCCCGCTCGAAAGTCTATGGCGTCTTGGCTAACTTAGTCAGCAAAGGGGTCGTCAGAGTTAATAATCAGGATAAAGTATCTTATTATCAGGCGGAATCCAGTGAATTCTTAATTGAGAAATTAAGATTAAATACGGAGAAAGCCTTACGCGATCTATCGTTAGCTACCAACTTTTTCCAACCGAATGAATTTAATGATCAATTGTGGCATATGTCAGATTATCAAGCTATTTTATTAAAAACTCAGCAGATGATTGAACAGGCTGAAGAAGAGATTTTACTTCATATCTGGGTTGAAGATTTAACTGATCAGCTCCAAGAAATTCTATTAAGAAAAGAAAAAGCTGGGCTAAAAATTGTAATCATTCTTTTTGACCCGGACAAAAAATATGCCTTCTCAAAGAAAATGAAAAATTGTTATATCCATGGTTTTGAAGAAGAGAAACTTGAAGAACGCCATCAAACACGATGGATTAACTTAGCCGTCGATAATCAGGAAATGATTTACGCCAGTATCAAAGATTGTTTGACTGCTGAGGCGACTTATACGTCTAATAAAAGCTTTGTCTTTTTCTCGAGAGAATATGTACAACATGATGCTTATTGCTTGCGTATTGAAGAGAAAGCCATGCCTGAGTTAAAAGCTATTTTTGGTGAGAATTTAATTGGCATTCGAGATATTTTTAAGAGTTTTGAATAAGAAAGGAGCATTAACGTGCTTGTAAACATCATTTTAACTTTAATTGTGATTGTGAATGGCTTATTTGTTTATAGTTTTATCAAAGATCTTAAGTTACATTGGTCAGAATTGAAGGATGAACCAGGAAATCCAATCACGATGTTCATTAGTCAATTTATTATTTATTTCTTGTCCACCTTTGGTATTTCAGACTTTGCTATTGGTGCAGCCTTATATCCAAAAATGAAATGGGTCAATGCTAAGCGGCTTCCCGGAACCTTAAACACGGCCTGTGTTATCCCAGTAGCTACCATGGCGCTGGCTTATATTACCTCGATTGAAGTTGCATTGCCAACTTTGATCGTGGCTATTGTAGCTCAAGTTATAGGAGCCTATATCAGTCCGAAGTTCGTTGTTAAATTACCCGCAAGAACGATTAAATATCTTGTATCAATTGGTTTATTTGTCGCTGCTGCTGTGATTCTAGCTGGGAAATTTGGTTGGATGCCAGCAGGAGGAACAGCGACAGGCTTAACGGGTTGGAAGTTAGTGGTGCTAGGAATTGGTAGTTTTATTTTCGGTGCCTTTAATAATATGGGTATCGGTTCTTATGCATTAACCATGGCTACTGTCTTTGCTTTGGGACTTGATCCAAGAATTGCATTCCCAATCATGATGGGTGCTTGTACTTTCTCGGTCCCTGTTGGCTCCATGCAATTTATTAAATTAGATGCTTATTCACGGAAGATTACCCTCTTCTCTGCAACGGCTGGAGTGATTGGGGTCTTGATAGCCGTATTTATTGTAAAGAGTCTTGATGTATCCATCTTACAATGGGTAGTGGTCGCAGTGATTTTGTATTCAGCTTTGAGCCTTTTGTCAAGTTTGCGTCAGAGTGAAGAAGAATAATTAATAATCCAAGGACTTTACTTTAAGTTTATAATCTAAAGGCTTATGATAAAGATAGCCAGCTTGGGACAGATGAATGATATTCAGATTTATTCAAGGAGGATAATTAATGAAAATTCGTGTACTTAATGAAAGTGATATGAAGCAAGTCATGACCATGGGGGAAGCCATTGAGGCAGATAAAGAAGCACTTCGCTTATATTCAGAAGGCAAGTCTAATATCCCATTGCGCACCAATATTGACGTCACTGCTTATCAAGGGCAAAATTTATACATGCCTGGCTTAGCTGGGGATGCGGCCGGTATTAAGATTGTTTCCGTCTACCCTAATAATATTAAACAAGGAATCAATTCTGTACCGGCAACCATGATTATGTTAAATGAAAAGACCGGAGAAGTCTCCGCCCTAATGGACGGAACATACTTAACACGTCTACGGACGGGCGCTATTTCAGGAGCGGCAACGGACCTATTAGCCCGTCAAGATGCTAAGGTATTCGCCTTATTCGGTACTGGGGGTCAAGCGCAATATCAACTTGAAGCTATATTGACCGTTAGAAAGATTGAGAAAGTCTGGGTCTACGATATTGATTTGGATCGAGCTAAAGATTTTGCGCATAGAATGAATGAACTCTTTGGCGAGCGTTTTGAGGTAAGCATTCAGGCGGCTAGCTCACCAACTGAAGCCGTCCAAGATGCAGATATTATTACCACAGTTACCACCACTAAGACGCCGGTCTTTGATCTGGCCGATATTAAAGCTGGAGTTCATATTAATGGAGTCGGATCATATACCCCTGAAATGCAAGAACTTCCAGAAGAAATATTCGGTCAGGCGGGCAAGATATATCTTGATACGCGTGATGGCGTATTAAATGAATCAGGTGATTTGATAAATCCTTTAAAAGCTGGAATTATCCAAGAAAGTGATATTACCGGTGAATTAGGTGAATTGGTAGCTGATAAGACTGTGGGTAGACAAACAGACGACGAGATAACCATTTTTAAAACGACAGGTTCTGCTGTTTTAGATATCGTGGTCGCCAAAGCGATTTATGAACAAGCCCTCGTCAAAAATATTGGTCAAGATATTGAGATGTAGGCTCAATCATCTGAAACTCAATTCTTTATTTGAATAGAGCAAAGCAATCCTGCGGGGTTGCTTTTTATTTGCTTAAGAGGAATATTTTTGAAACACATCGTCGAAGTATCGAAGATTATTTCTCAGCATATCATTCAATAAATTTAAATTACGTTTTATAGATTGAATTTGCTACAATAGGGAGGATAGGAGGTGGGAAATGAAGACGAGTGTGTTTCGCTATATCATTTTATTGTTGGGTTTAGTTCAAATAATTGTGTCCAGTTCAGTCAAACTCAACTGGCAGACCACGATTCTTATCTTGTTCTTGCTTTTAGCCTTCCAATTACATTGGTATTTAATTCACTCAAATCGATTAAAAGTCGGAATGCTCTTTATTATTCAAGCTTTGATATATGCGATCTTCCTTCAATTCAAGGCTTTCCCCCAGATATTGATTGGATTGAGTCTCTTTGAAGCTTTCCTAGCGTTGAGCCAACCTTATTTTCTATCTTACAGTTTGTTGAATATACTGGCCTTAGCCATCATTGCTTTTTATTTTCCTTTGGGACAGGTTTTACCTTCGTTTCTTTTTTTAATGGCACTGGTTTTAGCTTTGTTGTTTTTCCGGCCTTATCTGCGACAATATCGCGAATTGAAAGAAGAACATTTTGAGAACATCAAGCAAGCTGACCAATGGCAAGCGGATTCCCAAACCATGCAGAATCATATCAACTTAATGCGTGAACTTTATGTCAGCAAAGAACGCAATCGAATTTCGCGCGATATCCATGATTCGGTCGGTCATGTCTTAACCACGATTATTGTGCAATTAGGAGCTATCGCCAAGCTTAGCGAAGACAGTTCTCCACAGGCTTCTGCGATGGCTGAACATCTGCGAGCTTTTGCCCAATCAGGAATGCAAGAAGTCAGACAGATTGTTCATCAAATGAAACCCGACGATTATCAGGACTATGCTTTTACTGCGCGCATCGAAGGACTGACCAAGGAATTTCAAGAATTAACCAAGATTGCAGTATTAATTAATCGTAATCCAAGTCGTTGGCAACTAACTACAGCAATGGAAGAGGTAGTTATCCGTGCTGTTCAGGAGTTTTTAGCCAATAGCAACAAGCATGCTCAAGCGGATCAAATTCGGATTAACGAACATTATACAGATTTAGAATATATTCTGACCCTGAAGGATAATGGCCAGGGTGCCCAAAAAATTGTGCCCCATATGGGATTAATGGGCTTGGAAGAACGAATTCATGCCTTAGGTGGGAAAGTAAGCTTTACCACTAGCCCAGGTCGGGGTTTTCAGACACGCATTGTATTGAAACGAGGAGATACACTTGATTAAATTAATGATCGTTGATGATGAGATGCTGATTCGTTCCGGTTTAGCGATTTTATTATCTAGTTTTACAGATATTGAAGTGGTGGCAGAGACCGCGAACGGTCAAGAAGCACTCGACTGTCTGCAGAAACACGCAGTAGATGTGATCCTCATGGATGTCCAGATGCCAGTGATGGATGGCATTGAAGCTACCCGACAAATAAAAAACTTGTATCCTGAGATTAAAATTATTATTTTAACAACTTTTCAAGATATGGAATATATCTCCCAGGCCATGCAATTAGGAGCTTCTGGATATTTGTTAAAGGATTCCAGTCATCAGGATATCTATGATGGTATTAAATTATCTTTGTCAAATAAATTAGTATTGGATCAGGGTGTCAGCGATAAAATTATCAAGCTAGACTCAGTGCAACCCCAATCAGAACGGCTTGACCAATATCAGTTAACCCCCAAAGAAATTCAAATTTTGGAGTATTTGGCTCAGGGCTTAAATAATAAAGAAATTGCCGAGGCGATGTTTCTTTCTGAAGGGACCATTAAGAATAATGTCTCGTATCTGTTGACTAAGCTGAATTTACGAGATCGTACCCAATTAGCCATCTTTGCCTTTAAACATGGTCTGGCCCAAGACTGAATCAGTTAAATCTAGACTAAAAATACGGCTATTCCAGGAGTTTATAGCTTTGAAATCGAATGAATGACTTTTTACATAAAGTAGGATTTAAATAATCGTGACTTTAGTCATGCCATATCGTGACTTTTACGACTAGGTTCGCCTAGTCGTTTTTTCTATAATGGAGTTGTAAATAAGAGGAGGGGTTCTCGATGAGTCAAGTACAGATTAATAATATCTTTAAACGGTATGGTAAACAGGAAGTCCTTTCAAATGTGTCGCTAATGATTGAATCTGGCGAACGTTTCGGTTTAATCGGGCCGAATGGGGCTGGTAAATCAACCTTAATTGATATTCTAACCGGCTTAGTCGCTGCTGATTCAGGAGATATTTATGTAGATGGTCTAGAATTAAAGAAGAACTTGGTTCAAATTCGCCAGAATATTGGTTTAGTGCCGCAAGAGATTGCACTCTTAGAAGACGTAGATGCCCGATCGAATTTAGAATATTTTGGTGTATTGTATGGCCTATCGGGCAAAGTACTCAGAACACGAATTGATGAAGCACTAGAGGTTACCGGTTTAACAGACCACCTTAAAAAAGCCACCAAAACTTTCTCCGGCGGGATGAAACGGCGCCTAAATATTGCCGCAGCCATCTTACATCATCCTAAACTGCTAATATTAGATGAGCCGACCGTAGGTGTTGATCCACAATCACGTAATAAAATCTTTGAATTTGTTAAATTTATGAATGAGAATTATCAAACAACCGTCCTGTATACTTCACACTACATGGAAGAGATTGAAGCACTCACTGAGCGGCTATTTATTCTCGACCAAGGTAAACAAGTGGCTTATGGAACACAGGACGAGATTAAAGCCATGGTTCAAGACACCGTAAAATGGCGATTAGAATTGGCAAAAGCACCCAGTGACTTAGCAGAAAACTTGCAAGCAAAGATTGCCGGCATTGAACAATTGCAGGCAGAATTCAATCGCTTTGATTTAGTGGTCGATCCCAGTCAGTTTAAAGTGAGTGCATTAATTGATTTTATTCACGATCGTCACTTGGAATTAATCGCGCTAGCTAAAGTAGAATTAAGTTTAGAAGAAGCCTTCTTGCAGTTAACTGGCAAGCGTCTTCGAGATAAATAGGAGGGAGCAAGATGCAAAAATATTTTGCCTATCTGAAGAATGATTTTGTCCTAGCATTTAAGAGTTGGCAGAAAGTCATAATTTTATACTTATTCTTACCCATCTGTTTGATGGCCATAATGACGCTTTCGATGTCTTCAGTATTTCAAGCGGAATCTACAGACATTGAGCTGCCTCTGGCTATTGAAAATCTTGATCAGGGGCACTTAGGCAAGTCATTACAAAGTTATTTAGCCCAAGAGCCGTTGAAAGAATACTTTCAACTTGAGGAAGATGCAGCCATTAAAATCGTGATTCCTAAGAATTTCTCGGCCAATCCAGCTCAAGAAAACATTGAAATCATCACTTCAGGCAAGTACTCACAAATCGATTTAAGCCTGGTCAAGAATTTCATGCAATCTTGGCACCAGACCATCATTGACCAGCAAAACCTAGCCAAAGAAACTCAGCAGTTAGAAGGTCAGCAGGCTGAAGCCTTTAACAAGAAATTAGCAGCATTGAACCAGAGTTACCAACAAGATTTCGTAAGTTTTCAAGCAATGCAAACGACTCCATCACTGAAGGCGGTTGAATATTACTTTGTGGTAGCGATTCTCTATATTTGTATGATTGGTATGAATGCCTCCACGACCTTTGTCATTAAGGATGACTTCAAAGGATTAAATAAACGATTAGCGATTGTGCCTCTTAATCAATGGCAGAAAACGTTCTTTAATTGGTCGTCCAATACTTTGCAGATAACCTTCTTTTCCATATTACTGATGATCCTGGTCAGCTTTTATCCTGCTTTTACTATTAATACGTTGTGGAAATTAATTCCTTGGATGTTAGTCTATGCCGGACTTTTTATTGGATTGGGCCAAGTATTAAGTCAAATCGGTTCGAAGATGGCGGTGATGGTCAGTGTTCAAGTGATTTCTCTGCTATTTGCTTTCGTTGGCATTGTGCCCATGGGCGATATAATTGGCGGGGAATTCGGCCAAATATTCAAACAAAATTGGGGTCAGAAATTATTCTTCCAACCCATGCAGGATATTCTCTTAGGGCATCATGTCTTCGAACATGGTTCAATTTACCTTATATTACTTGGGCTTGTGTTCATTTTAGTATTACTGAATTACCTAATTTCTCGACGAAAGGCGGTGGCGTAGATGCGAATTTTTCGGCAATTATGTATTTTTCATCTCAAACGCATTCTAAAGAATCCGAAACTGCTATTATTAATCATTTTTCCAGTAGTGACGGTATCCTTTATGGCCTTTTTGATGGCCAGTCGGAGTAATCAGAGTACGGGCGACTTCGTCATTGACAGTCAGTCGGAATATTTCAATCAGAAGGTTTATCCAAAGTTATTGAAAGAACATCAACAAGCCTTGGTCAATAGTGAAAATCAACTAGCCGCCTTAGAACAAAAAGAAATTTCTATTATCTATCAGATTCCACAAGACTTTGAATCGACGGGACGAATTATTGCTCAGTCATTAGAAGGAGACGTTGAAGACCAGTATTTTCAAGAAGATGTCCACAAGCAATGGTATCAGCAACGCCAAGATGATCTATACCAGACCTTTGGCTTGAGTCAGAATCGGCAACAAGCTCCCGAAATTAAAGTCCAAGAAGAACGGGCTGCTTTTTCAGTCATGATGTTGATGATTTTATTCATGATCTTTTACTTCATGTATCTGAATGCTTCGATCCTATCAGGTGATTTATTGAAGATGAAATTAAGTCAAGTTCTGAAACGGTCAATTGTTTCAGAAGCCTCAAATTGGATGATTATGGCTAGTCTGCTCCTAACGTATGGTTTTCTATTATTAGTGGCAAATCTCGTTTCAATTTTCGCATTGACTCAAATTTTCCAAGTAGAGATGAATAATTTGGGACTGATGATTGCTTTACTGGCTGCTAATATAATCTTTGTCTTAGGTTATATCATGGCCCTCTTTAGAGTCTTTAAATCGGTTGAAGTCTTACAAAGTATTTGTGTTGTCATAGGTATCGCTTTTGTCTTCTTACCCATGTTTGCCGATCAATTTGGCATGGAATATTTAGGGGTCATCTCACCTTTCTATTGGGTACTTAAGGGATTGGAATACTCAACATTCTGGCCTTATGGTTGGATTATCATCTTGATGGGTCTGGTTCTTTTTACAGCGGGATCCATTAAATTAGAACAACTCGTAGCTCGTGATTAACAGGATTGCAAAAATCCAGAGAATAATAAGGGCTCAATGCTTAGATAAACAAATAGATAGTATGATCCGAGAAAGAAAAGAATGATTCATAAAATTAAGTGTTATCTAATGTTTAATATTGCTTGTATTGACCAACTTGATGGATCAAAGCATAGAATAGAATTGAAAATAAATGATTAACAAACTGAAGTAATTGATGAAGGCTCCTCGGCAATCGCTGAAGGGGCCATTTCTTTTATAAAAAATAGATTACTGAGGAAATATTAGCAGTGATGTTGATGAAAGTGAACGTCTGGTCTGACCGGAAAGTTATAGTCAACGAGTAGAAGGTAGCATCATTTCTGTTTGTAAAACAGAGTCAACGGTTTAAATATATTAAATTATGCTATAATCAAGAGAGATTTATGATGGTGTGGTTGCAATAAAGGAGCATATTGTGTATACGATTGAGGAAGAAATTCAGAGAGAAAAGAAAGCCGAAATCGTGGCTGATATTTTGAGAGATTTGCCAGAATGGTTCGGAATCGAAGAAGCGACACAGTGGTATATAGACAATGCTAAGATTAGTACCTGTTTTGTCGCTTATGATGATCATCTGCCGGTTGGCTTCATCACATTGACGCCAACTAGCCCGGATTGTGCCGAAATTGTCTGCATGGGCGTCAGGAGAGCTTATCACCATCAAGGTATCGGCAGCCAGCTATTTGAGAAAGCTGAAGAATGGTCTGCCAAAGATTATTCTCTGCTCCAAGTTAAGACCGTCGATCAAGGATATTATAAAGAGTACGATGCAACTAATTTATTTTATCAACATTGCGGGTTCAAAAAGCTCGAAGTCTTCCCCGACCTTTGGGACGAACATAACCCATGCTTGGTGTGGGTGAAGCAAGTTAGTTAAATTTAATAGCTTGTGAAGTAATATAGTCAATCATTAAAGTATGATTCAGGAAAGTAGGAACAATTGATGGATGGAAATATTCAGCATTTATTAAATTTTATGCGAGGTCAAAGTAGAATTATTATTCCTGTTTATCAAAGAAATTATGATTGGAAAATAGATAATTGTGAAAGATTATTTTTAGATTTATTAAAGATACATAAAGAGGGTAGAGCCACACACTTCTTTGGTAATATAGTTGTAAAACCCGGAGATAAGAATAATGAAACGATTGTCATCGATGGTCAACAAAGAATAACGAGTGTTTCCTTACTTTTGTTAGCAATCAGTAATTATTTGCATGATAATAACATCACTGATGGAAGATATAGAGAAGATAACATTAAATCAGCCTTTTTGGTTGACGATTTTGCGATGGAAACGTATAAACAGAAACTAGTACCAAATCCAAATGATAAAGAGGCTTATAGAAGTTTATACGGGGATTCAAAGTTTTTATATGAGCCATCAAACATTACCTTAAATTACAAATACTATCTTGAAGAAATAAAAAAATTAAATCTTTATGATATTTCCCTGGAAGCATTAATGCAATCAATTCTTAAACTTCAAGTCATGGTTGTAAATTTAAATTCACCAGATGATGATGCCCAATTAATATTTGAAAGTTTAAACTCAACTGGATTAGAACTATCAGAAGCAGATAAGATCAGAAATTTTCTATTGATGAATGAAGATACAGAGAAGCAAAATTACTATTTCTCAAATTACTGGGAACCTATTGAAAAGAGAACTAAATATGATTTATCAGAATTCTTTCGATACTATTTAACAATTAAGCAAAATTCATTTCCTGTAAAAAGTAGATTGTATGAATCTTTTAAGACATACTTTAATGCAAAGGCTATTTCAAAAGATGTGCTTTTTGATGAACTCAATGACTATGCTTATATCTATGAGCAAATTATTAATAACAGTATCCGTCAAAAGAAAGTTAATCGAATAATTTTTCGCTTAAATTTCTTAGGAGTTAGTGTAGTGAAGCCTTTTTTGATGCAACTCCTATATGAATTTAATAATAATCAACTTTCCGAAGACAACTTACTAGAAATGTTGTCCTTAGTAGAAAGTTACATTGTCCGCAGATTAATTACGGAAACTCCTTCGAGTGGATTAAATAAAATTTTTGCAAGTCTTTACAAGGATTACAGTTCAATCCTAAATAACCCGTGTAAGTACGGTAATCATACTTCGAGAGATATACTTGCATATTTATTGTTGAAAAAAGAAAATACAGGTATTTTTCCAAAGGACATAGATTTTATCAACAGCTTTAGAACCCGCAATTTCTATAATATGAACAAGGATTATCGAACCTATATTTTTGAAAGACTAGAGAATCATAATCATATTGAGGCTTTGAATATATATGAGGGTATCAGTGAGGGACAATATTCTATCGAACATATAATGCCTCAGAAATTATCAGATAGTTGGATTAAAGAACTTGGCGAAGATTATAAACAAATCCATGAAACCTACCTTAATCAAATGGGTAATTTGACATTAACTGGATATAACAGTAAGTATAGTAATTATTCTTTCGATGAGAAAAAATCGATGGAAAAAGGTTATGATGAGAGTCATTTTGTGAATTTAAATCGTATTCCAAAAGAAGTGAGTCAGTGGGGTAAGGATGAAATTAAGCGAAGAACAGAAGAATTACTTGAGATTGCTTTGAAAGTTTGGCCATATCCCACCACTAGTCTTGCAGTCACAAAAGAGGAACCAGAATTATTTATTTACGACGGTGATATGTCATTTTCTAATTATTCACTCAGCGGATATATCTTCCAAGATAAAGGGTACCAACCTACAAGGGTATGGATTGACTTATATATTGATATATTAGGAGAACTTGCAAAAATTGATTATAATCTTTTATTAAGTGTTGCCCAGATTAAAAAAGAAAAAGGTTGGGAGAATTATATCTCAATAGAAGCAGAAAAAGGTTTTGAGAAGGTCACTGAAGGAATTTATGCAAAAAAAGGTATTAATAATGGGGATAAATTTAATGTTATTCAAAAGCTTTTTGATTTGTACCATATTGACTATGACGCCTTGCAGATTGATGCGAGTGATAAAAATACAATTTCGAGATAGATGTAGATTGATTAACATGTTATTTATGGTTAATAAGTTAGTCAGGAGGTTCTCATGCAAAAGCTGGTTATCAAAACATCTTCGCAAATCATGGCCGAGATTGAAGAACATGATAATCTAAGGATTACCACGCCCCAGGCCCTATACCAAATCAAACGTAATCGCCATCAAGAAGATCAGAAGAATGCTTTGCATTGGGTCTTTCTACCAACAATTCTGCAAATGGGATTGTTTGTCTTATATTTTATTTGGCGAAAAGTTGACTTGATCCCGATTTCAGGTCAAACGTCGATGTCACAAGCAACGGTTATTTTAGGGGTTATTGGTGTCTTTGTTTTATTTACGAGTTCCTTTGTTCTCGGTAAGAAGAAGCAGCTAGATTATGTTCGCCGGTTTCCTTGGCGCCATTACCCAGCCTTACTTTTATCACTAATGATTATTACATTAGTAAGTTTGCTGTTTTTCTTTTATTTATTTGATAAATTATTTCACGGTCTGCAGTTGGATATTTATTTAACGAGTGTTATGACTGGTATAATTTTAGGAGTCGTCAATTATGCAGTCTTGTATTTCATCTTCACCATGTCGACAACCAGCTTGACTCAATTATTGACTCGGATGATGGTTGGTGGTGTAGTTATTGCCATCATTACCAATTCGGAAACTTTGTGGTGGCAGCGTCATTTAAGCTTTCTGGGCTCATCCAAAGCTTTGAACGCATGGCAATTCAATCTCACTTTGATTTTATCAGGTTTGTTGATGATTGCTTTGGTTGATTCAATTTTTATCACTTTAGAGAAAGATCTCCCAGCTCACCAAGGATTACGAATATTGCGTTATTTGCTTTATGCGACTGGTTTTAGTCTCGCCATGGTAGGGTTATTTCCATTTGATGGGCCTCGCATTCAACCTTTTCTGCACAATAAATTTGCCGAGCTAATGGTTGTCCTGGTAACTACAATGATGTTTTGCAACCGTTGGCTTTTGCCCAAAAATCACCCTTCCTTTGAATGGCTTTCTTATGGTGTAGCAATATTTCTGGCTGGATTCTATGTCACTTACGAATTTGGCAATTATATAACGCTAACTGCCTTTGAGATCATATCTTTTATGATTGCTTTTATTTGGCTAACCATGCTTTTTAGCCATCTTGACCATGCTTCCTTCCCCGAAACTTTGAATTTAGAGTTAGAATTTGAGTTGGAAGAAAAGGCAAGGGAAACTATATAAATCCAGTTTGAAGGATATAAGATTTTAAGATGGAAATTAACAACCTGCTAAATTTGGCAAAAATCCACTAGACTATAACATTATCAGCTTTCCTCAAAGTTAGATATAATAGAAGGAGAGGAGTGTTTGTATGTCGATTAAAAAATTATTTTTAGTGGCAGCCCCTTTATTGGGTGGTGCTGTGGTTGGAAAATTGACGACGCCTCATGCTAAGGCAGATTACCAAGAATTTAAGCAACCTACTTTTGCTCCCCCTAAAGAAACCTTTGGAATCGTATGGCCTTTATTGTATACGGCCATGGGGATTGCCCGTTGTCTGATTGAAGATGAAGCAGATAAGGAAGACGCGATCGCGAAGTATGATCTTCAACTCGCTCTGAATTATCTCTGGTCCGTTCTTTATTTTAAGTTTAAACTTCGGGGAGCCGCTTTTATTGAAAGTTTTATCTTATTGGCGAGTGTCATAACTACAACCGTTAAATTCTTCGAAAAAAATAAATTAGCGGGTAGTATACTGATTCCTTATGTGGCCTGGTCAGCTTTTGCTACTTATTTAAATGGCGCAACATATCAGTTGAATGAAGACAATCCGAAATATTCGCGTGACAAAATAAAAATCACACCAATAAAAAGAGCGGAATAATTATGGAAAGTATATTCTATTTAACATAGAAAGATGGATTTTTATGTTATTAATGGTCAGATATTGATATTATACAAGCTGATTGTATCCTTCGGACGCAAGATGATAGAAGATAGATGTATCTATCCTCCAATTTTCATGAGATAGATTTTATGAGGAGATAATATGGGAAAACTACAGGCTGTATTTTTTGATTTGGATGGAACATTAGTTGATTCCGAACGAGCATATTTTAATGGATGGAAATATGCTTTTAACAAAGAAAAAATCTCGATGGATGATGAAATACTTAAATCATGGGTCGGTTTAAGTGCGAAGGATACTAGTAAGATTATTTCTAACCATATAGGGAATAGTGAGATAGTACCTATACTTCGTCAACATAGAGAGAATTATTTTAATAAAGTTTTGTCTGAAGGATTTGTTCAAGTAAAGCCATTTGCCTATGAGTTTATGAACATACTGAGACATCAAGGAATAAAATTGTGTCTTGCAACTTCCACTTATCGTGAACGAGGAACTTTAATTTTAGATAGTTTAGGATTGGCTAATTATTTCGATTATAAAATATTTGGTGATCAGGTAGAAAGTTTAAAACCAGCACCAGAAATTTATCAGAAATGTTTAATGCATTTTAATTTATCTTCGGACGAAGCTATTGTTATGGAGGATTCGTGGGCAGGGGTACAAGCAGCTTCGCAATCAAATTTATCAGTATTCCTCATTCCTGATCAATCATTGATTCAAACAGAGGTATTAGTAACTGATTATGTGGTAGGCACATTTGCAGATTTTAAAGAAGTCTATAATGATTTACTAAGAAGAAAGCTAATAAATTAAATCAGACCTTTGCTAGTAAGACTATTCTAGCAAAGGTCTATAATTATTCTATAAAGTTAATCATCAAATTGTTATTGGTTAGTATTATGAATAGAAGCTGTAATTTTTTGTAAGTTTTCTTTAGCAGAAATACCATTATCATTTTCCAAACTTTTTTCAGAAATGATAAATGAACCGCCAACAGCAAGGACGGAATTAAGATTAAGATATTCGATGTAGTTTTCATTAGTCACTCCGCCAGTAGGGACAAAATTAATTTCAGGAAACGGACCAGATAATGCTTTTAAAGCAGCAATACCACCGTAAATATTTGCAGGGAAAAACTTAACGGTATCTAATCCAAGATTTTTGGCTTGAATAATTTCGGTAGGGGTAACTGAGCCGGGAACCACTAAAATATTGTTTTCTAAACAAAACTCAATAACCTCTTCATTGATCCCTGGCATTACAATAAATTTAGCGCCATTATTAATCGCATCTTTTGCTGTCCTTAAATCACAAACGGTTCCAGCTCCAACAATAAGTTTATTAGAAATAGCAAGTTTTTTGATTGCTTGACTGGCTAATTCGCTTCGATAGGCAATTTCAATAAAATTAATTTCATTTTCAACTAGAACATCTTCAAGTAGAGGTAGCATAGAAAGATTAGTTGAAGTATATAGAGGAAGTAATTTTTCGTGTTTAAGCTGTTTTTTTAAGGTGTTCAACCCAAATCATTCCTTTCTTATAAAAATTTGGTAACTTCTAGTGTATGACGAATATTTTCAATATTGGAGTAATTTTCATCTTCATTTAAATACATGATAAGAGTATAGATAATATCTATTACAGTGAGATAGAGAATGCGTGATGTTAAACTTTCGGTTCGGAATTTAGATTCATCGGAAGTAATAATAAACGCTTGGTCAACATACTCAAGGAGGGGGCTTGAAGGATTTCCGGTCAAACAAATAACGGAACAATCTCTGTTTTTTAAAGTTCTAGCAATATTAATAGTTTCAATAGTTTCACCATTATGTGAGAAGAGAAACGCACAATCCCCTTTATTTAGTTTTGTGGCATAACTAAGCTGTATATGGTAATCAGGATTATAGCTACAATTGTAAGTACTGCGCAGAAATTTATGATAAGCATCAAAAGCTACTACAGAAGAGCCACCTTGTCCAAAAAAATGTAAAGCACTCGATGAGTTTACCAGGCTCACAGCATTCTTAATGTCATTTTCTTCTAGATTGTTAACGAGGTTTTTTAATGATTGGATATTAAAAGAAATGATTTTGTGAGCTATTTCCATGGGCGAATCATGAGCAGTAATATCGCTATAGGCTGTTAAAGGACCATTTTGATATTTATTGCTAGTGTTAGTAGCTAATTCAATTTTAAAATTTTGAAAGCCGGAGAAGCCTAATTTTTTTACAAAATTAAATACTGTTGTTTGTGAAATCTCTGATTCCAGAGAGATTTCAGAAATTGTTTTATTGATTAAATCTTCTCCAATGTTCATAAAATAATCAGCCAGCAGATTTTCTGATTTTGAGAAGTTCTTTTTATTTTTCTTAATCAACTGTTTCAAATAAGTATTCGCCATAAACTTATCACCTCCTACAAATATTTCACTTTCATTCTACACTAAAGATATTCTAAAAAAAGAAAAAAATTCTTTTTTGTAAACCTTTACACAAAAAATATTAAGTGATATATTATCTTCAGGTAGGTCCTTTTCTGAAACTAATATCGTGCGTACAAAGGAGGGAGTTTATGAAAAATAACAAGATAGCTATTGTTAATTCCAGTTCCTTCGGAAAAATTTTCCCCAAACATATTAATGAATTAAAAAAAGTTGGATCTGTAGAATTTTTTCAATTTGATCAAAATATTCCAGGTAATGAACTTGCAAAAGCATTAAAAGGGTATAATTATATCATTGCTAGTGTAACGCCTTTTTTTACTAAAGAATTCTTCGAGAATATAGAGGATCTCCGTTTAATTTCTCGCCATGGTATAGGGTATAATAATATAGATTTGGAAGCTGCCGCAAAGCACAATACCATTGTTTCGCTTGTTCCTGCGTTAGTAGAAAGAGATTCTGTTGCCGAACAAACTATTACTAATTTATTAAATCTTATGCGAAAGGTCTGTCTTTCGTATCAGGAAGTAAAAGAAGATAGATGGGAAAACAGGGCAAACTTTGTAGGTCATACACTTTTTAATAAAACAGTTGGCATTATTGGATTAGGTAATACGGGATCCTGTATCGCTGAGACACTTAGAAACGGGTTCAGGTGTGAAGTTATTGCTTATGATCCTAATAAGTCGAAATTAGAAATGCAAATGTCTGGGGTAAAAAAAGTAGACTTAGAAAGCCTTCTAAAGGGTGCCGATGTAATTTGCCTATCTGCAAATTTAACCCAAGAATCTTTACATCTGATTGGAAATAAAGAAGTCGAAATAATGAAAGAAGGTGTTTATATTTCGAATAGTGCCCGTGGTGCCCTTGTGGATGAAGAAGCGATATTATCGGGTCTAGGAACTAAAAAAATCGCAGGCTATGCTACGGATGTATTAGAAACTGAGCCTGGTAGAGCATCACATCCGTTATTAGACTTTCCAAATGTGATTATCACTCCCCATACTGGCGCATATACAATGGAATGTTTGGAAGCCATGGGAAATAAATGTGTAGAAGACGTACTAAAAGTAATGGATGGAAAATTTCCAGTCAGATCTGTCCAATCTCAAAGTATTTATATTAAAAAAGTTTAAATAGGATAGGAGGAGTATTGAAATGCAAACATTGACGATGACACAAAGCCTGATTATTGCTTTATGGACCGCAGCAGTTATGTCAAGATGGTTAGGGGGAGGGGCTACCTTAACTCTACGTTTCTCTCCATTGATGACTGGATTTGTTGTAGGGGTCGTAATGGGAGATATCGCAGGTGCGATGAAAATAACCGCCGCCTTACAATTGATTTATATGGGAGTTTTCTCTCCGGGAGGATCAATGCCATCTGAACCATCCATTGCAGCGGCGATTGCCGTACCAGTAGCTTTACTAGGAAATATGAATCCTGAAGCAGCTGTTGCCGTCGCAGTGCCTGTTGGTTTAATGGGATCATATTTATATCAATTCAGATTTTTTTTAAATACCTTCACTGGTCGTCTTATCGATAAAGCGGTAGAGAAACTTGATGATAGAAGTATTTCTCGAGCAATTATTTTAATTCCTACATTAACTTCATTTATTTTGTTTGTTCCGCTTGTTTTTGTTGCCTTGTATTGGGGAGCACCTGTCATAGCTGATATCATCAGTGGATTAGAAGGTACAGTTGCCATTCATGTTTTAGATGTTTTAGGTGGCGGACTTGCAGCTATCGGTATTGCTACAACGATTTATGTAATTGGTCGAAAAGATTTAATGGTCTTTTTCTTTTTGGCTTATTTCCTAAGTGTTATTTTTAAACCTCTAGAAGTCACGATGGTAACTTATGCAATCTTAGGAGCAATTTGTGCAGGTATATTTATTACCTTAAAAAAACAAAGTCGTTCAGCTTCAGTCGCCACAGATTTTGATGATGACGATGATTTTTAAACGAATGGAGGAAAAATAATGACTAATGTTAATAATTCGAATACACAGGAAATAATTAACCAAAAAGATGTTACCAAAGCCTATTTGCGTTGGCACTTTGCAAATGAAATTCCTCATTCTTTTGATAGATATTTAGCACCATCATTACTTTACGCGATGATGCCTGTATTGAGAAAGTTGTATAAAAATGATGAAGATTTGAAAGCTGCATATAAAAGACAATTGCTCTTTTTTAACACCCAATTGACTTGGGGAGGCGGAGTAATCACTGGATTAATGTCTTCAATGGAGCAAACTCGTGCTCAACAAATTAATAATAATGAGCCAGTAACTATGACCGATGATTTAATGTACAATACCAAAGCTGGGTTAATGGGGGCATTAGCGGGTATTGGTGATGCAATAGATTCAGGTACAGTTCAATATATTTTTATTGCTATCGCAGTTCCATGGGCACAACAAGGGTCTGCAATGGGTGCACTATTTCCTTTTATATGTTTTGCTATTTACCAACTATTAGTTGGATTATTCTTTGCTAAGCAATCTTTCAAAATGGGACGAAATGCTACGAGCTTAATGGCAGACTCAAGTATCCAAAATGTAATTGAATTTTTATCAGTTTTAGGTCTATTTATGATGGGTGTTTTAGCAGGAAGCTATATTAAATTAAGTTCATCATTGACCTTTACAATCTCAGGAAAAGAATTCATTTTCCAAGAGTTATTAGATAAAATATTACCAGGGATTATTCCTTTAGCGACCGTTATGTTTGTATATTGGTTTTATACTAAATATGGTTTGAATGTAATGAAAGCAATGTTGTGGCTAACAGGAATTTTGATCGTATTAGCTATAACTGGGATTTTATAATAAAGGAGCGCTTAGAGAATGGGAGAAGTTAACTTAGCTAGAGTGGATGAAAGACTTATTCATGGTCAAGTCATGATTACATTATCTCAACGAAAAGGAGTAAATTCGATATTTGTTGTTGACGATGTTGTGGCTAAGGATAAATTTATGAAAGACTTGTATAAATCTGCTGGTGGGCGGACTGGTCAAAAAACCATTGTGATGACAACAGATAAAGCAAAATTTTATTGGGATGAATTCAAATTTAAAGATTACTCAGCGATATTAATCTGTAAAACGATTGATGTGATATATGAACTAGTGAAATATGGTATCCCTATGAAAGAGTTGAATTTAGGAGGAATTGCTCAAAAAAATTCAACCGATAAACAAGTAACGAAAACAGTTTATTTAAATCAAGCAGATGCAGAAAAGTTAAAAGATTTGCATGAAAATTTTGGCGTTGAAGACATCTATTTTCAGTCAACCCCCTCTGCAGAAAAAACTTCACTAGAGACTGTTCTTTCAATGTTTAATTTATAGATGGTGATGAATATGGAATTAGATTTGCAAACAGAGGATTTAATAATTCGATATAATTATATTTTAGGTAAGCGCAAAACTGACAAACAAAAAAGTAGATTTATAAGAAGTTTGCTCTCAGATCTCAGTCGAATTCGTGATGATATTAGAGTGATTGAAGCACAGGATATAAACAATAAGTCTACAATCAGTCGAAATATTTATGTTGGTGATGTTAAAAATGCTGAATTAATTATATCCAGTTATTATGATACTCCAGCCGCTCATCTAGGACCATATTCTTTTTTTGACGAAAAAAATCAGCTTGAAAAGACTCTTTTATTCAATGCTATATTTTCTGTTTTATTTATTATTTTAGGAATTCTTTTTACGATATTTGTTACTATCCCAGTTTTCAATCAGTCTAATGTATCTCCGGTATCAATGTGCTTGGTTATTCTGGTATATTTCTCTCTGTCATGGTCTATTGGTCATTTCTCCTCAGGGATAGCTCGTTCAAAAAATCTCGTTCGCAATACAGTAGCGATTATTTGGATGATTAATATGATTAAAGTTTATCATGGCAAAGAATATGCCTTTGCCTTTTTAGATAATGGGGTAACAAATAATCATGGGTTAGAAGCTTTGAATTCCGCAGTAAAATCTTCAGCAAAAATTGTTTATTTAGATTCGATAGCTACTAAAGAAAAACTATGGATAAAACAAGATGAAACCATAACTAATTTCAGATGTGACAAATTGATAAAGGGAATAAATTATATTTTTTCAGCTATAAAAGAAAAAGATAAATATTTTTTGCCACGAAGAATTATTGACTTACAAGAAATCGAAGATGAAAATTTAAATATCATTGAGAGTTTTTTATTTCAATAAGGAGGTTCAACATGTTTGAAATTATTATCGTAACTCATGGGACACTTTCTGATGGCTTCAAAGACGCTGTTAATACGATAATTGGACAGAGTAAAAATATAAAAACTATAAATTTATTATCGGGAAAATCAATAGAAAATCTAAAAGATAAAATTTTAAAAACTGTCGAAGAAGCAGATAACGAAACGAATGAAGAAACTGGAGTTATTATATTCACTGATTTAGTTTCAGCCAGTCCATATAATCAATCAATATTAGCCATAAAAGAAGTTGATTTAAATTTTCAAGATAAAGTTTATGTCGTAGGTGGAGTTAATTTACCAATGGTTTTGGAAGCAGTAAATCATCAAATTTTAGGAACGAATATTCACGAAACCATCGATTCGATAACTTCTCAAGGAAAAGAATCAATAGGATATTGGAATATTAATCAACTAGATTTTAATCTTGAGGATGAAGATGAATTTTAATAGAAATTTGTTTTACTAGTCAGAAAGTGTGAAATTTATGAGTGTAGAATTAACCATTAAACCTGGACCACAATATTACTCTTATGGAAAAGGTGCTATTGATAATATCCCCAAATTATTAGATGAATATAGAGCTAAAAAGGTACTAATTCTTCATGGAAAGAAATCATGGGAAAAAGCAAAACCATTTTTTTCGAATGTATTTACAAGTGATTTTGATTTTGTATTCGAGAAATATTCTGGGGAGTGTTCATATTTAGAGGCAACGAGAATTTCAGAGATTATAGTACAAAATAATATAGATTTCGTTATTGGTATTGGAGGGGGCAAATTATGTGACTTGACGTTATTGGCAACTTCATACACAATGACCCCTTTTGGTTTGACTCCTACGTTAGCATCAAATTGTGCTCCATGGGCTGCATTATCAGTGATGTACAAAGAAAATGGAATGTCAGAAGGGAAATCTGCCCATCAAAATCATAACGCTGCTTTCCTTATTGCCGATCCACTTTTGGTCATTGATGCTCCGGTCAGATATTTTGTAGCAGGGATTGCGGATACACTTGTTAAATGGTATGAATCTGATTTAGTTACTTCTCAAGATTTTTTACAAGATTCACCTCTGGTAAAAATGGGGAGATATGCAGCTTTATTGTGTAAAGAGACCATTCTTAACCAAGCAACTCAAGCCATAAAAGATATGGAAAACGGACAATGCTCATCAGCATTTTACAATGTATCTGAGGTCGTTATTGTGATTTCTGGTCTTGTTGGCGGGTTAGCTGGGAAATATGCTAGAAATACAGCAGCTCATACCGTTCATGATGCTCTATCTGCGATACTTCCTGGTATTCATAAATATTTACACGGTGAAAAAGTGGCTTATGGGACATTTTACCAATTAGCTTTAGAAGAGAAATGGGAAGAAATTGATAGATTGTTGCCTTTTTATCGTGAATTGGGATTACCAACTTCTCTGACAGAGATGGGGCTATATCCTTTTACCGATGAAGAGATGAGTAAGATCACTAAACTTATGGTCAGCAAAGAAAAAATTCGTTTGTTACCACTGGAGATTAATGAAGAAATCTTAGCTGAAGTCTATGTAAAACTTGAAAAATATTTAGAATTTAAGAATACTCGGGGTGATTAATGGGATGAAATGGACATTTAGATGGTATGGCCCACAAGATACTGTTAGCCTTGAAAATATTAAGCAAATTCCAAACATGCATGGTGTAGTGGGAACAATTGTTGAAAAATTACCAGGAAGTGTATGGGAGTTATCAGAAATTAAAACCTTACAAAACCTAGTCGAAAAGCATGGATTAAAATTAGCTGGAATTGAATCAGTATCAGTTCATGATGCTATCAAAGCTGAAACTAGTGATCGTGATTTTTATATTCATAATTATCAAAAGACAATCCGTAATTTAGGCAAATGTGGTGTGAAGTTAATTTGTTATAGTTTTAAGCCGATTTTTGGTTGGGCTAAGACCAATATGCAGTACAAGTTGTCGGATGGCTCACTGACTTTAGAATATGATGATCGAATTGTCCAAACGATTGAACCCCAACAAATGTATGGACTGATTTCTGGACAGACTTCAGGTTTTCAATTGTCTGGATGGGAACCAGAGCGACTAGAAAAATTTCAGGAATTACAAAAAATGTATGAAGGAATTACTGAGGAAAAACTTTTTGAAAATCTAGTATATTTTCTTAATAAGGTTATTCCAGTTTGTGAAGAAGTGGGAGTCAAGATGGCGATTCATCCAGACGATCCTCCGTTTGAACTATTCGATTATCCTAGAATTACTAAGAACAAAGGAGATATTCTTCGAATTATAAATGCTGTAGATTCTCCGTGTAATGGTGTAACCTTTTGTACAGGATCGTTGGGGGCTAATCCTGAAAATGATCTCGTAGATATGGTTTATTCTTTTAAAGAAAAAATTCACTTTGTTCATTTTAGAAATGTCAAAGTCTTGGGCGATAAACATTTTATTGAATCAGCTCATTTTAGTGAAGAAGGTTCTTTAGATATGTTTGCTATAATGAGTGCACTATACGATATCGGATTCGACGGTATTGTTAGACCGGATCATGGAAGGACTATTTGGGGAGAAATTTCTCGCCCAGGATACGGACTTTATGATCGGGCTTTGGGGCTTACATACTTACAAGGCTTAAATGAAGCCGTGAAAAAAATGAGTTAAGCATTTAATAACCTAAGAATCCAATGTGATCAGAAAATACATTGAAACATTACATTGACCCCTAAAGATGGAATAATAAGAGCCAACTTTAGGGGTCTTCTATATATTTTGCGAAAATATTTTATCAGTCTACGGTTTCCGACTTTTAATTAATCCAAGTCCGGCGATAATAGATAGGGCTGCGCCAGTGAAGATAAGGCTTGGATCTTGTTCACCGGTTTCTGGTAAGCTACCAGCAGCTTGGATATTTATATCAGAAGCATTTGAAATTTGAGGGAGACTGTTATCTTTTATTGTGGAAATATTTTCTTTTTCAGTATCATTTGTGGTTTTATCTGTGTCATCAATCTCTTGGTTGGCATCTGTATTTTTATCGGGAGCTTGATTATCTTTATCTCCGGATTGATCAGGGAGCTCAGGATCAATCTCCGGTTTCTCGGGTTGTGGAATCGTTGGGGTATTGTTTGCAATATCATTCTCAACTTGGTTGATCGAGCTAGGGTCCTTGACTAAATTCTTGACAATCGCTTCATATTCTTTAGGAATGGTGTAGGTGCTATCTGCTACCATGAGACGAATCGGGTTAGCGTAGAACCATAGATCACTGTAATTGCGATCGTTAATCCGGTTGAAATGCGCCATCATTTGTTTCTTGTATTCCTCGGTCGGATGACTCCAATCGTAGGTCGCTTCATTGGCAGGCATTGGTTTCTTCAGTTCTTCATCGAGAAGTGGATTGCCATCTTGGTCGGTCTCTCCAGCTACACCAAGGCCATGATTGGTTCCTCGAAGACGCATATACATATCTTGATTAATAATGAAAGGAACTTTGATTGTGTGCCAACCGTCAGCATCTGCTTGAGACCAATTTGTCTGATCAAATCGTCTGGCAATCCGGGTGGTTGGGTTTTCTGCAGTAGTTTTGTCTGCCATTTCGCCAAAGATATTACCTACAATTAAATCAATATGGTCTAAAATGGGATGATTACTTACATTTGATCGGTGATCAGCAGAGAGGGGCTTATAATTATTCTTTTGTGTATCTTTGAAGCGAATGGTGAGGTTTGCCAAAGTGTCTTTAGCAACTTCAAGTGTACCGCCCATTTCAACCTTTTTGCCATCTGCTTCCACATAGAATTCTAAGCCAGAGATAAGATCGCCATAGACTGACCAAGAGTTTCCTATCTTTAATCCTTCAGAGATATCCTGGAAGGTGTTGCCTGAAACCTTAGTATAATTGCGGGAATATTCTGATGGCCAATAGCCTGAAGAGTAGATTCCATTCGACGAAATCTTAAAGTGGAAATCAGAATTTGCATAGTTGTAAAATTGACGACCTTCACCAAGCAGGGAATCCCAGACGCCTCCAACTTTGGCAATCATCAGGTCGGCGCCCCCATAGATATCTCGCATTTCACCACGGTCGCCTCCCATTTGATTTCCAGGCATCCCTTCTAAGCCAGCAACGATGTCGGGGGCAACGTTCAACATATCGCGAATATCTTCGACCCGAACTTCACCGCCCCCGCCATTGTGTCGGGAAGGGTGGTTGACTAAGAAGAATGAATGAGGGTAGTATTTTTGTAACCAACGGAGGCCATCATAAGCATTCGTCTTATCAGCCTTCACATTGTCTCTTGGCCCGAAGACTTCCAATTCATTATCCGTAAAAGCGGAAGTAGGAGTATCGTATGAATATAACCATTCGAAATGACGGATCGCATCCAGGGGTACTCGGTTAGTTGAATCTTCGATAATACCTACAGTAACATGGTCCAGGCCGAATAAGTCCCATTCAAAACCAGGATAGTAGATTTTACCGCTATATTTTCCTTGGGCTTTAAGCTCATTATATTTATCAATTTGAGATTGGATGGTTTTCCAGGTTGGCTTTTCATATCCGTTCCCATCTTTGACCAGCGGATCGCCATTAATATTGCGAGGAGATTTGCGGAAATGATCCTGCGACATATAATAATCGAAGGCTTGACCATAATCCAGGTTAGGATAAGCTTCTTCAGGTAATTGATCTAAATCTTCACGAAATCCTGCATTCAACACATTTTCTAAAGTCATATATTTCTCAGAGGCGTCGTTCGATTGATTGGTATGATTATGAAATTCACCGGTAACAATTCGTTCTTCGCTAGGAACGGTAGGGTCTTCAGCGAGTTGACCTTGGTCAGCAAGTTTAAGGGGGTCGGCATCGGCATTATAATAATCACCGGTATTTTCAACTTCGTTTTCACCATTCTCATTCACGGTAGTGTGAACCGATCCTTCAGGGGCCTGATCTATCATGGCTTGGACTTCTTCTACTGTCTTAGCTTCGACAGATTGGTTAGCCGTTAAGCCAACTAACGTCATTGATGATAATAGTAGACTTGCAGCAGTGATAGGAAATTTGCGCATTTCATTAACTCCTTTTTGGCTAGATTTACTTTCATTATAAGGGCTAATTTTTTAATTTATGTAAATTTGGAGTAGAGAAATGTAAAAGTTTTGTAAATTTCCCTAACGATTGTTATGGTTGATATGTTTGGGTTACAACCAGTCTATAGCAAAATATTTTCATGATAATTCTATGAAAACGTATTAAATTAACTTTGTGATGAAAACAACTAACTTTTTATGTTATAATCTACCAGTAAATTTTATGATGAGTTTTCATCAATGAGAGGATTTTTCTTATGGACTTATTGAATATTTTTGAGCAGACGCTGACCGACATGAATGTGGTCAGTGCCATTACTTCGACCGTCTTTGTTATTTTGGTCGGTTACTATTGTCGGAAGCGCGAGATTTTTTCTGAAGCAGTGAGCAAGATTTTGTCTAAGGTAGTCTTGACGGTTGCTTTACCTGCATTGGCTTTCAATGCTTTTATGAAACCAATCAATCAGGAACAACTCCAACAAGGAATGAGTGTGCTGATTTGGGGGATCTTGATTTACATCGTCTTAATCTTTGTGACAAAGATCTTCTATTTGAAGTATGAAGGCGATCGCAAGACCACGCTAGAAATCTTGACCATCTTTGGTTCAACGACTTTCTTCGGGATTCCAATTATTTCGGCGATTTATGGTGATGAAGGGGTAATCTATGCCAATATCTTTAATATTGGTTATCGTATCTTTTTATACTCTTATGGTTTCATTGCTATGTCTGGATTGAAAATGGATAAGAAGAATGTCAAAACCATGTTCTTAAATCCAATTGTCTTAGCGACCTTTGGTGGCTTATTCATCTGGCTCTTCCAAGACCAACTGCCACAAGTTCAGACTGCTGATGGAGCCGTGGCATTCTTGCGGATTGATGCGACCGCCCCTTGGTTATATAAACCTTTAGAATATTTGGCTAAATTATCTTCACCGTTAGCTTGGTTATCGATCGGGGCCACTTTGGGCAGTCTGAAGTTCTCACAAGCAGCTTCCAACCGCACAGCCTGGTATTATACGGTGATGAAAATTATCGCTGTGCCAGTGATTAACATTCTAGGCATTTATCTATTACATGGGACGGGGCTCTTACATTTCAATCCAACTAGCTTAGCAACCACAGTCATTATGATGGCAACCCCAACTGCTACCGTTGCAGCCGCTTATGCCATTAATTTTGATAAGGATGCTGTCTTAGCTTCCAATGCTTCTTTATTGTCAACCTTAGCCGCAGTAATCATGATTCCACTTTGGATTGTAATTTTAGAAATTATTAGTCAAACAGGCATATTATAGAAAGGGTGCGATAGAATGTTTAAGATTGCATGTTATGGTGTACGGGAGAATGAAGTTGAATTCTTCAATAAATTGAACAAATATGATTATGATTTGACTTTGTATTCAGAATATTTAAATCATGAGAATGTTGCCACAGCTGAAGGTCACGATGCAGTTCTACTTCGTGGTAATTGTATTGCTGATGCGCAAAATTTAGCTAAGTTCGAAGAATATGGGATTCAATATGTCTTTACGCGGACGGTTGGCTTTAATCATATCGATGTTGAAGAAGCTAAGCGTTTGGGTATGAAAGTAGCACGAGTTCCTGGTTATTCACCTAATGCCATTGCCGAATTGTCTCTCACTCTAGGGATGACCTTATTGCGCAATGTACAGTACACCGCACACAATACTTCAATCAATCAAGATTTCCGAGTAACCCCGCGGATGTTTAGTCGTGAAGTGCGGAATTGTACAGTAGGTGTTATTGGTACCGGTCGAATTGGATTAACCGAAGCCAAATTATTTAAAGGTTTAGGAGCCAAAGTCCTAGGTTATGATGTGTTTCAATCTGAGGCTGCTAAAGAAGTGGTTGAATTTGTGGAACTAGACGACCTATTAGCTCAATCAGATATTGTCTCGCTTCATGTCCCATTAATTAAAGGGGAAAATGAAGGCATGATCAATCGGGAATTTATCAGCAAAATGAAAGATGACGCGATTCTAATTAACACCGCCCGCGGCGAATTGCAAGATAACCAAGCGATTATTGATGCGATTAAGAACAATAAACTTTACGGTTTTGCTGCCGATGTGCTTCCTGGCGAAAGTGATGTCTTCTTCAAGAAATTTGATCAAGCTAACCCAGTCCCTCGTCAAGATGTGCTTGACTTGATGAATTTATACCCACGAGTCCTATTAACACCTCACGTTGGGTCTAATACGGATGAAGCTTTGACCAACATGATTGAGATTTCTTATGATAATTTCAACGATGTCTTAACTAAGGGAAGCTCAGAAAATGAATTATAAAATAAAAGCTTAATAAAAGCAGTAGGCTTTAAATTAAATGCGGAAAGACCCTCTAAAGTCGGATTTTCTAGTCCAACTTTAGGGGTCTCTTTTTGTTTACTGTTTATTTGATATATAGGTAAATGAATTAAAATAGAATGACTAACCATTCAATGTTACGAGTTTATGGTTGCCAACGTGAACCATAAATAGAAACGCATCAAAAAACCTGCCCGCCAAGCGAACAGGTTAACCACTCTTTGCAATAGAGGGTGGCTCTCAAACAAGTTAGCTACATCGATAAATTCAAGGACTAGACTTGAATTGTAGGTAAAGTTATGAACGTTATATTGTCAATAGGGATAATTCTTGGACGAGCTAACTTATTGTGAAAGTTTACCAGAAAATCATGCGATCAGCAGGTGCCATGTACATTGGATCGCCCTCTTGTACACCATAGGTTTCATAGAATTCTTCAAAGTTTTGCACTGGGATATTTGTCCGTGTTTCGGCTGGAGCATGTTCGTCAGTGACTAGTCTCATCTTACCAAATTCAGGACGAAGTTTAATGGCCCAGGTGCGAGCATAAGATTCAAAGAATTCTTTGTAGTTAGGATCTCCTTTACGTTTCAAACCTTCTAAAGCTACGGACATACCACCATTATCGGCAATATTCTCAGCTAAAGTTTGTTCACCGTCAACTTGGCCATCATAGATTTCATAGCCATCATATTGATCAATCATCACTTTAGTGCGGTCTTCATAGGCAGCGTAGTCTTCTTCAGTCCACCAGTTTTCGAATGCACCATCGGCATTGAATTCTGCACCACTTGGGTCGAAAGCGTGAGTCAGTTCGTGACCAACCACATTACCTACCCCACCGTAGTTTTGGCTATCTGTTTGATCTTTATCGTAGAATGGTGCTTGCAAGATACCTGCAGGTAAGCAAATTAAGTTTGAAGTTGAGCTATAATACGCATTGACAGCGAATGGTTCCATTCCCCATTGGTTTTCGGCCACAGGTTGGTCATAATCTTTCAAATCATTTACCACATCGACCTTATTAATTCCTTTAATACCATCAAAGAATGATTTTTCTGGGTCTACTTTATAGTCAGGGGTATTCTTATTATATTCATCACCATATCCGACCATAACATCCATCTTGTCTAATTTTTCGATGGCTTTTTTACGGGTTTCTGGGCTTAGCCATTCATTATTATTTAGGCGTTCTTTGTACATATCAATAATATCATAGGTAATATCTTCAACTTCTTTACGAGCTTCTTCACCGAAGTATTCTTTACCATAAGCATTACCGATAACATCATAGAATTGGTAGATAATTTCTTTGTAAGCGGCTTTATCTTGAGGTGTTGGTTCTTCAATACCACGTTGAGCCATTCCATATTCAGCTTGTAATAAACGAAGTTCTTCGGTTAAATATGGAGCAGCTGCGATGGCTTGTTTAACTAACATCCATGATTTCAATTCTTCAAAGTGTTCTTCACCCATCATATCAGCAAGACCACCAGAGAATGATTTATCATCGATATTAATCTTTTCAACTTTTGTACCGATAATATTTTCTAAAGCTGATAATAATTTGAAACTATCGGTCATGCCTTGTGCATCTTCCACAGAAATTGAGAAGATATTGTCACTATATTTAGGACGTTCTTCACTTGGCGTACGGTATTCAGCCATCAAAGCATCGAAATTAAGAGTATTTTCTAGATGTTTAGCTGCTTCTTCTTCGCTGTATCCCATAGCAACTAAGATTTTTTCGCCTGATTCACGGTAAACTTTAAGTAATTCAGGCGCATCTTCATTACCTTCATCATAATAAGAAGTATCTGGCAAGATTAAGCTACCAGATGCGATCATTAATTCATTGGTTTTAGGATCTTCCAAACCTGGTGAACTATACACATAGAAAGGTAATGGCAGGTCTTCTTCAATCCATTCACCTAAACGATCAGCTAAATCTTCAGCAGATTCTAGCGATTCAATCTTTTCTAAATATGGTTTAACCGGTTCAGCGCCTTCTTCTTCACGACGATCGAAATCATAGGCTAAATCATAGTAATTCATCATTTGTTGTTCTTCTTCGTTTTGAGGTTCAACTTTACCATCTTTAAGATCTCCTAAGATGGTCTTCAAACGTTCATCAACAATTTCATCTAATTCATCATTGACTCCGATAGCGACTTCGTCAGCAGCCATTTCCATATTATCTAAATATTCTTTATTGACAGCCTCAAAGAAATCTTCCTTATAATCTGGAATCTCAGTGCTCGCTTCTTCTTCTTGAGCTAGAACGATAGGACTTTGCCAAATAATTGGGGCGCTTTGTACGCCAACACCTAAGGCCAGAATTGCTACCATTGAAGCTCCAACAAAATTAAATTTCTTATGACTCATTCCATAACTCCTCTCGATAATTTCGTCTCAACCAAGAAAAATAGATACCCATATACCTACAACAATCCCTGATGGAAACGCTAACAAGAGTATAAGCTATAAATCCATAAACTGCAATGATAAGTCCTATAAGTAATAATTATATCCATATAGCTTTTAGCAATAGATTAACTTTTTCATTATAATTACCGGAAAATTTAATCCAAATATCATTTAGTGTCTATTTATCAGTAATTTGGGTCTAACTCAGAATATCTTGTTTAGGAATTCGTATATAAATCATATCATTATACATCTGCCTCTATCTGGTTTATAATATACTTATCAAATAAAGAGGGGGAATTACTCATGTCAGAAGAAAAGAAAAAAAGCTCAATGTTTGATAAAGTTTCTGGTTCAGTCAAAGAAACTGTCGGAAAAGTAACAGATAACGAAAAATTAAAAGCAGAAGGTGCTACTCAAAAAGCCAAAGGTAAAGCGAAAGAAGTTATCGAAGATGCTTCAAACGCAGCTAAAGGTTTTGTAGACGGACTTTCTGAAAAGAAATAAGTTAAAGTGAATGGACCAGTCCCTTGACGGGGCTGGTTTTTTTGATTTGTTTATTGAAAGTACTTTCTGAAAATATATTAATATTGAAAATCTAAACAATTTCCAATAAAATATTTGTAAGCGGTTGAGGTTATTTAGTTTGTTAAAGAAAAGGAGATTGAGATGGAAATTAAAGATAGCTTAGTGCCAGTAATCGAGTCGCTCTATCCTTCATTTACTGAGACAGAGAAAGTCATTGCTCAGTATTTTATTCAGCCGCCGACAGAGTCATCAGATTATTCTGCCAAATCTATCGCTCAAACTCTCCATGTTTCGGAAGCTTCACTGACTCGATTTGCCCAGAAGTGTGGCTATCAGGGTTATCGGGAATTTATCTTTGCATACCGACAGAAGGATCAACCCAATTATCAGAATAATGCGTTGGCGATTGAGAATGTTTTAAAGGATTATTCTGAAATTATTAATAAAACCTATAGTTTGATGAAGGAAGAACAACTGAAACATATTGCTCAACTCATCTCTGAAACGCAAAGAATATATATTTATGGAATTGGAAGTTCTGGTTACGCTGCCCAAGAGACGCGTTATCGCTTAATGCGTTTAGGATTGACGGTTGATGCGATTACTGATCCTGAAATGATGGCAATGAATCAAGTTGTACTGAATTCGACCTGTCTAGTCATTGGTTTTTCAATTTCTGGTGAGACTTTTTCTGTACTAAAATCGTTAAAACAAGCTGCTAGCCAAGGGGCCAAAACCCTATTGATTACTTCTAAAGCCAAACCGCTTTATGATGATCAAATTCAGGTGATTCTGAATTGTGCCAGTCTGGCGAATTTAAATTTTGGCAATCGAATCTCGCCCCAATTACCCATCTTGATGGTGATTGATATTATTTATGATTATATTATGGACCTCGACCGAGTCCAACGAGGAAAAGTTTTCCTAGATACTTTATTTGCGATAGAAAAAGGAGTGGATAATAAAGATGAATAAACAGGATTTTATAGATGTTATAAAAAAAGGTTTGATTGTGTCATGTCAGGCCTTGCCAGGAGAACCTCTATATATAGAAGAAGGTCAAGGTTTGATGCCTTATATGGCTCTGGCAGCTCAAGAAGCAGGAGCAGTTGCATTGCGAGCCAACTCAGTGCGTGATATTTTAGCCATTCGTCAGCAAGTAGATCTGCCGATGATTGGGATAATTAAACGTGATTATCCACCTCAAGAACCTTTTATTACGGCTACGATGAAAGAAGTAGACCAACTCATTGAAACTGGAGTTGAAGTGATTGCTTTAGATTGTACACAGCGACCCCGGTATGATGGTTTGAGCATTGAAGCATTTATCCAACAGATTAAAGCTAAATATCCTGACCAGTTATTTATGGCAGATATATCGACCTTTAATGAAGGCTTGGCAGCTTATCAAGCAGGTATTGATTTTGTTGGAACGACACTTTCTGGTTATACCAACTATAGTCGTCAATCAGATCAGCCTGACTTTGAATTGGTAAAAAATTTAGTGGCTGAAGGAATTCCCGTCATTGCTGAAGGAAAGATTCATTATCCTGAACAGGCGCGAAAAATGAAAGAACTCGGGGCGACTGGAATCGTTGTCGGTGGGGCGATTACTCGACCTAAAGAAATTGCTCAACGTTTTATTAAAGGATTAGAAGGATAAGGAGGAAAGCATATGTTTAAAGAATTCTCGAAGTTAGGCCAAGCGTTTATGCTCCCGATTGCAATTTTGCCGGTAGCAGGGCTATTACTCGGTCTGGGAGCTGCTTTATCAAATGATGCTGCTATTGCTGCCTTCCCCTTTTTAGGGGCAGAATGGATTCAGTCCGTATTTGCAGTAATGGCTGGAGCCGGGAATGCGGTCTTTGCCAATTTACCATTGATCTTCTCTATTGGTATTGCTGTGGGACTGGCTAAAGGTGACAAAGGAACTGCGGGTCTGTCGGCTGGAGTTGCTTTTCTAGTCTTTACAGCAACTATTAGTTCACTTTTGCAGTTGTATTCTGACGCTGACGCGACAATTGATACTGGTGTTCTTGGTGCTTTGGTCATTGGGTTGACGGTAACTTATTTACATAATCGCTATCGTAAAATTGAGCTACCACAATTTTTAGGTTTCTTTGGCGGATCACGATTTATTCCGATTGTTTCATCGTTATCAGCCATTGTATTAGGTAGTATCTTCTATTTAATCTGGCCCCCCATTCAAAATCTCTTAGTAGTCTTGGGTGAACAAATTGCTCGAATGGGTAGCTTGGGTTCTTTCCTATATGGATTTTTTTACGGCTTACAGGAGCCGTAGGTTTACACCATACCATCTATCCATTATTCTGGTATACATCCTTAGGTGGGGTAGAAACGGTGGCGGGACAAACAGTTTCGGGTGCTCAAAATATCTATTTCGCTCAACTTGCGGATCCAAACTTTAGCGGATTGTTCACTTATGGAACGCGTTTTTTTGCTGGGCGTTTTGCTACAATGATGTTTGGTCTGCCTGCTGCATGTTTAGGGATGTATCATGCTATTCCTAAAGAAAATCGCAAAGCCAATGCCGGATTTTATATGTCTAGTGCACTCACCTCATTCTTAACTGGGATTACCGAACCGATTGAATTTTCTTTCTTATTTGCAGCACCTTGGTTATACGTCATTCACGCTTTCTTAGATGGTGTCTCTTTCTTGGTAGCCGATTTATTGCAAATCCGAATTGGTAATACTTTCTCTGGTGGACTGATTGACTTTACTATTTTTGGACCTTTGCAAGGTCAAGCGCAAACTCATTGGTTGCGCGTTCTGCCGGTCGGAATTATTTGGGCACTGGTTTATTATTTTATTTTTAGGTATTTAGTCAAACGATTCAAAGTAGCCGTACCTGGTATGGAGTTGAATGTGGGTGAATTTGAATCTGGAACCGAACAATCATCGACAGATTTAAGTCAAAGAGCTCAAGAAATCATTGCGGCTTTGGGTCAAGCAACAAATATTGAAAATGTAACTGCTTGTGCCACACGGCTGCGGGTATCCGTGGTGGACACCCAGCAAGTTGATAAGACTAAGTTGAAACAACTTGGAGCTACGGCAGTTGTCGACGTTGCTAATGGAATTCAAGCAGTCTTCGGTGGCAAGTCAGATTTATATAGCCAGGAAATTAATCAAATCCTTGGTCATGAAGAATAGAATTTATTGACCAGTCCCTTGACGGGGCTGGTTTTTTAATTCGCTTTAATAGGGTTGGCAGTAGATGCATGTTATAATTTCAATAGAAAGGGTGAGACGTATGCCATGGAATATGCAAGATTATCCGCCATCGTTTAAGAATTTCGAAACCTTAGAGCGGAAGAAGATGATTGATATTGCCAATGCCCTCTTAGCCAATGGTTACGATGAAGATCGGGCCATCCCCATTGCCATTGCTGAAGGAAAGAAGTGGTTTGCCAAGGCGACTGATAAAGAATTGAAGGAGCTTAAAGCAGAAGCGAATCCTTCTAAAAGAGATAAACATGACCGTGATTCGACCAATCCTGATTTATTAGATGAAGATGTTGAAGTTTATTTTGAAGATGACCAGTGGAAAGTTAAGACTAAGAAAGCGAAAAGAGCTTCTGACAGTTTTGCTAGTAAGGCTGAGGCGATTAAACGGGCTAAAGAAATAGCTAAGAATAAAGAATCTAAAGTGGTACCTTATACCAAAGAAGGCAAGAAACAAAATGAAAAATAAGTTTTAGGATGAGTGTTGAAGTCATGAGATGTCAGTGTTTAGTGGTCACCATGAATTAGAGAAGACAAAAATGAATCTGAATGATTATCACCTCCTATCCTTTGGAAGAAGGCCGATAAAATAGAAACACAAATAGCCGAATATTTACCGATGAAATTTCCCCATAGATTCAGCCCAATTGTCTGGCAAGTTTTAGCTAGACAATTATGGATCGCATTACTTTAGGGGAAACATAGACCTATAAAGGTCGGGTCGCCGGTAAATATTCGGTTTGTCTATTTTCTAAACACCAAAAAGTCTGGCTTTCGGGCTAGCACTATTCTAATCTAATACAGTGTTTTATGATAGAGATAAATTGTTCGGCCCTTGGTGTCAATCTGGCAGTCAAACTGCTGATAGCCCAGAGGCTCGTATAAACCTTGATGTTGAGTGTTAATATATAAGTCTTGCTGATTCTGGGCTTTGGCGTGGAGCTCGACTAAGTGAACGAGGTCTCGACTTAAGCCGCGTTGACGGAAACTAGGCTCAACATAGACAGTAGCAATACAAGGACAAATGGCTGGATCGGCAATAATATCTTGTTCGACATAAGCGGCGAAGGCCACCAGTTGGTCTTTTTTATTAGCATCGGGGCTATCTTGACTTAATATGAAGTAATAATCGGAGGGCGCCATCGATTGCTGACGCAAAATATCGGCTACATAAGTTCCAGCTGGCCAATCGATGGCTTCAATAGCTACTAACAAATGAGAAGGTACTGAATCTCCTTTTCGAATAATATATAGCATTAGCATTCCTTTCTATGGTCAATTTGTCATTTCTAAGGATGAATCCTTTTATCCAACAGATTTGCACAAATTATTCATCAGAGCTTATTCTTTAACTAGATCCTCAGTCAATAGCGGATTTGGTAAAAATCTTGGTTAAATCATACCCAAGACAACATATCTATAGAAAAGCATAGCTTTACGCTATAATAGAATCAAGGAAAACGGATGTTTGACAGAGAGGAGGGATTAAATGAAGATACCAGCGATTAACTTTGAAGAATTAAATTTTATAACCATTTTGATTCGCTGTTTGATGGCCATGATTCTGGGTGGTTTAATTGGTTTTGAGCGTGGTTTAAATAATCAACCGGCCGGGATGCGAACTTATATCCTCGTCAGTGTCACTTCAGCCATGGTAATGATGACCAATCAATTTGTCGCCAAATTCTATCCAGGAGTGGATCCGAGTCGGATGGGTGCTCAAGTGGTCAGTGGTATCGGCTTTCTTGGCGCTGGGATGATTCTGATTACCAATCGCGATAAGGTCAAAGGATTAACCACAGCAGCCGGTTTGTGGTCGTCAGCCTGTTTAGGTTTAGCGGTGGGCATTGGTTTCTATGAGGTCGCCTTAGTGGTTGCGATCATATTGATTATCACTCTCGTCTATTTGCAAAAGGTTAAACATCGACTTAAAGATCGATCGCCTTATGAACAATTTATTCTCCAAACCCAAGACATAGATAGTTTTAATCAAGCCATCGCCTTTATCAATGACTCTCTGATTACGATTAATAAAATACGACCCTGTTCGACGCATAAGTCGGATCAGGCTTATCTCATCGAGTTAGAATTTCCGCTAGAAGTCAATGTAGAAAAATTTATCAGCGAATTTAATCAACTTAAAGGGAGTCAATTATTATTTGAGGATGGACCTTCGAAATAGCATTAAATCACCATTTATAGCCCTGTCAAAAAAGTTTGACAGGGAATTTTTGACGAAAAAATGGCCTTGTCTAAAAGATTTGATAGACATCGATCAATAAAATGAATACAGTAGAGACACAAGGAGGGATTGCGATGACAATAGGTCAGCAATTAAAGACTGCTCGCATGCAAGCAGGTATGACCCAAGAAGAGATTTCAGAAGCCTTAGATGTTAGTCGGCAGACGATTTCTAATTGGGAGAATGATAAGTGTTATCCCGATGTACGAACGGTCATTGAATTAAGTGAACTGTATCAGTTGAGTCTGGATGCCTTGTTGAAGAAGAATAAAGAATTTGTTCAACATATTGATGACAATACCAATGTGGTTAAAAGCAACCGAAAACTTATCAAAGCGATTGTAATCAACATTTTACTAATTTTAATAGTTTTACTGATTAATTATTTCTTACCCCTGAAGATTTATGGCTTAGTTACCATTTTTATCTTGGCTCTATGTATGACTGGTTTCATTTATTTTGAACTCATTCGTCGACTTTAAGGAGGGAAAAGAATGGATACGCGCTTAATAATATTTGTTTGTGGTCTGGCGATTTGTGTATTCGGAGGAATTCAATTAGCACGAATGATCTATCGACTCACGGTGATGGATGCCAAGGCTCGGCACTTACCTTATCCACGATTTTGGGGCATCTTCAATCTCGGTGGTAATAATGGCGGCGGCAACATTTTGTTATATTTACTAGGTCGGCGTCAGTTTCCGATTAAAGATGAAAGCATCATTGATCCAGAAAAAGTTCAGCATTATAAGCAGAGAGCGCGCTTAGCTTTAGCCTTCCATTTAATTGGAGCGGTCATTTTGATCATCGGTTTTTTCTGGTATTTCAACTGAATCACTGAGAAAGTCCTAGCAATATCAATCCATTTCTATGATATAATGAGAGTAAAATGAGAGAGGAAGGATATCATGGAAGGATATAATCAAGTTAAAGAAGCCTTGGATAAACTCGACATTCCTTTTGAGATTGTCGAACATCCTCCTGCTTTAACCACGGAGCAAGCCGATCAATTTATTGAGGGGGTTGAAGGGGTCCGGACCAAGACCATGTTTCTAACCAATAAAAAGAAGACGGCCTATTACCTCTTAATTATGGATGATAGCAAACAACTTGACATGAATCATTTCAAAGAATTAGTTCAAGCCAATAAAATCCGTATGGCTTCTGAAGATAGTCTTTTCGAGAAAATGGCCTTACCTGCTGGTGTGGTTTCTCCCTTTGGTTTATTGAATAATCAGGAGAAGGATATTCAAGTTTATTTTGACCAAGAAATTGTTGATGAAGAACGAATGAGTTTCCATCCTAATACCAATGAGAAGACACTTTTCCTGAAAACCACCGATCTATTTAAATTCTTGAAAGCGATTGGTTTCGATTATACCATTTTGTCCATCTAGTGAAGCCACTAAACCGCTAGGCTAAGATATTAAAACTAGCGCAGGCTGAAGCTTTTTTAATCAGTATTTGATTGGATCTCGATTTAACTTTCACATATAGAAAATTATAGAACCAATAAAATTGATCTACTCACTCATCCTTAGCAATTTAGTCTAGGGATAGGGGTAGTTTTTTTATTTTGCTTTATCGAGGGCTCATTAAAAAATTGAAAGATAAAGTATGATTAAGGATAATGGTTATCATTCAATTATATAATTGAATGACCAAGACTTTTCTGTTATACTATACTCAATTAAATAATTGAATGAGAAGGTGTTCCAAATGACCATGCCGGTATGCCAAGAGTTTCAAAATCATCCCGACCGGGTAAAACAAGTTCGCCAAGAATTAGAAAGTTTACCCTTAGATAAAGTTACCAATTTTCTTAAAGCGATTGCCGAAGATAATCGGACTAAGATTGTCACGGCTATCAGTCGTTACCCAGAATTATGTGTCTGTGATATTGCCAATATTTTGGGCATTAGCCAAGCCAATGCTTCCAGTCACCTGCGCAAGTTATATAAAGTAGGGGTGATTAAGGATCGAAAAGAAGGCAAACAAGTTTACTATTCTTTAGAAGATGAACATGTTCAAGCAATTATCAATAAGACGATTGAACATATGGAGGAAGATTAATGAATGCAAGCGAACGTACTTATCAATTAATGAATTTAGATTGTGCAAATTGTGCGCGGAAATTTGAAGAGAATTTATTGAAATTAGATTCAGTTTCTCAAGCTTCGGTTAATTTTGCAGCGACCAAGGTTCGGATTAGCGGAACCGCCAGCATTGAAGAAATCGAACAAGCTGGAGCTTTCGATAATATTAAAGTAGCGCGCCCAGATCAGACGACATCTTCGCAGCCTATTATATTTAAGAAAGAGAATCTGCCAGCTTTCTTAGCTGCTTTGATCATGGTCTTAACCTTCGTATTGGGCTATTTCAATCCTGGTCAAAAAGACTTGATCGAATATGGCTATATCTTAGCGATTGTTGTCGGTGGCTGGGACCTCTTTAGAACCGGTCTGCGGAATTTATTTCAACTCGAATTTGATATGAACACCTTAATGACCGTGGCTATTATTGGCGCTGTTTCCATCCATCAATGGGCCGAGGGAGCAATGGTCGTTGTTCTTTTTGCCATCAGTGAAGCCTTAGAAAGTTACTCAACCGACAAGGCCCGTCATTCATTGGCTAGCCTAATCTCATTGGCACCAAATCAAGCCTGGGTGATTGAAGATAATCAAGAGATTGTAAAAGATGTCAGTCAAATCCAGCTAAACCAGATTATTCGAATTAAACCAGGCGATCGGGTAGCTCTGGATGGAGAAGTTATCAAAGGCAGTACAAGTATTAATCAAGCAACGATCACTGGAGAAAGCATGCCAGTGGTCAAAGAACTTGGTGATACCGTCTATGCGGGGACCTTTAATGAAGAAGGTGTGATTGATGTCTGCGTCACTAAACTAGCTGAAGATACCACCTTGGCTCATATTATCAATTTAGTAGAAGAAGCTCAGGAAGAAAAAGCTGGCGTCCAATCTGTCATCGATCGTTTCGCTAAATATTACACGCCAGCCATTATGGTCATCGCGGCTTTGGTGATGCTTATTCCACCCTTATTCTTCAATCTCTCTTGGTCTCATTGGTTCTATCAAGGACTCGCTGTGTTAATTATTGGTTGTCCTTGTGCTTTGGTGATTTCTACACCGGTAGCGATTTTAACCGCCATTGGGACAGCAGCCAAAGAGGGTATTCTAATTAAAGGGGGACGCCATTTAGAGAACCTGGCCAAGATTCGTACCATTGCCTTTGATAAGACAGGAACCCTGACGCAAGGTCAAACACAATTGAATCAGACCATTGCTTTAGTGGACCAACCTCGTTACGAAATTTTAATCGCTTTAGAGAGCCGGGCTAACCACCCCTTAGCTAAGGCTATCGTAGAAGGTCTATCCAACAAATTAGATAACAAAAAAATGGTCGATCTTGAAGCATTTCAGTCCATCACTGGAAAGGGTCTAAAGGGGATTTATCAAGGAAAGACTTATTATGTGGGTCAACCCATTCTTTGGCAGAATCATCTTGATTCAATCGATAAAAGGATTAGCGAACAGTTGACCGAATTACAAGAAGAGGGTCAGACGGTGGTTTTATTCGGTAATCTGCAGGAAATTCAATTAATTTTAGCCGTAGCTGATCAGGTTCGTGATCAGGCTGCTGAATCTATTGGCTATTTGAATGATTTAGGTTTAACTTCATGGATGTTAACGGGAGATAATCTGGCCACAGCCCAGGCCATGGGACAATTAGTAGGGATTGAAGAGATTAAGGCTTCTTTGTTACCAGAGGACAAATTAGCTGTCATTCGTCAACTAGGTTCTCAAGCTCCGATTGCGATGGTCGGTGATGGCGTGAATGATGCGCCCGCTTTAGCTGCGGCGAATATTGGGATAGCGATGGGTGGAACCGGCACCGATACAGCCTTAGAAACGGCAGATATTGTATTAATGTCAGATAATCTTCTACAAGTTCCGGCAACGGTCAAACTGAGTCAACGAACCTTACGGATTATAAAAGAAAATATTATCTTTTCACTCGGGTTAAAATTGATTGCCCTCTTATTAGTCATTCCTGGCTGGCTGACCTTGTGGTTAGCTGTCTTCGCTGATATCGGTGCCACCTTATTAGTTACCTTAAACAGTATGCGTCTGCTTAAATCGTCGGTATATCATTCATCAACAAAAAACGCCAAGATGAATAAAATCTAGCTAAAGAAAAAAGAGGAAAACATACTCGCTGGTATGTTTTCCTCTTTTTCAGCTGATGATTAATGTTCTTCAGTTAATTTCTTAAACAGGCTAAGGGCAGCTAATAAGATAAGCATAGCTAAACCATGAATAAGATTTAAGGATGAAGCTTCCCCTGTTTCAGGCAATTTTTGACTTTGTCCATCTGTCGTTGTCTTTTCTTCTGTTTTTTGCTTCATTTTCTGATCAGTCTGACTGTTTTGGGTTGCATCTTCTTTCATAACTTCTGTAGTGGTTTGACTGTTAGCTTCTGCTTGGCTGTTCATCTTTTGTGTTTCTTTTATAGATTTTGTCTTTGCGTCGGTTGAAGCATTTGACTCAGGCGTTTTTTGTCCATCGTTTGGTTGATGAGGAGCAGGTGAAGCATTCTTATCTGAGTTAGATTGGGAATCTTTCGCAGCAGAATCTGTTTGTTTGTCTTTTTCTTTAGCATCGGACGCTTGATTATTTTGATCTGGCTGATCTTGCTCTTCTTTTACTGAATCATCTTGGTTTGGTTTGGACTGGTCTTTATCTTGATCGGGTTTTGCTGAATCTTCTGAGTCTGAATTATTTTGTTCATCTTCAGTCATGTATTCAGGCAATTCAATCGATAGCGTCTTTGGTCCGCCTAAGTCATAACGGAAGGTATAACCAATATTTGTTCCGTCTACTTCAATGCCATAGTTAACTTCTTTCTTTAAGCCGTCGCTTTCAAGCAAGGTAAGTTGTCCATCTTCTTCCAGAGTTTTGCTGAAGCTTTGGTCGGATTTAAGATCGCGGAAAGTTAGGCGGGTTCCTTTAGCTAATTTCTTGCCGTCTTTATAATGAAGTTCAAGCTCAACTTGTAGCGGATCTTTGGCTCCGGCTAAAGGAAGATATACTCGATAGCTTTGATCTGCTTCAGCTGTTAGGGAAGTAATGTTTTCCTGTCCGTCAACCGATATTTGATATTCTTGACCAAGAATTAGCCCATCTTCTTCGCTGAAAGATAAATCTCCGGCAGATTCGATAGTTTTAGTAATCTTTTGGTCTTGATGACTGAGACTTACTTTGCGACCAATTTCAACAGGAAGACCGTTGGTATAGCGTAAGATTAAATAAATTTGGCTGACTTCCTTGGCTTTAGCATAGTCAGGTACCACAACAGCTAGCTCTTTTTCACCACCAAGGTCATAGCGGAAAGTCGAACCAATGTTCGTTCCATCGACACTGATTTCATAATTTACTTCTTTCTTTAAGCCATCTGCTTCGGTAAGTAGTAAGACCCCTTCTTCAGTTATGTTCTTAGTGAATTGGCTACCATCTTTTAAATTGGTCAAGGTAATGGGTGTTCCCACCGGTAGTGAGCTACCATCTTGATAAGATAATTGTAAGATCAGTAGTAAAGGATCTACTGCTCCCGGAAGTGGTAGTGAAATCACATGTTCCTGCTCCCCTTGACTAGTAAAGCTAAAAACATTGGCCTGTTGGTTAACGCTCACCTGATAAGTTTGTCCATTTTCCAAGCCATCGGAAGGTAAGAATTGTACGTAGCCATTGGCATCGGTCATTCTTTCCATTTGATGGATGCCATTGCTCAAGCGAACTAGGCTGCCTTCGTCTACTGGCAGTCCATTGCTATAAACAATTCTAAGTTGGGCACTACTGCTTTCACCGATATGGATGATTAAATCTTCTTCACCATTATTGTCAGTGTTTGTGCCACCGCCGTAGTCTTCTACCCCAGCATTCTGCGGAGCATCGATCTCTTCGGCCAAAACCAGTGAACTCGATTCACTTGAAATAGCTAGTAACAAAGTACTTGCGGCCAGCCAACGATAAAATTTCTTCTTTAACATCAAATTCCTCCTAAAAAGTAACTATTACTATTAGAGTATAATTATTTGATAGATTATTGTCAATATTAATTTTTCAAAAGATGCTTATATAATACTTTACAGATAGTTAGAAGTTCTCAGTTATCTCATTTATACTTTAATTAAGTAATAACAAATTAAGTTGAAGGAGGAGAAATCATGACGACTAATCCTAGAGATCGATATAAGGCGGATGGTTTTCCTGAGCAATCCAGTAAATCTCCTGCGCTACAAAGTGAAATGACCCCGCTGCCAGATTGCGGAGAGCAATCTTATCAAGGTCAACAACGCCTTTCAGGACGTAAAGCCTTAATCACTGGTGGAGATTCTGGAATCGGCCGGGCGGTGGCCATTGCTTTCGTTCGTGAGGGTGCTCAAGTTTGTGTCCAATATTTACCAGGAGAAGAGGAAGATGCTGAATCGTTACAAGATTTATTGAGTCAAGATGGCTATTCCATTGAAATAATCGCTGCTGATTTTTGTCAGCCAGGAGAAGGCCGGCGAGTGGTGAAAGAAGCTTTTACAGTCCTCGGCCATTTAGATATTTTAGTTTTGAATGCTGCCCAGCAATTTGCTGTCGCTTCCTTAAGTGATTTGTCGCTAGCACAAGTCGAACAGACTTTCCAAGTTAATTTCTTTACGATGATTGAGATGATTAAAGAAGCTGAACCCAATTTAGCACCGGGAGCAAGTATTATTACAACCAGCTCTGTGCAAGCATTTAATCCAAGTACTCAACTTTTAGATTATGCGGCGACAAAGGCTGCAATCAGCAACTTAACAATCAATCTGTCCCAATATTTTGCTGAGAAAGGAATTCGGGTCAATGGGGTGGCCCCTGGTCCAATTTGGACACCGCTCCAATTGGATGCCGGACAACTTCCTGGGGCACTGAAGGACTTCGGCCAAAATAGTTTACTCGGCCGAGCGGGTCAACCGGTCGAATTGGCTGATGTTTATGTATTCCTAGCTTCTGAACAAGCTTCCTATGTGACCGGACAGATTTACGGCGTCACAGGTGGTCAGAATATTAATCTTTAATTGAATATTCGTTGATGAGTCTGCTCAGTTTATTAAGACTGGGCAGTTTTTATATATCTAAAATTCAGACAGCTTCCTATTTCTAGCGGATATTGTACAATGGAAAGGAATAGAACGTGGATTGGGAAGAGGAGGAAATAATATGTTACGACATTATGATGATTTGTTTGATTGGAATTTGACAACGACCATTGCAGAAGAGCAAGATGGTTACTATCGCTTTGAAGATACTATTTTTTATGGAGCCAAAGGAGGAATGCTGGCCGATCACGGTACGATTAACGGACAGCCGGTCCTCGATCTTAAATGGGAAGGGGATCGACTCTTTCATAAGGTTGCTGAGCCCTTAAGTAATCCGATTCATCTAGCTTTAGATGGGAAGCGTCGTCTATTGAATAGTCAAATTCAATCAGCCTTACATTTACTAGATGGTTACTATCGACCTTATGATATTCAGTTAACTGCTGTGTCGGTTGAGCCAGGAAACCAATGGTATCAAATTAATCGCAATCAAGTGACAGAAGAAGATTTGGCTAAGGTTGAGAACCATATGCAAGATGCTATCTTAGCCGCGATTCCAGTGACTTACGAATACTATCCTGGCTCCAAATATCCCGACCCAGCTTATGCCCAACACGATGAAGTTCGGGTGGTGAGTTTTGGTAATTTAGATCGTCAACCCTGTGGGACCCCTCATGTCAACAATACCAGTCAGATTGCTTCTTTTGTAATCTTAGGACAGAAGAAACATGGAGACCAGACTCGGGTGGAAATCGCCGTCGGTTTGGCTGCGAGTCAGCTTTTGCAAGCTAAGAATCATAAAGTAGAAGCTATCCGTCATTTACTGAATACTAAAGAAGAAACTATAGTAGAAGATATTGAAGAGCTGATTGATCTTAAGAAAAAGAATAAAGATCGATTGAAAGTTTTATCGGATTCTCTAGCAGACTATCAAAGTGAGGCGATTGCTCAAAGTCCTGAGATAATTATTCAAGACCAGGTTGCCATCGAGAGTATGCGTCAGGTTTCGCAGAACTTGCTCAAACACCCAATTGATTTAAAAATATTAACCAACCAAGAAGACGGTGTTTGCCATTTTTCTATTGTTTCTCCTGCAGGTCAAGCACGAGACATTCTTAATTCTTTAGAAGCGGAAATTAATTTAAGAGGAGGCGGCTCACCCAAGATTGTATCGGGACGGACCGAGCACGCTCAAGAAGAACTTGTTCAGCTCTTCAATCAGATCGTCTCAAATTTAAAATAAAGTTAAAATTTGGCGCCAAAAACAATATTTCTCATTTAAATTTGTTTCATTGTATCATAAAACAGCGCTAATCTTCGCAGAAAGATAATTATCAAACTATTAGGATTCGCTTTCCTATTATCTTCACCTAATATTTATGAGTAAATGCTAAGATAATTATATTACGATTAAAAGCATAGTATTTCACATGAGAACGTGATATGATGAAAGTAAATAAAACGCTTTCACGAAAGTGAAAAGCAGAAAATGGGAGGATACTATGTTAGGAAGAAATAATTTTGTTGAGAAAGGTCGTCGACTGGCTGACCGCCAACAACGATTTACAATTCGTCGTTTAAGTGTGGGAGTGGTATCAGTTCTATCTGCCTCATTATTATTCTTCGGTGGACAGACTGAAGTTCAAGCTGAAGAAGCGGTTGAAGAGATCGCTGTTGAAGAAACCGTTGTGACAGATGAAGAAGACCCAGCCGTTCTCGAAGGGGATTTGGCTGATGAAGAACCTGACCTGACTACAACAGAGGAAGAAACCACTGAAAAAGAAGAAACACCAACCGTCGGAAATGATCCAACCTTGAAAGAACAAGGGGCGGACATTTTAGAAGATCCAGACTTTGGTAAAGAGGCTTTAGAACACGTCGAAGTGCTTTCAGGAGAGATTGGTAGTCGGGTAGTGGGCACGCCAGGTGAAGCACAGGCTATGAAATATATCTTAGACCAATTGAGCAGTTTTGGCTATAAACCTGAAATTCAAACCTTTACCTATAAGGTAAAAGAGAAAGAATATACTTCACATAATATTATTGCTACCAAAAAAGGAGAATCTGATAAGGAAGTCATTGTCGGGGCTCACTATGATTCAGTAAACTCTGGTGGATCTGTCGGTGCGGATGATAATGCTTCAGGGATTGGTGTACTTTTAGAAACCGCCAAACGATTTGCAGATCAAGCCAGCAAATTTACCTTGAAGTTTATCGCCTTTAGCGCAGAAGAAGTCGGTTTAAAAGGGTCAAAAGCTTATGCAGCCTCAATGACGGAAGATCAAGTTAAGAATACCCTAGCGATGATCAATATGGACTCACTGATTGCTGGCGATAAGAAATACATTCACGCTGGAATGGGTGGCGAACATTGGGCCCTTAATCAAGCCTTTGATATTGCTAAACTCCTAAAAATCGATGATATGGAACCGAATCCAGGCTTGAATGAAGATTATCCTTTTGCTGAAACAGGAGACTGGAGTGACCATGCGCCATTTAATAAGTTAGGAATTCCAATTGTTTATTTTGAAGGAACAAACTGGGAAATTGGCGATAAAGATGGTTATGTTCAAACTGAAGATAATGGACCTATCTTCCATACTGGTATGGATAATCTTGAATTCTTAAATGAAACATACCCAGGACGGGTAGAAGACCACTTATACAGTTATTCAGCGATTCTTTATAACTTATTGATGAACATGGCTGATCCAGCCAGTCCTAGTGTAGATGTTCCTGAAGTTGAAGAACCAGAAAAACCAATTGTAGATGGACCGGTAACCCCTGCACCAGAAAAACCAGAAGTCGAAGATAAACCGCTAGTTGGTGGTGACGGTGCGGAAGAAACAAATCCTAAAGAAACCCCTGAAGAACCTGAAAAAGATATGGAAGATAGTGGGGAAGAAATGATGGAGACTGCACCTGAATCAAGTGCGAAGTCGCTACCAGAAACCGGTGAAGGTCAAGGCTTAACCTTATTGGCTACTAGCTTAACGGCCTTAGGAACGAGCTTGCTTTTCTGGAAGAAAAAACAATAAGCAGACTATTGAACATAAGCTAACGAAATCAAGAACTTATATGGTCACACCACAGATAAGATCCGAGGACTAACTCGGGTCTTATTTTTATTGAAAAAATAATAAATGATTGAGATAGTTTCATGTCCATAGATAAAAGAGAGTTTATGACTTAAAGAGAGAGGGATTCATAACTCAAACATTATTCATAATTTGCACTGAAATATCACAAAATTTAGGCTGACTATTCAAAAATTCTTTGCGTTTAAAGTCTATAATAAAAATAGAAAGTTATTAAGGAAAGCATTGAGGTGAAGAAGATGAAGAAAATATTGACAGTTTTAGCTTTATTTGCGCTTATATTATTCTCTTTTGCCCATCAACAAGGTTTTGCCCGGGAAAACTTGAATCAAAGGATCGAGAAAGGATGGAATCAGCGAAATGACGTTTCCATTATCTTTGAGAACGCAGACCGTCAACTTCTCGAATAGTTAAATCGTCGTCTTGATATGATAAATATCTGAATAAGGCTTATCAATTTTAATAATGTTTAGTCTTGTTATAATTAAATTAGTAGGATGTCACTATTGAACTACAAAAGGAGGCAAAAAATGAAAAAAGTACTTTCGTATTTGAGTTTACTAGGATTAAGTCTCTTGTTTATTTTTGTGCCAAGTGTTCAAGCAAGTAGTTTATTAGACTCCATCGTGGAAAATTCTGGTGGACAAATTATATTCCGAAACCCTGAGGTAGATGGTCAATATCGGGAATTACCTAACTTCCCTATCCAGGTAAGTCTTGAGCAATTAGATTCTGATCAACCGCAGATTCGCATGGTTTGGAATTTAGATGATGCATCAAAAGACGAGGTCATGCCGATTGAAATTGAAGAAATTGAGCCGACAGAAGTTCCTGTGCTACCGGATGGCGAAAACTACCAGTCAACGATTGCGATTACTATCCCCGATCCTCCAAGGGATTATTATCAAGGGACAATTTATTTAACTGATCTAGCTTCTATGGGTGGCGTTCAGATGTTGATTCCGAACTACGCGGGGAATGTTGAAGAAAGTCAACAGGGGTATTACCAAGTTCTTTCTGAAGTGATTCCAGATAATTCTGCCGACTTAAATATTGCTGATCTAGATCAGGCGATGGCAGTCTGGCAAGAAAATATGGGACAAGAATACATTCGTTACTATCCGCAAGATGATCAGGCGGTAGTCAATAGTTTCTCTCAAGAGGTGCTCACTCATATGGCCTTTGAAGGTGAATCCATCGATTTAAACAATGCAGAGGGCTATCGCTTATATGCTATTTATTCAACCGTTGGGACCGATTCTTATAACCAAGTAGGCCCAATCACTTATGTGATGGTGGATGTTGAGGGGACTCCCCAAGTTTGGGTCAGCCAAGATAGCCAACGAAATGAGACCTTTAATTTCAAATTAACTGAAAATGTTGATATCAAAGACGTATTTGGACAATGGTATTATCAGGCTGATGCAGAATAGCTTGATAAGTTGGGAAAGGCTTCTGATTAGAGGCCTTTCCTTTTTATTTAGCCTAAAAAATGGTAATTTATAATTAGCGGTTGTTATTAAGAGGTACTAGTTTTGAAAAGGAGATGCTTATGAAAAGTAAAGCAGCAGTGGCTTTTGCCCCCGGGCAAGCCTTGGAAATCGTAGAGATTGATGTTGAAGATCCTAAAGACCACGAGGTAATGATTAAGATTGACTTTACTTCAGTGTGTCATACGGATGTTTATACTTTGTCAGGTAAGGATCCTTCAGGAAAGTTTCCTTGCATTCTCGGACATGAGGCTAGTGGAACCGTGGTAAAAGTGGGCCCTGGTGTGACTAATGTAGCTGTAGGAGATAAGGTGGTTCCTTTATGGAAACCTGAATGCGGAGAGTGTGAATATTGTAAGCGGGGCTTAAATTTCTGTTCGGCGATTAGTGAGACCCAGAGTCAAGGTTTAATGCCCGATGGAACGACTCGTTTTTCTTATCAAGGTAAACCCATTTATCATTTTATGGGGACTTCAACCTTTAGCGAGTATACGGTAGTTGCTGATATTGCTGTTGCTAAGATTCCTGAAGGAGTGGACTATGATAAAGTAGCTCTGTTAGGTTGTGGAGTGACTACCGGGATGGGAGCAGTTAAGAATGATGCCCAAGTAGAAGCTGGCTCGACAGCTGCTGTCTTTGGCATAGGTACTTTAGGTTTAGCAGCGATTCAAATGTTGAAGCAACGTCAGGCTGGTCGGATCATTGCAATTGATATTAATGATGAGAAAGAAGCCTTGGCCAAACAATTCGGTGCGACGGATTTCATTAATTCAGCCAAAATCGATCAACCGATTCAAGACTATATTGTTGAATTAACCGATGGAGGCGTCGATTATAGCTTCGTCTGTGTCGGTCATACGCCGACCATGAATGCCGGCTTAGAATGTACCCATAAGGGATGGGGAGAAAGTATTATCATTGGCGTCGCTGCCAGTGGCGAAGTGATTCAGACCCGTCCTTTCCATCTAATTACTGGCCGAACTTGGAAAGGTAGTTCCTTTGGTGGGGTTACCGGGCGGACTGGTTTAGCAGAGGTCTTTGAGGATTATCGACAAGGACAAATAGATTTAGATCCTTTTATTACCCATCGAATGTCAATCGATGAAATTAATCACGCTATTGAGCTTCAAGAACAAGGAAAGTCGCTTCGTGATATTTTAGTATTTAAGTGAAAGGACGAATACATTGCTTAAATTAATTGACCAACATAAGGTATTTGGCGGAAGTCAATGTCAGTACGAACATGAGTCCCAGGTTTTGAATTGTACCATGCGTTTTAGTCTTTTTCTACCAGAGCAGGCTCAAGAACAGCCGGTTTCATTATTATGGTGGTTATCGGGATTAACCTGTACTGATCAGAATTTTTCTACTAAGGCTGGTTTTCAACAATTTGCTAGTCAATATGGTCTCGCTGTAGCGATTCCCGATACTTCACCTAGAGGTGAGGATATTGCTGATGATGAAGCCTATGATTTAGGACAAGGGGCTGGCTTTTATTTGAATGCGACTCAAGATCCTTGGCGTGATCATTATCAAATGGCGAGTTATTTAAGTGATGAATTGCCACCACTTGTATATAGTTTAATTCCTCAATTTACCGGTAAAGAAAGTATCGCTGGCCACTCGATGGGAGGCTATGGCGCTTTGGTATCAGCCTTGCGCGATGAGAATCGTTTTGAATCGGTGTCAGCTTTTGCTCCCATTTCTAACCCGCAAAATGTTCCTTGGGGTGAGAAAGCTTTTGAGGCTTATTTGGGAGCTAATAAAGATTCATGGCAAGAATGGGATCCTTTGCATTTATTGACACAAGTTAAGAAACGAGTGCCAATCCTGATTAGTCAAGGCGATCACGATGAATTTTATCCAGTTCAGGTTGGCGCTGAAGCCTTGTTGAAGTTAGTTGACGAGCTAGATTATCCTTTGTCTTATCATTTGGAAGAAGGCTATGATCATTCTTATTATATGATTCAAACTTTTATTGCGGATCATTTGGCTTTTCATGCCCAACATTTAGCTGAATAGATTTATCAATCCAAGGTAAATATCCCGAATTTTTGCCAGGGTCGGTTATCTGGCGAGAATTCGGGATATTATTATCAGCTGCTCTCAGCTAGAATTTTATTTATAATCGTAACGTACTTTGTAACCATTTGCTGTCCAATCCACGTACCATTGGGAGTGAATCTTGTAGTTGAAGTGATCTTTAGCGGCTTTAATTGCTAAGTCTAAGGTGCGATAGACATTCTTTTCGATTTGTGTTTTTGGCTTTTCTTTATCTGTATCCTGATCTTGACTTGTAGGAATGATTAATACTTGGTTGGGGTGGATTAAGTCAGATTTAAGCCCATTGGCCGCTTTAAGCTCTTTAACGGTTACCCCAAATTTGTTGGCGATAATGTATAAGCTTTCACCGGCTTTGACTGTATAGGTATTTTTATCGGGTTGAGGCGTTGGTTTTGGTTCTTCTGGCTTTTCGTTATTAGCGCTTGGAATAATCAAAACTTGGTTTGGATGGATTAAGTCAGATTTAAGCCCATTGGCCGCTTTAAGCTCTTTAACGGTTACCCCAAATTTGTTGGCGATAATGTATAAGCTTTCACCGGCTTTGACCGTATAGGTATTTTTATCCGGTTGAGGCGTTGGTTTTGGTTCTTCTGGCTTTTCGTTATTAGCGCTTGGAATAATCAAAACTTGGTTTGGATGGATTAAGTCAGATTTAAGCCCATTGGCCGCTTTAAGCTCTTTAACGGTTACCCCAAATTTGTTGGCGATAATGTATAAGCTTTCACCGGCTTTGACCGTATAGGTATTTTTATCGGGTTGTGGGGTTGGTTTAGGATCTTCTGGCTTTTCGTTATTAGCGCTTGGAATAATCAAAACTTGGTTTGGATGGATTAAGTCAGATTTAAGCCCATTGGCCGCTTTAAGCTCTTTAACGGTTACCCCAAATTTGTTGGCGATAATGTATAAGCTTTCACCGGCTTTGACCGTATAGGTATTTTTATCGGGTTGTGGGGTTGGTTTCGGCTCTGCTGGTTTTTCATGATTAGCGCTTGGAATAATCAAAACTTGGTTGGGATGGATTAAGTCTGATTTAAGTCCATTTGCGGCTTTAAGCTGATCTGCGGTAATATTAAATTTATAGGCAATAATATAAACACTTTCACCCGCTTTGACGGTATAAGTATTTTGAGAGTTTGGATTAGATACTGATTCAGGTGTATTTTCTGAACTTATTTCTAGGCTTGGGCTTTCTTCTTCTGTTGTTGTAAGATTTTCTTCTTGATCAGTTGAACTATCAACTTGTTCTGTATCTTGAGCCACTAATAATACTTGATTGACGTTTAAATTGTTGGATTGAAGTTGGTTCCAATTTTTAAGATTTTCGACACTGATGTCATAACGTTTAGAAATTGAATAAAGCGTCTCACCTGCTTGAACAGTGTGGTAGGTTTCTTCGGCGGCTACGGTTTGAGCTAAAGATAGGCTGGCAGTTGCTATAAGTGGAAGAATCATTTGTTTATATGATGGGGTCATGGAACTCGCATCCTTTCTTTGAAATATAAATGTAATATATAAGTCCTTATCTTGGCTATATTGTAACAATATTACACAATTGTTACAAGGTGGTTACGATGAAGTTAATAAGAAATGTTTATGAATTTTTTAAGAAGTTTTACTTTTTCTTAAAAAATACTTGAAAGACTAGTATTTTGAACATTTTGTCTTTATTAGAAAAGGAGGAATTATATGCACTACGAGATTTATGGTCAAGGGCAATCAATTTATTTTATTCACGGACACGGTTTATCACTGGTGTCCATGGTTGAAACTTATGAGAAAATTTTTTCAGATTTGTCAAACTATCAACGGATCTATATTGACTTGCCGGGCATGGGCCAAAGTGTTGCAGACTATCAATTGGATTCGAGTCATGCCATTGCCAAAGCTTTAGTCGAACTGATTAAGTCTTTGACACCGGATGATCAAATTATACTTTTTGGCCATTCGTATGGAGGTTATTTATCATTAGCTATCAATTATCTAATGCCTGAGCGAATTAAGAAAATATTCTTAACCTGTCCTCCGGTAAAAGCAATCAAAGAAGAACGAAAATTAGCCGAACATAAGAATGTCTGTTTCTCTGAGTTTGAAATCGATCCTAAATATGCCAAAGCCTACTATAATATGAGTGTGGTCATTAGTCCTGAAACTTTGAGACGTTATCAGCGTATTAGTTTGCCAGGTATTGAAGTTTTTGATTCAGATTATGATAAATTTCTTCAGCGAGAAGATCAGCGCTATCTTAAGCTTCCTTTTGAAGCAGAAATGTATGCCATGGATCCTCAATTGTGTCTAATTCTTGGCCGAAATGATCAAATTGTTGGCTTTAAAGATCAAATTAAAGCTTTTATCGATAAAGACAACGCCTCGATCTATTTGATTGAGAATGCCGGTCATAATATTATGATTGATCAATTGGATTTTGTGCGTGATAGTGCGAAAGCTTTTCTGACGGATCAGATTGACGATGAAGGGACGAACCCTTAGTTAGAGAATGAGCGCTATATTATAGAAGAAATAGTATAGGCCCTCCTCCAAAATTGTGCTATAGTAAATACATAGTTTACTTATCCTATTGGAATAGAAAAAGATACGGATAATCAGGAGGAAGCTTATATGGAGGTTCAATATAATTTTGATCAAGTCGTTAATCGTCGACAACAACAATCAAAGAAATGGACGGCTTACCAGCACTTTGGTGTTCCGGTTTCTGACGAAATCTTACCACTCTGGATTGCTGATATGGATTTTAAATGTGAGCCACGGATTCGCCAAGCTTTGCAAGCAGTTGTTGATTATGGTATCTACGGTTATGATGCACCTGCGGATGACTTCTTTTCGAGTTTTATCGACTGGCAAGAACAGCGAAATCATTGGCAAGTGTCGTCCGATTTTTTAGTTCCTGTGAGTGGAGTGGTGCCGGGAATCTGTAATGCGATTCGTATCTTGACTCAAGCCGGAGATCGAATTTTAATTCAAACGCCCGTCTATTATCCGTTTTTTAAAGCCATTGAGACTAATCAGCGCTGTTTGGTTGAGAATCCACTGATTCGAAAAGCAGACCAATACGTCATCGATTTTGCCGACTTTGAAGAGAAAATTAAGACCTGTAAGATGTTTATATTGTGTAGTCCACACAATCCGGTAGGAAGAGTCTGGCGAGTAGACGAATTGCAAAAAATGGCTGAACTATGTTTGAAACATGGGGTTATTATAGTAGCTGATGAAATTCATTCGGATTTAATTTTTAAGGGTTATAAACATACACCGTTAGCTAGTTTATCTTCGGCCATTGATCAACAAACAATCACACTGATGGCTCCAAGTAAAAGTTTTAATGTGGCTGGTCTGAGTCAGTCAGTGGCTATCATTGCCAATCCAGAAATTCGTCAGCGTTTTGAGGAAGGGTTATGTAGTTCAGGGTTTATGCATATGAATTCTTTTGCAGCGGCCGGATTTCCAGCAGCGTATCGTTATGGAGGAGACTGGTTGGATCAGGCCTTGACTTATATTGAAGCCAATGTGGACTATGTTTTGGATTATTTAACTGAGCGACTTCCAGAGGTTGATGCGCATCGACCAGAAGGAACCTTTCTCATGTGGCTAGATTTCACCGAAGTTAGCCGAGATCCAGAAGTTTTGATGCATCGGCTCATCCATCAGGGTAAGATTATTATTGAGGATGGAAGCATCTTTGGTCAGCAAGGTAGAGGTTTCTGTCGATTCAATATTGCCAGCCCGCGCTCTATCATTGAAGAGGCGATGAGCCGAATTGAAACGGCTATCCACTCATAAAGACCGAGCTAGTAATTAGGTCAACCGAATTCAGGACTTAATTTAGAAACTTTAACAAACATCATAAAGTTTTAGAAAATACCAAATATTTAACTGCTGAATAAGGATTTACGAAGCAAGATGATTGGATCCAGTTGAATCAAATCATCTAGCTGATAGCCGAATTATTGGCAGAGAAATATTTGGTATTTTTTTGTATCTCTAGAGCTAAAAAAATTTTTACCAGTCTATTTATTATATAATTTCTAGATTAGTACAGAAAGAAACAGAATCTTCCGTCTGTTGCATTATTGGTTGGCACAGAAAATGTAAGCAAAAACACTTGATGATACTTGACATCACAAGTTTTCATTGAAAATACTCGAAATAATTTCACAAACTACATTGTTTTCACAAGGGTAAATAAATACAGTTTGCTCTTTAAAAGCACAACAGATCGTGATATAATGAACTTGTAAATTTGGGAAAGCTTTAACAAACTATCCACAAGGAGGAAATATAAATGGAAAAGATTGTCAATCCAGCCACTCAAGATGCTTGGCAAGGCTTTAAAGGACAAAAATGGCAAGAAGAAATTAGTGTACGTGATTTTATTCATGATAATTATACTTTGTATGAAGGAGACGACAGTTTCTTAGCGGGTCCAACAGAAAATACGACGGCACTTTGGAATCAAGTTATGGAGTTATCTGAAGAAGAACGCAAACGTGGTGGCGTTTATGATTTAGATACCAAATTAGTTTCTACAATTACTTCTCATGGTCCTGGTTATTTAGATAAAGACAAAGAAACCGTTGTAGGTTTCCAAACTGATCAACCATTCAAACGTGCTTTACAACCATTTGGCGGTATCCGTATGTCGGTGAGTGCTGCTAAAGCTTATGGTTACGAAATTGATGAAGAAGTTATTAAAATCTTTAACGATTATCGTAAAACCCATAACCAAGGGGTATTTGATGTTTATACACCAGAAATGCGTGCAGCTCGTCACTCTGGTGTGATTACCGGTCTTCCAGATGCTTATGGCCGTGGTCGGATTATCGGTGACTACCGCCGGATTGCTCTTTACGGTGTAGAACGTCTAATGGAAGAGAAACAAAAAGACTACGGCAACATTGGCAATGGTCAAATGTCTAACGATGTGATTCAACTTCGTGAAGAAGTTTCTGAACAATATCGTGCGCTTAAAGAAATTATTGAATTAGGTAATATCTATGGCTTTGATGTAAGTCGTCCAGCTGAAACAGCTCAAGAAGCTTTCCAATGGTTATATTTGGGCTACTTGGCTGCGATTAAACAACAAAACGGGGCTGCAATGTCTCTTGGTCGTACTTCAACCTTCTTAGATATCTATATCCAACGTGATTTAGAAAATGGAACCTTAACTGAAGAACAAGCTCAAGAACTTGTCGACCACTTTGTTATGAAATTACGTTTAGTTAAATTCGTCCGTACCCCAGAATACAACGAATTATTCTCAGGAGACCCAACCTGGGTTACTGAATGTATTGGTGGGATGACTGTAGATGGCCAACCGTTAGTAACTAAGAACTCATTCCGCTTCTTACACACATTATCTAACTTAGGTCCAGCTCCAGAACCAAACTTGACCATCCTTTGGTCTGAACGTCTACCTAAGAACTTCAAACGTTTCGCAGCTAAGATGTCTATTCAATCTTCAGCCATTCAATATGAAAACGATGAAGTCATGAGACCTAAATACGGCGATGACTATGGAATTGCTTGCTGCGTTTCTGCGATGGAAATTGGTAAACAAATGCAATTCTTCGGTGCGCGCGCTAACCTAGCGAAAGCTTTATTATATGCGATCAATGGTGGGGTCGATGAAAAATCTAAAGCTCAAGTAGGTCCTGCTTACCGACCAATTACTTCAGACTACTTAGATTATGATGAAGTGATGGTTAAATATGACCAAATGTTAGAATGGTTAGCAGCTTTATATGTTAATACTCTTAATTGCATCCACTATATGCATGATAAATATTCATATGAATCTGCAGAAATGGCTCTTCATGATACTTATATCAAACGGACCATGGCCACAGGTATTGCAGGATTCTCAGTAGCTATCGACTCACTATCAGCGATTAAATACGCTAAAGTTCGTCCAATTCGTGATGAAAATGGGATAGCCGTTGATTTTGAAATCGAAGGTGACTTCCCTAAATATGGTAATAATGATGATCGTGCCGATCAAATCGGTGTTGAATTATTGAAGACCTTTATGACTAAAGTGAAGAAACATCCAACTTATAGAAATTCAATCCACACAACTTCTATCCTAACTATTACTTCAAATGTGGTTTATGGTAAGAAGACTGGAAATACTCCAGATGGTCGTGAAGGTGGAACGCCATTTGCACCAGGGGCTAACCCAATGCATGGTCGCGATACCCACGGAGCGCTAGCTAGCTTATTATCCGTTGCTAAGATTCCTTATGATTATGCCTTAGACGGTATTTCAAATACCTTCTCCATCATCCCTAAAGCCTTAGGTAAGGAAGATTCTGTTCAAATCGATAACCTCGTTCAAATGTTAGATGGCTATTCAAATAAAGGCGGTCACCATTTAAATATTAATGTCTTCAACCGTGAAACATTATTAGATGCGATGGAACACCCTGAAAATTACCCACAATTGACCATTCGTGTATCTGGTTATGCGGTTAACTTTATTAAATTAACTCGTGAACAACAAATGGATGTTATTAATCGAACAATGCACGAATCAATGTAATAGTTTATCCATGCTAAGATTGCTTAAAGGAAAATAATTAAGAACTGCTGCTTAATTCTTAATTAAGCAGCATTCTTATTATCAGCAAGGATGATAAGGAGGATGTATATGACTGAAGTTAAGAAAGAAGTCATTGGGCGCGTTCATTCTACCGAAAGTTTTGGTTCTGTGGATGGTCCAGGAATTCGTTTTATCACGTTTATGCAGGGATGTCGGATGCGCTGTCAATTCTGCCATAATCCAGATACTTGGAACTTACAAAAAGGAACACCTTACACGCCTCAAGAGTTATTGGACGAAGCGATTCAATACTCTGCTTTCTGGGGAGATAAAGGTGGCATCACTGTCTCTGGGGGCGAGCCTTTGTTACAGGTTGATTTCCTGTTAGAATATTTCAAATTGGCCAAGGCCCAAGGCATTAATACTTGTATCGACACCTGCGGGGCGCCGTTTACTCGTGAAGACCCATGGTTTTCGACCTTTAATGAATTGTTAGAATACACCGACTTGATTCTTTATGATCTGAAACATATTCGCCGCGATGGTCATATCAAATTAACCGGTCTACCTAATGATAATATTATCGAACTAGCCAAGTACTTATCTGAAGTCAATCAACCAGTCTGGATTCGTCATGTTTTGGTCCCTAGTCGAACAGATTACGATGAACTATTAATGGAATTAGGGCATTTTGTCGCTACTTTAAATAATGTAAAGAAGTTTGAAGTCTTGCCTTACCATAAGTTAGGCGTATATAAATATGAAGCTTTAGGTATTCGTTATCCATTAAAAGGGATCGAACCACCGACTCAGGAACGGGTAGAGAACGCAAAACGTTTGTTAAGAACTGAAGACTATCAAGGTTATAAGACCATGTAAACCAAAGTGAATTCATTTCAATGTACTTGCTCTTAAATTTCCTGCCTTGGGGGGCAGAAATTTAAGAGCAATTTTTTTGTTCCGATTAAAGGGGTCTTTCTTGCAAGTCCTAAGCGCATATAATACAATGAGCTCAACATCTTACTTTTTGAGAGGGAGGTTTCTATGGAATACAAGCGTTTTGATCAGACAATTGTTCTTCGCGTTCAGCGTGGGGAAGAACTATTAACTTCGATTCAAAAAGTTGCTGAAGCAGAAAACATTTTTTTGGCGAGTGTCACGGGAATTGGAGCTTGCGATGAAGTGAAATTAGGTTTCTATCAATTGTCGACTCATGAGTACAACGAATCGGTTTATCAGGAAGATTTAGAATTAACCTCCTTGGTAGGAAATATTACCGAAAAAGACCAGGCTTACTACGGACATTTTCATGCGACCTTTGGTCGTGAGGATAATAGTGTCATCGGTGGTCATCTGGTTTCGGCACGCGTGTCGGTTACCGGCGAGATTATTATTCAGTGTCTGCCGGGGCAGGTCAATCGTCAAGCGGATCAGGAGACAGGAATTAACTTGTTAAGTTTTGAATAAGGGGTAAAGGGCTTATTGTAAGCCCTTTTTTAATGTTTTGATGCTTTTTTAAGAATTATTAAATTATCTTTACAATTGTCAATCCACAGTCACTTAAAGGTATTTCGTGAGTGGTTTGTGTTATAATTGCGCTGAATAATTTATATAATTCTTAAGAAATAATAAATAGAAATGAGCTAGATGCATGGAAGAAAGTCAAGAAATTACAAATCAAGAAATGAGTGGTCATAGTCCTCGCCGTAAAGAAATCCACGGTCAGAAGAATAAACTCGGCTGTTTATCGATTGGAGCCATCGGCCTAGTGATTGTCCTCGGTCTGGTAGTTTTTAAATTGTGGGATATGTGGTCGTCCGTAGAGAGCACGGTCAACAAGATTCAAATGCCGCGGGCAGAGAACCAAATCCAAATTAGACCTAAGCCGGTAACTGTAAAGGAAGATCAACCTTTCTCAGTGTTATTACTAGGGATTGATACGGGAGAATATGGTCGCGTAGAAAAAGGCCGGTCAGATGTAATGCTTGTAGCCACGGTCAACCCAAGTAGCGATAAGATTACTTTAACTTCGATTCCCCGAGATTCCTATGTAGAAATACCGGGGACGGCAGATAAAACAAAAATCAATCACGCCTATGCCTATGGGGGGCCAGGTTTAGCCGCTAATGCGGTCCAAAATTTGTTAGATATTCCCATTGATTATACCGTTGCCGCTGATATGAAAGGCTTTAAGGAGATTATCGATGCCGTCGGAGGCATCACGGTGACCCCACCAACCACTTTTTCTCAAGGGGGGTTTGATTTTCAAGAAGGCGTGCCGATTAAGATGCATGGCACGATGGCGCTTGAATATATCCGCAATCGTTATGATTCCGGCGGAGATTATGGCCGTCAAGACCGAGCCCGTCAAGTGGTCTTAGGTATTATTCGTTCTGGCTTAGAATTAGATACCTTAATTAATTATCAGAATATTTTAAATTCTATTAGCAATAATGTGAAGACCGATATTAGCTACGAAGAAATGATGCATATTGCCAGCAATTATCGATCTGCCATTAATCATGTGGAAGAGTTCCAACTCAAAGGTCAGGGAGAGAAGATTGATGGTGTTTATTATGAAATATTAGATCCATCGGCGGTTCAAGAAGTGAGTCGATCGATTCAGGCAGAATTAGATATTGAATAACTATTATTTTCCAGTGAGGAGCCGATTTAAATGCAAAGCAAAGGGGCTAGTCAGCTCATTGTAGACATGGTTGAAAAATTATCCCCCCAGTTAAAACGAGTGATTTGGGACATTGCCGATTTATTCGCATTTGTTTTAACGATATTCTTGAGTTATTTGTTCTTTTACCGAATGATTGAAGTCCCCTGGACTTTCTACCTTTTCTTACTTACTGTAGGATACTTAATCTATCGAATCGTTGGTAGACTTTCCTTACTGGATTCGAGATTGAATCGCTACAGTGGGATACAGGAATTTATTCAATTGTTCTTCTTAGTGCTTTTTAGTTTGTTATTTACTGGGGTCATCGGGATGATAATCTTTAAAATATCCCTCTGGCGGACAGTAATTTTCACCATGATTGTGACGGCTATCTTTTGTGTGGCTTGGCGTTTAATCTGGCAGACGATTTACTTATCACGGTTCAAGTTTCAAGATTCGAACAAGAACAAGCGTCGAGTTATTCTGGTCGGCGCCGGGGATGGCGGATCAATCTTTATGAATAACTTCCGTCGGAAGCCAGGGAACATGGACGTGGTTGCCATCCTAGACTGTGACGAAACGAAGATTGGTAAGGTCATCGGTGGCGTGAAGGTAGTGGGCGATGTCGACTTAATACCAACCATCGCCGAACGCTATGGGGTAAAGGAAATCATTGTTGCCATTCCTTCGATTAAACCTGAAGAATATGAGAACATTCTTCAAATAGCCAATCCCCACAAATTAAAATTATATAAAATGCCGCCAGTTGAAGATATCTTGCAAGGAAACCATCGTTTATTAAAATCGACCAATAAAGTGAATATCGCTGATTTACTCGGGCGTAAAGAAGTTCATCTTGATGACAGTCGTTTGCGCGCTGAAATCGAGGAGAAAGTCATTTTAATCACAGGCGCAGGAGGGTCAATTGGCTCCGAAATAGCTCGCCAGGTTTCTCGATTTGGCCCACGAACGGTTGTTTTACTGGGTCACGGTGAGAACTCTATTTATCAGATTTTCCATGAATTGAAGAAACACCATAATATGGTTGAATATAAACCAGTGATCGCAGATGTTCAGGATTATCAGCGCATTGTTGAAGTCTTTCAAGAGTTCAAGCCTGATATTATCTACCATGCAGCGGCTCATAAACATGTGCCGCTCATGGAATATAATCCGGTGGAAGCTTATAAGAACAATGTGATTGGGACGTATAATGTTGCCAAGGCCGTGGATGCTTGCAAAGTCAGTAAGATGGTCATGATTTCCACCGACAAGGCAATTAATCCACCCAATGTCATGGGGGCTTCTAAACGAATTGCTGAGCTTATCATTACCGGTTTCGACCAACGAAGCGATTCTAACTATTCCGCCGTACGCTTTGGAAATGTACTCGGATCGCGTGGGTCGGTGATTCCGCTCTTTGAGAAACAGATTGCTCAAGGGGGGCCAGTAACTATTACCGATTATCGAATGACGCGATATTTCATGACGATTCCTGAAGCCAGTCAGTTGGTGATTTATGCAGGAGCTTTTGCCAAAGGTGGCGAGGTCTTTGTCTTAGATATGGGTGCCCCGGTTAAGATATTAGATTTAGCCAAGAAGCTTATTTTATTATCGGGCTTCTCAGAAGGAGAAATAGAAATTATTGAATCAGGCATCCGTCCTGGTGAGAAGTTATTTGAGGAAATTTTGACGACATCTGAGGCTGTTTCAGAGCAGGTTGAGAAAGATATCTTTATTGGTCGGGTAACGACGATGCCTTTGGCAGATATCGAATCCTTTATGGAGAGACTTAATCAATCATCCGCTGAAACGTTGAAACGAGAAATTGTTGCCTTTGCCAACCATAGTATTAAATAGTAAATAAGGGGGAGCTTATGCAAGAAGAATTGAGTTTATTGGAACTATTTAAGGTATTAAAAAAACATATCTTTATGATTTTGATATCAATGATCCTCGGCGCCGGCCTTTCGAGTGCTTTTATGATTTTCTTCGTCGATGAGATTTATAAATCAGAGGCTCAATTAATCGTGAACCAGAATTCCAATATCGATAAAGAAGTTGCTGCGGTCCAATATAATGACTTACAAACTAGTATTAGTTTAATCAATACCTATAGCGATATCATTAAATCACAAAGTTTACTTCAAGAAGTAAGTAATTCACTAAATAATGAAATTTCTGTTCCAGCCTTGCGACAAAATTTAACCGTCGAACAATCACCGGATTCACAATCTTTTATGATCAAGGCGAATTTAGGGTCACCTGATTTAGCTCAGCGGGTCGTTGCCACCGTGACTGAGAAATTTATTGATGTTTTGCCGAAAATCTATCAAGACAATACGACCAATGTCTATGTCTTATCTGACGCTTCATATAATAGTGATCGTGTTTCACCAAGTTTATTTAGATATATTGTCATCGGTGCAATCTTAGGCCTGCTCCTCAGTCTGATTATGGTCTTTATTCGCGAAATTAATGATAATACCATTCGCAACGAAGACTTCTTAATGTCGATTGGTCTGGTGAATCTGGGTGAAGTTAATCGTTTATCCAAAGATGAACGCAAGCATGCCCGCTTAGGTCAACAGATGAGTCGGAAATTTGGACGGAGAAAGGGGTAAAGCATGTTTAACTTTATGAACAGACGGAAACGTAAAGAAGAAAAATTCTTGCAAGAACAGGTTGAGGGTGCACCTTTAATTTCTTACTTTAAGCCTAAATCAGTCTACGCTGAACAATTTAGAACCATCCGAACGAATATTACTTTCGCTCAGCTCGATAATGATCTTCGTTCAATCTTAGTATCTTCGAGTGTACCTGCAGAAGGAAAATCAACCATTTCAGCCAATCTGGCGATTGCGATGGGAGCTATGGAGAAAAATGTTTTAATTGTAGACGCTGACTTACGTAAACCTACTTTGCATCGGACTTTTACCTTGAATAACGAGAAGGGCTTGACTACCTTATTAATTAATCCAAGTCTACATTTCAACGAAGTGGTGATGAAGAGTACAGATTTGAATCTTTATCTACTTCCTTCTGGTCCAATTCCACCTAATCCTGCCGAGCTTTTGGCTTCGGGGCGGATGACCAAACTGATGAAAGAATTAGAAGATTTCTTTGATGTGATTATTTACGATGCCCCACCGATTAATTCGGTAACCGATCCTCAAATCCTCGCTTCCAAAGTTGATGGTTGTGTCTTGGTGGTTCGTCATGGCTATGCTAAGAAAGATGAGGTTCGTCGAGCTAAAGAAGTCTTAGAAAATGTGAATGCCAATATTTTAGGTTTTGTCTTGAATGCCAAATCCAATGAAGAAAGTGATGGTTATGGTTATTATTCTTATTACGGATATGGCCAGGACCAGAATGAAGGCGAACATAAACATGGAGATCATTGATTTACATAGTCATTTACTTCCAGCTGTGGATGATGGCGCCCAAAGCCTAGATCAGGCTTTAACATTAGCTCGATTGGCGGTGGATGAAGGGATTTCTAAATTGGTGCTAACCCCTCACCACTATAATCCTCAATTTATTAATCATGCCCAAGGAGTTATCGAGGCCTGTGACCGTCTACAATCAGCAATTGACCGGGAACAGATTCCTTTAAAAGTTTTCCCAAGTCAAGAAATCCGGATTCATGAAGATCTTATCGATCATTTATACAATGAGGATTTGTTATGTTTGGACGAGCAAGGACGTTATTTACTGCTTGAATTTCCGACCCAGTCGGTCCCTGATTATTCTATTCGCTTAATTAAACAGCTATTAGATTTAGGGATACGACCGGTAATCGCTCACCCAGAACGGAATCAGCGTTTTGGTCAAGATTTGACCTTGTTAGCTGAAATGGTAGAAATGGGTTGCATTGGTCAAGTTACCACAAGCTCATTGGCCGGCGCTTTTGGACCCAAATATCAAGAAATTTCTTTCCAAATGATTGATGCGAATTTATGTCATTTCATGGCATCAGACTGTCACCATCAAGAATGGCGTCCCTTTAATTATCAATTGGCCTGTGAGGTCTTAGCCTCACACTATTCTAAGAATAAAGTGGATCAGTTCTTGGAAGTTGCCGAAGCCATCTTCTGGGGACATGAACTTCCACTGGCTCCTGTTCAGTTAGTGGAAGAAGACAAGTCATTATGGCGCAAAGTATGGGGGTTTTTTAAGGAGAAATAAAATGTACAAAAGCATAAAACGCCTACTCGATATTGTTTTATCCCTTTTAGGTTTGGTTATTTTAAGTCCTGTCTTTTTGGTGATTGCTTTATGGATTAAATGGGACAGTCCTGGCCCCGTCTTCTTTAAACAAAAACGGGTTGGGATATACAAGCGATTCTTTAATATTTATAAATTTAGAACCATGCAGGCTAATACGCCAGCCGATATCCCCACCCATATGCTAGGGAAACCTGAGTCTTTTATTACGCGGTCGGGACAATTTCTCCGCAAGACAAGTTTAGATGAACTTCCTCAATTAATTAATATTCTGCGGGGTGAAATGTCCATTATCGGACCTCGCCCAGCCTTATGGAACCAAGATGACTTAGTCGCTGAGCGGGATAAATATGCGGCCAATGATGTCACTCCTGGACTAACAGGCTGGGCCCAAGTTAATGGTCGTGACGAACTGCCCATCCCGATTAAAGCTCAACTTGATGGCGAATACGTGCGAAAGATGAGCCTGTGGTTTGATATTAAATGCTTCTTTTATACCCTATTAAAAGTCTTTAAAGGGGAAGGTGTGGTCGAAGGAGGGACGGGTTCGATTGATCGAAAAGGCAAGCACGAAAACTAAACGGATTTTAATTACCGGTGCTAATTCTTATATTGGTAATGCCTTTACTCAATATGCTACTTCAATGCGCCCAGCTTATCAGATAGAGAAATTAAGCTTGCGCAATATTGATTGGGACCAAGTTGATTTGCAAGGAGTGGATGCTATCCTTCATTGTGCTGGCATCGCCCATAATGCTACTAAAACCAGTGATACGGACCAATATTTTGCGGTAAATCAAGGCCTAACTGACAGAATGGCTAGATTAGCTCGTCAAGCTGGGGTCCCTCATTTTATCTATATGTCCAGTATGATTGTTTATGGCAATACAAGTCGAAGCGGAGAAATTAACCTTGATACCCCTTTAACCCCAGAAAATGCCTATGGGCAGAGTAAATTAGCTGGCGAAGAAGCCTTGAATAAATTGGCTGGTGACGATTTTAAAGTGACCATTATTCGAGCGCCGATGGTTTATGGACTGCATTCGAAAGGAAATTATCCATTATTGGCCAAGTTTAGTCGTCTGAGTCCGATTTTTCCTGAATTCGATAACAAACGGAGCATGATTTATATTGAGAATTTGGCCGAATTGATCTGTCAAGTGATTGATCAACAAATTGAAGGGATTATCCATCCGCAAAATCAAGACTATGTGTCTACCGCGAATCTGGTCCACGAAATTGCCAAACAACATGATAAAAAAATTTATTTAACATCAATTTTCAATGGTGTCATTCGTTTAATGATAAAATATCCCTTAATTCAAAAAGTGTTTGGTGATCGTTACTATAGTAAAGATTTGAGTGCTTGGCCTTATGATTCCTACCAAGTCTGTTCGTTTGAAGAATCGATTCGCAGAACTGAACAGCAATAATATTATAAAGGAGCTAGTGTCTAATGAAAGCAAATATTCAAGAACAATATCAGCTTTGGCTGAATGAGACTGATTTGACTGCTGAATTGAAGGCATTGAGCCCTGGAGAAATTGAAGATCGATTTTATCAGTCGGTAGAATTTGGAACCGGGGGTATGCGTGGCCTGATGGGTGCCGGAACCAATCGAATCAATAAATATACCATTATGCAAGCCTGCTTAGCTCTGGCCAAATTAATCCGACAAGATGGATTTAAGGCTGGAAAAGTAGTGATTGCTCATGATACACGCAATCAGTCAGATTATCTAGCCCGCTGTGCGGCTGAAGCCTTGGCGAGTCAGAGAGTAAAAGTTTTAATGTTTAATCAGCCGACGCCTACTCCTGTCCTCTCCTTTGCGGTGAGGGATTTAGCTTGTCAATATGGCATTGTCATTACGGCGAGTCACAATCCTAAAGAATACAATGGATTTAAGGTATACAATGCTCAGGGAGGGCAACTACTGCCAAACCAAGCCATTCAGTTAACCAAACTCATCGATCCAGCATATCCACTAAATAAGCTGAATAATCTTACCTATCTGCCAGATGATATCCAGAGAATCGATTTATCCTATCGCCAGCGATATATGGCGGCCATACAAGGAATTTCTGCAGATCTAGCCGGATTAGATATTGTTTATTCACCACTTCATGGCTCAGGTTATAAGTATGTGAGTCACATTCTACAAACAGCGAATTTGCAGCTAGTAGACCAACAGATAACGTTTGATGGAGATTTTCCAACCGTTAAAATTCCGAATCCTGAAGAAAGAGAAGCCATGGAAGTAGCGGTTGCTCAAGCCCAAAAGACTCAAGCCGATTTGGTGCTGGCGACCGACCCAGACTGTGATCGTCTTGGAGCGGTGGTCAACCATCAAGGTGAATTCATCCCTTTAACCGGTAATCAGATCGGTGCCTTGATGATTGACTTCTTAACGAAGCGTGATACCGCTCAGAACAAATACGTCGTAAAAACGGTCGTAACTAGCGAATTAGGCGCTCGGATTGCTGAAAGGCGGGGGGCCAAAGTTCTTAATACTTTGACCGGATTTAAATATATTGGTGAGATTATTAATCAACTTGAAGATAAAAATCAAGCTGATCAGTTTCTTTTCGGTTATGAAGAAAGTTATGGATATTTGTGGGGCAGTCATTGTCGGGATAAAGATGCAATTATCAGTGCTTATCTATTAGCTTTAATGGCTAAAGAATATAAGCAGCAAGGTTTCACCTTAATTGACCAACTCGAAGAAATTTATCAATCCTATGGCTATTATCTTGATCACCTAGCTAGTTTTACCTTTACTGGATCAGCGGGACAAGAGCGGATGGGGGATTTGATGGCTGATTTTCGTAACTTGAATCGACAAAAATTGGGCCATGATTATCAGTTGCTGGATTATCAGACGGGCTTAGATCAACTTCCGCCAGCTAACTTATTGAAATTCGTTCTGGATGACGGTTCTTGGTTCGCCATTCGTCCTTCAGGCACTGAACCCAAGTTAAAGATTTATTTTTCGATTCGGGCTGCTGATAAAGAAACCGCTCAAGACAAGTTAAACCGCCTAAAAACCAAACTATCAGAAATAATAGAAGCAAGCTAGACTTTAGAAGGAGGAAGATGTTGGTGAATATGATTCTGCTATCAGGGGGATCAGGCCAGCGCCTTTGGCCACTCTCCAATAGTGTTCGTTCCAAGCAATTCTTAAAATTATTAAAGAATGAAGCTGGAGAAATGGAATCAATGATTCAACGGGTCTATCAACAAATTCGTCAAGTAAACAGTGATGCGAAAATTGCCATTGCTACCAGCCTAAGTCAAGTGGAATCGGTACGGACTCAATTAGACGATGGCGTCAATATTGTGGTGGAACCCGAACGACGTGATACCTTTCCGGCCATTGCTTTGGCTGTAGCTTATTTGCATTATAAGCGCTCAGTAGCCTTGGACGAAGTGGTGGTGGTTATGCCGGTAGATCCTTATACAGAAGATCTATATTTCCACAAAATTATGGCCTTAAATCAAATGATGCAGACTTCAGAGGCCAACCTTGGCTTGCTAGGGATTACACCAACCTATCCTTCTTCTAAATATGGTTATATCTTAAGAGATGGCGATAATATTATCGGATTCAAGGAGAAGCCGAGCGAAGCGGAAGCCCAGCGTCTAATTGGTCAAGGTGCTTTGTGGAATGGTGGGGTCTTTGTCTTCAAGGTGAAATATTTACTTGAAATCTTAGCCAACTATATTCAATTTAATTCTTATGAAGAGGTACTCGACCAATACCAAAAGCTTCCTAAGAACAGTTTCGACTATGAAGTCAGTGAGCAAGAAAGCAAGCTGGCTATGGTTGAATATTCTGGTTCTTGGAAAGACCTTGGAACCTGGAAGACACTGACCGAAGAGATAGATAGCCAAACCATGGGTAAGGTAATTATGTCACCATCTTCTAAACAAACCCATGTCATCAATGAGTTGGATATTCCGCTGACAGTGATTGGTGCCCAAAATTTGGTCATCGCTGCCAGCCCTGATGGGATTCTGGTTTCAGATAAGATTGAATCTGCTCAACTCAAGAAATACCTACCGCAAAAAGAGCAAGTCCCTATGTACAAGGAATCTAATTGGGGTAATAAGAAAATTTTGGACCTTCATGATGGACAAGCGGATACCTATTCGACGACCAGTCTCTATAATATCAATCCAAATCACAGTATTGACTTAGAGAATCCCCATCAAGCTGAAGGAAGCATAACGATTATTGAAGGGACGGGCTCGGTAGAGATTTCAGGGCAAAGCTATGATTTTCATAAGGGGAGCCATTTTGACTTTGATGCTGGAGACTCTGTTAAGATTCATAGTCGACAAGCGGTAAAATTATTAGAATTGTTATTTATTGAAGAATGAAGAAATTAGTAGATTATCAGTAACCATGATAATCTTTTTTTATAAGGATGGTTAAGATGAAAAAAGCGCTAATCTATTGCTCGGTCGCTTCAATGATTGATCAATTTAATCGAGATAACTTGCAGACTTTGCAGAAGCTTGGCTTTCAGGTTGAAGTCGCTTGTAATTTCCAAGAGGGGAATACGATTTCTCAGGAGAGGATTCTTTCCTTGCAAGAGGACTTAACTAAACAAGGGATTCGCTTTCACCAGATTCCGATCCCTCGTTCTCCTTTGGCCCTGGCTAAAATATGGCAAAGTTATCAATTAACAAAGGCCTTATTTAAGCAAGAGGATTTTCGACTGATTCATTTTCATTCGCCGATCGGCGCAGCCATTGGTCGGCTGGCCTATAAGCATAGCCATCTTAACCAAGCTCAAATTATTTACACTGCTCATGGCTTCCACTTCTATCGCGGGGCTCCCTTAGCCAATTGGATACTGTATTATCCGATTGAGTTCTTGTTAGCTAATGAAACGGATATTTTGATTACGATAAATTCAGAAGATCAGGTCTTTGCCGAGAATCATCTAAATTGTAAACAAATCGAATATGTTCCTGGGATCGGCATCGATACTCAGCGATTTATTCCAGAGATGACGCGTCGGGAAAATATGCGTCATCAATTAGGACTAGCAGCGGATGAAGTGATGCTACTTTCTGTTGGTGAGTTAAATAAAAATAAGAATCACCGTGAAATCATTTCAATATTGCCACGCTTAAAAGGGGATTATAAATATTTTATTTGTGGCCAGGGGGCTGAAGAACAAGCGCTCAAAGATTTGGTCCATCAATTAGGGTTAAGCCAGCAGGTTAATTTTTTAGGTTATCGAGCAGATATTCCTGACATCCTCCAAGCGGCTGATATTTACTGTTTCCCTTCTTATAGAGAGGGACTGTCGGTAGCCTTGATGGAAGCGATGGCCAGTGGACTTCCTTGCGTCGTCAGTGATATTCGGGGGAATCGCGATTTAATTGATGACCAAGGTGGACGTAAATTCCCGCTAGGTGATACTGAGACTCTATACCAGGCTCTACAAACCCTTATCGTTCATGCCGATTTGCGCCAGAAGTTTGGGGCCCACAATCAGCAGAAGATGAAGCAATTTGACAAGGAGATTGTCCAAGCCAGAATGGCTTCAATCTATCAAGCGGCAGAAAGTGAGTTGAAAGAATCATGAAATCTGTGACATTAATTAATTATACTGGTAGCAAGGGTGGTGGGGCGCAATACGCTTTCGAATTAACCCAAGCTCTGTGTCAAGAAGGTCTGCCTCTGGTCGCTGTGATTTCAGAACATAACGAACACCTTGCTGAATGGCGAAGCCTACCAATCGAAAAATTGATTGTCATTCCTACGTATCAGTCCGTGGCTCAATTAATTAGCCGGTCACTATTTTGGCAAGATCAAAAAAACAGAATTCTTGAGGGCTTAAAAGACTATCAGATACAACAAATAATTAGCCCGATGATTACTTTTTGGACGCGACGGATTAATCGTTTGTATCCAAAGGCCGATTCCATTGTGGTCTTGCATGATCCGATTGCGCATAGTGGAGATCGAAATAAACGTGCTCTCCAACTCTTCGGTGAAAGTCAATTACTGAAAGAGGCCAAGGAAATTGTCGTTCTTAGTGATGTCTTCGTCTCTTATGTAGAAGACCGTTATGGAAAAGAGGGTCGGGTCAGCAAAATTCCTATGGGGACGACCCAGGTCTACGGCCAATTAAGGGATAAGATACAAGCCGTTGATTATGCTCAAGATAAGGTGAATTTCCTCTTCTTTGGCACCATCTCAAAATACAAGGGAATTGAAGTGCTTCTGCAAGCTTATCAAAAAATCAGCCAAGCGGTGTCCAATACTAGTTTGACCATTGCAGGTTCGGGAGATTTCTCTGCCTACCGTCACCTCTTAGCAAATCAACCGTCGGTTCAAGTGATTAACCGCTGGATTGCCAATGAAGAAGTTGAATCTTTCTTCGCTGATGACAGTGTGGTTGTTGTCCTCCCCTATTTGGATGCGACCCAGTCGGGTGTCATCCCCATTGCCATCGAATATGAACGGCCGCTGATTATCTCTGATACAGGGGGCCTAGTCGAACAAGCTCAGTCTTATAATACAGGGTTACTGGTTAAGGCGGGCGATGTGGATGCTTTGGCTCAACAAATGCTAGAAATTGCCAATAATGAAGACTTAAGGCATTCATTAAAAGAACAGGCTCGGGCTAATAAAAGCCAAAACACTTGGTCAGCGGTGGCAAAATCCTTCCTAAAACTGTTAAAGGAGGAGAAGAGCTAAATGCAAATTACCATCCTTACACCGGCTTATAATCGAGCAGATTATCTCCAACCCCTTTATCGATCCTTGCAAGATCAAAGTATGAAGGGATTTCAATGGTTGATTATTGATGATGGGAGTCAAGATCAGACTGAAACAGTCGTCAATCAGATGATGAGTCAACATAATCAAAGTTTTCAAATAAATTATTATCGTAAGGAGAATGGTGGTAAGCACTCAGCCTTAAATTATGCTCACCCTTATATCCAAGGGGATTATGTCATGGTCGTTGATAGTGATGACCAATTGGCTCCCCAAGCCATCGAAATTATGAGCCAGGCCATAGAAGATTTAGGGTCTGCTACTGATTCTATTGGCTGGCTGGCCTTTCTTAAATGGGAGCGGACTGGTCAGGTCATCGATCCCCCTTATCGCCAAGATGGCGAGGTCCTGACCTATATCGATTATCTTAATGGAGGGCGTAAGGGTGAATGCGCAGACTTGTATCAAAGTCAGGTCTTCAAGACCTATCCTTATCCAGAAATTCCAGGTGAACGATTTGTTTCCGAAGCTTATTTAAATATTTATGCAGCGGTTGAGGGCCAATATCGAATGAGGACCTTAAATCAAGTCATCCAAATTACCGAATATTACGATCAGGGTCTGACCAGCCAGGGACGCCGCTTACAGCTCGCTAGCCCCATCGGCAATGCCAAATTGTGGCAAGCCGTTGCCGGAGCAAAATTCAGCTGGAAGATGCAAGTTAAAGGCATGCTCTTATACCTGACCTATGGTTTGGTGGGGAATCAAACCGGCCACAACTTGATTCGAGAGAGTCGTAACCCTTTCTTGGCCAGACTCATCTTACCCGCTAGTCAAATCTTAAAAGCATATTGGATTAGCAAATATAGATTAGAGGAGAAGAAATGAAGAAAATATTAAACGTCATTGGCAGTCTGAGAATTGGTGGGGCAGAGAACAATGCTATGGCCATTCTTAGACATCTGAATCCTCAAGACTATGAATACCATTTTCTAGTATTCGATCAGGAAGTTGGCGACTATGAAGCGGAAGCCCGCCAATTAGGTGCAACAATCCATCGTTTGCCAGAACCCAAAGCGGCCTATCGAGACTTTATCCATCATTTCCGTCGCTTGCTTCAAGAAGAGCAATTCCAGGTAATCCATGTCAATACTTTATGGAACAGCGGTTTACTCTTAAAGATAGCCGCTCAGGAACAGATTCCTCTGCGAATATGTCATTCCCATAGCACGCAAAGTTCTGCTCAAGAACATCTGGTGTATAAAGTTTATAAAAGACTGATGCAAGCTTGGATTCGGCGTTATGCGACTCATTATATTGCTTGTGGCCAGGCAGCTGGAGAATATCTCTATGGGACCAAATTCTTTGAACAACATGGACAGATTATTTATAATGCCATTGACTTATCCATCTTTAAATTTGATAAATCGGTACGCCAGAAGATGCGCGATCAATTACAGATTAATTCACAGACTTTTGTTCTCGGTCATACCGGACGCTTGGCTCCAGTCAAGAACCACCCTTTTATGCTTAAGATATTAAAGGTCTTACGAGACCAAGGGCGACAAGTCGTTTTAATGTTGATTGGCGATGGCCCTGATCGGGATAAGATTGTCCAACTGGTAAAAACACTTGAATTAGAAGAAGCGGTCTATCTATTAGGGAGACAGCACAATATCGGAGAATGGCTTCAAGCGATGGACTTGTTTATCTTCCCATCTTTCTTTGAAGGATTTCCGGTCAGTCTAGTCGAAGCCCAAGCCACGGGACTTACCGCTCTTCTTTCTGACCGAGTGAGTTCTGAGGCCCTATTGACACCATTTAGTCAGGCTTTACCCCTAAGCCAGATCGAAACCTGGATAAGCCAGATTGAAGCCGAGATTAATCAGCCAACAGATCGAACACAGACTAATTTAAAGAAAATTCAGTCATCCTTTGATATTGACTATGTGATTCACGATTGGGAGGGATTGTATGAAGAAATTTAAAGCAAATCCATTTTGGCTTTTGTTATTGATGTTTCTTTGTTTAGGCTTAGGTCTTAAGCAGCCTTTACTTGTATTTGCTGAAAGCGAGGAGACTAAGACCGCAGTCTTTTTTGGCGATAGTATTACTCAGAATTTTGAGGCGGAAGGCCAATCCTATCCGGATATAGTCGGGGAAAAATTGGGCTTCAAAGTGATTAATCTAGGCTTTGGTGGCAGCTCACTTAGTAGCCATCCGGCTCCTCAATTTGATCAGTTCTCATTTGCCGTTCTCAGCCAAGCTATTGTCAAACAAGACTTCTCAAAGCAAAAAGAGGCCTTGGCTGGTGAAGAAATTCCGGCCTATTTTGAAGAGAAACTCAACAAGTTAGAAGCCATTGATTTCAATGAGGTTGATTTGGTCTTCTTAATGTATGGGGCTAATGATTGGGGTAAGCCGATTGATAATGATGACGATACCTATGATCGTAAGACCTATAAAGGGGCTGGGCGCTCGGCAATCGAAACCCTTCAGAAGAAATACCCTCATCTAGATATTGTTTTAATCTCGCCAATTTATCGATATTGGCCGGACTATGATAATCGCGATTCTGAAACTTCAGTCAATAGTCTAGGACTAAAACCGCGTGACTATTCTCAAGCCATGATTGATTTAGCCAAAGAATATCACCTGCCCTATGTCGATGCTTATTTTAGTTTGGGTATTAATAGCTTGAACCGGCAATACTATTTCAACGAGAATGACGGCACCCATCCCAATGACATTGGCACGAAAAAACTAGCTCAACTGATTGTAAAGACGGTTGAATCTTATGGCTTAGGGGAATAATCATGTATATTTTTTATAAAACTTTATATAAATTGTTTGCCAAGCATCTGCCAGTGTCTGATGCACGAATTTCATTCGGGGCGAAACAAATCCGCGCCTTTCTCGGGCGTCGCATGTTAAGTTATTGTGGTAAGAATGTCAATATTGAGCATGGGGCGACCTTTGATCCGACGGTAGAATTGGGCGATAATTCGGGAATTGGTATTAATTGTGCCTTATATGGTCGGGTTATTATTGGTAGCAATGTCATGATGGGGCCGGAAGTCTTCATCTATACTAGTAACCATAATTTTGCGGATTTGTCTCGGCCCATGTGCGAACAAGGCCATCAAGCAGAACAGGCGGTAATGATTGGTGATGATGTTTGGATTGGAAGTCGGGTAACCATCTTACCGGGAGTCAAGATTGGTTCTGGTGCCATCATCGGTGCCAGTGCAGTCGTAACCAAAGATGTGGCTGACTATGATATTGTAGCTGGCAATCCAGCAAAAGTGATCGGCAACCGACTGAAAGAAAGAGGGGAGGACAAACATGGTTAGTAAGAAGAAACTATTTATCACGATGATTTACGCACTGACCAGTATGGTGTTGTATCTGGCCTTAGCTCAATTTAGCCAAGATATGAATCGCCCAGCGATTCAAATAGCTGGCTGGATAATTATGGGTCAAGCGATCAATACAGCTTTAACCTATTATTGGTTAGGTATCCCACTCTTGTCTTTTTCCGGTATTTTTACTTGGTTAATGTATCTATTCCATCTCTCTCAACCCGTGCTGATTGCCTTATTTCCAGATTATAGCCTAGATTTTGATGTCTCCAAATATGTCCTAGCCACTACCTATTTCGAAGCAATTAAATATTCTTTTATGGTCCTCTTCTTCTTAGCAATCGGAGTGCTCATAATGCAATCATACCGGCGAAAAGATTTGCAAAATTCAAGTTTGATTCAGAATCATTCTGAACTCGCAGAATTGATCAAAGCCCATAATTTATTCAAGACCGGTTTATTTATATTCATATTAACGTTTCCTTTTGAGATTTATTTACAGATTTCACGGTTGTTCGTAGCTCTAAACGAAGGTTATTTGGCTACTTTTAATTTTGAATTAGGAGGATTCTTTGGAATTCTGGCTAATATTAGTTTGGTAGGCATGATAATGATGCTCTGTGGTCAGAAACATAATCAAAAAGTGGGCCGTTGGATGTTATTGGCCTACACGCTCTTCTACTTAATTGCCATGTTTTCTGGAGGGAGAATGTGGCAGGTTATTAAGTTACTCTTAGTTTTTACCTATTATCTTCAAATTTATCAAATAAAAATCAGTAAAAAAAATCTGATTCTGCTCTTAATAGGTGGGTATTTATTAGCGGGCTTCTTAAGTGTGATTGCTGATATTCGCTCATATGATTTCACCAGTAGTGGCTATATTCTAGAAATTGCCAAGAATATCTTCGCGCAAAACCCTATCCTCAAAGTTTTAGATGAATTTGGGGGGACAATTTATACCTTGACTTTAACCATAGACAAGGTTCCAGCCATGATTGAACGGTCTTGGGGCAGTCAATTTATCTTAAACTTCGCCAGTTTATTACCCAATCTAACGGGGAAAATCGACGAAATGGTCAATGAAACCAACTTTGTCCTCTTGTTGAAGATGCCTCATATCGGTGGTTCACTGGTCGCCGAGTTGTATTATAGTTTTGGCAAATACCAACCTATTTTTAGCTTATTGTTAGGGATGGGAATTCAAGCAATGACGCAGAAGATTCGTTGGGATATTCAACATAACCAATATCGCTTTATCACCTATACCGCTTTACTCCAATATTCCTTGATTTCATGGATTCGCGGTTCATCTTCAATCCTTTATCGTAATACTTTTTATGGCAGTCTGTTTGTGCTAGTGGTGGTGACTTATATGTCAATCTTAAAGAAGAAAGAAGTACAACCCTCATGGAGGAGGTCTTAGGATGTCATCTTTAGTCTCGATCATTGTGCCGATCTATAATGCCATGCCTTATTTAGAGCAATGTATTGCCTCGATTTGCCAACAAAGCTATAATCATTTTGAGTTAATCTTGATTGATGACGGGTCTACTGATGAATCCTTTGACCATGCCCAATCTTGGGCTAGCCAAGATCATCGAATTAAGCTTTATCAACAAGTGAATTCGGGTGTGTCCAGTGCTCGAAATAAGGGACTAGAATATGCTAAAGGGGATTATATTTTATTTGTCGATAGTGATGATTATATTGAAGCCCATTGTTTGCAATATTTGCTGGATTTAGCGCAAAGTCTGACTGAAAAAGACCTGATTAACTTCTCTTATGTGGTAGAAGATGCGAGCCAATCCACCCAGATGGGCCAGACATTGGTAGAAAATAAACTCATCCCCTTAGACCAATTGGCCAGAAAATTCTGGACTTATTACCAACAAGGCATTACCAATTCGCCTTGTAACAAGCTGTACCATCATCAGATTATTAAAGAACATCAGCTTAGATTTCCCGAGAAGATGCGTATGGGTGAAGATTTGATCTTTAATTTAAATTACTTCCAATATATCGACCATATTCTCTTTACCTCAGAACCCTTATATCATTATCGGATGCATGAGCAACAAGCCACCAAAAGACCTGATCCAAGCATTAGCCAGGATATATTAGTCTTTCTACCTAAGGTAGAAGAATATATCCGTCAATTCGCTGGATCAGCTTATTTGCCTACCTACCAGGACCATGGTCATCAATTATTACGACATTTGTTAACCGCTGCAGATAATCTGGATCTGGCTAAGGAAGGGCCAGGCAGGCCTAGCCAAGCCTATGTAGATATGTTTAAGCGGTTCGATCAAAAATTAGATATGCATCAGCTGAATTCACGCAGTAATTATGAGAATATAGTGAAGTTTCTTTTTACTCATCGTTACTTTAACACCTTGGCTCGATTATTTCGCTTTAAACAACAACTCAGAACAGGGATTAAATCATAATAAAGGAGCTTATTATGGATATTTTTTTAGATATTTATTTGGAGAAAAATCTAGGCGACGATCTTTTCTTAATTACTGTCTTAGAAAAATACCCCCAAGTAAATTTCCATGTTTTCTGTCAGAAAGACTATCAGTCAATTGTCAATGAATATCCTAATTTGAAAGTCATCCGTTTGAATAAATATTTTAATTATTTCTTAGCCAAGAGCAAATTGAAAATAGCTTGGATTCAATCCTACCTCCGTCGTCAAAAAATTTCAGCCTATCTGTGTATCGGCGGATCAATCTTTATGCAATCCGACAATTGGCGTTCTATGTATCAAGATCGGCTAAAGATGTGGCGCTTTTTAGATAAACAGGGGATTCCACTCTATATTCTAGGAGCAAATTTCGGGCCTTATCAGGATCAAGAATTTATCGAATCTTATCGCCAAGCCTTTAGGTATGCCAAAGATATCTGTTTCCGTGATAGCTACTCCTATGAGTTGTTTGCTGATTTGGCTCAGGTGCGACAGGCAGATGATATTGTCTTTGGCCTGAATTTGCCTAAGCTACCAAAGATTGATCGAAGTCTAGGAATCTCGATGATTGATTTATCATCAAGACCCCAATGGCAAGCTTATCAACAAGCCTATTTGGACCAAGTCCATCATTTGATTAACCAAGCCCTGGCGGAGGATTACCAGGTATATCTTTTTTCCTTTTGTCAAAGTGAAGGCGATGAGAAGGCGATTAATGATTTGTTGAGTCGGATGAGCCAGCACTCTAAAGTGACGCCGGTCTATTATCGAGATAATCACAAAGAATTTTTGGGTCAATTCCAAGCCATGGAGTTAATCGTCGCCACTCGTTTTCATTCTTTAATTCTAGCCCTTTTAAATGATCAAGCGATTCTGGCGTTGAACTATAGTAAAAAGACGCAAAATATTATTGATGACCATCATCTACCGCTTGAGGCGTATTCGTTGACTGAAATTCAGCAAATAGCCTGGGACGCTTGGTTAAGCCATTTTAAATCAGCGGGTTGTTCGGTGGATCAGCAAATCCAATCAAGTCATCAACAATTTTTATCTTTAGACCGATTGATTGAAGGAGAAGAACACGATGAAATCAATTAGAAATAGCTTGCCTTATCGGGCGATTGCTAAGACCAATCGAAAACGTATCTTAAAAGAATATCGGGAACGGATTGAAAATCAAAATTTTTCAATTCTAGCCAGTAATTGTATGGCTGGTTTCTTCTACCATGATTTAGCACATCCTTTTTTAAGTCCAACCATCAATTTATATCTAGATGGGCCTGATTATATTAAATTTCTAAAAGATTTAGATAGCTATTTAAATTTAGAAATAGAAGCCCATCCTCAATCTGACAGTTATTCGTATCCTTTGGGACTTCTAGGTGACTTGTCCCTCCATTTTGTCCATTATGATTCTTTGGCAGAGGCGATTGCTAAATGGCAAGAGCGCAAAGAACGGCTTAACCTAGATAATTTATTTGTCGTAGCGACTGATCGAGATGGTATGACTATTGATTTAATCAGGGAGTTTGATGCCTTAGACTATCCCCACAAGGTTGTTTTTACTCATCAGGATTATCCTGAACTTCAATCCGCCTTCTATATTCCTGGTTTTGAAGACCAGGGCATGGTCGGGGAATTAAACCTTTATAGAAATCTACGCGGTGAACGTTTATATGATCAATTTGATTTTGTCTCCTGGCTTAATCAAAAATAAGGATTTGATTAGCCATGGTGTTTGTTGGGAGGTAGCATGGAAAACAGGCAATTAAAGCTCGGCGTGATATTATCTTATCTGTCAATGAGCTTGAAAATCATTATTTCTTTAATCTATACGCCAATCATGTTGCGGATTCTGGGCCAACAAGAATATGGGTTATATCAGTTGGTAATATCTGTGATATCGAATTTAAGTATTCTAAATATCGGATTTGGCTCGGCTTATATTCGTTTTTTTGCCCAGTTTCGGGCTCAGAAGACAGCTAAGGAATTGGCTAATATGAATGGCTTGTTTTTTGCTATCCTTTCCATTTTAGCCGTGTTTACCATTATTTTAGGCTTTTGGCTTGGCTTTCAGCCGAGTTTGGTCTTTGGCCAAGGACTTCAAGCTGATGAGTTGCGTTTAGCGCAAGAGTTATTATTTATCTTGGTCATTATGTTAGGTTTTTCTTTTATTAATTTGCTTTTTAATAGTTATATTATTGCGAATGAGAAATTCTCTGTTCAAAGAGGCTTAGATTTGTTGCAAACCTTGGCCAGTCCCTTATTGCAACTTCCTTTATTATTGCTAGGGTTAGGTTCTCGAGGAATCGTAATTGGTACGACGATTACTAGTTTATGTATTTATTCTTATAATATTTATTATTGCTATCGCCGGCTCAACTTTCGCATGTCTTGGCAAGCCATTGATTGGTCGCTCCTCAAAGAAATTGGTCACTATTCTTCCTTTATTTTCTTAGCGATGATTATTGATCAAATTAATTGGAACGTCGATGTCTACCTGGTTGGTCGCTTTTATGGAACTGTAGCAACCGCGGTCTATTCGATTGCTGAGTTGATGGACGGTTATTTCCGTCAATTCTCTTCATCCTTCTCTAGTTTACTGACACCCAGAATTCATACCCTCGTCAGTGAGAATATTTCCGACCGAGCCTTAACCGAATTCTTTATCAAAATGGCACGCATCCAGTTCTTAATTATGGCGCTGATTGCTTCAGGATTTATTTTCTTTGGCCAAGCCTTTATTTATAAATGGGCCGGCCCTGAATATCAAGACTCTTTCTATATTTCACTGGTTCTAATCCTGCCATTATTAGTTCCGATTATTCAAAATGGGGGCATTGAAATTCGTCGAGCTAAGAATCAACATCAGTTTTATACCAAAGTCTCTTTCATTACAGCTCTGATGAATGTTGGTTTTACCATTATTTTATTAAATTTCTTACCAGCGATTGGGGCGGCGATTTCGACCTCAGTCACCTTATTAATCAATTCAATTATCTTAAATATTAACTATCACCGGTCGATGAATTTAGATATGATTTACTTTTGGCGCGAGATTCTTTCTTTATTTAAGGGAATGATTCTACCAATAGTTATGGGAACAATATTCAATGTATTTGTCGATTTAAATGATATGCTTCTCTTCGTCCTTTGTGGCATAATGTATGTGTTCATTTATGGGATATCCATGTGGTTCCTAGCCATGAATGCCTATGAGAAGTCCTTAGTAAAAAATATTTTAGGGATAGGTGATTAATATCGTACGAATGCTGTGGCAAGCTTTGAAAGGCTTGATTAAAATCGCCCTGATTTGTTTGGTAGCCTTTATGGTTGTCATGTATTTCAACTTAGATGTGGGGACAAATCCGCAAAAGGCCGATGTTATTATTGTTCCTGAAGGACAAATTTTGCGGGGCATGAAGGCGGTCAAGTTGCTAAATCAAGACTATGCTCGTAGTCATAAAATTATTGTCTCTCCTCTGAATCGAGCTTCGGGCACCTTGAAACAAACCTATCATGATATTGGTGCCAGCCAGGATAGTATTGTGGCGGAGCCCAATGCTACTAGTACCTGGACCAATGCGACTCAGACGATTAAATTGATGAAAGAACAAGGCTGGAAATCGGCCATCGTTGTAACTTCAGATTTCCATACCCGTCGAACTAAGCTAGCCTTTGACCGAGCCGCTCAAGGAACCGACATGACCTTCACCATTGTTTCAGCTTATGCTGACCATGAGGGTCAAGAAGTTAAGTATTACCAAGATGGTGAGAATTTGAAACTTTCTGTCCAAGAAATTTTTAAATTGGTGGGTTATTATTTGTATTTATATGAGTGGGTAGATATATAAGAAGGAGATTAACATGATACATATTGGCCCCATCCAAAAACAACAGCAGGCGGATCACGCTCGCGTCTGGGCACCTGTCAAGATTGGCTTAGATAGTGAACATGAATTTTTTTTTCAGGTTGATTCAGCCTATTTCGATGCTTTAACCGATCAGCGTTCCGATGGTTTCGTGGTTTCCTTACTGCCCTTAGCCTTGGCTAGGGGAGAGGATATTCATTTTGAAACACCGATGTCGCAGCAATTGTATTTTCAAATGAAGCATTTTTTGATTCCGACTTTAGTGAAGAAGGGCTTTGGCAAAGCTTTCTCACTTAATGGACCTAGTAGCTCGGACCAGCTAAATTCACAAAATGGCGCGGGGACAGGGTTTTCAGCTGGGGTTGATTCCTTATATACTTTCCTAGCGAATCGTCAACATGCTGAAGATCGCTTTCGTTTAACCCATCTGACCTTATTCAATGTGGGGTCCCATGGCGATTATGGAGGGGAAGAAGCCTACCAAATGTTTAAGGATCGAAGTCAACTGTCGATCAAATTTGCTGAAGAAGAGGGTTATCCACTCATATTATTACATTCGAATATTAGTGAAATTCTGCAAATGCCTTTTATAGCCAGTCATACTTTTCGCACCATTGGGGCGGTATTGACCTTACAGAATTTATTTTCAGTATATTACTTTTCTTCAGGGTATCCAGCCGTGCTCGATTTTAATACGGGGGATACGGCAAGCTTTGATTTGTGGAGTTTACCACTCTTATCGACGGAAAGTACTCAAGTATATTCTTTTGATGGTTATTCAGCACGGCAAGATAAATTAAAGCAGATTGCTGATTCAAGCATTGCTCAGAAATACTTAAACGTTTGTCAGGTCTCTGATGTAAATTGTGGCCAGTGTGAGAAATGTCGGCGCACTCAATTAGGACTCTATGCCTTAAAGCATTTGGATGATTATCAGCAGGTGTTTGATGTTGCTCGTTTCAAGAAGCATCTTAACCGTGAATTGGGCTTTCTCTTGTTTATGAGGCAACAAAAGGGGAGTGCTCGTCCCTATAATGAAATCTATCAGAGTTTAAAGGACAATGGTCTACCCATTCCGCTCTCAGCCTATGGTCATCAACTGGTCTATTATTTCAAACACCTATTCAGAAATAACGAATGGGCCAAAAGTTTCTATTTTAAATATCTGAAAAAATAAAAAAGCTAAGCCAAGGCTTAACTTATATGGATGATTAATGTTGAACTTTATTAGAATCAAATGGATAAAAATGATTATCTAAAGATTCTTTATGAATTAAGCGAACAGGTTGACTGACAACAATAGTATGATCAGGAATATCATCAACGACAACAGCATTGGCCCCAATTCTTACATTGTTACCGACGGTCACATTCCCGATTATTTTGGCTCCAGCTCCGATATAACAGTTGTCGCCGATGCTAGGTGCCCCGTAATGCTTGGAGTCCGCCAGGGTATTGGAACCAATGGTTACTTGCTGGAAGATAACGGCATTCTTACCGATGCTTGCCCCCGAAGAAATATGAACGCCAGTAATGCCATGGGGGAAAGTGGGTCGATTGGCAAACTTGGCGGCTGAAGCAATTGAACTCCCGGAGAAAAACAGAAAAAAACTAATAATTTTACTATAGAATAAAATGAGATACGGATTCCTGGTACGACTTCTTGCTTCAATTAAAGACCAAAGCAACTTCATTCTCTCCACTCTTTTCTAATTAATGGTTTGGTAAATGTAGTTTAGCAAATTTCGATAACGAAATAAACAGAAGTATTGGAGGATATTATGGCACAGAGAAATTACCAATGGATGATTCTTATCAGTATCATAGCAGCTTTGGCTGGCGGATTTACTGGTTATTATTATCAGCATCAACCAGCTCCAGAAAAATTAGCTCTTTCTTTGGGCATTGCCGATATTGGGTCGGCCAATACTGATTTTATTGGTCAGTTTCCCATGAGTCAACATCATATGAATCGGCGGACCCTCTTCGATCAATTAAAGCCGTCGACGGGTCAAACCATTTTTCTTGGAGATGAGATTATTGAAGAAGCTGAATGGCGAGATCTCCTTGGCCAGTCAGATATTTTGAATCGCGGGATTGATTTAGATACGGTTGCTGGCGTTAAAGATCGTTTGCCCCAATTATTAGATCAGCAACCTCAGCAAATTATTCTAAGTATCGGTCGGCAAGATATCCTCCAGAATTCTGATTATTTCCAACGCGATTTTGAAGAAATCCTGGCGCTGATCAAAGAAGACAGTCCGCAAACTAAATTAATTGTCATGGATTTAATTCCTTTAAGTCAGTCATATGCTAATAGTGACAAGCTGAATCCGGTCATTGAACAATTCAATAAGCAATTAAGCGATCTGCAAAAAGAATATGCTTTTGAACTGGTAGCGATTGGAGCTGAGTTAACCGATTCGGAAGGTTTCTTAGCTGAGGAATATTCAGCCGATGGTTGGCAGTTGAATGGTCAAGCCTATCAGAAAATTGTCCAAGCCTTGAAACCATTGCTTAAGGGAGGAGAATAAGGATGAAACAACATCATCTCATTAAATGGATTCTATTTCCGCTGATAAGTTTTGTTATCGCATTTGGATTAATCTACTTTGTCAAAGGGCAAGGATTATTCAATCAATCGGTAGCTTCAACCGATCAAGCTGAGGAATTAGTCAGTGAATTTCAAGCCCGTGAGAATTATCTCAATCGGGAAAGCTCCTTTGTTTATGATTCGATTAGCCAAGATAATATTATCTTTATTGGCGATAGTTTGATTCAACGTAGCGAATGGGCCGAATTATTAAGCAATCCTAAGATTATGAACTTTGGTATCAATGGCGATACTATCGCAGGAGTTTATCGGCGGATGAACGAGATTCTTGAAAGACACCCCCAAGCGATCTTTATGCTAGTGGGGGTTAATGATCTCTATCTCAATCAATTCTCCGAAAGTGAACTGGTTAATCAATATCGGCAGACTGTCCAACGAATCCGCCAGCAATCCCCTGATAGTCAATTCTATGCCCTAAGTCTGCTACCAGTCAATCAAAGTAAATTTGCTCATCCGGTAGATAACCAAAAAGTTGTGAGTTTCAATGGAGAGATTCAGCCCATTGTTGAATCATTGGGAGGTACATTTATTAATGTCCATCCTAAACTCTTGAATCAAGCGGGCGAATTGGATGAGAAATATACCTATGATGGGATTCACTTAAATGCTGATGGCTATACCATCTTAGCCCAAACAATACTCGATCAGATCCAGTAAGATGATTTGAAGTTAAACAAACGAGTGAATGCGATCGAATTATCAAGCCCTACTACTAAATTTAGCTGAAAAAGGACCTGCCATATTTCCCCAAAGGGTAATCTAGCAGGTCCTTTTGTGATGTCTTTTTATCTTACAAACGCCAGAAATTATAACCAGCTTGGACAAATTTTTCTTTATCAAGCACACTTTTAACATCAATAATGATGCGTTCTTTTGGTTCTAATTCTGGATTAAACAAAGAGGTAATTTGTTCGAAATCTAGCTCAGTAAATTCTTTGTGGCCAACAGTAAAGACAAGAGCATCGGCATCTTTAATGGCTTCAAGGGGACTCAGTTGTAAGTGATACTCTCTTTGAGTTTCTTCTGGATTAGCCCAAGGATCGACGACGACAGGTTGAATATGGAATTCTTCGAGACGATGGATAATATCAATCACTTTAGAATTTCGGGTATCAGGGGTATGTTCTTTAAAGGTCATGCCTAAGATGACTACTTTAGCTTCTAAAGGTTTTTTACCTGATTGAATTAACTTCTCGACGATTTTATTGGCAATAAATTCGCCCATACTGTCATTTATTTGCCGACCATTCGCAATAATCTGACTGTGATAGCCTAGATTTTCAGCTTCATAAACAAAGTAATAAGGGTCAACACCGATACAGTGTCCACCGACTAGACCGGGTGTAAAGCCCAAGGCATTCCATTTGGTATTCATCGCTTCAAGGACATCTTTTGAATCGATGCCCATTTTATCAAAAGCTAAGGCTAATTCATTCATAAAGGCGATATTGATATCGCGTTGGGAATTCTCAACCACTTTGGCGGCTTCGGCCACCTTGATTGAAGGCGCGCGGTGAACTCCAGCTTTAACAACAATTTCATAGACTTTGGCAATATCTTCTAGGTATTCAGGGAGAGAGGAGGAGACAATCTTAGTAATGGTTTCCAAGGTATGAACCTTATCCCCTGGATTAATCCGTTCTGGCGAATAACCTACCACAAAGTCAACGCCATGTTTTAAACCAGAACATTCCTCTAAGAGGGGGATACAAATATCTTCAGTAACGCCGGGGTAGACGGTTGATTCGTAGACGACAATCGATCCTTTACTTAAGTTCTCTCCTAAAGTTCGGGTAGCCCCGGTGATTGGAGTTAAATCCGGCGTTTTGTCTTGGTTAATCGGGGTAGGCACTGCGACAATATGGAAGCTGGCTTCTTTAAGGCGGCTAGGATCCGCGGTAAACATTAAGGAACTGTTTTGGATGGCTTGGTCGCCCACTTCTTGGGTAGGGTCAATTCCTTGTTGGTAAAGTTGAATCTTATGTTCATTATTATCGAAGCCAATGGTGGGAACGTGTTTGGCGAAAGCCACTGCAATTGGCATACCCACATAGCCAAGTCCAATGACCGCTAATTTGGCCTGACCTTGGGTTAATTGTTCATATATATTCATCATAATTCCTCGCTTCATTTATAGATTTATCTGAAGTGAGCCCATTATAGCACAGATCTAGCTTTAATGACTCAATAATGTCAATCTCAGTTAATTCTTCATAAATAAGTCTAATATCTACACAAATTCTGTCCTTGGATTATAATAGGATGAGAAGGGGGTCAAGGGAAAGAGAATTTATCAAAGTTTTAGAGGATAGAAAGGAAGAGATGGATGAAACTATTAGCAATTGTGGGTAATAACGCCGATGTTTCGACGAATCGGACCTTATTACAATATATGGCCCAGCATTTCGCCGAGCAAGCAGAAATCAATTTGGCCGAGATCAAAGACATTCCAGCCTTTAATGAGCCAGCAGACCGTCAAGCTCCCCCAGAAATTATAGAATTATCTCAAAAAATTCAGGAAGCAGACGGTGTGATTATTTCTACTCCAGAATATGACCATTCCATACCCGCTGCCTTAAAATCAGTGATTGAGTGGCTCTCTTATACTACCCGCTCCTTAATCGATAAACCGGTGATGATTACCGGCGCTTCATTAGGTGCCTTGGGATCGTCACGGGCACAAGCTCATTTACGTCAAATATTAGATGCTCCGGAAGTCAAGGCCAGGATTATGCCCAGTGCCGAATTCTTATTAGGACATTCAAAACAAGCTTTCGATGAGCAAGGGCAGTTGATTGATCAAGAAAAACGGCAAGAATTGGAGGATAATTTCAATGAATTTCTCTTATTCGTGCGTCTAACCAATCAATTACTCAGTCAGATTCGATCTAAGCATTCAGTGGATACTGAATTCCCCTATGAGTTGGACTAAGGAGGATTAGCATGAAATTATTAGCCATCGTAGGCACCAATGCCGAACATTCTTATAACCGGAAATTATTAAAATTTATGCAAGGGCATTTCGAAGAAGAAGCTGACATTGACATTCTTGAAATTAAAGATGTCCCTTTGTTTAATGCCAGTCAAGACCAAACCGATTCCCCTATCATCCAATCCATTCAAGCTAATATTAATCAAGCGGATGGTGTCATTATTGCCACGCCTGAACATAACCATTCGATTCCGTCGGCCTTAAAGAGTTTAATTGAATGGTTGTCCTATCAAATTCATCCCTTAGATGGTAAACCTGTTATGATTGTGGGCGCTTCTTATGATGTTCAAGGATCTTCCAGAGCCCAATTACACTTACGGCAAATTTTGGATGCACCTGGGGTTAATGCCAGTGTGATGCCGGGCAATGAATTCTTATTAGGTCGGGCCCATCAAGCCTTTACCGATCAAGGTCAATTGGCTGATGCCGGCACGATTAAGTTCTTGGAAACCTGCTTTAAGAAATTCTTGCGTTTTGTCGAAGTGGCCAATTTATTGGCCCTACCTGAGGAGATTAGTTTCGAGCCGGGCAATTATCAAGTGACCGCTGTCGGACATAATGGGGACTTGCCAATGACCGTCAGTCTATCTGCAGATCGTATCGAGAAAATTGATATTGATACCCAAGGCGAATCAGAAGGTATCGCTGATGTGGCCTTTAGCCGAATTCCGCAAGCGATCATTGAAGGACAAACCTTAAATGTTGACGTGGTTTCAGGGGCAACGGTTACCAGTCAAGGTGTAGTTGACGGGGTGGCCAAGGCCATCGAGTTAGCCGGGGCCGATCCTGAGATAATGCGTAAAAGACCAAAATCTTATCGCAAAGCTAGCAATCCGCCACAAGAAATGGAGACCGACGTGGTTGTTATTGGTGCTGGTGGCGCCGGACTCAGTGCAGCTGCTAGTGTCTTACAAGCTGGTAAACAAGTCATTGTTGTCGAGAAATTCCCCGCTGTTGGCGGCAACACCATTCGTACCGGAGGTCCGATGAATGCGGCCGATCCAGAGTGGCAGAAGAATTTTGCTGATTTACCAGGAGAGGCCCACCGTCTAGCTGAAGTATTAGAGATAGATCTCAATGAGATTGATAAAGAATATCAAGCGGACTTTACAGCTTTAAAAGAAGAAATTCAAACCTATTTAGCGCATAAAAAAGCTGGCCAAGACTATTTATTCGACTCCGCCTTATGGCACCGAATTCAAACCTACCTGGGTGGTAAGCGTCAAGATTTGCAAGGGAATCGAATCTATGGCAATTATGATTTGGTGAAAGTCTTGACTGATCGAGCGCTTGACTCGGTCAAGTGGTTGAGTGAGATTGGCGTAGAGTTCGATATGGAACATGTAGAAATGCCAGTGGGGGCGCTCTGGCGTCGAGGCCACAAACCGCTGAAGAATCAGGGCTATGCATTTGTAGCAGCCTTGAAAGACTTTGTTCAAAGTCATGGTGGCAAGATTATCACGGATACTGCTGTCCAAGAATTATTAGTAGAAAACAATCAAGTCATCGGCGTCAAGGCAACTGCTACTGATCAAAGTCAGTTAATCATTCGAGCAAAAGCAGTTATTATTGCTTCGGGTGGTTTTGGAGCCAATACGAAGATGCTGAAAGAATATAATACATATTGGCCTGAAATTGATGATGATATAAAGACATCCAATTCACCAGCGATTACCGGTGACGGCATTCGTCTAGGGCAAAGTGTGGGAGCAGATTTAGTCGGAATGGGCTTTTCTCAAATGATGCCCGTCTCCGATCCTAATGATGGTAGTCTCTTCTCTGGCTTACAAGTTCCACCAGCCAATTTCCTAATGGTCAATCAATCTGGACGTCGTTTTGTGAATGAATATGCGGGTCGGGATACTCTCACCCTAGCCGCTATGGAAAACGGAGGCCTATTCTATCTGATTGGTGACCAAGAGATTGCCAAAACAGCTTACAATACGAATCAAGAGAAATTAGACCGGCAAGTTGAAGAGGGGACTTTATATCGTGCCGATAGTCTGGAAGAATTAGCTCAACAAATTGGTATGGATCCTCAAGTCTTGACACAGACGGTTAAGACCTATAATTCTTATGTCGATGCAGGATCTGACCCCGATTTCGGCAAGGATGTCTTTGATTTGAAAGTCGAGCACGCTCCATATTATGCCACGCCAAGAAAACCTGCTGTCCATCACACCATGGGAGGCTTACGCATTGATCCACAAACCCATGTTTTGCAAGCAGATGGTCAAGTCATTCCAGGCTTGTATGCTGCCGGTGAGGTTGCTGGTGGGATTCATGCAGGAAATCGTTTAGGCGGAAATTCCTTAACCGATATCTTTACCTTTGGTCGCATCGCTGGCCAAATGGCGGTGGAAGAACATGTCTCTAATGATAAATAATTATAAATAGATTTAATGAGTGTTCAATAAATAATCCACCCAGTCAGACTAGAAACTTAGGCGACGGGGTGGATTTTTATCTTTATGATTATTTTTGCAACTAGCGGAGCTTTTAAGCGACTTTTTCGATAAAGCTTTGAATCTCGTGATTAACGGCCCAAGGGTTGTCATTATTGGCAATGTGGCCCGCAAAAGGAATGATACGGAGTGGAATATGTTCCAAAACATTCCAAATTAGCGAATAGTACATCATAATTCCGAAGCAGTCAAATTGACCTAATAGTAGCAGTGTCGGATGTTGGCGTTTAATATCCCGATTTTCATTGATAATCGCTTGATAGGCTGCTAGACAGATCCGACGTAAATCGGCTGCAGAATAGGGTTGCAACCATTTCATCATGCGCTGATAAGTCATCGGAGTGAAGGCAGCAAATAAGCCGGTAAAGGCGGTGTACCAGGTTTCGGGAATTTGCCAAGGGTTGGTCAGACTGGTCAGACTTGACATGCTGGGTTCAAAGAACTGCATCAGACGCTTATCCGGATAATAACGCCTTCCGTAAGGCGCTGTATCAATGCCGATAAAGGCTTTGACCCGGTCTGGATAGCGGTCAGCAAATTCTTGAGAGAAGAAGCCCCCCAGAGATTGTCCTACTAATATCACTTGATCAATGCCTTCTTTATCAAGAATGCCCTGCATAATCTCAGCGCTAGCTCTTAAGGTAAAGCCCGTACATTCTTTAGAAAGTCCATGGAGGGGTAAATCCCAGGTAATAATATTATAGTCCTTGGCAAAATATTTAATTTGTGGGTCAAAAGTTTCATGATTAATTAAGACCCCATGGGTAAAAACTAGAGTGGGACGATTGGCATCGATTTTACTCAGCCAATAATGGATATCGCCTAAATCTGAGTGAAAAATAAGGTGTTCCATGAGACACTCCTTTTCTATCTAATCGCAATTTGTTTTCATCTTAATTCAATAATTATAGCATATTAAGATTAAATAATGATGAGAATCTCTTAAAGTCTTAATGAAAGCCCTTTCTATGATTTTGGTGGCTAATTAGCTAGTTCGACTGCTATAATAAATATATTGAAGATAGAAAGGGAGATGACATGGCATTCGAACCTGTCGCAAAATATTTTAGCCAAGTTAATTTAGATGATCGAATCCAGCGTTTCGCTCGAAATACTGAATCTGTCGAAGAAGCTGCAGAATGGGTTGGAACAGATCTGGGCAGTATTGCTAAGTCCATAATCTTTTATCATGGCGATCGCTTAGTTATGGTAGTTTGTTCCAGTGATGATAAGATTGACTCGGACAAATTCCAACTTCATTTCGGTATACCGGCTGAGATGTTAGAAGATGAGAAAGTTTTCGATCGAGTGGGACACGTTGTCGGCGGAGTCTGCCCATTTAATTTGCCTGATGACGTCGATGTATATCTAGATATGAGTTTACGACGCTATCCTTGGGTTTATCCGGCGGCGGGCAGCCGAGATACCGTTATTCGCTTGAGTCCTGAAGAATTATTTACCCATAGTGGCGCTAAATCCTGGAAATACCTAGCCGTCGGCAGTGATCACTATGGTCGGAACGATTTACATTTTAGTCAAATCAAGGACTATGCCGATGATTTAATAGATTGATAGGCAGCCCAGTATTGATCAGCCCAATTCAAGACCTAACAGAAAACCTTATTATAAATTGTTTTAAAAGTTTTTTCACGTTATAGTGTCTTTAACAAAGAGTTAAAATTGGTGTTTAATGCAGGATAGCATAAAAGCAATATTTACTATTCCGCTTCAAGGCCTAACAAAAAATCTCATTAGATATTGTGTTAAAAGTTTTTGCCTTTCCTGTGTCTTGATCAAAGATTTAGATGATTGTTTAATAAAGGACAGCTTTCAACAAAATATAGTAGCCAAAAACAAAGATCGAATCCGCAGTACCCGCAAGAATGAAGAAGATCCACGTAGCTTATCAGCTCTTGCAATAAGTTGCTTAGAGCTGGTCTAGTGGATCTAGTCTGGAAAAGCGTGAGCTTTGAAGGACGGTCTCTTGCTAGTACACGGATTCGATTGTTTTGTTTTTGGGATGTAAAATTTTAGTTACTGCAAAAGTTAAACTTAAATCACAAATTAATCTACTTTTACAATCGCAATATCTTCAATAAATGGACAGCGTTCTACCAAAGCATCTACCGCTTCGGCATCTATCGGTGTGTCTAATTCTAACAGGGTAATGGCAGGACCATTAATCTTAGCACGGTGATTCGCCATTAAAGAAATATTTGAATTTTGTTCTACGATAAATTGAGTCAATTTGGCAATCACGCCGATACGGTCTTGGTGTTTAATGACCAAGGTAAATTTTTCTCCTGAGAAATGCATCTTATGATCATTCAGCGATTGAATTTCAATCTTACCTCCACCAATGGACGAACCAATAATTTGGACTTGTTTGTTAGGACCAAAAAGATGAATGCGTACTGTATTGGGATGATAATGGCCTAGATTTTTTTCGATGAAATTATATTTTAGGCCTCTTTCTTCGGCAAGTTCTTTTGCCCGGCCAATATTAGGGTCCTTGGTATTGCAGCCTAGAATACCGGCAATTAAGGCTAAGTCTGTTCCATGTCCTTGATAGGTCTTAGCGAAAGAGTCCATTAAAGTAAAAACAACCTCTTCAGGTTCTTCACCTAAGAGTTGGCGCGCCACATTGGCAATCCGTACCGCTCCTGCAGTATGCGAAGATGAAGGACCGACCATGACTGGGCCAATAATTTCATAGGCTGAATGGTATTCAGCAATATCAAAAGCTGAAGCAGAACCAAAAATTCTCTCTTTAATCTCTTTTCCGGTTGGTGTGCCGGCTAAGCCGCCGATGCCGGTTTCTCTTAAAGAAGCAGGAAGTTCATTACCAATCGCATCCATAGCATCTATGACTTCATCAGGTGGAATAATGGATACCACTCCGGCTAAGGCCATATCGGCTGCGGCCATGGCCGTTAAAGCGTGGAGTCCATTTCTAGTAATACATGGAACTTCTACGAGACCCGCGACAGGATCACAAACCAGACCTAAGGAGTTCTTAAGGGCCAAACCAACTGCATTTGCAGCTTGACTTGGATTTCCTCCGTGTAATTCAACTAAAGCACCCGCAGCCATGGCGGTGGCAGAGCCAATCTCTGCTTGGCAACCCCCTTGAGCTCCAGAAATCGAAGCGCGGTTGGCAATAACTAAGCCCAGTGCTGAAGCGGTAAACATGACTTTAATAATTTGGTCTCGGCTAAATTCTCCCGAATCAAGGGCATGAACCAAGACAGCGGGCAGAATCCCTGCTGATCCCGCCGTTGGCGTGGCTACAATCCGGCCCATGGATGCATTGACTTCATTCACGGCCATGGCATTAGCGACTACCTGTAAAGAAACAGGATTGACAATTGAAGCTTGTTCTTGAATATAACGGGATAATTTATAACCATCACCACCAGCAATGCCGGTGCGGGTCATGGTAACTTCTTCGGTCCCTTTGCGGACGGATTCAATCATTACCTGAAGTTGTTGATCCATGGTGGCTAGTATTTCTTCTTCGGGAATGCCTTCAGCCTCAACTTCGGTATCCAACATCACTTGATAAATCGGTTGTTGGCGTTGTGAACACAATTGAATCAGTTCATTTAAACTGGTAAAAGACATGATCTGCCTCCTTATATGATTCTTGATTTGCGGATTATAGCTGTATCTTATCACTGAAAGCGAATAAAAAGAAGTGACTTTCAACGAATTAATCAACTTCTCATCTTGTGCTAAGATACACATTAATATGTTAGGGAATATATGTTTTGAAGATTCCTTCCTTCTCATTATAATAAAGTTATAGTAAATGATGAAAGAGTCATTTATTAGTCGTTAGTTTTTTGTCATGACAAGAACATGTTGGAACGAGAGAGATTGGTAAAGAAAAGGAGAGAAAAATCATGGTCAATAGATTTGTATATGGTACTTACCCGAATGCAGATGCAGCCGATAAGGCAATTAATGAACTAATCAACCGTGGTGTAGATCCTAGTGCTATCCATTTAGCCGCCAACCCTGATGTTTTAGACCGTTTAGATACTAATATTAACGTCATTGATTCCACAGAACTTGCCCATGGGGCTCAGGAAGATAAACGTTCTTGGTTTGACAAATTATTTGGTATTGATCAACCTGAGGCAGCTGAGGAAGAAATTGACTATACTGCTTATCAAGATTCCTTTGACCGAGAAGAAATACTTGTCTTGGTAGATAGTCACTATGAAGCAGATGCCTATCGAATGGGTGAGGCCGGTGTCGATGGGATGAATTTCAAAGAGCCTCTCGATCAAAGAGCTGATGTGACTGCAATCGATGGCAATCCTCATTATCGTGAGAAAGATTTTGCTAGTCATGACGAACTTTCTAAACGAGACCAAGATGACATCGCTTATAGTAATAAAGATGTCGATACTGAAACAATTCGCCTACATGAGGAACGATTAAGACCTAGAACGGTCGAACATGATGCCGGTGAAGTAAAGATTAGTAAAGAAGTGGTTGAAGAAACCCAAACAGTAGAAGTTCCTATCCGTCGCGAAGAAGTTCATATTACGCGGACCAATCATCCAACCGATGTTGATGCGGATGCAGACCACCAATTTACTGAAGAAACGATAGTAGTTCCGGTATCAGAAGAAGAAGTTGTAGTAGATAAAGATGTTGTTGTGACCGATGAATTGAATGTTGATCGGGTACAAAAGACGGATTATGAGACAGTTTCCGATACCACTCGCCGTGAAGAAATCAATGTTGATGGTGATGTGGATATTGAAGATGAAGACCGATTAAATTTGTAACATTCCCCTAGTTTATCGATAGTCAACATAAATTGAATGAATAACCTATCCTGGCTGACCTAGAACAATAAAAGTTATCAAGCACCGAATAGTTACCCAAGAGCTTCATGATGATTCATACATATTCTTATCTAACCTTTAAAGCTAATGATGAGTGTCAATGAATCAAATCATGAAATGAAATCCTTAGCGAACAGCTTCTAATTCAGGTAATTATTCGGTGTCTTTTTGTTGATTTAGAAGGTTGAAATAATGTTAAATCTACCCCCGATATTTAGTTTTCGAAATATTTCCACTTTTAAGAACAATGTGCTAAACTAAACAAGGAAAGTGGCTAGGTTTTATTCACTTAGCTTTATTATTTTTTAGGGGGAATTAGTGTGAAAGTAGTTGTAATTGGTTGTACCCATGCGGGGACTTCTGCGGTAAAAACTGTATTAAATGAACATCCAGAGGCCCAAGTAACAGTCTATGAACGTAATGATAATATCTCATTCTTATCTTGTGGGATTGCTCTGTATGTTGGCGGGGTTGTTAAGGATCCACAAGGATTATTCTATTCTAACCCAGCTGAACTGGCAGAATTGGGAGCAACTGTTAATATGGAACATGATGTGACTGAAGCTGACTTAAAGGGCAAGACTTTAAAAGTCAAAAACTTAAAGACCGGCGAAGAATTTGAAGATCAATTCGATAAATTAATCTTAACGACCGGATCTTGGCCAATTATTCCACCATTAGATGGCTTAGACTTAGAAAATGTCCAATTATGTAAGAACTATAATCAAGCTAAGGAAATCTTTGCCAAGAAAACGGACGCTCAAAAAGTTGTCATTGTTGGTGGCGGTTATATCGGTATTGAATTGGTTGAAGCCTTTAACCTTGAGGGTAAAGAAGTGACCCTAGTGGATGGCTTAGACCGAATTCTGAATAAATACCTAGATCCCGAATTTACAGATATTTTAGAAAATGATTTACGTGACCGTGGTGTGAATGTTCGCTTAAATGAAATGGTTCAACGTTTCGAAGGTAGCAATGGTAAAGTTGAGAAAGTTGTGACCAGTGGCGGAGAGTATGAAGCAGACTTAGTTATCTTATGTGTTGGCTTCCGTCCAAACAATGATCTCGTGAAAGACCAATTAGAAACCATGCCAAACGGAGCCATCATTGTAGACGATTATATGAAGACTAGTGTTCCAGATGTCTTCGCGGCTGGAGATAGCTGTGCGGTGAATTACAATCCAAATAATGGTCATGCCTACATTCCTTTAGCAACCAATGCTGTGCGGATGGGAACTTTAGCTGGTAAAAATATTGACGGCGATAAAGTTAAATATCGTGGAACTCAATCAACGTCTGGTTTACATCTATTCGGTTGGAATATTGGTTCTACCGGTGTCAATGAAGGATCTGCCAAAGTCTTTGGTTTAGATGTTCGGACCGTTTATGTCGAAGACTTCTACCGTCCAGAATTTATGCCAACGAATGAGAAACTATATATGAAATTAGTTTATGAAGTAGGTAGCCAACGAATTGTCGGTGGCCAAGTCATGTCTAAATATGACTGTACTGCCTCTGCCAATACTTTATCTTTAGCCATCCAAAACAAGATGACCATCGAAGATTTAGCTTATGTTGACTTCTTCTTCCAACCAGTCTTTGACCGTCCATGGAACTATCTTAACATTCTGGCTCAAGCCGCTGTGGAACAAGAACGCAAATTAGCTGAATAAGTCCATTCATCATAACTTACTAGACTAGGTTAAGCTCAGGGGAATTCATTATGAATGAATCCAGGGCTAACCTAGTTTTTTCGGTTAAAAAACGAACATTTATAAAAATATTTTATCTATCATTAGGATAATCACAGGCTAAAAATAAAATTAAGCTATAATAAGGATGAAGTGATGAATGGAGGATCAATATGGAAGAAAATAAAACAATGAGTCATCAATCTTTGTTGTACGCGAATGAAGACCGTCCCCCTTTAGCCGTCTCGCTTATTTTAGCTTTTCAACATATCTTAGCGGCCTTTGCAGGTATTATCGCGGTGCCCTTAGTCGTATGTACGGCTTTAAATTTCTCAGTCCAAGAAACAGCCTTTATGGTAAGTGCAACCATCTTTGCCTCAGGCTTAACGACCATGATTCAGTCGCGTGGCTTGGGTCCAATTGGCTCACGACTTTCAGGAATGATGGGAACGGATTTTACTTTTGTGAATCCTTCGATTAATGTCGGAGCTAAGTTTGGTGTTGCCGGGATTATAACTGCCACGATGACTGGGGCTTTTGTCGAAATTATTTTAAGTCGATTTATCAAACCCCTGCGTAAATATTTCCCGCCGCTCATTACCGGGACCGTTGTCTCCTTAATTGGAATTACCTTACTTCCAGTCAGTGTGGATTGGGCTGCCGGCTCAGTGGGCTCAGCTGATTATGGCTCTCTAAAGAATTTAGGGGTAGCCTTTGCTATTATGGTCTTTACACTAGCCTTAAATTATTATGGTAAGGGAATGTGGAAGACGGCCTCGGTCTTTGTTGGAATGGTCGTAGGTTATCTACTATGTATTCCGTTAGGGATGGTCGATTTACAATCGGTGGCTAATGCAGGTTGGATTGCCTTGCCTAATATTTTGCGTTATGGTTGGCATTTTGATTGGGCGTCGACCTTATCTTTTGTGCCTGCCTATTTGGTTTCCACTATTGGAACGATGGGAATCATGATGGCTATTGGAGAGGCTTCCAAGGTTGAAGTTTCCAGTGAGCGTGCCGCAGCCGGCGTCTTGTGTGACGGCGTGGGTTCCTTTATTTCTGGTTTATTCGGTGCCGGTCCTAATACAGCTTTCTCACAAAATGTGGGTCTCATTACCTTAACCAAGGTAGCCAGTCGTCATGTTATGGCCCTGGCCGGATTTATTCTCGCCCTCCTCGGTGTCTTTCCTAAACTTTCGGCCTTAATTGCGGTGATGCCTTCGCCTGTCTTAGGGGGTGTCGGTGTGATTATGTTTGGTCTGGTCGCGGCCCAAGGGATTAAAACCTTGGCCAGCATAGAACTGGGTGATCGAGAACTGCTCATTATCTCTGTCTCATTTGCGCTGGGAATCGGGGTAACAGTTAAACCTGAAATTCTGGCTCAATTGCCTAATGCCTTGAAGATGATTTTATCTTCAGGTATCTCTACTGGAACCATCGCGGCCTTAATCTTAAACATAGTACTTAAAGAAAAACACCAATAAGTATAATAATAAAAAAAAGACGGATATGCTACAACAAGTCTGAAAGAGTCATCTTTCGCGTTTGTTGAGCCATACCGTCTTTTTTATATCAATGTCATTAGCTAGTTCAAGCTAGATTTTTAGGGTTAAGGATAAATTAAGTCCAGAATGAATTCTTTCAGCAGACGATTGACGGCCATCGGGTTGTCCATATTTGCATTGTGACCGGCATCGACCACCATCTTTAATGGAATACCTTCTTCTTGGTGCCATTGGCGGGTGTATTGACTAATCTTTCCCAGATCATCATGTTCGCCTAAGATGAGTAGAGTCGGATGCTGACGTTGAATATTATGATTCTCTTTCAATAGGGTCTTAAAAGCGATATCAGTGGTGGCCAGAATCTCGTGGTCTTGATAATTTTCTAACATGGCTAGCATCTTCTTATGAGCTTGATGGGAATAAGTAGCAGAAAGAGCGATACTCTGCCTTAAGTCCTGGGGATTCAAAAAAGAACTCATCCAACCGGTATTTTTTAACCACCATTGATCGATCGAGTTATAATACTGCAAACCAAGCGGACCAATACCGATACCAGCAAGTCCAAATACTTTTTGCGGGAATCGCTCAGCAAAAATTTGGGCGCAGAAGCCACCGAGTGATTGGGCAATGAGGATGACTTGGGAAATATTTTCTTGCTGCAAAATTTGATCCATCATCTCAGCCATTTCCACATAGGAGAAATCAGTATATCCTTTATTGACCCCATGCAAGGGCAGATCCCAGGTCAAGATCGACCAACCTTTGAAATAATCATACTGTTCCTGGAACATGGTGTGGTTGCATAATAAACCATGGGTAAAAAATAGAGTTGGGTGATGATCTTTTCCAGGTTGACGCCAGTAGCGAATCGGTTCTTGGTTAAAGATTAAAGTTTTTTCTTGCATCGGTCAATCTCCTCATAGAATTTTAATCATAGTCTGAGTATACCATAATTGACCTAAAATTTAGCAGAAAGTTGTCCAATTGTCCCTCAACATCTTGACATAAAATTATCCTATGATAACCTATAATCACAATATGTAGTGTTGAAATTATAAAATACCACTACATGTAGGAGGTTATTGCATGGAAAGTCTTCAAAATCAACGATATATAGTGGATGATTTCGCGAGCATGCCAGATATCAAAACACTATTAGAAAAAGCCTTGCCCAATTTACAAGCAGGAATTGAACATCTCTTAGCCCAAGACAAATCAGTCGTCAATGAAAATGCGAACAAGGATAGTCGGGTCTTCAATACGCAACGAGATTTGATGGCGGGTGTGCTCGCAAAGTCGATCGGTTTAGCCCTATTACCCGAAGCGGTAGCTCAAGCCCACCAAGCTGGTGATTTGCATATTCATGATTTAGACTATCAACCTTATGCACCGATGACGAATTGTAGTTTGATTGATTTCAAGACGATGTTTGAGCAAGGTTTCACCATCGGTAACGCTCAAGTAGAACCTCCTCGCTCGATTAATACGGCAACTGCTCAGATGGCTCAAATTATCGCCAATGTGGCTTCAAGTCAATATGGCGGGACTACAGCGAATCGAGTAGACGAATTGTTGGCTCCTTATGCTCAAATGAACTATGACAAACATTTAACCAGGGCGCAAAAATGGCTGACTGACCCTGACCAACAAGAAGCCTTTGCTAAAGAAGCTACCCAGAAAGATATTTATGATGCGATGCAAAGTTTGGAATATGAAATCAACACGCTTTATACTTCGCAAGGACAGACACCTTTTACCACCTTAGGGTTTGGCTTAGGGACTTCTTGGATTGAACGAGAGATTCAACGGGCTATCTTGAAGATTCGAATTGAAGGCCTAGGCAAAGAAAAAAGAACAGCCATCTTTCCTAAGTTAGTTTTTACGCTCAAAGAAGGCACTAACTTGCATCCTAAGGATCCCAACTATGATATCAAGTGTTTGGCTTTGGAGTGTGCGACGAAGCGGATGTATCCTGATGTCTTGATGTACGACAAAATTGTTGAATTGACCGGTTCTTTTAAAGCCCCCATGGGTTGTCGATCATTCTTACAGGGTTGGCGGGATGAAGAGGGTCTTGAAGTCAATGAAGGTCGGATGAATTTGGGGGTAGTTACGCTCAATCTTCCTCGCATTGCCTTAGAATCCCAGGGCCATTTGGAACAATTTTGGCAAACTTTGTCAGAACGTTTGACGTTAGCAGAAGAAGCCCTATTATATCGGATTCGCCGTGTTCTACAAGTTCAACCAGAAAATGCGCCAATCATTTATCAATTTGGGGCTTTTGGCCATTATCTGAAGAAAGATGATTCGGTGAAACAACTCTTTGATCACCGAAGGGCGACTGTATCCTTAGGATACATCGGTTTGTATGAAGTGGCTACCGTATTTTATGGGCCTGATTGGGAGAGTAACGCCGAAGCCAAGGCATTTACCCTAGAAATTATGCGCCGACTTAAAGAAAAAGTTGATCAATGGAGTCAACAATATGATTATCATTTTTCAATTTATGGAACTCCTTCAGAGAGTTTGACCGATCGTTTCTGTCGGTTAGACCGTCAACGTTTTGGCGAAGTGGCTCATATTACCGACAAAGGCTATTATACGAATTCTTTCCATTATGATGTGCGTAAGCAACCGACCCCATTTGAGAAGATTTCTTTCGAACAAGCTTATCCATACTATAGCAGTGGTGGCTTCATTCATTACTGTGAGTACCCGAATTTAGAACAGAATCCACGGGCCTTAGAGGCGGTCTGGGATTATGCCTATGACCGCATTGGCTATCTCGGTACTAACACGCCGATTGATTATTGTTATGAATGTGGATTTAAAGGGGATTTCAATCCCACAGAGTTTGGTTTTGAATGTCCGCACTGTCATAATCGTAATCCCGAGACTTGTGATGTGGTCAAACGGACCTGTGGTTATCTAGGCAATCCTCAACTCAGACCGATGGTGAAGGGCCGTCACCGTGAGATTACCGCCCGCAAGAAGCATCTGGGAGTGACAAGCCATGGCCTATAAAGATCCCCAAACCGGGCTGCTATACCCACAACCTCAAGAATGGTTAGCTAAAGACTGGTCGCAAGGCAAGGTGGCTGATTACAAAGCCTACAACTTTGTCGATGGCGAAGGTGTCCGTTGTTCTTTATATGTGGCTGGCTGTCTGTTTGCTTGTCCCTTCTGTTATAATCGGAAAATTCAAAATTTTAATCAAGGAATCCTCTATGATGAAGCTTTGGAAGCGCAGATTTTAGCAGATTTAGCGGCTCCATATTGTCAGGGCTTGACTCTATTAGGCGGGGAACCCATGTTAAATACCGGTATTCTTTTACAACTTTGCCAGAAGTTGCGCCAACGATTTGGTGGAGATAAAGATATCTGGGCTTGGACCGGCTATACTTGGGAAGAGTTGATGAAGGAAAGTCCCGATAAATTGGCTCTCCTCGATTATATTGATGTTCTGGTGGATGGTCGCTATGAACATGGCCTGCGCGACTTGCGTCTACGTTTTCGCGGATCGGCTAACCAGCGAATTATTAATGTCAAAGAAAGTCTCAAACGGAATCAAGTTATCTTATGGCAGGATTCACTTAAGAAGCGTTCTGAATAAAAAGATGACAGAGAGGATATCTTCTTTTTTAAAGAGAGGCCGTTAATTCCCAAAATTATACATTTACTTTTAAATCAGCTAGATCAGCTTTGAATGATTTGATAAGCAACTTAAATTCTTAGGTACTAGTTTAGTCTTATGTGACAAACTAGTGCCTATTTTTTGTCTATCTTTAGCAATGTTTGCTTGAAAAATTAAAGTAAATCTCCCGCAGAGAATTATAGGGAGAAAACGATTAAACTTCTAAATTTATTTTCTGAAAATCATGATGAAAAGATTTTTATTAAATCATCCTTAGTATTTTCCTATCTAATTTTTATGTTTCAATGAAAACATAGTGTTATAATGTTATCATAAAGCGCTTACACCATATTATGGGGAGGAAAAAAGATGAGAAAATTTTTATCACGTTTAGGATTGGTTTTCGCTGCGGGAGTGATGTTAGCTCAGCCAGTGGCTGCCTGTACCGGAGTTTATGTGGGTAAGGATTTAACGGAAGACGGTTCAGTAATCTTTGGACGGACTGAAGACTTAGAACAACATCATAATAAGACATTTATTGTAGTTGAAGCTAAGCAGAATGAAGAAGGCGCCAAATTAGTTGACGAATATACTAAATTCGAATACGAACTACCAGCAGAATCTTATAAATATTTCGCAGTTCCAGATACTACACCTGAATGGGGCTTGTATTATGAAGCTGGCTATAATGAACATGGGGTAGCCATGGATGCAACTACAACCACTTATACTAATGAAGAAGTATTAGCGGTTGACCCACTTGTTGAAAATGGTATTTCAGAAAGTATCATGACCACAATTGTTTTAGGTCAAGCTAAGACAGCTCGTGAAGGAATTGAATTATTAGCTTCAATCGTTGATGAGAAAGGTTCAGCAGAAGGTAATGGTTTAATTATTGCTGACCAAAATGAAACTTGGTATATGGAAATCTTATCAGGTCACCAATATGCAGCGATGAAATTGCCAGATGATATGTATGCAGTCTTCCCTAATTCATTCTTCCTTGAAGGGGTAGATGTGGAAGATACAGACAATGTGATTGCCTCAGCTGATTTGAAAGCTACTGCAGAAGAAGCCGGAACCCTTGTTGAAGAAGATGGAATGATTCGGGTCGCAGACTCATATGCTGCTGAAATTGATCCAGGATCTATTTCTCGTTATTGGTCAGGTGTGAAGACTTTAGATCCAGATGCTGAAGTGAGCATGGATGATACTGAATTCCCATTCTTACATAGCACTGACAAGAAAATCACTTTAGAAGACGTGATGAATCTTCAACGTAACCGTTTAGAAGGTACTGATTATATTCCAGCTGATAATGTTGCTTCAGCAACCGGTGGCGAAATGGAAGAAACTGAAGCTGAAGGCGAAAGCGAAGCAGCCGAAGAAGAAACTGAACCTAGTGAAGCAGAAGAAACAGTTGCTGAAGAAGAATCTGCGGCTGAAGAAGAAACCGAAGCGGAAGAAGCAGCTGAAGAAGAAACTGAAGTTGAAATGCCAGAAAATGCAAAATATCCAATTGGTAACAAAAACACCATGGAAGCTCATATCTTCCAAATTTATGAAGATATGCCAGCTGAAGTGCCAGGAGTGATGTGGTTAGCTATTGGTTCACCAACCGTTTCTCCTTATTTACCATTCTTTGGTAATATCACTGAAACTATCCCAGCTTACCAAGTAGAAAGCAATGAATATGATTCAGAATCATTCTACTGGACTGTAGATAGTATCCTAACAGCAATGCTAGCCGATGAAAGTAATTTGAAAGATGAAATTCGTGAAAAAGTACTAGCGATTGAGAAAGTTGCGATGGATCAATTCGAAGAAGTTCGTCAAGAATTAATTAAGAAATATGGAGAAGATCCAGCAGCCGCTGCTGAATGGATTACTGAACAAACTAAGAAATTCTCTCAAGATGCCTTTGATCAAATCAAAACGATTGAAAGTGACTATGTGACTGAATAATTTCTATTTTAAGAAAATCTATTCGAATGTTATTTGTGGTTTTCTTCGTTGAATTGAATAGCTAATATTCCGAAACCGCCGGTCAAAGAGTTGCTTTGATCGACGGTTTTTGCTTTTAGATTCATTTATTTTTCAATCGGTTTTTGATCAAGCTTCAACATTTTGAAATACAAAGTCAAGAGTTTGTCGATCAACAAGCCCATATTTTAGTCCTTTTGAGAGGGCTTTCATTAAATCGGGAAATCCAAATGTTTTTACAGGCTTGTGAATCTTCGTTACAATGAAAGAACAATCTAATATTCGAAAGGAGCTTGATGATGGAACGATTATATGCTTTTCCAACAGAAGAACTAGAACAAGATGGACCTTATCTGACAATCAATCTCTGCATTGATCAAGATGATCAGTCTCAAGAGGCATTGAGGATTCAGTTAGAGAATGCATCCAAGCAAGCTAAGAAACTTATCGAAGAAGATTTATCAGAGCCTAGCCTGGCAGAACCCATCCTAGCCCAATTAAAAGGCTTAGCCGCTGATTACAAAGCTTTGCCACAACAAGCCAGAGACTTGGTGTTTTATATTCATGCTTCAGGAATTTACTATTATCATCTTTTTGAACGGGTTCCTGCTTTTGAATTTGTAGCTGACTACCCAGCATTGAGTCCTGTCTTGATTAATAATCAATTGCATAATCATTTCCACTTGCTAAAATTGAGTCGCGGCAAGATTAAGTTATATGAGGTCTACGGGGACCAACTTCAACCTGTCACGTTAGAGGGGAAGGATATTCCTGAAACGATGGCTGAAGCCGTAGGGACTGATTATGATCCAGCCAATATTACGCCACCATCTACCCCAGCCTCACATGCCTTTCATGGCCATTCAGATACCAGTGATGAACGGGATAAAGACCGAGAATTTTATTTCAAATTGGTCGATGATTATATATATCAACAATATTCAAAGAAATATAAGCTACCCTTGGTCTTATTGGCCTTAGAAGAGAATGAAGTCGTCTTTAGGAAATTATCTAAGAATCAATATTTAGAAGATCAAGCGATTCATTCAGGTAATAATTTTACCGACCAACAAGTTGAAAATATTGTTAAAGAAAGTCTGCGAGCGCAGAAAGAACAAGAGCTAACCAACTTGAAACAACGTTTCCAAGAGACTTCTCCTGAATTTAAGGTTAAAGATAGTCTCGATAGTCTGGCTCAATTAGCTATTGCCGGACGAATCGAAGAATTAATTTTGGCCAAAGAATATATGCCACAAGGCGATTTTGACCCGACAGGTCAATACAATGAAGCTGGGAAAGGGTATCGTCAACAATTAATTCATCAAGTACTCAAGACCCAAGGCAAGGTTTATCTCTTAGACCAAGATCTATTGGGAGATGAATTCAAAATAGCCGCTCGTTTGCGTTACTGATGGACGAGCGATGAAGCCAACAAGTTATAAAATAAATTAATTTAGCCGACAATCACTGTCTTACTTTTGAACATCAAGAAATGTTCAAGCTAAGGCAGTGATTTGTTTTTTGTTGGCAAGGGCTGTGATAAGATAAGTTTAATGGTTAGAGAGGAGTGACCGTACTTATGCGAATATACATTGTCGAAGATGATCCGGTAATCCAAGAACGTTTAGAAGAAGCACTAAAGAAATGGCATTATCAGGTAGAAGTGAGCCAAGATTTCAATAATATCTTAGCTGAAGTTCAAAGCTTCGATCCTCATTTAATTCTTTTGGATATTGTCTTGCCCGTCTTTAATGGTTATTACTGGTGTGAAGAAATTCGAAAAACATCGAACATCCCGATTATTTTTATTTCATCCCGGGCAGAAAAGATGGATATTGTGATGGCCGTACAGATGGGGGCAGATGACTATATAACCAAACCCTTCGATTTAGAGATTGTGATTGCTAAGATTCAAGCTTTGTTGCGTCGGACTTATGATTTTGGGCCCGATCATGGCTATTTGACCTGGCAAGCTCTAAGCTTGATTCCCGACCAAGCCTTACTTCGTTATGCTGATCAGGAGCTGGTCTTAAGTCGAACGGAATTGATGATTATGGAGGCGCTGTTTGTGGGTCAGGGAGCTTTTGTCAGTCGCAATAAAATTATTGAGAAGTGCTGGCAGAGTGATGATTATATTGACGATAATACCCTCTCTGTCAATATGACGCGATTAAGAAAGAAATTGACGTCGATTGGTTTAGACCAATTAATTCTCACCAAAAAAGGCTTAGGCTATGGATTAAATTCAGAAAGCGGGCAAATCAATGGCTAATTGGCAAAAATTTCTAAAAAGTAAAAGACAGTGGTGGGGAAGTTTTGCTTTGTTTCATCTCACTTTCCTGTTAGTCTCACTCTTGCTGTATCAAAATCTGTTGCTATTTATTTATGTGCTAGTCCTTAATAGCTTTCTGAGTCTAGTCTACTTAGTCTTGGCCTATCCTTATTATCAAGAGCAGCTATCCACTCAAAAACAAATGCATCAACTGAAAAAAGAACATCGAAACTTGCAAGATCAATGGTATCAATTTAAGTCCGATTTAAGTTCTTACTTCTTAATTTGGATTCATCAAATTAAAACGCCGATTACTGCGGTCATGTTATTAGCTGCTGAAGAAGAACCCAGCCGCCAAACCCTCAACGATATTCGCATCCAAACTTTACGGATTGATAATTATACTCAGACAGCCTTAAATTACCTTAAGTTATTGGATGAAGAAGTGGCTTTGGATTTGACGGACATTGATTTAGATCAAGTGCTTCGTAAGATTATTAAATATTATGCGCCTTTATTTATTGAGGCTCAGATCCATTTGAACTTTAGTCCCAGCCAGGCAATCGTGGTAACTGATGGACAATGGTTAACGATCCTGCTAGAGCAATTAATTGATAATGCTGTCAAGTATAGTCCGCAGGGACAGATAGACATCTATTATCAGACTGAGGAGCGGGCTTTAGTTATTCAAGATAGTGGTCGTGGAATTCACCCCCACGACCTGCCTTTGATTTTCTCCAAAGGATATGCTGGGATGAATGGACGTTTAAATAAGAAATCGACCGGTATTGGCCTTTACATTGTCCAGGTAATTGCTCAAAGACTGCAATTGGAGATTAAAGTTGAATCTAAATTGAAGCAAGGCAGCAAATTTTTAATCTATTTTCCTAAGAATTCTATCGGCTAAGATTTCTATAATAGCTAATCTTTCAATAATGTAAGATTCTAAGTCAAAGTGTCACTTTAGATAAAGGCAAGCGGTGGTTGGATCCGTTAAGATAGGATTATCAGAAAAGGAGTGAGACGATGACTTTATTAGAAGTAAATCATTTAAAGAAAGTTTATGGCGATCAACACTCAGTTCAAACCGAAGCACTTTCTAAAGTTAGTTTTACCGTCAAACAAGGCGAGTTTGTGGCTATTATGGGCGAATCTGGTTCTGGCAAATCAACCTTATTGAATATTATTGCCAGCTTGGATCACGCTACCGCAGGCTCGGTTATTCTTAACGGGCGGAATCTAAGTAAGATTAAAGCCAAAGATTTAGCTCGTTTCCGTCGGGAAGAATTAGGTTTTGTCTTTCAACAGTTTAATCTGTTAAATAGCTTTAGTAATCGGGATAATGTTTTGTTGCCTTTAGTTTTGTCGGGGGTCAATCAAAGTGAAATGAATCAGCAGCTGATGTCACTGGTGAATCTGTTAGGTTTAGCCGATATCTTAGATAAATATCCCTATCAAATTTCTGGCGGTCAACAACAAAGGGTGGCGATTGCTCGGGCCATGATTAGTCAACCTTCATTGCTTCTGGCGGATGAACCGACCGGCGCTCTAGACTCCAAATCGAGTCAAGTTATTCTAGATTTATTTAGCCAATTGCAAAAAGCAGGGCAGACGATTTTAATGGTAACCCATTCTTTAACCGCCGCTGCTTATGCAGATCGGGTATTATTTATTAAAGATGGAACTGTCTATAATGAAATTTATAAAGGTGGCGAGAGTCAGCGTCAGTTCTTTAATCGCATTAATCAGTCACTCGAAGTTATAAGTGCAGGTGAAGCTCATGAGTAGACATCTGTTATGGGGCCTTGCCCGGCGAAATCTTCTGGCCCACCGTCAATGGGAAGCTCCTTTTGTGATGGCGAGTTCTTTGATGGTGGCTCTGTTCTATATCGTTCTTTCATTAATTAATAATCCATACATCACTCGCGAGCACCCTGATCTTAAGAGTTTACTTAATTTGGGGATTATTCTTGTCGGCTTGTTTACCATTGTCTTTATCCTCTATGCCAATCGATTGGCGATAAAGACACGAAGCTCGGAGTTTGCCCTTTATCAAGTCATGGGTTTGGAGCAAGGACACATGATTAAGCTATTGGGGCTGGAGACCTTGTTGAAATTTGGCTTGACCAGTCTCTTTGGTTTGATCGGTGGCCATCTTTTTGGGGTATTAATCTTTATGAGCTTAAAACACTTAATTCATGCCCAAGCAATGTCGATGGGTGATTACCAATGGAGTTGGACTGTATTTGCTTACGCTTTAGCCTTTGTCGCAATCACTTTCTTATTACTCTTCTTATTAAATGCCTGGCGAATTTGGCGAGTGAATCCAATGGAATTGATGCGTCAGGCCAAGGCTGGTCAAGCACCGCCACGTCATCGTTGGTTAGTCCTGGTTCTTGGTTTAGCACTATTAGCTTATGGCTATTATTTAGCGCTGGTTACCGAAGGGAATTTACAATCCGTCTTGATCTTTCTCTTAGCAGCCATCCTAGTGATGTTAGCCAGTTATTTGCTTTTTGAAAGTTTGTCGGTATTTGTCCTGCACACATTAAAACGTAAAAAGTCTTATTATTATCGGGCTGAGAACTTCTTTTCCTTGTCAGGGATGCTTTATCGAATACGCGCGAATGCCATGGGTTTGGCGAGTGTATGTATTATGTTAACCGGTCTGATTATCACTTTAGGGACGACAGTAACGGTCTATCGGAATGTCGATCAGACGATTGATGCTAACTCACCGAAGGATTATATGGTTGAAGGCGTCCAACTGCCGATAGATCTAACTGAGGCAGAATTGGACCAGCAAGTTGAGCAACTTAAACAGGATGTACAAGAGATTCATCAAGAGCTTGGTCAGTCAGTGCAACCTTTGGCTTATTTCCAAAGTCTACTCCTGGTTTTAGATGAAGAGGGCAGGTTAACACCGGCCGGTGGCGTCTCGATTAATGACTCGAATCTGCGCTTGATCTATTTAGAAGAAAGCAAACACTTTAATGCGCGGACGGGGGAAAACTACCAGCCAGCTGATAATGAGTTGCTTTTCTATAGTGATAGTCCGGCAGCAAAGAAATTAACCCAGCTTTCGATTGACCAAACTAACTATCAATTAGTTCCTATCCAAAGTCAATTGCCAAAGAATATCGCTTTTGAAAGTTATCTACTGGTAGTGAAAGATTATTCATCATTACAAGAAATCAGTCAGCAGCTAGGATCCAAAGAATTTCCACAAGAATACAAAGTCAATTTAGGTTGGGATAATATAGATGGCGATGAGACCTACCGTCAGACTGTAGAAGATGCCTTACGGGCGAAGGGTTATTCGATTAGAATCAATTCTAAATCAAGTTTACGGGCAGATCTTTATAGTATGTATGGAGGCTTGGTCTTTATTGGGATCCTCGTTTCGATTGTCTTCTTAATCGGTACGATTCTGGTCACTTATTATAAACAATTGAGTGAGGGACAAGAAGATCAAGGAAATTATCGGATATTGAGACAAGTAGGCTTAGACGAAACTTTAATTCAGAAAGTCTTGAAGAAACAAATTATTTGGCTCTTCTTCCTTCCTTTATTAGTAGCTTGCTTACATACTTTAGTGGCCAGTAAATTGGTTTCTCGTCTCTTAATGACGATTGGGATTTATGATTATCAGTTCTTCTTAATCTCTCTGCTATTAACGGTGTTAGCAATCGTCTTTATCTATTATGTGGTCTATAAGCTAACTTCGCGAGTTTATTATCACTTGGTAAGATAAGCGAGCCAAAAATTAGCCCGATTATTTGAGCACAAATATAAAAAATAAAAACCGAATCGTTATGAGCACAATTTGTTTCTTGTCTCGTAATGATTCGGTTTATAGTTTGATCAAAGTATCATCGTCATAGAGCGAGGCACTTAGCCTGACATGATAAATGTCGGTCAAGATTCAAGGTCTATTGAGAATTGATTCCAAGGTTCAAGCCTAGGGGGCAAACTGTTCACTCGAATCAGGCGATCTTGAGTCGGATGTTTGAAGCTTAATTGATAGGCCCATAGGGCAATTTGTTGACCGACTTGATTAAAGTCTGCTCCATATTTTTGGTCGCCATAAAGTGGGTGGCCGATATGTGCCATTTGTACACGTATTTGATGGGAGCGCCCAGTTTCTAACTGGACTTCGATGAGAGAATATGGAGCTTGATAAGCGATTCTTCGATAATGGAGAATCGCTTTTTTGCTGTGAGGGTAATCAGCGCCAACAACCCGTGATTGGTTATGTTTACGGTCTTTATACAGATAATGCGTCAGTGATTGCTCAGCGAATTTACTTTGACCATGGACAATGGCTAGATATTTTCGCTTGACCTTTTGTTTCTGTAGTTCTTTAGCCAGTCGGCTGGCTGCTTTGGAAGTTTTCGCAAAGACCATGGCGCCTCCTACTGGTCGGTCCAAGCGATGAACCAAGGCTAAATAAACATTGCCTGGTTTGTGATCACGTTTTTTTATATAGTCTTTGATTGCTGTGAGCAAATCAAGGTCATGGGAATCGTCAGCCTGGACGGGCATATTGATTGGTTTCTCCACGCAAAATAGGTGATTATCTTCGTATAGAATTTTCATCTTGAAAACTCCTTTCACTATCCTTCCCTATCATTGTAAAAGAAGGGAATAATAATACAAGGGAATAATAGATAAATCACAATAGGATGAGAGATTCTTATACTATTTAAGATATAAATGAGGTGAAAACGTATAATTTTAATCTTTTTATAATTTTTCTCTTGACAATCTAATCTGTTTCGATTAATTTAGATACATAACAATTACGGAGGGAATTTTATGAAAAAACTATTAAAGAAATTGATTGCCCTTGGGGTAGCTAGTTTATCCCTGTCGCCGCTTGTTAATCTTGTTCCAGTCGCTTCGGCTCAAGAACAAGTATTAAATATTTCGACTTCTGCTGAACCGCCAACCATTGACCCTGCTTTAGCAACAGATTCAACGTCAGGATCAATTCTTAGAAATGTCTTTGAAGGATTGACTGTTGTTTCTCCGGAGGGAGAAGTTCAACCGGGAGCAGCGGAATCCTGGGAAGTTTCTGACGATGGTTTAGTCTACACCTTTAAATAAAGAGAAGGAAATAAGTGGTCTAATGGAGATCCAGTAACGGCTCAGGACTTTGAGTTCGCTTGGAAACGGGTATTAAATCCTGAGACAGCTTCTCAATATGCTTCAATCATGTTCCCGATTAAGGGCGCTGAAGCTTATAACTCTGGCGAAGGAAAAGTTGAGGACGTAGGTATTAAAGCTGTAGATGAATCAACTTTAGAAGTTACCTTGGCAGCGCCGACGGCTTACTTCCTTGAATTGCCTGCTTTCTATAGCTTCATGCCAGTTAACCAAAAAGTCGTGGAAGGCGATGAAAATTGGGCCATGGAAGCTGGGGAGGCCTATGTCACAAATGGTGCTTTTAAATTAGAAACTTGGAACCACAATTCTGACTATGTCTTAACCAAGAACGATCAGTACTGGGATAAAGATAATGTAAAATTAGATCAAGTGAATGTTAAGATTATCGAATCTGAAGCGACTGCTAATGCTGAATTCCAAGCAGGTAGCATTGACTACCTAGGTTCACCTTATTCACCAGTTTCTTTAGATAATATTGATCAATATCGTGCTGATGGTATCTTACAATCTGTACCTTATGCAGCCATCTATTGGTATAAACTAAATACCACTGATGAAGTCTTATCGAATGTCAATATTCGTAAAGCCCTAGCTTTAGCGATTGACCGTCAAGGATTGATTGATAATGTCACTAAAGGGGAACAAATTCCAGCTTTAGGTTATATTCCACCAACCATTGAAGGGTTTGAAGAGGATCGTGGCTATCTAAAAGATGCTGATTTTGAGCAAGCCAAGGAACTCTTAGCTAAAGGTTTGGAAGAATTAGGTATGAAAGATCCGAGTGAATTAAATATTGAAATTTCAATTAATACCTCTGAAGCTCACTCAACCATTGCTCAATATATTCAAGAAGGTTGGTCCAAGAACTTAGGTATTAATGCAAGTATCCGTAACTCAGAATGGCAAGTATATTTAGATGAGTTATCAAACTTACAATATCAAGTGGGTCGTTTAGGCTGGATTGCCGACTTTAATGATGCTTCTACGTTCTTAGATATGTATCGTACAGCAGACACTGGAAATAACGATACAGGTTGGGAATCTGAAGAGTTTAAGAACAAGCTTGACGAAGCCAATCAAGAACAAGATCCTGAGAAACGTAAAGGACTCTTGTTAGAAGCTGAAGCGATGATTATGGAAGATTTACCGGTCATTCCTTTGTATTACTACACAAATAACTTCGTCGTCAAAGATGGCGTAGAAGGCATGCAACCGGATGCGCTTGGAAATATTAACTTGAAGAATGTTTCGATTAAGGCAGAATAAGCAAGTCTTGCGATGTGTTCGGATGCACGGGTTAACCCCGTGCATTCCTTATAGTTAGAAGGGATATATTATGACAAAGTTTATAATTAAACGTATCGGGTATATGCTATTAGCTTTATTTTTAATTGTGACGATTACCTTTTTGATGATGCGACTCGCACCGGGTAATCCTTTTGCTGGTGAACAACAACATATGACTCCGGCAATTCAACAACAACTGAATGAAGCCTATGGTTTGGATGATCCCTGGTATGTTCAATATGGTAATTATATAAAAGATGTCTCACAATTTAATTTTGGTGAATCGATGAAATATCGGGGACGTTCAACCAACGATATGATTGCGGAATCCTTCCCGGTATCGCTGGCTTTGGGTGGCCAGTCGCTCTTCATCGCTATTGGTTTAGGTGTTTTACTAGGAGTTATCTCGGCCATGTATCATAATCGAACGGGTGACTATTTGGCGACGATTATTGCCGTCTTAGGTATTTCGGTCCCATCCTTTATTGTCGCTGGTTTGCTTCAATATGTCTTTGGTTTGAAACTTCATTGGTTGCCGATCTCTGGCTGGACTTCATGGGCCAACCGGATTCTGCCTTCGCTAGCTTTAGGATTGGGTTATATGGGGAATATTGCCAAAATGACCCGCTCTTCTTTATTAGAGCAGAATACTTCGGAATATGTGAAGTTAGCTCGGGCCAAAGGTCTTAAGAAATGGGGCGTAGTCTTTAAGCATTCGCTGAGAAACGCTTTGCTTCCTGTCATTACCTATTTAGGGCCTCTAACTGCTGGGATTGTGACCGGTTCATTCGTTGTTGAGAATATCTTTGCGATTCCTGGTTTAGGGCGTCACTTTGTGACATCGATTAATAATCGGGATTATACGGTAATTATGGGAACAACGGTCTTTTATGCAATTTTGTTATTGTTTGCTGTGCTCATCGTGGATATCTTGTATGTCTTAGTCGATCCGCGGATTCAATTGGAAGGAGCTGACGATTAAGATGCAAGAAGAAGTGATGGATTCAAATAAATTTGAAATGGTCGGCATTCGCCAAGAAGAGACGGATGTCCTCAGTGCCAAATCGATTTCTTTTTGGGGAACAGTTTGGCGGACCTTTGTTCGTAATAAATTAGCCATTACCGGACTTATCATCTTATTAGTGGTAATGTTAATGGCTTTGATTGTACCTGAAATTTGGCGTTATAGTTATAGTGAGCAGACAGGGATTTATAATCATGCACCGAATGCTGATTTTCTATTTGGCACGGACAATTTGGGTCGCGATATTTTTGTCCGTTCATGGGTCGGTGCTCGAATTTCTCTGGCCATCGGTTTGTCAGCAGCAGCTATCGATGTGATTATTGGTGTCCTTTGGGGCAGCGTCGCCGGCATCGTTGGAGGTAAAGTCGATAATTTTATGATGCGTGTTGCTGATATCTTAACCGCTGTTCCTTACTTGTTGGTAGTTATCTTGCTTTTGGTTGTTATGGATCAAGGTCTCTTCCCAATGATCGTAGCCCTGTCGATTACCGGTTGGGTTCGGATGGCTCGGATTGTTCGTGGAGAGGTCATGTCGATTAAGAACCAAGAGTATGTTCTGGCAGCGCGTACCTTAGGGGCAGATACTAAACACTTAATTCGTAAGCATTTAATTCCCAATTCCTTAGGATCTATCATTGTGACCATGACCTTGACTATTCCTGCCGCTATCTTTACCGAGTCTTTCTTAAGTTATATCGGTCTTGGAGTGACTCCGCCGATGGCCTCTTGGGGAACCATGGCTTCCGAGGGTAATGAAGCAATTATGACAGCGCCTTGGCGTTTATTCTTCCCGGCTCTACTGATTTCAATTACCATTTTTGCATTTAATGCGGTCGGCGATGGATTACGTGATGCGCTCGATCCGAAGTTGAGAAAGTAGGGGAAGAGAATGAGTGAACAAATATTAGAAGTAAAAGATTTACATGTGTCATTTAAAACCTTTGCGGGACGAAACCATGCCGTCCGTGGTGTAAGTTTCAATTTGAATAAGGGAGAGACTTTAGCTATTGTAGGCGAGTCAGGATCGGGTAAGAGTGTTACCTCGAATGCTATCATGCGTTTAATTCCCGAACCGCCAGGCCACTATGATCAGGGTGAGATTATTTTTCAAGGGAAGAACCTATTAGACCTATCAGAGAATGAAATGGCTGAGATTCGTGGGAACGATATTGCCATGATTTTCCAAGATCCGATGACTTCCTTGAATCCGACGATCAAGATTGGTAAGCAAATTATGGAAGTGATCCAAATTCATGATCGCAAGGTTTCCGATAAAGAAGCTAAAGCCCGGGCATTGGCCTTATTGGAGAAGGTGGGGATTCCTGATCCTGATAAGCGATTTAATCAATATCCCCATCAATTCTCAGGTGGGATGCGGCAAAGGGTTGTGATTTCCATTGCCTTAGCAGCCAATCCGCAGTTATTAATTGCCGACGAACCAACTACTGCCTTGGATGTTACCATCCAGGCTCAGATTCTGGAATTGATGAAAGAGATCCAAAAAGATTCTAACAACTCGATTATCTTTATTACTCACGATTTAGGGGTGGTGGCTAATGTGGCTGATAAGGTAGCGGTCATGTATGCCGGACAAATTGTCGAGTATGGCGATGTCAATGAAATCTTCTATAATCCTAAGCATCCATATACTTGGGGCTTATTAGGTTCGATGCCTGATTTAGCCAGTGATAGCCAGGAGGAACTTTATACAATCCCTGGAGCACCGCCTAATTTGATTGATCCACCCAAAGGGGATGCCTTTGCACCTCGTAATCCTTATGCTATGGCGATTGATTATGAGCAAGAACCGCCAATGTATCAAGTCAACGAAAATCACTATGCCAAAACTTGGTTGCTTCACCCACAAGCGCCTACGGTTGAAATGCCAGCCATTATTTCTAAACGGATTGCGCGCTATTTAAGTCAAGATATTGAAGGAGGCGTTCAAGCATGAATGATGTGAAATTATTAGAAGTACGCCATCTCAAACAATATTTTGGTAAGAAGGCCCAACCAGTTAAAGCGGTTGACGATATTTCTTTTGATATCCGCCAAGGAGAAGTATTGGGTTTGGTCGGGGAGTCTGGTTCAGGGAAATCAACCACCGGCCGAGCAATTATCGGTTTGAATAAGATTACGGATGGCGAAATTATCTACAATGGCCAAGCCATTCAAAACCTACAAGACCCTAAAGCTAAAAAAGCCTTAGCGAAGAAGATTCAAATGATTTTTCAGGACCCTTATGCTTCATTAAATCCACGGATGACTGTAGCTGAAATTATTGGCGAAGGGTTTGATATTCATGGGATGTATCCTAAGCGCAAAGAACGAGCGGAACGGATTGCCTACTTATTAGAAGTGGTTGGTCTTAATCGTGAACATGCTAACCGTTATGCCCATGAATTCTCTGGTGGCCAACGGCAACGGATTGGTATTGCTCGGGCTTTGGCCTTAGAACCTGAATTTATTATTGCTGATGAACCTATCTCAGCATTGGATGTGTCAATCCAAGCACAGGTAGTGAATTTATTGAAACGACTGCAGGTAGAACGTAATTTAACCTACCTCTTTATTGCTCATGACCTCTCGATGGTTAAATATATCTCCGATCGGATTGCGGTCATGTACCATGGAAAGATTCTTGAATTGGGGACAGCGGATGAAATATACTATCATCCAATACACCCATATACCAAATCTCTGTTGTCTGCTGTCCCCCAACCTGATCCAAGGAGTGAACAGAAGCGTCAGCGTGTTCCATATTTGCATGTTGACGCCGATGACACTCTGAAGAAGTTTGAGGTTTCTGCCGGACACTATGTGATGGCGACGCCAAAGCAGTACGAGGAGTGGACAAAAGCAAGTCAACTTGTTTAAGGAGATAAACGATTGATAAATTATTTTTACAGTGAGGAAATGACCTTTCTAGATAAATAATAGCTAATTTTTATTTAGCCCTCCACCATCCATTTAGTGGCGGAGGGCTATTCTAATGGCTAAAATAAAAATGAAATTCGTTTCTTAGAAAATTTTCAGTCGAGAATATTATTGTTCATTTTACTCAGTAATAATAGGAATAAATGCGGTCAAAAATAATAATATAATATAGAAGAAATAGAAAAATTTTGCCTTTGACTTTACACAAACATAACTTGTCATCTTGTGAAAAAATTTCTATTCTTTTATTTATCCTTTGTCAGATAGTTTATTAGTCGTCGCTATAGGTTTAGAAGACAAAGGAGTTAGCTTTTTATCAGACCTATAAGCGGATTTGATAAGTAAAAATTTATCTCTGAGCAAAAAACTAGCTCTTTTGTCTGACAGTGATACAATAGCTAGGGTTTAAATTAAAAAATGCTAAAAAATATTAAAGAAAGCGCTTGCTACACCTATAAATTTGACTTATACTTTACTTGTAAGAAAAAGTTAGCGTTTCAAATTAAATATTAAATGAGTTGATTTAGCCTTTATACTAAATTGATGACTTAGATTCGAGGTATATTATGGATATTATTCAATTATCATATTTAGTCAACATAGTGAAATATAACTTTAACTTATCTGAAGCATCTAAAAGAATCCATGTGACTCAGTCCGCCCTGAGTCAATTTATTTCAAATTTTGAAGAAAGAGAAGAAATTAGACTCTTCCAGCGCAAAAATAATCGCTTAGTCGGCTTGACCGAAAGTGGCGAGATTATTTATAAATATGCCCAAGAAATTTTAAGTAAATATGATGAAATGATTTTTTCGGCTCGGAAAGTTGTATCAAAAGAGAAATCAACCGTGAGAATTGGGGTACCATCACTAATTTTAATGGTCTATTTCTCCTCTATGTTTCCTAAAATTATCCAAAAACATCCTTCAATCAATATCGAAGTGGTCGAAGCAGGTTCGCGTAAAATTCGTAATTTATTAATTGCCAACGAAATTGATTTGGCGATTATGCTTGATCCAACCGATCTGAGTGAATTTACCTATCACCAAGAGCTGGTCCATTCTTCAGAAATTTCTGCTTTTATCAATTCCAACCACCCATTAGCCCAGAAGAAACAATTGACGTGGGATGAAGTCAGTCAATATGAATTTGCCACCTTTAATGAAGAACACACCACCAATGTCCTTCTTCAACAAAAGTTAAAAGACCTAGCGACGGATAAAGAAATAGCTTATACAGCCTCCGCCTGGGATTATTTAATTCATTTGACGATGGATACAAATATCGTAACGTTTCTTCCCGATCTTATTTATCGTTATACCCGTCAAGATGTCATTTTACAAAAGAAATTGGTCGATCCTTTAGAATTTAAAATTTATGCCTGCCGCCTTTTAAATGATAAATATTCACCGGAAGAACAATATGTTTTTGATTATATTATAAGTAACTTTGATATTTATAGTAAGGAGGCCTGATTTATTTTCCTGCTGTCTTAGCAGGTTTTTATCTATAAAGAGTATTGAAAACGCTTTACTAACGGTATTTTTCTCATTTTAAACGGTTAATGGTTCTTATTAGTTTTGCTAATGATTAAATTATTATTAGTAATTTGTAATCGTTTCCACCTTACCATATAATTCTTTTAGAAGCGCTAGACAAAGTTTTTTAGGAGGGATAGTCATTGAATAGAGTAGCTGTAGTAGCCGCTAAACGTTCTGCCTTAGGTAGTTATGGAGGTTCTTTGAAGGGAATCTCTGCGGTTGATTTAGGTGCCAGTGTTGTCAAACAAACGCTTGAATCTATCAATTTAGATCCAAGTATGGTCAATGAAGTCATTATGGGGAATGTTTTAAGTGCAGGTTTAGGTCAAAACGTTGCTCGTCAAGTCTCAATGAATGCTGGGATTCCGAAAGAAGTTCCTGCATTAACCATTAACAAAGTGTGTGGATCAGGGTTAAAAGCTGTTGTTCTAGCAGCCCAATCTATTATGACTGGTGATAATGAAATTGTCGTCGCAGGTGGTACCGAAAATATGAGCCGTGCGCCTTATGTAATGGACGCAGCTCGTTGGGGAGCTCGGATGGGCGATACCAAATTAGTCGATACCATGATTCGTGATGGTTTATCTGATGCTTTTGAAGGCATTCACATGGGAATGACCGCTGAGAATATTGCTGAAAAATACGGATTTACCCGTGAAATGCAAGATGAACTTGCAGTGATGAGTCAAAATCGGGCAGAAGCTGCCATTAAAGCCGGTCGCTTCAAGGAAGAGATTGTACCGATTGAAGTTCCCCAACGTAAGGGTGATCCGCTCATCTTTGATACAGATGAATTCCCTCGTTTTGGATCTACTATGGAATCTTTAGGTAAATTAAGACCTGCCTTCAAGAAAGACGGAACCGTTACTGCTGGAAATGCTTCAGGAATTAACGACGGTGCAGCAGTATTGATCTTAATGTCTGAAGACAAAGCTAATGAATTAGGTATGAAACCATTAGCCTTCATTAAATCTTATGCTTCAGGCGGTGTAGATCCTCGTATCATGGGTACAGGCCCAATTCCTGCTTCACAAAAAGCATTGAAAAAAGCTGGTTTAACCGTAGAAGATTTAGATTTAATTGAAGCCAATGAAGCCTTCGCAGCTCAAGCTCTAAGTGTAGCGCATACGCTTGGCTTTGATATGGATAAAGTGAATGTGAATGGTGGAGCTATTGCCCTAGGACATCCAATCGGAGCTTCAGGAGCCCGTGTCTTTGTTACCTTATTACACGAAATGCTTAAGAGAGATTCTAAGACAGGTCTCGCTACATTATGTATTGGTGGCGGTCAAGGTATTTCTGTCATTGTTGAACGTTAATTTTCTCAAACATTTAACAGACTTATAAATCATAAAATGAAAGAAGGAAATAAATAATGGCAATTCAAAAAGTATTGGTTATCGGTGCAGGTCAAATGGGTGGCGGAATCGCTCAATCATTCGCAGAACATGGTTACGATGTTGTGCTTAACGATATTAAACAAGAATTTGTTGACAAAGGATTAGCTAATATTGAAGGCCGCTTAAACAAAGCTGTCTCTAAAGGTAAGAAAACAGAAGACGAAGTCAAAGAAATTCTTGGTCGTTTCACAACCTCTACAGACTATGAAGCAGCTAAAGAAGTCGACTTAGTAGTTGAAGCTGCAACTGAAAATCCAAATATCAAATTAGATATCTTCCGCCAATTAGATGAACTAGCTAAACCTGAAACAATCCTAGCATCTAATACCTCATCATTATCCATTACCATGATTGCTGCTGCTACCAAACGTCCAGACAAAGTGATTGGTCTTCACTTCTTTAACCCAGTTCACGCCATGAAATTAATCGAATTAAACATTGGCTTAACAACTTCTGAAGAAACCGCCAAAATTATGACTGAAGTCGGTGAATCTTTAGAAAAAACCGTCGTAAGAGCGAAAGACAGTGCTGGATTCGTTGTTAACCGTATCTTAATCCCAATGATTAATGAAGCAATCTATGTTTATAGCGAAGGGGTTGCGAGCGCGGAAGATATTGATGAAGCCATGAAATTAGGGGCAAACCATCCAATGGGACCATTGGCCTTAGGTGATTTAGTTGGTTTAGATGTTGTTTTAGCGATTATGAATGTTTTACATACCCAAATCGGAGATCAAAAATACCGTCCAGCTCCATTATTGAAGAAGATGGTTGAAGCCGGACAACTAGGTCGCAAATCTGGTCGCGGATTCTTTGAATATTAATAAGCTATTAAGATTAACAGCAGAATTATAGGAGGAATAGAATGACTGAATTTAAGACCATCGAATTAGTGATTGAAGATGCGATTGCTACACTTACCATTAACCAACCAAAATCTTTAAATGCTCTAACCACAGAAGTTCTTTCTGAAATTGGCCAAGCCATCGAAGAAGTAGAGAACAATCTGGATATTCGTGCTTTAATTATTACCGGTGCCGGCGAAAAATCATTCGTCGCCGGAGCCAATATTGTTGAAATGAAAGATAAAAATGCGCTCGAAGGCGAAATTTTTGGTCGCTTAGGGAATGAAGTTTTCTATAAATTATCAACGTTAAGACAACCAACCATTGCTGCAGTAAATGGTTTCGCCCTAGGTGGGGGTTGTGAATTAGCAATGGCTTGTGACATTCGTTTAGCTTCAGAGAATGCCCTATTTGGTCAACCTGAGGTTGGACTAGGAATTACACCAGGATTTGGTGGAACTCAACGTTTGGCCCGTTTAGTCGGCCCTGGAATTGCTAAAGAATTAATTTATTCAGCACGTAACGTTAAAGCGGCTGAAGCTAAAGAAATCGGCTTAGTAAACCGGGTAGTAGCTCTTGAAGAATTACTTCCAGAAGCCAAGAAATTAGCAGAAAAAATTGCAAAACAAGCACCACTTGCTGTGGAAAAAGCTAAAGAAATGATCAATAAAGGATTAGATTTACCTCTTGCAGCAGGTATTGATGTTGAGGTTCAAGGATTTGGACTCTTGTTCTCAACAGAAGATCAAAAAGCGGGAATGACAGCTTTTGTAAATAAAGAAAAAGCTACATTCAACCGCAAATAAAGAAGGTTTTAAATGCAAATTTAAAATGCAAAAATACTAGGAAAGTAGGTTCATGTATGGCAAAAATTGTTCCGATTGAAGAAGCAGTTGCTTTAATTAAACCGGGAAGTTCTTTCTCATTCAATGGCTTCTTAGGAGTTTCCACTCCAATTAAATTGTTTGAAGGCCTAGTCAAAGCCGGCACCAAAGACTTATCGATTGTAGCTGCCGTAATGTCCTTCCCTTATGAAGAACATGATATCAGTATCTTGGCTGTCAACAAACAAATCAAGAAGATTACCGCAGCCCATGTGGGTACTTCACGAGAAATTTCTAAACAATATTTTGCAGGTGAGATCGATATTGACTTTGTTCCAATGGGAACCGTAGCAGAATGTCTTCACGCTGGTGGTGCAGGATTGGGTGGGGTAATTACTCCAGTTGGAGTTGGAACCGTTCAAGAAGAAAGCCATGAGAAGATTGTCCGTAATGGTAAAGAATACTTGTGGTATGATCCAATCACAACCGATGCTGCTTTGATTAAAGTTAACAAAGTTGACAAAGAAGGAAATTGCTACTGCTTCGGAACATCCAAATCATTGGCCTTAGAATGTGCATTGGCCGCTGAAACTGTGATTGTAGAAGCTGACGAAATTGTTGAAGTTGGCGACATCGAACCAACAGATGTTTATATCCCTGGCATGTTAGTCGACTATATCGTTCAAGGCTTAACACCAGCTGAACGACAAGACTACTATAAAGAATTATGGGGCAAACATAATTTATTATCGAAGGGGGTAAACTAGTATGAAGCCAAAAGAGATTATCGCTAGACGTATCGCCAAAGAATTTAAAGATGGTGACGTCCTTAACCTAGGTTTTGGGATTCCTAACCTATCTGCTGCATACTTACCAGCAGATGTCAAAGTAACCTTGCAAGCTGAGAACGGTGCCTTGAAATTTGGTCCACCACCAACCGAAGAAACACTGAATCCAGACTATTCTAACTCTGGCGGAATGCCTTTAACTTTCCAAAAAGGAGCCTCAACTTTCAGTATGTTAACTTCTTTTGCCATTATCCGTGGGGGTCACGTGGACTGTACCGCTCTGGGTGCTTTGGAAGTTGACCAAGAGGGATCCATCGCTAACTGGATGGTTCCTGGCGTTCTAGCACCTGGTATGGGTGGCGCGATGGACTTATTGGTCGGAGCCAAACGAGTGATTGCTTCACTTCAACATTGTGATAAGCATGGTAATTCTAAAGTATTGAAGAAATGTACTTTGCCATTATCTGCTAAGAGCTGTCTAGATTTGATTATTACTGATTTAGCAGTGTTTGAATTCCAAGCAGGTAAATTATTATTGGTTGAAACCGCACCAGGTGTAAGTGTCGAAGACGTACTTGCCAAGACTGAAGCGGATGTTATTGTAAGCGATAACGTAAAAGTGATGGATATTTAATTATTTCTTAAATTATTATTAGGGGGACAAATAAATGCAAACTAAAGAAGAATTAATCAAAGAATTATGGCCAGAAGATTTACTAGGATATGCTGAGAAATTAACCGATAAAGAAGTGGCTATCTTAAAAAATCTTCAAGAACAACTCGAAGAACGTTTACGTCCATTAATCTATGACTGTACCGAAAAAGCAGAATTACCACGGGAAGAAATTTTAGGGGTGTTCCGTGACTGCCGGATTATGGACCATCCTGATTTATTCGAAGGTCGCGATCAAGACTGGAAACCAAGTGAAGTTTACAATGTATTCCTTTACTTGACTTTAGCACGCTTTGACCCATCTGTGGCGACTTTCTATACGGTCCATGGTGGATTAGGTTACAATACCATCTTAATGGGTGGAAATGATGAACAACGTGAACGTTTTGGTCGCCCAGTTCAACGCTTCGAAGCTCAAACCTGTTTTGGTTTAACTGAACCTGATCACGGGTCAGATATTGCTTCTGGTTTAGCTTCAACAGCAGAACGTAAAGGGGATAAATGGATTATCAATGGAGAAAAACGCTGGATTGGTGGGGCCAAAACGGCTGACTTCATTCCATTCTTCGCCCGTGACGTTGAAACTGGTAAAATTATGTGCTTCATGATTGGCAAAGACTCACCAGGTCTTGAAGTTGAGAACGTGGAACACAAGATTGCTTTACGTATCGTTAATAACGGTCATATCACTTGTAAAGATGTTCAAGTCGACGAAAAAGACCGTTTAGAATTTATCAAAGGTTGGAAGACCGTTGCTAACATCTTCGTTCGTACTCGTCTAGATGTGGCTCATATCGCTTTAGGTACGGCTGCTGGATCATTTATTGCTGCCCAAAAATTAGTCACAACCCGTGAACAATTCGGCCGTAAAATTGGCAGCTTCCAACTGGTTCAAGAAAAATTAGCCCGGATGCAAGCCAATGTTATTGCAGCTTTAGGTTATTCTGTACGAGTGGCTGAAATTCAAGAAACTGGTAAAGAAGTTATGTTAAACTCATCACTTGCTAAAATGCACAATGCGTTAAGAATGCGTGAAACTGTAGCCTTAGGTCGTGAAATCTGTGGTGGTAACGGAATTACCTATGATGTGGATGTGGCTCGCTTCTTCGTTGATGCTGAAGCTATCTATACATATGAAGGTACCCATGAAGTGAACGCGCTGATTATCGGCCGTGAACTGACTAACTTAGCTGCTTTCGTTTAAGCTCATTAAATATTCCTTTCCTGACCGGTTATGGTTGACAAGAGTCGACCATAACCTTTTTTTCTGATAAAGAGTAGACTTGTCAATGAGTCTAATAACATATTTTACCGACGATTGAAATTCTTCAGTCGTCTTTTTTATTTCAGCAACTAATAGAAGATAGACTACCATCTTAATTCGAATCTTTACACAATCTTTACATTCACAAGCGACTAATTTACATAAAAAACACATTAGATTTACATTCTTTTTATAAACTAGACCTAAAGCAATCAAAGAATTTGGAGGATGACACATGCAAACAATGATTAAGAAATTATTCCTTTGTTTTGGTCTCTTAGCGTTAGTGATGTCTGGTTTAAATCCCGCAATGAACTTGGTTCATGCCCAAGAAAAAACAGAAATTATCTTCTGGCATGGAATGGGTGGATCAACTGGGGAAGCTTTACAAAAGTTAGTCGATGACTTCAATGCCTCTCAAGATGAAGTGGTGGTCAATGCCCAATACCAAGGGTCTTATGATGAAACCTTAACAAAATTACGGTCATCTGCTTCTGGTTCAGAAGTGGGTGCAGATTTGGTTCAAGTCTTTGAAGTTGGGACGACCTTTATGATTGATTCTGGTCTCACCGTTCCGATCCAAGATTATGTCGATGCCAGTGACTTTGACTTAAATCAATTAGAACCAAACTTATTAGCTTATTTCACTATTGATGGTAAATTGCATTCAATGCCTTTTAATAATTCAACGCCCTTAATGTATTACAATGTTGATATCTTTAAGAAAGCCGGCGTTGAGCCTCCTAAAACCTTAGAAGAAATGATTGAAATCACGCCGAAACTTCAAGAAGCAGGAGCAGCAATGGGAGCAACGATTTCAATTTATGGTTGGTGGATTGACCAATGGTTTAACAAGATGGAGAAAGATTTATTTGACAATGGCAATGGTCGCGATGGGGGACCAACTTCAGTTGCCTTTATCGAAAATGGTGGCATGGAGAAAATTCTAAGTATGTGGAAGAAAGGTTTAGATGCTGGCGCCCTACCTAATGTGGGTCGAACAGGAGGTCAACCAGAATTTGTTGCTGGTCAATCTGCTATGACTTTTGGATCTACTGCAAGCCTTCGTCAAATCTTAACCGAAGTTGATGGGCGCTTTGAAGTCGGCACGGCTTATTATCCAGGTATCGATGCAGAAGATAAAGGTGGCGTATCCATTGGTGGTGCTTCGCTATGGATGATTGAATCTGGAGATGATGCGAAGAAAGAAGCTACTTGGAAATTTATTCAATATTTAGTTTCTGCTCCAGCGCAAGCACAATGGAATGTTGATACTGGTTATTTCCCAGTAAACTTAGCTGCCCACGATGAACAATTATTTAAGGATAATTTAGCTGAATATCCACAATTCCAAACAGCGATTGACCAACTCCACGATTCCAAACCAGAAGACCAAGGAGCGTTGGCGGGTGTGGCTCAAGAATCCCGCCAAATTTTTGAGAATGAAGTTGAGAAAGTATTAAATGGTGAGATCGAACCTGCAGCTGCCGCCCAAAATATGGCCGATCAAATCAATAAAGCGATTGAGAATTATAACGCAGCCAATCAATAAACCCAGACAGGTTTAAGATTACGGGATAGAAGCTGGTCTTTTATCCCGTTTTTTGATTATGAGGAAAGGAGTTTGTTATGGAAGAGCAAGTTGTGATAATAGCCGAAGAGAAATCATGGATTGAGAAGTATAAAGCCTATGCATATTTATTAGCCCCAATAAGTATTCTGACCATTTTTATGTTCTGGCCTTTTTTCAAGACACTCGAACGTAGTCTTTTTTTAACCAATAATTTGGGCCAGAATGCTAAATTTTTAGGCTGGGCCAATTATAGTGAACTATTGACCAGTCCTAGTTTTTGGAATAGTGTCCTGGTTACTTTTAATTTTGTAGTGATTGTGGTGATTTTTGGGGTCTTGTTGGGTTTTCTAACCGCTTTACTCTGCCAACGAACCTTTCCTGGCATTAAATTCTTTTCCACCAGTTATGCCATGCCGATGGCGATTGCTTCGGCCGGAATGGCCATGATCTTTCAAGTCATGTTAAATCCGACCGTGGGAATCATCAATAAAATTATGGGAACGTATATAAATTATTTATCCCAACCTAATTCTGCTCTCTTAGTAATCGGTCTATTAACTGGTTGGCTGAACTCGGGGATGAACTTTCTATATTTCTCTTCTGGCTTAGCCAGTATTGATGAGAGTCTATATGAGTCTTCCTCAATTGATGGGGCTAATCGTTGGCAACAATTTCTTTACATTACTTTGCCCTCTTTGAAGCCAACCTTGTTTTTCGTGATTGTAACCAACGTGATTAATGCCTTCCAAGGCTTTGGACAGATTAATATTTTGACCAAGGGAGGCCCAGGTCAAGCCACTAATGTCATCGTTTATGATATCTATCGCAATGCCTTCATGAATTATCGCTATGGTTTTGCTTCGGCAGAGTCGGTAATTTTATTTTTAATCGTCATGATTTTGACGATTATCATGTTCAAGTTACGTAGAAAGGAGTCTTAAGATGACCAATTCTAAAGTCCTCGCCAGTGGCAATCGACGTAGCCGGCAAAAACAACGTCTAGAATCAATCTTAAGAATTCTTCTAAATCTTTTGGTCTGGCTGTTTGTAATGTTTCCCATGTTATATGCTTTTTCGATGGCAGTGAAACCCTCAGGAGAATTGTATGATCCCAATTCGATTTGGTTACCGCAGCAACCAACCTTGACGAATTTTGTGGATGTCTTTCGGATTGCCCCGATCGCTACTTACATTCGAAATTCTTTGATTGTGGCGACGATGATCACCTTAAGTCAAATTATTACTTCACTATTAGCTGCTTTTGCTTTTCGCTTTTTAAATTTTAAAGGGAAAGGTTTATTGTATGCTTTAATCTTGTCAACCATGATGATTCCTGGGGAAGCGGTAATTATTTCTCAATTTTTAATGGTTTCTGCCTGGGGTTGGACCGATTCGCTCTATGTTTTAATCGTTCCTTTCATCGTATCGGCTTTTAATATATTTTTATGTGTTCAAGCCTTACAAAATTTCCCTTATGAAATTTATGAAGCCGCCAAGATGGATGGCTGTCCTGACATTCGTTTTGTGTTTACCATCTTAATGCCCTTGATTAAACCTACCTTGGGGGCTATGTCGGTGCAATCTTTCTTAAGTGGTTGGAATATGTATATGTGGCCCTTATTAGTGACCAATAATGATCAAAATCGAACCGTCCAAATCGGGATTTCAATGTTAAATAGTGTTGATTCGCAGTCCCTCGTGCTGATGGTAGCAGGAGTAGTGCTTTGTATGATTCCTAGTTTATTGATCTTTATAATTGGCTCACGCAATATGGTTAAGGGTCTAACTGCTGGCGCAGTGAAAGGTTAGAAGGGGAGAAGTAATATGGCCAATGTAGAATTAAAAAAAGTTGCCAAAATATATGAAGATGGCTACAAAGCCGTCAAAAATATCGATTTAAGCATCCGTGATGAAGAGTTTGTGGTTTTGGTCGGCCCTTCAGGCTGTGGTAAGTCAACCACGCTGAGAATGATTGCTGGTTTAGAGGATATTTCAGAAGGTGAATTATATATTGGTGATCAATTAGTCAATAATGTCTTAGCGAAAGACCGTGATATTGCGATGGTATTTCAATCTTATGCCCTTTATCCGCATATGACTAATCGGGATAATATTGCCTTTGCCTTGAAATTAGCTGGCGTATCTAAGGTTGAACGTTATCGGAAAGTTGATGAGGTAGCTAAAGTCTTGCAATTGCAGAGTGTCCTGGATAAAAAGCCTGGAGCACTTTCTGGTGGCCAACGTCAACGGGTCGCCCTAGGACGAGCCATGGTTCGTAATCCCAAGGTATTCTTACTGGATGAGCCTTTATCCAACCTAGATGCTAAACTAAGGGTTTCAATGCGAGCAGAAATTGTAGCCCTTCACCGTGAATTAAAGACGACCTTTATTTATGTGACACATGATCAGACGGAAGCGATGACCATGGGCGATCGGATTGCGGTGATGTCAGTAGGGAATGTGGAACAATTTGATAGTCCAGCTAACCTTTATCATAATCCAGCCAATGTATTTGTAGCAGAATTTATTGGTTCCCCACAAATGAATATGATCGCAGCCCAACTAGTCTTGAAAGATCAACAACCAGCGATTAAGATATTAGATCGTAGCTTTGTGCTTGATTCGAAGATCGCCGATCGCCTAGCCGTAACCGTAAGAGATCAACCAATTTGGCTGGGAATTCGGCCAGAAAATATTGCCTATACTGAGCAAGAAGGGGACTATATTTATCCGGTTCAAGCTGTCAACGTTGAACAGTTAGGTTCAGATACCTATTTATATTTTGATTTACCAGCAGCGAGTCGGCAGGCAGCCGCACGGTTTAATCCGCCGCGGATGATTAAACACCAGCAGAACTTAAAAGTGAAGTTGGATCCGCAAAAGCTGCATTTGTTTGATAAAGCGAGTGGGGAAACAATTCTACGTCCTCGTAATTTTGAAGGAGATGAATAATGGAAACTCAAATTATTGCCCATCGTGGTTTCAGTGGTCGCTATCCAGAGAATACGATGCTGGCTTTTAAAGCTGCGGAATTAGCCCAAGCTGATGGTATTGAATTAGATGTCCATTTAACGAAAGATGATGAATTGATTATTTGCCATGATGAACGCATCGATCGTACTTCGAATGGACAGGGTTATCTCAAGGATTACCGTCTCAAAGAAATTCAAGAATTTACTTTCTTAAATGGCTTGGGCCAATGGCAACACCGTGATCATGCTGATATTACTGCTCCGAGTTTATCAGAATTTTTTACTTGGTTTGTTGAGACTGAAATGTTAGTCAATATTGAAATTAAAAATAATATTTTTGCCTATCCAGGAATTGTTAAAAAAGTAATTGACTTAATCAAACATTTTGACGTAAGTCATCGGGTAATACTCTCTTCTTTCAACCACCACACTATTAGGGAAGTTCAAAGTCAAGATTCGACCTTATCTTGTGGTTTCTTAACCGGTTGTTCGCTCTTAGAGCCAGGAAAGTATTGTCGCCAATATAAGGTGGATTATTATCATCCTTATTATCATTCGATTAATGAACAAGATCTAAAGGATTGCCAAGACAACCAGGTAGCTTTAAATGTCTGGACGGTAGATTATCCTGAAGATTTACGACGGCTAATTGAATGGGGTGTGCAAGGAATCATCACCAACCAGGTAGAATTAGCTAAAAGCGTTATGAATGACTATCAACGCTTACAAAATTCTTAGTATAAGTAAAATGGAGTTTATAATTTAGGAGTACTTACTCTTGCAAAGTAAGAAGCATAATTACAGCGGTATTGGCAAAAAAAAGCCTCGAAGAAATGTGTCCCATATTTCTTCGAGGTTTAATTTATTGTTTAAAATTTATTCGTTGGCTTAAGGGATAGATGATCATCCCACCTAACACCATGGCAATTAGTTCTGATAAGACTAAACCACCATATAAGGGAAGGAACGGTCCATCATAGCCGAGGAATTGAATCATCAGGGCGATGGTAATCATCGATAAAGAAAAGATTATCGCCAGAATCCCGTATTTTATCAGCATGGGATCGATCGATAATTGATAATGACTTTGAAGCCATTGAACCATTCGATCCGCCAGCCATCTTCCAAGATAGAGAAAGACTAAAGTTGATAGACTGCCCACAACCATATCTAAGGGACCAAAAGCAAAGTAATTCGCAATAAAGACACCTAAGGTAACGGCCCAAATATGACGTTTCTTATAAAGGGCTAGAAAATTCAGCCCTTCAGCAATCCGAAAATTAAGGGGACCATAAGCAAAAGGGGCAGTTAAAAATGTGACCACCACATAGACGCCCGCAATCAAGGCGACATTGGCAATCGTCCGAGATTTGCTCTCATCATAATGTATATTCATATTATTCTCTCCTTTATAGGTTTCACCTATTCATACTACGACCAAAGGACACTGAGTGGCTAAATCCACTGAAGAATCGTAGGTTATTCATCTGCTCGAATAACAAAAAATATGTTACAATATAAACAAAAGAAAGGCAAGTAAAACTTGCCTTAGTCTTTGGCAATAAAGCGGTGATGAAGGCCGGCACTTAGATAAACATTCTCATCTAAGTCAACCACCACCCCTTCAATGCCAGGTGTATTATTAATATGACCGATAGCTTCTTGGCAGGTATTGTGAAATAAAATCGTAGCCCAAATTTCACAATCTAGGGAAGTTTTAGAAATAATTGAGATGCTACCAATCTCAGTAAAGATTGGAAATCCTGTCCGTGAATCCAAGATATGGTGGTAGGTCTTGCCGTCAACATTGAGACAGCGTTCATAGATCCCAGAGGTCACGACCGATTCATCAACAACTTTAACTGCACCGAGAATATCGCCTCGATTGCGATTTAATCGCTGAATGCCCACCCGCCATTGATGATCAGGTTGGGTATTGGAATCGCCAATGGTTAAGACATTGCCACCGAGATTGATAATTCCATGTTTCACTCCCTTAGAAATAAAAAAATCTTTAAGGATATCGGCAAAGTAGCCTTTAGCTAAGGCACCTAAATCTATTTCCATACCGACGCGACTTAGATAGACGGTCTGTTTTTCTTCATTAAGGTGAATTTTTTGCGGGTCAATCAGTTCTAAGACAGCATTAATTTCTTGGTCACTAGGTCGACGTGCATCCTTAAAGCCAATCCGCCATAACTTGACTAAGGGACCTATGGCGATATTTAAATTTAAGAGGCTCGCGATACTGTACATTTTTCCAATCTTAATCAGATAGAAGAGATCATCATCAACTCGGACCGCTTTTTTACCGGCATTCTGGTTGATCTTCATCAAATTTGAAGCATTATCGTTGGCATTAAACCTTTTTTCTAGATCGATTAATATGTTATGAGCGTGTTTTAATAATGATTTGGCATTAGGATGAGTGATTTGTAAAGTTACATGAGTTCCCATCATTTTATAACTTTCTGTGGTGAGTACCATTCAATCATTCCTTTGCTATAATCTAATTCCATTGTACTAGATTCACAGATAAATGTCTTATAATTTTCTAGATTTCTTTGAGGATTCATAATAATGTTAGGAAGCCCAATAAATCATGTTTGTAAGGGGTTCCATAAAGGAGAGAAGCCGATGTTACAGCCCAATCAAAAACTGGTATTTGCCGGGGATAGTATCACAGATGCCTACCGTGACTATGGCAACCCAAACAACCTTGGTCTAGGTTATGTGAATATGTTGAACTATTTCTTGCAACTCAAGTTTCCTCAGCTTAGGCTGCAAGTATTTAACCGCGGGATTAATGGTCATCGTTTAATTGATATGAAGCGTCGTTGGCAAGAAAATTGTCTTGACTTTCAGCCGGATTGGGTAAGTATTCTGATTGGTATCAATGATATTTGGACCCATCACCATCAGTATAAGAATATTGGCATGGCCTACTGGCATAATTTCTATAATGATTACGATTCTCTCATTGCTCAGACAAAAAATCAAGGTGCTCAAGTAGTTTTAATGAAAGTTTTTGTCTTACCTTATCCCCAAGAGCGCCTAAATTGGCAAGCAGATGTCTTTATTATGAATCAGTTAATTGACCAGTTAGCTAAACAACATCAATGTCCGACAGTTGAACTTCAAGGTCCTTTACTAAGCTTGGGACGAGAGTATGGTTTTGCCTTATATACTGGCAGTGATGGTGTTCACCCAACCCCTTTAGGTCACGGAGTAATTGCCCAAAACTGGTTAAAAGCTTTAGGATATTTCTAAGAAAGCCTTTTGCTTGAAAGGCTAGGTTAATTATATTATAATGATTCTAGATTGAGAAATCTAATAATATTATATGGAGGTCATTATAATGATGGAAATCGACTGGAAAGATCATGGTAAACAACCTTATGTGATTGATATCGAGAAAGCAACCCTAGATAATGATAATTACCGTACTACTTTATGGACCGGTGAGAAACTTCAATTAACAGTGATGACAATCCAACCAGGCGATGACATTGGTTTAGAAGTCCACCATGGAATTGACCAATTCTTACGAATTGAAGAAGGTAAAGGCCTATGCCAAATGGGACCTAGTGAAGATAACCTTGATGTCGAAGTTGAAGTGGGTGACGATTCAGGAATCTTCGTGCCAGCTGATATGTGGCATAATGTAACCAATAAAGGTGATAAGCCTCTTAAACTTTACACTATTTATGCTAGTCCTGACCATCTTCCAGGAACTGTTCATCCAACCCACGAAGATGCTGAAAATGATCCAAACGAACATTAATAGTTAATTTCTGCTTGAGAAAGCAATAAGCCAGCGATTTCGCTGGCTTTTTTAGTGTCTATTTTAGCTGATATATTAAGCGTCAAAAACATAAGTCATCGTTTGTAGGCTTGAGTCTATGATAAACTGATCGGCTTTAACTTTGGAGGCAAAGTCATTGAAAGTTTCTGGGTCAAAATTTTGTGCCAATAGTAGATGTTGGGCTAATTGACCCCGGAGTTTTTTTGTTGTAGATGAAGGTAAATTTTTGCCCGTTCGCTTAATAAATTGAATATCAATCATTTCACAGTCTGAGGATGAAATCAATTGAGAGAATTCTTTTGAAGCCAGATTATATATGGTGGCTCCCTTGAAGTAATTGTTGATGATGGGTCGCCATAGAGCCTTAAGACTTTTTCCTTGAATTGTTAAGGCAACTTGTAAGTCCAAGCGGTAGGGATGAATAGGGTCACTGGGCTTAAGGGGGCCGTATAAAGCTGAGAGGATCCGTAAATGCTGATCGCAATAAGTCAGGTCAAGATTACTCCAGTCAATTTGGCGGAAAGCTAGCCCTTGATAGGTCAGGTAAGCGGATTTGGCCTGGTCGGTATCTAATTTCGTAAAGTAGGTCTCAACTTGATTTAATAAATCTCCTTGAATCTGGAAAAGTTGAGCAATTTCTAAACGATTGAGACCTTTAAGTTTTGCTTGAATAGCCTGGGTCAGGTCATGTTTTTTTGCGGTTTGTTGGCCAAGACTAGCATCCATTTCTTTGCTCGGTGAGAGAATAATATAGTTTGCCATTAGCTTCTCCTTTCTAAAATATTAATGGATTTCTTAGGCAAGCTTTTCCTCTCTTTGTTATAATAATTAAGATAAAGAAAGGAAGATAGCCATGACATTTGAAGAAATCTTACCAAAAATCAAACAAGGCCACAAGGCCTTGCGTCGGATCTGGAAGGGTGGCGAATTGTATATTAAATTAGCCGACCCCAAAGAATTTGAAGGCCAACCACTGACTCCCTATTTCTTGATTATGGTAGAAGGCGAAGGTTACTCAATGTTTCAACCTACAGTCTGCGACATTCTAGCCCATGATTGGTTTGTCGTCGAAGATAAGTAATCATGTTAATAAACAAACAGAATCAGTCAGCTGACCAAGATATTGTATTAGTGACTGGAGCAGGATCAGGCATCGGTCAAGCCCAAGCCCTAGCTTTTTTAAGACAAGGGGCTCAGGTGATTGCTGTGGACCGTCAGGCTGGGTTTGCTCGATTAAAGAATGAGAATAATGACGATCAACTTGAATGTTTTCAAGTGGATTTGAGCCAAGAAGCAGAGGTTAAGGACCTATTTGTGACCATTCAAGCATCATATCCACGATTAGATGTGCTTTGCAATACGGCAGGACAATTAGATGATTATCGGCCACTAGCAGAAATTGATTATGCTTTCTGGCGGCAAATTATGGCCAATAACTTAGATAGTCTATTTCTAGTTACCCAGCAAGCCCTTCCCTTATTATTAAGCAACTCAAAAAGTCATGTGATTAATATGGCGTCGATAGCGGGGATGACCACAGCGGGTGGTGGTATTGCCTATACCTCAGCTAAACATGCGATTATTGGTTTCACTAAGCAATTAGCATATGAATACAGTCGATCAGGTCTAAGAGTCAATGCAATTGCTCCTGGGGCCATCCAGACACCAATGAATCAGGCTGACTTTGCTGGAGATGGACAGATGGCTGAACAAGTTCGCCAACAAATCCCCTTGCAACGTTGGGCCCAAGTCAAGGAAGTCGCTGATTTAACCTTGTTTCTAGCTAGTGAACAAGCCGACTATATCCAAGGAGCTGTTATCCCACTGGATGGCGGCTGGTTGATACGATAGAAGTCTTTGTTTAATCAAGGTTCAGTGCTTTACAGCGTAAGATAATTTTAGTAAAGTTAGTAGTGTTAAAAGTTTAAGAAAATATAGGAGGTGACGCTTTGGGGATTGCAAGCATGAAGAAAATTAGTATCTTGGCGCGCAAAGAAGATCAAGATAAAGTGTTGCAAACCATCCAGTCATTCCAAAACGTTGAAATCATTGATCTAAAAGATAAGGTCTCTTCTGAACTTTTGTCTCACTTTGAACGTCCCCAAGTTGAATCGACGGTGCGTAAATTGAGTCGGCAAATTGATCGGTTAGATGAGAATATAGCCTACCTTGTTTCCTATGTGAAACCTAAGAGCCTGTGGGAAAAATTAGGGCAGGGTCGTGAGAACTACACCTTGGATGAATTGTATCAGCAAGTCCACCAACTAGATGTCGATCTACTTTTAGATACAGTTCAAGAACAACGCGATCATATTCTAGCCCTAGAAAAAGATATTGATAAGATAGAACAAGATGAGGCTTTATTACGACAATGGCAAAAGTTAGAAATGGATCCTAAGCAATTAAAGGATTTAAAATTCCTTAAAGCTGAGATCGGTTCAATTGAAACTAAAAATTCTGAAGAATTTGTTCAGGCAATCCAAGCTATGGATGGAGTGGCTGAAGAAATTTATTATACAGATGAATATATGAATTATTTAGTCGTGGTAGACAAAATGAAAGAAACTCAATTAGAAGACTTATTAAATCGTTTTGCTTTCAAACATTTTGATTACCCATTCGTGCGACCGCCTCAAGAAGCTTTGAAGAATACCTTGGCTTATCGAGAACAATTAATTCGCGTTCATCGGGATGCCCGTCAACGGTTGCGCTATAATGACCAGACTCTCTGGAATTTAAAGTTAGTTAAAGAATACATTTATAATGTACGAGAAAGAGAAAAGGCCAGAGAATTGATTCTGAATAGTTCTTCCTTATTTATGGTTTCGGGCTGGACGCCTGAAGAAGATGTAATGGAAGAAATCGCTTCGATTCGGGCAGAGCTAGTGGGTCAACCTTTAGCTATCTTAACTGAGGATGTTCAACTCGAAGAAATAGATGAAGTGCCTATCAAGTTGGATAATGCTCATATTATTGGTCCTTTTGAATCGCTGACCAAACAATACAGTCTGCCTAAATATAACGCCAAGGATCCGACGCCATTTTTGTATCCTTTTCATATATTATTTTTCGGCATGATGAGTGCAGATTTAGGCTATGGAATGATACTTTGGTTGTTAACCTTTATCCCTTTGAAACGCTTTGATCTTAAAGCGGGTACGCGACAGACATTGAGATTCTTCCATCAATTATCATATGGTACGATGGCTGTCGGTTTATTCTTTGGTTCGTTTTTTGGTTTCAATTTACCTTTTAAAGTGTGGGATATCACCGGAAATGTTATTGAAGTTTTAATTTTATCAGTCGTCTTCGGGATTATTCATCTTTTTGTAGGATACACTTTGAAGAGTGTCGAAGCCTTTAAACAAAAGGATTGGAAGAGTTTCTATCTAGACGCAGTTCAGTGGTTATTGATGCTCATTGGTATTGTAATTCTAGGGATTAACATGGCATTTCTGAACAATCAAGCTTTACTTCAAAAGATTGGAACTTGGCTGATTATTGGTAATGTCATTGGAATGATTGTGGTCAATATTGTAGCCAGTCACAACAAGTTAGTTGGTTTAGGTCAAGGTGCTTTAGGCGTCATTGGCGTAGCAGGGTTTATGGGGGATCTGATTTCCTATACCCGGTTAGCAGCCTTAGCCATATCAGGAGCTAATATTGGGATGGCTTTCAATATGATTATTGGTATTTTGCCACCAATCGCTCGGTTTTCTGTGGGGATTATTTTATTTGTTGTCCTACACGCCTTAAATATCTTTTTAACGTTTTTAGGTGCCTATGTCCACGACATGCGTTTGGAATATGTTGAATTTTTTGGCAAGTTTTATGAAGGTGGGGGCAAGGCTTTTACGCCTCTGGGAACTCTCAATGATAATATAAATATAAAAAAGGAGAAACGATAAGATGGAATTTTCAATTGTAAATATTTTTGGTGAATATACTGGAATTATCCTAGCTGGTTTGGGAGCGGCCCTTGCTGTCTTTCTTTCAGGTTATGGTTCTTCTAAAGGTGTGGGCATCGCAGGGGAATCAGCTGCAGCCCTCTGTAAAGAGAAACCAGAACTTTATGGTCAAGCCTTAGTTATGCAGTTGTTGCCAGCAACTCAAGGTTTATATGGTTTCGTAGTTGCTGTTATGATTATTATCTTCTCTAGCGTCGATATGTCTGCAGGTCAAGGATGGTACTTCTTCATGGCCGGACTACCCGTAGCTTTTGGTGGTTATTTCTCCGGTCCATATCAAGGACGTGTTTCTGCTTCTGGGATGCAAATTTTGGCTCAACGGCCAGAGAATTTATCTCAAGCCATGACTTTTGCTGCCATGGTTGAAACTTACGCGATCTTAGGTCTGGTAGTTTCTATTCTAATGTTAGTTCTAAAAACATTCTAAGAATGTTTTGACTTGTCTGGCTAAGGAGGGTAATTAAATATGTCCAATGTAGATTATGGCCCTTTGAATGTGGCCTTACGGGTCCATGAAACTGAACTCTTAGATGATAATTTTTATCGGCAATTATTGACTGCTGAATCGATTGACCAAGCGTTAAAATTACTTCAGGGAACGCCCTATGGCTTTATCCAAGATGCTAGCAATATCGATCAAGAGTTAAGAGACTATGTTGCTCAGATTTTTCGAGAAGCTTTTGAGATGGCTCCAGATAAAACAGTGATTGAATTTGCCTCGTTAGATTATACTTATCATATTTTAAAAGTCTTATTCAAAAACTATTATTCTGATCGACAACTCGAAAACCTATTATTGAATGTGGGTCGCTATGCTCATGATGAGCTGAATAAGGCGGTTAGAACAGGCCAAAGTACTGAATTGCCTGAAGAATATTTGTATGTCATTCAAGAAGTTCGGGATTACTTTGAAACTTATTATAATTTGAACCATTTAGATGTTATTTTGGATTACTATTATTTAGATCATCTGTACGATTTAGCCCAAAAAATTGGTCATCCACTGATTATAGATATGATTCAGGAATACATTGACCTTAATAATATGATTATCGCGATTCGCTTGAGTAATTTGAATAAACCGGTGTCGAGTTTGGCCGGGATGGTTCCTGATTTGGGACGAATTCCGACCGAGCAATATGTTAAAGCGAGTAAAGATGGTCTCACTGGTTTGACGAATATGTTGTTAGCCAGTCCCTATCAGGAACTTGTTGCTTCATTATTAGATAAGGAAAATCATGTTGACCCTATCCAATTAGAGAAAGTTCTAGATGATCATCGGATGCAGAAGCTTAAATCAGCTAAATTTGAATCCTTTGGACCATTACCGGTGATTGCCTATCTCTATGCGAAAGAAACTGAAGTTAAGAATCTGCGGCTCATTCTTAGTGGCTTGTTAAATGATTTACCCAAAGAAAGTATTGCCGCTGCCTTAAGGTTGAATTATCGCTAACTTGTAAAAACCAGCGTAATTTTTATTAGATAAACTTCGTTACCTCATTCCCTTCCATTTTAATAATGGGAGGGAATTTTTGTAGGGGTATAATTTTTTTCCTAACAAAGTTGCTGTATAAAAACTTTTTAAATGAAAATAACGGTTGATTTAATCGCAAAAAAACTTATAAAGTAGCTAAACGGTGCAATTTGCGAATGAGAACAATTAGAATTTAATAATACTTTGCAAAGATTTATTCTCAGCACTTGCTTGATAAGCTTGACCTCATCCGTTTTCATTATGAGATGTGATGGATATCACATTCTCAGTGTTACAGATATATAGCAACCGTTTGCAGTGCATGTTATACTACAGGTGTAGTAAGCGCTTATAGTATTAAAAAGAAAGCAAGGAGTGTTAGAATGACTAAACCTGTTCACGTTTTTTCGGAAATTGGTAAGTTAAAAAAAGTTTGTTTACACCGTCCTGGTAAAGAGTTAGAAAACTTAATGCCTGACTACTTAGAAAGACTTTTGTTTGATGATATCCCATATTTAGAAGAAGCTCAAAAAGAACATGATGCATTCGCAAAAGCATTGGAAGATAACGGCGTAGAAGTTGTTTATCTAGAAAAATTAGCTGCTGAAGCTATTGATGCTGGTAATGTTAAAGAACAATTCGTTGATGAATGGATTTCAGAATCTGGAATTGTTTCAGAAAACGTAAAAGCTATCGTTAAAGAAAAATTATTAGCTATGGATACTTTCGACATGGTTCTTAAGACTATGGAAGGTTTCAAAAAATCTGAAATCGATACTAAAGACCTTAATTCATTAGCTGACTTAATTGAAACTGACTACCCATTCTTGGTAGATCCAATGCCAAACCTATACTTCACTCGTGACCCATTTGCTACAATGGCTAACGGTGTAACAGTTAACCACATGTTTGCTGATACTCGTAACCGTGAAACTCTATATGGTCACTATATCTTCACTTATCACCCAGAATTCGGTGGCGATAATGTAGAAAAATACTATAGCCGTGACGAAGATACTCGTATCGAAGGTGGGGACGAATTAGTATTATCTAAAGACGTTCTAGCTGTTGGTATTTCACAACGTACTGACTCTCGTTCAATCGAAAAAGTTGCTAAACGTTTATTTGAAGCTGGAGCTTTCAAAGAAGTATTAGCTTTCTTAATCGGTGAAAACCGTAAATTCATGCACTTGGATACTGTATTCACAATGGTTGACTACGATAAATTCACAATCCACCCAGAAATCGAAGCTGGATTACGTGTATTATCATTAAAACCAGGTGAAAACGGCGAAGTAGTTATCGAAGAAAAAGACTCAAATCGTCTTGATGAAGTTTTAGCAGAAGCTTTAGGCTTAGATTCTGTTACTTTAATCCCATGTGCTGGTGGCGAAATTGTTGCAGCTGCTCGCGAACAATGGAATGACGGTTCAAACACCTTAACAATTGCACCAGGTGTGGTAGTTGTTTATGACCGTAACGTTACAACTAACAAATTGTTAGAAGATCATGGATTACAATTGATTAAAGTTAAAGGTTCGGAATTAGTTCGCGGTCGTGGTGGCCCTCGTTGTATGTCAATGCCACTTGTACGTGAAGACATCTAATTAACGACTCATAATCATTTTAATATAAAGGGGATGGATCTATGTTCCAAGGAAGAAACTTCTTAAAAGAAATTGATTTCACTCGTGAAGAGTTAGAATACTTAATTGACTTCAGTATTCACTTAAAAGACCTTAAAAAACGTGGAATTCCACATGAATACTTAAAAGGTCAAAACATCTGCTTACTATTTGAAAAAACTTCTACTCGTACTCGTTCAGCCTTTACTGTTGCTGCTAACGACCTAGGAGCTGCTCCAGAATTCTTAGGAGCGAATGATATTCAATTAGGTAAGAAAGAATCTGTTGAAGATACTGCTATCGTACTAGGAAGCATGTTTGACGGAATCGAATTCCGTGGTTTCAGCCAACAAGTTGCTGAAGACCTAGGTAAATATGCTGGCGTTCCAGTATGGAATGGTCTTACTGACGAATGGCATCCAACTCAAATGATTGCTGACTACATGACTATCAAAGAAGAATTCGGTGAATTAGCTGGACGTAAACTAGTTTACTGTGGTGACGGACGTAACAACGTTGCTAACTCTTTAGTAGTAACTGGTGCAATTCTAGGAGTTCATGTAACCATTGCTTCTCCAGAAGAATTATTCCCAGAAAAAGAAATCATTGACTTCGCTAAGAAATATGCTGCTGAATCAGGAGCTAAGATCGAAGTTACTTCAGATATCAAATCAGCTGTTAAAGATGCTGACGTACTTTACACTGACGTTTGGGTATCTATGGGTGAAGAAGATAAGTTCGAAGAACGCGTTAACTTATTAAAACCATACCAAATCAATAAAGAATTAACTGAAGAAATCGATGGAGATTACATCTTCCTTCACTGTCTACCAGCTTTCCATGATACTGAAACAGTTTATGGTAAAGATGTTGCTGAAAAATTCGGTGTTGAAGAAATGGAAGTTACTGACGAAGTATTCCGTAGCGAACATGGACGTCAATTCCAACAAGCTGAAAACCGTATGCACTCAATCAAAGCGATTATGGCAGTTACAAACGGTAACTTATTCATCCCACGTGTTTAATTCATTACTATGATAACTTTCACTTAGTGATTACGTGGTCACAGAGATCCGAATTGTGATTTTGTAATGACAATTCGGATCTTTTTCATTTAGGTCATAATAAAAAAATAAAAGAAAAGGAGTGTATATTATGGCAGAAACAAATGAAACACCAGTCGCAGTGGCTCAACCTGAGAAAAAGAAACGTAAAATGCTAAATTCATTTACCATGTTGTTCTTAATTACTGCAATTATTGCTGTCCTTACGTGGATTATTCCTGCAGGTCAATACCAATTAGATGATGCTGGTAACTATATCGCTGGTACTTATGAACGTGTTGCTCAATCTCCTCAAGGTCTTTGGGACTTATTCATGGCTCCAATCCGTGGTTTCCTAGGAACCGAAACTACACCAGGTGCCGTTGAAGTTGCACTATTTATTATGGTTATTGGTGGTTTCCTTGGCGTTGTAACTGAAACTGGTGCCATTGACGCCGGTATCTCAGCTATGATGAAGAACAATAAAGATAATATGACAACCCTTATTTGGGGCTTAATGTTTATCTTTGTCCTTGGTGGTTCAACTTATGGTATGAACGAAGAAACCATGGCATTCTATCCTCTATTGATTCCTTTAATGGTTGCTGTTGGCATGGACGCTTTGGTAGCGATTGCAGTAATCCTGCTAGGTTCAGGTATTGGTTGCTTGGCTTCAACGGTTAACCCATTTGCAACAGTTATTGCTTCAGATATGGCTAATATTTCGATTGCAGATGGTATCGTTATTCGTACAATCATGGCCATCGTACTTTGGGCTTTATCTGCTTGGTATGTATCAAGCTACGCGAAGAAAGTTCAAGAAGATCCTAAGAATTCATTGATTTATGATATGATGCCAGAACATAAAGAACGTTTCAAAGTTAAAGAAATGGACACAATTACTGGTAAACAAAAAGGTGTACTTTGGATTTTCGGACTGACTTTCTTAATTATGATCCTTTCTTTAATTCCATGGTCTGATTTATTCCCTGGATTCACTTTATTCGAAAGCATTCAAAATACCTTCTTAGATATGCCATTTATTGGTAACTTATTAGGACAATCTCAACGTGGTTTGTTCTTCGGTATGTGGTACTTAGTTGAAATTACAATGTTATTCTTCATGTCTTCAGTAATCATTGGTTTCTTCTATGGTATTGATGAAAGTCGTTTCGTTGAAGTCTTCCTTGATGGGGTTAAAGACTTGCTTTCTGTTGCCATGATTTGTGCGGTAGCTCGTGGTATCCAAGTTGTTATGAACGATGGACAAATTACTGCAACTGTACTTTCTTGGGGTGAAGCTGGTCTTAAAGGCTTAAACGAAGGTCTATTCACCATCTTAACTTATCTATTCTATATCCCAATGTCATTCTTGATTCCTTCAACGTCAGGTTTAGCTGCGGCGACCATGGGTATTATGGCTCCTCTAGGAGACTTTGCTAATGTAGGTAAAGATGTTGTTGTAACAGCTTACCAAACTGCCTGTGGTATTGTTAATATTATTACTCCAACTTCAGGGGTAGTAATGGGTGCCCTAGCTATTGCTGGTATTGAATTGACCACTTGGTGGAAATTCATGAAGAAGATTGGTATTATGATTGTTGTAGTTTCACTTGTACTTCTACTTGCAAGTACTTATCTTGGAATTTAATTTATAATAACTAGATTGATATGCTCACTATGATAATTCAGAGTGAGCATATCCATTTAAATCGTCAGATTTTCATATTTTAGAGGAGGTGGCGTTAATGGAATATAAATTAACAGAAAGCTACCAAGACCAATGTATTGAAACAATCAAACGCTGGGTAAGTGTTCCTTCTATTTTAGATGAAGAAGCTGTTTCAACACCTTTTGGTGATGATATTGTCCGTGCTCTTGAACTGGCCTTAGAAACTTGCGAAAACCTTGGCTTTAAGACCTTTATGGATCCTGAAGGATATTATGGCTATGCCGAAATTGGTGAAGGTGAAGAGTTGATGGCCATTCTATGTCACTTGGATGTGGTTCCAGCAGGTGATAAAGCTAAATGGGATTCAGATCCGTTTGTGGCAGAAGTTCGGGATGGCAAAATTTATGGTCGCGGAACTCAAGACGATAAGGGACCATCGGTAGCTGCTTTATATGCGGTGTACGCATTGAAAGAATCTGGCTATAAATTTAATAAACGTGTTCGTTTTATTTTTGGTACAGATGAAGAAACCTTATGGCGCGAAATGAATGTTTATAATGAGAATGAAGAGAAAGCGAACTTTGGATTCGTTCCAGATGCTGATTTCCCATTAACCTATGCTGAAAAAGGTTTATTACAATGTTATTTAGTTGGGCCAGGTAGTCAAGAACTTAATTTGAAGATGGATGGCGCCTTTAATATCGTTCCTGAAGAAGCAACTTACGAAGGTGATAAAGCCGACCAAGTAGCAAAAAATCTTGAGGAACTTGGTTTTGAATATCAAAAAGATGATCATAAAATCAAAACGATTGGTAAATCAATTCACTCCAAAGATGCAGATCAAGGAACAAATGCAATTACACGTTTAGTTGCAGGTCTAAATGGAGTAGAAGATCATGTGGCTTTAGACTTTATCAATAAGTACGTAGGTCAAGATGCAAATGCTAATAATTTATTTGGTAAGATTGGCGATGATATGAGTGGAAATCTTACCATGAATATTGCTAAACTTATAATAAACTCTGAAGAGTCTCGGATTGGCGTGGACTTCCGTATCCCAGTCACTGCCGATAAAGACAAATTAGTTGATACATTGAAGAATGCAATGGCTGAATATGGTTTAGAATATAAGGAACATGACTATCTCGCTTCTCTATATGTTCCAGTAGAAAGTGAACTCATCCAAACCTTGTTAAGTGTTTACCGTGATATGACTGGGGATATGTCTGAACCAATCTCATCTGGTGGAGCTACTTTCGCTAGAACAATGGATAACTGTGTTGCTTTTGGCGCGCGTCGTCCGGACGTACCTGTAACCTATCATGAAGCCAATGAAAACATGCCTTTAACGAATATTTTTGAATGTATGGAAATCTATGCAGAAGCTGTTCGTCGTTTAGCCACTGAAGAATAAAATCATAAAAAAGGAGATAGAATATGGCAAATCGTAAAATTGTAGTCGCACTTGGAGGAAATGCTATTCTTTCTAGCGATCCATCTGCTCAAGCTCAACAAGAAGCGTTAAAACAAACTGCAGAACATTTGGTTAAATTTATCGAAAATGGAGATGACCTAGTCATTACTCATGGTAACGGACCACAAGTAGGTAACTTATTATTACAAAACATTGCTGCAGACTCTGAAAAGAACCCAGCCTTCCCATTGGATACTTTGGTAGCAATGACTGAGGGATCCATTGGCTTCTGGTTACAAAATGCCATGCAAAATGCTTTGAAAGAACGTGGCATTGAAAAAGAAGTTGCTTCGATTGTGACCCAAGTGGTTGTTGATAAAGCTGATCCAGCTTTTGAAAATCCTACAAAACCAATTGGCCCATTCTATACCGAAGAAGAAGCAAAAGCAGAAATGGAAAAATCTAATGCTTCATTTAAAGAAGATGCTGGCCGTGGTTGGCGTAAAGTTGTTCCTTCACCAAAACCAATCAGCATTAAAGAAGCTAAATCTATCCAAAATCTAATCGATGCTGGCCACGTGGTTATTGCTGCTGGTGGTGGTGGCGTTCCAGTTATCGAAGAAGCTGATGGAAAATTACAAGGTGTAGAAGCTGTTATTGATAAAGACTTTGCTTCTCAAGTATTAGCAGAAATGGTGGACGCCGATTTATTCGTTGTTCTAACGGGTGTAGATTATGTTTTTGTTAACTTCAATAAACCAAACCAAGCTAAATTAGAAAAAGTAACTTATGCTGAATTAGAACAATATATTTCTGAAGAACAATTTGCTCCAGGAAGCATGTTACCAAAGATTGAAGCTACTATGAAATTTGTTAAAAACAAACCAGAAAGCCAAGCTGTGGTAACATCTTTAGAAAACTTGCAATCTTTGATTGAAAGTGGAGCCGGAACTGTGATAGAATACCAATAATCATTATTAAAGAATGATGAGGAAAGAGAGTAGGATAAATTCAGCCTGTACAGAAAGTTGGATTGCTGAGAACCAACCTTGACGTTTATTCGAACCGCACTTTCTGATATTAACAAGGTGAACTCAAAGTAGCTTTGTTCGGAGACCTCTTCGTTAACAAGGAAAAGATGATTCCTGGATTTTTTTGGGAGTCAATTAGAGTGGTACCGTGTATGTAAAATACGCCTCTAGCTTAGCTAGGGGCGTATATTTTTATATTAATAAGATTATTGGAGGAATATAGAATGGAGAACAAAAAGTTAATTGTTGAAGCTTTGACGCCAGTGCTGGAAGGACAGATGGAGCCTGAACAAATTGAAAGTTTAATTGAAATACCAAGTAACCCTGAACATGGGGACTTTGCCTTTCCGGTCTTTCAACTTGCAAAGGTATTTCGTAAAGCACCCCAAATGATTGCCAGTGAATTAGTTGAAAAAATCGATGATTCCAACTTTGACAAAGTGGTGGCTGTAGGGCCTTATATTAATTTCTTGGTTAAACGGTCTGTTGTATCGAACCAAGTGCTACATGATGTTCTAGCAGCCGGCGCCAACTATGGAGACGTTGACTTAGGTCACGGTGGGAATGCATGTATCGACATGTCCTCACCAAATATCGCTAAACCAATGTCTATGGGACACTTGCGTTCAACCGTTATTGGCAATTCGATTGCCAATATTTTGGATAAAGTGAATTATAATACGATCAAAATTAACCACTTGGGCGACTGGGGAACTCAATTTGGTAAATTAATCGTAGCCTACAAAAAATGGGGCGATGAGAACGTCGTTAAACAAGATCCGGTCAATGAATTGGTTAAATTATATGTTCAATTCCATGAAGAAGCTGAAACCGATCCAGAATTGGATGATCAAGCTCGGGCGGCCTTTAAGAAATTAGAAGAACACGATCCTGAGATGACTGAACTATGGCAATGGTTCAAGGAAGAATCTTTGAAAGAATTTAACAAGGTCTATGAAATGCTTGACATAGATTTCGATTCTTATAACGGGGAAGCTTTCTATAATGACAAGATGGATCCAGTCATCCAAGAACTTGAGGACAAGGGCATCTCAACGATCGAAAATGGGGCAACAATTGTTCTCTTAGAAGAAGAAAATCTTCCACCTGCTTTAATCAAAAAATCTGACGGTGCTACCTTATACTTAACTCGTGACTTGGCCACCGCCTATTATCGTCATCAAACTTATGATTTTGATCAAAATATTTATGTGGTGGGGAACGAACAAGCTAACCACTTCAAACAATTAAAAGCTGTCTTGAAACGATTGGGTAATGATTGGTCGGATGATATGCATCATATCCCATTCGGCTTGATTACCTTAGAAGGTAAGAAACTATCAACCCGTAAAGGAAAGATTGTTCTTCTAGAAGAAGTCTTGAAAGAAGCCATTGAATTAGCGCTTGAACAAATTAAACAAAAGAATCCAGATTTAGAGAATAAAGAGGAAGTAGCACGTCAAGTAGGTGTTGGTGCGGTAATCTTCCATGATTTGAAATCTGACCGTCTAAATTCTTTTGACTTTAAACTTGATGAAATCGTCCAGTTCGAAGGAGAAACCGGTCCTTATATTCAATATGCTTGTGCCCGGGCGAATACCATCTTAGAAAAATATGGTAAAGAAGTAAATTCAGACCATGTTTGGGAATTGACCGATGCATACAGCTGGGAAATTATTAAGAAACTTTCTCAATATCAAGCAACAGTGATTCAAGCGGCTGAACGTTATGAGCCTTCTGTGATTGCTAAATATGCCATTCAGTTAGCCCAACTTTTCAACCGTTACTATGGTAATACCCGCATCCTTTCTGAAGATGATCAATTAGAAGCACGGATTGCTTTAGTCCAAGCGATCGTTATTGTCTTAAAAGATGCGCTATCTCTACTTGGTATTAAAGCTCCTGAAAATATGTAATTGCTTTGTCACAGCAGAATTCAATCCATCTCATACCCAGACCCAAGTACTTGATTAGCTACTTGGGTCTTTTTTTATGCGTGTCAATATATTGCAGAGCATGTGAAACATTATCCGCCATCGTTGACAGATTAATTTTGGGGTTTCGTACAGATTTTCTAATTGAAGCTAAGCAAAAATTCTTGGCTGATGAAAAATTTAAAGATTTTCCCTGCGTCTGTCAAAAAATCGTCTAATAAAAATCGATTTCTCTTTGTAAATATCGAATTTATCACATTTAGTCTTGAAAATCTTAAGATTAAGATAGATAATGAAGAGGAAGACGATTAAAGGGGTGGTCGATTGGTTAACCGCGATTTTGAAGCTTATTTTGAGTATTTAGAGAGTGAGGAGTTTTTCTTAGGATTTACGCCCGAGGAACTATTAAAAGTCAAACAGTTGTCGGTCATCCACCAATACCGCAAGGGACAAATTATTTATTTTCAGGATGATCCCAAACGCTATTGTTATTTTTTATTAAAAGGTTTTATTCGGTTGGAGCGGACAGATACCGAGGATACTTATATTTATATTGATTATATTAAGGAGAAGAATTTCTTCTCGTATTCCTCCGTTTTAAATTTTGAGCGCTACACCCATTCAGCCTATTCGGTTACCGATGTGGATTTATTATTAATTCCCATGGATTTGATTATTGAGATTATTCGTCAGAACCATAATCAATTATTGTATATGTATTGTAAGCTATCAGAAATCCAAGTTTTTCAAGAAGCACGAATTCAACAAACTGCTATATCTTCTGCTGTGGATCGGGTAATCCAATCTCTCTCCTTATGGATGTTTGATATGGGGCGGATGATTAGGGGGCACATGACTATTCCCTATCCGCTGACAATCTATGAATTAGGTTTAGTGGCAGGAACGACGCGGGAAACAGCCGGCCGTGTCGTTCGTAAGTTAACCAAGGAAGGCAAGGTTAAATTTACCCGTAAACAAGTTATTTTTTATGATGAGGATTATTTCAAGGAGAATGCTAAGTTCTTGCAAGATTTGGGTACTGATTATGCCGGTCAATTGATTGAAATACTGAACTTGGCCTAGAAGATTTGGACAATTTCAGGCCAAGTTATATGGAAGAGAATAAGGAGTTATCCATGCAAGTTGTTGATTTACTAAAAGTCTTAGCCGATGATACCCGTTTACGTGTTTTAATGTTGCTACGTGACCAGCCTTTGTGTGTGAGCCAAATTCAAAAGATATTGGATCTTCCTCAATCCACCCTATCCAAGCACCTAGCAAAGTTGCGGGAAGCCCAATTGGTTAAACCACAAAAAGATGGAAAATTTGTTAAATACCATTTAGTCCATCATTATTTGATGAATGTGCTTCTCTACGATATTTATTATGAAGGCAAAGAAGAAATTTTTGATCAAGATCGGGCGGCTATCGTTGATTTTGAAGATATGTTGACCGCTTGTCAAGAATGCTTAGCTCATGAGAAGACTTCTTCTCAGTAATTTACATAACGATTCTAAATCCAGCGTTCCTTGTGTTCGCTGGATTTTAGTTATTTCCGCTGAAAAAATGTGGCGACTTCCTCAAAGCTACTGATGAATACGTTTCCATATTCGGTACACTATAGATAGTAAAACAAAGGGGGAGACAAGATGTCACAAATTAAAACAGTCGGAGTCGTTGGAGCAGGATCTATGGGATCTGGCATTGCGAACGCATTCGCAATGAATGGATACCAAGTCATCTTGCGCGATATTAAAGAGGAATTCCTACAAGGGGGACTGCAACGGATTGAGAAATTTATGGAGAAATCCGTGCAACGTGGGAAACTTTCTCAAGAGGATAAAGAAGCAACCTTAGGTCGTATCCAAACGACCACCGAATTAGCCGATTTTAAAGCGGTTGATTTCGTGGTCGAAGCTGTCCTTGAAAAGATGGACTTAAAGCAATCCGTCTTCAAAGAATTAGAAGGAATTGTTCGGCCAGAGGTTGTCTTGGCCACCAATACTTCTTCGCTATCGATTACGGAAATTGCTAGTGTCTTAGACAATCCGAGTCGTTTCGCTGGGATGCACTTCTTTAACCCGGCCCAAGTGATGAAATTGGTGGAAGTGATTCATGGCTATGAAACCAGTGAAGAGACCGCTCAAACGGTTCGTGAATTAGCTGAATCGATTGGTAAAGAAGTCGTGACCGTGAAGAAAGATTCACCCGGCTTTATCGTCAACCGGATTATGATTCCACAATTTATTGAAGCGATCAAAGTTTTAGAAGAAGGGATTGCTTCGGTCGAAGATATTGATAAGGCGATGAAATATGGCTTGAATCACCCAATGGGTGCTTTTGAACTGCAAGACTATGCGGGTGTGGATATCGGTTACTATGTGATGGAATACTTCGCGAAAGAATTTGGCGAATCTCGTTGGACGCCACCAACCACCTTGAAGAACTTAGTTCGTGCTGGCCGCATTGGTCGCAAGGTTGGGAAAGGTTACTACGATTACGATAAGAAATAAGGAAAGAATCAAATAAGGGGGACATCATCGATGACAGATTCAGTAGTATTATATGAAGAGAAAAATCAGATTGCCTATATTACGATTAACCGACCAAAGGCCTTGAATGCCATTAACCACGATGTAATTGCTGGACTTGAGCAAGCCTTTAAACAAGCCAGCGATGACGATTCGGTAAAAGGGATTGTCATCCAAGGATCTGGTGAGAAAGCCTTTGTTGCCGGAGCAGATTTGAAATTCTTTGTTGAGAATGTAAAGGCTAAGACCGTTGATAAAATTGTTGATTTTACCCGTCAAGGTCATGAGTTACTAAGAGCTTTAGAAACATCGAAAAAACCAACGATTGCGATCGTGGATGGTTTATCACTAGGTGGGGGTTCTGAATTAGCTTTAGCTTGCCAATATATTATTGCTACCGATAAGGGATCTTTTGGTTTCCCAGAAAGTGGTCTAGGAATCTATCCTGGATATGGTGGTTTACTTAGAACGAATAAATTTGTCGGACCTGAGCTTACTAAATATTATGGCTTAACTGGTGAGAATATATCCGCAGCGGATGCTTCTGAAATGGGTATCGTCGATGCACTGGTTCCAGCCGATGAAGTAGAAAAGACGATTGAAAAATTAGTCGCTCAAGGCGTTCCAGCTGACAAATACCAAGCTCATCCACTTGCTGATAAATATCAAGAAATGGTTACAGCCTTTAAAGCTGAGAATATCGAGCAAACACTCGCTGGCCAAGCGGTTGAAGGCGTGAGTCCGGAATTTGCAGCTAAAGTGGCAAAGAAAGTTGGCTATAAGAGTCCGAATTCAGTCAAGGTCATTCAAGAATTAGTGGATGCTCAAACACCTGCGTCAATCGATGAAGGGATTCAGATTGAACTCGGTCAACTTTCATCCATGTTCGGTAATCCAGAAGCTGAAGAAGGCTTAAATGCGGTAATTGAAGGCCGTCGTCCAGACTTTTCAGCTTTTAAATAAATGTACTATTCTATAGAGTATCCTTCCTCAAGATTACTCAAACGTTTGCTTAGACGTTTGGGTAATCTTTTTTAGAGATTCTTCATATCATATATCTTGATATAATCAGTTAGAGTGAGATAATAATAATGAGATTATTATGAGTGGAGGTGATGCCTTGGAAGAGAATGTCTTTATTCATGAAATGGAAGAGCATTTGCGAGGCCTATCTCGGCAATTAATGCGCTTAGATACAACCGATGCTATCTTAAAACACCTGTCCAAATTAATTATGGACACCATGAATGCAGATGTTGTGTTTATAATGAATAAAAATGAGAACCGGTTAGAACTGCATTCAAGTATTGGGATGAAGAATCCCCCGTTAAAGATTGTGCCGATTAATTTGACGACAATCAGTCCGCAGATTCTTAATCATAGTACGCGAGGCGACAATGAAGTTTATCAAGATACTTTGTTCGAATTATATATCGAAAAATTCGGCATTCAAGATTGGTTCTCGATTCCGATTCGTGACGAGGATTCGCTTTATGGGCTCTGTTTTGTTGGTTATTATGAGCCAACCAAACTCTATGGCCAATTGAAAGAGGCTTTTGATGAGTTAGGAAATTATGTGGCCATGTCGATTAACCTGATTCGTAAGGGCGAGCAACGAGCTGAGCGATTGTTGACTTTCCAAGCCGATAATTTACAAGGTACCGATCTAGATCGGTTAGTTGAAGAAGTCGTCTATCATATTGGTAAAGAAACCCATTGTAAGAAAGTGGGGATCTACTTATTTAATCAGGATAAAAGTAATCTGGTGCTCCAGCGGCCAACCTATCAGGGGGTCAGTCTCAAAGCAAAAATTGTCACCACTGCCTCGAATTTTATTAAGGACGTTCTGCCGCGGGTAGAAGAAGTTGGCTATTTCCGGATTACCATTCCCATCCATTTAGATATGGAAATGATTGGCGTCATTTTTGCTCAGAAAGATTATGATGATTTCTTCAATCATGATGATTATGACTTGCTGACCATGTATAGTAATTATTTTGCCACGATTTATGAGAACCATCAGTTGATTCATAATGAGCAACAACGGCAAATGGATTTAGAGATGCTGTTACGGATTCAACAAAAACTGATTAAAGGGACAGTAGACACGAATGATATACGTTCTACCAATCAAATGGTTGGTCGCTTGATTAATGGGATGGTCTTGTTGTTCGATCAGTATATGAATTTGGTCGACGATTATATTCCCAAAGGGCGACATCTTAGTAAGGACAAAATCCGTCAGGCTAGTCAGGAAATTCGTGATCAGGTTAATCTTAATCGTAAGGCCTTTACCATGACAGTCAATGATCGTCATGTTTTCCAAGTCAATGCGATTGATGATGGTATCGATCATTATGGCTTTTTAGCCATTGAAAAAGCTGTATTTTATCAGAATGATCTGGATAAAGTAGCCTGGAATATGTTGAATAATATTTATTCGGTTCAGTTTATCAAGAAACAGATTGAATGGTCGTCCAAGGAAGAGGTTAAAGAGTCTTTTATCCAGAAATTACTCTCGACCAATATTGAATCGATGACGCCAATCCTTGAATTTGCGGCCATGCATCAATGGGATATTTCGAAACCGTATTATGTGGTAGTGATTGCGACCAGTTCAGCGGTCAATGACTTTGAGAATTTAATGACATTGCGCAGCCAATATATTACCCTACAAAAAGCCTTAGCCAATCATTATCGTTCAATTGTATCTAGCCGAATCGATAACAAACTCGTTTGTTTTGTTCCACAGAACCTAGTCAAGGGTGATTTTTGGTCAGATTTCCAAGACTATATTAATCAGCATATGGACCAAGCGGTGTATATCGGCATTGGTGGTTTGACTGATCAGAGTGATTCTTATTATCGACATTATCAACGAGCCTTACAGACGATTATGGTCTTAGATCAGTCGAGTGATTTTGAACAGAAGAATATGGCGCACTTTGACGATCTGGGTTCCTATACTTTATTAAAAGAATTAGAGAACTTACCGATTGCCCGGATGTTTGTCAATACTTATTTGCGGAACATCTATCTACAATCTCAAAATCAGACGATCAATTATTACGAAACTTTGAAATCTTATGTCTTTAACGGGGGGCAGATTCAAGAAACAGCTAACGAACTTTTTCTTCATCGGTCGACCTTGACTTACCGCTTAGATAAGGTACGAGAACTCGTCCATACAGATATTGATAATAGTAAGGAACGCTTTAATTATATTTTGGCCTATAAATTAGTCGATTTAATGGGCTATGAAGTATTTGAACAAAATTAATAGCAATCAGTTAAATTGAGTGAACCATGATGAGTGACATGCCAACCATCATGGTTCATTTTTTTGTCAACTTTTTTGAGTGAGGCAGAAGGACAGCCAATAATCAATTAATCAGGGCTCGTTCATGGAAGTTTCTTAGGATAATAAAAGGATGAGTTAAAGATCGTTGGCTATTTTCGAAGGGTATAGAATATTTTCCGCATTTATAGTGATAGAAAATTGGCTTCGAAATTTTTTAGTTATTTCCGCTGAAAAAAAGTGGCGACTTCCTCAAAGCTACTGATGAATACGTTTCCATATTGGGTACACTATAGATAGTAAAACAAAGGGGGAGACAAGATGTCACAAATAAAAACAGTCGGAGTCGTTGGAGCAGGATCTATGGGATCTGGCATTGCGAACGCGTTCGCAATGAATGGATACCAAGTCATCTTGCGCGATATTAAAGAGGAATTCCTACAAGGGGGACTGCAACGGATTGAGAAATTTATGGAGAAATCCGTGCAACGTGGGAAACTTTCTCAAGAGGATAAAGAAGCAACCTTAGGTCGTATCCAAACGACCACCGAATTAGCCGATTTTAAAGAGGTTGATTTCGTGGTCGAAGCTGTCCTTGAAAAGATGGACTTAAAGCAATCCGTCTTCAAAGAATTAGAAGGAATTGTTCGGCCAGAGGTTGTCTTAGCCACCAATACTTCTTCGCTATCGATTACGGAAATTGCCAGTGTCTTAGACAATCCAAGTCGTTTCGCTGGGATGCACTTCTTTAACCCGGCGCAAGTGATGAAATTGGTGGAAGTGATTCATGGCTATGAAACCAGTGAAGAGACCGCTCAAACGGTTCGTGAATTAGCCGAATCGATTGGTAAAGAAGTCGTGACCGTGAAGAAAGATTCACCCGGCTTTATCGTCAACCGGATTATGATTCCACAATTTATTGAAGCGATCAAAGTTTTAGAAGAAGGGATTGCTTCGGTCGAAGATATTGATAAGGCGATGAAATATGGCTTGAATCACCCAATGGGTGCTTTTGAACTGCAAGACTATGCGGGTGTGGATATCGGTTACTATGTGATGGAATACTTCGCGAAAGAATTTGGCGAATCTCGTTGGACACCACCAACCACCTTGAAGAATTTAGTTCGTGCTGGCCGCATTGGTCGCAAGGTTGGGAAGGGTTACTACGACTACGATAAGAAATAAGGAAAGAATTAAATAAGGGGGACAAACAAAATGGTCAAAGAATCTTATGCAGATAAACAATTTCAGAGTGGTGAGAAATTCTTCTATTCTGACTTATACAATTTCGCAGCCGACCTGACTGAAGGGGAGAAAGAGGTCCTAAGCGAACTTGAACGTGTATTGAAAGAAGATGTCTATCCAACTCTGGATGATGCTTGGGACAAGGCTGAAGTACCGTTAGAAGCGTTCTTGAAGATTATGGACGTTGGCTTAATGGATAATCCTAAATTATTAGAAGGCCGGGAAAATGGACGCATCTCCGAATTATTCCGTGGTTTCCGTGCTTATACCTGTGCCAAAACAGATCCAGTAGCTGGAACATTCGTGACGGCAAATGCTGGACTGTTCCATGAGTGTGTACGTTTAGGGGGTAGCCAAGAACAAATCGACGAAATTATGCCTGGTGTCTTGTCCTATGAACGACCAGGGGTACTGGCAATGACTGAACCAGATCACGGATCTGATATCGCAGGTGGTTTAGCTTCAACAGCCCGCCGTGAAGGTGATACTTGGATTCTTAATGGTCATAAGAAATGGATTGGTGGCGGAACATTAGCTCATTGGCATGCTTTCTTCGCCCGTGATGTCGATGACCAACAAGTGAAGATGTTCTTTGTTGAACGTGAAAGTGAAGGGGTAACCACCTTTGTAACGCCACAAAAAGCTTTCTTCCGTCATATGCCAAATGCCGAAATTATCTATGAAAATGTACGCGTTTCCGAAAAATATCGGGCGCAAAATGTTAATTCTTGGAAAGATTGCGCCAAGATCTTAAGAAACACACGTTCAGATGTGGCTTGGTTATTAGCAGGGGCAACTGCTGGAGCTTTTGAAGCTGCCTTGAAATACACGCGTGAACGTTTAGCTTTTGATAAACCTGTCGCAAGTTTCCAATTAATTCAAGAGAAATTAGCCCGGATGGCGATGAATGCTCAAGCGACCCTAGCCCTATCAGTGAAATTGGCCAAGGCTCAAGAAGCCGGCATCTATTCTGAAGAAGCTTCTTCAATGGCCAAAATGCACAATGGCTTAAGAGCCCGTGAGAATGCGGCCTTAGCTCGTGAAGTATGTGGCGGTAATGGTATCTTATTAATGCATGATGTACCAAGATTTATGGCAGATATTGAGGGTATGTATACTTATGAAGGAACGCATGAAGTCAATTCCCTAATCATTGGTCGTTACTATACCGGTTTAGGTGCCTTTGTTTAAGAGTTCATTTATTCGTAACCATGTTAGAAGCGCAAATATAAAGAGAGAAGGAAATAAATATGCAATATAGAGATGAAGATGTCGTCATCGTTGGTGGCGCTCGAACCCCAGTCGGAAGTTTCTTAGGTGGTTTGAAGACAGTGACCGAAGCAGAACTTGGTGTGATTGCCTTAGAAGAAGCGTTAAAACGATCCGGTGTCGCTAAAGAAGAAGTAGAAGAAGTCATCGTCGGACATGTAACAGGTAGTCAAACGTCTAACAACTTGGGAAATATCATTGGGATCGACGCCGGACTCCCTCACACTTCTACTGGAATGACCATCAACCGTATCTGTGGTTCAGGTTTCCAATCTTTAGTATCTGCCGTTCAACAAATTAAGTTAGGCGACAATGAAGTCGTGGCGGCGGGCGGTGTCGAATCCTTATCACGTGCACCATTCTATTTACCGATTGAATCACGTTACCAAGGATTGAAAATGGGTAATTTCAAATTGATTGATGCCAACTTAGCAGGACATGCATCAGCCAGTGGTACAGATTCCGGAGTCAACCACATGGGAAATACGGCAGAAAATGTGGTCCGTCACTTGAACTTAAGTCGCGAAAGCCAAGACCAATTTGCTTATGATTCACAAATGAAGGCTAAGAATGCGATTGAAAAGGGTTATTTTGCTGAAGAAATCGTCCCTGTTGAAGTCCCTGGTCGTAAAGGACAAGTCACTGTCGTTGATCAGGATGAATTCCCTAAGCCTAATACAACCTTGGAAAGTTTAGCTAAACTTAAACCAGTTTTTGAGAAAGATGGGACCGTTACTGCCGGAAATGCCTCAGGCTTAAATGATGGGGGAGCATTCTCAATTGTTACGACCGCTTCGTATGCGGAAAAGAATAACCTAACCGTTTGGGCTAAGGTGCTTGACTATAATATTTCTGGTGTGGATCCAAAAATTATGGGCTTAGGCCCCGTGCCAGCGATTAAGAAATTGCTTGAACGCAATCATCTCGATCTGCAAAAAGATATTGGTATTCTGGAAATTAATGAAGCCTTTGCTGCTCAACAAGTCGGTTGCTTAGTAGAATTAGGTATTGATATGAATTCAGACTGGTATAAGAACCAATTTAACCCGCAAGGAGGCGGAGTTTCATTAGGTCACCCACTTGGTATGTCTGGTGCCCGTATTACCGTATCACTGCTTTATCAAATGAAACGTCATCCTGAATACAAATATGTGATTGGATCAGCTTGTATCGGTGGCGGTATGGGAATTGCTGTATTGTTTGAGAATGGGTTCTACCAAGGAGCCTAGACGGACGATTTCAAGTTGAAGGGTTCCTTTGTGGCCACGGGAAGACTTCCTTTGAATTCTGACAACAAAGAAGAAGTAAAGGAAGATGTATATGGAATATATAGGGGTTATTGGCATATTTATTGCGATTGCGACCATTATTTTTCTAACGGTGAAACGCTTAAATATTGTTATTGCGGCACCCTTAGCAACATTGATTGTTGTATTAGCCAATCAGATGAATGTCTTTGAGGCTTATTTAGGAGAATATCCCTCTTATATGACTGGATTAGCTGGCTTCTTGATAAAGAATTTCGCTATATTTCTGCTGGGAGCCATTCTAGCCCAATATATGGAGAAATCGCGAGCAACGATAGCGATTGCCAATTATGTCTTAGAACGGGTAGGTACTGAGCATAAATTTAGAGTGATGGTCGCTTTTATGGCCATTGCTGCTGTCTTGACTTACGGAGGCATCAGTTTATTTGTGGTCATGTTTGCCCTCGTTCCCTTGGCACGACCAATTTTCAAACGGATGGATTTAAATTGGGCGCTACTACCTATTCCCTTATTTATGGGGATGGCGACCTTTACCATGTCGACGTTGCCGGGAGCACCTTCGGTTCAGAATGCGGTTCCGACGACCTATTTAGGAACGTCTTTAACCGCTGCTCCAGGCTTAAGTTTGGTCGGGACCTTAGTGATTATGAGCTATGGTTTAGCTTATATGTATATCATGTTAAGACGGAGTTTGTCCAAAGGGGAAACATTCTATACTTATTTAGAAAAGCGCAAGGATCCGACAAGACCGATTGAAGAAGATTATGATATTGATCCAGCCGATTTACCGTCGATTGGGATTGCTATTATTCCCATTATTGTGCTCATCGCCATTAATTTAATATTTAGTCAGGTGGCTAACATCATTCTCTTAGCTTTATCAACGGCCATCCTTTTAGCGGCTATCTTATATCGCGATTATATTCCTAGCAATCAAGAATTATTAAATAATGGATCCGTCGGTGCGGTAAGCTCGGCTTTCGCCACCTCATCTTCGGTAGCTTTTGGCACTGTACTGACTTCAGCGGCCGGCTTTAGTCTGATTCAATCGGCCTTAATGTCGCTGTCGAATAATCCACTAATTGGTCTTTCATTGGCAACCGGTTTACTCGGGGGAATAACCGGATCAGCTTCTGGAGCGATTGGGATTGTAATGGGGAGCTTTGGTCAGCAATACATTGAGATGGGCATTCATCCTGAATTGCTTCATCGTATTGCGACCGTTGCTTCAGCCATTATTACGGTCGTGCCCCATTCTGGGGTGACGATTACTTTTGAAAGTTTATCGGGTACCCGTTTCAAAGAGACCTTTTGGCATCAATTTTTTGTGGTCAATGGGGGCCATATTGTGACGTTAATTGTTTTATTGTTAGTATCGTCTTTATTCTATTAAATGAAATTTAAGGGGGAAAATGAGATGGCTGAAAAACCAGTTATTTCTAGAATTGAAGCAGCCAAACTGCTCAAAGATGGAGATACATTAGCAACGGCTACTTTTGGTTTAGGGGGCTTGCCAGAAGATTTATTAGTCGGCTTAAAAGAACGTTATGAAGAAGAACAACATCCTAAAGATATCTCAATTATGTGGTCTTGTGGAATCGGTAATAATCAACCAGGCCGTGGAGCAGACCATTTATTAGCGGATGGCTTAGTTAAGCGAATTATTGCTGGACACGTGGGTTCTTCGCCAGGTATGGTTGAGGCAATTGTGGATAATAAATATGAAACCTATCTGTTTCCACAAGGTGTATTTACCCAATGGTATCGAGCCATTGCCGGTAAAAAACCTTATCTCACACAAGTTGGTTTACAGACCTTTGTCGATCCTCGATTAGATGGAGCCAAATCGACACCCAAAACGACTGAAGAATTAATTAAGGTGGTTAATATTGATGACCGAGATTGGCTACAGTTTCCACAGATGGATATCGATGTAGCTTTCATTCGCGGCACCACAGCCGATGTGAATGGAAATATCTCCGTCGAACATGAAACTTGTAAGTTGGAACAACTTGAATTAGCGATGGCAACCCATAACTCTGGTGGAGTCGTCGTTGCTCAGGTCAAATACCTTGCTGAAGGTAAGTCGATCGATCCGAAGTCGATTCTCGTTCCAGGTGGTTTAGTCGATTATATCGTAGTAGCGGATCCGGAATATCATTATCAGACCATGGGAACCTTCTATAGTCCAGAAATTTCCAACCAAGTGCGTAAGTCAGTGAAAGATGCTAAACCAGTGAAGTTCAGCACTCGTAAGATTATTGCCCGTCGGGCAGCCATGGAACTGAAACCTCAATCGATTGTCAACCTAGGGATTGGTACTCCAGATATGGTGGCCCATGTCGCGCAGGAAGAAGGGGTCAATGACGAGTATCAAGTAACTCTAGAAATGGGTATTTGGGGAGGAACGCCTACTGGTGGATTAGACTTTGGCGGCTCATACAATTCAGATGCGCAAATTCCGATGGCCAACCAATTTGATTTCTATGATGGTGGGGGTCTAGACCTCGCAGTATTAGGGATTGGTGAAATTGATCAATACGGAAATAATAATGTGACCAAATTTGGACCTAAAGTTCCGGGACCGGGTGGCTTCATTAATATCTCGCAAAATACTAAGGATATTGTTTTTGTGGGTACTTTCACTATTGGCTCTAAAGCCCATGTTGAAGACGGTAAGTTAGTCATCACAGATCAAGGTAAGGGGCCAAAATTTGTTAAACAAGTAGAACAAGTTTCTTTCTCCGGTAAATATGCGGCAGAGAATGAACAAAGAGTTCTCTATGTAACCGAACGGGCTGTCTTTGACTTATATCAAGGACAAATTCGTTTGATTGAATTAGCGCCTGGTGTTGATTTACAGAAAGATATTCTCGATTTGATGGAATTTGAACCTCTTATCGCCGAAGATCTTAAAGAAATGAATCCGGATATCTTCAAGGAAGAGTGGGGTGGTTTGAAAGAAATTATTCAAGCCAAGAAGCTCCAAGAAGAAGAGATCATTTAAGTCTTGAAAAATAACGAGAAACCTTGACGCCCTTAGGGCGTCTTTTTTTATGTGAATGGGTCTTGAAAACAAGAACGTTTGTTCGTATAATTAAGAGGCGAGGGGGGGATTTCATGGAAACTAAGCTATTAAATCAATCGGTTCAGCCCATTCAACAAGATGGTGACGAGATGGCCGCGGTAATATTACGGGCATACAAAGATCAATATCGTGTTTGTTTAACGTTAAATCCAACGTGTATCGATTATGAGGGCTATATTACTAAGTTAAGTCATCAGGCTATTTGTTTGGGACAACGGTGGATTGCACGAGAAAGTATTCGATGTATAGAATTTATTTAAGAGGCGATGAAGATGTTTGAAATTTTCGAGGATTTATATCGACAAGCTGAAAGAAATGTTAAAGAGGATAAATATGTTTTAGCCATAGTTAAATTATGTCTATTAATGGACTTGGCGGTGCGTTATGATTATCATCAACTATCAGAAGCGACCTATTTGCAATGGCTTGAGGATCAGTTTGGCCAGCAATCTTATAATAATCTGACGACGAGTATTTTGAAGATAAGAAATCATATGCTGCAAGGTCATCCTTTTAACGCGGAAGATAACTTGCCGATTATCAGTTTAAGGAAGCAGCCAGTAATTTTTAAGGCCTTACTAGACCATCAGGAGCATTCTTTTATCCATCTAGCCTACCTCAGTCAGATTTTATTAGATCACTTACTCCTTTGGCTAAAGAAAATTCCACGAGATGAAGTTCATCAACTATTCGATATCAAGCAAGGTCTGATTTATGGGGACCAACAAATACTCATTACAAATAAAAAATAACTTGACCTTTCATAAAATTATGTTAAACTCTTTAAATAGTAATAATTACTTTTAAAAAAGGAGTTTAATATGGCTAAAAAAGCAAAAATAGAAAAATATAAAAAACAAGTCGCTATGGTCGATCGCTATCGTGAACGTCGTCAGGCTCTAAAAGAAGCAGGAGACTACGCCGCTTTAGCAAAATTACCACGAGATTCTAGTCCAGTTCGTCTTCATCGTCGTGACGGGATTGATGGCCGACCTCGAGGTTATATGCGCAAATTTGATATGTCTCGGGTTAATTTCCGTCAACTGGCGGCTAAGGGTCTGATTCCTGGAGTTAAGAAAGCATCTTGGTAGAAATAGAAAGGAAGAGTTTGATGAAAGAAAGTTTAGGAGCAGCCTATCGTCAATTACATAGTCCTAATATCAAAACACGTAAACGAGCAAAGAAAATCATTCAAGACTATAAACGAAACCAAAAAGCTAAACTCTCAGCTTAATATCAGCCTAGGGTAGGATGTCCAAGATTCTCTCCTTTCTTATAATTATTTTAAGAGAAAGGGGGAGACAGGATGAATTTACTTGCTAATCTCATTTGGTTAATTTTTGGCGGATTGTTTGATGCGCTGGCTTGGTTTATTATTGGCTTACTTTGGTCGTTAACGATTATTGGTTTGCCCATCGGTATCCAATGTTTTAAGTTAGCCCGTCTACATTGCTGGCCCTTTGGCAAACGAGTAATCTATAGTCCTCAAGTTTCTTCACTGATCTTAAATATTCTTTGGCTTTGTTTCGGCGGAATTCCAATGGCACTGGCTGAATTAGCGAGCGGAGTTATTCTGTGTCTTACGATTATTGGCATTCCCTTTGGTATCCAACAATTTAAATTATCCGTCCTGGCCTTAATGCCATTCGGAGCAAAAGTGGTTCGGAGTTCTGAATATTATGTCGCTGTTGAGCGTGGATAAAATATAAATATTAGCTTGAACTGGTGTCCTTATAGGGGACATCAGTTTTTCTTTGCTCAAAAATGTATTGATATAGATTTGTAATGTTTGTGACAATAATGTAATAATATTTTGAGCTATTTTCTTCGAATTCATGATAAGATAAGCATGCAAAGGCTTTATTACTTAGGTTTGATTATGACATATAAAGGGGAAGAATCATGGTTAAGAATGGTAAGAAATTAGGAAGTGCTAGCTGGGTCACGATGTCGATGGCTTTGTTAGCCTCACTTTCTGCGGGAGCCCTGTCTCAAGTAGCAGCTGAAGAATTAGCAACAGACACCTATGCGGTAACAGATTCTAATTATACCGTGCAAGCTGGAGACGGCTTATATCGTATTGCTATAAATCATGGCATGAGTCTGGAAGAATTAAAAGCTTTAAATGGTTTATCATCTAATTTTATTTATCCAGGTCAAGTTCTACGCGTATCTACGGGAAATGCACCGGTAGAAACGACGGATCAGGAAGAAACAAATGTGACAGAAGAAACGACCAATAATTCATTCGAACAAAGTGAATCGGCTCAACTTAGTGAAGCTCAAACACTGCAACCCTTAACTCAGAGACAAAATAATGGAACTTATACGGTTAAAGCGGGTGAATGGGTTAATAAGATAGCTCAAGACCATGGTATTACGGCAGACCAGTTGCGCCAATGGAATAATCTAAAATCAGATTTGATCCACCCAGGTCAAGTCCTAGTTGTAAGTCAAGGAACTACTACTCCGACCCAACCCAAACCAGCACAACCTAAAGCAAGTCAACCAGGTAGCAACACTCAACCGTCTAAAACTTATACTGTCAAAGCAGGCGAATGGGTTAATAAGATAGCTCAAGACCATGGTATTACGGCAGACCAACTACGTCAATGGAACAATCTGAAATCAGATTTGATCCACCCAGGTCAAGTCCTAGTGGTAAGTCAAGGAAGCACTACTCCGACCCAACCCAAACCAGCTCAACCCAAACCAAGCCAGCCTGGTACAAGCACTCAACCGTCTAAAACTTATACCGTAAAAGCAGGGGAATGGGTTAATAAGATTGCTCAACAACATGGTATTACGGCAGACCAGTTGCGCCAATGGAATAATCTGAAATCAGACTTAATCCATCCAGGCCAAGTCTTAATTGTCAGTCCTGGCACCAACAATACACCAAGCCAACCCAAACCAGCTCAACCTAAGCCAAGCCAGCCTGGTACAAGCACTCAGCCGTCTAAAACTTATACTGTTAAGGCAGGGGAATGGGTTAATAAGATTGCTCAACAACATGGCATCACTGCGGACCAACTACGCCAATGGAATAATCTAAAATCAGACTTAATCCATCCAGGTCAAGTCTTAATCGTCAGTCCGGGTACAAGTAATACACCAAGCCAACCCAAACCAGCTCAACCAAGCCCAAGCCAACCTTCAGGATCCTATGTGGGAACGAACTTGTCACGAGTAAATTATGGGGTTCAAGCTGGGGATACCCTTTATACGATTGCAAAGAATTTTGGTGTAACCCCTGAAGCAATTCGTCAAGCGAATGGTGGACTGAGTCGTTTGTATGTAGGACAAACCATTATCATCCCAAATGTGCAAGTAGTACCGATGAGTCATTCTCGGAGTTTCGATGGTAAGCGAGTGGTTTGGCTAGATGCCGGACACGGAGGCAATGATTCCGGTACACATACTGTTTCCGGACAAATCTATGAGAAAGATATGAACTTGAATTTGGACAATCAATTAACACGTATTCTCGAAGATATGGGTTATATTGTGCGTCGAACACGTACAGATGATTCTTCTTATGATTTTAGAACAGAACGGTCTCGTATGGTTAATGGATCTGATGCGGATATCTTTATTTCCCTTCACCATAATGCGATGCCAACGCCTTCAACTACCGGAATTGTATCTTTCTATTATGAATATGAAGACGGTTATAAACCTGTCATAAATGGTTCTCTTCATAATGATGGTATGCGGATTGCCAATAGTGCCCATTTAACGAATTTGATCCACAATAATTTGATTAGTACGGATCACCGCTTCTTCCCGAATAATCCAGCACGTAATCATGGGGTACAGTCAGCATCTTATGCTGTGTTACGTGAAACTAAGGTTCCGGCTGCCTTACTTGAATTTGGTTTCGTAGATACTTGGAATGACTTTAATAAGTTAGTTGATAAAAATTATCAAAATCAAATCATGCATGCGGTGGCTCGCGGTATCGATACTTACTTTAATACTGTCTTTAGCAAGAAATAACAATAAATTTATTTACTAAATAGAAACATGCTGGGTCTAAAAGACTCAGCATGTTTTTTGAAGAATAACATATAAAAACGACTAGGGAACATCACTAACCTAGTCGTTTTTTGCGAATAATTGTTGTATTTATCAGGGGAGTCGGATGAAGGGCCTCCCCTTTAGTATCGTAGTTTAAATGATTTTAGAGCTAGGGGTAATGAGATAGCCTAGCGAATAGATGCGAAAGCTTGAGCCCAAAGTAGAACATCTTCAAAAAGGGCTTTAATTGAGTTAGCGTGATAATCTGCTGGTTGGAAGTCAGACATGTTCTTAAAGTCTGTCATCAATGAGAAGGTTGCTTGAGAGGCAACAGTAGCTAATTTCAAATTCGCCAAGACTGGACGTAAGCCAAAGGCGGCAGAAGCGCCCAATTGTCCTCCATAAGAAGCAATACCTGCGGCTTTATTGTTCCATTCATGATATAAGCTATCCAAAGCATTTTTTAAACTTGGGCTGGTAGCACGGTTATATTCAGGCGTTACAAAGATATACCCATCGAATTCTTGAATTTTTTCAGAGAAGCGTTTCACATTAGGGTGGTTACGTTCAGTAGTAAATGCCGGTGGTAAAGCTTCATTTAGAATCGGTAGGTCATATTCTTTGATATCTACTAATTCAAAAGTATGATCAGCAAAATTTTCTTGAGCGAATTTTAATAAATATTCAGCAACTTGTAAGTTTACCCGGGTATCACGAGTAGACCCGGTTACAATAGCAATTTTAGACATTGATACATCCTCCTAGGTGTTAATTTATATTACGATGATAATTATATCGAATTCGAACTAAATAGCAAGCGATAAATTTATCTATTAGTAAAAATTATAGAAAATAATATTATTGCTAAATATCTCTAAGTAAAACTTGTAGAAAAAATGGAAAATAATCCAATTTTTCAAGGCGAATGGCTATCATAAATCTAGTCAATGGCTTATAATGAAGATAGATAATAATGAATGTCTAGGGAGTGAGCTTTATGCGAGTGATTCGAATGCTTTCGTCTATCTTCGAAACCTCATCAGTATCTCTATCGTTATTATCTGCAACTTGGCTACCTGTGAAATTAGGTGGTCCTACATTGCTATCGACAAAATTAGCACCCATTCCTTGAGAATGTGGTGTTTTTTTGTGGTTCTAATCTCTTAGACGGAAGCGGTACGAAAGGAGTTGAAGTGGATTGATTTTGACCAATTATTCTATTAAAAAGAAAGGTTAAGGTGATCCATATGCCTTGTGCAGTATCTCGTGACTAGGCCGTAACCTAGAGAAATTATAAAAATTGAGAGGACCTAGCAGTGATAGGAAATCTCCTGCTGTTAGGTCCATTTTTTATTTGAGATCTGATGCCTAAACAAAATAGGAGGGAATCAATGCATAAACATTCTGAGTACAATTTATCCACAGCATTCGACCGGATCATGATGTTGAAGTTGATAAGATATCCTATCTGTACCCAGAGCTCCTTTGCAATTATTAAACCTTTAAATTTATTAATGAATTTGAAACTAGCAAAACCTCCTTCTAACTGTGTGTCTGTGCAAATTCTTTGAAAAATGGTGCTTTCCCCGCTAAAATAAACTCATAATTAATCATGATGAGGAGGAAGAACCATGACCGTTGAAAATCAAGTCTATTTCGATGCCTATGATTCTTTAGCAGAAGTGAAAGTGCTTGAAGACGTGATGAGACAAAATGGTCTCCCTGTCAATGCGCTTCATTTATACGCTGATGATGAATTTATCAAGGACAAAGAATGGACTACCCGTCTCGCTGGGATTAGTGAAGCATCGAATCTTATTGGTTACAAATTAGCTGACCAAGCAAAGAATATTATCGTTGGTATTGATGAATGTCACCAAGATAAGTTCCCCAATCTGAAATTCGCCATGGAACAAGCATTGAATCAGCCGGGTTCTTCTTCAGACCTTGATGAAGGTCATGAATTAGAAAGTTTTGAACAAGATTTACGCGACCAAGAACCTGATGTACCCCCTGAAGAATTCGGTGTAAATCAGGATAATTATTAGGCAAATTATAAATTAAAGGCTCTCATTTTCTATCACAATCAAGAAAATGAGAGCCTATTTATATTATTTTAGTACAAAAAGGTTGTATCAGTTATTATTGCATAATTACTTGAAAGGGTTTCGAAATTACTTTTACTTGTTAAATCTAACATCCTTAAAGTTGTATAATAGGAAAGATATTGCTCTTCTTTAGGTATATGAATTGAATATGGTTTTTCAAAACAAAAGCAATCAATTGTAAAATGATGTCCTAGATGGCGAGAACGAGCCATGATACTTAGATAGGCTCTAGGTAAATGATCTTGTGAAGAAATAATCCCTATATTTTGAGCTTGAAGGTTGCAAATAATTTGTATGGATTCGATTACATTTCCGATAGTATGAGTCGATGTTGCATTGATAATGAGATTTGATGAAGGGACTCCTTTGCTAACTAAATAATTAAACATATGTATAGACTCAAAATATTTATTATGAACCGCACCACCACAAAGGATAAACTTGGCTTCAGGATTGCGTAAATATAATTTTAAGCACTTTTTCAATACTTTCTTCAATTTTTCAGAGAGGCTTCCATCGTCATTTAATTGTTGTCCAAAGACAATAAATACATCAAATTCAGTACTATTTTTGTGATGCATCTCAAAATTAGCTAACTTATTATGTGTTTCAATGAAGTCAATAATATTGAAAAAATAATTGAACAAAATTGGGTCATATGCTCTAAGGGTAACTAATCGATCTTCAACTGATTCAAGCCCTTCTAACATTTCTGCAAGTGTTAAAGTAAGAAATAAAGCTTGTTTATCATGGGGAATTATCTTTAATATCTGATCAAAATGTTCCCAAGAAGCTTCATACTCTTGAATGAAAAAAAGAATTTCTGCTTTAAATCGAATGGCACTTTCAAAGTAATCAGCATGTGCTGATAAATTATTCAATAAACTCATTACGTCTCGATAATTACGAGCTTTTAATTCTTTATAAATATTTTCAAAAGCTGGTTGGTTCAAATAATCCTGTCCAACATATAATTCAATAAACTTAGCATCACTTAGACGATTCAAATTTTTTGCTTTTAAAGGAGTTCTAATTTCTTTTAATTTCAAAATATTTTCTCCTAGCTTTAAATTATAAATTTTTATATGTTTGCCTTTATATGTCTATGAATATAAAGTAAAATATATGTATAAGGAAAAAGTACTATTTAGGTGGGCAAAATATTTGTGAGAATATTGTACATGAATGGGGATTACCTACTCCCATAAAATGACAAAGAAATGGGTGAATTTTATGGGAGAGAAAGGGTGTGGTTGATTTGGAAATAGATAAAGTAATTACTGAATTTGTAAATGTAGCAATAGAAAAGAATTATTTAAAACTAGAAGATAGGATTTATACAACGAATCAATTATTAAAAATTTGTCATTTAGAAGAGCTTAGAAATACCAAGTCAAATTCAAATATTGAAGATCAATCTCTTCTCAACTTAATGGATCAGATTATTAAATATTGTATAAAGAAAGAAAATGTTATAAATATTTCCCAAAGGGTTGAACAACTTGAATCAGAGATAATGGATTTGATTACTCCGGTACCTTCACGAGTAAATGAAATATTTTGGCAGTGTTACGAGAAATCTCCCCAAGAAGCTACTGATTATTTTTACAATTTATCAAAAGAGAATAATTATATTAGGACACGAGAAATAGCGAAAAATATTCACTTTGTTGAAACAACCAAATACGGAAATGTTGAGATAACAATCAACTTATCAAAACCTGAAAAGACGGTTCAAGAAATCCAACAGCAAGTAAATAATAAAGAATCAAGATATCCAAAGTGTGTGCTTTGTATCGAAAATGAAGGGTACATGGGGAGTAATAAAAGACCGGCTCGAATGAATCACCGTCTGATCAACTTTAATTTGAATGGTAAGCCTTTTGCCTTTCAATTCTCTCCTTATGTTTATTATAACGAACATTCCATATTTTTAAATCATATTCATACTCCGATGTCAATTAATCGAAATACTTTTGAGAATTTATTTAGTATTATTAAATTATTTCCGCATTATTTTGTTGGATCAAATGCTGATTTACCCATCGTCGGGGGTTCTATATTGTCACATGATCATTATCAAGGAGGCTTTTATAAATTCCCTATTGAAGATGCTAAGATTAGTGAAACATTTCAACTTCAAGATTTTTCTGATGTTTCAATTAATGTATTGTTTTGGCCTTTAACAGTATTTAGATTAAAAGGTAAAGACGCGAATCAGATAGTCGATTGTTCCGAGTATATTTTAAAAAAATGGCAGAATTATTCTGATCTGAAGGCGAATATTATCTCTCATAGTGGAATTACTCCACATAATACAGTCACACCTATTTTACGAAAAATCGGAGATGCATTTGAGTTTGATCTAGTTCTTCGTAATAATCGCTGTAGTAAAACTTTTCCAGAAGGAATTTTTCATCCTCACAGGGATGTTCATCATATAAAACAAGAAAATATAGGACTTATCGAAGTGATGGGTTTAGCAATACTTCCAGGACGTTTAATCAAAGAAATAGAAATTATAAAAAAGTATTTACGTAATGAGATTTGTTTGGATATGGTTCCGGAAAAGCATCAAAAATGGACGATGGATTTAGAAAAGATTTATAAAAAACAACCATCTATAAATATTGATCAGTTAATTCGTTCTGCAATTTCTAAAAAATTTATTCGGGTTCTTGAAGATGGAGGTGTATTTAAACAAGATAATGAGGGAAAAAATGCATTAGATAGGTTTATTAATCATTTGAAAGGATGACCTTTACATAAAATTTACAAGAAATTTACAGACTATCTGACAACGTTTTATATAATGAAAATATAAACAGAAAAAATGGAGAGGGAGAAAAGGATGTTTAAAAAAGTTATTCTTAGTTCATTAGTAACGTTAGGTGCAATTTCAAATATATTATCTTTACAAAATGTTGAAGCAACTTCTGATAAATCTGAAACAATTGTTATTTATTCCAATGCCGTAAGCGATGGGCGAGGAGACTATTTTAAGGAAAAAGCAAAAGAAGCAGGATTTACAATTGAATTTGTGGATTTAGGTGGAACAGATTTAATCAACCGTTTGGTTGCCGAAAAAAACAAACCAGTAGCTGATATTGTATTTGGACTAAATGAAATGAATTTTGATACTCTTCGCCAAGAAGATTTACTTGAACCTTATGAACCTGTCTGGTTAGGGGAAATTGACCCAGAAATTAAAGTTGCGGAAGATCACTTACATTCTCCAGTTGATATTGCTCGTGTGTTTCCGATTTATAATGCTGATTTAATAAAAGATGAAGCAGATATTCCAAAAGATTGGTCTTCATTCTATAAAGAAGAGAAATTCCATGGAAAATATAAGGTTCAAAATAAACTAGGTGGAGCTACTGACACAGCAGCCATGTATATTCATTTCAATAACTATCAAGATGATAATGCAGATATGGGTGTTTCTGAAGAGGGCTTAGCAAATCTAGAAGAATGGTTCGCTAATGGCTATCAAACTCCAGAAGGTGAAGATTGGGTACAAAATTTTGTCGACGGCAAGGTTCCTTATGCATATACTTTTATGGCAAATGTTGGAAATATTGAAAAAGAACATGGTATTGATGTTGGCGTGATTAATCCCGAATCAGGAGTTATTCAGACCGTTGAACAAATTGGTATTGTTAAAGATGGGGAAGAGAATACGGTAGAACAAGAATTTGTGGATTGGTTTGGTAGCGAAGAAGTTATGGCAGGTTTTGCTGAAGGTTACAATCAAATGCCAGTAAATAAAAAAGCCCAAGAATCTGTACTGACCCCCTAAAGTTGGACCGAATGATCCAACTTTAGGGGGTATTTGTATGGCTAAATATAGTTTAGAATTTAAAATGAAAATTGTATCCGAATATCTTTCTGGAACCATCGGGATGAAGACGTTGACGAAGAAATATAAGATTAAATCCTCCCAAGAATTAAGAACCTGGGTGAACGCTTATAAAACTTTAGGAATAAAAGGGTTAATGCGCTCTCGAAAAAATAAGACATACAGTGTAAACTTTAAGTTAAAAGCAATCACTTTGTATGAAGCCAGTGAGAAATCCTATCAAGATGTGGCGAATGAATTGGGATTGAATAATCCTTCACTGATTCCTAGATGGCGTCAAGAGTATCATAACCACGGGATTGAAGGTCTTTCTCGCAAACCAGGGAGGCCACCAATGTCTAAGCAAGAACGAACGAGCAGAGAAAAACGAACTTCTTCTATTCCATTGAAGATAACGGATCTAGAGTGGGCAAATAAACGAATTGAAGAACTTGAGTATGAATTAAAGATGCAAACGATAAAAAATGAATACTTGGAAATGCTAAGGAGCTTGCGGCAACAGAAAGCAATGAAGACAAAGCAAGAATCATCCACAAGCTCCGACAACAAGAAAGATTTACTTTAGCTGAGATTCTTGCGGCGATTGATTTTCCTAAATCCACTTATATGTATTGGCAAGCTCATTGGAAAAAATCAGATCCAGACCAAAAAGTCAAAGATGCCATCTTGTTGATTCGTAAGAAACATCCGAATTACGGCTATCGTCGGATTCATGCGACCCTTGTTAACCAAGGGTGGCACATTAATAAAAAGAAAGTCCAACGTCTCTGTCAAGTATTAAAGATTCAGGTTAAAAACTTCGGACGTAAATATCGAAAATACAATAGTTACAAGGGAGTCCTAGGACGGATTGCTCCTAACCGGATGAATCGAAGATTTGAGACGTCCATCCCTAGACAAAAGATTACTACGGATACGACCGAATTCAAATATTATGAAGAAGATCATTCTGGTAAACTTCAAGTTAAGAAAATGTATTTAGATCCTTTTATGGATCTGTATAATCTAGAAATCATTAGTTTTAAAGTATCTTCTCAACCGAATCGGATCACGATGATTGAGGCGTTGAAAGAAGCTTTAGAAGCATCGAAAGAATGCGCCTATCGACGAACCTTCCACTCAGATCGTGGCTGGGCTTATCAAATGAAGGAATATCAGGCGTTACTAGTAGAACATCAAGTATTCCAAAGTATGTCGCGTAAAGGGAATTGTTATGATAATGCCCCGATCGAAAATTTCTTTAGTGTGATGAAACAGGAGATGTATTATGGGAAAATATATCGAAGTTACAAGGAATTAGAAACTGCAATCACAGATTACATTCAGTATTATAACGAAGAACGAATTAAAGAAAAATTGAATTGGCTAAGTCCTGTGGCATATAGAAAAGCGCAAGCGGCTTAACAATTTATCATTAAACCAAAAGAGAGACAAACACAAAATAGTGTTCATCTCTCTGGTCCAACTATTTGGGGTCACTCTAAATCTGCTTCAGAATCATTACTTGAAATTATGGAATCAACAACACCAGCAGAAATTGATTTTCAATGGGTAAATCAACATGTTAATGAATGGATTGAATATGTTGAATTAAATATTCTTTAATAGTTTATTGAGAATGTAAATTATAAAGTCCCACACTTGTTATTTGGTGGGGCTTTTTCAATATAAGAGGGGATGGCTATGATAAAAGTAAATGATGTACAGATTAGATATGGAGATTTTATAGCATTAGATAATATAAATTTTGAAGTAAAAGAAGGTGAATTTTTTACATTATTAGGTCCCTCTGGTTCAGGAAAAACGACGATGTTACGAGCTATTGTGGGATTTCTAAATCCTTCAAAAGGGACTATTGAAATAAATGGTAAAGTTATTAATCATATTCCAGTCGAAGATCGTGGGATTGGAATGGTATTTCAATCTTATGCATTATTTCCAACGATGACAGTTTATGACAATATAGCATTTGGTTTAAAAATTGATAAGAAGGATAAGGCTTTTATCGATAAAAGAGTTCATCAGATGGGAAAGATGGTTGATTTAACAGAGGAACAGTTGCAAAAGAATGTGGCAGCCCTATCTGGTGGGCAACAACAAAGAGTAGCAATAGCTCGTGCTTTAGCCAAACAACCTGAAATATTAGCAATGGATGAGCCTCTTTCAAATTTAGATGCAAAACTTCGAAAACAATTAAGGCGAGAATTAAAGAATATTCAACATAACCTCAAAGTAACAAGTTTGTATGTCACCCATGACCAAGAAGAAGCACTGACTCTTTCTGATCGTATTGCTGTATTTAGCAATGGAAAGCTTGAACAAGTGGGGACTCCTAAAGAAATTTATAGTAATCCAAAGACAGAGTTTGTGTGCACCTTTATTGGTGACTCTAATAAAATACCAGCAGAGATTGTTCAGAGGTATTTACCAAAAATTTATAAAGGTGACTCTTCAGTTTACTATGTTCGTCCTGAGGATATTAAGACAGAACGATATGCTGGTCAGGAATTAAAAGAAAATCAATTCATATGTGAGTTTGTTTCGGAAGATTTTTATGGAACATATATAAACTTTACTTTGAAAGAAGTAAATAGCGGAACTAACATAATTACTTTCGAGGACTCACATATTGGTGGAGATTTTGTTCACGGAGATCAAGTTTTAGCTACTGTAAATATTGATGAAGTTAAAATCTTTTAAGGAGGGTCCAATGTTTAAAAACAAACAGACACCACTCAAACTTTTTATTTATTTAACCATTCTTATGCTTTTATGGTCGATTATTGTATTTATAGTTATCCCTAATGCAATGGTGATTATTACAACTTTTTATCGAGATGGTGAATTTTCTTTTGGAGCTATAGAGAAGATTTATAAATCGAAACGGGCTGTAGATTCACTAAGAAATAGTTTTTTACTTGCTTTTACTTTGCCAATAACGACTTCTATTGTAGGGATATTACAAGTTTTGTTTATTGAATATTTTGAAATAAAAGGTTCTAAAATTTTGTCAGTTATTTATTTAATTCCCTTAGTATTTGGGGGCTTATTGATTAATAATGGTTATCTTTTTGCTTATGGTCCGTCCGGATTAATTACGAATTTTGTTTCAAATTATTTTCCGGATATTAATCGGTATTGGTTTCAAGGATATTTTGCAGTGATGTTAGTATTGACTTTTGGCTGTACTACGAACTATATAATATTTTTCAGGAATACAATTAAGCAAATCGATTACTATACCATTGAAGCTGCAAAAAATTTAGGCGCATCTCAATGGGAAGTTCTTAGTAAAGTAGTATTTCCTCAATTGAGACCGATTATTAGTACATGCGTAATTTTACTCTTTCAACAGGGACTTGGAGCTATGTCTGCTCCTTTGATAGTTGGAGGTAAAAATTTTCAATCTATTTCACCATTAATTTTAACGTTAGCTAATCGTCCTACATCAAGAGATTTAGCTGCTATTCTTTCATTGATTCTAGGATTCTTCCAGATCATTTTATTGTATGTCATTCAAAGAAACGAGAAAAATGGTCAGTATTTATCGTTGTCTAAAACTAAGGTTAGTTTAAGTAAACAAAAAATAAAAAACAAAGTTGTAAACATTATATTTCATCTATTAGCTTATCTTTTTGCATTGATACATTTAATTCCATTTCTTGCAGTCATTATTTTTTCGTTTACAGATTATAAAACGATTGCTTCGGGAAATATTAAATGGGAATCATTTACCTTCGCTAACTATTTCAGAATTTTGACGGATAAAGATGCTTATGGACCATTCTTAAATTCTATTATTTATGCTGGGTTGGCTGCTTTAATTGTTGCAGTGATTACTATTTTTGTAGCGCGTCTAATACATCAATGGAATAATTGGTTTACTTCACTGATTGAATATTTGATGCATATTCCTTGGTTATTACCTGGTATTTTGTTTGCGTTAGGCTTGGTAGTTACTTATAGTGTTCCAAATTTTTGGATGTTCAATAAAATTCTGACTGGATCATGGATAATCATGTTAATTGCGTATATTGTTGTAATGCTACCAAATACTTTGAGGTTTACTAAGGCAGCTTTTTTTGGGGTTGACAATAGTCTGGAAGAAGCAGCTGCAAATTTGGGTGCCGGAAAACTATATACTTTCTTTAAAGTTGTATTACCTACGATTGTTCCTACTGCATTAGCTTTATTTGCTCTGAATTTTAATGGAAAATTGGCAGATTATGATTTAACAGCGTTCTTATATCACCCTTTAAGTCCAACTCTAGGGATAATTATTAGAAGTAATGCAGATCCAACTGCTGCAGTTGATGCGGCAGCCTTGAACCTGGTTTACTCGGTAATATTAATAGTAATCAATTCCATTGTTATTTGGTTGGTATATTTTGATGGATTTGGCAGACTAGGGAAATTTATGAAAAGATCTGGTCAAGATAGTGCAGTTGCAATGACAACTGAAAGCTTGGGTTGAAAGAAGGATTAGATGACTAATAAAGAAAATAATATATTAAAATTGAAAAGAGAGAAAGTTCCCTTCTTAATATGTGGCCATCGAGGTCAATGGGGAGGAAATATTATTCAAAATACTGTAAATTCAGGAATTTTAGCCTGTCGATTTGGTAGTGATATCTTCGAATTAGATGTTGCTAAATCTTCTGATGATATATTTTTCTGTTTTCATACGAAGGCAGAAAAAGAAGTATTTGGTCAAGATTTTGATTTGGAAAGTTTAACTTTTGCAGAGATCCAAGGGTTAAATCCAGTAAACCGTCTTCTTACTGAAACAAATCAAAAAATCGAATCCTTAAAAACGTTATTAGACAAATCACCCGAATCTTTATTTTTTCAATTAGATCGCTGCTATTCTTACTTGACAGATTTATTACCGTTTCTCGACCAATTTCCTAAATCTATTAGGGAGAGACTTATTATTAAAATTCCTTTTAATATTCAGGCAATGGAAATACTGGATTCTTCCCCTTATGATTTCATGACGATGGTAATTATTGATGATAAAGAGCAACTAGAGGTATTAGAAAAATATACTGAAATTAATTTTATTGGTATTGAAATTATAGCGAAAAATAGTACTAATAATACTTATGGGAAAGAAGTAATTGATTATATCCACCAGAAATTGAATTTATTAGTACAATTAAACGCTTTAAAATTAAGCGACAAATACGATCTTTATGCTGGTCATGATGACGATGTATCTTTACTTGAGGGCGCAGACAAAGGTTGGGGAACTCTTTATTCCCTCGGTGCAGATATTATTCAAACCGACTGGTCATTGGCTTTGGATCAGTATCGAAGCACGCTACGCTCAAATATTAAATAACTGTGATTGACAAGCCGTAGTAAAAGTTCAATCGATTTTATCTTACTTGATTTTTTTGTATTATTGCTTATATTTATTTTTAAATATATATTATGCTGCAATTTTCACGCTTGTTGTATTATGGAATAATCATTTGTAGGTGAAAGTTGATTAACTGAAAGGGAGTCTTATCATGGGAATATTCGATAACTATAAAGAAGAAAGTACCTATTCAAAGGCATCAGGCATTGAGAATTTGGATTATGTTGTATTACAAGTCACTTTGAAGGAAAAACTTTTCGGTACAGGGTCAGGGAATCTTACTGAACTGGAAAATGTGATCAATAAACAAGTCAAGAAAGGCTATCGTCTTCACACAATTACGACGAGTAATGGAGGAAGTAAAGGATTCGTGGGTGGCGACCGCATTCAAGCGACGTTGGTTTTTGAAAGAATTGTTTAGTGATGACATCAAAAAAGATTAATCGCGCATGAATCGAGATCGATGATGAGCAAGGGGTTATTGGCCTCTTGCTTTTAGCTTCGATTGAATAAGAATCTATAATTTTTGGTCTGATGATTCCCTGGCTTTAAGCTCAGACGAGATTGAGATAATTAAGCAGGAATTCCCAGAGATGGCAAGACTTAAGCCGACTACATCAGTAAAAAATAATTTAGCGAATAAACTTTAAGATATTTGCTTCATTGGGAAATAGTTTGTCGTCAAAATTTAAATACCAGATAACCGTGAATATACGTTTGCTGTAAACTTAAATTTTGCGAAAGATTTATCATGCTTGCTTTGCAGATATTTACTTTGCTTTTCGATGTCGTTATAATCAAATTGTAAGGGCTTTATTATTGAAATTATTAAAATAAGGAGGGTGATTCTATGTCAGTAAACACCAAATTAGCGATTCAAGAAACCTATGGTGAGAGGTTTCAACATTGTTGGGGTTGTGGACCTAAGAATGAACAAGGAATGCATATGAAGTCCTACCCTAGTGAAGATGGAGAGAGTTGTATTGTTCGCGTGATGCCGGATCAAATGTATACGGGTGGTGTCCCAGCCAATCTTTTCGGCGGTATGATTGCCGTGATCTTTGACTGCCATGGGACAGCTTCTGCAGCCTGGTTTAATCATCGGGCAAAAGGTCAAGAATTAAATGAAGACACGGTTATTGGCCGCTTTATTACAGCCAGATTGGAGATCGATTATAAGTCACCGACGCCGATGAATGAAGAAATTACGGTAACGTCTCAACTCGAAGAACTGACGGAGAAGAAAGCCATTATCAATATGACCATGGCAGTCGATGGTAAAACTACAGCCAAAGCAAGAATGGTAGCCGTGGCGGTCAAGGATAATATGTAAGATAAAAGATTTACGAAGTAAAACGCCCCATGAAATCAATTCTATGCTTTAATTAGCTTTGAGAGGTTCGTATTAGATTTGAAATTAAAAATAAAAATAATAAGACAGGGGCTAAATTGTGTTTGATTAGCTCCTGTCTTTAAATTGATTCGTGATATTTTCCCTTAGTTAGAATTTTGGTCCCAAAGCTGACTGTCTTTTGGATTGGGAATTTTTGGACTGAATTAATTTAGAAAATTCTTTATCGATGGAACAACTTGGCCAGGCCGAGTCCTATGGCTCCTCCCAGGGTATTAGAGATTAAATCGGTAATATCGGAAGCGCCAATAGCAAATACATATTGGCTGATTTCAAAGATCAGACTCAAGCTGAAGATCAGCAATAAATTTCTGATAAAATTTCCTTTATAAGCCAATCGAAGTAAATAGCCAAAAGGAACAAATACGAGTAAATTCAGGAATGCTTCAAATAATGGTATATCTCCTTCGACTACATTCTCATAGTGAAATGGAATTAAATTGAGATCTCTAACTCGATGGATGTCGGTTCAGGATAAATTGAATTTAAAAATGACTAACCAAATCAAAAATATTAAATAGAGCCAAAACATTATCTTGGCAATACCTTGCCGTCTCACTTTATATCCTCCCTCGTTAAGAACATTTCGAACAATATTATAATTCAATCCAGTATCTTCTAGAGGTGACTGTTCCTCGGTCTAATTCATTGATAACCTTGTTTTGTAATATTCCACCATTCTTCTCAATCACTCGGATAGATCCCCAGTTATTGTCATCGCAGGTCAAGAGAACGCGGTCTAAGCCCAGCGTTTCCCGACAGTAGTCTAGGGCTAAGCTTAGCATCTGAGTTCCGTAGCCTTTACCTGCTTCTGACCAACGTATTTCATAGCCAATATGTCCCCCGTAATTTAATAAGGCGGGTGTCAGCTGGTGGCGAATATGAATCTCTCCAATAAACTTATCCTGATCAATTAGCCAAAAGATAGAGGAATTTACTACACCTGGTGGCAAATTCACTGCGTGTTCATAATAATCTGCTTTTTGGATAATGGTATCTGGATTTAGAAATAAGCAGGGTGAATGGGGGCGATATAGGTAATCTTCTTCGATAGCTTCTCGATAGGCGTCAAGGTATTGCTCGTTGGGTCGACGTAGTTTCATCATATCCCCCTTTATTCAAATGAGATGTTAAGTCAACAAATTTTCTATATTTGCTTTCTGACCAAAATATGAAAATAGATCGTAACCACCAGATCAGTTCACTTAGCGTAAGATTTCAACGACGTTCTTCCGGGCAGCTTGGCGAGCGGGGAAGACACTAAAGATGATGCCAATCATAATCGATATAAAGACACTGACCAGGGCTGTGGGAATATCAATCGCTGCCTTAAAGGGTAGGAAGTTCCCGGCAATCGTAGCGATACCAATGCCAAACAGGTAACCAATCACGCCACCGAGTAAGGTAATGGAAATTCCTTCGAGCAAGAATTGCCATTGAATAGATTTGGCCGTGGCTCCCATTGATCGGCGAATTCCAATTTCTTTGGTCCGTTCAGAAACAGAGATATACATCATGTTCATGACGCCGACCCCAGCAATAAATAGTGAGATTGCAGCGACGGCGGAGATGAAGTAGGTAATGGTCTGCAAGGTGTTGGAGATTTCCTCCATCATTTCAGAGATATCGAAATAGGTGTAAGAACCTTTCTCCAGGCCGGCACCTTCTTCTTGTAGATAGGTATTTATATCCGCTGAGATAGCTTTCATATCGGCCCCTTTATCAAAATAGACTTTCATCGAGAAATTAATCATATTGCTATCATTATATCGCTTATAAGTCTGAGTTGGCATATATACCTGGGCCTCATCACCCATGGTAATGGCCATCATACCATCTGATTCTTCAGGCATTTGTTGGCGAAAGACACCGACAATAGTATATTCTCGTTCATTCAGATTAATCGATTTTGATAAGGCTTGGTCTGGTTGCCCATAGAGTTCGGTCGCTAACATCTCATCAATAACGATATAAGGCTTAGCGCCTTGATTATCAGAAAAACTCAAATTCCTACCGTCAACTAAGTCTAATTCACTGTGGTCGACGACCTTTAATCCAGTATTCAGGCTTTTATCCCGATTTTTGATTTCTTGATAGAATGTCTGATTACTTTGATCTTCATTCTCTAATACGACTTCAGATACTCCAGGAAATAGTTTGATATCTTGGACGTTCTTTTCAGAGAAGGGGTTGAAAGTAGCCCATTCATGGTCTAACAGGGATCCTTCAAGATTATAATAGAATTCCTGGCTCACCCGCCCCGATTCATCTTTAACGACTTCTTCCATAAATTGTTTACGAAAACCATTCCCTAAACTCATAATCGTGATCACTGCCGCAATCCCAATAATAATCCCAATCATAGTTAGAAAGGTACGTCTCTTATGTAGACGCATGGTGGCTAGGGTAGATTTGAGTAATTCGTTAATTCTCATCATCAAGCTCCTTTAACTGGTTGAATTGGGTCGCCAAATCTTGCGCTTCAATGGCACCAGTTTGGTGAATTTGACCATCGACGATGACTAAATGTCGGTCAGCATAGGTTTGTAAGCTCGGGTCATGGGTCACCATAATGACCGTTGTTTGAAATTCTTGATGCAAATCGGCCAAGACATCCATAATGACTCTGGAAGTTTTGGTATCTAGGGCTCCAGTCGGTTCATCGGCAATGATAAACTGAGGGCGATTGACCAATGCTCGAGCGATGGCCACACGCTGCTTTTGTCCCCCTGAAAGTTCATAGGATTTATTCTGGGCTTTTTCTAAAATTTCCAAGCGACTAAGCATTTTTTCAGCAATTTGTTTCGCATTTTTTCGAGATTTACCAGCATATAAAAGCGGCAGGCAAACATTTTCCATGACGGTCATATTCTCAATTAAGTTGAAGCTTTGAAAGATAAAGCCTACGTGTTTATTTCGCAAGGTCGAGATTTGCCGATCGTTCCGCTTGCGGACCGACTTGCCTTGGAAAAGATATTCCCCATCAAAATTATTGTCGAGGAAACCGATAATATTAATCAAAGTTGACTTTCCCGATCCGGAAGGACCCATTATTGAAACAAATTCTCCTTCAAAAATGGTCAAGGAAATATCTTTCAAAACTTGAAAAGAATCCTTTCCTAATTGATAGTATTTATTTAAATCTTTGAGTTGAATCAAGGCTTGCTTATTCATTGCCATCTTGCCCCGCTGCCATTTCATCAATGGTTTTCACTTCTTGTCCGTCAGTGAGTAGTGAGCCCGCTAATAAGACTTGGTCTCCTTCGTTGACACCACGGTGAATGACTACATTGCCACTTTCTCTTTCAGTTTTGACTTCGGTTTTGCGGGCGATACCTTGATCATAAACAAAGACGTAAGTTTTACCTTGTTCTTCTACGAGTGCGGAAGGGGAAACCATAAAACCAGGTGATTTAATCTTCACTTTGACCGAAAATCCTGGTTGAATAAATTCGTCAGCTTGAACAGTATAACCGTATTGGCTACCTGTTTGTGATCCAGGGGCAGGGCCAAATCCTGCCGAGAGATCCGCGGAATCCTCTTTGCCAGGGGCAAAGCTCTGAGGATATTGATCATAAGCGACCAAGGTTCCCGGTATTTCTCGGTCTTCTGCGTTGATATAAATATCGACTGGGATGTCTTCTTTCAACAAATAGAACTCATATTCGCTAGCAGTTCCCGTAATTGAAATATCTTCACTAATAACACGTACCAGCGGAATTTGAGCATTATCTTTGCCGTCTTGGTTTAGGATGACTTTACCATTGACTTTAGCCTTGACTTGGGTTTGAGATTTCTCATTAAGTCGACCAATCTCAATTTCAATATCCTCAATTTCGCGGTTAAGTTGACGAATTTGTTCCTTAATCCCTTCAACCTGTCCTTCGAAGTCATCCATCATCATAGCCTCATCCATACTAGGCATTTGTGCCGCTGCTTCGTTATTCTCACTCATTGGATAATCTTTCGCTTGGCCAATTTCTTCGAGGATATAATAGCCACCTTTTTCGTCCCAGCCATTATAGTCAATCCAATCTCCTTGATAATTATAAATATTTCCAGTTAATTGGCTTAATTGATCAATCAAATCTTCTCGCGCATTATAAAGGCGTGTTTGTTTACGCTGGGCATCTTCCAATTGGTAGATGATTTCTTTGTCAGCAGCCTGATAAGTAAATAGAACCTGTCCTTTCTTAACTTTCTGTCCGTCTTTCACCTTAATATTATTGATATCACCCAGCTCTGGGTTATAAAAGTAGGATTGGTCAGTAGCTAATTGAACTTCTCCTTTGAGGCTAATCGGTTCTTGTGGTGCCATCATCTCATAGTAATAATACTCATTTCCTTCTTCATCAGTAAGGGGAGCTTGGTTCATCATTGCTGGATCCATGGTCGGATCGCCTAGTTGAGCACCGACGCGATCTTGGCTAACCGGAGTGAAAAGATTAGAAAACCATACAATCCCAATCATTAATAAAATTATCGCAGCCACTATTATACTTGTTCGTTTCGTGCTCATTTATCTTTGCCTCCATCTTAACATCATCATTGTTCGGCGAATTAAGCGCCTTCTTCATGCTAAGTGTATTGTACCAATGATACACCCAAAGTCAATGAAATTTAGAAGAAATATTTGAATAAATAAAGATTTAACAAAATGTCTTCTGGCAAAATAAAATGATTCGTTGGGAATTATAAAATGCAACAATACGATATGCAATAATATGTTATTGCATATCGTATTGTTGCGTTGTAGAATAATGTTGAGGTGGTTTCATGAAATTTATAGGTCGATATTTTGAGCTCAAAGAACTGAATCAAGAGTTTGCAACAAAAGATTTTTCTTTCTCGATTATTTATGGAAGAAGACGCGTTGGCAAAACTTCGCTGATTAAACAATTTTTATTAGATAAGCCGGGATATTATTTTGTAGCCATTGAATCTAATGAGTTAATAAATTTAAATTTACTTTCACAAGCTATTTATGCTGCGTGTGGAAATATTTCTGGACTACCAAATTTTTCAAGTTTTGAAGCTGCTTTTAAATTTTTATTTGAATATAGCTTGAAACACAAATTTATATTTGTCATTGATGAATATCCTTATTTGGCTGAGTCATCTCCTTATATATCATCATTACTCCAAAAATTTATAGATCAATACAGAAATGAGAGTCAGTTGTTTTTAATTTTGTGTGGTTCGTCGATGAGCTTCATGCAAGAACAAGTATTAGGCTATAAAAGTCCTTTATACGGAAGACGGACAAGTCAATATAAAATCTGTCCTTTTAATTATTTAGAAGCAGGAGAATTTGTGAACAACTATTCTCCAACTGACAAGGCGATTGTGTTTGGCTTAACTAATGGCGTTGCAGAATATTTAACTTATTTTGATGATCAAAAGATGATTGAAGAAAACATTATTGAACTCTTTTTAAAGACAAACGGACGTTTATATGAAGAAACATCTAATCTGTTAAAACAAGAGCTTAGACAACCTAAAACTTATAACGATATTTTATTCTCAATTGCTCAAGGTGCTTCTAAGTTGAATGAAATAGCTAATAAAGTTGGTATGGCTTCAGGTAGTTTAAATCACTATTTAACAGCTTTGATTGACTTAGGAATCATTGAAAGAAAGACCCCTGTACTAAATAGAAAAACGAGAAGGCCAATCTATGTAATTAGTGATACTTTGTTTTTGTTTTGGTTTGGCTATGTTCAGACGAATCTAAATTTAATAAATCTCGATCTGGGTGTTCAAGTTTATCAGCAATCAATTGCTAAGAATTTAAATCAATTTATGGGGAAAGTATTTGAGAAAATATCCATAGAATATTACGAAGAACGAATCAAACAAAATCGCGTTCCATTTATTCCAGAAGATTACGGAAATTGGTGGGGAAATGACCGAAGGCTAAAGCAGGAATCTGAAATCGATATGCTAGCAGTTGGTAAAGGTAACGATTATCTGTTTATAGAAGCAAAATGGCGAAATGAGTCGACGAAACAAGAAATATTATCTCAATTAATTGATAAATCACTAATTTTTCCGACTGCAAAATCTTATTTTTGGTTAACCAGTAAATCTGATTTCTATCATATTGAAAGTAGTGACAATCAAGTTGAATTAATAACTTTGGACGAAATGTATCATCATAAATAAGAGGGGTAGAAAGTAAGACGAATTAAACCAGAGTAAGTAATAAATTTCTTATTCAAACCAAAAGAAGAAAAGCTAAATCTGTCCTATTATTATTTTAGACAAGCAGATCATATGGTTAGGGGTGATTTATAAGCAAGGAGAACCTTATCTCAAACTTGTTGATTCAGAATTATGCCAATTGATAATGAATCATTTCCCAAATTAAAAAATCCTGGAATAGTATCCTAAAAAGGCTATCGAAACGAATCGTTAAACTTAGCCTTATGTCTTTTTATCAGTTATACTTTACTTGAATCGTAGCTTATTAAGAGTTTGCCGATTCAATATCAAAAGGGAGTGATATCCATGTTTAAAGCAGTCGTTTATTTAAATACCAATCGGGCGAATGAAATGCTAGATTTCTACCAAGAACATTTTGATGCAAAAATCTTGAGTAAAGTGATGGGCGATGATGCCATGTTTGCTGATTCGGCTGAAGATATGCAGATGCCAGCGGAAATGGCTAAAGATTTTGTGATGAATGCGGAGTTTGAGATTTTGGGTCAGAGTTTAATGGTCTCTGATACCTGGGGTAAACGCGAAATTGATAATACAGGAGCGAATGTATGCTTTACTTTTGATGGTAATCATCCAGAGGAAGTGGCGAGGGCTAAGGAGTTTTATCATAAAGCAGAAGCAGCGGGCTGTGAAATTACCATGCCTTTGGGCGAAACAGAATGGACTTCCTTATTTGCCATGTTCGATGATCCTTTTGGAATTTCATGGATGTTGTCTGCTTACTAAAAAAAAATAGTTGTTTGATAACTAGGCAGTTTGGTCCATAGTGATGGGCACTATTTTTTAAATATGTTCAAAATTAAACCGAATATTTACCTAATAGCATGGTCTTAGACAGACGATAGTTTTGTAGACTAAAGCCACTTAGCATCGTTGTTTCGGGCAATTCGCTTTTTGCGGATTCTACAACTTAGGTAGATATTCGGATTTTTTGCATCTAATTAATCCTGTTGCATTTAATGAGATTAGTCAGGAATAGATTTAAGAAGTACCACATCGAAAAAAGTTAAATTAATTGTGACCATTTTCTGCATAATAAAGAATACGATGGATATAGACAATCTTCTGATCGATGTTAATGGTGTAAAAGATTAAATAATTTTTATAATGTATCTTGCGAAAACCTCTTTTAGTGAGGAAACTATCTGAGACGAGTTGGAATTTTTGTGGGAAATAGGCTAACTCTGACATAGTTTGCTCAATTCCAATTAGAAATTTATGGGCTAAAGCTGGCGATTTGAAATTGAATTTTAAATAATTGACTATATTTTGCAGATCATTCTTTGCAGTTTCGTTCACTAAGATTTGATTATTAGTCATTCTTTAGATCTTGTTTTAATTTCTCGATGACCATATTTAAGGGTTGAGTTCGATGGTAATCAATGTCTTCCATACTTTCTTCCAATAAATGATAAAGCTCTTTCTTGCCGACCAAATTTTCATAACTTTTTATACTCATGACTGCTAAATCACCACGTCCATTTTTTGTGATAAAGACGGGTTCATGGGATTGATTACAGAAAGATGAAATCTCATTATAACTATTTCTTAAGTCAGTACTTGATTGAATACGTGGCATCTTTTATCCTCCTTTTTTATTTTCTCCAAAGATATCATAGGCTGATTTCATTAGAAAGTCTATAGATGAATATTGATAGGTATAGTTGAGTTCTTATCTTTACTTACATCTTTCATGAATGAATCTCGTTTTATTCGCAATTTTATGTTTTTTGCGATCTAGGTATCAGCTCATAAAATTTCTGTTTAGATCCTATTTTGAAGCAGCTTACATCAGAAGAGAGAATTCTGGTTCAACTGAATCAGCTATCGTGAAGTCTTGCAGTGAGTTTAATTTCTTCAGGCTGTATTTACTTGGGCTTCTTTCTTTAAAGTGATAAGATATTGCACAAAGAGAACTTTCTAAGGAGGAACTATGGAGCGATTATACTTACTCAGACATGCCAAGAGTTCTTGGGATCAAGCTCAATTAGCAGATTTTGATCGGCCCTTGAATCAACGAGGCTACAATGATGCTCAAGCTATGGCTGATTATATTGACCAACAAGGCTATCAGCCTGAGGTCATTCTTTGTTCGAGCGCCAAGCGGACCCGAGAAACCCTCAGTCCAATTCTTAAATTAATGAAAACTCGACCCGAAGTGATTTTTCTAGATTCAATTTATGAGGCTGAATGGATCGCTCTACGTGATGCGGTGGAAGAACGGACGGAAGACTCGATTATGTTGATTGGTCATTGTCCAGGGATTGAGCTCTATTTATCACGTATTTTAGGTCAGATCAAGGAGATGAAAACTTGTCATTTGGCGGTCATTGATTGGCCAGACAAAAAACTCGTAGATTTTATCCGGCCCAAAGAATTTTAACTTTTCGGTCTATTTGTTAATAAAATTGCATTTTAATATCGGTTCATGACCCACTATTTTTATGATAAATTCTAAATAAGATGTAAGCAGTAATGAGCTCTGATCAATTAGGTCAGAGCTTTTTTTGATGGATTAAATCACAGATTTTAATGGTTTCTGGTGTTTTAAGAATGAGATGATGATAAATTCCAAATAAAACCTCTTTACATATTATTTACAAAAAATTTACATAGAGTTTACATTGCAAGATTATAATATATATGTTGTTATGAAAGGAGGGAATTATGGAAATTAAGTTGATCAATCTGAGTAAGAGTTTTGATCACAAGCTAGTATTGAAAGATATCAATTTGACGATTGATTCGCAGTCTTTTACGACGTTGTTGGGGCCATCGGGATGTGGAAAAACAACTTTGTTACGCATGATTGCTGGTTTAGAAGAACCAGATGAGGGCGAAATATATTTCGATGATACTTGTGTTTTTTCTCGTAATAAAGGGTTTTTCGTTCCTACTGAACAGAGAGGGTTAGGCTTCGTATTTCAAGACTTTGCCTTATGGCCGCATCTAAGTGTTTTTGAGAATGTCGCTTTCGGTTTGAGAGTGAGGAAGCATCAAGAGAATATCTCTGAAGTTGTCCTCGAAGCACTTAAAAAAGTTAAATTAGAATCTTTTGCTCAAATGAAGCCGGGTTCTTTATCGGGAGGACAACAACAGCGGGTGGCCTTTGCTCGTGCCTTAGCGATAAAACCAGATATTATTTTATTTGATGAACCATTCTCGGCACTTGATGCCATACTCCGAGAACAGATGCGTCTTGAAATCAAGAATTTAGCTGATGAGTCACGATTTACTTCAGTCTTTGTCACCCACGATCAAATTGAGGCTATGGCGATGAGTGATCAAATTGTAGTTTTATCAAATGGTCAGGTAGAACAAGTTGGGACACCAGAAACAATTTATAATCAGCCCGCTAGTAAATTTGTCGCCCAATTTATAGGCGATTCTAATTGGTTGGATGATGAAAGAATGTTCCGAACTGAATCGGCCCTTCTCAATCAAGAGGGAAAAGGTTTTCCAGTAAAAGTAATCAGTAGTGAGTTTCTTGGCACTCAGTATAAAATCCATCTATCTTATAATGATAAACAATGGATTGGTTATTCAAGATGTAAGTTTACAAAAGATCAACATTTAAGCATGGACATTCAGCAAGAAAATATTATTCAAATTAAATCTTAGGGGGGTTAACCATGAAAAAATTATTCAAATTTATTTTGGCATTTTTATTAATCGTTCTTCCAATCTCCAATTTATTAACAAAAAATACTGTTGCTGCTCAAGACAAAGGTAAAATTACGGTCTATATGCCATCACCGGCGGGACTTGCTGAGAAAATTGCTCAAGCCTTTACCGAAGAAACTGGTATCGATGTTGAGCTCTTCCAAGGAACCACTGGAGAAATAACAGCTCGTCTTGATGCAGAAGCCGCTAATCCAGTAGCTGATGTGGTAATTCTTGCTTCTTGGACTGATGGACTCCGAATGAAAGCTGAAGATAAAATTGCCAATTATGATCTAAAAGCGGAAAATATTGTCGAAGGATGGGTTGATAATGATTCAACTTTATTTGGTTATTCTGCTTCTGCCATGGGGGTCATTTATAACACTGATCAATATCCAGAACTCGATGCGGATTGGGCCGACTTTGCCAAAGAAGAATATAAAGATAATGTGGCTTTCCCTGATGCTGAAAAATCTGGATCAGCTAAAGATTTCTTAGCCGCCTATGTTGAAAATAATGGTTGGGATACATTTGAAGCGATTGCTGCTAATGGTTTAGTCATTCCTGGAGCCAATAAAGCTGCCTTGGAATCAGTAACCGTGGGTGAAGTAGGTGCCTTAATCGCTGGCGTTGACTATAATGCTTATAAATCGATTGCAGATGGAGAACCATTACAAATCTACTACCCTAAAGGTGGAACCATTGTTAATCCTCGTCCTGCGATGATTATGAAAGAAGCTCCAAATCCTGAATTAGCTCAACAATTTATTGAGTTTTTATTCTCAGATAAAGCACAAGAACTTGTTGTTGATGCTTATCTATTACCAGGACGATCTGACATCGAAGTAACGAATCGTGCCGCTTTACAAGATATTCCACAATTAGAAATTAATTGGGAGAAAATGATGGAACACGCGGATGAAGATGCTGCCCATATGAACGAAATCGTTCAATAGTTTCTATTCCATGCAGAGAAATCAAAAGATTCCCTTTCTCAGAATAGGATTGGGAATCTTATTCTTTATACTTATTCTCGGGCCGATTTTGATACTTTTATCACGGGCAGTCTATTCAAATGGGCAATTGAATCTGACACAATCATTTACCGTATTATTGGATTCTGAGAATGTAAATACCATTGCAAATTCACTTCTTTTAGGTTTTCTGGTGGTGATCGTAAGTACGATTTTAGCCTTTCCTATCGCATTCTTATTAGCTAAAACTGAATTTAGTAAACATCGTTGGCTTGATATCATTCTTATGGTACCTTTTATGACGCCACCATATATCGCTTCGATGGGCTGGATTCTTTTCATGCAGAAAAGGGGATTGCTGCAACAGCTAGTTCCACAAATTACCGGGAGCCACCGATGGTTTTTCTCGTTGGCGGGTTTGGTTATTGTGATGACCTTTTCTAATTTTCCATTTATGGTAAATATGATGCGCGAGGCTTTAAGTAATGTTCCTAATAGTTTAGAAGAAAGTGCGGCTGTTTTTGGGGCGCCACTTCATCAAAGAATCAAGAAGATTTTATTCCCCTTAATTCGAGGAAATTATGCTATCGCAGCTTTATTGATTTTTGTACGGACAATTTCGGAGTATGGTGCTCCCGCGACAATCGGAGCTCGTTTTGGTTTTGAAGTTTTTACAACATCGATTCATCGCAATGCGACCGTCGCTCCAGTAAGTTTTGAGAATGCCTCGATTTTATCAATCTTACTGATGGTGATTTGTTTTTTGGTGTGGTGGGTTCAATCCAAGATTACCCATAAGAGTCAATATAATTTGGTTGGATCGCGGTCCAATCGAACGGGAACCATGAAGCTTTCTTTGATTAAAAAGTTATTTTCTTGGATTTATCTCCTTATTATTTTTCTAGTTAGTATAGGTATCCCTTATTTTTCAGTAATTATGACCTCGTTGATTAAAAGACGGGGCCGAGGTTTACAATCTGGAAATTTTACCATGGATCATTATATCCATCTATTTACTGATAATCAGAGAGCTTTGAATGCTTTAGGAAATTCTTTTGTGCTAGCCACGGTATCTGCTTGCCTCTGTGTGCTTATCGGAACTTTTCTCGTTACAGTCATTCGGAAAAAAGAGAAAAAGATGGACTACATTTTAGAATTTATAGCCTTGATTCCACAAATGTTGCCAGGAATTGTAATTGTCTTGGGCTTAATGATATTTTGGAATACGGTATACCAAACTTTGCCAATCTACAATACTATGGGGATGTTATTGATAACCTATGTCGCTCTGTTTATTCCTTACACGATAAATTATGTCAATTCAGCTTATAACCAAATTGGAGAAAATATTGTTGAAGCGGGTAAAATATATGGAGCATCTACCCTTCAAATATTTATTAAGATCCACTTACCACTTTTAGCGAGGTCAATTATCTTGGCCTGGATGATGTCCTTTATTATTGGATTAAGAGAGCTTGTCGGTTCGAGCATGGTCTCGCCGCCAGGACAATATGTGATTTCAACATTTATCATGCGTGAATTTGAACAAGGATCAGTCTCGATTGGCATGGCTATGGCGACGATTACGGTTGTACTTACAATATTGATTTTATTGGTTCTCTATCAACTCATTCATCGTTTAAAGGGCGAATAGAGACAAATCTCATTTCAAACACCATATTCCCATTTCCAAAAACCACTCACAGATATTTCTGAATAATCATTCAATGGAGATATTTTGTTTGGAATTATAGTTTAAGCAGGTACCTTTTCATAAAAATTAATAGTGTACTTGACCTGTCCCTTAGGGGCGGTGATATAGTGCTTGTGAAGGGGGAGAGGAAGATGTTAAGAAGTCAAGTTCAAGAAGCTACCAGTTTGACTCGGAAAGCTATTGAATACTATGAAGAAAAAGGTTTAATTCAACCTACTAAAGATGCCAATGGCTATCGAGATTATTCAACTCAGGACATCCAGCAATTAAAAAAGATCAGTCTTTACCGCAAATTAGGATTAAGTTTAAAAGATATTCAGACGATATTGACTGGGACAGAAAATCGAGCCTCCATTTTGCGTCGACAACAGCACCAAGTAGAAGTGGATCAAAGACGAAATGAGCTACTTAGCCAATTGATTGATGGACAAGCTGTTGAGGAGATTGAGCAAGAATTAGCCCTTTTAGAAAAAAGCGAAAGTATTTACCAGCGATTAACCCGCATCTTTCCAGGTTACTTTGGCCAAGCTTTCTTCGCAGCTTATCAACCATTCTTCACTGATGAGCTAGTTGAGGATAAAGCGTCGTCATTTAATCGCTATGTTGCCTATTTAGATTCGCTGCCGGATATTGATTTTTCTGACCTTGAAATATCTTATATTGAACAAGTGACGGCGAACTTCGATTATCAAGTCTTAGCCGCAATTCAAGCGGATAAACAAGTAGCCATTGAACAACCTGAACAATGGTTGGCTGAACATAAGGAGGAAGTCGACACCTATCAAGCTTTCTTACAGAGTCAAGATTATTTGACCAGTCCTTTGAAATCTATCAAAGACAAAATCAAGCAATTTATGTTAGACCATAAGTACTATGAGATTGCTATTCCAATGATCCGCGAATTTAGTCCCCAATATGATGCTTATTATCATAAGCTGATCAAAGCAAGTCAGTTAATGGATGAGGAAATACATTCATAGTCATCTCCAAAGATCGGCATATTTGATAATCAGCAAAATTATACCGATTGAAAAGATAAGAACCAACTATTGGATTGGAAAGTTACTGAATGAGCCAATATTGCTGATGAAGAAGGTGATTGCGATTCGATTAACGGAGCGAGCTTAACAGTTGAAGACGGATATTCCAGCCTTATATTTGTGTTTGAAGAGTCCGCAAGTATCACTGTTGTCTAAATTTATTGCCGGAATCACAGTCGCTTATGCTTTATCACCGATTGATTTAATTCCTGATTTCATCCCTGTCTTAGGTTATCTTGATGACTTAATCATTTTACCCATCTTGATTGCTTTAACGGTTTATTTTATCCCCAAAGACACCTTAGCTGAGAAACGCCAACAAGCTAAAGAAGTTTATGCTTCACCCAAGAAGAACAAATGGCTCTTTGCTTTACCGATTCTTTTTATTTGGCTAGTATTGGCGGTTTGCTGGTATCTTTTGTTTCAAAATTAATTTAAGATGATTCAAACTTAAAATACCTAAGATACCCTCAAAATTGGTTTAAGAACCAGTTTGAGGGTTTTTGACTTGATAAAGGGCATTACTTTGGAAATACTGGCTTCAATGGTAAAATATGATTACTAAGATACAGGAGGTACAGTGCAATGAACACAGTATGTTGTCTATTACCCAGTTAATGAGAGGATAAGTCCTCTCAACTAAAGGAGGATTTATGATAAACATACAACAATTGAATAAAACTATTGGCGTTCGTAATCTACTTCATGTAGAAGCCCTATCGATTGAAGCGACTGATAAAATAGGCTTAATTGGCCAGAATGGTGTAGGTAAATCGACTTTACTCAGAATATTGGCCGGCTTAGATCAAGAATATAGCGGACAGATTGATATTCAAATGTCCCTAAGCTATCTTTTCAGCGATGATCAGCTTGGCGTAGAGTCTGGGCAAGATCAGGATACTTCTATCGAACAAACGGATTTACTAAAGCAGGGCAGTCCAGGACAGGTCCAAAGCCAACGATTGGCTCAAGTCTTAGACCATCCTGATTCTTTCTTGTTATTAGATGAGCCTACTTCTCATTTAGATCTCGAACAAAAGGATTTATTGAGCCAGCGATTGCAAGCGAGAACTATGGGATTTCTAGCTATTTCTCACGATCGGAATTTTATCAATCAAAATTGTAATAAAATATTTGAATTGAGCCAGGGAAGTATTGAAATTTATAATGGCAATTATGAATTCTATTTGGACGAGAAGATTAAGCGCGAGAAGTTTGCTCAACGTGAATACCAGCAATTTGTCAAAGAGAAGCAACGTTTAAAGAAGTTAGCTCAGCAGGTCCGCCAACAATCGGCTGCCGTGCGAAGAACACCCAAGAGAATGGGGAATTCTGAAGCGCGTCTGCATAAAATGGGGGGTCAATCCGTTAAGAAAAAGTTAGATAATAAAGTCAAAGCCATTGAAACTCGGATGCAACAACTTGACGTTAAAGCGAAACCCAAAGAAGATAGCGTGATTAGACTTTCGTTGCCTGAGGGAGAAGCTATTCGGGCTAAGGTTTTGGTTTCGGCTGAATCGCTGAACAAATCATATCAGGATAAGAAAATTTTTCGACAGGCTAAATTTACCATTGAACGCGGGGATCGAATTGCATTAATCGGTCCGAATGGTTCGGGCAAAACCACGTTGTTAAAGATGATATTATCAAGAGAGCAAGTCCAGACCCATCCTCGGTTGCAGATTGGTTATTATAGTCAAATGGAAGAAAATCTGGATTTAGAGTCCAGCATTTTAGAGAACATTTTGACCAGTTCGATCTTTGATGAGACTTTGACTCGGATTGTCTTGGCTCGTTTAGGATTCACAGGCGATAGTATTTATAAAAGGGTGGCAGTTCTCAGTGACGGTGAGCAAGCTAAAGTCAAACTCGCAAAATTAATCACCTCAAAAGCAAACCTGCTGATGTTGGATGAACCGACCAACTATTTGGATATTCAGGCTATTGAAGTCTTGGAAGAACTCTTATTGCATATGGATCGTCCACTTATTTTTGTGAGTCATGATGTTTCATTCATCAATCATTTGGCGAATAAATTATTTCTGATTAAGCATCAGCAAATAGAAACTTTCGCGGGAAATTTACAAGACTATCAACAAGATCAGCTGACTAAGAAACAAGCAAAAAGTGATCAGCAAATGTTGATCGATTTCAGATTAACTCAACTAAATAGCCTACTTTCTCAGGATTTACCGACCGAGGAGAAAGCTCGTCTAGAAGAAGAATATCTTGATTTATTAAATCAAAAACACAACCGTAATTAATATTCTTTTGGCAGAAGGAAGAGGACAGCTTATGGCAGAGATAGCTAGCCAACGAATGATTATTCATCATGTAAAGAACGTGTTAAAGATTCCTTATCCCTTGATGGTGTTGACTAAGGAAGACAATCTTCCATCTCGCCGAACTGCCGAAAGTTTAGGTTTAGTGTATCAGCCAACATTTGATCGTTACCAAGGTCAGGGAATGTATATTATTTCAGTTTCGATTTAAAGCGTGATTACTTCGGGAAATAGCTCGATAGCAATGAACAATGTGCAAAGATTTCTTACAATCGTCGTCCAAAGAAAGGAATGAAGTCATTGACTAAGAAAATTTATTCAGCGGTTAAATTACCTCAAGAAGCGGTGTCAATTATTGAAGAAGCAGGTTTCACTTTAGAAATGCATGGTGAACTGACGACACCATCCTCCAAAGAGATTATAGAGAAAAGCAAGCAAGCTCAAGCGATTATTTCTGGAGTGAATGTTCAGATAACAGCTGAAATCATTGAAGCCAGTCCCCAATTAGAAATCATTGCCAACGTGGGTGCGGGCGTCAATAATATTGATTTCGAAGCTGCCAAACAACATCAGGTTGTGTTAACTAATACACCGAGCCGAGATTCTGTTGCTTCAACAGCCGAGTTGGCCCTAGGTCTCGTCTTAGCCTTATCACGTAATATTCTGCAAACACAGGAAATGGTCCAATCCAATGATTTTCCCGGTTGGCAAGTGATGGGCTTCTTAGGCGGCCATCAAGTAGCTTATAAGAAACTCTTGATTGTTGGCTTCGGCAATATCGGTCAGGAAATTGCCCGGATGGCCAAAGCCTTCCATATGGACTTGTATTACTATGATCTTAAAGACCGTTCAAATTTTGTAGCGGCGGAAAAAGAGACCGGCGCTCAATATATTGACTTCGAACAAGGTTTGAGCTTGGCCGATTACGTCATTCTGCAAATGAACTACACGCCAGATAATCATCATTTTATCGGTGAAGAAGAACTTAAACTGATGAAAGAAGAGGCCTATTTAATCAACACGGCTCGTGGCGGAATTGTTGATGAAGCAGTCTTAGTCGAGGCGTTGAAGCAAAGTTGGATTGCTGGCGCTGGAATTGATGTCCACGAAGAAGAGCCAAAGATAAATCAAGATTTATTAGCGACCCAGAAAGTTGTGATGACGCCACATATTGGTAACGATACCTATGAGGCTCGAACCGAAATGGCTAAAATTGCAGCCAGTGAAGCGGTCAAAGGGCTGAAAGGCCAAGCACTGACTTATCAAGTAGACTAAAAATATTCTCATCCTCCGGTCGATTTCCAAAAGACGAAAACAAGTGAGGATGGGAGTTTTTTGTGGCCAATTTTTCTATTACGCTAGACATTCAAGGAGGGATTGTGTGTTTGCTTTGACGGTGTCTAAATATTGTTTCATCTCAAACATTATCTTTTCTCGTATGCTGTTCTTTTATTTAGAGGAATGAAGCAGGCAGTTTCAGGTGTTGTCTACTCGCGGAAAAAATAAAGGTGCTAAATAGGCTAATAAATAGAAAATCTAAAATACTCATGGCATAATTAAGAAAATTATCCCGATGAAGGAGACTCCGATATGTTTACAATTATTATTATCTGCCTTGCCTTTCTTGGCTTAAGTATTTTTATATTTTTTAAGCAATTGCGAAAAGACCAAGTTTGGCAACATAGATTTCTACTCTTGCCAGCTAGTCTTCTTCTAATTGCAGCTTCTTTACTCCCTATTTTCTTTGTGTTAGAAATGAGCCAGAGTCTTTCTAGCGAGGATGAATATCGATTTGGATTTATTATTATTTTAGTTTTGACCCTTCCCATCCTGATTTTAACCCCGCTTTCGATGATTCAGAATTTGATCAATGGATATATTTTTTGGAAACATCGAACCGAAGTCAATATCTCATCAAAGCTGACCAAGATTTATTTCGGCAATCTGAGTCTTTACGCTCTATTTATTTTGATAAAAATCGTTTCAATCTTAGTTGATCATGCCGTTTTTTATTTTCATCTTATCACTGTTTTACTAGACTTGATTTTTGCCATTGTGTTGGTAATTTCGACAAAAGAGGTCAAGGATCAGATCTTGCTGACCTTGCAGTCTGATCGTGATTCGTGATGTTGATTTATCATGAAAATTTACAAGTATCTTGATTAATTTCAGTATTCTATTAATTATCATAAATATTGTTGTAACGATACAAAAAGTGAAACAAAAATATTTATTATCGGAACATCTATCCATATCAACCGTGTCACTTTTTAGATTTTAATCACGCTTAGAAGAGTCTAAAACAGTGGGTATCAGTCAGAGAAGGGAAATTATTGAGATTGTAGATGGGGATTGTATGATTATTAGAGAAATTAAGCATCGGAAACGAGATTATTTGCCACTTTTACTATTGGCGGACGAGCAAGAGAGCATGATTGATCGTTATCTTGATCGGGGACAGCTTTATGTTCTCGAAGATCCAGATCTAAGAGCAGTATGTGTTTTAACTGATGAATGCGAAGAGATTTTAGAAATTAAAAACTTGGCCGTCGATACTCCTTTTCAAGGGCGAGGATATGGTAAGGCAATGATTGAATTTGTCGTCGAAGAATATGGGCAGACCTATTCAATTCTACAAGTCGGAACTGGGGAAAGTCCTCTAACGCTCCCTTTCTATCAAAATGTGGTTTCAGCCCTCATCATCGTCTTAAGAACTTTTTCATTGAAAATTATGACCAGCCAATTATTGAAGCGGGCCAACTATTAAAAGACATGATTTATCTCCGCCGAGATATATAATAACTTAAAGTGATAACGATCAAGAATAACCAGGAAAGGGGTGAACTCGTTGAAGATTACCAGTTTTGGCACGACTACTTTGTTGTTTGATGATGGTAGGGATCAGATTCTATTTGATGCCCATTTTAGCCGTCCATCGATTGGTCAAGCCCTGTTTACCAAGTTGAAAGTTGATCATGAAATCATTCAAGAGATGATGGAAAAGCATGATTTCAGTCGTTTGAAAGCAATCTTTGTATCTCATTCACATTACGACCATGTACTTGATGCGCCTTATCTGGCTCAAATAACCGGGGCAAAGTTATACGGCAGTCCTTCAACAATTAACGTAGGGCGTGGCGCGGGCCTTGCTGACAGCCAATTAGAGACTTTCCAGGCTGATCAAGCTTGTCTAATAGGGGATTATCAGATTCGCATTATTCCCTCGATTCATTCCAACCCCAATCCATTTAATGATGATTTAGGTCAAGAAATCGAAGAACCGCTGAGCCAACCTAATCGGGTTCGGGCCTATAAAGAAGGTGGCTCGTTTGATTTTTATATTCAACATGGTAAGAAGTCGTATTTAATCCATCCAAGCTGTAATTATATAGAAGGAAATCTAAAAGGCTGGACTGCTGACCTCTTGTTCTTGGCATTAGCCGGAATTACCAAGATGAAGCCCGAGGAAAAAGAGACTTATTTTGATCAAACCATAGGTCAGACTCAAGCCAATTTAGTGATTCCCATTCATTGGGATAATTTTTTTGTATCCTTGGCTAAGCCGACTAAAGCAATGCCTCAGCTTGCCGAGCATACCGATCAGGTTCTTTTCGAATTAGTTCAATATTGTGAAGACCATGGCATCAATACCTTAGTTCAACTCCCACGAACGAGTTTTGATTTTTAATGTTGAAAGACATTTTGGAATTTACTCAATCTTTACTGAACCTTTACAGAAGATTTACACTGCTCAGTTATACTGAACATTGTAACTGAGTTTACAATATCTTTGTAAAGGAGAAGTCGATGAAATCTTTAAAGAAAGCGGTATTAACGACTGTATTGGTATCGAATTTATTAGCTGGTGTTAGTGTTCCGGTGTTTGCTCAATCAGTAGCTGAGGAAACTTTAGCCCATAATGAGGAAAAGGCTAAGGATCCAAAATTAACGCCTGAAGCCTTCTCAGAGAATGATGGCATTGAGAAGGATGATCAAGGCAAGGTCATTTCTGTTACCATCGGTGGCGAGAAAGCTGAAGTTCTTGAGGAGAATCCTGCTAAGACCGAGGCGCCTGTTAATAACAAGCCGAATCGTATCACCACGAATCTAAGTGAAGATCCAGCGACCTCAATGTATTTCCAATGGCATACGACGGATGAAGACAAAGAAGCACGTTTGTATCTTTGGGAAGAGGGTCAAAGTATTGATGAGGCGGTCGAAATAACGCCAGAGATCTCAGTGATTGAAGATGCTTATTATGTACAACAAACCGATGATGGACATTTCGTCTATGCGATTATGTGGGACGAAGAGGAAGATGAACCTTTAACCGATCTTGATGATCCATTTCAACCCCTTGATCAAGCTGATAAAGTTTTAGGTTACTTCACCGATGAAGCTTTTAGCAAGGATAATTTATTATGGTTGGATAAAGGCTATGAAGAATATTCCGTGCCAGTGCCTTATGCTAAATTTAATGAAACAGCTTATAAAGCAGTGGCAGAAGATTTAAAACCAGCAACGGTTTATCATTATGCTGTAGGCAACAAAGAAGGTGAATTGTCAGAAGAAGCTAGCTTTACTACTGCCCAAGCTGAAGCTAAAGATTTTACTTTCGTCCACTATACCGACACACAAAATGCGTTTGCTTCTCAAAATCAACGTTCAGAGGCAGATTACTCTAAATCTACCATGGATTCAATTTTAGCTAATGAAGAGGCTAAGGGAGCCAGCTTTGCTATCCATACGGGTGACGTAGTAAATGATGATTACAATGATACTGAGTGGAATTTGACCTTAACCGCTTTAAGTGAATTAAATCAAACTATGCCTCATCTATTCGTAACAGGTAACCATGACAATGAAGATTTCCAACAACATATTCATACCCCCAATGAAATTGAAGACATGAAATCTGGTGTGGCTTATTCAACACGTTATAATGGTGTTCAATTCATTACCCTCAATACAGAAAATGATATGGAGTCAGAAGAAGATGCATCACCAATGATTTCTGAGGAACAAATGACTTGGTTCGAAGAAGAACTTAAGGCAGCTCAAGAAGCACGAGATAAGGGTGAAATTAATTGGATTATTGTTAATTATCACCGTCCGCTGGTATCAGCTTCTTATCACTCTTTAGAAGATGAGAAAGTTCAATTAGTTCGCGATGAGTTAATGGCTATCTTAGACCAATATGATGTCGATTTAGTCTTAAATGGTCATGACCATAATGTTACAGCCACCCATGCATTGAAATACGATGAGAAGAGTTTCGTTAAAGCTAGTGTAGCTACTGAAGGGGTTACCAAGGATAATGTAACAACTTATAGCTCTCCGGAAGGAACAATTAATATCGTACCTGACACAGCCGGAACGAAGAACTATGATGCGATTTATAAGAATCAATCCTTTGAATGGTTGAAAGAGAATGAAGATATTCATGAGACTTTCGCTGAATTAATGGATTACGAAGTCACTGAAGATGATATCAAAGCCTTCCGCGAATTATTTGTTACTGAAGATCAACCATTCCGTTCACCATTCTATACTGATGGCCACTCCAATGCCCGTGAAGGAAATATCCAACACTATGCAGTGGTTGACGTAACTGCCGATAAGATTACGTATAAAATGTATGAAGTGATTGGTGAAGATTTAGATAATCGTGAAACCAACTTAATTCATACTTATGTGATTGAAAAATAAATCTTAAATTTACCTACGGAATTTATACATCCCTATTTATATTCTTAACTCGATTTAGTTACAAGTTAGGAATAGAATAGGGATTTTTTAATGAATAAAAACATATTCAGATGGCAAAATTTAGTTGAACATCAAGATACTAGATGAAAAAAGCTCTTATGTTACAATAGTTCAGACAGTGTTCTCTGCATTGTCTGAAAAGTAGTAGAGGTGATTGAATTAATGGATATTAAGAATTATCAAGCTTGGGTCAGTGAATTTTATCAGGAGCGCCACTGGTATCAATATAATCCTTTTATTCGGAGTAATTTTTTGACGGAAGAGGTGGGCGAATTAGCCCAAGCCATTCGTAAATATGAGATCGGTCGTGACCGACCTGATGAAGAAGTCCCTTCACAGGTTGAGAATCTAGCCGATATCAAAGAAGAATTAGGGGATGTCTTGGATAATATCTTTATTTTAGCTGATAAGTACCAAATTTCTTTAGAAGACATTATGGTTGCCCATAAAAATAAACTAGAAAAAAGGTTTGATCAATGAATATTACCGTATATTGTGGAGCAAGCGTAGGGAATCATCATGTTTATCAAGAAAAAGCTCAGGAATTGGCCAAATGGATGGCTCAAAATAATCACACATTAATTTATGGTGGTGGGAATGTTGGTCTGATGGGGGTGATGGCCGATACCATATTAAACGATGGTGGTCAGGCTATAGGTGTGATGCCGTCATTCCTAAAAGAACGTGAAATCGCTCATAATCGGCTGACCGACTTATTTCTAGTAGAAAATATGACTGAGCGAAAGCTTAAAATGATCCATCTGGCTGATGCCTTTATTGCTTTGCCTGGAGGTCCTGGAACCTTAGAGGAAATATCTGAGGTCATCTCATGGGCGCGGATAGGACAGAATAATAAACTTTGTATTCTTTATAATATTGCTGGTTATTACAATCATTTAAGTTATCTATTTAATCATATGGTAAGTGAAGGTTTCTTGAACCAAGCTGATCGTGATCAGATTATGATTGACAATAGTCTATCGAGGATAGAAGATTTTATCTCTAATTATCGGCCGCCAAAAATTCGGACCTATTGAATTAAACATTTGTATAATTTATTCATAACATATTTTAATCTTTCATTACTCACAGCAAATTGGGATTGGGGATTAAATTTTTAGATTTACCTCACAGAATCACGCATATTTTGTAGCTTTTTCTGTGCAGCCATAAGTGATATTCCTTGTAGACATTCTAATCTATGATAAAATAGAGATGTAAAGCTTAGATTTCGAAATATCAGCACAGCTTTTGGACTCAACAGAAAGAAGGAATATTTCAATGGTCTTAGAGAAAATTGAAGCAGTCCATGATTATGACATTGTTGTGATTGGAGCAGGGTCACCAGGTGTGCCAGCCGCCCTGGTAGCTGCTGAAAGTGGGGCAAAGGTAGCCATTATTCAAAAGGAACGCCATGCCTCTGCCTGTGGTCACATTAGTGCAGGAATCGATGTAGATCATTCTGATCCCGTTGCCGTTCAAAAATTAGTCAAACGAATGATGGCTGACAATGACGATCGGTCTAAACGTGGCCTGATTGAATCCTATGTTAAACATTCTGGTAAAGCTTTGTTATGGCTATATACTAAGATGAAAGAAGCTGGCGTTCATGTGAATGAACTAGGTAATGGCCCGCAACAAGGCTTGATTGACGAAGAGGACTTGGATTTACAATTTGTTACCTTGCTTGTCGGCCCTAAGCCTTATGATGTTGGCGATGCCATGATTGCCCTTTGTCAACTGGCTCAGCGACAAGGCGTTGATATTTATTATAATGCACCTGCTGTCCGATTGATTAAAGAACAAGACCGAGTAACCGGCGTGATTGCCCGAACGGTCGATGGCTATCAACAATTTAATGCCAGTAAGGGAGTCATCTTAGGTACGGGTGATTATCAGAATGACCCAGCCATGATGCAGCAGTATTTACCAGATGTGGCTCATTTTGAGAAGAAAAAGACGGGTCGTACCGGCGATGGTCATAAAATGTTAATCGGTATCGGTGGTCGAATGGAAAATGTGGGCCATACCAAGATGGTTCATGATATGGATTCTGGACCGAGCGCAATGATGTCCTTGCCATTCTTACGCGTGAAACTAGATGGAACTCGTTTCGTCAATGAAGAGGTTAAGATGGAATACATGAACTGTTATACCTTAACCGAAGGTGGCCATTATGCGCAGATCTTCGACGATGCCTATCTGGAAAAAGCGAAGAATTGGGCCAAGAAAATTCCAGATAAAGCTGAACTGAAGAATTATATGCCTGAAGAACCCGGCGAGAAGAAAGGTGTCCTAGTTGATCAGATTGCTACTTTTAAAGCCGATACTTTAGAAGAACTTGCTGAAAAATTACAGATTACTGATGTCGAAACCTTTAAGGAAACCGTCCAACGGTATAATGAATTAGTTGAAGCAGGTAAAGATGTCGACTTTGGTGTTGCTCCAGAACATCTATCAGCCATTGATACGCCACCATATTATGGAACCCACCGTCATGTTCGCTTTACTCAAGGTTGTTCCGGTATTGTGGTTAATGAACATAATCAGGTCCTCGATGTTCATGATCAACCAATTGAAGGAGTTTATGCGATTGGTAACCTAGCAGGTAACTTCTATGGATCAATCGATTATCCTTTATCCATCGGTGGTTTAAATTTAGGTCACAATTACACTCAAGGTTATGTTGTTGGCAAGATGTTGGCAGAACAGTAATCGACATTAAGTAGGCGGGTTGAGGTCATTCATACACATTTAGGAGGAATTTGAATGGGACTTTTAGTGGAGGGTGTTTGGCAAGACAAATGGTACGATACCAAGAAATCTAAAGGACATTTTGTCAGAACTCAGACTCAATTTCGTAATTGGATTACCAAGGATGGCAGTCCGGGACCAACGGGTGAAGGAGGCTTTAAAGCAGAGAAAGATCGCTATCACCTATACGTATCTTATGCCTGTCCTTGGGCTTCTCGAGCTTTAATTTTCCGGAAAATCAAGGGATTGGAAGATATTATTTCTCTATCGGTGGTTCATCCTTATATGGGTGAAAACGGCTGGACCTTTGAAGAAGGGGACGGCGTGATTCCAGATACAGTACATCAATTTGATTATTTATATCAAGTTTACTTAAACGATGATCCTAAGTATACGGGACGGGTAACTGTGCCAGTCTTATTCGACAAGAAACAAGATCGCATCGTTTCCAATGAATCGGCAGATATCATTCGCATGTTTAACTCAGCCTTTGATGACTTAGGAGCTAAAGAAGGCGACTATTATCCAGAAGAATTGCGTGAAGAAATTGATGAAATTAATGAGTTAGTCTACCACAATGTGAATAATGGGGTTTATAAGGCTGGATTTGCCACTAAACAAGAAGTTTATGAAGCAGAAGTTCGCAACTTATTTACCACCCTAGATAAATTAGAAGAACGGCTTATCGATCAAGATTATTTAGTAGGAAATACACTTACTGAAGCGGATTGGCGTTTGTTCACTACTTTAATTCGTTTTGAACCGGTTTATTTTGGCCATTTCAAATGTAATCTGAAACATTTAACGGATTATCCAAACTTATGGAACTATACTAAGCGTCTATATAATTATCCGGGTGTCAGCGAGACGGTGAATTTTGATCATATCAAGCGTCACTATTATATGAGCCATCCAACCATTAACCCTAACCAAATCGTGCCACTGGGTCCTGATTTGGATTACACTGTTTAAAAGTAAAATAAATCATCCATCCTGGGCAAGTCATCTAGAGTGACCCCAAATAGTTGGACCAGAGAGATGAACACTATTTTGTGTTTGTCTCTCTTTTGGTTTAATGATAAATTGTTAAGCCGCTTGCGCTTTTCTATATGCCACAGGACTTAGCCAATTCAATTTTTCTTTAATTCGTTCTTCGTTATAATACTGAATGTAATCTGTGATTGCAGTTTCTAATTCCTTGTAACTTCGATATATTTTCCCATAATACATCTCCTGTTTCATCACACTAAAGAAATTTTCGATCGGGGCATTATCATAACAATTCCCTTTACGCGACATACTTTGGAATACTTGATGTTCTACTAGTAACGCCTGATATTCCTTCATTTGATAAGCCCAGCCACGATCTGAGTGGAAGGTTCGTCGATAGGCGCATTCTTTCGATGCTTCTAAAGCTTCTTTCAACGCCTCAATCATCGTGATCCGATTCGGTTGAGAAGATACTTTAAAACTAATGATTTCTAGATTATACAGATCCATAAAAGGATCTAAATACATTTTCTTAACTTGAAGTTTACCAGAATGATCTTCTTCATAATATTTGAATTCGGTCGTATCCGTAGTAATCTTTTGTCTAGGGATGGACGTCTCAAATCTTCGATTCATCCGGTTAGGAGCAATCCGTCCTAGGACTCCCTTGTAACTATTGTATTTTCGATATTTACGTCCGAAGTTTTTAACCTGAATCTTTAATACTTGACAGAGACGTTGGACTTTCTTTTTATTAATGTGCCACCCTTGGTTAACAAGGGTCGCATGAATCCGACGATAGCCGTAATTCGGATGTTTCTTACGAATCAACAAGATGGCATCTTTGACTTTTTGGTCTGGATCTGATTTTTTCCAATGAGCTTGCCAATACATATAAGTGGATTTAGGAAAATCAATCGCCGCAAGAATCTCAGCTAAAGTAAATCTTTCTTGTTGTCGGAGCTTGTGGATGATTCTTGCTTTGTCTTCATTGCTTTCTGTTGCCGCAAGCTCCTTAGCATTTCCAAGTATTCATTTTTTATCGTTTGCATCTTTAATTCATACTCAAGTTCTTCAATTCGTTTATTTGCCCACTCTAGATCCGTTATCTTCAATGGAATAGAAGAAGTTCGTTTTTCTCTGCTCGTTCGTTCTTGCTTAGACATTGGTGGCCTCCCTGGTTTGCGAGAAAGACCTTCAATCCCGTGGTTATGATACTCTTGACGCCATCTAGGAATCAGTGAAGGATTATTCAATCCCAATTCATTCGCCACATCTTGATAGGATTTCTCACTGGCTTCATACAAAGTGATTGCTTTTAACTTAAAGTTTACACTGTATGTCTTATTTTTTCGAGAGCGCATTAACCCTTTTATTCCTAAAGTTTTATAAGCGTTCACCCAGGTTCTTAATTCTTGGGAGGATTTAATCTTATATTTCTTCGTCAACGTCTTCATCCCGATGGTTCCAGAAAGATATTCGGATACAATTTTCATTTTAAATTCTAAACTATATTTAGCCATACAAATACCCCCTAAAGTTGGATCATTCGGTCCAACTTTAGGGGGTCAGTACAATCGAGCTTGTCAGGATGGATTTTTTTGTTTGTTATATTATGATGAGTCAATCAGAAGTTTGATTTAGAAACTGTTCAATCGATTGACGATACAGATCCGTTTGTTCATAGAAGAGAGAGGCATGTTCTCCTTGATCTACCGAGATGAACTTTTTATGTTTTGCCGGGCTAGCCTGAAAAATTTCTTGGCCCATGGTATAAGGCACCACTTCATCGGTTTTGGAGTGGAAGATTAACAGTGGGGTGGGAACTTCGTTAATCTGTTCGGCCACTTTGCTGTCAGTTAATGAGAAGCCTTGGCTAATGCGGAGATTCCAATCACCTAATGTGAGCATGTAGTCTAGAGGAAGGCCTGTTTCTTCTGAAATATTGTTCAGTTCTTGCCGAGTCATGGCTTCACCATCAGCAACCGGACTATCTAGAATGAGGTAATCGACGTCTTTGCTTAAATTTTTTGCTCCTAAGCCCACCGTTGCTCCACCGAATGATTCTCCCCATAATATCAATGTTTGATTGGAATCTAATGTCTTGGCGACCCGATGGGTAACATCTTCTAAGTCTTTACTTTCTAATACGCCAAAAGTGTTAGTCTCTGCCATATTTTCGCCAGAATTGCGTTGGTCATATGCGTAAATATCATAACCTAAGTCTAGAAACATTTGACTAATAGGTAGGATACTCTCCTTGCTGCCCCCCAAGCCATGGACCATAATGACAGCTCCTTTAGATGGGGCGCTTGTCTTTACCTCAAGCAAGGGAATTTTATGGCCAAAAGCTGAAGAAGTTATTTTTGAAAATATCATCTTATGATCTTTCTTAAATTGATTCAAATCAAAGTCATGTTCTTTTAAATAAGTCAATGAATTTTCGTAGGTATCTTCACGATCGGCTAAATGAGTCGTGCCGTCAGCTACCTGTATCGAAATATAGACCGAAAAGCCTACAAAAAGTAACCCAATGACGGCCAAGATTGACCACAATATCTTCTTCTTCATTCGTTCCTCCTAAATAACCAAATAACAATGCGCTTCTTTCAGAATAAATATAGAGAATTAACTAGTTGTATTTTAGCATATAAATATGTTTTTTGATTCTCTAAATTGAAAAAGGTTTCAGAACTGTTTTATGTATTAGAATAAGAAATTATCACAGAAATCGTCATTATGGTCATTCAAGTTTAGTATTTCTCTTAACAATAAAATACGAAATATACTAATTGATGGCTAATTATGCGATAAATTTGTTTTAAATAATGTATAATCAAGTTGAAATTGAAACAAATAAATTTTGGAGGGTGACCATGGAACGGAAAGAATATTATAATTTGCCGATTGAAGAGGTTATTCAAATATTCAAATCGAATGCAGAGCTCGGTCTAAATTCAGCTGAAGTCAGTAATCGTCATAATGAATATGGAAAAAATTCGCTGGAAACTGAACAAGAAACCTCTCTAGTAAAAATATTTTTAAAACAATTTATAGATCCAATTACCTTGTTGTTATTAGGAGCTTCAATTCTTTCAATTTTTCTAGGTGATTGGATTGATGCGGCTATTATTTTTTCCATTGTAATTCTTTCTTCACTATTATCTTTTTGGCAAGAATATAATGCCAGTCAAGCTATGAAAAGTTTATCTGGTTTAATACAATCTCATATCACTGTTATCCGGAATCAGAAAGAACAAGAAATTGATACAGTTGATATAGTACCTGGGGATATTGTAGTCTTACATACTGGCGATATCATTCCCGCTGATGGAAGATTTATAAAGACTAATAACTTAACAGTAAATGAATCATCATTAACCGGAGAGTCTTTTAGTGTCGAGAAAAATACAGACCCACTTAAGATCGATACACCTTTGGCTAAAAGAAGTAATAGCGGTTTTATGGGAACAAATGTAGTTTCAGGAACTGGTCAACTCGTGATAACTCAAATTGGAACTCAAACTTATTTCGGCAATATCTCTCGGGATTTATCTAAAAGCCAACCTACCACAGAATTTCGCCGGGGACTTAATCGTTTCGGAAAACTTTTAATGTTCATTTCCGCAATTATGATTTGTTTGATTTTCCTATTAAATATTTTAATGCATAAACATTTATATGATTCATTTATGTTTGCAATTTCACTAGCAGTAGGAATTACTCCGCAACTCTTACCGGCAATTAGTTCAGTGAATTTATCAACAGGTGCAAAAAGAATGGCTGAAAAAGATGTTATTATTAAACAATTAGAAGTAATTGATAATATTGGTGGGATGGATATATTATGTTCAGATAAGACAGGAACAATCACTCAAGGGGGAGTGAGTATCGATGGCGTGTATGACTTGTCTAAGCAAAAGTCTGATGACCTACTTCTATTAGCTCAAGATAATGCGACGTATTCAACTTCTAACAATAATAGTATTGATCAGGCTCTTTCAAAATTATCACTCGATAACAAAAAATCAGGACGCCTTATTAAGGAAAAAGTCTATAATTTTAATGATAAAGTCTCATCCGTAGCCATTGAGTATAATGAAAAGAGATTTTTAGATCATCAACGATTAGTAATTATGAAAGGTGCTGTAAAAAATGTTCTTGGTTATTGTAAGCATGCCCTTTCAACTGATTCAAAGGTAGTAAATTTATCCGAAAAAATTGATGAAATCAATGTGATGACCGATGAACTTAGTCAGAAAGGATTTCGTTGTTTAGCCTTAGCCGTCAAGGCTTTTGATGAGGGTGAAGACGTTGAATTTAACGAAAATATGGTCTTTGCTGGTTTAATTACCATGTTCGACCCATTAAAAGAAGATTCATTATCAGTCATACAGGATTTACGAAATTTAAATGTAGATTTAAAAATTATTACTGGAGATTCTGAATTAGTAGCCAAATACTTGGCAAACGAATTAAATATGACATCAAATCAGGTTATTTCCTTTGCAGATTTGCAACAATTTTCGCCAGAAAAGCAAAGAAAAATAGTGGAAAATATTAATATCTTTGCCGAAGTAGAACCAGAAGGAAAAAAATCAATCATTCAGATGTTAAAATCCAATGGGCATTTAGTAGGATATATGGGTGATGGAATTAATGATGTTCCTCCTCTCCACGAAGCTGATGTTGCTATTTCCGTCGACGATGCAACAGACGTAGCTAAAGATGCTGCTAATATTGTATTATTGAAAAGCGAATTACGAGTTGTGGTCGATGCAATCAAAGAAGGAAGGAAAGTATTTGCTAATACGATGAAATATATTTTTATAGCCATATCAGCGAACTTCGGGAACATGTTTTCAATGGCTGGGGCTTCCGTCCTCTTGAAATTTCTTCCCTTATTACCTAAGCAAATTCTGATGACCAATCTTTTACAAGACTTACCTTCAATGATGCTAGCCTCAGATAATGTAGATTCGGAATGGATTTGTACTCCTCATCGCTTTAATTTTAAGTTTATCATACAGTTTATGATTGTATTTGGATTAATTTCATCAATTTTTGATTATTTAATGTTTGCAATTTTAATTTTTCATTTAAATGCAGACGAAACCCTATTTCAGACTGCTTGGTTTACTGAATCAGTTATCTCTGCGATACTATTAATGTTAGTACTTAGAACGAGTAAGGTAGCCTTTGATTCTCGACCCAATGTTTCCTTAATTTACGTTTCCCTAGCTGTGATTTTACTGACAGCCAGTCTGTCTTATCTTCCATTTAATCAGCTGTTAGGATTTATTCCTCTTCCTTTAACGATCTGGGGAATAATATTTGGGGTAATTATTACTTATTTAGTAGTTGGAGAAATCAGCAAAAAAATATTTTATCGGTACCATAAGATTTAATTTAAGAATTATTTTTCTAAAATTTTCTATAATCTATCGAGAAAATTTTATGAGAAATTAGCTCTACAAGTTATCTACATTCATCATTTAAAATCTATTAACCAAAACGACAAAGGAAGGGAACAATGGATATTCGTATGGCTAAAATAAAAGATTTAGCTAAGATAAAAGAGCTAATAGGTCTTGCTTTTGCGGGGGTGGAGTATTCTGATGGTCAAGAAGCTGAATTAGTCTACAAGTTATTTAAAAGTTCAGCATATATCCCAGAATTAACCTTGGTCGCAGAAATAGGCGGAAAGATTGTAGGTTTTATCATGTTTTCACGCGCATATGTTGGTCAAGTAACAGTGCTTGCTTTAGCTCCTTTAGCTGTCCTACCTGAGTTTCAAAATCAAGGCACTGGTTCACTATTAGTCCGTCAAGGCCATCAAATTGCGCGTAAACTTTCGTTTCCATATTCGATTGTTTTGGGCGATCCAGCCTATTATCAGCGCTTTGATTATCTACCAGCGGATCAGTTTGGAATTGATTCTCCTTTTGACGTAGCTACAGAATATTTTATGGCCTCAAAATTAGATCCAGCCGCTATGACACTATCGGGTACCATGCGCTATGACCCGGCATTTAAAATTGAAGAATAAACGGAGGATAAAATGACAGTGATTGAAATTGATGATGAGTTGAGCTTGCTTCCATATTTTGACAATGAAGCAGAGGCGCTAGTCTGGTACCAAGACAAAGAAATCTGCAAAATGGTCGATAATATTGATCAAGCCTATGATATAGACCGTCTCCAAGCGATGTATCATTATTTGGATCAACATGGTGATTGTTACTATGTAAAATATCAAGACAAGTTAGTAGGGGACTGTACTCTGCAAGATTCTGGTGAGCTTGCTATTGTGATTTGCAAGGAATTCCAAGGACGAGGAATTGGAAGTAGATGCATTCAGGCAATGGTTCAGCGGGCCCAAGATAAAAATATGGCCAAAGTATTTGCGAGAATTTATTCGTTTAATGAACGCAGTCGACAGATGTTTATGAAGCAAGGCTTTCAACAGGTAGAAGAGGAATTGTTTGAATTACGATTTAACAAATAAGTGTTGTATACATAAATATTATGCGAATCTCCTTAATATAACAGTGTTCGGTAATCTTCTTAATAAATTAAGTTTACTTTGCATATTGTATACTATATAATAGCAATGAAAGCGCGTAAACGCTTAAATAATTTACTAGGAGGATGTTTCATGCTGACTTTTGATAAGGCTATCGTGCGTAAACCAAGTAAATCAATGTTAGAGGGGATTACTACGGGAATGTTTAGTGATGATGCCCCGATTTATGAGGATGCTGTAAAGCAACATGCGGGTTATGTGAAAGCTCTGGAAGAATTGGGTCTGGATGTTTTGGTTTTGGAAGCTTTAGAAGAATATCCAGATTCATGTTTTGTTGAAGATCCTGCTGTAGTGATGCAGGAATGTGCTATTATCACCAATTCACCTCGAGAATCAAGAAACGGCGAAAAATTTGAGATCATGGATGCAATTAAGAAATATTACAAAGATGATCAAATTTTTCATATTGAAGCACCCGGAACCATGGAGGGTGGCGATGTAATGCAGGTTGATAAACATTTCTTTGTCGGGCTTTCAGATCGAACCAATGAAGAAGGAGCTAAACAATTTAATAACATTGTCAGCAAATTCGGTTATACTTCTTCAACCGTTCCTGTAACTGAAGGACTTCATCTAAAAGATTTCGCCATTTACTTAGAAAATAATAATATGTTGGTAAGTCCAACCATGAATAAAGTTGAAGATTTCCAAAAATTCGACCGGCATGTCGTCGAAGATGAGGAACTCTATGCTATAAATAGTTTATATATTAATGGAACAGTTCTAGTTCCAGCTGGACATCCGAAAACACAAGCCTATATTGAAAGTAAAGGTTATCCCGTTAAAGTTGTCAATACCGATGAATTTAAGAAAATAGATGGTAGCTTAACCTGTCTTTCATTAAGATTCTAATTATAATCTGCTACCTACATATAAATATCCCTTAAAACTTATGGCCTTGAGAAGATTTTACTAAGTTTTAAGGGGTATTTTTTTCTCTATATTTTACCAAAGGTCATAACGGGCATTTTCTATCCGCCAATGGACTTCTTCTAAATAACGACGCAGTTCACACAAATTATTCTCCTTAAACAGATTTAAAATGACTTGATGTTCGTCGTTGGTTTTATTCAAAATATCTTTCAAATTATTAGGATCGGATTTACTGAAAGCTTTGGCGATGAGAAATTGTTTTTGCTGATGAATTTCTTTAATTAATCGTCGATTTTGCGCCTTATTTATGTAGATATCATGAAAAGCTTCCTGAATCTCGTTGTATTTTATATACAGACCATTCGCTATTGCTGAATACATCGTATCGATATGGAATTGCATTAAAGAATAATCTTCTTCGGTCAAGAAAGGTGCGGCTAATTGAGCCGATTTTCCGTCTAATACACCAATTAGTTGATAAACTTCTTCAAGATCTTTGAGCGTATAATTAACTAATTTAAACCCTTTATTTGGCGTATGTTCAATAATCTCTAAAGCAGCTAGGTGTAATAAGGCTTCTCGTATTGGTGTACGGCTAAGACCTGTCGCTTCTGCCAGCGATTGTTCAGTAATGCGTTCATTAGGGAGAATATTTCCTTCAGTAATTTGTTGGGAAATATACTCATAGACTTTATCTTTAGAATTGATAACTAGCACCTCCATCGTTTATAAAAAATATTGTAGTATATATTTTTCTTTCTGACAATCGATTCACTATTGACAAAAAATATTGTATACAATATACTTTAGATAAGAAATCATAAAGGAGTGGTGTTATGTTCAAAAATGTTATCGTTCGTGTACCAAGTAAATCAATCTCTGAAGGCTTGACCAGTGCTAACGAAGGAAAACCGATTTATGAAAAAGCATTAGTTCAACATGAAAATTATGTAAGCGCTCTAACTAAATGTGGTGTGAATGTAACAGTATTAGAACCTAAAGATGAATTTCCGGATGCTTGCTTTGTAGAGGACGTAGCTTTATGTACGCCAAAATGTGCCATTATCACTCGTCCTGGTGCGGAAACCCGACGTGAAGAAGCTGCTTTAGAAGATATGCATCAAGCACTTAGAAAATTCTACGACAATATCGAGAAAATAGAAGCTCCTGGAACGATTGAGGCTGGAGATATTATGATGGTTGGCGATCATTATTACATTGGTTTGTCTGATCGGACTAATCAAGAAGGAGCCGACCAAATGATTGCAATTCTAGAAAAATATGGTATGACCGGAGAAACCGTCAAATTAGATACCATGCTGCATTTAAAAACTGGGCTTGCTTATTTAGAAAATAATAATTTAATTGTCTGCGGAGAATTTACGACCAAAGAATGCTTTAAAGATTTCAATAAACTTGAAGTGGAAATGGATGAGGCATATGGGGCTAACTGTATCTGGGTAAATGGAACAGTGATTGTGCCAGAAGGTTATCCAAATATTAAGGCAAAGATTGAAGACTTAGGATATAAAACTTTAGTAGTTGATACTTCAGAATATCGCAAAATTGATGGTGGCTTGTCTTGTCTTTCATTACGTTTCTAAGAAAATAATATAAATTTGAATGGTATAGGGTAGGATTCGCGATGAGTTTGATAGTGGATGCTGCCCTTTATTTTTACATATCATCTATTTGAAAGCGGTAACAATGAACATCCAGGGAGGGAAAATCATGACTAAGGGACCATATCCTCGTTTACTCATTGATACTAAGAAATTACAATCAAATATTCAAACCATGATGAGGGTGTGTCAAGATTATGGAATCGTAGTTAGTGGAGTAGTTAAGGGTACTAATGGTATACCAGAGATAATAGAAAATTTTATCCAGGCTGGGATGAAACACTTAGCTTCATCAAGACTTTGTCAACTTGAAAGGATTAAAAAGATGGATCCGTCGATCCATACTTTAGCCTTAAGAATTCCCATGTTAAGTGAACTCGATGAATTGATTGAAGTTGCAGATTGCAGTCTGAATTCTGAAATAGAAACATTAACTGCATTAAACGAGCTTTGTCAGAGAAAAAACAAACATCACGAAGTCGTCTTGATGAATGATCTTGGTGATTTGCGTGAAGGATTTTTTGAGCAAGAAGAACTGATTCAGGCAGCTGTTTATGTAGAGAACAAATGTCCCAATCTTTATCTAAAAGGCATCGGAACTAATTTAGGATGTTATGGTTCGATAGAACCAGATCAAGAAAATTTAGGCCAATTAATTGAGAATGCGCGCATTATTGAAGAGCAGATCGGTCGATCGCTAGATTGGATTTCTGGAGGTGCTACGACCTCCGTGCCATTAGTCTTAAATAAAACCATGCCAAAGGGGATCAATCATCTGCGGATTGGTGACGGCATTTATTTACGAGATATGGAATTATATTTTGACTATCATTTTGATCAGATGCATGGGGATGTATTTATTTTAGAAGGTGAAATTATTGAGATCCATAATAAACCAAGTCATCCGATTGGTACGATTTCAGTAGATGCTTTCGGCAATCGACCAGTGTACGAAGATATCGGCCGACGAGATCGGGCTCTCTTAGCAATGGGACGGCAAGACATTGGCGACATGACCAAATTGATTCCCCTAGATCAGAATATTGTTGTAAAAGGCGGTTCAAGTGACCATACTATCGTAGATATTACTGAATCTGAAAAAAATTATAAATTGGGAGATACAATAAAATTCACCTTACAGTATGAAAATTTATTACTGGCATCAAGTTCAGAATACATCTATAAGCAATACATATAATTTATAATAAAGGAGTAGAACAATGGAAACAAAAGAAAAGAAAGTAGGTTTATGGGGCCTCGTTGCCTTGACTGTAACTTCTGTCGTCGGAGGCGGTATCTTCAACTTGATGTCTGACATGGCTAAGTCGGCTGCTGTCGGACCAATGATCGTATCCTTAGTTCTATCTGGGATGGGAATGGGCATTTTTGTCCTATGTTTAGAAAATTTAAACAACAAATTACCTGAGTTGGATGCTGGAATTTATAGTTATGCCAAGGAGGGCTTTGGAGATTTTGTTGGTTTTAATTCTGCTATTGGTTATTGGTTGTCCATTGTATTGGGGAACGTGGCTCTAGGTTCATTAGCTCTCAGTGCCTTAGGCTATTTTATCCCGGCCTTTGGAGATGGTCAGACGATTTGGGCGGTCATCGGGGCTTCCATTCTTTTATGGATAATGCACTTTACTATTTTACGTGGTTCTGATTTCGCGTCTAAAATTAACGGTTTGATTATGATTGCTAAATTGGTCCCTCTGGCAATCTTCGTGGTCGCATTATTAATCGCTTTTAACTATGATATGTTTACTGCTGATTTCTGGGGAACAATGAATCAAGGTTTTGATTGGGGACTGGTCGGACCGCAAATTAAAGGAGCAATGATTTCAGCGGTTTGGGTCTTTGTGGGTGTGGAAGGTTCTATCGTTTATTCTGCCCGTGCTAAAGATAAAGCTACAGTAGGACGTTCAGTGATTCTCTCTTTTGCAATTATTACGGCAATTTATTTGCTGACCACTGTACTAAGTTTCGCGGTAATGAGCCAAGGAGAACTGGCTACTTTGGGTAAACCAGCTATGGCCTATGTTTTAGAGAGTGTGGTCGGTCCTTGGGGAGCTGCTTTGATTAATATAGGTGTGGCCATCTCTGCGATTGGATGTTGGTTTGCTTGTATTATGTTTAGTGGGGAAATCTGTTTCCAAGCGGCCAAAGAAGGTATATTCCCGAAAATCTTTGAGAAAGAGAATAAATATAAAGCCCCAGTTAATGCGTTGTTGATTTCCAACGGAATCATTCAATTCTTCTTCCTGTCTTTATTAGTCAATCAGTCAGCCTATAACTTCATGGCTTTACTTGCATCCAGTACCATGTTAGTGCCTTATTTCTTCGTATCATTAAGTCAAGCTAAACTATCCTACAAATGGGAAGGTGGTTTATCAAAGAATGTTATTTTAGGAATTATTTCAACGATTTATATGGGGTATTGTATTAATGCTTCAGGGATTGAGTATATTCTGGTCACCACATTCTTATTTGCTCCTTGTATGCTGTTCTATATGCTAGCTTGTAAGCAGAATAATAAGAAGATGTTTAACAAGTATGAATTAATCGGCGCCCTGGCTATTCTCTTATTGACATTGATCACCATTGTTATGGTAGTCAATGGTACCATTGATATTGCCTCAATGTAGTATATATTTAATCTTAATAAATATTCTCGGTTGTATTTCAAGGAATTTAAATCTGAATTCATTTTCTGTAGTTTTTTAATCCAAATAATATCTTTTCTTAAAATTATAATCGCGAATCTATGTTATAATGAAAGTAGATTGAGAAATGAAATAATTTAAGGGAAATTCTCATGAATATAATATAGAAAGGTTTGTAGGGGGCAACAATGGCTAAGGCAAATATCAAGGTCACTTTATTGTGCCCGATTGATCGGGTTTGGCAACAAGTGACTGATGTTGCGAATTATCAATGGCGTAGTGATTTAAGTTCAACAAGGATTATCGATGATAAGCATTTTGTAGAAGTTAGTAAGAATGGCATCGAAACTACGATGACAACCTGTCAAGTTGTTAAATATAAATTATGGGAGTTTGAGATTGATAATCGTTATTTAAAAGGTAAATGGACGGGGAAATTCTATAAGCAAGGTGATAATACCACTCTTGATTTTACTGAAGAAGTTGTTGCTAAGAAGTTGTATTTGATACCTTTCGTTGGTAGTTTTATACGGAATCAACAAAAGTTATTCATGAAAGATTTAAAGAAAAGTTTAGTCTGTGAAGAAGCCAGTCTGATTAATGTCCTAGGTTAACATCAAAATATTAAAGACAAGATAAGTGTTGCAACTTGCTTATCTTGTCTTTTTTTGTCTTAATGATGTTGAAATAATAAAATTGTGAATGGTTAACTTAGAGAATCGAAGAAAACAAAAAAGAGACTGAATAATGAAGTCATGGTAGCTACAGCCAAGAGGCTGGCTAAAGGCATTCCCACAAGAATCACTATCCACCATAACCATGGGTGCTCTTGTAAATGATTAATCAATTGGTGATCACGCTGGAAACTTGTCCGCGATACAGATGGTTTTAAGGTATATTTATGCGTTTCTGTTGGACTGATTAAGAAATGCACTTTGGGTACGGTAGTATGTTGGTTGCGCATGATAAGTCCTCCTTTTTTATTTGTCTTTAGTATAAGACAAACAATAAAAAGATAGTGTTAAAGCATCAGCAAAGGTATTAATATTAGATTAAGATAAAATCTTTATACAATCTTAATGTCATGGTATTAGTCTTTACGAGGTCAAAAGGTCGGATAAAGTACAATAATCTTAGGAGAATCGAAAGAAGGTGAGCTTATGGTGAAAGATTTAAAATCGGATTATCAGCTTGATCAGTCAGGATCGATGCAAGGGAAATTAAAGATATTTTGTGGCTATGCCGCAGGAGTAGGTAAGACCTATGGAATGTTAGAAGCAGCTCATAGCGCCAAAGACCAAGGCATTGATGTCGTGATTGGTTATATTGAGCCCCATACTAGACCGGATACTTTGCGCTTACTTGAAGGATTAGAGACGATTCCAGCGCAAGTGATTAACTATCGAGGTTTGACTTTGAAAGAATTAAATCTTGATGCAGCATTGGAGCGTAAACCGCAACTTATTCTGGTCGATGAATTAGCTCATTCCAATGCCCAGGGCTTAAGACATAGCAAGCGATATCAAGATGTTGAAGAGCTATTGCGCGCTGGGATTGATGTTTATACGACCTTAAATATACAACACCTTGAATCATTAAAAGACGTGGTCGACACAGTTACTCAGGTGGCCGTGACGGAACGGGTGCCTGATTCAGTCTTCGATGCAGCTGAGCAAATTGAGTTAGTTGATATTGAGCCAGATGATTTAATCCAACGCTTAAAGTCGGGTAAGATTTACCAACGGGTTCAAGCTTCACGCGCCCTAGATCACTTCTTTACTCGTGAGAATTTAACCGCTTTAAGAGAAATCGCTATGCGTCGAACTGCCGATCATTTAAGTCGCCATGCCCAAAGAGCAGGAAATGAACAAAGTGTCAAGGCCAGTGAACATATCCTCGTCTGTATCTCAAGTTCGCCGAGTAATGCTAAAGTAATCCGGACAGCTGCCAGAATGGCTGAGGCCTTTCATAGTCATTTTACGGCTTTGTATGTAGACAATTCAGAACACAAAGCTGTAAAAAGTAATGAACTGAAACAACTAAGAGCTAATTTACGCTTAGCAGAACAGCTTGGCGCTCAGATTTCTACCGTATATGGCGATGATCCAGCTACTCAGATTGCCGAATATGTTCGAGTCAGTGGTATTACTAAAATCGTGCTCGGACGGACCCATCAACCTAATCGTTTATTGTTGGACCAGAAAACTTTGGCGGATAAGTTAACTCGATTCGTGACTGATATTGACATATATATTATTCCCGACAGCCAGCTGGATCAGCCAAGAGATTATAAGCTGTTTAATAACACATCGCTCGCTTTTTCTTGGGAGGATATTCTTAAAGTCATTGCTTTAAATATTTTAGCCACGGTGATTAGTTTTGGTTTTTATCAAATTGGTTTACGAGAAGCCAATATTATTACGGTGTATATTCTGGCAGTATTATTAACTGCTGTCTGGACCCGGGGGCATTGGTATGGAGGCTTAGCTTCCTTATTAAGTGTGATTGGCTTTAATTACTTCTTTACGATTCCACGGTTTTCGTTAGCGGCTAACGCGCCGGATTATCCGGTTACCTTTCTGATTATGTTATTTTCTAGTTTGATTTCGAGTACATTGGCCAGCCGAGTGAAGAAACAGGCTCAAGAATCGGCTCAGCGAGCTTATCATATGGAGATTCTGATGAATAGTAATCAGAAATTAGCCCAGGGCCAAAGTGAAGCTGAGATTCTTCAAGTAGCGGCAAGTCAAATTACTGAGCTCCTCAAGCGCCCTATCTTATATGGCTTGGTCAAAGTCAATAAGCCTTTGCAGTTTCATGAGACTAGCCGACCTGGGATGGGCAAGCTGATTGGTGAATTAACTCAAGACGAATTAGCGATTGCGAGTTGGGTGATTAAGAACAACAAGCACGCTGGTGCAACCACCAACACCTTATCGCATGCGCAGAACCTATACATGGCGGTGCGGGGAACTCAAGGGGTCTTAGGAGTTATCGGTATTCCAACCAAATATTATCCAGATTTAACGATGTTTGAGAAGAATCTGATGGTTTCCATATTGAATGACTGTGGTTTAATGCTGGAAAGACGTCGACTGATCGAGGAAAAGCAATTCATTGAAATTGAGACACAACGAGAGCGACTGCGGTCTAATCTCCTACGATCGATCTCTCATGATTTGCGGACCCCTTTAACGAGTATTAGTGGCAATGCTTCTGTATTAATGGATCAAAGTATTCATTTAGCAGAGAATAAGAAGCAAGAACTTTATACTTCAATTTATGATGATGCGATGTGGTTAGTCAATCTGACAGAAAACTTGCTCTCAATTACCAAAATTGACAATGGAACCATGCAGTTAGCCATCAATGCTGAATTATTAGAAGATGTCTTCCATGAGGCGGTAACTCATGTGGACCGAAAGATAGCAAATCATTATTTAAAAGTTGAACTCCCCGATGAACTTCTCGTCGCAAGAATGGACGGCCGCTTAATTGTCCAAGTGCTAGTGAATTTATTGAACAATGCGATTAAATATACTCAAGAAGGCTCTGAAATTTATTTAAAGGCAGAACGAAAAGCCCATTCGGTATGGATTCAGGTCAAGGATAATGGACCAGGAATTCCGCTGCGGGCCAAAGAACATCTTTTTGATATGTTTTATACAGCGGATTTAGGGCGGTCAGATAGTCGTAGAGGTTTGGGGTTGGGCTTAAGTCTTTGTAAGTCTATTGTGGAAGCTCATGGAGGTAAAATTTGGGTGGAAGATAATCAACCCCAAGGGACAGTCTTTACCTTTACGCTTCCTTTAGAAGAGGTGAATATAGAAAATGTATAAACCAAAAATATTAGTTATTGAAGATGATCCTGCAATTACAAATTTGATTCGAACAACTTTGGATACGCAAGCCTATCAATATCATACAGCTAAGACTGGATCCGAGGCTTTGTTAGATGCCGTATCTTATAATGCAGATGTCATTATTTTAGATTTAGGTTTGCCTGATATGGACGGGGTGGAAATTATTCACAAAGTACGCGGTTGGAGCCAAGTGCCAATTATTGTGGTTAGTGCTCGTAGCGAAGACCAAGACAAAGTAGAAGCATTGGATGCTGGGGCCGATGATTATTTAACCAAACCCTTTAGTATTGAAGAATTCCTTGCCCGTTTACGAGTTGCTCTAAGACGAAGTCAAACAGAAACAACGCTAACGCAAGCGCCATCTAGCCTATACCAAAACGGCGACTTAGAAATTGATTATGCAGCTGGGTGTGCTTATATGCATGGAGAAGAAATCCATTTAACGCCAATTGAATATAAATTACTATCGGTGTTGGCTAAACATACAGGTAAAGTCTTAACCCATAATTTCATCCTTAAAGAAGTCTGGGGAAGTAGTATCGGTGCTGATGTGCCGTCTTTACGCGTATTTATGGCGACCCTGCGTAAGAAAATTGAATCCACTCCCTCAGATCCCAATTATATACAAACACATATCGGTGTAGGTTATCGAATGATAAAGCAATAAATTATTGATGATGAAAGAGCTGACGAGTTAAGCAACTTCAATCATTCCCATAGCTCAAGATATAAGCACGACCTCTTGGATTGTCTAGCTTATAATCTTAATTAGATGAGTTTTTTAAGGAAATCCAGCACTTCTTCCCATCAACTTTCATAACATCCGTGTCTTTCTGACCGTAATAGATCTTGGATGATCTTGATCGGTGGATTGATGCGGATTTTTTCTTATTTTAGTCAATCTTTATGCAATCTTAATGTCCGAGCTCAAGCGCTAAGACCAACTTTATAAGCTTTGCTGTACACTAAGTTTTGAAATGATGAAGGAGGAATAACCATGTTGGATATCCTAATGATTTTAATTGTAATGATGTCTATTATCGCTGTCATCTTATTAATTCAATGGTGCCAGGGACAAATCGAACATAAAGAATAAGGAGTTAGATTATGATTGTACTTTCAGTAATTATTATCTTGTTATTTATCTATTTGATTTACGCTTTAGTCCATACAGATAAATTTTAAAAAGACAAAGAAGGTGAGTTTATGTGGCAGATTCTGCTGACTTTATTGATTTATTTAATCTTGGTGATTCCAGTAGGGAATTATATGTTTCGTGTCACGCTTCAGAAGGAGACTCGACTAGATCCGCTATTGAATCCACTGGATCAATTTATTTATAAATTGGCAGGGATTCATCCAGAACAGGCGATGAATTGGAAACAATATGCTTTAAGTTTGGTCAAGACCAACGGTATCATGCTCCTATTGACCTATCTTATTCTACGTTTGCAAAGTATAGGATTATTCAATCCGAATCAGATTGGGGCAATGGAAGCATCTTTATCATTTAATACTGTGATCAGCTTTATGACCAACACGAATTTACAACACTATGCTGGAGAAAGTGGTTTGTCCTACTTATCTCAGATGTTGGTCATTATCTTTATGATGTTCGTTTCAGCAGCTAGTGGTTATGCCGCTTGTGTGGCTTTTATCCGTGGACTTGTCGGTAATTCCAAGGATAATATGGGAAATTTCTATGTCGACTTGGTTAGAATTACCAGCCGAATATTACTCCCATTCTCTTTAATCGGGGGTCTACTTTTGGTTTGGCAAGGAGTTCCGCAAAATTTATCGGGAAACATCATTGTCGATACCTTGGAAGGCAGTAAACAAGTCATTGCAATGGGACCGGTAGCGGCTTTAGAGATTATCAAGCACTTAGGAACGAATGGGGGTGGATTTCTGGGCGCCAATTCGAGTACGCCAATTGAGAATCCAACCATTCTCTCTAATTTGATTGAACTCTATTCGATGATGCTTTTACCGGGCGCTTGTGTCATCACTTTTGGCAAGATGTTGGTCGAACGAAACCAACATTCAAATCCACTCAATCTAGTAAAGTATCGAGTAAAGGGGCTCACAGCCCGATTCTTTGGTCCGCAAGGTCGAAGTATCTTTACGGCCATGAGTATCTTGTTCTTCCTAGGTCTAATTCTCTGTGTTTGGGCTGAAAATCAAGGCAATCCGATCCTAGCAAGACTTGGCTTGAGTCAGGCGATGGGAAGTATGGAAGGCAAAGAAGTTCGCTTTGGTATTGCTCAATCCGCTTTGTTTACTACTACGACAACTTCCTTTACGACGGGTACTGTTAATAATATGCATGATACGTTAACTCCACTGGGTGGCTTGGTTCCCCTGCTTCATATGATGCTAAATGTGGTCTTTGGGGGCAAAGGGGTAGGATTAATGAATATGATTATGTATGCCATCCTATCAGTATTTATTTGTGGATTGATGATTGGCCGGACGCCTGAATATTTGGGTAAGAAGATCGAAGGCCGTGAAATGAAGCTCACCGCTTTAGCTATTATTATTCATCCCTTATTAATTCTAGCTTTTTCGGCTTTAGCCGTTGGGACGACTTGGGGAAGAGAAGCCTTGTCTAATCCAGGCTATCATGGATTATCGCAAATACTTTATGAATATGCTTCATCGGCGGCTAATAATGGTTCTGGCTTTGAAGGCTTAGGCGATAATACACCATTTTGGAATATAACGACAGGTTTGGTAATGTTCTTTGGGCGATATTTATCGATCGTGATTCAATTAGCGATTGCTGGATCTTTAATGCGCAAACCTTTCATGAATCAATCTGCCGGAAGTCTAGAAACGGATACAATTAGTTTCGCGCTGATTTTAGTCTTTGTGGTCTATATCTTTGCTGCTTTGACCTTCTTTCCGGCTTTGGTATTGGGTCCAATTGCAGAGCATTTAACTTTATAAGATTATTTGATGAGGAGGAAGATTCCATGGCGCGAGATAATCAATCGTTGCTTACTAAGGATTTAATGAAAGATGCCCTGCTGGGGTCAGTCAAGAAACTAAATCCACTCTATATGGCAAAGAATCCTGTGATGTTTGTCGTTGAAGTTGGTTTCTTGATTAGTTTATTGTTAAGTGTATTTCCCCAATTATTTTCTAGAACAGGGGTGGATGCGAATTCACAGACTTATAATTTGTTTGTGTGTTTGATTTTATTACTGACTTTATTATTTGCTAATTTTGCCGAATCTATTGCTGAAGGCCGAGGAAAAGCCCAGGCGGCAAGTTTAAAGAAGACCCAACAAGATACTAAGGCACGCCGGCTCTTAGCAGATGGCACTGAAGAAGTCGTTCTTTCTAGTGAATTAAATAAAGGTGATATTGTCTTGGTCGGAGTGGGCGAAGTCATTCCAGGTGATGGTGAAGTATTGGAAGGAGTGGCTTCGGTTGACGAATCGGCGATTACTGGTGAATCCGCACCAGTTGTCCGTGAATCTGGCGGAGATTTCTCATCGGTAACTGGGGGAACGACGGTTGTATCGGATTGGTTGAAGATTCAAATTACTTCAGAAGCTGGGAACAGTTTCTTGGATCGGATGATTGCACTGGTAGAAGGGGCTTCAAGAAAGAAGACGCCTAACGAAATTGCCTTGAATACACTGTTAGTATCTTTGACCATTATCTTTCTTATTGTGATTGTAACCTTATACCCAATGGCCCAATATTCAGGAATTACTTTACCTATTTCAACCTTGATTGCTTTATCGGTCTGTCTGATTCCTACGACGATTGGTGGACTCTTATCCGCGATTGGGATTGCCGGAATGGACCGAGTCACTCGATTTAATGTCATCGCCATGTCAGGGAAAGCTGTAGAATCCTGTGGGGATGTTGATACCATGATTCTTGATAAGACCGGAACGATTACTTATGGAAATCGCTTAGCTGCTGAAATCATTCCCGTCGGCGATGTTGATTTATCTGTAGCACTTCGCTGTGCCAGCTTAACGAGTCGCCATGATGAAACTCCGGAAGGAAAATCAACCTTAGATTTGGCTATTAAATTAGGCGACCAAAGTCAGATCGAGGATACAGCCGAATTTATTCCTTTCACTGCTCAGACTCGAATGAGCGGGGTAGATTTAGCAGATGGGAGTCAATTACGTAAAGGTGCTGTCGATGCCATCATATCTTTTGTCAAAGAACAAGGGGGGCAGGTCCCAAGTGACTTAATCGGTCAAGTAGAACATATTTCGAGTTTAGGGGGAACACCTTTAGTGATGTGTGAAAACAATCGCATCCTTGGGGTCATCTACCTTAAAGATACAGTCAAAGAGGGTATGGCGGAACGGTTCGAACGTCTACGGGCGATTGGAATTAAGACGATTATGTGTACCGGAGATAATCCTTTAACTGCAGCTACGATTGCTAAAGAAGCTGGCGTCGATGGCTTTATCGCTGAATGTAAACCTGAAGATAAGATAGAAGTGATTAAGAAAGAACAAGCTGAAGGCAAGATTGTAGCGATGACTGGGGATGGAACGAACGATGCCCCTGCTTTAGCTCAAGCTAATGTTGGTTTAGCCATGAATAGTGGTACGACTGCGGCGAAAGAGGCGGCTAATATGGTCGATCTAGATTCTGATCCGACCAAAATTCTGGAAGTGGTTGAAATTGGTAAGCAATTATTGATTACACGCGGAAGTTTAACAACTTTCTCAATTGCCAATGACATTGCCAAATATTTCGCTATCATTCCAGCCATGTTTATGCTAGCGATTCCTGAATTAGGTGTGCTAAATATCATGCAACTAGCGACCCCTCAAAGTGCCATACTTTCGGCTTTAATCTTTAACGCCGTAATTATTCCTTGTTTAATTCCCCTAGCCATGAAGGGTGTTAAATATCGACCTATGTCTTCGGCTAAATTATTAGCTCGCAATATGATGATTTATGGTCTAGGTGGCGTGATTACTCCGTTCATAGGGATTAAATTAATCGATATCTTGATTACTCCACTATTAAATGGATTAGGAATGTAGGAGGCAGATTCATGAAAGTAAAACAATTATCTTTCTGGCAAGATTTATCGCAAGGATTCAGATTAACATTGGTCATGCTTGTTCTCTGTGGCTTTATCTTTCCGATGATTTTGACCGGATTGAGCGCTATGTTATTCCCCAGTCAAGCTAAGGGGAGTTTAGTAGAATTTGATGGTCAGCATGTTGGCGCGAAGAATGTTGGCCAAGAGTTTCATCAAGATTATTTCCTCTGGAGTCGACCATCGGATTATCACTACAATGTATATCGAGAAGACTCAGCCGGCAATCAAACCTATCTCGATGGCAGTGAGTTTGCTGGCTTAGCATCGGGTTCAGATAATTACGCTCCATCCAATCCAGCACTCGCTGACCGGGTTAAACAAGATATGCAAACATTTCTTGCCAAAAACCCAGGGGTTAAAGTCGAAGACATTCCGACGGATTTAATGACCGCTTCAGGATCAGGTTTAGATCCACATATTTCCAAAGCGGCCGCTGAAATTCAAGTCGACCGGATTGCCAAGGCATCAGGTCTAGATAAAAGTAGTATAGAAAAGATTATTCAGAAACATACGCAAGGGAAATTATTATCTATCTTAGGTGAAGAAACAGTCAATGTTCTGCTCGTAAATATCGATATTGCTAAAGCAATGCAGAATTAATCCGTTTGAAAATATGTAGGCTCTCTATAGAATTTGCAATAAACAAGCTCTACTGAACGATAGAGACCATTAAATTTAAAAATTTCTACCTAATAGGCTGGATAATCAGTGCCGATTGTCCAGTTGTTAGGTAGTTTTTTATGGAGAATGTTTTTCATTGACAGTCTTAAATATCTCAATCTAAAAGAATTTGTGATATTTGTGACCCTAGAGAAACTTTTTGTTTAAATATCACTTTTTATTTTGAGCGTTTAAGTAAGAAAGCAAAGCTGAATTGTGCTAGGATTAAGTTAAGCAATACAAATATTTATGAGTCATTCAAGGTCAATAAGAGGGGTGGTTGGATTGAAGGTCTTAGTTGTCTTAACGAATTCTGAGTATTACGATCGAGCACACAAATATGCTAGCGGTTTATGGTTAGCCGAGGCGACTGATTTCGTCGACGTGGTTGAACAAGCTGGACTAGAGGTAGATTATGTGAGCCCGCAAGGCGGGGTGGTGCCGATTGATCCAATGAGTCTACACTGGTTACTTACCAACCGATCAACATTAAATCGTTATCAATCCGTTCAATTTCAAGATCGGGCCTTAACTTATTCGCTGAATCCAGTGCAAGTTAAAGCTAGAGATTATGTAGCGATTTATTATACAGGGGGTCATGGGGTCTTAGCAGATTTCAAAGATAATCCAGCTTTGAAGCAAGTTGCTGAAGAAATCCACCAACGAGGGGGTTATCTTTGTTCAGTCTGTCATGGTTTAGCAGGCTTGTTAAATTTACAAAATTCAGATGGAAGCTATCTTCTCCAAGGTAGAAGAGCGACTGGTTTTACCACTCGCGAGGAGAAGTTAATGGGTAAAGCCCAAGCTGTGCCTTACCATGTCGAACAGATTGCACGCGAACGCGGCTGTAATTTCCGTCGCGGCATTCCTTTTACACCTTTTGCCCTTAAAGATGGGCGAATAATTACCGGGCAAAACCCGATGTCCAGTCACTATGTTGCTCGCTTGTTGGTGCGTAGTTTAGGCAAAAAGTAAATCATTATGAGTTAAAGCTTTTCGCGTAATCAAGAAATAGATGTAAAATGTTAATCAATACTAGCCTTAGAAATAAAAATATGAATCATTATGATAGGAGCGATAAAATGGTCGAAGTGAGTTCAAGTGCCGAATTAATGCAAGCTGTTCGAGACGGAAAGACGGAGATTGTGTTGACCCGTTCAGTGACCTTGGCCAGTCCTTTATATTTAAGTCCTGAGGTATCGATCTCTGCCAAGGCTCAGGAAGATGGGATCCTGCCACGATTAATCTTCTCCCATTCAGATGGGCTGATTCTTAGTGGGTCTAGCCAAATTAAAGATATGATTTTGATGACTCGACAAGATAAGAAAGCGATCCAAATATTAGCTCAACAAAGTGAAGAAGATTTCGGTAAACTTATTTTGGAGAATTTAAAGATTAATGGACAAGTCTCATTGATTTTCCGAGCACCTACCTTGAAAGCTGCAGTCAAAGTGAACGATGTACATGTGATCAATACCGATACGCGGGCTTATCTGGAACAACCACAAAAATATGGGGTTAATGTCTTGCAAGGTGCCTTTACTCTTTATAATTTCAATCCGAACCAAGATAGCCAGATTGAAGCGAGTATTGAAGGGTTGGCTATTGGTTTGCCAGATCAACCGGTTTGGGGTTCTGGTGTCTTTATTTCTGGATTTGGCGACCAAGGTAGTCAAGTTCATGTCGACCGCCTCCAAGTAAATGATATTTATTCTACCGGAGTGCTTCCTCAAGGTGTCGCTGATTATATCACGGCAGGAATGTTTATTTCATACGGCGCGCTGGTCGACGAACTTATCCATGATGGTGTGACCATGACTTATGGGGTCAATGATATGGTTCTAGATGCTTGGGGCAAAGTTCAACGGTGGATCGTCAACGACAAAGTAGTTTCTTATGGACCTTCTGGTGTGGGCTTCGTTAATTTCGGCCAAGTTGATTATTTTGAAGCCAATGCTAGCATTGAAACCTATGGTACTGGGGCACGTGCTTATAACCAATATGATGGTTATCTTAAAGAAGGACTGTTTTCCGATATTGTGACCCATAATGATGGGGCTGTGGGGATTCAGATTTCTAAGAAAGTGGATCGCTTAAGAATTCGCGGGAATATTCATACCTTTGGTAGTCTAGGTCAATCCCTGGTCAAAGGGGTGAATGTTGATCTTCCGGCTTATGCCTTCTCACTCAAGGAAGGGGGAGCCCTGGACGAATTCATCGTTGAAGGGGATATCCTCAGTGAGGGAGACCAAGTAACGACGGTGATTATGGAAGAAGGCGCCCAGATTGGTCAAGTGAAAGTCGCCGGTCGGGTTGACGCCAAGGGTCAAGACTCTCAAGCCTTTTCAAGTCAGAGTTTGGCGCAACAATTTGAAGCTTAATTTAGTATTCACTAAGAAATCTATTTGATTTCGCCGATATCACGAGATTTGAAATAAAACATTGAGGGACCAGATTGGCCCTTTCGAACAAATACAATTATTCATCCTTACAAAATAACATCTGTTTCTGTGTATTGAACAAGAGAATAGCTCATCTAGCTAGGTAATCAGCCTATGTTTATTGATTCTTTAGCTTTTTCACTGTATTTTTCCGTGAAAGCTGGCTGTTTAGCTGGAATGACGGCGCTTGTTCTTGCGGAGATTCAGATGTTTTCTTTTTCTAAGCTGAAATAAGGATCGATCTGCTTATAAAAGTTTCCCACGCTTAGGGTATTATCTTCAGCCATGCAGTCTGGTCAATCTATCTGAAGTGTCTGTGTTAATTTATATATTTATATCATTGATTTCTGAAAGAAGATTCTTGCAAATCTTTCATGATTGGTGGATGATAGAGAAAAGATCAAAAGGAGTGGAACCGTCGATGTCATCTCATCAACCTGAAGCAGGAAAAGAAGAAGCTCAATTAAAGCAGCGGATCGAGTGGGTCGAATATATGGAGGCAGTCAAAGATCGTCGTTGGCAGCTTGTAAAAACTTTGGACCAGGCCCTATCACAACTCGTGGAATCCGAAGAAGACTATCAGCGCTTATTAGATTATTACGGGAGTCAAGAATTTCGCCAAGATATGGATGACAGCAACCAAGGAATTATTCCGGCCGAAGTCAAACAAGGCGTTCTCTCTGAAGATGAAGTTTTTAACTTGGTTGGGGCCAACTATGATTTGTCGGTTCGTTTGATCGAAGTTGCTGCCCTGCTCTTAAAACATCCCTAGGAATCTATTGAAGGAAGTCGTCTTTGCTCTAGGAAGGAAGTCCCATGAATCTATTATTTTCGATTGATGATAATTTTGTCGATCAAATGTTAACCACACTATATTCTATCTCTTGTCATCATCAAGAAAAGATGACCGTCTATATTCTACAAAAAGAGGCCTTAAAGGAGACCGATAAGATCACGGATTTTATTAAAAAGTTGGGCTATGACTATCAGCCCATTATTATAGGTCAGACCGGGTTTTCTGATGCACCAACGACCGACCGTTATCCGGAGACCATTTATTATCGGCTCTTAGCCCATGAATTCCTACCTCAGGATTTAGATCGGATTCTCTACTTAGATGCTGATATTCTTTGTATTAATGATTTTTCTAATCTTTATCAGCTAGATTTGGGAATGAATTTATATGCGGCAGCGAGTCATACCAAGGTTGGTAATTTATTAAATAAATTTAATCAGAAGCGTTTAGGTCTGGCTGAAGTGACCGAGTATTTCAATTCAGGTGTACTGTTAATGAACCTCAAGCAAATTCGCCAACAAGTTCGACGTGAAGATATTTTTGCTTTTATTGAAACCAATTATCGAGCTCTATTTTTACCGGATCAAGATGTTTTAAATGGGCTCTATGGACCGAAAATTATTTCACTTCCTGATGAAGTCTACAACTATGACACACGCTATGGTTTTATTTATGAAAGCTTGTCGCGCGGTGAGTGGAATTCAGATTGGGTGATGGTCCATACGGTCTTTCTTCATTTCTGTGGTCGCAATAAACCGTGGATCCCCAAAGTCGCTGACGGTTTGGCTTTACTATACAAGCACTATCAAGCCCAAGCTTGTAAATTGTTAGAAAATTAATATAGCTAAAATCCACCAAGGCAGGATTTCTTAGTCGTTCAGGCTAAGAAACTGCTTGGTGGATTTTTAAGTTGACTAGCGTAATTATAAACTTTTGTGGTCGAATATAGCAGAGCTAGATGTATGTCCTGGGTTCTTATAATAGGGTAAGTAGATCGTGTGCAACTTATCTAGATTAAAGGTTAGCTAGATATCATCGCTTCATTTAAACCATTTATTCTACAAAGCTGAACACATCTTCAAGGGCATAGCGTATAGATTTAACTTCTTCTTCGGCATGGTCAGGATCGGCTTTACCAATAGCTAGGGCCATGCATGGCATATAACGTTGAGGATCTAAGTCGAGTAATTGAGTCAATTGCTTGCCGTCGTAGCCAGCAATCGGGTTAGAATCATAACCGTAAGCCCGAGCAATCAGCATGAGCTGCATGGCGGCCAAAGAAGCATCCCGTTGGGCATCGACGATGAGCATTTCCTTAGGGGCTCTTTCATATAGAGGCAAGAAAGTAGCCAGAACTTCATCGCGTTTCTCGGCCGTGATTCGACCAGCTTGGTATGCTTGATCCCACAAATCTCGGTAGGAATGGAAGGCTAGGGCATCGGCGAAGATGACGACCATGGCGGCACAAGTTTCTAATTGGGGAGAATTAAACTTCATAAAGCATTGTCTTAATTTGTCCTTGCCGGCTTCGGTATCGACAATGATAAACTTCCAAGCCTGCAGATTACAGGCAGACGGTGCTGTAATGGTGGCTGAGATCATATCGGTCAGGGTTTGGCGATCTATTTTTACTTTAGGGTCGAAGTGACGGATAGAGTGGCGATTGAGTAAAATATCGGCAAAATCATTATTCACAAAGTCTTGTTTCATAGCAATCCTCCTGTTCATTTATTCACAATTTAATTATAAAACTAAATAAAAGGGGATTCAAGCCGTCTAAGCTACCGATTATCAATCATTTAATTTACTTTATTCATAAATCGATGACGTTGAATCATATAGCTGATGGCGAAATAAGCGAGGATAATCAGCACTTGGATGCCAAAATTGCGCCAGATTGCTTGGCTATGAGCCCAGTCAAAGCTAGATAAGTTAGCAATCATTTCATTGGTTTGGACTTGCCAGATTGGTGTGGCCAAGGATGCTAGCTTCTTCATGGTCGGGTCAATAATTTGCAAAGGAACGAATACGCCAGAAAAGAAGGACAAGAGTAGACTTAAGCCAATGGATAGGAAATCAATCACGCCCTTATTTTGGGCTAAGGTAGAAAGTAAATAGGCCAATCCATGAATACCGAATATCGCCAACAAGGCATTCAGCATGTAGAGTTGACCTTGGGTTTGGACCAGGGGCTCGAAGCCAAAAATAATCAGTCCCAGCATCATTAGCATTAGCCAATAAGTAAAGGCCCAAGTCAATGAGGCGAACCAGAGTTGACTGGTTCGAGAAAATTCAGTCATTTTACTGAGGTGGTCTCTTTTTTTAATTTCTGGATTTTGGGTTGAACGTTGGACCCCACCAATTACTTTGATAAAGGTCATCATCGTGACAAAACCAATCATCGAACAATAGATTAAACCAAAATTTCTAACATTATTCTGCTGATTTTCTTGGCGAATCACATGTGGTTGAATATGGGGCTGTAAATCAGCCTGCATTTGATCTAAAGAGCGCTGAATGGTTTTATCGTCGGAATTCTGATTGAAATTGATCATTTCGGCTTCCAGACTTTTCAAATAAGTAAAGATGATATTATCAATATAAATTTCAGCTTCGCTGTCGGCAGTAGGCTGTTTTGCTAATGGTGGAATGGTCTTATCAGTCAGAATCGTTTCTGACCAATGTTCAGGAATCGTTAAGATGTAATAAGTATCAAAGTTGTAAAGGGCATCCGCCTTCACTTCGGCATCATCTTCTAGTTCGACGATTTCGGCCTTACTTGCTAAATAGTTAACTAAATGCCTAGAAATTGACCCTTGATCTTGATTAAAGATGGTCATTTTGAAATCAACGCTTTGAAATTCCTGATCGTTTTGAAAGGCTGAATTACCTTTTAAGGGTAAGGTGACGACCAGTAATAAAATAATGGTGATCAAATAATATTTTTTATATTTACGGGCCAGTCGGAAGAATAATTTAAAGAGTTTCATAACGCTTCCCTCCTGTTCCTAGGAAGACAATCAAACTTAAGCCGAAGACATAACTGGCTAGAATGAGCAAGTTCTGCTGATATTGTTGCTGGCTGGGATAATTATTTAAATAATAAATCCCTTTGCTGACTAAAGCGACGGGGTTGATCTCGTTAACCCAGCTTAGGTTCTTCTGCAACCATTCGGTGAGTGGCGGGGCCATTAACCCAGCAAACGCACCCAGAATCAGACCAATCACACTCATAATGGCTGATATCTGCTCCGGACTGACTGGGAGGATTAAAGCGAGAACCATACCCAGTAATAACCCAGTCAGGACCCCCAGTGTCAGTAATAATAGAATTTCAAGGTGATAGGGACCTAAGGGTATCTTAGCGATGACAAAGATAGCATAAGCCAGATAGGTCAAGCAGAGTGAACTGACAGCAACAGGGATAAAAGATCGTAGAATCTGGAGCCGATGCGGCAGAGGAGCAATCTCTAATCGACCAGCTTGGACGACACGATCAGCCCGGTTGTTGATGATAATCTGACTGCCCGATGTCATAAAATAAATACAAATATAGCCCAGACAGGCATAGAAGAAGACCGTAAATCCTGAACTTCCTTTATTTCCCTGCGCTTGGATAATCGTTTGGGGTTGGATTCCAGAAGATAGATTCTTCTGCATCTCTAATAAAGAGAGTGGTTGATTAAAATGGGTCTTGATTTGGCGTTGGATGACCTGTTGAATGCTGAGGACAGATTCTAAAGCCTGGTAGAGGACACTGGTTGATAAACTTTTAGTCGCTGCTGGTAATATTTCTAAGTCTGCCTTGATTTGCTCCTGATCTTCACGGAGAATTAATTTATGACTGAAGATTTGTTGTTCGAGGTAGCGATCAGCCTCTGCTTCGGTCAATGGCACATAGATGATTAGGTCCGTAGCATCTTCTTTAGTTGGCTCTAGTGCTTGGACTTGGTCATCAACAATTTCACCTGGACGACCAATATTATCTAACACTTGACTAATTTGTTCCGGCTGATTTTCAAATATGGTGGCGACCGGTAGAGGGTCGAAAGTAGCTTCGTCTGACAAAAGATTCGAAAAAGCAAAGACATAGATCAGGGCAAAACCAATCGGAAATAAGATGCCGAACAGAGCCCCATCACGGTTACGGTAAAATTTCTTAAATTCATATCCTAGATGTTCAAGCATGATCACGCAACTCCTTCCCAGTAATCTCCAGGAAGACATCATTGAGGCTAGGTTTTTGGATGGTTAGGTTGAGAATATCGATTTGAGCTTGGTCAAAGTGATGGATGAGGGGAACAATTTGTTGACTGTTCTTCTCAAAGCGGATTTCGAGCCCTTTATCTAAAGGCTGAACCGATTGAACACCAGGAAACTGGGATAGTTCTTGGACAAAACCTTCAGGCAGGGCATAACTTTCCACTTGGACCACATCTCCACTGACTGAGAGCGCCTTAATTTGCTCGCTGGTGCCAGACACGAGTTCTTTGCCCCGATCCATAATGGTGATGCTATCACACAGGGCTTCCACTTCTTCCATATAGTGGGTAGTATAGATAATCGTCTTGCCTTGATTCCTTAAATCTTTAATCCCTTGTAGGATTTTATTGCGAGATTGAGGATCGACAGCTACCGTTGGTTCATCCAAAATAATCAATTCAGGCTGATGGGCGATACCACAAGCCAAATTCAGACGTCGTAAAAGTCCCCCAGATAGTTTCTGAGGTCGATACTTGACAAAATCTTCTAATTCAACAAATTCGATCGCTTGTTGGACCAAGTCTTTGCGTTTCTTGCTATTATCGATATATAAGCTACAGAAATAATCAATATTTTCATAGACGGTTAATTCATCATAGACGCCGACATTTTGCATGACTAAGCCAATCCTGCGTTTGACATCATAGTTATCTGGCGACATCGGCTGACCAAAAATTTTGATGGATCCTTTCTCAAATTTGAGTAAAGAGAGTAGGCAATTAATGGCGGTTGTCTTTCCCGAGCCATTTGGACCGAGTAAGCCATAGATTTCTCCCGCTTGGACTTGCAGATTAAAGTGATCTAAGGCCAGCGTTTGTTGATAACGTTTCACCACATTTTCCATTTCGACGATGTTCATTGGGCGCCCTCCTATTTACTTTTCTTTCAGATTCATTATGGCATGAAACCGGTTAAAAAGTAATTGGCGGATGTCATCAGTTAGATGACAAATGTCATTAATAACGCTCAAGAAACATCTATTTAGCTACAGCAACAATGGTATAATAAGAAAGTCATCAATATTTATTAAAGAAAGGGTGACGTTCCTTGAATGCTAAGTTGTTACTCATCGAAGATGATCCAGTCATTGGTCAAGCAGTGCAAAGCTATTTGATTAATCTAGGTTACCAGGTTGATATTAGCCAAGATTATCTGACGGCTAAACAAAAGATAATGGTGGGATATTCCTTAATTATTCTTGATTTAAATCTTCCTGATGGAGATGGATTAGATTTATTACCTATAGCTAGGAAACAAGGTAGTAAAGTGATTATTACAACGGTTAAAAATAAACCGCGAGATATCGTGACTGCCTTAGACCAAGGGGCGGACGATTATCTAACGAAACCCTTTGATTTAGCAGTTTTAAGAGCGAGAATCGATGTGTGTTTACGCCAATCTACCATAAAGTCAGGATCAATCATAAAATATAAATCCTGTTCATTAAATATTGACCAAGGACAAATTACTTATCGCCAGCGGCTCCTAGAATTGACCGCTTTGGAATATGAGATACTGGCTCACTTTATTCTTCATCCCCAGCAAATTTTCACTCGCCAACAATTATTGGCACGGTTCTGGGATCAGCGACAAAAATTTGTCAATGATAATACTTTAACCGCGACCATTAAACGAATTCGTGATAAAAGTGATAAAAGCATTATTACAACAGTTCGTGGGATTGGTTATAGAATGGAGTAAATTATGGTATTAATATTTTGGCCATTAAGCATTCTAGTAGTTTACTTTTGGTTTCGTTATCGTCAACGTCGGCGGATTCGTGAAATCCTTGAATATATTGATCAAATGTATCATCAAAATTATAGGATGACCATGAAACAAGATGATTTTGCCCTTTTGGAAGATCAAATTTATAAATTATTTCTTGAATTAATTGAAGAGCGTGAACAAACTCAGGCCATGGCTGCCCTTCAAAGTCAGAACCTAGAAGATATTGCCCATCAAATTAAAACACCCATGACGGGCATTTCCTTAAATATCAAAAAACTGAGACAGGGACAGGCTTCTAGTGAAAAGTTAGCGGTATTAGAAAGTCAATTTACTCGGCTTCAAGTTTTGAGTGAACAATTATTGAAATTAGCCAGTCTACAAGTGCCAGATAAGTCGATGCAGGTCGAAATAATTCATAGTAATGAGTTGGTTGACTATGCTCTAGAAATATTAGAAGAAGACATGGATGTCCACAGTGTTCAGATTATTCGCCAAGGCGAGTCAGATCTGATTGAAGGAGATTTTTATTGGTTGGCCGAATCATTGATTAATGTATTGAAGAATGCTCTTCAACAGCAAACTACTCGAAAAATTATTATTTCTTTGCGTCAGAATCCCATTTACCATCAAATTGAAATAGAAGATGATGGTGGGGGAATTGACGAAGATTCACAAAGCAAGATTTTCCAGCGTTTTTATAAGCAACCCGATTCCAATGGGTTCGGACTTGGCTTAGCAATCGCCAAAGAAGTGATGCTAAAGCATCATGGTGACCTTGAAGTAATGAATACCGACCAGGGCGCCAAATTCACGTTTAAATTCTATCATGTCACTTCTTTATCACATTGACCTTGTATGATGACAGTAGAAGGAGGTCATCAATACGATGGAGATTTTAAGAATAGAACATTTAACAAAAATTTACCAGCAGGGAAAGCAAGATCTCTATGCAGTAAATGATGTCAGTTTGAAAGTTGATAAAGGTGAATTCATAGCATTGGTTGGACCGAGTGGGTCGGGGAAATCAACTTTCTTGCATATGATCGGCGGAGTAGATAGTCCGACTTCGGGAAATATATATATTGAAGGGACCAATGTAGTTACTTATTCCGAGAAAGAATTAGCGTTGTTTCGCCGTCGTAAAGTGGGTCTGATTTATCAGTTCTATAATCTTATCCCTAATCTTAGAGTTAAGCACAATATTGAGTTACCATTGAAGCTAGATCATCGACCTGTTGATTTAAATTTCCGCGATGAACTCTTAAGGAAATTAGGCATTGAAAATAAATTAGACTACTTTCCAAATGAACTTTCTGGTGGCCAGCAGCAACGGGTGGCTATTGCCCGTAGTCTAATCTATCGTCCAGCGATTATTTTGGCAGATGAACCAACGGGAAATCTTGACCGAGATAATTCTCAAGAAATCATTGAACTATTTAAATATTTTAATCGTTCATTGAAGCAAACCATTATTATCATTACTCATGATGAATCAATTGCTCTTCAAGCAGATCGTATTCTAACTTTCGTTGATGGACAGCTAGTAGGAGATGATTCTAATGGGTAAACGCAGACTGCCATTAATCTTGGCTATTTTCATCAGTTCGCTCTTTATAACATTTATTCTTTTCTTTTCCTACATTCAAATGAAAACAACCAAGGATGCTTTCACTTTAGAATCACCTTATCAGGCTGCATTGAATCAACCGCTTAGTCTTGAGGAAAGTAGAAAAATTGAGCAAGTCAAACAAGTGGAACGCGTAGCTAATGAAGGCACGAGAAAAGTTAGCCAGATTGCTGATCAGCTTACAATTGTTCGTTCAGTAGATTTAAATTATCTAAAGATGTTAGGATCAGGATTGATTTTAGAGGGCCGCTTACCTCAAAAGCCAGATGAAATCATCTTGTCAGCAGATTTAGTCGACACTTTAGGGCTATCATTGGATAATCAGATAGAAGTGAACTATGGACAGCGCCAATTAGGATTGGAAGCGATTTCTATTGATGCGACATTGACCTCACAAGAAAGTTTTATTATTCAAGACTCAGAGTCATATCGCTTGGTTGGCATCATCGATAACCCATATAATCGAATGACTGGGCTTCATGGAGCCTATCGTTTGTTGAATCCTAAGGATCAAATTGAAAATACATTTTTGAATTTTTCGAATTTTGTCGCGGCATATCAAGATAAAGATGAGCTCGAAAGAATCATCCAAGAGGAAACCCATAAACAATCTCCTGAAATTAACTTTGTTCAAAGTTGGATTAGGTATTATCGTGCGGATCAAACTTTTTGGCAGCGAAATCGAGTCATGATATTAAATGGTTTCTTCTTAGTTATTCTAATCTTGGTTTTGGTTTTCTTTATCAAAAATATTTTTACTGTTTGGGGCTTGGAGAAAGTTCGAGAGTTATCCATGTATAAATCAATTGGATCGACATCTTGGCAAATATATTTACAATTATTAAAGGACGGTAGTCTAATTGCGATAGTGCCCCTACTTCTGGGGCATGGTTCGGGCTTCCTGTTAACCAATTTGTTGAGTAATCTACTAGCCAAAATTAATGGTGTTCCTGTGGTTCGCATTCCCTATCATTTGGGTATAAGTCTGACTTTCCTACTAGTGATGCTAGTCATGATTAGTTTAGCAATCATTGCACCTGCACGAAGATTAAGTCAGATTTCTATCATTGAAGGATTGCGAGGGAATATTGAATTATCTCATTATCAAAGAAAAGCTCGGCCAAGTTTCTGGCAAGAACTTCATGGAAATAACGCCAGGGTTATTCGAAGCCAGCGCTATATTTCAACGATTGGAATTTTTATAGTGGCTTTGCTTTGCTTTGTAGGGGGTATAGCTCGATTTTACCGAGTTCATTATAGTTATCAACCAGCCTATAATTTGGAAATTAATTTACGAACCCAACAAGCCGAAACACCTGAAATATTGAAGGATTTAAAAGAGAGCATTGAAGCAGAATCTTCCTTTATAAGTACTCAAAAGTATTTAATGATTGATCCTCAATTGAATTATTCTAAAGCTTTAGAGGAGAATTTACTAAATGAAGAGTTTTTTTCACGAGAAAATTCTGAATATCTAGAAGGATTCTTATTTGGGCTTGATGATCAAGCGTTTGCCAACCTTGGGGGCAAAAAAGGTGAAATTCTATTGTTGAACCAAACACAAAGAGATCCTAATCAAGCACTTGATGAAGCAGACTATATTCCATATTTCTCTTCATTAGAATCAATTGATTACAGTATTCTTGAAAGTCAGCTGACGCAATCTGACACGTTTAAATTGCCTATCGATCGTCTGATTGATGATGTAGGGATTTATCAGGAGCGTTTATTGCCTTATCAAATCTTTATGTATACAGATATGGATACTTTTCATACCTATATGGAATCTTGGCAAGACTACTCAGAAAAGAAACATTCGCAAAAATTCGCTCATAATTATTCCTTGAAATTAAAGGTGGATCCTTCAATCATTGATGATTTGAAGGAATATGTTGTTCAGCGATTGAAGGACACAGTAGCGCCCAATGAGCGTTTTGGAATCAACGATGTCCGCGATGCAGAAGCTGCACGTATCAAAGATCTGAAATCCTTAGCCATCCTAGCTCTTTTTACTGCTTTATTAGTGCTGATTTTTAATCTTACCAATGGTTATGCTTCAATTCAATTGGCTTTACAGACGCAAAGTAAAGAGATCGGTGTCCTTCAATCTTTGGGAATTCACCGAAAGGATTTAGCAGCTGAATATCAAAAACATTATAGCTTGGAACAAATTAAATCATTTGTTCTCGTCTTTATTCTGTTAGCCATCGTTATCCTCGTCACTTCTTGGTTAAATCCTGGTTTGAGCTTGCCAATTCTGCTGAATTATTTTCCATGGCCTGTTTTTATGAGTTTTGCCCTGTTAATTTATTTACTGAATATAGTCATCTTCCACTACAGCCTTAAGAGAATTCTAAATCAAGCTATTATTGATTTAATTCGCTAGAATCTTGGCTTTGTTGAGTATTCGGAATTGATTTCCAGAATTGAATCAACATCTTATAAATTTGTTCAGTCAGTAGATCGATTTCAGTGGTTTGACCACTGCGAACCCAGTTAAAGACAACGCGGATAATCCCGCCGGCCAAGAACTCGGCCAGTCGCTCTTCTTCCATATAGAAGACAAAGCCATTTTTCTTTTCCAGTTGGAAGCGATTGGCGATGGTCTGATAAATTTGCTGGTAGAGGATATCAGCGATTAAGGTATAGTAGTCACTGGAAAGCAGACTCAAAGATAGATAATGGTAGTCTTGGAGGAAATTTAGGATATCTTCGATTACGGCCCGATAGAAATCCTCTGGTTGAAGAACGGAGTAGCTGGTACGATTTTTTTGGTTAAATTCGGCCAATAAATAATGGGTTAGCTGACCTAGGAAGTCAAATTTATCTTGGTAGTGGCGATAAAAGGTCGAACGACGAATTTGGGCCTGATCACACAGATCTTGAATAGTTAATTTGTCAAAGGATTGGTGGCGAGTTAAATCTAGGAAGGCGTCTCGTAGGGCTTGTTCGGTTTTCTGGGCTCTTAAATCTTTTGAACTCATAGCTTCACCTCTTTTGTGGACAATTATACGCTATTTGTCGCTTATGCGACACTGAGTAGCTTTTATCTCTGTAAGGTAGAGATTAATCGCAGTAAAATGAATACATAGATTAATAAGGAGTGATATCTATGTATTACACAAATGGTAATTACGAAGCATTTGCTCGCCCAAGAAAACCTGTTGGAGTCGACCAAAAATCAGCCTATATCATCGGTTCAGGGCTAGCCTCCTTAGCGGCCGCTAGTTTCCTAGTCCGTGACGGTCAGATGGCTGGCGAACGCATTCATGTCTTAGAAGAACTGCCCCTGCCTGGTGGTAGCCTGGATGGAGCCTATGTACCCAATGAAGGCTTTGTTTTACGTGGGGGTCGTGAAATGGAAAACCATTTCGAATGTTTGTGGGATCTATTCCGTTCGATTCCTTCTTTAGAAATCGATGACGCCTCAGTCTTGGATGAATTCTATTGGTTAAATAAAGATGACCCTAATTTCTCAAGATGTCGGATTATTCGTAAGCAAGGTCAACGGATTGATTCGGATGGCAAGATGGTCTTATCAGATCAAGCTCAAGCAGAGATTATCAAACTTTGTTTAAGAAAAGAAGAAGACCTGGATGATGTCACGATTGAAGAAGTTTTTAGTGAAGAATTCTTTAAATCTAATTTCTGGATTTATTGGAAGACGATGTTTGCTTTCGAGCCTTGGCATTCAGCGATGGAAATGCGCCGATACTTGATGCGCTTCATCCATCATATTGCGGGTATTGCTGATTTTTCAGCCTTGAAATTTACCAAATATAATCAATATGAATCCTTGGTGCTACCATTAGTCGCTTATCTAGAAGAACATGGGGTTGAATTTGTTTATGATACCCGTGTCGATAACATTGTAGTCAATGCTTCTAATGATAAGAAAGTAGCTACAAAGATTGAAATGACTCAAGAAGGTGAAAAGAAAACAATCGACCTCACCGAGAACGATCTGGTATTTGTTACCAACGGTAGTATTACCGAAAGCACGACTCGAGGTGATAATCAAACACCAGCACCCCCAACAGAAGCGATGGGCGGATCTTGGAAACTATGGCGAAATTTAGCTGCCCAAGATAAAAGTTTCGGCCGACCTGAGAAATTCTACCAAGGTATTCCCAAGAAAGCCTGGTTTGTATCCGCAACAACGACAACCTTAGATGATAAAATACCTCCATACATTGAGAAAAATTGTCAACGGGATCCGTTTTCCGGTAAGACAGTAACGGGAGGAATCGTGACGGTGACCGACTCCAAATGGCAATTGAGTTTCACTTTAAACCGGCAACCTCAATTCAAGGCACAAGCCGATGACCAATTAGTTGTTTGGATCTATGCCCTATATTCTGACGTCCCCGGTGATTATATCAAGAAACCCATTATCGAATGTTCAGGGGCTGAAATTGCTCAAGAATGGCTCTACCATATGGGAGTACCACTCGATCAAATCGAAAGCTTAGCCAATGAATCATGTAATACGGTTCCAACATATATGCCTTATATTACAGCATACTTTATGCCGCGCGCTAAAGGTGACCGTCCTTTAGTAGTACCCCATGGTTCCAAGAACCTAGCCTTTATTGGTAATTTCGCTGAGACAGAACGAGATACCGTCTTCACGACCGAATATTCTGTTCGTACTGCGATGGAAGCTGTTTATCAACTCCTTCATGTCGATCGTGGTGTGCCTGAAGTATTTGCTTCTACCTATGATTTAAGAATGTTACTGCAAGCAGTCAATTGTTTAGCCGATGGCCAAAAATTAAGCGAGCGAAAATTACCACTTTCTAAACAAATGCTTATGAAGAAAATCCTCGCTAAAACAGAGGATACCTTTATCGAAGAACTCTTAGAAGACTATGATTTAATTTAGAGTTGATTGGATGAGGTAGTTTTCATAAGTAATCAAGTAGCTCCCCTCTCGCAACTTGATTAATATAGAGTCTCACTGGAGTCGTTGACTGAGTGAGGCTCTTTTTTGATTCTCATATTGGTGGATTTCATATTTTTCGCTATAATATAAAGAAGATAGGAGTGGAATCGATGAAGCAAACAGATAAGATTCAAGCTCGAGGGCCGAAAGAAACGGCTTGTGGGGCCGTATTATTTACTCGAAATCACGGAGAACTTAATTATTTATTAATTGAAGACCAGCACGGGACCTTTGGTTTTCCAAAAGGGCATGTAGAAGCGAACGAAAGTGAGGTTGAGACAGCACTTCGTGAAATCGAAGAAGAAGTCGATGTACATCCGCGCCTGTTAGCTAATTTTCGTAAGGTCGAGCGTTATATCTTGCCTGAAAAGAACAATGCAGAGAAAGAAAACATCTATTTCTTAGGAGAGTTTGACCAAGAAGAGATAAAAATCCAGGAAGAGGAAGTGCGCCATGCACTGATTTTACCTTATCAAGCCTGTTTGGAGTACTTACAATTTGAAAGTAAGAAACAACTCTTGCAAGAGGCTAACGAATTTCTGCACAAAAATATTAACCAATTAGACTATCTGTAGCAATAAGTAAGTGCGATCAGGTCGGCCAGTAAGATAAATAAGACTGAAAAGAGGAAGATGATGGATCAAATTGGAGAAATTATCAAGCATCGTCGTCTACAATTAGGAATGACCCAATATACGCTAGCAGATAAAATCTATGTAGCCCCTAAGACGATTCAGCGATGGGAAGACAATAAAAGTCAGCCGGATTGGTTGTCCCGGCGCTTGCTTACTCGATTGTTTCAATTAGAGTCGGGCAGTTTGCAGATGAATTCACCGAAACCGACAGATTCGAATTCCTCAGCCAGTGATTTCTTCAAGAAAGCTTTACACATTATTTTAGGTGTGGGTGCTTTATTAGCCTTTGTCTGTCGCTTTATTTATCTCTTTATCCATCGACCTGGTCAAGACTTACTTAAAATTTTTATCAAGACGGGGTGTGGCTTGCTGATTGTGCTAGCTTTAAGATTTATGCCGGCGACCAGTTTCTATATCAATCTATTATTGTTGACAGCGATTTATCTGGCCCTCCGTCTGTATTTCTATTATGGCCAGGAAGTCAATGGTTCTGAAAAGTCAATTTAGCTAGAATTTTTTCTGCCAAGGTGAAATATTAAAGCGACATCAACAAGACAAATCAAGAAATGATGAATCAACTATGACGATGCTGTGAGTGAGGTGACCTAATTTATTGAATCAGAAGATTAAATATAGCAAAATGCGTGATCAGCTCAGTGAATCTGAGAAACGCGTCTTAGATTATTGCCTGCAGCACCCCCAGTATATTGAACGAATCACCATCAATCAGTTGGCCAAGGAGTTATTTATTTCGCCATCAACCATTTCCAGAACAGCTCAGAAATTAGGCTTTCACGGCTTTAAAGAGATGAAATACGGCTTCTTGAAAGAAGAACCAAGGTTAACTGAGGTAAAATCTCATAATGGGTCGATGAAGCAGGGAAATCAGGGATATTTCGGTGAGATTCAGACCAAGCTCCAGATAACCTGTCAACAGCTAGACGAATTATCACTCGAGCAAGCTGTAACTTTTATTCATGATGCAGGGAATATCGAAATTTTCGCGGTGGGCGGGAGCGAGTATATTGGCAAGGAATTAAACCGCAAACTTCAACAATTGAATTACTCAGCCAATGCCCGCAGTGATTGGGATGATTTAACTCGTGTTTCCAAGCGCTTAGATTGTCAATCCTTAGCAATATTTATCAGCCAAACTGGCGAAACGCCATTACTACTTAACTGGGCTCAAAACATCCACGACAATCGGGTCCGCCTAATCAGCATTACTGGGAATCAGCATTCTAGCCTACAAAGCTTATCCACCCTGCATTTTTATGGACCGACCGCACTTAGATATCAATTGGATGCCGATATTAGCTCGCGACTGAGTCTGCAATATCTTTGCGATCTCTTGGTCTGGAAATTAGTGGAAATATTTGAAAGTCATTGAAATTATTTCGAACTTATTTGTAAGTGCTTTCGAAACTTTCTTTCTTCAGTATAATGAGTCAAAAAGGAGTTGATTCAATGAAGAAGAAATCATCAATGATGGAATTCTTTCAGGGCTTAGGCCGAACATTCATGTTGCCGGTAGCCCTTTTAGCCTTTATGGGCTTATTATTAGGAATAGGAAGTTCATTTACGAGTCCAGCCGTGTTGGATAAATTACCATTTCTAGCGCATCCTATTCTGCAGTTAATTTTTGCCTTTATGTCGACCATTGGGAGCTTTGCCTTCACTTATTTACCCGTGATGTTCGCGATGGCGATTCCGCTCGGTTTAGTTCGCAAGGAAAAAGGGGTAGCTGCCTTCTCTGGATTCGTCGGTTACACCGTGATGCATTTAGCCATTAATTTCGTCTTGAATGCTCGAGGAATGTTGGCTGAAGCCGATCAAACAAGGGATGGTCTTTGGCATTCAAACGCTAGAGATGGGGGTCCTCGGCGGAATTATTGCTGGGTTGATTGTTTATAACTTACACAATAAATACTATGACATTCAATTACATGATAGTTTCTCTTTCTTCTCTGGTGTCCGTTTTGTACCTATTATTAGTTCCTTGTTGATGGGCTTAGTCGGCTTGGGCTTACCCTTTATCTGGCCTTACTTTGCCATGTTTATTGCTCTAATTGGTAAAGCTATTCAAAGTTCTGGGGTTTTTGGACCTTTCTTATTTGGTTCTGGGGAACGTCTCTTACTGCCTTTTGGTTTACACCATATCTTGGTTGCTCTGATTCGCTTTACCGAAGCCGGAGGATCCATGTTGGTCGATGGTCACCAGACTGTTGGAGCTTTAAATATCTTCTATGAAGAATTGAGTAAAGGCCTAGCGATTTCGCCTCAAGCCACAGCATTCTTGTCACAAGGTAAGATGCCGACATTTATTTTCGGTCTCCCTGCGGCTGCATTAGCCATGTATCATACAGCTTCTCCTGAACGTCGAGCTTCAATTAAAGGTTTGCTCATTTCTGGCGTCGTAGCCACCGCAGTGACTGGAATTACCGAGCCGATCGAATTCTTGTTCCTATTTGTGAGTCCTTTATTGTGGGTCTTCCATGTTATTATGACTGGACTTGGCTTCATGGTGATGGCCTTACTTGGGGTGACCATTGGTAATACGGATGGTGGTATTCTAGATTTTATTATCTTTGGAATTTTACAAGGTAATCAGACTAAGTGGTATCTGGTCTTAGTGGTTGGATTAATCTGGTTTGCGATTTATTATTTCGTCTTCAAGACGGTTATTCTTAAGAAGAACCTACCCACACCAGGAAGAGCGAAATTAGCTAGCGAAACAGAATATAGTCGGGAAGAGTTAAAGAGCAAAGGGCAATCAGACTATGATATTCCAGCAATCTTGGTTGCCTTAGGTGGGAAAGATAATCTATTATCATTGGATAATTGTGTAACCCGTCTTCGGTTAGTGCTGGCTGACGGCGACCAAGTTCAAGATGAGAGATTAAAAGAACTCGGTGCTCTAGGTGTCGTTCACTTAGATAAAGAGAATGTTCAAGTCATTATCGGAACGAAAGTCACTTCGGTACGTAATCAATTGGAAGATTATATGATGAGTGGGGATACTCATGAACTTTGATCAAGTCATCAATCGAAAAGGGACCTATTGTACTCAATGGGATTATGTTTATGATCGATTTGGTAAAGCTGACTTGCTTCCTTTTACGATTTCAGATACTGATTTTCCTTTGCCTGAATCGACCATTCAGCTTTTGAAGAAACGACTGGACCATGGTATCTTGGGGTATACCCGCTGGAATCATCCAGATTTTAAAGAAAGTGTTGTGTCTTGGTTTAAGCAATGCTTCGATTCAACCATTGATTCGGACTGGGTAGTATATAGCCCCAGTGTGATGTATTCAGTGTCCTTATTAATTCGTTTATTAAGTCAAGAAGGACAAGGAGTGATTATTCAAACACCTGCTTATGATGCCTTTTATAAGACAATTCGAACCAACCAACGTCAAGTTGTTGAGAACCCACTTTGCTATCACGAGGGACGCTATTCTATTGACTTTGATCATTTGGAGTCCTTAATGCAAGATTCACAAAATCGGATCTTGTTACTCTGTTCGCCCCATAATCCGACCGGCCGGGTATGGCAGCGGGAAGAATTACTGAAGATCGTCGCTTTGTGTCAGCAATATCAAGTTTTTATTATTAGCGATGAGATACATATGGATATTGTCCGCCCGGGCACACATCATCATCCGATTCTCGATTTTAAGCAAACAGGGGTTGCCTTACTCAGTTCCGGTTCCAAGACCTTTAACTTTGCTGGTTTATTGTTCTCATATCTAATGATTCCAGATCAGGAACTACGAGACCAATTCTTAAGTTTGCTTAAGGGGGCAGATGGACTTAGCTCACCGAGTAATCTAGGCATGTTAGCGACCATGGATACTTATCAGCATGCCGGAGATTGGGTAGATGAGCTAAATCAGTATATTGAACAGAACGAACAAAGAACCATCGGATTTATTGAACAATATTGTCCTAAATTATCGGTAGTTCCGGCTGAAGCCACTTATTTATTATGGATTGATATGAGTCAATTGTCTTGCTCGATGAAGGATTTTCAGAAGATACTGGTCAATCAAGCGAAAGTAGCGATTATGGATGGCTCAGTTTATGGCGGCAATGGAGCTAACTTTCTCCGCTTAAACATAGGTTGTCCGTGGTCCAAACTACAAGCTGGGTTGAATGGATTGCGACTGGCCTATGAAATGGTTGAGCAATAGAAACCCTAATTTCCTCAATAAACGGTTTGAATCGAACGGGTTCAAATCGTTTTTTGTTAAGATTTAGTCCAGAGGCTGTTATTCATCGATAGATTCTTTATAATACACTTAAGAAAACAAGAAGAGGGTTTATATGAAAGAAACAATGGGACTCTATGTCCATATTCCATTTTGTCAGAAGAAGTGTCATTATTGTGATTTCCTTACTTTTGCCCGACAAGAAGGGATGATGGAGAAGTATGTCGATTATTTAATTAAAGAAATGGCTTTATATGCTAAAGAAGATTACTTATTAGATAGTATTTATTTTGGTGGTGGCACCCCGTCCTATCTGGCTGCTGAAGAGATGGATCGAATTATGCAGGCAATTTATGCCTATTTTGACGTAAGTGAAGACTGTGAAATTTCAATAGAAATGAATCCAGAATCAGTCACGGCGGAACGACTTGAAGTCTATCTTAAGCACGGCTTTAACCGTTATACGATGGGGGTCCAATCGTTTGATGATGCGGTATTGACCTTGATGGGTCGCCTCCATGATGGTCAAACCGTTCGCGACCGAGTGGATTTATTACGCAAAATGGGCGTCAAGAATTTAGGCATTGATTTAATGTTTGCCAATCCTAAACAAAATATGGCGATTCTCAAATCCGACTTGAAACAAGGCTTGTCATTAAATCCGGACCATATCTCTTATTATTCTCTGATGATTAAAGAGGGGACCCCTTTTGCTCGTTGGGTTCAGACGCGGCAAATTCAATTGATTGAAGATGAAGCAGAACGCGATATGTATCATTACATACAGTCTGAGCTAGCTAAAGCGGGCTACCAGCAATATGAGATTTCTAACTTTGCCCGACCTGGTGCAGAAAGTCGCCATAATCAAAAATATTGGACGCTAGCGAATTATATTGGTCTAGGCTTAGGAGCTCACTCGAATATTGATTTGGTTCGTTACAGCAATTGCCGGCAATTTGATCATTATTTTGCCAAAATTGACCAAGGTCAGAAACCGATAGCTTATCAAGAACAGTTGTCATTCGAAGATCGCGAAAAGGAATACATCATGTTGAACCTGCGTTTAATTAAAGGTTTCGCCATAGCTGAGCTAAATCAGAAATTCAATATTAATTTCGAAGAAAAATATAGAGCAGCCATCGACAAACACCTTAAACTCGGAACGGTATCGCTAAAAGATGGGCAATTTACTTTTACCAAATTTGGTTTGGATGTCGGCAACCAATTTTATCTAGATATATTATAAAAGATTAAAATTACGGCTGAGGACTGAGGTATTTCAGACAAAATCTGGTATCTTTAATTTATAAGGAGTGATGACCATGGAACAGCTTCGTAATAAATTAACAACTATGCCACAGAAATTCTGGATTTATAATTACGCCATGTCGCTTGTGTACTTTCTGTTAGATAATCATTGGGCTGCCTTGCCGCTTATCTTATTTCCAGTAGCAGTTATTTTAATTTCAAGTCTAGCCAAGACATATCGGATTGATCCCCACTATCAGACTTTAATTGGTTTCTATCCTTTTGAGAAAGGGAATCTCTTGAGTTTTGGCCTGGCCTTATTGCTTAATTTCATTATTTGGCAGGTTTCTCACTGGTTAGTATTGATTGCTTTGGTTCTACTTTATACCCAAGATAGAAATCATTAATTGTACAGACTACCTCAGAACTTTGGCGATTGGTTAAAGGCTGTTGGGGTGTCTAGAGTAGGCGATTGGAGTAATTCAATCGCCTTTTTGGTCTGTACTTGAGACCCGTGTTGCGTAGCTAATTACAAGACCAGAATAATTATAGAATTGCGGTCTTTGTCTGATCTGGCTTGTGCTTCTTGAAGCTATCTAAACAATCGACGGCCTTATTTTTATCTTTCTTTGTAATCAATGATATAATGTTGGTAAGTAAGAGAAGGAGGGATTAGATGGAAGCATACAAAGTTCCTAAAGTTTGGCAATGGGAAGACGAGAATTCTAAGCGTTCTGGTAATCGACCGACAGCGGGTAAGCGATTTGAGCAAAGCTTGCCCCAAGGCGACCATGACTATCAAGTTTATTCACTCGGCACACCTAATGGGATTAAGGTAACCATTATGCTAGAAGAATTAAAAGCGCTAGGTTTTGCGGTAGATTATGACTTGTTCTTAATTAATATCCAAGAAGGCGATCAGTTTGGTTCTGACTTTGTTGAATTGAATCCGAACTCCAAGATTCCTGCCTTGTTAGATACGTCAGCAGACCCAGCGATACGTGTATTTGAATCCGGATCGATTCTACTATATTTAGCGGATAAGTATCAGGCCTTGATTCCTCAAGATTGGGCAGGTCGCACTGAATGTTTGAATTGGGTCTTTTGGCAAGTAGGGGCGGGACCTTTTATTGGTGGAGGATTCGGTCATTTCTTTACCTATGCTCCGACCAAACAGAAATATCCGATTGATCGATATGCTATGGAAACCAAACGTCTGCTAAGTGTGCTCGAAGGTGAACTGGCTCATCAACCATACTTATGTGGCGACGTTTATACCATTGCCGATATTATTAATTGGTCTTGGTTTGGTCGCTTAGCTTTGGATAAGATTTATCCAGGCTCGTATGAATTCTTATCATTAGAAGATTATCCTAATGTGAAGGCTTGGGCCGAACAGATTAATCAGCGCCCTGCCGTCCAAGCTGGATTAGCCGTAGAATATCAGTCCATTGATGCAGAATAATTTCAGCTAAGCAGAAAGGAGCCTCACCATGAAAGTTTCATATCATAATCATTCAGTGGTTCAAGTCTTCCCCAATTCTGGCCATCGACTTATTATTGATCCCTTTATTGAAGGGAATGAAGGAACCGATCTTAAGGTTGAGCAAGTTAAAGTCGATTATATTCTTTTAACCCATGCACATAGTGATCATTTTGGGGATACAGTCGCGATTGCTAAAGCCAACCAAGCCCTAGTGATTTGTAATGTAGAGCTGGCGGGATACTTAGCGAGTCAAGGCGTTCAATGTCATGGTATGCAACCAGGCGGTAGTCATCGTTTTGATTTCGGTCGGGTAACCTTCACCCAGGCGATCCATGGTTCCTCGTTAGAAATCGATGGCTTACCGGTTACCTTGGGCTTAGCTGCCGGTATAATTATCGAAGCTGATGATCAGGTCCTTTATCACTTGGGTGATACTGCTCTATTCTCTGATTTGAAATTGTATGGCGACCTATTTGATATTGACTTAGCGCTGATTCCAATCGGCGATAATTTCACCATGGGTCCGCGTGATGCGCTTTTAGCAGCCCAGTGGCTCAAAGCTAAACATGTCATGCCGGTTCATTACAATACCTTCCCACTCATTAAACAAGATCCCCAGGCTTTTGTCGCCAGTTTACCTGATGGCCAAGGTTTGTTAACCGATATTGGCGAAGTCATCAATCTATAAGATGAGTAAGGGTGGCGATTTAGACCAATCCGCCTAAGTTTTATTATCAAATACCAAACCCACAAGACGTCGTTTTAATCAGCGAGTTCTTGTGGGGTTTTTTGTTTTACGATAGCCAAACGAGAAACACGCTCAAACATGCATCGAATTCAAAGAAGAGACGTCATATTATTTCTAAAGTTTAATCAGACTCAGTATAATGAGTACAAAAGGAGGGAATCTGATGAAATTAAAGAAGATTGTTTTGTTCCTGTTTTGTGCCTTATTTCTCTGGGGTTGTGACAATGCGACTAATCTATTTCCAAATACGACACCGACACGAACGGATTATGTTGAGAAAACTGAATCAGGTTATAGCAGTCAACAACAGGTATCTTATAGTGGGTCGGCAACGATTGAAAGTAAAGCCTATGAGAAAGATTACGAACGTTTCCTACAATCCGTAGAGGCTGTCAAGGGCAAAGTTACCTCTCAGAGTTCGACTCAGTATTCTGATGAAATGAGTCGAAGTGTCTTGAATCAAATTTCTATTACCGTGGATGTCCCTCAAGAACAATTACAAGAATTTATTCAAACGATTAAGAAAGATTACAAGGTGGCCAACTTTTCCTTGTCTAGCCAGGATCAGACCGACACAATTAATCAAGATCAAGAAAGGCTAGAAGAAGTAAAGGCGGAAATCGCTGATTTAGAGAAGAAATTAGCGGAAGAGAATCTGCCTTCAGCCGAAAAAATTGCTTATCAAGATAATTTACGTGAATTAAAAGCCGAACAACGAAATCTGGAAGCTAGTCTGAATCAGACCCAAGACTCGGTGAAATATTCTACTTTAGATATTAGTTTGAAAGAAGTAAAACGTTACTATAACGAGAAACCTAGTGTGGCTGATTATTTCGTCCAAGCTTTCTCCGGGTTCTTCACTTTCGCCATTCCTTTGTTTGCTTGGTCATTAATCAGTCTATTCTTTGTGATTCCTTATTTATTCGTCGCTATCTTTACTTATGTCTTTGCCCGTAAAATGGTTAACAAGTTCGTTCACAAAGGACATGCACCGACTAAAGTCTATATCAAAGAGATTCCTTCAATTCAAGCAGACAAAAATGCGGACACCCGTGACGAAACAATAGATAGTGAAATCGATCGGAAGTAACAGTTAGTCGGTCAATAGAGTTTGCAGAGAAAAATTGGTTTTAAAGGACTCCTTTGAATAATAAATGAAGCACAATTTCCGAATTTTGAGTGCAATAGCCGCCAAGATTCGGATTTCTTATCGGTAATCAGTGGGCTGAAAACTAGAAAAGAGTATCGCGAGTCAAGATTTTTCCAATCAAATAATGATATTGAACGAATTGATTGCTCGAAATGTAGCGCATAAAAAAACTAGCCGTTTCACACGCCTAGTTTTTCTTTTAATGCTTCAGTTAATGTTTGGGAGAAATTGATGTTTTCTTTAATTGCCAAGTCACTTAACCATTCAGGAACTGTCACATTTTTACGTACGGTTTTGGAATGATATTTTCGCCGGTAGGCGTTTAAATCAATGCCAATTAAGGCAACATCTTTGTTAGGATATTGCAGTTTGATCTGATCCATCGATGAGGGTTTAGGAAACTCTTTATAATCTTCGAGTACGGCACCGAGAACTTCACTAGCCATCTCGTAGGCTTCTTCGATAGTTTCGCCTTGTGTCATGGCTGCAGGAATATCGGGAAACATGACGACATAGTATTGGCTGCCTTTTTCAAAAGTAGCTGGATAGACTAACATACTCTATTTTCCTTTCTATATTATCAGTTGTTAAAATTAATTCGCCGACTATTTCAATCCGGCCTGTTTTAGAATTTCTTTTAAGAAAATATCATCGATATCTTTATTATGCATAGGAACAACAGTTGTTTTGTTAGTCCGCTGATTATACATTACCTTGTGACTTCCACGTTGTCTAATTTCTTTAAAACCATTTTCTTTTAGTTTTTTGACGAGGTCTTTTGGTTTTATCGGCATCATGAAATCCTTCCTATCATCATAATACACATTTTATGCGCATGTTACAAGATTTTGATATTATCTTCGATAAAAAATCGTTAAAATAATTCAGTTTAAATATTTAGTAGATAGTAAAACATGAAGTTAGTTTCTAAGATTGATTATTTGAATTAAAACTAGCCGTTTCACACGCCTAGTTTTTTTGTGCAATCGCTTCTGTAAGTGTCTGCGAGAAATTTAATCTAAGTTCTTTGCCAATCGTGTCAGCCCATTTTGGAATAGTTAATGTTTTTTTAACAAGTTTATCCATGCCCAGATATTGAGAAACATCGGTAGGTACCAAAGAAATAAAGGATTTTGATAAGTCAGTAAATGTTTCAAATTCGTCATCATCCATGACTGTGTGATTTGCAGTCAAAGATAGACCATTGATGTTTGATGGGGTTGGTAATTCTTGATTGGACTCTATAATATCTGCAATGGCCATTCCTAGATATTCTGCTGCCATTTCCATTGCTTCATTAATGGTATCACCTTGCGTGGCAGATTGTTCAAAATCGGGAAAGGTAATAAAATAACCATTGGAATTATTGTCATAATAAAATATTGCAGGATAAACAGCTTTCATTGAAATCTTCCTTTCTTTTCAACGACGAGACACAGGCTAAGAAAATGACTTACAAAAGACCTGCCTATTTTAAGATACTTCTCTCAGTGCCGATTTTCAGTTCGCTTTTGGGAATGATGATTGACCCGTGGTTTGGCTTTTTCATTATGATATGCGAACCTTTACCTTTGTTAGATGTGTGGGTCCATCCATTCTTTTTGAGCAACTTAATCATTTCTCTTTGATTCATTGGCATAGTATGAAGCTCCTTTTATATTATAATACGTGTAACACGTACTATAAATAACTATGAACAATTTATCCTGTAAAGAGCAATTACACAAATTTAGCCAAGAAACCGACTCCCATCCATAAAGAAAGTAAACATTGTCCAAAAATTTATAAATAATTCAAAATTTGGGCAGAATTTAGTTTTCATATTGAATAAAAAGCAGAATCCCATCTAATATTTTTGATTAAGATTTCTGGTTTATTTAATTATGATGACTGAATATAAATTGCAACTAAGTTTACTTTTAATTCTTGTATGATTTATCTATGAGCCAGAGAAGAACATAAATCTCAACAAATATTACATGGTCAGTTTTTTGAAACGTATTGGAATGTTTAAGTTCTAAAGGAGATTCTTGTTAAAATATACTCTTTTGTCGCTTGTTACGGTGAGTGACATCTTAGTCACGCATATTCATGTTGTAACGTATGATTAATTGATTTAATTGGGATATAGAATAATTTTAGGAGGATTATCTTATGACTGTAGGGGAAAAATTAAAAGAATTATGATAGTGAATGTATTATTGATATTGGGTAATCCTATTAAAATTGGGTATTCTTGATATTTGATTCAGAACTTTAAAAAATAGATCGAAGATAAAAATAAGAGTCAAATTTAATATTGACTCTTATCGGAGGGATAATATAGTTTGCTAAGGATAATTACCAGCCGTTAGCTGAACAGAAATCATTAAATATTTTAAACTGTGATCTCCATTCGGTATTTTTACATGCTGAAGCCATTCCGTAATTAGTAATAGCTCTGACGACAGCCATCGCAGATCCAGTCCCAATATTTTTTAAGGCACTGATAACCATTGCAGAAGTAATCACCGCGTTAGGTTGTATATCATAAGTGGAGTCAAAGTATACATGACTTGGAGTTGCATTGTCTAATTGTTCTCTTGAGCCTCCAGTCAGATTAATTAAAGTTTCTGTATCTTCATAATCTAATGCATTTAGGAATTCTGATAGGTTAGTTACTTGTTCATAACTCATGCCTAATTCAGTGGCCTTTTCTTCTTCTAAAACAAATAATCCAGTAGATTGGTCGTAAGCAATTGATTCGATGATAGCCTCGTCTAACTGGCTGCCAGTCAAACCGTCTTCTTGTGCTATAGCTGATGGCGAAAAGATATTGCTCATTAAAATAACTAAACTGATTAACCCTAAAATTATTTTTTTCACTTTTCTTTGTCTCCATTCTTTTTATCTAAAAATTTGAAAACACCATAAAATACTAGCGCTGTAAAAAATTCAGAAACTGTATTGAATTTTAAACCTAATAGATTATTAAGTATTAATGTAATGCCAAAAAAAGATAAAGCGAATAAAGGTAATTCTATATACCATTTCAACATTAATCGACCCCTGTGAACTTCTTTATCTAATTGTCCTGTCATCTCTGCATCCTCTTTCAATAAATTATCTAGAGACACTGAAAAATATTCAGAAATTTGGATTAAAGTCAAAATATCTGGATAAGCTGCTTTAGTCTCCCACTTTGAGATTGAGCTTCTTGAGACTGTTAAAATCTCTGCTAAATCTTGTTGAGTGAGATTCTGTTTTTTTCTAAGTGCTTTGATTTTTTTCGCAAACATTTATTTCCCTCCATGCATTTATCTTACAAAAGTTCGCTTAAACTTCATGGTCTATTCTTTCACAAAGCGTGAAGTGAAAAGGATTCACATTAAAATAAAACATTCACCAAAGTTATGAATAAGGTAGTAAACTAGATATTCAATCACGGATGAAATAGTTAGGTTGAAATTATCAAGAGTTTTCTTAAATATGATATTTATAGGCAATAACAAGACTAGCATGAAACGAGAGAAATATACAATTTTATCCTAATATAAACTATTTTGGCATGAGCATTGTAGTAATAATTCTCATTTTGAATCTATATCAAATAGAGACCAAAGTATTGTCTGCAATATGGACTAACGATGCAAGCATTTTTTAATTTCAAACTACGATAGGTATGTAACGTTTGGTTGAAATAGAAATAAATAAGAATTTGTGAGATGGATGATATATGAAATCATGTAGGGATATAAATAAAGAAACAATTGATCAAGGGATCGAGAAAGGATGGAATAGCACAACCTATCTTTCATGAAGACTATTTATAGACAAAAGAGCGTGTTTGGGATGTTTTACTGCCCCTATAATTCCCGAGTCCATGAGTGTTTAGGTCAATTAAATAGTAAAAAGATCTTGGGATTGGCTTCGGGAGGCGAATAACAAATGCCTGTTTTTACAGGGTTGGGGCAGATAGATAAAACAGAATAATTGACAATATTTCATCTTGTTATATTATTTCAATCAAGTAAAGAAAATGTTGGTGAACATATAAAAATATTTATGAAGAAGAGGGATTATCTGCGGAGTCAACTGTTTGGAAATTCCGAACAGTTCAACAAGAAGGCAAGAGACTAGTTGAAAGACAAATCACTCACTATAATTTGGATTTAATTATTTGGTTAGGTTATAGAGTAAAGTCAAAATAGCCACCCATTTCCGACGTTGGGCGACGGAAATTTTGTTTAGATCAACGAATTATAGCTATATAAAATGATAAAATTTCTAATGATTGTGACTTTACCATGAATGGGAAAAACAGGAGGATAGACATGCAAAGACTATTTTTAACGAGTTCTTTTATAGGAACTGAAAATCAGTATAGACAATATATAGAACCTATACTAGCGAAAAAGAAAGTTACTTTTGTTGACACGGCTAGTAAAGTTGAAGAATATAAAAAATATGTTGATGATGCTAGAAATTGGTTTAAAGAACATGGCTATCAAATAACTGAAGTGGATTTTGATTGTAAAGACCGTGAGGAAATAGTTGGAATATTGAATTCAACAGAACTTCTCTATATCAGTGGTGGGAATAGCTTCTTCTTACTACAATCCATCGAAGCAAACAAATTAAAGCAAGTAATCAATGAGCGAATTTCTAGTGGAATGATTTATGTCGGCGAATCAGCTGGAGCTATCATTACCACACCTAACATTGAATATTCTGCTGCTATGGATGATAAGCATCAAGCAAAAAAATTAAAAAGTACTAATGGCTTGGCTCTGATAACTGATTATATTGTTTCGCACTATGGTGAACCTCCTTTTGCAGAAAGTGCTCAAAAAGTGGTAAATCAAAATACGTCTTTGCCTTTGCTAAAGATAGATAATCATACAGCTGTCCTATACCAAAATCAAGAAGCTACGATTTTAAATTAGACATTACCCTGAATCATCAGATAAGTGACCGGCTTTGCTCATAGGAGGTAAAATATGAATATTCTTGCCATCGAAATCTGTTTAGAACTTCCTTTTTCTGCCTCACTTAAAGATAAACGCGCTGTTCGTCAATCGCTGGTGGCAAAGTTGAAAAAAGACTACTCCTTAAGCGTTCGTGAAACGTATTTACAGGATTCGGTTCAGCAGTTAGTGGTTTCGGCTGCCTTTGTTTGTCTGAATGAAAGTGAGGGCGAAAAATATATCCAAAAGATTCAAGATTTTGTCTATGGCTTTACGCTCGACAGATCTTGTGTATTACGAAGTTTGACTTGGGATGTAGTTGATGTGTGGAATCTCTGATTGATAAGGACAACATCAAAATCTTGCCCTAGCATCATATAAAATTTCTGTGGCTATGTAGAAACAATTTGCTGAAAAATAACAAGCATGACTATGATTCAGCCTTTGAAGATCCGTCTGGGTGGAAATTTATTTCTTCCAGGACGGTCTTTTTTTATGTTTTAAGGTAACTTTATCAACCCTATTAGAATTTATTGAAACATTTGAGAGAATTTACAGCGAATTTGTTTTTACATTCTTCGAAAAATTTTTTATTGACAATAAGTAAAAAATCAACTAAAATCATAACATACCGACGGTATGTTATGAGGATTAGGAGGTCAAGAATGTCTAGAATGAAATCAGGTGAAGATAGCAAACAAAAAATTTTGGAGGTAGCGGAAGAGCTTTTTCTAGAAAAGGGTTATGATAAGACGACTATCAATGATATTGTCAAGAGACTGGGCAACATGACAAAGGGAGCAGTATATCATCATTTCAATTCTAAGCAAGCCATCTTTGAGAGTTTAGTGGCAAACTATGCGATGGAAGATCCTTTTCAAGCTTTGCAAGGAAAGAATGGTTTAGAAAAATTGCGAGAAGTTTTTCGTAAGGAATTACTAAATTTCAAAAAATTGAGTTTCTTTTATGCAGGACAAGTTTATATTCAAACCCCCCGACTGATTGGTGAACAATATTTGGCATTAATGAATCAATATGTGCCGTTAATCGACCAATTGATTAGGGAGGGGATTGAGGATGGCTCAATTCGAACTGCCTACCCGGCTGAAATCGCAGAATTAACCTTACTATTTACCAACTTAGCCATTGGATTGCGTTTGAGTGAATTAACGGCAGAGCAGGCTAAAAATAAATTTAACTTTTTGCGTCAGGTGTTAGAAAAAATGAACGTACCATTATTTGATGAAGATTTATCACAGGTCGCCAATAATTTATTTAACCAATTAAAAAAATAGCTCAGCTATTTTTTTTAAGCAAAGACATACCGTCGGTATGTAAGGAGGATAAAAATGAAAATTATTAAATTAATCAGTTTCATAGGTTTATCTTGCTGTGTGATTTTAGGGAGTATGATTGAAGTAGTAGCTGGTAAGGAGGATACCACTCCTTCAGGTATGCCGATTGATCAATTAGCCACTGAAATTGATCGATTTATGGACGAGCATATTGGTTCCTCCAGTGTAGGCGCTTCTGTAGCTATTGCCAAAGATGGAGAAATTATCTTGTCTAAAGGTTATGGTTATGCAAATGTCGATAAGAAGCTTAAAGTCACTGAAGACACAGTCTTTGAGTATGGGTCGATTAGTAAATTATTTGTCTGGACTTCCATTTTAAAATTAGTCGAAGCCGGTCAAATCAATTTGGATCACAATATTAAAGAATATCTACCTGAAAGTTTTAATAATCATTTTAATCCCAAATATCCGATTAGCATGCGAAATATTATGAATCATTCCAGTGGTTTTGGTGAATATCCTTTTGACCTGCTCCAAACAAAAGAACCTGATTACCAAATCAAGCTCGAGGATGCTCTGAGTCAAGCTCACCCACGTCAATATTACCGACCAGGTACCTTGAGTTCTTATTCAAATTATGCCACTGCTCTGGCAGCATTAGTGGTTGAACATTTGACACAGACCACTTTCGACGTCTTTGAGAAGGAACAAATTTTCAAACCGCTTGAGATGAGGAAAACTTCTGGGAATTGGACCTGGAAAGATAATTCGTCCATCTTAGCTAATAAAGCTGAGGGCTATGTCAAAGCGGGTAATCAATTCAAGAAGATAGGCTGGTCCTATATCCCTTTGTATCCAGCTGGATCAGTCAATGGCACGGCCAATGATTTATGCTACTTTGCCATCGATTTGATGCAGCAGAAAGAGTCCAAACTTCTTCAAAATGAAACCCTACAACAAATCTTTCAAACATCTGTCGATGATAAGCAAACGGGCACGTCTTATGGCTTCTTTACTTATAAGAGTCATTCAGGCCAAGCCTTCGGTCATGGGGGGAATACAGCGGGATTCTCCACCCAACTGTCCTTGGATCCTGAAAGTAAATTCGCCATGATCGTCTTGACCAATACAGCGGGCGAAATCGAAATTACGGCAGGGCTTCATGAATTACTATTTGGCGATTCGATGGACCAGATTCAACTAGATCAAGCCAATCTTCCTGACGTCAAAACATTTGAAGGAAATTTTGTGACTGCAAGGATATCAGTAGGAACTAGAGTGACCCCAAATAGTTGGACCAGAGAGATGAACACTATTTTGTGTTTGTCTCTCTTTTGGTTTAATGATAAATTGTTAAGCCGCTTGCGCTTTTCTATATGCCACAGGACTTAGCCAATTCAATTTTTCTTTAATTCGTTCTTCGTTATAATACTGAATGTAATCTGTGATTGCAGTTTCTAATTCCTTGTAACTTCGATATATTTTCCCATAATACATCTCCTGTTTCATCACACTAAAGAAATTTTCGATCGGGGCATTATCATAACAATTCCCTTTACGCGACATACTTTGGAATACTTGATGTTCTACTAGTAACGCCTGATATTCCTTCATTTGATAAGCCCAGCCACGATCTGAGTGGAAGGTTCGTCGATAGGCGCATTCTTTCGATGCTTCTAAAGCTTCTTTCAACGCCTCAATCATCGTGATCCGATTCGGTTGAGAAGATACTTTAAAACTAATGATTTCTAGATTATACAGATCCATAAAAGGATCTAAATACATTTTCTTAACTTGAAGTTTACCAGAATGATCTTCTTCATAATATTTGAATTCGGTCGTATCCGTAGTAATCTTTTGTCTAGGGATGGACGTCTCAAATCTTCGATTCATCCGGTTAGGAGCAATCCGTCCTAGGACTCCCTTGTAACTATTGTATTTTCGATATTTACGTCCGAAGTTTTTAACCTGAATCTTTAATACTTGACAGAGACGTTGGACTTTCTTTTTATTAATGTGCCACCCTTGGTTAACAAGGGTCGCATGAATCCGACGATAGCCGTAATTCGGATGTTTCTTACGAATCAACAAGATGGCATCTTTGACTTTTTGGTCTGGATCTGATTTTTTCCAATGAGCTTGCCAATACATATAAGTGGATTTAGGAAAATCAATCGCCGCAAGAATCTCAGCTAAAGTAAATCTTTCTTGTTGTCGGAGCTTGTGGATGATTCTTGCTTTGTCTTCATTGCTTTCTGTTGCCGCAAGCTCCTTAGCATTTCCAAGTATTCATTTTTTATCGTTTGCATCTTTAATTCATACTCAAGTTCTTCAATTCGTTTATTTGCCCACTCTAGATCCGTTATCTTCAATGGAATAGAAGAAGTTCGTTTTTCTCTGCTCGTTCGTTCTTGCTTAGACATTGGTGGCCTCCCTGGTTTGCGAGAAAGACCTTCAATCCCGTGGTTATGATACTCTTGACGCCATCTAGGAATCAGTGAAGGATTATTCAATCCCAATTCATTCGCCACATCTTGATAGGATTTCTCACTGGCTTCATACAAAGTGATTGCTTTTAACTTAAAGTTTACACTGTATGTCTTATTTTTTCGAGAGCGCATTAACCCTTTTATTCCTAAAGTTTTATAAGCGTTCACCCAGGTTCTTAATTCTTGGGAGGATTTAATCTTATATTTCTTCGTCAACGTCTTCATCCCGATGGTTCCAGAAAGATATTCGGATACAATTTTCATTTTAAATTCTAAACTATATTTAGCCATACAAATACCCCCTAAAGTTGGATCATTCGGTCCAACTTTAGGGGGTCAGTACACACTCTAAACCCCCCTTGAGTTTTTTAATTATTTAAATTTAGCAAGGATAAAGAAAATCACTGACAATAGAATATCTTTCAACTTCTCAGGTATGAAGGGAGAGTATCTTCAAACTCAACCAGGTGTATTTCAATTGGTTAAAGCATCTCATCCCTTCATCAAACTTATTTTCTCTAATTTAAATTTTCAAAAGGATGAAGCAGGTGATTTTCAAGCCTTATTTGGTAATGGCCAAGATTTCATTGCTTTGAAGAACCGGCGCAGTCTAGGCCATCTGCTGGGATATGCTGCCGTACTAATACTAGCTATCCTATATTTCTTTGTCATGCCAATCTATCAGCTATTGATACGTTCCAAGTTGAAGAAGGATTCCGGTTTATGGTCTTACCAATACGGTCTTATTTTAATAGGCTTAACAACTTTAATCGCTGTCGGCGTTTATTTCAGTCCGGTCTTCTTGACACCACTCCCTCTGATTCAAAACTCAAGTACCCAGATCCTTCAAGTAGTGCTCTGGATATTGGTTGTTTTAGCTGGAGGCTTTATCGTTCGCGGTATAAAATTGTGGAAACAGGAAAGTATCTTCAAGAATAAACAATTCTTTGTCCTGTCGGTGATTATGTTAGGTTCACTCTTTTCTTTGCTCTTTGAATGGAGTATCTTGGGCTTTAGCTTTATTAATTAAACAAAGAATATTGGTGTCAATTTGTGCAGTCTGCTGAAATTTTTGAGCAATCGGAAGCTTGCCCGACCGAAAATGCCCATCTAGTTAGATAGTGATCGAGTGAAATTTATGAGGGATGTTGATGTTGGCTAGGAGTATGAACTAACAATCGAGTGGATTTTTTTCGGTTGAGTCGATTGTTTTTGAGTGATAATAAAGGAATTCTAATTGCTTCGATTAACGCAATACGGTGATATCATTGGCTGTATCTTAGGTAACTAAGAACCTCTAATAAAATAAATAAGTAGGATTAATTATTATGCAAGTGATGCTATTGTACCGGGGAGATTGAGTTTGAATGTCCTAGGGATTAAAAATTGGTTGGACCCCACCTTTTCTGGCTCGCTTAAAGATAAACGCGCTGTTCGTCAATCGCTGATGGCAAAGTTAAAAAAAGACTTCTCCTTAAGCGTTCGTGAAACAGATTTACAGGATTCGGTTCAGCAGTTAGTGGTTTCGGCTACCTTTGTTTGTCTGAATGAGAGTGAGGGCGAAGAATATATCCTAAAGATTCAAGATTTTGTCTATGGCTTTACGCTCGACAGATCTTGTGTATTACGAAGTTTGACTTGGGATGTAGTTGATGTGTGGAATCTTTGACTGATAAGGACAACATCAAAATCTTGCCCTAGCATCATATAAAATTTCTGTGGTTATGTAGAAACAATTTGCTGAAAAATAACAAGCATGGCTATAATTCAGCCTTTGAAGATCCGTCTGGGTGGAAATTTATTTCTTCCAGGACGGTCTTTTTTATGTTTTAAGGTAGGTTTATCAGCTCTAACAGAATTTATTGAAATATTTGAGCAAATCTCCTTGACCTTCAACCATAGTTTAATGTTAATCTTTAACCAAGAGGTGATGATATGAAGATTCAAGAAGTTGCTAAAGCCTGTCGGATTACTCCTTCTAAGATCCGATTTTATGAAGATAAAGGTTTAATTGACATCCCCCGAAATGACAATGGTTATCGACTATTTGACGATGAGATTATCTTGCAGATTAAATTAATTGTATCCTTAAAAGACTTTGGACTGAGTTTAACTGATATCAAACAAATTCTAACTTTCTATCGTCAACCGGCTTCTGAGGATTGCAATCAGCAATCGAAAGCCTATTTTCAAGAATTGACCGAAGAGATTGAAAGCGACTTGCAGAGAAAAAAAGAAGTACTGAGTAAATTAAAGACAATAGGAGACCTCTCAAGAAATAGCCAAGAATATCAAAAAAATAAACAAGAAATTATTCAGAAAATAACGGAGGTGTATTACTATGATTAGTCTGATTTATGGTGGCGAAACGAATGGAGTCAGCAAGCGAGTCTTTAATAGTATAAAACAATCTCTAGAAAAGAAAGAACAGGATTTACAAGTTGTGGATTTGTCAGAGGAATCCCTGAATCTCTCTTTAGAACAAGGCTATCAGACTGAACGCGATCCGCGAATGGTGGAAATTCAAGATCAATTGAAACAAAGTGATACGCTGATTTTTGTCTATCCTTTATATTGGTTAAATGTTCCCATGCGATTAAAAGGCTTTATCGATAGTGTCCTCTGGCCAAATGAAGCCTTTAGTTTCAAAAAGAAAGACTACTATCATAATGGATACTGGCGTGGTAAAAAGGCTTTCCTAATCTACACTTTGGGTGGTCCAGAGTGGCTTCATAAAATATATCGCAGCAGCGGTTTAATGGCCGTGAAATATCCTTTAAAGTTTTCTGGTGTGATGAAAGTTAAACATTATTTCATTGAAAATATTAATTCAAGTAAGGTAACAGAAGAAAAAATCAATCATCAAATTGCTAAAATTAGTGAAAAATTGACCAAACAAGTCGCTCATTAAATGAGTACAGAGAAGATTATAAAGTAGAGAAATAAATGTGCGGATCGATGGTTGGTAAATGAGTTCATTAATCAAGTACAGAAAATTTATTAAAATCCGTCTAAGTCGTTTAAAAATTTTTACCCGAGAATACTTTGCCCGAATGTTGATTGAAACGTAAAATCGACGACCTAGTAAATAGGGCATCCAAGACTTCATAAGTTTTTGGGTGCCTCGTTTTATTTACACTTCAGCCTAATGATTTAAAATACTTTAAGAAAATTTATGCAAGTCAATCATTTATCATCTTATGAAGCTATAAAACTTGTTTTATTCCTAACATTCAATAATAATTAAGCTGAATTTTTTTTGATCAAAGGTCGATGTTTGGCAATCCTATTACGTAAATAGGGAAAGTTGGCTGAAATCCCGATAAAAAATCCGCAATCAAATTCCCTACAATTCTAGATATCAATAGTAGGAATAGTGAGGACAATCAGAAAAGGTGGCTTATGAAATTATTAGGAGTATTTTTAGGAATCTATTTGTGTGAATTTCTAGTAAGTCTGCTCTGGGTTTATATTTTCTCGTTTTATAATCCTTTATTCGGTTGGGCAATCTTTGCCGTGCCCATTGTCAGCTTGTTAGCAACCATCCTGGTCTATATCTATTTACGGAAAAGAAAAGCGGATTGGATTTTCTATCTTTTATTATTGATTTTACCCGCTGTCTGCTTTATCTTCGCTCCCTGATAAGAAAATAAAGCAAAATATCAATACTTGCCTTTTGGTGAATCGATTTTAGCACATCAGTATGAGATACAGGAGATGGGAAGGAGCATATAAATTCAATACGGGTCATTGTCTGGACACTTCACTTTCTATTTGTTCTAGAAATAATTTGGCTGTTCTTGAAAGCGATTCGGGATCTGTCCAAATTAATTTCATTGAAGATAGGATGGGCGGGTCTATTTTTTTGAAGGTTAAATTTGTACTTGAATTTGGATGAATCAAATTATCAAAACAAATAGCGTAACCTAAGCCCTCTTGGACGAAGATACTAGCATTATAAGCGAGATTATAGGTGCCAATAATATTTAAAGAAGGGCTCATTTCCTTCAGTTCATTGGGCATTTCATCTGTAAATCCTTGGCGGGAAATGATTAAGGGCAAATTCATTAAATCAGAAATTTGGACCTTGACTTTTTCGGCCAAAGGGCTGTCTTTTCTCATTAATAATCCCCATGAATCTTGATAGGGTAAAGTTAGCGAATTATAACTTGAGGTATCTATATTTTGTACAGTTATCCCAAAATCAATCAGTCCTTGATTTAATCTTTCCGTGACCATATCATAGTTGCCACTATAAAGATGAAATTTAATATTTGGATACGTTTGTCTTAATTCTTTAATCACTATAGCAATAATATGAATACCATAGGATTCGGCACATCCAATAAATATATCACCCCCATTAAAGTCAACCATAGATTGGAACTCGGCTTCAGTTTTACGAACAATGGAGAGAATAGCAGTCGCTCTTTTGTATAATATTTCCCCTTCTGCTGTTAGATAACTATGGTGCTTAGAACGATTGAAGAGCTTTTGTCCCAATTCTTCTTCTAGTTCTTTAAGTTGTTTGGATAAAGTCGGTTGACTAACATGTAGTTTCTGAGCAGCTTTTGTCATATTTTGTAAACGTGCAGTTTCTACAAAATAGTTTAGAACACGAATTTCCATCTATATCCTCCTCATTTTGTTAGCTAAATTCTATCATGAAATAGCTAAAAAGAATATCTTATTATAGTTTATAAGTATTGGCTATTTTAAATCCTTGTTCATATAATCAAACTGTAGGGAGGTTAGTTATGAATTTAGAAGAGTTCTTAAAAATAATGGCTTCTGGGAATGAAGTCGTTGCAGGGTCGAAAACCCACCAATTTATGCATCAATTGTCGCAAGATGCGTTAAAGTTAACTATGAAAATGAACCATGATTATCATACTGAAGATGAAATTAGAGAATTAATGAGCCAACTTACTGGAAGCAAAATCGATCAAAGTTTTTCGATGTTTCCTCCATTTTATACTGATTGTGGAAAGCATATTAAAATTGGTAAGAATGTGTTTATTAATACTGCTTGTATGTTTCAAGATCAGGGGGGAATTGAAATCGGAGATGGGGTCTTAATTGGACACAACGTCATGATGGCAACACTTAATCATAGCATGTCGGCAAAGAATCGAGCCAATATGATTCCTAAACCAATTAAAATTGGTAATAATGTTTGGATCGGAGCAAAAGCAACAATTTGTCCAGGTGTAGAGATTGGTGAGGGCGCAGTCATTGCAGCTGGGGCTGTAGTAACTAGAAATGTTGAGAAACACACTGTAGTCGGGGGCGTTCCGGCTAGACTTATCAAAAGAATTGAAAACGAGGAGGAAATTAAATGATGAATAAAGAAGCATTAGACTTAGTAAATGATTGGGATAAAGTATTTCTCAAAAGCGATAAAGTCAATCACTCTAAAGTAACTTTTATGAATCGTTATGGAATTACCCTAGCAGCAGATATGTACGAACCCAAAGGTGTGGATGGTAAATTGCCTGCTCTAGCTGTTGCAGGTCCTTTTGGCGCGGTCAAAGAGCAATCCAGTGGTTTATATGCTCAAGAAATGGCAGAAAGAGGTTTTCTAACGATTGCTTTTGATCCGTCTTATACAGGAGAAAGCGGGGGATATCCTCGGAATGTAGCGTCACCTGATATCAATACTGAAGATTTTCAGGCTGCTGTTGATTTTTTATCGACCTATAACAAAGTAGATGCCAATCGAATAGGTATTATCGGAATATGTGGCTGGGGTGGTATGGCGTTGAATGCTGCAGCCATTGATACTCGGATAAAAGCAACTCTGGTTTCAACAATGTACGATATGACTCGCATTGCTGCCAAGGGATATTATGATGCCAGTGATAACGAACAGGCGCGATACGAAGCTCGTAGCCAATTTAACCAACAGCGAACCGAAGATTTTCGTAATGGGACTTACAAGCGTGCCGGTGGTGTAGTTGATCCTGTACCGGCTGATGCGCCTGATTTTGTTAAGGGTTATCATGCGTACTACAAGACTCAGCGAGGATATCACGCACGATCATTGAACTCTAATGAAGGTTGGAATGTGACTGGAACGATGTCATTTCTGAATCAGCCGATATTGCAATATAGTCATGAAATTCGTAGTGCTATTTTAATGATTCATGGAGATCAAGCGCATAGTTATTATTTTGGAAAAGATGCTTTCCAAAATATGATCAGAAATAGCGCATATGCTGACAACAAAGAATTTCTTTCCGTCGAAGGGGCTTCTCATACGGATTTATACGATCAAAAAGATATTATTCCGTTTGCTAAAATTCAAGATTTTTTTGATAATCACTTGAGTAAATAAACGGATTAAATAGCAGATGTTTTGTTTGATTGACTTAGTAAATCTTAAAAGCAAAAATTATTTCTAATGAATCAGTCCATATCCAGTGCCCATGCAGGATAATTGAGCGACTATTTTATTATTGTTATACTGACCGTAATTGATTTTACGGGAGGAATTTATGAATAATAAAAACTTACTAGGGAAAATTGGCTTATTAATCACAGCAATGATTTGGGGATCAGGATTTACTTTCTCTTCAATCGCTTTGGATTATTTTACAACCTTTCAAGTCATTGCTTTACGCTTTACTATCGCCTTTGTCTTCTTGCTGATTATGAATCTAGGGAAAATAAAGCAAATAAGTAAAGGAGATTTTATTAAAGGGATAACGATTGGAGCTATTCTCTTCCTGGCTTATTTCTTCCAAACGAAGGGACTTGAATTTACTAGCACTTCGAAGAACTCCTTTCTAACAGCAGTCAATGTCGTTTTGGTCCCTTTTATTGGTTGGCTGGTCTTAAGGCAGAACCTTTCCAAGAACGCTCTTTTAGGAGCTCTAGTATCATTAATCGGGATTGGCTTCACCTCATTTGCTGGCGGTGTAGGGGAACTGGCTTTTAACTTTGGGGATGTCTTATCATTAGTGGGTGCAGTATTTTTTGCCGGGCACATATTTTATACGGATTACTATGGTGACAATATGCCCAACTGGGTGGTAATGCTCCTGCAAATGGGAACAGCGGCCATATTAAGCTGGGTAGCTGCTTTTGCTTTCGGTGAGAGTCATCTGACCTTTACTTCTGCTTCAATCATGCCAATTTTGTATATTGGGATTGTAACGACTTTGGTAGGTTATGGGTTACAAACGGTGGCTCAAAAGTATACTACCAGTGGCGAAGCGGCCGTGATTTTATCGACTGAAGCTTTCTTTGGCATGCTGACTGCAGTATTAATGCTTGGGGAACCGGTTGTTTTAACGATGATCATCGGCGGAATCTTAATTTTCTGTGGAATCCTGGTGGTGGAATTGAAACCCATTAAGGAGAATCTGCTTAAATAATACGTATGGTCATTCATTCCGGAAAAGGAGATTATGATGAAAGTTGAACACATAGCTATGTACGTCAATGATTTGGAAAATACGAAAGAATTTTTCGAAAAATATTTTAATGCCAAAGCAAATAAACTCTATCACAATCAGAAGACAAACTTTCGCTCCTACTTTCTTTCCTTTGATGATGGGGCACGGCTTGAAATAATGAACCGGCCTGAAATGGTTGATGCTGAGAAGGCGCTAGCTAGAACGGGATTGATTCATCTGGCTTTCTCAGTAGGAAGTCGTGACAAGGTCGATGCTTTGACGGCCAAATTAAAAGCAGATGGATTTGAGGTCATCAGTGGGCCCAGAACAACAGGAGATGGTTATTATGAGAGTTGTGTCGTGGGGATTGAAGGCAATCAAATTGAAATTACGGTTTAATTGAATATGGAACATATAAAAAAACTTCCCAACTTTCTTATGATCAGTGAGTTGGGAAGTTTTTGTTTGTAGCCTATTGTTCTATAGAATGGGGAGAAATACAGAACTCTGATTAATAAAGCGTTTATAGGTTTGATTTACGAGTTACTAATTGATTAAATTAATTATTGTTCAGTCGGATTAGTAATGGAACCTGTCATTTGAATTAAGGTCATTGGGTCGGCGTGGGATGTAATATAGACGACATTTCCTTCTTGCCAGGCCGCGACATTATCTTGATAGGTCGACGATGTCATTCTTAAATTGATTTGTCCAACAGCTTCAGGTGCTGGGAGAGCGATTTCTTCCAAGTATTGGACAATCTCTTGAGCGAGTGAAATAGGGTCGTCTTCCTCTTGATTCAGGGATTGAATATTGAAGCTCCAATTCCCTTCTTGCCAAGTTAAATATTGAGATCCGGCTGCCCCAGATAGGTATCCTGTGATTCCGTAGCCTAAATCGACAGGTTCTCCATTGTCGTTAATAATTTGTTTGACCGCTTTTTGAGCCGTTTCGGCATCCTCATAAACCACTCTTCTAAATGCGGCAATCGGTTCGAGATCATTTAATTTCTGATCATTTACCGGAATCGGACTCTCTTCGGCGTAATAATATATATCGAAATTGGCTCTATCAGCAGGATCGGACGTTGAGACAGCCAGATAGACCGGTGAATCTTCCATTAAGATTCGAGTGGGAAAGGCTTGGCCAGGATAGAGGCCATTCACTTCTTTGATGACTTGTTCAGCATGTTCTTTAGGCGAAATTTGTTCTGCTTCAACAATGGCACTTGTCGCTTGGTCCTGGAAAATCGGTGTAAAAGGGGCAAGAGAGACGATACTGATTGCGAGACATTTGCCAAACTTCTTCATATACATAACTCCTCATCTCCTTTGCTTCAGTCTAACCAAAAAGCAAAGGATTTTCGACGCTTATGAACTTGTCTATAATTTGATATGGTTATAAAAAATAGTGCTATCATAGAGAACCATAATTTGCAAAACAGAGTTAACTTTCAAAAAGTATAGCAATCACACCCAATCTCATCATTTCATTACATAAATTTAAGTAGAAAGAATCTTAGATAGATTAAAAATTTCAAATCATTGGATTCTCTCCTTGAGAAGTGTAATAAATTTAACGAATTATAATTAAGTCTCAAATTCATTAATTTAGCTAAAAAATACAAATAAACATCGAACATTTGTTCGCAATATGTTATACTGAGATTGTAAAAAGAATAAAAAATTTTTTTTAGAAAACGATACAAGTTTGTTTTGGGAATTTGGTATTTAATCATAAAAGCTGGTAATTTAACTTTTAATACTGTCTCTCTGTAATATAAAAGTCAAGGAAATAATGGGTGAGAAATCGTAATGAATATGGGTAGGTTAAAAATATGATGGATGGCATTAGCCAGCTATTTTTTTCAATCAGCAAGATTCAGTTGGATTTTTATAGAGAGATTGATAGTCAGGATTTAATCTCTGAAATCAATTATAAAAAGAAGCAAATTAATCATTTAGTTACGGATAAAAAATTATCAAATTTATTCTTTGACTATTTAACTAGGTATTATTATTTTGCATCTAAATTAATTCATTCTAACATTATCGCAGATTTGTCGGATCAGCACTCCGATTTAAATTTATCCATGAGACTAAAGTCTTTAGCATCCTTGCAGAATAAGATTGAGAAATATTATCGCGGAAAATTATCAGGAAGAATACCGATACAAAAGTGTGTCAATGATATATTAGGTTTCAGGATAATTTTAAAACAGGACTGTAGTCAAGAACCGAGTTTTATTCAAATGTGCGATGATCATAAACGAAATAATATTATTCGTAAGTATTATTTTAAAGATGACTCCGGGTATAGAGGTATGCACATATACTTTAATGCTCAGTCCAACCTTTTTCTTCCGTGGGAACTTCAGGTGTGGTATGATGAAGATGAATCAGATAACTATCGTTCGCATCTCAAATATAAACAAACATACTTCAGATAAAGAGAGGTGAGTAGGTATGATTAAACATTTTGTTCTTATATATAGTTCAAGCCTAACAAATCGACGATTAGCATTTAAAATCAGTTCCACTAAGGCTATTAGAAGTAAAGATTTACCAACAACAATCACAGACGATGTTTCTTTATACGGTTTTACTACTCATAGAATCTTTACTGAAGATACGTCTATTCAGTCGATATATGAAAAGGATATGTTTTTTGAAGAAATTGAATGGTTTGAAAGATACGAAGATTTTCTATCTGAGGTTAAAATCATTCAAAGGGCTGAGTTGCCAAAGTCGTTAGACATATCTAGATATATCCTAAGTAAAGTAAGTTTAGACAAGCTAGAAATTCAAAAAATATTATATTTAATCTATTCTCGTTGTTTGGAAATCGGCATAAAGGTTACGGATCAAGCACCTGTAGCTTATAAATATGGTCCAGTTTTTGAGGATGTATACAAGGAATTTATTGGCTATAAAAAGAAAGAAAAAATACATTGTGACTTCTCTTTGGAAGATAGAATGAAATTGATGAAAACCACCATCAATCCTAAAGTCTTGGATGTTATTGACAAAATAATCGAAACAACCAAGAAACTTAATGGAGGCAATTTAATCGATATTACCCATGTTATTGGCGGCCCTTGGGATAAGGTTTATCAGGAAGGAGCTAATAACGAAATCGATGATCAAACGATTTTAAAGTATAATTACAAAGTTATGAATTGTTTAACAGAAAGTTGAGAAAGATTAGACTTAAACTGAAGTGGCTTCGAATAGATGGATGAGAGAGATGAACACGATTTTGTGTTTATCTCTCTTTTTGGATTAAAGCTTACATCTTGGAGTGAAGTATATTCACATTTCATTAGGCTCGGCCAGCATCAGAAGTTTTCTATATTTGTAACATATGTTTGACAACTCTAGAAAATTTAATTATTTTTTGAAATTTCCCCTTGATTTTGATTTAGCTAGGGCGTATAATGATTTCATTGTCTTCGGGCTGTTAGCTCAGTTGGTAGAGCAACGGACTCTTAATCCGTGGGTCGCGGGTTCGATCCCCTCACAGCCCATTCTCTTATCGTCTTCGATATTTATCTTTCACAGATAATATTGAGGACGTCTTTTTATTTGTAAGTTATTGTCAGAATGACTGAAAAAAATAAAATTTTTGTTATTTTTAGAAAATCTTTTTATTCTTCTGAAAGCGCTTGTATTTTGTTGAACAAGTGGCTATCATGAAGCTAGTATATTGAATAGGAGTGAAATGATGGAAAAATTATTTGATATGGGTGGACAATTTGCGGTTATTACTGGGGCTTCATCTGGTTTGGGTCGGGATATGGCGGTCGCCTTTGCCAAAGCTGGAGTCAATGTGGCCTTGTTGGCGCGCCGTAAGGAGAAACTTGAAGCTTTAGCTGAAGAATTAAAGGCATTGGATGTTCAGGCTTTACCCATTAGTTGTGATGTGAGTGACGATGATTCGGTCAAGCAAGCGATTGAAGAAGTTCGTCAACAATTTCCGCGGATCGATATTTTGATTAATAATGCTGGAGTCGCTGTCAGAGGAACGGTGGATACCATCACTGATGAAGATTGGGATCGATCTTTTGATGTTAATGTCAAGGGGATTCTCCACACAGGGCGCTATGTTGTACCGGTGATGAAGGAACAAGGTTATGGCCGAATTGTGAATATTTCCAGTGTCAACGCCATCATTTCGGACAAAAATGATCCTTTCCTCCGTCACTCTTACAATGCATCCAAGGCTTCAGTTTGGGGCTTAACTCGGGCGATGGCAGCTTCTTATGCTAAAGAGGGCATTGCGGTTAATGCGATTGGTCCTGGCCTTTTCGCCAGCGAGATGACGGAAGACACCTTGATGGCTAGTCAAGATTTTATGAATTACTATAACCAGGTGACTCCTGCTAGTCGAAGTGGGGAAAAAGGTGAGTTGAATGGAGCCGTTCTATTCTTATCTTCACCAGCAGCTGCCTATGTTCAAGGGAATATGATTTTTATTGATGGCGGTATTCGATTAGTATAGAAATATTTTTATAATTTATATGTGAAATGTATTGCAATCTTGGAAAAAATATTTTATAATACAGTAACAATTACAATTTGACTTCTAACCAGATTTATATTCCATACGAAACGCCTATACTTTAGGACTTTACTAACAACTCGTTAGCAAGACGAATTATCCTTAAAGATGACACGACAAAACAAACTATTCAAACGATATGATTTTCTATATTCTACCCAACTTATTGATGTCTACTCGTTTTAACCTTTTAGAATAGTTAACTAGCTTGGTTAGAGGTCGGTTGTAATCCCAGGCACCACTTTTGTGGTGTCTTTTTTTGCTTTGAAAGGGAAAATATTGCCAGGTATGCACTGACAACGGTTGCCTAAATTTATGCGTCTTATCGTTCAGTAATTCTCTTAAAAAATTGGACACCGATGATCTTGTCACAATGCAAATCAGGTTTGAGGGATTTTAATTTTTTCTGACGATTCGCTGCACCAGTCAAATAGAAAAATTCTAAGCACATACCATTTATAGAAGCTAACAAACACTCCTTGATTTTATAAAAATTCAGCCAATGTATTTACTCCCCAGTGCCAATCTATTCAGACTAAAGGCAGAGGGCACAGAAAAGTTTTTGTCTCCTTCCTGTTATTTCTGCCTAAAACTAATTTTAAAATCAAAAGCAAAAATCATTGCTTGCTGTAAGTTTTCTTTAAATAAGGTAAAATAAGATTTATCGATTAAAGATTCAATGAATTCAAAGCAAACGTTTAAAATCAAAGGAGCAATACATCATGTTAGAAGTAGAACATCTCTATAGTGGCTATCAGAATGTGGCCGTGATTCAAGATGTGAGTTTTAATTTAAAAGCCGGTCAAATTACGGGCTTAATCGGACTCAATGGGGCCGGGAAATCGACCTTATTGAAGACGATTCTAGGTCTATTACCGATTCAATCAGGGCGAGTGGCTATTAACCAACAAACATTGGACCAAGACCACCAAGCTTATGCGCGCCAAATCGCTTATATACCGGAAACTCCGATTCTCTACGAAGGCTTAACCCTACAAGAACATATTGAAATGACGGCGCTAGGTTATGGACTTGACCGTCAGACCGCGCTTGACCGCGCCCAACCGTTGCTGGAACGTTTTCGTTTGGCCCAAAATTTGAATTGGTTCCCGACCCATTTCTCGAAGGGGATGAAGCAAAAGGTTATGGTCATCTGTGCCTTAATTACTGATGCCCAATTATTAATTATTGATGAACCTTTCTTAGGCTTAGACCCCTTAGCCATTCGCGACTTGACTGACCTACTTAAAGGCCGGGCTGAAGCAGGGGCAGCGATTCTCTTGACGACCCATGTTTTATCAATTGCCCCTAATCTTTGCGACCGCTATCTACTCTTACAAAAAGGTCAGTTGAAAGGCGCCGGTAATCTGGCAGATTTGCGCCAACACTTAGAGATGCCATCCGCCAGTTTGGAAGATATTTATATTCGCATGACTGAAGGGGTGGTTGAATGAGCCTTCACAATCATTCTTCCCAGACATCTCAGTCTCGACAAAAAGTACCCCAAGACTTACTCGGTTTGTGGCAAGTTCGTGCTCAGGCGCTCTTAAAAGAAATGGGTAAATATGGCCGTTTGATTGTCAATGACCATTTCTCCATTATTTTATTAGTCTTGTTAGCCTTCCTCGGCCTTTATTACCGTGAAATTTTGACCTTATTTCAACAGGCCGATTTAAGTCAGTGGGTTCTTCCATTAGAAATATTTTTTTCACTTGGCCTTACGCTACTGACTCAAATAGGTGGACCGATCTGGTTGACATTAGCGCCTGACGAAGCTTATCTATTCAGTCAGGGTAGAAAGTGGCAAACTTATTGGTTAAAAGGGACGCGATTAGGTTTAGTCTTACCACTCATCATTACCGCCTTAATCAGTGCCCTACTCTTGCCATTCGTAGTGAATCTGTCCGCTTGGACTTTAAACCAATGGCCAGTCTTTATTGGTCTTACCGCTATATTGACTGCGTTGAATATTTTTGCTCGTTATTATAATGTCCTCCATCAAGCAGGAATCAGCAATGCTTGGCGCTGGTTGGCGAGTTTTATTTACAGTGTGGCTCTCATTCATTTGGGCGCCCACTGGAATATGATTGTTCCTCTGGGACTGGCCTTGGTCGCTAGCATTTATTTATACCAAGGTTTAAAGCCGACTGCCCAGACGCGTCTGCAATTCGATCGGGTGGTTGAGTTAGACCAACAACGACGGGCCGTCTTCTACAAATGGATTGCCATCTTCGCTGATGTTCCCAACTTGCAACCAACGGTAAAGCGTCGAGCCTATCTGGATCGATTGATCCAAGCCCTGCCGATGTTCAACCAGCAAGCCTATAGTTATCTACTTTTACGCTTACTGGTTCGTCATGGGGCCTATTCCGGGGTCTGGCTTAAAGTGACTGCCTTTATTGCTTTTTTATTAATCTGGAGTCAACCGCTTTGGTTAGCCATCGCCTTGGGCATTCTGGGCCAATGGATGACCTTAATTCAATTGTTACCGTTAAGAAGTTATCCCAATGATCAAGTTTTCTTTCGCTTATATCCACAAAAAGGGGACAGCCTAGCTGCTTTCCGTCAGCTGATGGGACTCCTCTTAGTGACTCAAGCCATAATTTATACCTTAGCAAGTGGTTACTGGTTGAGTTTTCTCGCCTGGCTAGTCAGCATTGCCTTATTGTTGTACCTCTATCTACCCTGGCGCGAGCGAAAGTCTCGGTTCTAAGTACTATTTCGCGTCGAGATTTGATATAATCAGACAAAAGCCGATATATTTATATAGAAAAAAGGAGAACAAACAATGAACAAAATGAAACGACTCATCCTAGCCTGTCTAAGTAGTCAATTGCTCTTGGCTACCGCAATTGCCCCAGCTTGGGCCCGAGAAGACGAAGGTGCTGGTGACAATACCACTGTACCAAATCAAGCTGATAATACGCCTGATGATGGCCAAACAGGTGATCCAGACCCAGGCAATCCATCAGAAACGCCCCCTGCTGATTCAAGTAGTTCAGAAACACCAACCGATCCGCCGCAAAATTCTAGTTCGGAAAGTTCGGCTGAATCCAGCCAGGCGTCATCCGAGTCAACACAAAAATCAACCGAAGGGACGCAACATACACCAGCACCTATTTATCCGCAACCGGTTTACCCGCCTGCACCCAATGATGTCGACCATTCAACGCCACCAATTTCAATTACCGATCCTAAACCTGAAGAAACTACTGAAGTGCAAAGTGAGTTAGATTGGCCAGCCATTGTTCAAGATTCTTTGCAAGACCCAATCTTTGCCCGCGCTTTTGAAGATTATCAATATGCTCTAGCTACTTATAATTTCGATAGCATGGATCCAATGAATTCATTACTTTCTGATGTCCAAGCCGATTTCGAAACCTATTTAATTGAAGGCGAAGCGACAGGCAGTGAATCTGAAGAAGCCGACACTGAAAGCCCCGTTGTGACGACTGGCGTTCAAACCCCAGGTGAATTGGAAGAGATGGGTGAATATTCACTCCTAACTTATTATTACGGCCAAGACACTCCAGCTCCAATTCGTTTGCAATTTGTCTTTGTTGATAGTAGTTTACAAGCAATCAGTTTAGTTCAAGAAGATCAAGCTGAAAGTCGAGCCATCGATGAATCAGAGGCGGCTCAATTAAGTTCAGGTGAGACCATGGTGGAAGAATTAGCTGACATGAATCTACCGGTGGTGGGTCTTAGTCACCATGTCGATCAAGGATTGGCTTTAGATAGTATCGTCGTGCCTCATGTTCGTGATGAAGCTCAAGACTTTATGTGGTTGAATGTTATCGGGGGAATGGTGTCGACCGCCACATCTCCTACTACTGAAGAAGATAGTGGCTTAGGTCAACAGATGACGACCTTCCTGATTGGTAATCCAGATGAGCTAACCAGCGAATCTAGCGAAGCAAGTGAACTCAACAGCGATGAAAGTCAAGACGATGAAACCAGTGATGAAAGTATAGACAGTCAAGAAGAAATGTCAGAAGATTCATCATCTGCGGAAGAAAGCTCAGCCGAAGAGACTGTGGACCAAAGCAATCATCCAATCCTCAGTCAAGTGCCTTTAGACTTTAGCTATGATGAAAGCAAACTTTTAGGGGTGGGTAGTTTACGTCAAGGCTTCGAAACGATGATGGCTAGCATCAAAGAAGGACAAGAAGTCAATCGGGAGACCGTTCAATCTTGGTTAGGTCAGCCAACCGTTGAAAGTGAAGCCGGCTCAAGTACGACTCAGAAATATTTGGCCATTGCCGATGACAAGGTCCTTTACATTCAAGTTATCTCTGAAACCGAATCTGGTAAGATCCAAGAAATTAAGACGGATAACCGAACCGCTCGACTCTTTGATGTCTTCCCATTGAAAGTGGATGATTTATATAACCTTGCTGAAGATAATGCTCAAATTTATAACAACATCAGCAAAAAGTTAGGCGACCCAACCATCGTCGAATTTAAACCGGACACTCAACAAATTCGCTATGTTTGGACCAGTTTTGAAGATAAGGCTATGAAGAACATTGAAGTAGTAGAAGATCTCAACAGCAAACAATTCGATTTACTTTACTATGAACCATAATATTTTAAATATTTAAGAAAAGTTTAAGAAATCTTAAGAAAGTCCTTGCAATTTTTAAAGACTCTGCTATAATATAGTTGTGGTTAGGGGAAAGCCCCTACAAACACAAGATTGCTAGGTTTCACAGTCAGGTTGGTTTATTGCAGAAGTGTTACAATTTGATATCTAATTGGTTGAATGTTTGACAAATGTTAAAGAAATCGATATGATATCCATGGTAAAACTTAAGAAAACTTTTAGAAATTAAAAGCTTTCTGAATAAGTGGTAGACTTACCGGTCGGATTGTCGCTTAGGTTTTATAAAAATAATTAGGTTTTTCTATAGGAGGAAAATTATAATGAAAAAATCATTAGTTAAATTAGTAGCTGTTTCAGCTACAGCTATGTCTTTAGCTACTGTTGTCGTTCCTGCTGCTAACGCATATTACAAAGATAACGATAATGTTGAATATCAAACTCTAGTAAATGTTTCTCAAGAAACTTATGCTAAATTATTAAAAGAATTAGCTGGAAAAATCGAAACAACTCGTTTAGCTATTCCTGAAGCAACTAAAGCTGTTGAAGAGGCTGATGCTGAATTAGCTGCTGCTAAGAAAGATGCTGAAAAGAAAGCAGCAGATTACGAAGTTGCTAAAGCTGATTATGCTGCTGCTATGAAAAAATTAGAAGCTGCTAAAATTGAAAAAGCTAACGCTGAACAAGCTTTGAACGACCTTAAAGCTTCATATGGTGAATATACAACTCAAAAAGCAGCTTTAGAACAAGCATGTGATCAAAAAGTTGATGTTGCTGCTCAAGTATTAGAAACTGAAAAAGCAGAAGCTGCTTCAATCGGTATTGATGAAGAAAATGCTGCTGCAGCTGCTAAAACAGCATATGATGTTGTTGCTCAAAAACTAACTGAAGCTCAAGCTCAAGATCCTGCTGCTCCTGCTGATGTAATTGCTGAATTACAAGCTCAAGAACAACAAGCTTATGCTGATTTAACAGCCGCTCGTAATGCAATGGAACAAAAGAAAAACGAACGTCAAAACGCTATGGATGCTGCTCAATCTAAACATGATTCAGCTGTATCTGCTGCTAATGCTGAATTAACTACTAAATTAGCAGACTTAGAACGTAAATATAATGTTAGTGATGTTTACGGAGTAGATGCTAAGATTACTGCTGCTGAAAAACGTGTTGCAGATGCTGAAGCTGCTCTTAAAAAAGCTGAACAAAATGTTATCGATACTAAAGCTGCTCTAGTTTCAGCTGAAGCTGACCATGATGCTGCTCAAAAAGCATTGGCAAGTGCTCAATTGAAAGCTGCAGAAAAGAAAGCTGCTCTTTCTAAATTATATAAAGACAAAGCATATTACGAACAAAACCTACATGAATTAGTAGTAGGTTCAAAAGCTAACTCAACTGATCCAAGCTTAATTAATATTACTAAAGAACAACAAGATATTGTTAAAGAAATTACTGGTAAAACTTCTAAAGAATTAGAGGATGCTTTGAAGAAAGCTGAAGAACAATACGGTAAAGATTCTGCAGAAGCACAAGCTATCCGTGATGCAATCAACGGTAAAACAGAAGATCCAGAACCTGAAACTACAACTGAAGAAGAAACAACTACAGTAAAAGGTACCGATAAAGAAGGTTCTGAAGATGGTAAGAAAGTAGAAAAGAAAGAAGACAAGAAATCTGACGCTAAATTACCAGAAACTGGTGAAGCTTCTACTTACGCTATCTTCGGTGCTGCTGCATTATCTATCTTAGCTGGTTTAGGTCTAGTTGCTCCTAAATTCTCTAAAGAAGACTAATTAAATAAAATTTAAGTTTAGAGTGCTGGTTCGCCAGCGCTCTTTTTTAATGTCTTTTTTGGCTCTTTGTCAAAGACTATTGGTGAGCTATGGAAGATCAGTGAACTATTTTTTGTCCTGTTTCTTATCGAGCATTGAATATTGCAATCATAAAGTGAAACTAATTAAATTATTAGGCGAAAATTAAGTCATTCATTAACTACTTTGTTTATTATTTAATCAAAGTAAAACCCTCAACAAGCTTGGGATTTGTGTGGTTGATTTACCATACTTGGCTTTTCTCTTGCTGAGGGTCTTTTATTATTTCAAATCTTTGAAAGATATTAAGAAGGCTTCAATCTCTTTCATCGTGTTGTTATTATCAATTTGATCAATGACTTTGCCTTTTTGGATGATGAAAGTGTGGGGAACGGTCTGAACTTTAAAGAAATTAACCACGTCAGCGAAATTTTCATCCTTTTCACGGTCAGTCGTATTGTAATAATGAATGTCTAAATTTAATTCCTGAGCCAAGTGATTCAGTTTAGGCAGGAAAGCCCGACAATAAGGGCATTCATCGAAGCCTAAATAGATAATGACTGGCTTTTCTTTAGATTGATCAATTAAGCGTTGATATTCTTCGGCGGAATGAATCGCTTTAACTTGAGAATATTTGGGGACTGGTTTGATTTCTTGACTTGTTAGCTCGATTTGGTCGAGTTTCTCATAAGCTTTTGCTTTATCTTCGGCCGTCATTTGTAAGAATTTAGTTTCTGGGTCAATTTCGACGACTTGGTCGGAATTGTTTTGGCTTTCTTCTGTTGTACTTTGCTCTTTAGCCTCAATTTGATTGGTATTATTAAGCATTGGGCTGACCAAGGTGGTGCCGCAGACCATCAGGCATAGGGCTTGTGTCCATCGTTTCATCTGTTTGCCTCTTTTCTATATTTGTCCTTAGTATATAGAAAAGCCGCCATAGTGTCTATGACGGCGTCTCGATTTCTAAACTTTGTGGACCACTTCGTTCTTTGCTCTGAATGGTGTTGTTAGTTTTATCTTGGTCTGGTTCGGGTTCTTCCGTTTCTGGACTAGTTTCACTTGGAGATTCAGTTGTACTTTCTGTTTCTGGCGGTTCAGAAGTAGAGGATTCAGAACTTGATTCAGTCGTTTCTGTGCTTGTGCTAGCTGGTGGTTCAGGTTGCGGTGTTTCGATAATAATGGTGTCATCGGTTGGTGTCGTATTGCCTTCATAGAATTGTTTGTAATAATTAATCCGACTGGCGACGGTATCTATTTCATAATTGGCATAGCTGTCGAGTTTGACGAATTCACCCGTAAAGGCATCGACTTTAACCCGAAATTTGAGGTTGCCTTCGATTAAATCAACGATCCAGAAGATATCCATCTCAGGGATTTCCTCTTGTTCTTCGCTACTTTCAGCCACTTGATTTTTGATTGGCGTTATCGGTTCTTTTGGACTTTCGAATCGATTATCGTCGAAGTGCCAATCAGTGATTTTAGCTTTTTTGAAATGTTTGCGCATCAGGTTGGTCACCATATCACAGTTTAAGCGATCGTCTAGACGCTCATTGCGCTTATTAATCAATTCGAGTACCGTAGCTTGTCGATCTTCAGCAATCGGTTGGGAGTTCAGACTGAAGTCACCATCATAGTAGATCGCTTCATATTCGTAAGTGGCGGTTGTAGCACCCACCCGGTAGACATACTTATCAGTGAATTGATGTCGGTGAATGTCTAAGTCGGTCACGACAATTTCTGGATGGTCTTGACGAATTAAATCAATGACTTCGATGAGTCCCTTTCTGAGGGCACTCATTTCTTCTTTTTTATCGGCTGATTTGGACGGACTGGCTAGCGTTTGAGTCTCTGTCTGGGCCAGAACCGTACCCTGTAGCGGGCTATTAAGGAATAGACCTAGCCCCAACAGGCTAATTAAAATTGGGGTCTTCTTCATAGATGATTCCTTTCTTTCTAATCCAATGCGATTGTATATCTTTATCATACCAAAAATTTAGAGAAAACGTTCTTATTTTTACTTATATCATGCTGATTTAATCATATTGTAACCTAAGTGCGATATTTTTGAAAACAGATTGAATCATGCTATACTTAGGCAGTTAGGATGAAGCAAATAAGAGAAGGGTATTATATTTAGATCCGCTGATTATTTACTTGACCTAAGTTAATAAGTTTATAGGGGGAAGTTTATGATTTTTGTCGACAATCAGAATAACTACGATGCCAGTGTGAATATTGCTTTGGAGACTTACTTGGTCGAGAATAAATTGGTTGATGAACCGATTTTATTATTCTATATCAACGATCCATCAATCATCGTTGGTCGCAATCAGAACACATTAGAAGAAATCAATCAAGCTTATGTCGAAAAGAAGGGGATTCGAGTAGTGCGCCGGATGTCAGGGGGCGGCGCTGTATACCATGACCGTGGCAATTTCTCGTTCTGTTTTATTAAAGATGATGACGGTTCTTTCCGTGATTTTGCTTCCTTTACGAAGCCTGTGATTGAAGCTCTGCATCATATGGGGGCCATCGGGGCAGAACTGCAAGGGCGGAATGACTTGTTGATTGATGGCAAGAAGTTCTCGGGTAACGCCATGTATGCTAAAGATGGTCGAATGACGGCCCATGGAACGATTCTATTCGACGCCGATTTAGAAGAAGTTACCCATGCCTTGAAACCGCGTCAAGAAAAGATGACCTCCAAAGGCATTAAGTCGATTCGCTCAAGGGTTACCAATATCAAACCCTTTGTCGATGCTGAATATCAAAGTCTGACGACTGAAGAATTTCGTGACAAGTTATTATTAGCTATCTTCAAGGTCGACCGTCGTCAAGACGTGCCTGAATATCATCTGACTGAAGAAGATTGGGCCAAAGTCGAAGAAATTCGCCAAGAACGTTTTGGCAATTGGGACTGGAACTATGGTCAATCGCCTGATTTTGACGTAGCTCATGCCCGTAAATTTCCTTTTGGTTTGGTCGACTTACGCTTTAACATTTCAGAAGGACGGATTAAAGAAGCTAAAATCTATGGTGATTTCTTTGGTCTAGGTGACATCCATGAATTGGAAGCCCAATTGGTCGGCGTGCGTTATGAACGGCAGGCTCTTAAAGAAACCTTCGAACAGATTAATTTACAGCATTATCTAGGTCAAGTTACCGCAGAAGAATTGGTTAGCCTTATTTTTGATTAGTCAGTTTGCTGGCTGGCTAGCACTGTTTTAGACTTGTGGCTGATTATAAGATTTTAGGAGAAGTTGTCATTAGTTAATTCTTGCTGAAAAAGCGCTCAGTTGATTTAATTGGCGAGCTATTTAAGGACGGATGCTGAAATATTTTTTAACAGCCAATAGGCACAAAAATAGCACTTGGATGATTACACTAAATCAGTGAATCATTCAAGTGCTTTTTTGCTAAAGTGTTTGATTTATGCTGGGAAAGTCGTGTGTTCATTGTCGGTCATTTTAAGTTCAGGGAAGAGGGCTTTAATCACTTCTAGGCCAAGATAACGGACCTGACCCCGGCCGACAAAGCGGTGAATCATCATCGCTGGATTGAAATTTGCTTCAATAATGCCATATTTACTTTGGTCGGCTGGGACCGTCCGATCGGGAATAATCAAATCGACCCCGCAGAAGAAGGCGCCCAAAGCTTGACTGGCTTTTACCGCCAAGTCTTTATAGGATGGATCAGTATCGTCCGTCCGGTCAATAGAAATGCCACCGGTAGAGACATTGGTATTCCGACGCAAATAGACGATTTGATCTGGGTCGGGAATTGAATTGAAGTCTAAACCTTGTTGGTGCAATTGCATCCGTTCAATGTCGCCTTTTGCTAATAAGGTCATGGGTGCCTTGTGTTGCGGGCCACGGAGCGGATGTTGATTTTCTTGGTCGATCAATTGGTCGACGGTGTGCTGACCATCACCAATCACATGGGCGGGTTGGCGTTGGCAGATAGCTTTGACTTCATCCCCTTGGACATAGAAGCGATATTCTGTTCCTTCAATAAATTCTTCGATTAAGACTTCCTTGTCCTCTTTAAAGGCTACCTTCAAGCCAGCTTCGTAATCTTCCCGACTCGCCCCCTGGTTAAAAATACTAATGCCCAAACCGTAATTGGTAGATTTAGGTTTGATCACAAAGGCCTTGTCTTGAATACTAGGATAGTAGGCTTTAGCCAATTCAATCTGCGAAAAGTTTTCTGAGCGCGGTGTATGGATGCCGGCATTTTCTAGAATCTTTTTGGTCGCGACTTTATTTTCCATTAAGAAGTATGAGATCAGGCTATCATAAGCCGTCATATTTCCTTTACGAATATATTCGAAATGGTCTTGGTGTTGAAGTTTAATCAGATTTTCTGCCGGATCAATAATTTCTACTTCTAGGCCAAGGCGGATGGCTTCTTTAATTACATCTTGGGTCGAAATCTCCAAAGCTTCAAAGCCGTGCAATAGGTAAGGTCGTTCTAGGTAGACTTCTTGATGGTCTTTAGCCATGGCTAATCCATGCTCAACCATGCCAGCTTGATCTTGATATAACTGATGCAAGCGACCAGCTAGAGTTTGTTCTGGCTGACTCATTTGTCTTTCTTTGGCTTCAACCAGCTCTAAGTAATTTGTCTGCAATTCTTGATCAATAATCTGAGTCAGATACTTCATCTCTTGGAAGAACCAACCCACCTCATTGTCCTGTTGATGGGGTGCTAGTGGATCAGCCTCAGCGATAGCTAGATTTAATTGGTTACCTTGGTCCACTGCTTCTTGGGAATGAACGTCGGGTAGGAGGATTAAAGTAATCACAAATAATTTAACGAAATCGATATCCTCTTGACTAATCCCATAAGGGGCAAAAGGATTCAAGTCAAAATTACGTAACTCGATATAATCGATGCCCCGTTCCATCAACTTGCGAACGGGTTTGGATTGCTTGAAACGCACGTCAGCATAGAGTTCTTTCTCTTCAGAAAGTAAACCATCCTCGACGGCTTGTTCCAAATCATCAACGAAATGTTCGAATTGATCATAACGAATCTTGACTTTCGGGTCATTCATATAGCCATAACGACTCAAGCGAACTGAGCGCATCGGTTGTTGACTCGGCTTGCCGTAAAGTTTAGTTTGATAAGTTCCTGGCACAAAAGGGGCCGCGCCTAATAAATAGGTTAAGATCCAACGATAACGTAAGTAATTCCGTCCCAATTTGGCATAAATCTTATTGGTCACCGCGATGGCATCAGCATCGGGACTTATTTTGTTGGCCAGAACTCGAGGATTGATTTGGAAATTATAATGAATGCCTGAGAGCAGTTGAACATCCACCCCATAGAATTTTGCTAAGTGTTCGCGGTAGTGAACATCAGCTGGATTTGATAGCTGGGCCACTTTTAACTTGCCATCAGTCGGGACGGCAGGGGGTGTCGAATATGGCCACATCCACTCCGCTTGCTGGTCATTTTCTTGGGCAGCTATTTGATGGATGGCAGCCAACCAGGCCATAACTTCCTGACTATCCTTCGCGGGCGGAGTGATAAATTCTAGCTGACTTTCGGCGAAATCGGTTTGAATATAAGGATGATAAGCGCGATCTCCCCAATGACTAGAGTGGGGAGTCTTGGCAATCTGTCCATCTTCTTTAATCCGGAGGGTCTCTCTTTCTATCCCTATGGTACTTTGCCATAATTCAAGGAGATCCGCTTCCGTAAATAATGGATCAAAACGTCTCATAATATAAGTCCTCCTAACTGTCTCGATTATAAACTAAAAGCCTATAAAAGAGAATAAAAGCGTTCGTAAGCAATAGCATAAGCCTAAAAAATCAGAAAAACAAGATAAAAAGCAAAATAGGTGTTGACAGGCCAAAGAGGACCATGCTATATTATTACTTGTCGCTAAGAGCGACTGTCAATCTGATCGGTTAGTTAAGAAAATAATTTCTTTAAAATATTTAAGAAATATATTGACTAAACTTAGAGAAGATGATAATATATTAAATGTCGCTACACCAAACAATGTAGCGCTTACATCGAGAGAAAAGTCCACAAGAAATTTTAAAATAAATTAAAAAACTTGTTGACAAAGTCATCGCTCGATGGTATGATGTAATAGTTGCGTCACAACCCCTTGATGAGGACAGTGGCGCACGAAAGCTCATTGAAAACTGAACAAAGACACACCAAACTTGTAATAGGGGTTCATTATGAACACCCCCGAATATAAATTCGAGACACTGGCGATACCCCAGTCTAAACCTGGTATCACACAGTCAGTATTGAATTGAGTAAAGACTCAAACAATCTTTCATGAGAGTTTGATCCTGGCTCAGGACGAACGCTGGCGGCGTGCCTAATACATGCAAGTCGAACGCACAAAGAAGGAGCTTGCTTCTTCCGCGTGAGTGGCGAACGGGTGAGTAACACGTGGGAAACCTGCCCTTTAGCGGGGGATAACATTCGGAAACGGATGCTAATACCGCATAGGCCAGTGAGTCGCCTGACTCATTGGGGAAAGATGGTTTTGCTATCACTAAAGGATGGTCCCGCGGTGCATTAGCTAGTTGGTAAGGTAACGGCTTACCAAGGCGATGATGCATAGCCGACCTGAGAGGGTAATCGGCCACATTGGGACTGAGACACGGCCCAAACTCCTACGGGAGGCAGCAGTAGGGAATCTTCCGCAATGGACGCAAGTCTGACGGAGCAACGCCGCGTGTGTGAAGAAGGACTTCGGTCCGTAAAGCACTGTTGTTAGAGAAGAACCATCCTGTATTAACTGTACAGGACTTGACGGTATCTAACCAGAAAGCCACGGCTAACTACGTGCCAGCAGCCGCGGTAATACGTAGGTGGCAAGCGTTGTCCGGATTTATTGGGCGTAAAGGGAGCGCAGGTGGTGGCTTAAGTCTGATGTGAAAGCCCACGGCTCAACCGTGGAAGGTCATTGGAAACTGGGTCACTTGAGTGCAGAAGAGGAAAGTGGAATTCCATGTGTAGCGGTGAAATGCGTAGATATATGGAGGAACACCAGTGGCGAAGGCGACTTTCTGGTCTGACACTGACACTGAGGCTCGAAAGCGTGGGGAGCGAACAGGATTAGATACCCTGGTAGTCCACGCTGTAAACGATGAATGTTAAGTGTTGGGGGGCTTCCACCCCTCAGTGCTGGCGTTAACGCAATAAACATTCCGCCTGGGGAGTACGGCCGCAAGGCTGAAACTCAAAGGAATTGACGGGGACCCGCACAAGCGGTGGAGCATGTGGTTTAATTCGAAGCAACGCGAAGAACCTTACCAGGTCTTGACATCCGCTGCATAGCTTAGAGATAAGCGAAATCCTTCGGGACAGCGAGACAGGTGGTGCATGGTTGTCGTCAGCTCGTGTCGTGAGATGTTGGGTTAAGTCCCGCAACGAGCGCAACCCTTATCATTAGTTACCAGCATTGAGATGGGGACTCTAATGAGACTGCCGGTGACAAACCGGAGGAAGGTGGGGATGACGTCAAATCATCATGCCCCTTATGACCTGGGCTACACACGTGCTACAATGGATGGTACAACGAGCAGCGACCTCGTGAGAGCAAGCGAATCTCTTAAAGCCATTCTCAGTTCGGATTGTTCTCTGCAACTCGAGAACATGAAGCCGGAATCGCTAGTAATCGTGGATCAGCACGCCACGGTGAATACGTTCCCGGGTCTTGTACACACCGCCCGTCACACCACGAGAGTTTGTAACACCCGAAGCCGGTGGCCTAACCTTAGGGAGGGAGCCGTCGAAGGTGGGACAGATGATTGGGGTGAAGTCGTAACAAGGTAGCCGTATCGGAAGGTGCGGCTGGATCACCTCCTTTCTAAGGAGCTTGGAAACAAGTGGCTGTCTTTGTTTAGTTTTGAGTGAGCTTTCACTCTACAATGTATAGAGAATCGCTCAACTATTTGGGCCTGTAGTAGCGGGGGCCCCTGAGGGGGGGGGGGGGGGGGGGGGGGGGGGGGGGGGGGGGGGGGGGGGGGGGGGGGGGGGGTGGCTTGTTTAAAATTGTTTGATCATTGAAAACTGAATATCAAACACACCATAGATTGTGTCTCGATGCGAGCATAATTTATGGCAAATAATTTCTAGATAATGAACCGAGAAATAAACCGAGTTGTACGAAAGTATAACAAACCAAGAGCGCGAAAGAGTGGTTAAGTAACCAAGGGCGCACGGTGAATGCCTTGGCACTAGGAGCCGATGAAGGACGGGACGAACACCGATATGCTTCGGGGAGCTGTAAGTAAGCTTTGATCCGGAGATTTCCGAATGGGGGAACCCCACAACTGAAGGTTGTGACACGCAAGTGAGGTAAACGCAGAGAACTGAAACATCTAAGTACCTGCAGGAAGAGAAAGAAACATCGATTCCCTAAGTAGCGGCGAGCGAACGGGGAAGAGCCCAAACCATGGTGCATGCACCATGGGGTAGTAGGACTCCCATACGGGAGAGGACGCAGTAACCGAATGACTTGGGAAAGTCAGTCAAAGAGGGTGAGAACCCCGTAGGTGAAACTGTAACCTCCCCGGGAGGATCCTGAGTACGGCGGGACACGAGGAATCCCGTCGGAAGCGACCAGGACCATCTGGTAAGGCTAAATACTCCCTAGTGACCGATAGTGAACCAGTACCGTGAGGGAAAGGTGAAAAGCACCCCGGGAGGGGAGTGAAAAGAACCTGAAACCGTGTGCTTACAAGTAGTCAGAGCCCGTTAAGGGGTGATGGCGTACCTTTTGTAGAATGGACCGGCGAGTGATGATAGTTGGCAAGGTTAAGTTGAAGAAACGGAGCCGTAGCGAAAGCGAGTCTGAAGAGGGCGACAGTCAGGTGTTATCGACCCGAAACCAAGTGACCTACCCATGTGCAGGTTGAAGGTGTGGTGAAACACACTGGAGGACCGAACCGAAACACGTTGAAAAGTGTTCGGATGACGTGTGGGTAGCGGAGAAATTCCAATCGAACTTGGAGATAGCTGGTTCTCTCCGAAATATATTTAGGTATAGCCTCAAAGTAAGCGTCGTGGAGGTAGAGCACTGTTTGGACTAGGGGGTCTATCGACTTACTGAATCCAGATAAACTCCGAATGCCATAGACGTATCTTTGGGAGTCAGACTGCGAGTGCTAAGATCCGTAGTCGAAAGGGAAACAGCCCAGCCCACCAGCTAAGGTCCCTAAATTACTGTTAAGTGGCAAAGGATGTGGGGTTGCCTAGACAACTAGGAGGTTGGCTCAGAAGCAGCCATCCTTGAAAGAGTGCGTAATAGCTCACTAGTCGAGTGACCCTGCGCCGAAAATGTACCGGGGCTAAACAGTATACCGAAGCTGTGGATTCATCGTAAGATGAGTGGTAGGAGAGCGTTCTATAGGCGGCGAAGCGATACCGTAAGGAGTCGTGGAGCGTATAGAAGTGAGAATGCCGGTATGAGTAGCGCAAGACGGGTGAGAATCCCGTCCACCGAATGACTCAGGTTTCCAGGGGAAGGCTCGTCCGCCCTGGGTTAGTCGGGACCTAAGCTGAAGCCGAGTGGTGTAAGCGATGGCCAACAGGTAGAGATTCCTGTACTTATCATTTGTGATTGAGTGATGGAGTGACACAGGAGGTAATGTTCCGCATCCGGATGGAAGAGGATGTCGAAGCAACGAGGTGGATGAGGAGTAAAAGGCTTCTCATTGTAACATTGAGTTGTGACCGGGAGTGAAATGAAGTAGCGAAGGGAACTAGCCACACTGTCGAGAAAACCTTCTAGCGAATAAATGGTAACCCGTACCGCAAACCGACACAGGTAGTCGAGTGGAGCACACTCAGGTGATCGAGAGAACTCTCGTTAAGGAACTCGGCAAAATGACCCCGTAACCTCGGGAGAAGGGGTGCTGACTGACGTCAGCCGCAGTGAATAGGCCCAAGCGACTGTTTATCAAAAACACAGGTCTCTGCTAAACCGTAAGGTGATGTATAGGGGCTGACGCCTGCCCGGTGCTGGAAGGTTAAGAGGAGCGCTTAGCGCAAGCGAAGGTGCGAATTGAAGCCCCAGTAAACGGCGGCCGTAACTATAACGGTCCTAAGGTAGCGAAATTCCTTGTCGGGTAAGTTCCGACCCGCACGAAAGGCGTAACGATTTGGGCACTGTCTCAACGAGAGACTCGGTGAAATTATAGTACCGGTGAAGATGCCGGTTACCCGCGACAGGACGGAAAGACCCCATGGAGCTTTACTGTAGCTTGATATTGAGTGTTTGTTGACCATGTACAGGATAGGTAGGAGCCAATGAAGTGTGGACGTTAGTCTACATGGAGGCGCTGGTGGGATACTACCCTTGGTGAATGACCCCTCTAACTCGCGTTAAAGAAACGGAAGACAGTGTCAGGTGGGCAGTTTGACTGGGGCGGTCGCCTCCTAAAGTGTAACGGAGGCGCCCAAAGGTTCCCTCAGAATGGTTGGAAATCATTCGCAGAGTGCAAAGGCAGAAGGGAGCTTGACTGCGAGACAGACAGGTCGAGCAGGGACGAAAGTCGGGCTTAGTGATCCGGTGGTACCGTATGGAAGGGCCATCGCTCAACGGATAAAAGCTACCCTGGGGATAACAGGCTTATCTCCCCCAAGAGTTCACATCGACGGGGAGGTTTGGCACCTCGATGTCGGCTCATCGCATCCTGGGGCTGAAGTCGGTCCCAAGGGTTGGGCTGTTCGCCCATTAAAGCGGTACGCGAGCTGGGTTCAGAACGTCGTGAGACAGTTCGGTCCCTATCCGTCGCGGGCGTTGGAAATTTGAGAAGAGCTATCCTTAGTACGAGAGGACCGGGATGGACGCACCGCTGGTGTACCAGTTGTTCCGCCAGGAGCATCGCTGGGTAGCTATGTGCGGGATGGATAAGCGCTGAAAGCATCTAAGTGCGAAGCCAGCTTCAAGATGAGATTTCCCAATTCGTAAGACCCCTGAGAGACGATCAGGTAGATAGGCTAGGAGTGGACGTACAGTGATGTATGGAGCGGACTAGTACTAATCGGTCGAGGACTTAACCACGGATTTGAGGGAAGTGATGGGAATTATTTGGATGAAGGGTTGATATTCAGTTTTGAGTGATTAGACACTCAGCGAAGAGATTACCTGTGTGGTGATGAGGGCAAGAAGGACACACCTGTTCCCATCTCGAACACAGCAGTTAAGCTTCTTAGCGCCGATGGTAGTGGGACCTTTGGTCTTGTGAGAGTAGGTCGTTGCCGCGCAGGGTAATTTTCTCATTCCGCAATAGCTCAGCTGGCAGAGCGCATGACTGTTAATCATGATGTCGCAGGTTCGAGCCCTGCTTGCGGAGTAAGCTTGGAGAGTTGTCCGAGCTGGCTGAAGGAGCACGGTTGGAAACCGTGTAGGCGATTCTTTCGTCTCAAGGGTTCGAATCCCTTACTCTCCGTAAAGATGAACAGTCTTTATGTCATATATGGTGCTTTAGGTTAGAGTTATTTGAATTCTTCAGCAGAGGCACTTACTTATTATTTTGGTCCGTTGGTCAAGTGGTTAAGACACCGCCCTTTCACGGCGGTAACACGGGTTCGAGTCCCGTACGGACTATACGAATTTAATATTCCCTGGAGGTTTAGCTCAGCTGGGAGAGCATCTGCCTTACAAGCAGAGGGTCAGCGGTTCGATCCCGTTAACCTCCATTCATTGGTCCGGTGGTGTAGGGGTTAACATGCCTGCCTGTCACGCAGGAGATCGCGGGTTCAAATCCCGTCCGGACCGTATTGGCTTGGTAGCTCAGTTGGTAGAGCACTTGATTGAAGCTCAAGGTGTCGGCGGTTCGATTCCGTCCCAAGCCATCATGGAGGGGTAGCGAAGTGGCTAAACGCGGCGGACTGTAAATCCGCTCCTTCGGGTTCGGCAGTTCGAATCTGCCCCCCTCCATTAATATTAAAGAATCGTAGGGAATTTACATTTCTTTCCCTGTATAATAGGGATATAGTTTAATGGTAAAACAATGGTCTCCAAAACCATTGATGTGGGTTCGATTCCTACTATCCCTGTTGGTGCATTATGGCGATTGTGGCGAAGTGGTTAACGCATCGGTTTGTGGCACCGACACTCGTGGGTTCGATTCCCATCAGTCGCCCTTTTTAATATTATTATTGGGGTATAGCCAAGCGGTAAGGCACCGGACTTTGACTCCGTTATTCGTTGGTTCGAATCCAGCTACCCCAGTTTTTTCATTGATATTTTTATGTGGCGGTATAGCCAAGTGGTAAGGCATGGGTCTGCAAAACCTTGATTCGTCGGTTCAAATCCGACTACCGCCTTCTGCTTTATTAATTTGCCGATGTGGCGGAATTGGCAGACGCGCTGGACTCAAAATCCTGTGCCCTCACGGGCGTGTCGGTTCGACCCCGACCATCGGTATTGGCTTTGTATCAAGCTTTAGAGCACTTCACTTTTTATGAGTGAGGTGCTCTTTTTTAGGGCTCTTTGTCAAAGACTGTTGAGTCGATGAAAGGTGATTGAAGTGGTTCTATCGTCTTATTTTATGTAAGTATATTTTATTGATTCATTTTGTGATTGAATGATGACTTTTTCTGCTTCGGGGGTTATGGTGTTACACGTTATCTGCTACTTGGTCATATTGATTGAAAAATTATCGCGAAAGATTGTTACAGGTAGATCTGTCGTTGAAGATGTACTTGTTCCGTTAAATAGGCGCTGAAAAAAAGACCAAGCTCTGTACTGACCCCCTAAAGTTGGACCGAATGATCCAACTTTAGGGGGTATTTGTATGGCTAAATATAGTTTAGAATTTAAAATGAAAATTGTATCCGAATATCTTTCTGGAACCATCGGGATGAAGACGTTGACGAAGAAATATAAGATTAAATCCTCCCAAGAATTAAGAACCTGGGTGAACGCTTATAAAACTTTAGGAATAAAAGGGTTAATGCGCTCTCGAAAAAATAAGACATACAGTGTAAACTTTAAGTTAAAAGCAATCACTTTGTATGAAGCCAGTGAGAAATCCTATCAAGATGTGGCGAATGAATTGGGATTGAATAATCCTTCACTGATTCCTAGATGGCGTCAAGAGTATCATAACCACGGGATTGAAGGTCTTTCTCGCAAACCAGGGAGGCCACCAATGTCTAAGCAAGAACGAACGAGCAGAGAAAAACGAACTTCTTCTATTCCATTGAAGATAACGGATCTAGAGTGGGCAAATAAACGAATTGAAGAACTTGAGTATGAATTAAAGATGCAAACGATAAAAAATGAATACTTGGAAATGCTAAGGAGCTTGCGGCAACAGAAAGCAATGAAGACAAAGCAAGAATCATCCACAAGCTCCGACAACAAGAAAGATTTACTTTAGCTGAGATTCTTGCGGCGATTGATTTTCCTAAATCCACTTATATGTATTGGCAAGCTCATTGGAAAAAATCAGATCCAGACCAAAAAGTCAAAGATGCCATCTTGTTGATTCGTAAGAAACATCCGAATTACGGCTATCGTCGGATTCATGCGACCCTTGTTAACCAAGGGTGGCACATTAATAAAAAGAAAGTCCAACGTCTCTGTCAAGTATTAAAGATTCAGGTTAAAAACTTCGGACGTAAATATCGAAAATACAATAGTTACAAGGGAGTCCTAGGACGGATTGCTCCTAACCGGATGAATCGAAGATTTGAGACGTCCATCCCTAGACAAAAGATTACTACGGATACGACCGAATTCAAATATTATGAAGAAGATCATTCTGGTAAACTTCAAGTTAAGAAAATGTATTTAGATCCTTTTATGGATCTGTATAATCTAGAAATCATTAGTTTTAAAGTATCTTCTCAACCGAATCGGATCACGATGATTGAGGCGTTGAAAGAAGCTTTAGAAGCATCGAAAGAATGCGCCTATCGACGAACCTTCCACTCAGATCGTGGCTGGGCTTATCAAATGAAGGAATATCAGGCGTTACTAGTAGAACATCAAGTATTCCAAAGTATGTCGCGTAAAGGGAATTGTTATGATAATGCCCCGATCGAAAATTTCTTTAGTGTGATGAAACAGGAGATGTATTATGGGAAAATATATCGAAGTTACAAGGAATTAGAAACTGCAATCACAGATTACATTCAGTATTATAACGAAGAACGAATTAAAGAAAAATTGAATTGGCTAAGTCCTGTGGCATATAGAAAAGCGCAAGCGGCTTAACAATTTATCATTAAACCAAAAGAGAGACAAACACAAAATAGTGTTCATCTCTCTGGTCCAACTATTTGGGGTCACTCTACTCAACGTTTGGTCTTTTTTAATGCTTTTGAGTCTAGGAAAAATATTGTCTTGGATGATGTTTGTCTTAAATTTTTTGCACTTTATTTTGCACCTTCGATATTAGTCAGTGCGTCGATTACTTTATTGTTTTGAAGTTGTTCAAATTCATCAAAAATATGTGAATAAGTTTTTAGCGTTTCGATGACGGTTGTATGGCCAAGTCTTTTAGAAATATAATGAATATTCACTCCTTGGAAGATTAAATATGAGCAATGTGAGTGTCTAAAGGAATGAATGGGTAAGAAGTCGATGGCCAGCATGTTACATACCTTCTTCAGGTGTTTACGAAGTCCGTTGTAACTGATGCAAGGCTTACCCCTATCTATAAAAAGATGCTCATTATCAGATTTGTGTTTGGAATTTTTGTATCTTATTATTTCGCTGTATAAATTTTCGGTAATTGAAATCGTTCTGATTGAAGATTTTGTTTTTCCCGGAGTAAACTCGTTGTTTTTGTAATCGAAATTTCTATTTACGGATAGTTTATTCCGCTGAATATCATCCCATGATAGGCCATATATCTCGCCAATTCTTAGACCGGTGAGGGCGGCAATATAAAGGATTAAATTTGCTGGAGTCATATTGTTTTTGAGATAATATATGATTTTATGAAATTCTTTCTCATTCCAATATTTCAATTTGTTATTTCCAGCTATTTCATAGCGTAAAACGGATTTATAGGTGGGATCTCGATTGATAAGTCCTTCGTATAATGCATCTTGCATACAGGCTTTTAATCTTCCATGGGTTTTCTCTACGATATCTTTCCCATTTCCTTTGCCTCTTTGATTAATAAAATCTTGATACATATCTCTGGTAACCTCTGCTATTTTCTTTCTACCAAAATACTTATGAACCAATTTAATATCATATTCATATTTTTCATCGGTAGAGGCAGAATAGAGACCGATTTTATATTTCCTAGCCCAATTTTCAAAATAATCTGCAAAGGTTATAGTTTTATTGAGTTGCTGTTTCACTAAAAATCTTTTTTCGAGATTTATTTTTAGTTGAGCTTCTTTGATTTGAGCTTCTTTCTTTGTACTAAAACCTTTTCTAGTGATTTGTTTATATTTTTCATTTTCTTTATATGATACACGACACATCCATTTACCTGTTCTTTTGTCTTTAGCTACTGACATAATATTCGCTCCTGTTCTATCCATAAAATATTATCTATCATAGGACATCGCTAAGAGCGCTATCAAGATTAGCTTATTAGGTTATCAGTTTTATAGGCATGAAAGGTAATGAGTGGGACAAAATTTATTGATTCTATTTATGGGCAAAAGTTTTCTCGTGAGTATTTTCCATTTTCGTTCTATCTGAAATAGGTATGTTGTGCCTTCCATTGGCGCATGCGAATGCCAACCCAGAAGCTATAGATTCCGAAAGTAATAATCGTAAGAAACCACCATTTCAACCAGTGGCCGAATAGTTGTGTGGCTGTGCCATCAAAGTATAAACGTTGCCCATTCACCACCGTATGTTCAATCTCCCATTTTGTCATTATGATGACTGCCCATGGGGTAGCTAGACCCAAAGTAAAGCAAATGATAATAAGGGCCAATAGGCGATTGCCGATAAAAGAAAGTAAGGATCCGTCAAAATAACTTTGTTTCATTGTCGTCCTCCAGTGTTTAATAATGTAAGTTTATTGTAATCGATGGATGAAGCTCTCGTAAAGCAGATAATTTAGTTTATTCAAACAAATCCTTTGTCTACCTATTATTATAAGCTTATAATTAATTTTAATTGGGGGGATAGCTTGTGGATAGTTTTGAATTTCAGGGAATGACGCTTCATTTTTTGGAGGGGAATTCTTTTTGGTGTGATGCTGGACGGTTGTTTGGTCCGGTACCACAGGTTGTTTGGCGGAATTTGGTCGAAGTGAATCAGCATAATCAAGTTTCGCAAACCTGTGACCCGATTCTTATTCAGTATCAAGGTCAGAATATTTTGATTGATGCGGGGTATGGGCTCGATAAATTGGATGCTAAGACGATTCGCCATGAAGGGGTCGTTGGCGAGAATCGAACCTTAGCTTCGCTCGCTCAACTGGGCCTACAAGCAGAAGATATTGATTTGATTCTAATGACTCATCTACATAATGACCATTGTGGTGGCTCGTCGCGCCGTTCGAGCCGCTCTGAATCCGGGTATGAGTTGGTCTATCCCAAGGCTCGAATTCTGGTGAATGAAATTGAATGGGATGAACTGCTACAACCACCTCTACGGACACGAGCAACATACCGTCAGGAGAATTGGCAACCGATTGTTGATCAGGTTGACTTTTGGCGTGGATATTATCGCGTCAACGATGCGATTGAATTGTTTCAAGCTAAGGGCCATAGTATTGGTCATGCGATCATTAAGTTGAGTCAAGGTGGTGAAATGGTGCTTCATTTGGCCGATCATTTGATGACTCATTTGCATCTGAATCCTTTGTGGGTGCCGGCTGTCGATGATTATCCGCAAGATACGATTCAATCTAAGGAACTCTGGGTGAATTATGGCTTGCAGAATGGCGCTTATTTTAGCTTTTATCATGACCCTAGTTACTGCTTGGCCAAATTTGATCCTGAAAGTCGAGAAATGACTTTTGCTTTAGAACGCAGTAAGCCAGCCTTACAGCCTTTTAGAAAGAAGGACTAGCCTTGCAGCATTTCGATGTGAATATTCGACCGATTGAAGTAAAGGATAATGCAATTTTAGCCCAGCTAATTCGTCAATCGTTAGAACACTATCATTTGGATTTGCCGGGAACTTCTTACACGGATCCACAATTAGACCATCTGTTTGAGCATTATCAGCAGCAAGAGCGGTCTGCCTTTTTCGTGTTAGCAGAGGGTCAGCAAATTTTGGGTTGTGGCGGTTACGGTCAGATTCAAGAGGGCTTTCCCGTTGCCGAGTTACAGAAACTCTATCTCAAACAAGAGGCTTTGCATCAAGGATTGGGTCGTAAGCTCTTCGACCATATTTGTCAGGCAGCCCGTTTAGCCGGATACCAGCAACTTTACTTAGAATCCTCTTCAAAATTGACTGATGCGTTAAGCTTTTATCAGAAAATAGGCTTTACATCCTTGACCCAACCTTTGGCTCAGATGGTTGGCAGTCATTATACGATGGACCAATGGATGATCCTGAGACTATAATGGCTGAAGAAACTTCTAAGCTAGCTTAAATTTATCGGTTATATTTTTATAAAGAGTTAGCTTAGAACCAATTTATTTTAAACTTGAGATTACTGAAAGGCTTAGCTAAAATTAAGAGATGACGAGGAGGGTTCTGATGCAGAGTAGTGTGACCAATTATATTGATTATCAAAATATTCCAATACCTGAGGATTTACTAACGATTGAAATTCCATCCTGGGACGCCGTGGCTCAGCCTTTAGTGGATTATGCCGAAGAACAATATGCCAAGATGACGGGTCAAGACTGGTCAGCCTTAACTGATGAGAAAGTGGCGGCTTTAAATTTACCTGGCATCGACAATTTGGCTCAGCTAAAACAATACGGTATGGATACTTACCAGAAGAATCAAGAAAACTATCAATATTTCGAACAAGTTTTACCATTTATCTTGAAATTCTACCGACAAACGGCCAATACGGTGATGGACCGCGCAGAAAAAGAGGCCTATGTTAATGAATATATTGAACAAGTCGAAGCTTATGCTCAAGCAAAAGGTCGAACGTTAAAGGCGTATGCTCGGGATCGACTGAAACTTGAATTTGAGGGGGATGTGCGAGATATCCTTGCGGAACACGCTCTGGAAGATTTTACCTTTAAATTGATTGCCCAAGATATCTTCGACCAATCTGGTCGGCAATTGAATGAAGAAACTTATGAGAGCTTCATCATGCAGAATGTCTTACATAACCAGGCCGATGAAATTGAGTTAAGAGAACAAATTCCTTATCAAAGATATTTAAAGATGATTCCTGAGATGGAACTCTCGCAAGAAATGTTTCAATATTTCGTCAAACAAATGAAGGTTAAGATTAATCCCGATGCAAAAGTTCGCTTGTTTAAAAATCGTTAATGACTTAGATGAGGAGATTAGGCCGTGAAGAAGATATGGGGTTCAATTCAAGATCAAGCCCTTAAGCATAGAAAGAATCGAATTTGGTGGCTGCTGGCCGCCATCTTAATGCTGATGGTCGTGGTATGGTTGATGGTAAGTGTAGTCGCTGGGATCTTTAATATGACTTCTTCCGAGAAATTCTCGCTAGACCAGCCCTTAGCTTCCAAGCAAGGGCCTAAGCTATCGCACTATACTCCTCTACGACAATTCAATTTGGATCCCGAGGATCGGATTTTGGTTCAAAGTCTAAAAGATAACGACTTGAATGTAGGGGTTTCGCATCGAACTGATGAGCCCTTGCTCGCAGAAGTGGTGAATCAAGAAGCAACGACCGAGCTTGTTGAAGAACCTGAGGTCGTCCCTTGGTTCTACTACAGTCCCAATGTTGCCAAGCTGTCACCCAAGTCCAAGGCCAATCGCTATCAATTAATCAGAGAAGAGAGCATCAATCAATTCGCTTGGTATCAGGCGGCGGGCAAGGTCTATCTATTTCAATTTGGTCAACCTTATACCGGCTGGCATGACTTGCCCTTCGAGGGCTGGCGTTATTATCAACAGGGGCTAACGACCGCCCAAGTGATTGATATTCCCCAAGTGAAGCAAATGAATGGTCAACGTGAACGTCTGGCAAAGTTAATGCCCCGACCTCAATGGCGGACCATCTATCTAACGCCTAAGGGACAATATTCAGCCAATGCAGCTATTAAGCCAGTTCAATATAGTATTCTCTATAAAAATACTGATGCTTTGATTATGACGGCACCGCCGGGAAGCAAAGGTTCTGGCTTGTTAACCACCACGGAGAACTTTTTTGAGATGCCGATGGAAGTAGTGGAAGAGGCTCAAACCCTAAACGGCGAGTGGCTCCATGTCAATATCGGTTATGAAGATTTGGGCTGGATTAAGAAAGACACGACTTATCAAGATTATGTCCTGACCTATTATAGTGAGCGCGAATTATTAGATACGATTGATCAAATTTTGCAAGAAGAGGTCGATGGGATTAATGCCCGCGTCGGTGCTTCCTTCATAAATAATGAAACGATGGCCCAGACTTCCTATAATAATCAGATTTTCTTCCCAGCTTCGACCCAGAAGATTTATGTCTTGGGTGAGCTTTATCATCAGTATAAAACAGGACAGCTATCCCCAGAATCCGTGGTAACGCTCTATGATGAAGATAAAGTGCCTGGAGCTGGGATTATCCAAGGTTATGCTAATGGCTCACAATTCACCATTGATGAACTCGTTGACTTAGTTTCAATCTATTCGGACAATACGGCAGCGAATCTGATTATTGATACGGTTGGTGGCGGTCCAGTCATTAATCCGCATATTCATCAGATGGGACTTTACGATACCTATATCCAAGGGAAATATTATGGGGGGGATAGTACCTGGTTTACTACTTCACCCGCCGATGCGGCGCGCTTCTTCGCTTATTTGGCTAACAATCAAGTTAATGGAGAACCCTGGGATGAAATGTTGATTAACAAGTTTACCATGAATACCCATACCTTCTTGCGGACTTACATTTGGGGTGACACGCGGTCATGGAACAAGTCAGGGCTAGGTGGCACTGAACAGAATGATGTGGCTACTTTCGTCACGCCTTATGGCGAGTACTCCTTGGCTGTTTATACTGCTGAACCGGGTAACTATGATATTATTGGAGAACAAGTGGCTCAACTCTCCGTTCGTGTACACGACGCATTTAATGACATTCGTTCTAAATTATGGATTAGCGTTGATGAGACGACTCAAGCTGATTAGTAAGGCTGATTAAGAATTTAAGGCTAAACAGACAAAATCCCCGAACCAATTATTTTGGTTCGGGGATTTTATTTTGGTGACGGTCAAGGATAGATCAAGCGAATCGATGTCTCCTGCGACCGTCTTTTATTGGGCAAAATTATAGGCATTAGAGATTAGTGATGAGGGAGCGAGCGATGGGGTTAGATAACTCATAGAAGATCTTTGTGCCTTCGCGTGACGCAGTCACTACTCTTGCTTCTCTCAATTTACTGATGTGCTGAGAGACAGTGGACTGTGGAAGAGACAAGACATCTTGAATCGCCCCGACATTCAGGGTTCCATTATGATACAAAGCGAGGGCAATAGAATATCTGATTGGATGAGCTAAGACTTTGATGACACTCACTTTTTCAAGAACTTCGGCAGCCTCGACATCGATACTTTTCATTTTATGCCTCCTTCTCTTTTATTGGACTTATTTCATATTTTACCACGATATATTAAAATTACAAATAATATAATAAGTATAGCTGGCTAGTTAAATAGATTGTTTTATAGAATCATGATGGCGAGTTGATGGGCTTAGGTTAGGTTTAATTGAGAGAAAATTTAGCAAAAAGCTCAAAATTACAAAAGTTACGATTGGATTACAGAGATGTAGCTTAGATAACAGAGCGCGCTGTTAATTTAAGAATGGATAACGAATCATCGGATTTGATTGTCTCGGGCCGATTTTTCAGGTACGATGTCCCTTGTAGTTAGAAATAACCCTCTTTTTCGACCTCTTTTTGGGTCGTGAGGGATCTTATTATAAGGAGTTTTACATAATATGAAAAAGAAACTAACTTTGACTGCCTTGACCTTGTCAATGGCCTTATCCGGACACGCTGTCGCCCAAGCCAATGATTCATTGTCTCAATTCTCTTGGGTAGCTCGGTCCTTAGAAGAAGTGATGGCTTCAGTCCGTCAATCAAAAGAAAATCAAGTGGATTACGTCGTTCAATGGGGTGATACCCTAACTTCAATTGCTAGCAGCTTAGACATGGGTGTGCTCGAATTAGCGGCTTTGAATCAAATTGAAAATCCCGACTTAATTATCGCTGGATCAACCATCTCATTTGACCGTGTAAACCATACCTTGACCGTCAATGATGAAATGTATTCGTCCATTAATGGAGCACCTGTTGAAAATGTGGCAGAGGCTCAAGAAATTGCCTCAGAAGAGATGCCAGCAGTAGCTGATTTTGAAACAGCAAGCGAAGATTCTTGGACTGAATCAACTGAAGCAACTGAACAATGGTTAGAACCCTCTGCGGTTGAAGAATGGGTCGCTGAAGAAACAACCACGACCGAAGATGCCGAAGTCGAAACGACGGCAATTGAGTCTGACTGGACGGAAGAAACTAGTCTGAGTGAGGCCACTACGGAAGCTAGCAGCGAAACTGCTATTGAATCAGTCGAAACCACTACCGAGACACCAGTTGAGACTGAATTAAGCCCAGAAGAAACAACTGTAGAGACAGAACCAGTGACCGAAGCGCCAGTAGAAACTGAAGTTGTTACCGAAGCTCCCGTGGAAGAAACTGAAACGACCTCAGAACAAGTAGCCCCAACTGCAGGCATGGATGCCTATTCAGCTTTCGAGTTGATCTGCCAAAATTATGGTATCTCTGCCAGTGAGAAAGAACAATGGGCCTTCATCATTAACCATGAATCAGGCTTTAATCCAACTATTTCTAATCCATCATCAGGAGCTTATGGTCTACCGCAAGCCCTACCAGGTAATAAAATGGCTAGTCACGGAAGCGACTGGGCAACCAACCCATATACTCAATTAGCATGGATGTATGACTACATGGTAGGTTCATACGGATCCATCTCAGGAGCCTATAATTACTGGCAAGCCAATGGCTGGTATTAATCATTGAATTTGAATTTAGGAAACAACGCAGCGAAAGCTGCGTTGTTTTTTTAAATAGTTTTTTGAAAATGCTTGCATTTTTATTTTTTTAATGATAAATTATTTATACGGATTGTGACTGTTCGGCAGGCAAAACCTAAATAGCTTTGGACGAGTATGTCTGATTCTATTTAGGTTTTTCTTTATATGGAGGTGCTAGCTTGCGTATTGAAAAAGTATATAACAATAACGTAGTCCAATCTAGAGATGAAATTTCTCAGGAAATCATTTTGATTGGAAAGGGCCTGGGTTTCCAAAAGAAAACAGGAGACCAAATCGACACCTCAAAAATTGAAAAGACCTTTGTCTTACAGGAAGATGCTGAGACATTTATTAACCTTTATCAAGATTTGAGCAGTCAAGAATCTGAGTTAGTGATTGATATTATTTCTCTGGCTGAAGATAGATTGGGAAAAAAATTTCAGTCCAATCTTTATATAACTCTTGCTGATCATTTGCATTTCGCCTTCGAAAGAATACAAAATGATTTGAACATAAAGAATCCATTGTCCTGGGAAGTTCAAAAACTCTATGCCAAAGAATATGAAGTTGGTAAAGAGGCGCTAATATTGATACGAAAAAGAATGGGGATTGATTTACCAAACGATGAAGCTGCTTCTATCGCACTCCATCTCATTAATGCCCAAAAGGAATCAGGATTGATGGAAGAGACCATTAAAATGGTTAATTTTGTGCAAGATATACTGAATATTGTTAAGATTCATTTTGCGATTTCTTATGATGAGGAAAGCATTTCTTATCATCGATTTGTGACTCATTTACAGTATTTTGCTCAGAGGGTGATTAATAAGCAAAAGGTTAATGATGACGATATTTTTCTATTTAATCAAGTTAAAGCATCTTATCCCGATTCTCTGGCATGTGCACAACGCATCCAGGTTTATGTCGAAAATACCTATCAATACGATGTTTCTCTGGATGAGATAGCTTACTTAACGATTCATATTCAAAGGCTAGTAAATAATTGAATAATTTCTCAGGATTGTTACTGATTTTGCAGGCAAAACCTAAATAGATTTAAATTCCTAAGCAGATAAGGAGTTTATGTCTATTTAGGTTTTTATTTTTGAAAGGGGGATTTGATGACTGAGCCATATCGAGATTTAGCCGATGACATCTTAAATCATATCGGTGGTAAAGAAAATATAGAAGAATTGCGCCATTGTATTACGCGTCTGCGCTTTCATCTTAAAGATGTCAACTTAGCTGATACAGAGTATTTTAAAAATAATCCAGAAATACTGACAGTGATACAAGCTTCAGGGCAGTACCAATTGGTGATTGGCAACCACGTTCCTGAAGTATATGAGCAAATAATGACCCTGATAGAAGGTTCAACATCTGCTAAGATTATCGATTCATTTACAGGAAATGGTTTAGATAGGGTGTTAAATTTTATTTCTTCAATCTTTAATCCTTTATTAGGCCCAATGATTGCGGCGGGAATGATAAAAGTAATCTTTAATATATTGTTAAGTTTAGGCTATTTACTGAATGATGGATTAATGATTTTCTTAAATGCAATTGGCGATGGTTTTTTTCAGTTTCTGCCTGTGTTTGTTGCAATTTCAGTGGCTAAAGAAATAAAAATGAACCTCTTCACGGCACTTGCGATTACCTCTTCTCTTTTATATCCATCATTTCTTGAAATGATTAACACTTCAGCAGGCAAAGAAATTCTTTCAGGCACTCTATTTAATCTGATACCATCGTTTAAGTTATTTAATTTACCGATCTTTTTATCCCAGGGATATTATGGGACGATAATCCCAATTATGATTACGATTATAGGTGCTAGTAAATTGGAAAAGTATTTTAAGAAGCAATTTTCAACCAATGTTCGAGGATTTATGACTCCCTTTATGACTATTTTGATTATGGTGCCTTGTTCTTTATTCATTTTTGGTCCCTTGTTAGCTTGGTTGAATCATTTGATCGATTTTTCTCTATCCTGGTTATATACCCATAGTCCTATGTGGTTTTCGATATTTTTAGGAGGTTTCTGGCAATTTTTGTCCATTTTTGGGTTAACTTCCTGGGTAAATCAGCAAATTGCTTTTGAGCTAAATTCCTTGGGATACTCATCAATTTTGTCAATCACATCTTTCGCGAGTTTTGCACTCGTCGGAGTTATCTTTAGTCTCATGTTATATAGAGCTAACCAACAGACAAGTAAATATGGGATTATTTCAGCAATCTTAGCTTTGTTTGGCATTGGTCAGCCAGCGTTTTTTGCTTTTATTATTTCAAAACTTCACCTATTAATAATTTCTTTCCTAATGGGGGCTTTTCAAGGTTGGTTTGTTTGGATTTTTAAACTCAAGTCAAATCATTTGAATAGCGGAGGAATCAGCTTTTTCTCAATTTTAGGGAATGGAGAAAACATAGATGCCTTGAGTTATTTTTTGTCATTATGTTTGATAGTTCTTACCATTTTCCTACCCCTTATTTTAAGGAAAAGTCATGACCAATTTATTGTTAACAAGCAGAAGGAGAGTGAATTGTCCCTAAACAATGTCAATACTAATCAAACGAATCTTATTCAAGAAGGCGAAGTGATTGAAACGATTCATGCCCCTTTCACTGGTGAAATTCGAGATCTCCGGAGCATTGAAGATAGAGCTTTTGCTTCTTTAGCCTTAGGCAATGGGGTAGCCATAATACCTAAAGATAATTGTGTTTATGCACCCTTTAATGGCCAGATAACCAGCCTTTTTCCTACTCATCATGCAATCGGTATTAAATCATCACAAGGTGTTGAACTATTAATTCATCTTGGGATTGACACGGTAAAAATGGAAGGAAGGGGATTCGAGACATTTATAAGACAAGGAGATGCTGTTGAATTAGGACAAAAGCTGATGTCGTTTGATCGTGATTTAATTTTGAAGGAAGGGTATCAATTAACGACACCAATCGTGGTTTTGAATAGTCACTATTATGAGTGTTTACTGCTGACTGATAAAGGTCAGGTTTGTTTAGAAGATACGATCATTACGGTAATGAAAGAAAATAGAAAGGATGAAAGCAATAATGGTTAAATTTCCAGAAGGTTTTTTATGGGGTGGAGCAACTGCAGCTAATCAATTAGAGGGAGCTTTTGACCAAGGAGGTCGAGGGTTGGCTAATGTAGATTTAGTTCCTACGGGTCCAGATAGATATCCTATTATTACAGGACATATGAAACATTTTTCTTTCGACGAAGATCATTTTTATCCAGCCAAAGAAGCGATCGATTTTTACCATCGTTACAAAGAAGATATTGCTCTTTTTGCTGAGATGGGTTTCAAAGCCTATCGAATGTCAATTGCTTGGTCTCGAATTTTTCCTAAGGGAGATGAACTAGAACCGAATGAAGATGGGCTTGCATTTTATCAATCGGTCTTTGAAGAATTACATAAATATGGTATTGAACCCATTGTTACCATTACTCATTTTGATATGCCTATGCATTTGATTCATGAATATGGCGGATGGCGCAACCGAAAACTCATTGACTTCTATGAGCGATTAGTTACTACCCTTTTTACTCGATATAAGGATCTAGTCACGTATTGGATTACTTTTAATGAAATTAATATGATTCTCCATGCGCCTTTTATGGGAGCAGGTATTGTCTTCAATGAAGGAGAAAATGAAGAAGAAATAAAATATACAGCAGCTCATCATGAACTATTAGCTTCTGCCCTAGCAACGAAAATTGCTCACCAAATTAATCCAAATAATAAATTAGGATGTATGATTGCTGCTGGTCAATATTATCCCCACACCCATAATCCTGCAGATGTGCGTCTAGCGCAAATCATGGATCAGGAGAATTATTTCTTTATAGATGTTCAATCTCGCGGAGTTTATCCAAATTATGCTTTGAGAAGATTAGCAGCGCAAGGCATTCAAATTCCTTTCGAAAAAGGAGATGAAGAATTATTAAAAGAAAATACTGTAGATTTCATTTCCTTCTCTTATTATTCATCTCGGGTTGCTTCGGCTGATCCCAAGGTAAATCAACAAACAGAAGGAAATATCTTTGCTTCGATAAAAAATGAATACTTGAAGAGTTCAGAATGGGGCTGGCAAATTGATCCGCTCGGTTTCCGCATAACGATGAATGAATTATATGATCGCTATCAAAAACCTTTATTTGTAGTTGAGAATGGTCTAGGAGCTGCTGATAAGCTTGATCAAAATGGCAGAATTGAAGACGATTATCGCATTGCCTACCTAAAGGCTCATATTGAAGAGATGGGTAAATCCATTGAAGAAGATGGAATTCCAGTGATCGGTTATACCTCATGGGGCTGTATCGATTTAGTGTCTGCTGGAACGGGCGAAATGAAGAAAAGATACGGTTATATATATGTAGACCGTGATAACGAAGGGAAGGGGACATTCAAAAGAATCAAGAAGAAATCATTTGACTGGTATAAGCAAGTTATCGCAACAAACGGTAGTAATTTAGAAAATATATAGTTAATAAATTTAGAAAGAGGAAAGATTATGGCTAAGAATTATGATGAGTTAGCGCGAGATATTATCCAACATGTCGGTGGGGAAGAAAATGTTATTGATTTACGTCATTGTGTGACTAGACTTCGCTTTCATTTAAAAGATGAAAGTAAAGCGGATACTGAATATTTAAAAAATCGTGATGGAATCGTATCTGTTGTCCAAGCGTCTGGCCAGTATCAAGTAGTTATTGGTAACCATGTCCCCGATGTCTATCAAGCGGTTTTAAATGTAAGCACATTGGGCGATGAAGAAAAAGAGACCAGCAAGAGTGAAGAGAATCTCCCCAAGGGAAATCTGATCAATCAATTCATCGATTTAATGTCTGGGATATTTCAACCATTCCTAGGAACCATGGCAGCTGCTGGGATGATAAAGGGCTTAGTGGCTATTATTTCTGCTTTGGGTGTATCTCATTCTGATGGTTTGTATATTATTTTAAATGCTGCGGGCGATGGATTATTCCAATTCTTACCTATGTTGATTGCAATTACGGCAGCTAAGAAATTTAAGATGAATCATTTCACCGCAATTGCTTTAGCAGGCGCAATGCTCTATCCTACTCTGTTGGATGTTACTGCAGGAGAGCCTTTGTATACTTTGTTCGCAGGGACAGTCTTTGAATCGCCAATATTTACCACATTTTTGGGTATACCAGTAATTTTAGGAACAGGCTATTACTCAACGGTTATTCCGATGATTTTAGCGGTTTGGTTTGCTTCAATCATTGAACACTTTGTCAAAGATCGGCTACACGATAACGTTAAAAGCTTTATGACACCTTTCTTAGTTCTAGTGATTACAGTCCCAGTTGCTTTATTAATTTTAGGACCAATCGCTACTTGGGGAACTAATTTAGTTGGGGCGTTATTTACCTGGTTGAATGAAGTTAGTCCGATATTATTTGGTCTTATCTTAGGTGGTTTATGGCAAATTCTAGTTATGTTTGGGCTTCATTGGGGTATTGTACCAATTGGTATTATTGAATTGACCAATACAGGTCAGTCTGTCATTTTTGCAGTAATTTCAGCAGTAAGTTTTGGTCAAGTAGGAGCACTTTTGGCTATGATGATGAAGTCAAAAAATAAAAAAGTAAAAACATTAGGAGTTCCAGCTACTATCTCAGCTTTATTTGGGGTTACTGAACCTTCTATTTACGGTTTTACCCTACCCGCTAAATTTCCATTTTATCTATCTTGTGTCGCTGCGGCACTTCAAGGACTTTATTTAGGTATTTTTAAGGTTACGACATTTCAAATGCCTGGCTTAGGTATTTTCTCAATTCCAGGATTTATTGATCCATCAGGACAAAATACAGCTAACTTAATCCATTATAAAGTGGCAATTTTTATCGCAACGATTGGCGGATTTATTCTAACGTACTTTTTCTATCGGGAGAAAGAAAGTATTTAATCAGATTATCGAGCTCTTTAATGGGGCTCGATATTTTGAAACTATTTACTAATATTTAAGGAGGTTCATTATGGTTGTTTTTCCAAAAGATTTTCTATGGGGTGGAGCGACAGCGGCTAATCAACTCGAAGGGGCTTATAAAGAGGATGGCAAAGGCTTATCTGTTCAAGATGTGACTCCTCAGGGTGGTTTTGGGCCAGTTACAGAAGAGCCAACACCAGACAATTTAAAACTAGAAGCGATTGATTTCTATCATCGTTACCAAGAAGATATTGCCCTCTTTGCCGAGATGGGGTTTAAAGTTTTTCGCTTATCGATTGCCTGGTCGAGAATATTCCCTCAGGGTGATGAAGCTGAGCCTAATGAAGCGGGGTTAGCTTTTTATGATCGAGTTTTTGATGAATTGGCGAAATATGATATTGAACCCTTAGTGACCATTTCTCATTATGAGACGCCTCTGCATTTGGCTCGAGAATATAATGGTTGGGCCAATCGCAAGATGATTGATTTTTATGAACGTTATGTTCGAACTATATTTAATCGCTATAAAGATAAGGTAAAATATTGGCTTACCTTTAATGAAGTGAATTCAGTCTTGCATGCTCCTTTTATGTCAGGAGGCATTGCTACGCCAAAGGAAGATTTATCCAAGCAAGATTTATATCAAGCGGTCCATCATGAATTAGTCGCTTCTGCTTTAGCAACTAAGATTGGCCACGAAATCAATCCAGACTTTAAAATTGGTTGTATGGTTATTGCCATGCCAGCTTATCCAATGACCGCCCATCCTTTAGACCAACTCGCTGTAAGAGATTTCGAGAATCAAAATTACCTATTTTCCGACATTCATGTCCGAGGGAAATATCCTAATTACATTCGGCGATTCTTTAAAGAAAATGGTATAAATATTAATTTTGCTCCAGGTGATCAAGAATTATTAGCCAAACATACGGTTGATTTTATTTCTTTCTCTTATTATATGTCGGTGGCCCAGGCTCATAATCCAGAAGAGTATGGCAGTGGTCAGGGTAACATCATGGGAGGAGTAATGAATCCCTATTTATCAGCTTCTGAGTGGGGTTGGCAGATAGACCCAGTTGGTTTACGTTTGGTCTTGAATGAGTTCTATGATCGTTATCAACTTCCCTTATTCATTGTAGAGAATGGCTTGGGTGCCAAGGATGAATTAGTCGAAGGACCAGAGGGTCTGTGGGTAGAAGATGATTATCGCATCGACTATTTAAATCAGCACCTATATCAAGTTGGCCAAGCGATTGAAGATGGGGTAGAAATTATGGGCTACACTAGCTGGGGCTGTATTGATTTAGTTTCCGCTTCAACTGCGCAGATGTCTAAACGTTACGGATTTATTTATGTTGATCGGCATGATGACGGTTCTGGTAGTCTGAAACGTTATAGAAAGAAATCATTTAATTGGTACAAACAGGTGATTGAAACGAATGGAGCTTGTTTAGAGGAGGATTAATGTGATGATGAAGGCGATTTTTCTTGATGTGGATGGAACTTTAACTGATTATGAAGGGAATATTCCTGAGTCTGCTATTAGAGCGATCCAACAAGCGCGAAGAAATGGCCATAAAGTGTTTACCGTTACCGGACGTTCTAAAGCCGAAATGTATGAAGATATCTTGGCGATTGGTTTCGACGGTTATATTGGCGGAAATGGATCCTATGTGGAGCTAGATAATCAAGTTTTATTTGAACAAGTTCTTTCTAAGACTGATGCTAAAGAGATTGTGGATTGGTTACATCAGCAGGAGCTAGAGTTCTTTTTAGAATCAAATCACGGATTATTTGCTTCAAAGAATTTCAAAGAAGCTGGGCGGGCGCCACTTCAAGCGTATTCTGCATATAAGGGGAAAGACAACGCTGAGCACGTGACTGTAGAACAGGTTTTTCCTGAGATGATCTATGATGGAGAATTGTATCGCGCAGATCTTAATAAAGTTTCTTTTATTCTGAACGCTTATGAAGATTATCTGCAGGCTCGTCAGCGTTTCCCCCATCTTAAGGTCGGTACTTGGGGTGGAGCAGGCGAACAAGCTCTCTTTGGTGATATTGGTGTAGCGAATATAGATAAGGGCAAGGCAATTGATATTATCTTACAACATATCGGGATAAAGCGTGAAGATTCGATTGCATTTGGCGATGCCAAGATAGATATTCCAATGTTGGAGTATTGTGGTACAGGCGTGGCCATGGGGTCTGGTGGAACAGAAATCAAAAGTATGGCGGATTATGTCGCCAAGGATGTTCAACAAGATGGACTCTATCATGGATTCGTTCATTTGGGTTTAATTGAGGGAGAGAGTAAATTATGAGTGATTTATATTTGATGCGCCATGGTCAAACTCTGTTTAATCAATTAGGTCGGACCCAAGGTTTTTGTGATTCACCGCTGACCCCACTGGGAATTGCCCAGGCAGAACAGGCAGGAAAATTTCTGAAAGAATTAGGGGTCGAGTTTTCTCAGGCTCATTGTTCAACCTCTGAACGAGCTGAAGATACTCTGAATTTAGTTTATCAAGGTCCCTATAATCGTAGTAAGTTATTAAAAGAGTGGAATTTTGGTCGCTTTGAAGGCGGTCCAGCCTATTTGGAGCCCCCTCATAAACCTGGGCAAGTTTCTCATGGGGACAATTTTGTGCCTTATGGGGGAGAAGATGTCCATGAGGTTATGGATAGAATGACTCAGGCACTCACAGAAATTATGGAGCAGGCTGAGGGTAATCAATTAGTCGTATCGCATGGCGGCGCTATGTATGCTTTTTATTTAAATTGGCGTCGGCAAGGAGATATTCGACCAGAGTTTACGAATTGTTGCATTTTACATTATAAGTATGAAAACCATAAGTTTTATTTGCAAGAAAGTTTTGATCCAACAGTAGAATCAAGTAAATAGGTAAAACTTCAGTGATTATTTGTCTTTAGAAATTGAAAAACAAGAATCCATTATTTATGCTTAGAGGTATTTTTATCATTATTATTCGTTAATTTTTGTTAAATTATTGGCGAATTGACAAAGGTGTTGTAGCCTTTTTAGGTATAAATCATGGGTTCTTTTTTGCTTTATCTCATTTCTCCTATTAAATTTCTTTCTCCTATCGTACAATGGGTAAAGGAAAGGGAGTGGCTGAATGACTGCGACACGGATTCAATTTTTGGCTGGCTTAGATACAATTGGCGGGAATATTATTCTTATTGAACATGGGGATTATCGTGTGATTACTGATTTTGGGGCTCAGGTGGGTGCTCAGGCTAAAGATTTACTTGATTTATCTAAGACCGCCGAATTAATCGAAATCGGCTTGTTACCCAAGGTTGATGGAATCTATCCACAAGAACAAGTGGGAAAGACTCAAATTCAATCTTATCAATCCCGGCAAAAAGAGACCATTATTTGTCTCAGTCATCTGCACATTGACCATCTAGGTTCTCTGAAGCATGTAAGTTCAGAGCTGCCGATCTATGCTTCAGTGGAGGCGCTGCCGCTTTATCAACAGTTAGTCAATCATGGCTTTTTATCAGATTATCAGCTTGAGTTAAGACCGGTGGAAGCAGAGGTTCCCTTAGAATTTGGACCCTTTAAAATCCGTTATCGACAGAGTGACCATGATACTTTGGGTGCTTCAGTGATCTTTATTGAGTGTCCGGATGGACAATTGATTCATTCAGGAGATTTGCGTCTAACCGGTTTTCACCCCGAGCGGGTTTGGACTTGGGCTTTAGAGGCTCGGCAGAAGCAGGTTGATTTGCTTCTTCTGGAAGGGACCTCTTTCTCTGAATTTGCCGATCGGCAAACACCCGTCGCTTTGGCTTTGGCTGAATTAATGACTCCGCTTCAAGCACCTAGCGAGTTAGGCCTCTTACAGAAGATAGAAAACTTATTGATTCAGCAACCTGATCAGCTGTTTACCTTTAATGGTTATCCGCAAAATGTAGAGCGTTTCATCCAGCTTGTCGAACTTTGTCAGCAATGTGGGCGGCAGGTCCTAGTTCAAGAAGCTTTCTATCATTTTATTAAGGCCTTCCTACCGGCAGATTTAACGGTCAAATCTATCAAACAAGCCAATTTAGACGCTATTCATTCTGATCCAGGGTCCTATCTTATCCAAGTGGATCAAGATTTCCTGGAAATTATTGATCAATTGCCTCGAGGTAGCTATTTACATTCGAATGGCGAGCCTTTAGGTTTATTTATGCCTGGTTATGAGGCGTTTGTCCGCGGGATCGTGGAACGCGGTTGGACGTTCTATCAAGCGGATGTCTCTGGTCATGCTGAACAGCGTGATTTACTCAACCTGGCGTATCTGATTCAAGCCAAGGGAGTCTTGCCTTGGCATAGCTTCAATCCGTTGGAATTTGGTCAGGCTTTAAACCAACATGGCCTAGCGACTTGCTTGCCGGTCAAGCATCAGTGGTATACTATAGAAGAAATCAAGTCGATGATTGACCTACAGAAGGAAGGAATGGCATGACTTTGGAATTAACCCTCTTTGTTACTAGTGATACCCACGGACAATGGATTGAACGGCCAGACGCCGATAATTTATCGCTCAAAGATACAGCCGTATGCTTAAAAAAATTACAAGCTGAATGTGATCATCCTTATTTAACCATAGATTTAGGTGATTTTATTCAGGGTTCTGGCTTAGCCACCTATTATGCTCAAATTGAAGAAAATGGGGATATGTTTGCCCGGGTCATGAACTATTTGAATTACGATTATCAATTGATTGGCAATCATGAGTTTAACTTTGGTAATCAATATCGTGATCACATTTTGCAACAATTAAAGGCGAAGATTCTGGCAGCCAATACCGTGGACGCTATTTCGGGTCAACCTATTTATGGTCAACCCTACGATATCATTGAAATTCAAGGCCAAAAGATCGGGATTATTGGCTTAACAACTTCCTATATTAAACATTGGGAATTAGCTCAGAATTATCAAGGTCTTGATTTCCCTGATGCCTTTGAAACAGCTAAAAAATATGTGACTGAACTTAGACCCCAAGTCGATGTTCTGATTCTAGCTTATCACGGTGGATTTGAGAAGGACTTGGTTGATTTCCAACCGATTGAACCGCAAACCGGTGAAAACCAAGGAGCCAGAATGTTAGAAGAAATTCAGGGAATTGATGTGCTCTTGACGGGTCACCAACACCGTGAGATTGCCGAGATCGTCAGACAAGTTGCCGTAGTACAGCCTGGATTTGGTGGCGAATTTATCGGCCGAATTGATTTGACCATTGATCACCATCGAATAATTGATAAGTCGGCTCAACTCATTCCGATTAGCAAAGCTAAGGAAGATGATAGCAATCTGATGACTGTCTTGAATCCAGATTATCAGCAAGGACGTCAATGGCTTCACCATGTGATTGGTAGCGCCGATATTCAATCGCCAACTCAAGATGCCTTTGCTGCACGTTTGTACGGCCATCCCTATGCTGAACTCTTAAATCAATTGCAGTTAAAAGAGACGGGGGCACAATTTTCTGGCATTGCGATCGTTAATGATAGTTTCGCTGATTTTGTCGGTCCCATTACCAATGAGAAGTTGCTCCTATCCTATCCTTTCTATAACTTGATAGCTAAGGTGGCTTTGACTGGTCAAGAGTTAAAAGAGATTATGGAATTTAATTTGAAATATTTCTCTTTTAATTCGCGAGGAGAGTTGCGGGTTAACCCTCGTAAATTAGAGCCAAAACCTCAACATTACAACTATGACCTTTATTCAGGTTTCCATTGTTTAGTCGATTTAAAACAGCCAGTCGGCCAACGCGTGCTAGAAATGACCGATGAAGCTACTGGCCAAGCCTTAGTGATGGATCAAGTTTATACGGTCGCTGTGACCCAATACCGATCAGTTGGTGGCGGCAATTATCATTGGTTTAGTAAAGACAAAGTCTTATCCCTGTCTGAGATAGATATTGCAAAATTAATCCACCAAGCCTTGGAAAATTACACTGCCAGTGATTGGCAAGCCATTAATCACAATTATCGTCATATGGATTTCGTGGAACACTATTCCTTAGCCAAAGATCCTCTAAGTCTGGACGAGTAACTTTCGCCGATAGCGTGAGATGGTTTCGGGGGATAGTGATTTTTGGCTAATTCAAATATTTAAACTACTCGACTCTGTTTTATGCGATCCTCGCTTTTAAAAACGGCGTTCAACCGATTTCTGTTCCTCTTGAAAACCATTTGTCTAATAATCCTGAGTACTCAGTTACTGGACAAATTTTCATTCAATATTTTTCAGTCCTACTTGCTAAGATCTCAATCATAATTTGATGAGCCTTTTAGCTAGGTAGGACTTTTTTATTTTCTGACTATTCTTTCCCCATTGCTTATATAATGATTAGTTAATTTAATAATGGTTGGTAAAAGCTTATGATAGCAAGGCTTAATACCAGGGCATCATCAACCTTTACATAATCTTTACATTACAATGGCTGATTATTTGCTATATTTAAGTTGTAACTATCTTATGATGAGGTGAGAACGTGCAAGTCCGCTTTGACGATGTCTCTTTACGTTTTGGAGATAAAACGGTATTAAATCATATTTCTTTTAATCTTCCTGACCGGGCACTGACCTCATTCTTGGGTCCGAGTGGGAGTGGCAAGTCGACGACGCTCTATTTGATTTCAGGTTTATTAGAAGTCAGTTCGGGTCGGATTTTCTTTGATGATCGGGATGTGACGGATTTAGACCCGGTTAAACGGAATATTGGCCTAGTCTTCCAGAATTATGCCCTTTATCCTCATATGACCGTTTTGGATAATATTATGTATCCCTTAAAGATTGCTAAAGTTCCTAAGGCTGACCGAGTCCAACGCGCGATGAAAATGGCAGAACTCACACAAATTGCTGACCAATTAGATAAATTTCCTAGTCAATTATCAGGGGGTCAACAGCAACGGGTGGCCATTAGTCGTGCCTTAGTCAAAGAACCCTCTGTCTTATTGATGGACGAACCCTTGTCCAACTTAGATGCCCGGCTAAGAATTGAGATGCGCCGTGAGATTCGGCGGATTCAACAAGAAACTGGGATCACGACCATCTTTGTAACCCATGATCAAGAAGAAGCCTTGTCGATAGCAGATAACGTCATGATTCTTAATCAGGGTGAAATCCAACAAATGTCTGACCCCGTCAGCTTGTATGCCCAGCCGGAAAATCTTTTTGTGGCAAAATTTATTGGGTCGCCGGTGATTAATATCTTCCAACCTCAGAGTCCTAACTTATTAAAACATAAAATCTTAGATAAGGATGCTTGGCAATATCTAGGGGTACGGCCTGAGCATTTAATCATGACTTCTGCAGATGAAGCTTTACTGAAAGGCCAGGTAAGTCGGATTGAGCAGGTCGGTAAAGATGTGACAATCTATTTACAAGGTCCTGGTGAGGATTTCGTATGGTCTCAAACATCCTCGACGCCCGTCGAAGTGGGCCAAGAACTATTCTTCAAGGTAGCGGATCAGAATCTCTTGCGTTTTGATAAACAAGGCCGACGGATTGAGGAGGCTAACCATGAACCAGAAAGCTAGTTGGAAGTCGACATGGCGAGCTGGCCTCTACATTCTACCGATGTTAATTTTAGTCGGCATCTTTACGATTTATCCAATTTTTAAATCGGCTGAGATGAGTCTGCAAGAGAATTTTAAAATCTTCACTGGTGAATTCAGCGCTTATGGCTTTAAGAATTATCAGATTCTATTGAAAGATCGGAAATTCTACCAGGCTTTGAAGAATTCGGCGCTCTATGTTCTAGGTGTTGTTCCTGCTTCGTTAGTGATTTCGCTTTTGATTGCCAATTTGCTCTATAGTATCAAAAGATTACAGAGTTTCTTTCGTTCACTTTATTTCATTCCCTTTGTCACTTCGACCGTGGCTATTTCTGTGGTTTGGTCTTGGTTGTATCACTCACGCTTTGGTTTAATAAATTATGTCTTGACTAGTCTGGGGCTACCAGCGATCAATTGGCTCAATTCTCCTGACTATGCCATGATTGCCGTTATTTTGATGGCAATTTGGAAAGGCTTGGGCTTTAATATCCTCTTATTATTGGTCGGCCTGTCTAATATTGATGACAGCTATTACAAAGCGGCTAAAGTTGACGGAGCTGGGCCTTGGCAACGTTTCTGGACCATTACGCTGCCCTTGTTACGGCCAATGTTATTCCTACTATCCGTCATGGGCGTGATTAATGGATTCAAGGTTTTTGATGAAGTCTTCGCTTTATTCTCGGGTCGGCCGGGTCCAGCGGGTTCTGCGACTACCTTAGTTTATTATCTTTTCCAAAAATTCTATGTCCAGAATAAATACGGGGTAGCTGCCGCTTCGGGAATTGTATTATTTGCCATCGTCCTAGCGATTACTTTAATCCAATACTATGGTAATCGTTATTTTGCTAAGCGGGGAGGGGAGTAGCATGCATCGCAGACAACAGCTGAGTACAATTTTACGCTATGTCTTGCTGACCTTGGGTGGAATTTTGATGGTGATCCCTTTTTATTGGATGTTAGCAACTTCCTTGAAATCTCCGGGTGAAGTGGCTCAAATCCCACCAACTTGGTTGCCCAAGTCTTGGCTATTCTCTAATTATGCCAAAGCATTAAAGACGGCTCCTTTTGCCCGTTATTTCTTGAATTCGCTCTTTGTGACTACAATCACCACTGTGGGCGAATTATTTACCAGTATTTTAGCGGCTTTTGCCTTTGCCAAGATGAAATTTTGGGGCAAGAATGTCTTGTTTATTCTCTTATTGTCAACGATGATGGTTCCTGGTGAGTTAATGACCATCCCTAATTTCGTCACTTTATCGAAATTGAATTTGATTAATACTTATGGGGCGCTAATTATCCCTTGGCTAGCCTCAGTATTCTCGGTCTTCACCCTGAAACAATCCTTCGAATCGATCCCAGATGCTCTTTATTATGCAGCCAAAGTTGATGGGTCATCGGACTGGCGCTTCCTCTGGGAAGTCATGGTGCCCTTGTCTAAGTCAACCTTGATGGCGGTAATGATTCTAAAAGTGATTGGTTCTTGGAATTCATTCATGTGGCCCTTGATTGTCACGAATGATAAATCTTTACGGACTTTACCCGTGGGACTGCAAGCCTTTACCACGGAAGCAGGCACTAACTTCGAATTGTTAATGGCTGCTTCAACCCTGGTCATTGTGCCCATGGTAGTCATCTATTTGTTGTTGCAGAAGTATATTGTCCAAGGAATTTCGCGCGCTGGTATTAAAGGTTAAAGTTTCAGAAAAATCTCAGGAGGGAAAATTTTCCATGAAAAAAATTATCAATCTACTAGCTGTTTTTGTCCTAGCGGTGGCGAGCTTATTTAGCTTAACGTCTGTATCCGCTCAAGAAAAAGTGAAAGTGACTTTCTGGCATGCAATGAATGGTCCGCATCAAGAAGCCATCACTGAATTAGTCAAACAATTCAATGAGTCTCAAGATCAATATGAAGTGGTCGAACAAAACCAAGGTGAATATGATACCTTAAATCAAAAAGTTCTTGGTGCTGTGGTATCCAATGAATTACCAACCATGTCTCAATTAACCCCTTCAAATATCACCGATTACGCTGGTGAAGGAATTCTGACTCCACTCGATGAATTACTTACCGATGAAAATGGCTTTAGCCAAGCCTTAATGGATGATATTTACGAAGGATTTATGACCGGAGTCAAGATGGATGACCAAATTTATGCGATTCCATTCTCTAAATCAGTTCGCTTGATGTTCGTCAATAAGGACTTATTGGATAAAGCGGGCGTTGAAGTTCCTAAGACCTGGGATGAAGTCAAAGCTTTAGGTGATGCCTTGAAAGAAGCTGGCGTAGATAAACCAGCCATGGGCTTAGAGAATGGCTTCTCCATGGAACTAGAAACCATGGCCCGTCAAAATGGGGCTACTTGGATCGCTGAAGACTTATCTTCAACCGATATCGCTTCAGATAAAGCCGTGGAACCTATGCAATTCTTAAAAGATTTAATTGATCAAGGCTATGCTCGGACCGCTGGTGAAGATGGTTATATGTCTGGTCCATTCTCTCAAGGTGAGTCTGTTCTTTATATCGGTTCTTCTGCCGGAATCCCTTATGTATTACCAGGGGTTGAGGAATCCGGAATGACCTTAGAAACGGCTGAAATCCCAGTTTACGGTGAGGGTGAAGCTTTAACTTTATTTGCCGGGAATGATTTAGGGATCTTCGAATCAGCCACTGATGAAGAGAAAGCTGGTGCTGTGGCTTTTATGGCTTATCTTTTAGAGGCCGATAATACAGCTACTTGGGCCACCAAATCAGGCTATTTACCAATTACCAAATCGGGTACAGATTCTGAAATTTGGAAGAAATATTTGGAAGAAAACCCTTATGTTGAAGCAGCAACCAAAGAATTAGAATACGGACAATCACAAGTTCCATATGTAGGTTCTGGTGAGGTCTTTAATGAATTGAATACAGTCATCGAAGATATTGTCTTAAATGATGCTGATGTGAAAGAAAGCTTGCAAAGCATTGAAGATTTAGTCAAAGGCCACTTAGGACTTTAATGAAAGATTCTGCCAGCAACAAATAATTTACCTTGCTTTAACCGGCAAGGTATTTTTAATGCAGACTTTCTGTTATGATAATAAAAAATGAAAGGAATTAACTATGGAAAGCAAAAAAACACTAACCAGTCTATTGTTAATCTGTCTAGCGGGTTTGGTCTGGTTCTTTACCAATACGAATTCACCGGTTCAAGAAGTTTCGCAAGGAGTGACCGAACAAGCCAGCCACATTCAAGAGGATGGCTATTATTATAGTAAAGAAGAAGTGGCCGCTTATATTCATCAGTACCAGCGTTTACCTGACAATTATATTAGTAAACAGGAAGCGGAGAACCGTGGCTGGACTCCTCAAGACAAAGAATTTGTGGTAGGTGGCAATCGTTTCGGTAATCGTGAAGGCAAACTTCCCAAAGCACAAGGCCGACAGTATTACGAGGCTGACCTTCAATCAGGTTATACCGACCATCGCGGGCCTGAACGCTTGATTTATTCCAATGATGGGTTGATTTATTACACCCCCGATCATTATCAGACCTTTGAACAATTATATTAGGAGGAAACTATGGACTATATTATTGATGGGCAAATGATGACCAGTCGAGAAGCGACCTATGAATATTTGATTGAGATGTTACAGTTGCCTGATTATACGGGACATAATTTAGATGCTTTATGGGATGTCCTCTTAGATTTGCCCGATTTGCAGATTACCTTTATTAATGCGCGCTACTGTTTGGATAATCTAGGTGATTATGGTCGTGATTTGTTAGATCTCTTTGGCGATTTGAACTTTGAAGACAGCTACGAAGTTGTGATGTATTGGTAAGCAGTCAGCTAGCAAATAGCGTGATTTATCACTATGTTAAGCTGATGACACTTTGGAAAAAACAAAACAAAATGGACTGACTTGGAAAAACGTTGGATATAAGTGCAATATAAAAGTATAAAACGGTAGAAGTCAATCTTTATAAAACTGGGTTTCATTAGGGAGCCCAGCTTTTTATATTAAGAAAGCTATATGACTTTATATTGCCTAAGTATAAAGCCCAGGTTTTGTTGGTCCCATCAACCTATGCTATAATTAGCTCGTTATAGAAAGCGAGGAATTGTTCTATGTCAGAGATTATGACTCAAGCCGATTTAATTCAACAGATAGGTCAGGCGACCCAAATTAAAGCTCGGCAGATCCAAGCAACGCTAGAATTGTTAGCGGAGGGGAATACGATCCCTTTTATTGCCCGTTACCGTAAGGAAAGGACGGGATCCTTAGATGAGGTTCAAATATATGAAATCCAACAACAGCAACAGCAAATCTTAGCCCTAGCTGAGCGAAAGGCGGATGTTGAACGTTTGATTGCTGAGCAAGACAAGCTCACCCCAGAATTACAAATAGCGATCCAACAAGCTGACACTTTGCAACAAGTTGAAGATCTCTACCGACCTTATAAGCAAAAGCGGAGAACCAAAGCCATGATTGCCAAGGAACAGGGACTAGAACCATTAGCAGATTGGTTACAAGCCCCAGAAGAGACTGGCAATATTGAGCAGAAGGCTGAGCAATTTCTTTCCGAAGAGATAGAAGACGTTCAAGCCGCCTTAGCGGGAGCCCATGAAATCATCGCTGAGGCTGTGTCTGATCGGGCTGATTTCCGCGATTTTATTCGCAAGTATTATCATTATAATGCGGTGGTCCAAAGTCAATTGAAAGACGCAGAATCAGACCCGCAAAAGGTCTATGAAATGTACTATGATTTCACGGAAAAGCTGAGCCAACTTCAGGCCCATCGGACATTGGCGATGAATCGTGCTGAAAAAGAAGGCGTCATCTCGGTCAAGGTGGAGGCGGATGCTGAACCAGCGATTCATTATATGGTTAAACGCTTTGTGGCTGATTCTTTGGCCAAGCCGAAGAAGGACCGTGTCTTGGTAGCCATCGAAGATGCCTACAAGCGTTTCATTCAACCAGCGATAGAGCGTGAGATCCGCAACCAAATGACAGAAGAAGCTGACCAACAAGCGATTGAAGTTTTTGGTTATAACTTGCGTCATTTGTTACTCCAAGCTCCCCTAAAGGGCAAACGGATTATGGGCTTTGACCCAGCTTATCGAACGGGATGTAAATTGGCGATGATTAATGAAACAGGTTACGTCTTAGCCAAAGCAGTCATTTATCCGCATAAACCGGCCAGCCAAGCTCAAAGACAAGCCGCAGCTGACAAACTAGCTGAACTTATCGAAGAATATCAAATTGAAGTGATTGCGATTGGCAATGGAACAGCCAGTCGAGAATCTGAACAGTTCGTGGCCCAAGTCATCCAAGAACATCAACTAGCCGCTCGCTTTATTGTGGTGAGTGAAGCGGGGGCTTCAGTCTATTCGGCCAGTGAGGTTGCTCGCCAAGAATTTCCTGATTTCCAAGTGGAAGAACGATCAGCGGTATCAATCGCCCGTCGTTTGCAAGATCCCTTGGCAGAATTAATTAAGATCGACCCTAAATCAATGGGAGTGGGTCAATATCAACACGATGTATCCCAAAAAGCCTTAAACGAACAACTCGATTTCGTGGTCAACATGACGGTAAACCAAGTTGGCGTCGATATCAATACGGCATCGGTTCAACTCCTACAGCATGTTTCAGGCTTGAGTTCAACGACCGCCAAGAATATTGTGGATTATCGCAATAGTATCGGTAGCTATCAGTCGCGAGACCAGATTAAAGCAGTAAAACGACTCGGTCCCAAGACTTTTGAGCAAGCGATTGGTTTCATCCGGGTTTTAGGTGGAGACAATCCCTTAGATCAGACCTCGATTCATCCTGAATCCTATCCCTTGGCCCGGAAAATCTTAGCCCTAGCCGGTATTGATCTGGCTGACCTGGGCAGTGAACAAGCCACACAGGCCCTCGGCCAGCTTAATCTTACTGAATTGAGTCAAGGTTTGGCTACTGGTAAAGAAACCCTCGAGGATATCTTGGCTGGCTTGATGCATCCAACGGCGGATATTCGTGATGGTCAAGCTACCCCGATCTTACGCGAGGATGTCTTAAGTTTTGAAGATTTATCAGTCGGTATGACCTTGCAAGGGGTGGTCCGCAATGTGGTTGATTTTGGAGCGTTTGTCGATATTGGCGTCAAGCAAGACGGCTTAATTCATATTTCCAAATTATCAGATAAGTTTATCGAGCATCCTGCAGAAGTGGTCGCCGTCGGCGATATTGTTGAAGTTGAAGTGATCTCATTGGATCCACAAAGTCAGCGTATCGGTCTGAAACGCGGTTGATAAAGTTTAGATAAGATTGAAGCTAAATTTTGTCTGTGTAGGCAAGGTATAGAAACCAGACATAAGTTCTCGGGTTCAGTCAATCAATATATCATAAAAAAAACCGGATATTTACTATTCGTCAGATTTATTTCTGCCGATGCAGGTAAATATTCGGTCTATTTTTGTTTAAATATTTAAATTCTATTGGATAAGTGATTGCTCCATGTGTCTCTATAAAGTTATTGCTTGTTGAAAGTGACTTGGTGCTGGTCATCAACTAAGTTACCATCTTTGTCCTTAGAAAGTTGGAAGAGATACTTATCATTTAAAGCTAATTCTAAGCGGTTATCTTGAACCATTGCCGATTGAATCAAATCTTCAAAGACTAATTGGTGACTCACTTCATGATCGGTATCTTTATTTTCTTGATAAGAAGCTTTGGCGATTAAGCGCGAGTCTTGATTACTTTCAGTGGGATCAGCTAAGTCCTGTCTAGGTTCGTTGGCCACAAAATTCTTAATCTGCAGGTAAACTTCTTCTAGCGGGTCATCTTTGCCAATAGCTTGCTCGATATCGTCTAGATAAAGTATGACCTGGTCTTCTTCGACAGAAAGCTCCTTAATAAAACTATCCTCTAGCGTATAAGTTCCGATAAAATCTTCAAAACTTAAGTCTTTGGCTACAACGTGAGGGGAAAATAGGTTAAAGATAAAAAAGATAGCTAAGCTAAACAACAGATAGGGTTGACACTTCTTAAGCATACAGATCCTCCTCTAATTTCATTATTCTTTCTGAATCGTTGAAGCAAAAAACAGCAAAATTGACGAACGGACTTAAGAGATTATCATTATAATTTAATTATAGCCGAAAATAAATTTAAGCCAAGTAGAAATGGATCAATAATTGAGCAAGATAAAAGCTATCCCAAAGCGCAAGAAATTACTTTCAAGCAGGTTTAGAATAGCTTTTTAAACAATAAGTCTATTAATTAACCAATTTCAGTTGTTAATTGTTGTTCGGGATCATTAAATTCTTGTGTATTCATCGAGTGTAGTCGTTTAGAAGTGACTAGACCTGCCACGATAGAATCAGAAACATTTAATGCTGTCCGCCCCATATCAATCACCGGTTCGATAGAAACCATTAGACCAATAATTTCAATCGGTAAGCCCAAGGTTCCAAAGACAATCAAGGCAGCGAAAGTAGCTCCCCCACCAACACCAGCGACACCAAATGAAGAAATCGCTACAGTTGCGACAATGGTTAACCAGGTCATCGGATTAGATAAATCAAGACCAACGGTTGGAGCAATAATAGCTACTAACATGGCAGGATAAATTCCGGCACAGCCATTTTGGCCAATGGACATTCCCAGAGTGGCTGAGAAATTCGCCGTCGTAGAGTCGACCCCAAAGGCCTCTTCTTGAGTCGCAATATTCAAAGGCAGAGCCGCTGCACTAGAGCGAGAGGTAATGGCAAAGCTCAAGACATTCCAAGCTTTCTTAAAGTAAGTCATCGGTGACAGACCATTGACTGCCAAGATGAGTCCATGAATGATAAACATAATGGCAAAAGCAAAATATGAAGCCAATAAGACGGTTCCCATGTTCAACAAGGCTTGTAAGCTGGAAGTAGCGACCATCATGGTCATCAGAGACAGAATTCCGTAAGGAGCCATGCGTAAAACAAGTGATACTAAGCGCATGACAATGCGGTGTAGGGCATCAATAATACCCTTGAAAGTTCGTGCATCTTCTGGATATTTTCGGGCGACACCTAGATAGGCAATTCCTACTAAGGCTGAGAAGATAACGACCGCGATGGTACTGGTTGGTCGGCTACCTGCTAAATCTTCGAAGATATTACTTGGCACGAATTCAATAATCTGTTGAGGTAGGCTGAGGTCGGCAACCATGGCACTGCGTTCTTGCAGGCTTTCAATGCGAGCCAATTCTTGAGCACCTTGGCTGAATTCAGCGCCATTAAGTCCAAATAGCAATACTGAGGCAATTCCCAATGTCGCTGCAACAGAAACAGTCCCAATTAAAACGGTAAGAATATGGGCTGAGATTTTCCCTAGGTGGCTATGGCCTTCCATTTGGGTAAAGGCTTTAACCAAGGAAACAAAGATTAAAGGCACGACTAACATTTGTAACAATTTGATATAGGTGGAGCCGACGATCGAAATCCAATCCATTATTTGATTGGTGGTATCACTCTCAACGCCGTATAGCCACTGAATGATTGCCCCCAGGACAATCCCTAAGCCCAAGCCGGTGAAGACCCGTTTGGCATAGGCTACGTGAGTCCGACTCATGCGGAAAAGTAAAAACAATAAGGTAAGAAAAACGAATAAAAATAAAATAATTGCCATCAAACCATCCTCCTAAATAAAATAGTAGAGATTACATCTGTAAACTCTCAGAATTTATAGTACGAATTCTAACAAAAGAGAATAAGCTTGTAAAGGCATAAGTATCCATTCAAGGAACTATGATATTTAACTGATAATCAAACAAATAATGTGATTAAAATGAGAAAGATTATAATTTTAGAAAGACTAATTAATGGGATTAGACAATTTTTTCTTGTTTAAGTCTATGGCATGGGCTTACTCGAACTCTTGGGCACCGTCTTCCGCTTATTTTCATAAGCTTCAGACTTACTTTTCGACTCAATCCCTAAAAGCCAGAGGCTTCAAGGGATTGATGTGGGTAAAGTATGCTAATCCTAGGGTTCTCGTATGCCCATGCTTCCGACTTAAGAAAAAATAACTTAATAAATTACTCGAACTAAAATTTATATTTTTTGAATAATAAAATAAGAGAGTGTTGGGCGTGGTCGTTCTTCAAAGCCTTGCTTTTCCGAACTAAATCCACTAGACAATCTCTAATCGACAAGTCGTAAGAGATTGTAAGCTGCGTGGATTTCCATCTTCTTGCGAGTGTCAGGATTCGTATTTTGTTAATGAAATTATCAAAACTCATTTAATCTCTTTAAAATTTTCTGTTTTACTAAATTTATGAGAGATTAGTATCTATCAATAATAGAAAAAATTGGGCACTGTCTTCCGCTTATTTTCATAAGCTCCAGACTTACTTTTCGACTCAATCCCTAAAAGCCGGAGGCTTCAAGGGATTGATGTGGGTAAAGTATGCTGATCCTAGGGTTCTCGTATGCCCATGCTTCCGACTTAAGAAAAAATAACTTTTTAGATTACTCGAACTAAAGATTATATGTTTTTTTGAAGAATAAAAAGAGATATCTGGGTTGGTCGTTTTTCAAAGCCTTGCTTTTCCGAACTAAATCCATTAGACAATCTCTAATTGACAAATCGTAAGAGATTGTAAGCTGCGTGGATTTCCATCTTCTTGCGAGTGACAGGATTCTTATTTTGTGTCTGTTACATTTTTTATCTCATTTAAAAATAAAAAGAGCCAATTACAGGCTCTTAAAAAATAATATTTTGTTGAATTTTGTTGAGGACATATTAATTTATAAAAGTTGTATGTAAAATTGTTTGTAAAATTTGATTTTAGTTAATATCAAACAATATCATTTTACATTTAAAACATTATATTACCAACGTTTATACTTCTTTAAAAAAACAACAAAAATTGATAATGCGGACAATGGGATTTGAACCCACACGAGTATTCACTCACTACCCCCTCAAGATAGCGCGTCTGCCATTCCGCCATGTCCGCATGACGATAGAATTTATTATACGCTATTATTAGCCTATCTGTCAAATACTTCAATCCAAATGTCATTCTTTATAATTTGGTAATTTGTTTGTTTTGTTTCAAGAGCTAAGAATTGGGTACAGTTTAATATTTTTGAATAATTTGATAAGGTCCATAATGTTTAGTCTGGACAATCATTTCGGCAATTTCTTCTGGTGTTTCTTTAAGCTCCCGTCTAACCCAAAGCGTAACGATGGCCAAGATACTGCTGGAAAGGATTTCATCAGCATATTCCACGGAAAGACCTGAAACATTAGCCAGTTGGATATGGTGGCGATCTAATTTTTGTTGGATTAATTGTTTCAAGATATTTTTGAACTGTTCCATAAATTCTTGGTTGTGTCCTTGTTGCGTCATGGTAGCAATAAAAGCATAGTTATCTTTGATATAGTACATGGTCTGTAGGATTAGACTATATGGGAAAAGTTCGATGGGGGAAGTAAGGGCTTCTTTTTCAGGTTCGGCCAATAATATCGCAGATAAATCGTTAATCGCTTCTGTTTCTAGTTTTTCAATTAAATCAAATTTGTCAATGTAGTGTAGATAGAAAGTTCCGCGATTTATTTGAGCTTCGCGGGCGATGTCGCTAACGGTAACATTGGCTAAGCCCTTTTCTTTAACGAGTTTGATTAAGACTTGTTTGATTTTTTCTTTAGTTTTTGTTTGTCGTTGACTCATGTTTTATCCTTCCTAAATCAACAACTTGTTGATTATTGCTTATTGATTCCTATCTGAGGTCATTTTATAATATGACCATTAAATAATCAACACGCTGTTCATTTTATTTGAGGCGTGTTTTATTTAATTCTACCGAATCTAGGGTAAATATTCATAAGGAGTGAAGATATGAGTTATATAGAAATGAAACATAGTTATAAAACTTATCAAACAGGAGATACTGAAATAACGGCTAACCGAGATGTCAATTTTGAAATTGAAAAAGGCGAACTGGTTGTGATTCTCGGCGCTTCTGGTGCAGGTAAATCAACGGTATTAAATATTCTTGGTGGCATGGACAGTAATACTAAGGGGCAAGTCATTATTGATAATCAGGATATTTCTGATTATAGTTCTCATCAATTAACAGAATATCGGCGAAATGATGTAGGATTTGTATTTCAATTTTATAACTTGGTAGCTAATTTGACTGCTAAAGAAAATGTTGAGCTCGCTACTGAAATCGTAAAAGATGCTGAGGACCCTGTGGAAGTCTTAAAAAAGGTAGGCCTTGAGCACCGAATTAATAATTTTCCTGCCCAACTTTCTGGTGGGGAGCAACAACGTGTATCAATTGCACGAGCAGTGGCCAAAAAACCAAAGATTCTCTTGTGTGATGAGCCAACAGGTGCTTTGGATTATAATACGGGGAAACAAGTATTACAAATACTTCAAGATATGAGTCGTAAACAGGGAGCTACGGTTGTGATTGTTACCCACAATAGTGCCATAGCGCCGATTGCAGACCGAGTCATCCATATGCATGACGCTAGTGTGTCTGAAATTTCTTTGAATGATCAGCCCAAACTAATTGAAGAACTTGAATGGTAGGAGGGAGAATCATGAAGAAAAGTACCTTATGGAAGGATATCCGCAAGGCTTTTAGACATTCTAAAGGACGATTTTTTTCAATTATTTGTTTAATAGCTTTAGGATCTTTCGCCTTAGTGGGTTTAAAAGTTACCGGTCCTGACATGCGTCGAACCGGTCAAGATTATTTTGATCAACATCAATTAGCCGATATCATTGTAATGAGTCAATATGGGTTGAACCAAGATGATAAAGATTTGATTCAGCAAGTGGCTGGGATTAATCAAGTCGAATTTGGTTATCAACAAGATGTCGTTATTAAAAGAACCAATCAGTCTTTACGAATTTTTTCTAAAACTCCAAGTCTTTCCCAATATCGATTGGTAGAGGGCATTCTGCCGAGCAAAAAGAATGAAATTGCGCTCTATTCAGATATGATGGATCAATATCCTTTGGACTCTTGGATTGATGTGAAAGAATTACCTAACAGTCTTGACCATTATAATTTGGAGAATCATAAATTTAAGGTGGTTGGTTTCGTTGATTCAACGGAGATTTTGTCGACTGTAAGTTTGGGTCCTTCTCAATCAGGTTCAGGTGAATTAAAGGCTTATGGTGTCGTTGCACCGATAACTTTCGATTCTCCGGTTTATATGAATGCTCGTTTAAGCTTTGATAACTTAGTTGGAGTGAATCCCTATAGTCAGACATATATCAAGCGTCTACATAAGCATAAAGAAGAGCTTGAGGACCAATTTGACCATCGTTCTGCAGAACGTTATCAAGAATTAAGGGACGATACTCAAGAAGCGATTTCAGAAGGACAACAAGATATTGCTGATAGTCGTCAAAAAATTAAAAATAAGGAAATCGAATTAGAAGATGCAAAAGATCAATTAGACCAAGGACGTCGTCAACTAGACGAGAGTAAAGCAACTTTAAATCAATTAAAAGCCCAAGCAGAGGCCAATCCAGAAGCCTTGCAAGCTGTTTATGATGAGAAAAAAGCTAGTTATGATTTGGCAGAAGCTGAATGGCAAGATAATGCCAAAAAATATGAGGACAAACACCACAAATTTGAAGAAAAGAAAGCTGATGCCGAAGAAACGATTAAAACAGCTGAAAAAGATATTGTCAAAGCGGAAGAGTTTATAACAAATTTGACTGAATCTAAATATTCGATTTTAACTCGACGCGAAACGCCCGGAGCCAAAGGTTATAAAATTTACACGAATATCGAGGAAATAGTTGAAGATTTGGCCAATATTTTTCCGATTTTTCTTTATTTTGTGGCTGCTTTAGTTACTTTTAATACGATGACAAGGTTCGTCGATGAAGAAAGAATGAATGCTGGAATATTAAAAGCCATAGGCTATACGGATCGTGATGTAAGTAAGAAGTTTGTTGTATATGGATTAGTTGCGAGTCTATTGGGAGCAACAATAGGGATTGCCCTAGGACATACCTTATTACCAATCATTGTATATTCAGCATATAAAGATGCATATAAGATTCAACCTTTAGAACTTCACTTCTATTGGGATGTTACCTTGATTGCCATAATCCTCGCACTTATCAGTGCGGTCATACCAGCACTAAAAGTCGTTAGACAAGAATTAAAAGAAAGTCCAGCCCAATTGTTATTACCAAAACCACCCGTTCAGGGGGAAAAAATCTTATTAGAACGCATCCCTTTTATCTGGAAACGGCTTTCCTTTACCAAGAAGGTTACCGCAAGAAATATCTTTCGTTATAAGAAACGGATGTTTATGACAATCTTTGGTGTTAGTGGGGGTGTGGCCTTGCTTTTTGCTGGTCTAGCGGTCCAACACTCTATCTCAGGGATTAGTAATCGACAATTCCAAGAAATAATCCAATACGACATGATTGTCGCTCAAAAAGATTACTTGACTGATGAAGAAAACCATAAATTATCGGAAAAATTAGATCAAGATGACATTGCTCATCATTTGGCTATCCATTTCGATAAACTTTCAAAAGTTGCTGGAAAGAAAGCGGATGAACAAGAAATCAATTTGATCGTTCCAGAAAAATCGCTTGCTTTCAACCAATATTTGAACTTGAATCATCGGGAGAATCGAGAAGCCTTAAAGTTGAGCTCTGACGGGGCAATAATTTCTGAAAAACTGGCTAAATTATTGGATCTAGAACCTGGTGACTCTTTTGAAATTGAAGATTCACAAGGGAAAAATCATACGATTAAAGTTGCTGATGTTACAGAAATGTATATTGCTCATTTTGTCTTTATGAATTCAGAATATTATGAAAAATCTTTCGCACAAGACTATGAAACCAATGGTCAGCTTATTCAGCTAAAAGATAAGTCTAAAGAAAATGTGGAAGAAATAGCAACCCAATTTATGAATTTAAAGGGTGTTGAAGGTGTTATTCAAAACATATCTCATATAAATCAGATAGCTACTGTAGTAGATTCACTCAATATGATTATGGAAGTATTGATCGTGGTGGCAATTTTCCTTACGATTGTTATCCTTTATAATTTGACCAATATCAATGTTTCGGAACGATTACGTGAATTGTCAACGATCAAAGTTCTTGGATTCCATAATAAAGAAGTGACAATGTATATCTATCGTGAAACAATTATTCAATCTTTAGTGGGGATTCTACTAGGCTATCTACTGGGAAATCTACTTCATCGTTACATTATTACGACTGTGGCCCCAGAGGATGTTATGTTCAACCCGATTGTTGGATCGATGGCCTACCTGTTACCATTGGCAATTGTAGTGATTATTTTCACAGTTCTAGGATTTATGGTTAATCGGCGCTTAAGACGAGTAGATATGCTCGAAGCATTAAAATCTGTTGAATAAATAAAACAAAGAGACCGATTCAGGCATCCGGTCTCTTTTAACTTTGGAAATAGGAAATAACTTTTTCGGCATCGGATTTGGCGAAAGCGACGTAAATTAAATCACCGGGTAGAAGCACATCGGATCCGTTTGGGATAAAGCTTTGTTCTTCGCGAATGACTATGACAATTTGGAAGGGACAATCCAGGGTTAGATCCTTGATCAATAATGAGGCCTGGCGATCAGAGTGACTGATTTGAATCGGCGAGATAATTATTTGTTGATGATCATGGATTTGTAATTGATCACGTTCGATTCGTCGGAGTAGATTGCTGTATAAGGTATGATAGACTGGTTGAGAATTTAATAAATCAGCGGTCACCATGGCGATGAAAGCGACGATGGCAATATTAATGAAATGATTTAAAGAGCCAGTCATTTCGGTAATTAAGAGAATTGACATCAGGGGTGCTCGAACTACCGAAGTCAGCACACCGGCCATGGCCAGAATCATGAAATTAATCAAATAGGTGTCTTGATCTTGGGGCGTTAGACTGCTTTGAGCAATAATATTTCCCAGCGTTGCGCCCAAGACTAAGACAGGGAGAAAGATGCCCCCTTGGACACCTGAATTATAACAAAGAATGGTTAAGATCATTTTTACGGTAAGAATTAGGGCTAGAAAGGCGAGACTGAAGTGTCGAGTGGACATTTCTTCGATCCAGTGATGGCCACCACCAAGCACTTCTGGCAAGGTGTAACCTAGTGCCAAGACGATGAAACTGGTCAAGATGATAATAGTGTAAGGCTTCAACTTACTCTTGGCTAACAGTTGGCGGCCTTGTTCCAATAAAGTATTGAAGGCAACACCTACAATTCCCGAAGCTAAGCCGAGTATAATTAATAAATACCACCAATCCAAGGGCAGGTTCTGATTAATGGCGAATGAGAAAGAGTATTCCAGACCCATTAATTTAAAGGAAACGAAGTTGGCTACCAGACTGGCTACCATGCTGGGCACGATAATGGCTGCTGATAGGGTGCCATACATTTCCTCTAAGGTGAACAGAACGCCAGCCAGAGGTGCATTGAAAGCCGCAGATAATCCAGCCGAGGCACCAGCTGTGATTAGAAATTTACGGGAAAGGCTAGGTACTTTGAAGACTTGACTCAACCATTTGCCAGCCATACCTCCAATTTGAATTGAGGGGCCTTCTCTTCCTAGGCTAAAACCAATCAGACTGTTTAATGATCCACCGAAAAATTTACTTATGATAGTTGGCCAAGCCGCTTGATCAATATGATTCATAATTTCTGCTTTAATTTGCGGGATACCAGATCCATTCGAAAAAGGAGCCCATTGTAATAAACGTCGTAGAATATAGGCAATCAATAAGATAGCCAGTCCATACAAGATAAGATAGAATAAACTTGTCTGACTATATAAAATATGTCGATAGCTTTCAAATTGACTAATCACAAAGCGATAAGCAATCGAAGTTAAGCCAGCGACGAGTCCAATGATGGCCCCTAAAACCATCAGGATTGGTAGCGAGGGTTGTGACTCTAAGGTATTTGTGGGACCGGATTGCATCGAATTCCTCCTTTAGAACATACATTTCCATTTTAGCATAAGTTGATAGCGCGTGGGAAAATTGATTTCACTCATAGTCATAAATCTTGCGACCTGACTAGGCAAGTGATAGAATTAATCTTGTGTTAGCGCTTCTAACATAGGACGTCTGTTTTGCAGGCGTCTTTTTTTGCTTTCGCTTGATTAAGATTAGATTAAAATAAGAAAAAATCCACAGAAACTCATATATATTTCATATTATAGTGTATATCTTTTGCTTTTTTTAATTTTATTCTTTAAAATTTTTAACAAGAGGTGGATTTATGTGAATACTAAAAGTAAAAAACACAAAAAAAGTAAAAAAATCGGGTCGGTCTTGTCTTGTTGGATCTTATTCATTTTTGGTTTAAGTCTGATATTGCCCGCTAGTCAAGCACTTGCCCAAGAGAAAAAGACGTACAGTGTGATTACCTCTACAGATTATAGTCCATTTGAATTTACTGATGAAAATGGTGAATTAATTGGAATTGATATTGAGATTCTGGAAGCTATTGCTGAAGATCAAGGTTTTGAGATAGAGTACAAGATTATGCCTTTTTCATCAGGGCTGCAAGCTTTGGAATCTAAACAGGCTGACGGTATGATTGATGGCATGGGAATCACTGATGAAAGAAAACAATCCTTTGACTTTTCTGATCCTTACTTTGAAGCAGGTTCCATGTTTGCCGTTGATGCCAAAAGCGATATTCAAAAACTTGAAGATTTGAAAGGCAAGCAGGTTGCGACCAAAATTGGTTCACAAGGGGCCGATATTGCCGAGCGCTTGAAAGATCAATATGGTTACAAAGTGACCAAATTTGAAGATTCGGTCAATATGTATCAAGATGTAATTTCTGGAAATAGTCATGCCGTGATTGAAGACTACCCGGTCATGGCCTATGCGGTCAATACAGGAACCATTGATTTACGCCTAATTGGTGAAGAAATCGAAAAGATGCCTTTTGGCTTCGCAGTGAGTAAAGGCGAAAATAAGGAACTGCTAGAAATGTTTAATGCTGGTTTGAAATCGATTAAGGATTCCGGTAAATATGACGAAATCCTCGATAGATATATTGGTGCCGAAGCCGATGAAACGGTGGATAATTCCTTCTTCGGTCAATTAAAGGGAAATTTACCTGCCTTGATGAGAGGTTTATATAAGACAATTCTGATTACCTTTGCTTCTTTATTCTTTGCCTTTGTATTAGGAATTCTATTAGGGATGATGCGAAATTCAGAAAATACAGTCCTGTCAACCATTGCTTTAGTCTATATTGATTTGATGCGGGGCTTGCCACTGCTAGTACTGGCTTTCTTTATCTACTTCGGGATCCCTCAGATGACTGGCATCAAATTCGCCACCCCAGTCGCAGGCATCTTAACGCTGGGCTTAAACGCAGCAGCCTATATTGCTGAAATTGTTCGTGGTGGGATTCAAGCCATCCCGGTCGGTCAGATGGAAGCAGGGCGTTCACTAGGTCTAAGTAAGAAGACAACCATGAGGAAAATTATCTTACCTCAGGCTTTAAAAGTGATGGTGCCGTCTTTTATTAACCAATTTGTCATTACTCTAAAAGATACCTCGATTCTATCCATTATTGGCCTGGTCGAACTCACCCAGACCGGACGAATTATCATTGCCCGTACTTACCAATCAGGATCAATTTGGTTAATTGTTGGTTTGATCTATGTCATTCTGATTACGATTCTTACGAAGATTTCCAACCGTCTAGAAAGAGAGTTGATGGTTTAAATGTCGATAGTAGAAGTAAAACAATTAAAGAAATCATTTGGTGAGCATGAAGTCTTAAAGTCAATTGATTTAGAAGTTGAAGAGGGTGAAGTGGTCTGTATTATCGGCCCATCGGGATCGGGCAAATCAACCCTACTTCGTTGTCTGAACCGTCTGGAAGACATCCAAGGGGGATCAGTCTTGATTAAGGGAGAAGATATTACTTCTGCCGATGTAGATATTAATAAAGTCCGCGAGCATATTGGTATGGTCTTCCAACACTTTAATCTTTTCCCTCATTTATCGATCTTGGACAACATTAGCCTAGCTCCGGTAGAATTAGGTAAGATGTCTGAGAAAGAGGCCGAAGATTATGCGCGAGAATTATTAGAAACAGTTGACCTCTCTGATAAGGTTGATGCTTATCCGCGTTCGCTCTCAGGAGGTCAGAAGCAACGGGTGGCCATTGCTCGAGCCTTGGCGATGAAACCAGACATTATGCTGTTTGACGAACCAACTTCCGCCCTCGACCCGGAGATGGTCGGCGATGTTCTCGCTGTCATGCAGAATCTAGCTAATGAAGGGATGACCATGATTGTGGTAACACATGAAATGGGCTTCGCCCGTGAAGTTGCTGACCGGGTGGTCTTTATGGAAGAAGGTTATGTGGTTGAAGTAAACACTCCTGATCAATTATTTAATCAACCTAAAGAAGAACGAACCAAAGAGTTCCTTGATAAAGTCTTATAAGTCAAAGAATAGTCAAAACTTAATACTTAATTTAACAAATGAACCGAATGGTTACTCAATATATGAATCAACCCATCAAGTAAGGAACAACCTTTTCCTGGAAATTGCTTAGCAAAATCCACTGAAAAAATTAAAGTCCAAACTTAAAGATTCTGATCATTGATAACCGTTCGGTTATTTATATTGATTAAATGAAGCTTGCTTTGTTTAAAAAAGTATTGAAACTTAAATTATTTTTAGCCTTTGCCAAAGATTTACAAAAGATTTACTTAAAATTAATAATTCCTACTTATAATAAAGGTATCAATTAAAAAAAGGGGAATAATTCATGGGTAAAAAATCTTTCTTATCGATCGTTTCTCTGGTGCTGATTGCTATTGTATTCGTTGCTACTGGTTTAAATTTCAAGGCTGAAGCTGAAGAGAAAGCTCTTGAAGTTCAATTTGTACCAACTAATAATGATGGATCGATGCAGGCTAAGGCAGAACCTTTCGCTAAATATTTAAGTGAGAAATTAGGACGGGAAGTGAATGTCACCTTAGCCACTGATTATTCAACTATTGTTCAAGCGATGGCTTCTGGTCAAGTGGATATCGGTATTATGCCACCAGCTGCTTATACGCAAGCACGCGAGATGGGAGCAGCTGAAGCATTATTGACCTCTGTTTTGGGAGCATTTGATGACGAAACTGGTGAACCCTTAGAGGGTGAAACGACCGGATCATTCCGAGCTGAGATTTTAGTCAAGGCAGACAGTGATCTGAAAGATGTCAAAGATTTAGTGGGCAAGAACATTGCGACCTTAAATCCTAGCTCTGCTTCCGGTTATATCTATCCGATTGCTGAATTAAAAAACCAAGGAATTGATTTAGTCAGTGAAGCTAACTTAACCGTGGTGAACGATATTCCATCAATGATTACGGCGATTTTAAATGGTCAACAAGATGCCGGCTTTTCTTTCCAAGGTACGCGCTATGTTTTCTCTAAGGCTTTCCCAGATAATAAACTTCCAGAAGATTTAAAAGTATTATATTTATCTGAAGGGGAAATCCCTAATGATGCGATTGCAGTTCAACCAAAGATGGATGCTGATTTGAAAGAGAAAGTAAAACAAACTTTCTTGGAGATGAATCAGTCTGATGAAGGTAAAGATATTATGGCCTTATGGAATCACTTAGGTTATGTTGAAGCTGATGAGTCGGTTTATGACACAGTGGTTGAATATACCAAGATCGCTGCTGAATAAAGAATCATTTATCAAAGCTTTGTTTCTCATTTGGCAGGGTCTGTCAAATGAGATTTTTTTGTGAATTTATCAGGATAAGGAGCTTAGAATGATAGAATTAAGACATGTAAGCAAGGTGTACGCCAATGGTGTGCGCGGTTTGGACCAGATTAATTTGACCATTAACCAAGGCGAATTTGTGGCGGTAATCGGTTCTTCGGGAGCTGGGAAAAGTACGCTGTTACGTACGATAAATCGTCTCATTGAAGTCAGTGATGGGGAAGTCTTTATCAATGGTCAGTCCTTGACTCAAGCTCGAGGTCGTGAACTTAGAGAAATCCGACGTAATATTGGTATGATTTTTCAACAATTTCAATTGATTAAACGTCATACCGTTCAGAAGAATGTCATTTCAGGTCGTCTAGGTTACTACAATAACTTACAGACTTTACTGGGTTGGTATCGTTCAACTGATTATCAAAAGGTTATCGAAGCGTTAAAACTAGTTGGCTTAGAGGATAAGTTAAAGGAACGATCTCGTAACTTATCAGGAGGCCAACAACAAAGAGTGTCCATCGCTCGGGCTATTGTCCAAGAAGCGGAAATTATCTTGGCGGATGAACCCGTGGCTTCGCTCGATCCGGTTATTGCTGAGAGTGTTATGAAAGATTTCCAACGTTTAAATCAGAAATATGGTCGAACCATTGTGATTAACCTCCATTCTATTGACTTGGCACGTCGCTATGCCAGTCGTATTATTGGCATGCAATCGGGACGGATTGTATTTGACGGTCCAGTTCAGGATGCAGATGATGCGCGCCTGGAAGAAATTTATGGGCAAAGTCTCTGGCTAAGGGAAGTGGCTTCGAAATGAGATTGAAAGATACTATCCATGATCGTTTAGGTCTTCATCTGTTAGGTTTGTTAGGCCTATTAGTCATTCTTTATTATAGTCAACACAACTTAGCGGCCGATTGGCGGGAGGTGTTGGATAATCGGCAACAATTCCAGCTTTTCTTATCCTCTTTTATGAACCCGGACTGGGCTTATTTTCCCAAACTTATTGACCCAGTAATCGATACGCTAGCCATGGCGGTGGTGGGAACGTTTCTAGGATCTATATTAGCTATTCCGATAGCCTTCCTCGCAACACCGATGGTCTCTCAACTGTTAGCTTTGTCGGCCATTATTCGCTCAATCTTTGCCGTGATTCGGACCATTCCTAACTTATTATTAGCAGCCTTATTTGTTGCCATTATCGGTATTGGACCAGCTACGGGAGTTCTCACGATTGCTGTCTTTACTTTTGGGATGGTTTCTCAATTGATTTATGGAAGTATTGAAACGCTTGATGCGCAAACGCTTGAAGCGGATCAGGCGGTAGGAGCGAGTAGAATGCAAATTGCTTGTAATTCGGTATGGCCTCAAGTCGAGCATGACATTTATTCTTATTGCCTATACGCCTTCGAGGTGAATATTCGAGCTTCAGCGATTTTGGGTTATGTGGGTGCCGGTGGTTTAGGGGTGGTTCTGCAGACAAATTTAGGTTTTTTCAAATATGATCGCGTTTCTCTAATTATTTTGGTTGTTCTGTTAATTGTGTTGCTGACGGATGGGCTGAGTTATTATCTCAGAAAAGAGGTGCTCTGATGTCTCGGAAAAAATTTGGATTATCGATTATTTTTATCTGTGTGCTCGTCCTAACTTTCATGCGGATTGATTTTTCTAATATGACTTTAGTACATTGGCGTGATTTACGGCATATTGTAAGTGGTTTGATGCAACCTGAGTGGACCTACCTCTATGATGGTAGCCAAGAAGATTTATTGAGTTTGATGATTGAGACGATAAATATTGCTTTTTTTGGAACAGTATTAGGGTCGATCTTAGCCTTTCCCTTAGCACTCTTAGCTTCTAAGCGAATAACAGGTCGTAAATTGCAGAGTTTATCGAGCGTGATTAAAGGATTTTTTGCTTTTTTAAGGGCGATTCCTGCTTTAATCTATGGGATTCTTTTTGTTAGAATTGTGGGTCCTGGCCCCTTTGCCGGAGCTTTGGCCCTAAGTATCCAAGTGGTGGGTATGGTTGGTAAGTTAGTCGCCGAGGCTTGTGATCAAATTGAATGGCAACCGATTGAAGCTTTTGAAGCGAGTGGGGCCAGTGCTTGGCAAGTTTTTCAATATGCAAAGCTTCCCCAAATTGTGGCTAAGACCTTCACATATATTTTGACTCATTTTGAAATTAATGTCCGAAGTGCTACTGTGCTTGGTTTAGTGGGGGCGGGCGGTATCGGAGCGCCGATTATTTTTGCTTTACAGCAACGCGATTGGTCCAAAGTTAGTATTATTCTCTTATCGATTATTTTCGTGGTCTTACTGATCGACTACTTGAATGCTATCTTACGTCATAAGCTAAAATAAGGGGGAAATATTATGATTAGGATTGTGGCGACCACTGATATTCATGGCTTCCTTGATCGAGGCTTGTATGAATTAGCTAAACCCAGTTTTCGCGCAGGGATCGATATTTTTATTGATAATGGTGATTTCTTCACGGGTAGCCCCTTGGCCAGCTACTTTGCTAAGACTAATCAAATCTCCCCCTTGGTCAATGTAGCCAATGATTTGGCTTTTGATGCGATGGTCATCGGAAACCACGACTTAGATTATGGTCTGGCTTGGTTGAAGACACAGGTAGTAGCTATAGACATGCCTTATCTTGCTGCCAATGTCTTTGATCGATCAGGTCAAGCTTGCTTTGATGCTTATATCATTCGAGAAATTCGTGGATACAAGGTGGCAATGATTGGCGTTCTCAATAGTGAATGTCGGCAAACCATGCCCCATGCTCATAGTTTAGAAGTCTTTATCGAAGACCCACTGATTAGCGTGGGCCGACTGATTGACCAACTGGAAGGGAGGGTCGATCTGATTCTAATAGCCTACCACGGGGGCTTGATTAAAGATTTGAGACAACATCGATTATGGACCTACCCGAATCAAGCTGACCAAGCTCATGAATTCTTAGAAAGTTATCCAGCAGTGAAGGGTTTAATTTGTGGTCATCAGCACTTCACTTATAGTCAGATTATTCCTACCGGTCAAGCGATTATTCAGGCCGGTAGTCAGGGAAGTTGTTATGGCGAATTATTATGGTCAGAGCAAGGCGGTTGGCTTGAAGCAAGGATTCATCCTTTGAAAGACCATCCTTGGCCACTTGAGGATCGACAAGCTTTCGCAGATTGGTTTCATTCTCCCGCTGATTATCAAGATGGATTACAGACTCTGAGAGAAATTTTCCCGGATCAGTGGGTTTATTGGGATTTATCGGCAGAGACTTGGGCTGATTTATATCAGGCAATCCCCCAACCCTTCTCTTTAGCTAAATACCTATTTAATAAAGAAGAATTTAACCAAGTCATAGTTAAGCGAGGAGCACATTTGTTGCCAGCGCAAGCTGCCGATGTTCAGGGAAATTTCAAAGAAGTTCTTAGTCTTGCCGGAAATTTACCGAGCAAGTACTGTCGACAAAGATTAATCTTTCCTCTGTTCGATTTCTTAGTCAACTCAGGTCGCTATTTAGCTTGAAGGGTTGTCATCATTATTTGTCGCTGTTAAATTTATTATTTATCGTATAAAAAAAGAAGCACCTCATGTGCTTCTTGCAAGTGAATACCTATAGAATGGCTAGAATACCATAATTCAATAGGAAGAGGATAATCGAAATCCACATTAATGGATGTAAATCCTTGGCTTCGCCTTTACATAATTTAATCAAACCATAGGTAATGAAGCCAGCTGCAATCCCATTTGAGATAGAGTAGGCTAAGCCCATAAAGATGGCGGTAAAGAAAGAAGGGACCGCTATCGAGAAGTCATCCCATTCAATTTCTTTGATTGAAGCTAACATCAAGATGCCGACAATAATCAAGGCTGGGGCAGTGGCCGCAGCAGGGACTAAGCTAAGAAATGGCGCTAGGAACATCGCTAATAAGAACATCACTGCGGTGGAGATTGAAGTTAATCCTGTTCGTCCACCCGCACCAATTCCAGCAGCAGACTCAACATAAGTGGTTGTATTTGAGGTTCCTAATAAGGCGCCAAAGAAAGTTCCAATCGCATCGCCAAACAAGGCCTTATCCATCTTAGAATCAAATCCCGTTGAATTCTCTAGGTCTTGAATATCTTGACTGGTGAAAATACCTGTTTTTAGACCAGTACCGATAAAGGTACCAATCGTGTCAAAGATATCGGATAATGAGAAAGCAAAGATGGTCATTAAGACAATCGGTAAGCGGGTTAAATCACTGAATAAGGATGGTAAACCAGCTGGGGTAAATATCACGAGGAAGGTTTGACCTAATTCGCCAAAGGCATTACCCAACGAATTCTCAGCCATATTTAGACTGGATAAATCAGTCACGCCCATTGGAATAGCAATAATCGAAGTCAATAGAATACCAATCAGAATAGCACCTTTAACATTGCGAATCATTAGTATAACGGTGATGGCGAGTCCTAAGAGTGCTAAGAATACCGATGGATTATTAAATTTAATCAATTCAGGCACAATGGCTGAATTAGTTAAGACGGTATAAACACCTTCCGGGAAAGAAGTCGCATCGGCAGGACCACCATTGATTGAAACGATATTCGGTGCATCAGAAATAAATTGGAGCAGTCCAGCATTTTTAATCCCAATATAGCCAATAAAGACACCAATTCCTGCTGAAATCGCATGTTGTAAGAATTCTGGGATGGCCCGAATTAATTCCTTGCGGACTTTGGTTACAGTGATTAGAATATTAAATAGACCACAAATAAAGACCATGGATAAAGCTTCTTGCCAAGTAAAACCTAAACTGAATACGACGGTGTAGGTAAAGAATGCATTCAGTCCCATTCCGGGTGCTAAGGCATAAGGAACATTGGCGAATAAACCGATAAATAATGTCGAAATGGCTGAAGCAAATAAAGTTGCCAGAAAGATTGCCTGACTTGGCATCCCTGTTTGTGATAGAATAGCAGGGTTGACAAAAAGAATATATGACATCGCTAAGAATGTGGTAATCCCAGCCATAATTTCCGTGGAAACGGAAGTGTTGTTTTCCTTTAGTTTAAAGAAATTTTCCAAAAATTTTCCCTCCAATGATTAATTTGTAGGCTGAGTATACCACGATTTAAAAGAGGCAAGTGAAAATAACTAATATTAATAATTTTTTCAGGATTAATGTTCGTGTTTTTGCTGAGAGCGATGGCAATATTGTTTGAGAAAAGAGGATGATGATGGGAAAGAGATTAAGGGGTTTCTGCTTGGCATTATTGATGCTTTGTCCTGTTTTTATAGAACCCATTCAAGTTCATAGCCAAGTGCTGCTGGTTAGTAAGTTCCAGCAAATGAAATCCATTGAACAAACTTTGGCCAAAATTCGGCGTCTGGACCAATATCAAGTCCAATATCAATTAAAGAATCAAAATACTGGTGAATTCTTATTATATGGCCGGGCTTTAGTCGATCAAAAACATGGGGCGATGGACCTAAGATTAGATTTCTATCCGGCAACCCAGGAGAGTTCACTTGCTGAGACATCTCAACAACCTTATACTTATCACTTGTTAAGTTTTCAAGATTTACAAAGAAACTACCTAGCCCTGGATTCGTTAATTCAGCCGAGTTTTGTCAGTGGGTTGACCTTTCAGCAAATCGGTCAGACATTCCCCTTGGAAGAGACTTTTGTAAGTATTCCGAGCAGAGGAAATTCTGACTTGCTTGTGAGTCAATTGACGCCATCTTTGCAGCTTCTACCTTCTTTGAACCAAGTTAGAAATTTTAAACCTTATCAAGTGATTCGAGCCATTCAAGATCAACGTCTAGGCATTCGCAGTCAACGTTTAGGGATTCCTGATGGAATATTAAATTTTGATCAAACGGTATCTTTTTACCAAAGAACAGATTATTTGTCGGATGAAGTGGCGGGACAGAATTTAAATGTAGAAGCTGGTCTCGAATGGCAGGCGCATCGACCATTTATTTCTTGGGGTTTACAGCTGAATGGTCGGCTAAATCAATTTCAGGCGGTTGATCAGGTGGGCCACATGATCTATCAATACCAGTCGAAGACGGTTTCTGATAAATTAACCCAGTATACCTTCTTGGTGGATCCTGACATGTTAACTTATCAGGCGGATTTTGTGGGTTTGGTGGAAGATTTTGATTTAAATATTTTTGATCATGAAACGGCCAAGTATCGAACGCATAATTATCAGTTGAGTGTTTATGTGGAACCATTGGCTGAACCACTCGTTGAGGAAAGTGACTTAAATAGCTTAAGTCTGGAGGATTTGAACCAGGAATTGAGTTTGCTGACGGATTAATTAATGTAGTAAAAATTAATAAAATTCAATAAACTGTTTGAGATCTAAGCATATTTTGCTTAGGTCTTTTTTATTAAGTGTAAGCACCATCAGGGCACCGTCTTCCGCTTATATTATAAGCTCCAGACTTACTTTTACGACTCAGTCCCTAAAAGTCGAAGACTTCAAGGGACTGATGAGAGTAAAGTATGCTAATCCGATGGTTCTAACACTTCTATAAAAATAAGGCCCTAAGCTATTCATTTAATCTCAAATTAATGGCTTTAAAATATGAATGATCATCGAACAAAAAATCTACGAATCAGTTGACAGGCAAGTAACCGTCCTTCAAAGCATGAGGCTTTTCCGGACTAGAACCACTAGACAAGTTCTAAGCGACAAGTCGTTAAGTACTTGTAAGCTGCGTGGATCTTCTATTTCTTGCGTGTCATACTGATTCGTATTTTTTTATATGATTTGGATTTCTACGTGGCCTATCACCATAGATATCTAAGGAATGTTGCTAAATATTCAGTTGCTTTTAAAAAATCGATTATGAGTCTTGGTTATCTGATTTTGGATGAAAAAACTGATGAAGTCCTTGGTCAGTTAGGCTGGATGGAATCATTTGTTGGCAGAGCTGGGCCAGGTCCTCGGGTAATAAATTAAAATCACTTTCAACCCAAGCCAACATTATATTATAGGTCAGGCCGATGATTCCGCGGATATAATATTGCTGTTGTTGGCTAATTTCTTGGTCTTTAGGAACAAATAATTGGTTCAAGTAATGGAGAATTTCACTTTGACTTTGATGATTTAGAATAATTCGAACCAGATCCTGATGTTGATGGATATAGGTAAAGAATTTCAACCAGAAGTCCTGCCAGCGACCTGCTTGGATATAGTGGTAGGAATTTTGCAGAAATTCGGCTAAGAAGCTATGGATGATATCTTGATAGAGGGCCAAGAGCGAGGGGTAATTGCGATAATATGCCATTCGGGAAACGCCAGCTTTTTGACAAAGTTGAGTGACCTTAATTTGATGAAGTGGAGTGTCATGCATTAATTGTAGCAAAGCGGTACGTAAAGACTCTTTGCTTAGTTCTAGATTATTTTTGTTCGAACTTGTCATTGGTTCACATCCTTTACAAAATGGCTAGGATTGTCACAGCAGCGGGCTCGAGTCTTGTACTCAAATCATGTTGATGTTACAATTGTAACATCGGATCGATTATAACACGAATAGGAGATTGGGGAAAGTTATGACAACTTACAAAATGAAGTCTGAAGCTAGTCAAAAGATTCTTCAGGGATATAAATTAATTACAGAAGAGGATTTCCTAAGCGGTCAGGGCATAGAAAATGAGGAAGAGGGTCAACGCATTACTTTGACTCAAGCGAACGGAAAAATTTTAGCCCAGGCGATTGTGGGTCGTCAGCATAAGGGCTTTGCCTGGATTTATAGTACTCGCGCAGACCAATATTTTACTCGAGAATTCTTCGAGTATTGTCTTGTCCAAGCCATTGATCAACGTTTTGCAAGTTTTGATTTACAAAAGACCAATGCTTTTCGTCTATTTAATGGTGAAGGGGATGGAGTAGGTGGCTTTACCCTAGATTATTATGATGGGTATTTACAAATAAATTGGTATTCACGGGGAATCTATGCCTATCGTCAATGGTTAAACCATTATTTGCAAGCCAGTCCCTATGATTTCAAAGGGTGTTATCAGACGCTGCGTTTCGATTTGACTGGCGATGAAGCAGCCATCCAACATCTTTGGGGCGATCAGGCCCCTCAACCCTTGATGATTTTAGAAAATGGGGTATCTTTTGCGATTTATCTGGGTCAGGACTGGATGACCGGTATTTTTACCGATCAACGAGATGTGCGTTTATTTATTAGCCAACAGGCTCAAGGCGAGTCTTTGTTAAATTTATTTGCTTATACGGGGGCTTTTTCACTAGTGGCTGCTTTAGCCGGTATTGAGAAGACGGTTTCTGTAGATGTGGCGAATCGGAGTCGTCAAGGGATTACTGATAATTTTAGTTTGAATGGTATCAATCTCGCCGAAAGCGACCATGAAATTCGAATCATGGATGTGTTTGATTATTTACGTTATGCCAAAAGACATCAACTTCAATTCGATTGGGTGGTTTGCGACCCACCAACTTACGCCCGCACTAAAAAATATGTTTTCTCAGCTGATCGAGATTACCCTAGCTTGGCTGAAGAATTATTCACCCTGACTAAGCCAGGGGGGATGACCGTCATTTCTACCAATCACAGTGGCTATGATAGTAACGATTTCCGTCAAGAGATGATTGAAGTCGCCAATCAGCATCCAGGGAAATGTCAATTAATTCAATCCTTTGATCTGCCTGAAGACTACCCGACCAGTGAAGATCCGCAAAGTCAATACTTGAAAGTCTTAGTATTTTATCGGACTTGTTAGGAGGTTCGTATGGCCTATATTGAATTTATTGATGTGACAAGAGAATATCGTACCGGTGATATTGTGACCAAGGCCAATGACCGAGTTTCTTTTACAATTGAGCAGGGGGAGTTTGCCGTAATCCTAGGCCCTTCAGGAGCAGGTAAATCGACAACCCTGAATCTATTAGGCGGGATGGATCATCCAACTTCGGGCGAAATATGGGTCGATGGTCAGGATATTTCCGATTACTCTGATAAAGAGTTAACTAAATTCCGCCGTGAAAATATCGGTTTTGTCTTTCAAAATTACAATTTAGTACCCAATCTGACCGCCCGCGAGAATGTAGAACTGTCGATTCAAATCTCAAAAAGTCGTGCAGATGCTGATCAAGTGCTTCAACAATGTGGCTTAGGCCACCGTTTGGATAATTTCCCGGCCCAATTATCAGGGGGCGAACAACAACGGGTTTCGATTGCCCGAGCCATCGCCAGTCAGCCGAAGTTACTCTTGGCTGATGAACCTACTGGGGCTTTAGATTTTGAAACGGGACAACAGGTGTTGGCATTATTGCAGGAAATGGGTGCTCAATTTAATACGACGGTTGTGGTCATCACTCACAACTCGACGATTGCCCAAATGGCCCACCGAGTAATTCGGATTAATGACGGTAAAGTCAGTGAGATTGAGCAGGTGGACCATCCTAAACGTGTGGAAGAAATAAAATGGTAGTGTGTTATTTTCAAGTAGAAAGGAGGGGAAGAAGATGCTATGGAAAGATGTCTGGCGGGAGATTAAATTGTCCTTTCCCCGCTTTTTATCGATATTGGCGATTATTGCCTTGGGGGTTGCCTTTTTTATAGGGATTAAGGCTGCAGGGCCGTCGATGATTGCGACCAGTCAGAAGTATTTCCGCGAAAATCATCTTCCCCATGGTCAAGTTCAAGGAACTTATGGCATTAATCAAGCAGATTTAGACTTATTGGCCCAAGTGGAGGTCGATTGGTTGCCAATCAGTTCGGCTCGTGTGAATTTGACGCCAGGTGATTTAACGGTCAAGGTCTACCCCTTAGCCAAGGATCCTCAGCAGAATTTCTTTAAACTCAACAAAGGAAGATGGCCCCAAGCAGATAATGAAATTGCTTTGGATAGTCAATTATTGGATTATTATCAGGACAATCAAGATCTGACGGTCAATTTAGGTGATTGGATTGATTTAACTAATAAATCGAAAGAGAGCGCAGACGACCAGGCACCCCATTTGAAGCAAGAACGCTTTAAGGTAGTTGGTTTCGTTGAGAGTCCCATTTATTTCGAACGGACAAACCGCGGTAATGAGTCGATTGATATTTTTGCCCTTTCGACAGCCGAGGCGATTCAAGCGGATATTTATACGGATGCCTTCTTTTGGGATCGTTATTTAAGTAATCAAAAAGCTTATGAAAGCAGCTGGGAAGATCGACTTAAACAAGACAAAGAAGCAATCAATAAAGCACTCGATGGTCGAGGTGAGGCCAAGTTGAGTCAGTTGACCCAGGAGGCTGAAGAAGAGTTAGCCAAGCAAGAAGCCGAACTTGAACAAGCTTCATCAGAACTGGAAAGTGGCGAAGAGGCTTTAAGACAGCAAGGAAGTGATTTGCATTCGGCTAGTTTGGCAATTCAACAGGGTCGAGCCGATTTACAAGCCGGTCAAGCAAGAATTGACCAGGGTTGGCAGGCCTATCAACAAGGCTATCAAGAATATCATCAGGGTGCTCAAGAAATAGCCAAACAAGAACAGGTTTTGAATGGCTATGAAGCTTCATATCAAGAAGGACTCGGCCAATATCAATTGGCCGAGAGTTTATTAAATGGTGGTCTTGCCGAGATAATTGCTAATCTGACTCAGCATCAGACTGAACTAGAATCTGGTTTAGCGGCACTAGAATCTGGTCGCCAACAGCTAGAATTTGGTCAAGCGACTTATGAGTCGGCTCGCTCAGCCATTGAGGCTCAACTTAAAGACCTCTTACCTGCTGGCATTGACAATCTTGCCGAGTTGGAATCTTTAGTCAATGATTATCCTGGCCTCATTGATCAAATCAAACGCCAAATTGAAACCTTGCAATCGGAACAAGCCGATAATTCGACCACCGATTTGCCTAACGCTTCGACTGATTTAGCTAAGTTAGAAGCAGAACGGGCCCAGTTAGCCGATCAAATTGAATTCTTGTTAAGTCAAGCAGGGAATCAAGATGAAACCGGATCAGGCGAAGAAGCTGACTCAGCAATCGACCAAGCTACATTGGATCAGATGATGGCTGAATTACAGGCGCTTGATCAAGAAATATTAGAGGCTTATGCAGCTTTAGAAGAGAGTCAAATTCAAGAGAATAATTCTCAAGCGTTGGCGAATCAATTGGCTAGTTTATTAGAGCAACTCGATCAAGTCCAAATTGAATCCATCCGTCAAAGTGACTTGTACCAAACTTGGCAAAGTCGAATTCAGGATTTCATCCAAGGGAAAGATGCACTAGAGAGTAGCTGGCAAGAATATTATAGCCAGAAAGAACAGCTCGACCAGGCTAGCCAGGAATTAGCCTCAGCTTGGCAAGAAATTGCTTCCTATCAGCAATTATCACCCAGCGTGCTTGAGAGCGCCAGCCGGGAATTGGAAGCAGGTCGCTTGCAATTAGAGAGTGGGCGGAACGCCTTAGCTGCAGGTTATGATCAATTGGCAGTAGCTTGGCAACAACTGGTGGACGCCCAGGCTCAAATAGAAGCGGGTCAAGCTTCTTTAGCAGAGGGGCGCCAGCAACTTTCGGCGGCCGAAAGAGACTATCAGTCTGGTCAAAATGCCTATCAATCTGCATCAAAGGAATTCGCTTCAACTTATCCTGAAGCCCTAGCTCAGATTGAATCTGGCCAGCAGGCGCTAGAATCAGCCCGTGAAGACTTACGAAAATTGTTAACACCAGAGTTTTTAATTAAACTGAGTCAAGAAGACTCTGTCTATTTGAGTGTCCGTGACAATGCCAATCAACTCAATGTGATTTCTAATATTTTCCCTATGTTTTTTTTATTCATTGCGGTACTGGTTAGCTTTACTACCGTGAAGCGGATGACCACTGAACAGCGAAATTTCATGGGAACCTTGAAACAACTAGGATTTGCTGATCTGGACATTTTGAAGAAGTTTGTTATCTATGCTGGATTAGCTACCCTTTTAGGAACGTTGATTGGTCTAGCTAGTGGTTATGCAATTTTTCCTAATGTCATTCTCAAAGCTTACAATATCATGTTTCTGTTCGATCAACCCGTCATTGTCTATTCAATGGGCTGGATTTTGGCCGTGTCGGCGATTGCCTTAGCGACAGGACTAATCCCAGCCATTGCTTCACCCAAACAATTACTTAAAGAGACGCCAGCTTCACTATTGAGGCCCCCAGCCCCAAGATCAGGGAAGAAAATTCTCTTAGAGCGAATTTCACTAATTTGGCGCGCTTTATCCTTTAAGAGCAAGATGACCGTGCGTAATTTGATTCGCTACAAGGGACGCAATGCCATGACGCTCTTAGGGGTGGCGGGTTGTACCATGTTAATTGTGACTGGATTTGGTATTTCCAATACCATTTCGGGGATTATCGATCAGCAGTTTAAGCAAATTCAGACTTTTGATGCGATTGTTATCTTGGATGAAGGAGCCGAAGCTGAAGAAGTTCAGCAAATAGAAGATAAATTAAAGCAAAATCAAGAAATAAATAACTACGTGCCAATTTATCAAGCCACTATCCAAAGTCGCCTCGATCAGATTAGCAATCAAGAGATTAATTTGATTGTTCCGCTGGATCAGGATTTAACCAGCTTTAACCAACTAGTTCATCTTCACCGTCGGCAAACTCCGGATCAACAACTTGCTTTGAAACCAGGTCAAATTTATATCAGTGAACGATTAGAAGAATTTGTCAAGAGTCAGGAACGAGGACGGCTACCTATTAGTTACGGTAACCTCCAACAAGAAATTCCGGTCAAGGCGGTTACAGAGAATTACATTGGTCATTATATGTATATGACGGCGGATGATTATCGCAAATACATGTTAGAAGAACCGGTAGTGAATGCCTTTTATTTGGATTATCGTAGTCAAAATCATCGTCAAGTTAAAGAAGCTTTAATGAACGAAGAGACCGTTCTGACCGTCTTTGAAATTTCGGATTTAGCATCTGGCATTGAAAGTTCCTTGGGGAGTCTGGATTTAATTACGGTCGTCCTGATCGTCTCTGCAGCTGGCTTGGCTTTTGTCGTCCTTTATAATCTTACCAACATCAATATCCAGGAACGGATGAAAGAGTTAGCGACGATTAAGGTCTTAGGGTTTTATAGTCACGAAGTCAGTCTGTATATTTATGATGAAATATTGGTCTTGACCCTCTTAGGATCTGGTCTGGGTATGGCCATGGGCTATGGTTTGACTCATTTTATAATGAAGACGATGCAGCTCAATGATGTGCTCTTCTACCCACGAGTCCATCTACTAAGTTATCTTTATTCATTCTTACTTACGATTCTGTTCTCAGCGATTGTCATGGCCGTTATGCATCGAAAGATTCGACATATTGATATGGTTGAGGCCTTGAAGGCGGTAGAATAGACCATTTCTAACTGACAAAAGTCAAGTGAATATGCTACAATAAAGAGGAATATATCGAGGAAAATACAGGAGGTTTTTTGTATGCAGTGTCCAAATTGTGGACGTAAAGTCCGGAGTAAACATCAATGCGCCCATTGTGGTTATGTATTTGGTAGCGATGATAAGATTGAAAGTCAAGAGACTACCCCCCTTGAAGAAAGTCCTAAAACAAGAGAATTTGAAGAAGTTACCATCGTACCTAAGACACCTCGTAAGAAAGCCTCTGGCGTCGGTAAATTTATTTGGGGGCTGTTCAAACTCTTACTGATGGTCTTACTGGTGTTTTTGGCATTTATGTTTGGACCTCAATTATTTAAACGCGCTGAACAATTCTTTAATGGGTCACCTCAAGTTGCCCAAGCCCCAACCAAAGAATCTGAAACAAGTGAAGAAGCGGCTTCTCAATCAGCAGAAGAAGCGACGACCCAGGCTGGTCAAGAAGCGACAAGTGAAGCCAGTCAAAGTGAGGCGGCCGATCTGGTATTGAAAGATAGCCAGGTCAATCTAGATAAGTTCCCGATTGTGCAAGTGAATTTAGACCTCGAGGGACCGGTGGATAAGATTAGTCGCGATACTTTTAGTTTTAAATTGATGAGCAATGGTCAAGAAAAAGTGATTGAAGATGAATATTCTTTAATTAAAGAAGGCAATCGCCTGACCATCTCTTTCAATGATCCAAGTGCAGATGTCTTATCGAATGGTAACCAAGAACAAAATTTAGTGATTGAAGCCAAGGATTTGAATTTCAAAGAAAGTCTAAGCTATAAGTTACCTAAGAACAATTTGGATCAAGCTCAACTCGATCAGTTTAATGAAATCTATGACCAAGTAGCCGGCACCAACCAAAAAGTTTCTGCGATGATTAAAGAAGTCGGTTCAGATCAAGACGGGGCTCTTGTCTACGATAGTCAATCAGTGGATGCTGATGCGATGATTGCTTGGTTTATTCTTGAACGAGTGTATCAAGCCGTCGACCAAGATAGCTTGACCATGGACCAAACAATTCCATTAAATGAACAACTGATTGCCGAAGGCGATCAAGGTGAATTTGCCCAAGCTGAACCTGAAAGTGAATATTCAGTAGAATCGCTTGTTCGCTTGGTCGTTCAGCAACAAGATGTGACCGCGATGAATCACCTGATTCAAGCGACGGGGGGTCCTAATGACTTCAATCTTTGGTTAAATGAATCAAATTACTTTGGAACGAAAGTGACCAATAAGTTGGCCAGCGATGAGACTGGAAGTATCCAAGGTGCTGTGACCAATGTCAAGGACATTGTGCTATTGCTAGAAAAGCTGGCACAAGATCAATTAATCAATGAGACAACTGACCAACAATTGAAAGAAGCCTTGCTTCAAACGCCAATCTCACGCAAGTATCCAGAAGAGAACCTAACTGACGTCCGTCGTCGTTATGAGATTACTTCCGTTGATGATAATAGTAAACAACAATATTATTCAGCGATCCTTGAAGGAGAAGATAAAACTTATGTCTTAGTCATTCTCGCTTCAGAAATGGAAGATGCTGAAGCCAGTGTAGATAGTATTCGCCAAGCCGTGCAAGATAGTATGAAACTATTAACTACGGGTGAAGTCACTTCAACCGAAGAAGAGACCACAAGCGAAGAAAGTACGGAACAAACTGAGGCGACAAGTCAGAATGCTCAGGTTGAAATTATTGGTGAAGAACCGGCCGTGACCGCTGAGCCAACGCCACAATACTCTGAGCAATATGTGGAAGGTCGAGGCAATGTCTCCTTACCTGTCATTACAGATGAAGCAGGGAATCCGATTCCAGTCACCTGGTTCTGGAATGAAGCCACTCAAAGTTATCAATATACTTCAGGAAATTAATTCTGTGACTACAAAGAATCCGGCTTCGTGCCGGTTTCTTTTTGCATCATACACTTTCAGGGTGTATAATTAATTAAAAATACACGTAAAAGGTGATGAATATGAATAAATCTTTAATTGATATTGTCGTTCGGGCGATTAACGAAAAGTATATCAGTGAGAAAGCTTTTTATACGGAAAAGTTGGGCATCTCGCCTCAGTCCTGGGACCGCTGGAAGAAGGGCGAACAAGGGCTAAAATATGAGAACGTTCAAATTCTCTCAACCCTCTTTACCGATTATGAATGGATGCTCGTACAAAAAGTCGTCCGCAATTCAGAAATTATGCCTGGGATGATTGACCCGGTCAGCGAATACCATTTCTTGAAATATCAAATTGGCAAGACTTGGATGAATCATGGCAATGCTCGGGTCGAATGGGCTCAAACCGAAGAGAATGAAGAAGACAGTCTACGCCGTTCCAACATGGTCATTCTGCGGGTGATTGCTGATTACAATTTCTGGGGTTATAATGATATTATTGAGTATCGTTTGCCTGGAGTCATTCAACAACAAATTGGTCATGATGAGATCCGCTTACTCCAATGGTTCGATGATGAAAGTGAAAAACTAAAAGACAAAGATTAAGAGTGATGCCGATGCCGACAAAAAAGGCAAAAACTTATAAACGTAAAACCATTAAGAAAAGACCCAGACAACATCCGCTGATAAAAAAATGGAAAAAATTTAAGCCGAAATTTCTCCAAAAAATCGGCTGTTTGACTATTTTTTTATTTGTTCTGCTGGGTCTCTTTCTTGTGCTGGTTTTTAAATGGATAAATTTTAGCCCGGGTCAAAATCAAGATCCACAGATGATAACCTATCAACAACAGGCAAATTTTATTGAAGAAATTGCTCCAATCGCCCAAACTTTGCAGAAAGAATACGGGATACTCGCCAGTATCTCCATGGCCCAAGCCGCTTTGGAATCTAATTTTGGCGAAAGTCAGTTATCAGCCCAATATCATAATCTATATGGGGTAAAGACGGAAGCTTCTGATCCAGCAGGGGTGGATTTACCCACTTTAGAATTCATTGATGGCGAAATGACTGAGATGGAGGATCGCTTCAAAGTCTATCCAGATTGGGCTAGTTCGATGCGAGCCCATGCTGAATTAATCTATTATGGTACAACCTGGGATCCCAATTATTATCAGGCAGTCAAAGTGGGCAAAGATTATCAGAGTCAAGCTCAGGGCTTGGCTGAGGCGGGCTATGCAACCGATCCTGATTATGCCCAGAAGTTAATTGATATGATTGAAACTTGGCAACTTGATCAATATGATCAGACTAGTCCCTAATAATTCAAAGTAGAGTCAATAAATTCATTAAGATATCCTTACAAAAAGGATTAGATATGCTAAAATAATAAAGATATTAATGGAGGTGACACGATGGCGCAGAGACATTATCCCGGGGAAACCATTGGAATTATTGGAGAATCGATTTCCTCGGCTATATTAGCACAAGAAGCAGGAAGATTGGGCTATCGTGTAGGAAACTTAGTCATTCATGAAGATAATCCGATTCGTCAATTTGCCTCATGGCAGGTGGTCGTCAATACCCTTGATCAAGAAACCTTAGAATATTTTGCCAGTCGGGTAGACTTAGTCGTCGTCGAAAAAGGGTTATTAACTAACCAACAATTTAATATATTGGCCCAACAGACGGACTTAACCTTGTCGGAAGATTTGCGGGCGATTACGACCGACCGACTTATCGAGAAAGCCTATCTAGATGCCCATCGTATTCTGGTTGCGCCTTTCTCCTTAGTGACCTCGTTAACAGATATTAAAGAAGCCATTGAATATATTGGCTTCCCAGCTGTGCTGAAATCGAGTCAACGCCACTTGCAAGATGCCAAGGAACACGTCTTCCTCTATTCTACTGAGGATTATCCACAAGCTGAAGAAAAATTACAGCGGGGGTCATGTATCCTTGAATCTTGGATTCCTACTGAAAAACGAGTATCGCTCACAGCCGTCCGTAATGAACGGGGAGAAATTTTAATCTATCCAATCTTTGAGATTGTCAACCAAGGTTTTGCTTCGGGAGAACAAGTTCGCTATCCAGCTCAAGTGGATGAATATATTACTCAAGAGATGTTTCGAATAGCCCATCAATTGGCTGACGATCTTCATTTGATTGGCTCTTTGACGCTGACCTTCTTGGTTACTGCGGCAGGCGTGATTTATCTCAATGGAGCTAGCATCGGTCTTTCCAGTGAAGCCATGTTCACCATTGGCTCAATGTCGGTGTCGCATTTTGAAGCGACCATCCGAGCCTATGTTGGCTTACCTTTACCAAAATTAAGGATTCAACATCCGGCAGCCATCTCATACCCATTAGAAGCCTTGAACAAAGAGTCAGTCATGACTCAATATATGTTGAGAACCGACTGGGGGTTTGCCTTATTTAATTCCTACTTGTCGGCTAGTCCAAATTTGTTAGGCCAAGTCGTGGTTACTGGGGATTCACTAGAGAGCTGTCAAAGACAAGTTGAAATTACCAATCTATTAGCAGAGTCATCACTTTAAACGGTGTACAAAGGGTACATCGTTTTATTATTTTAGGAGGAATATATCGTGACAACGGCATTAATGCAAAGTATTGACCGGTTGAATGCCAAACAGAAAGAAGCCGTCCTAACCACCCAAGGTCCTTTGTTGATAGCGGCTGGGGCCGGATCGGGCAAGACACGCGTGTTGACCCATCGCATCGCTTACTTAATTGAACAAGAAGCGGTCAACCCTTGGAATATATTGGCGATTACCTTTACTAATAAAGCGGCCAACGAGATGAAAAGCCGGATCCAACACTTAGTCGGGCCGCAAGCCGAATCGATTTGGGTGGCTACTTTCCACGCCATGTGTGCTCGAATTCTGCGTCGAGAAGGCCATCGCTTAGGCTATCAAACGAATTTTTCAATTATTGATAGTAGTGAGCAGCAAACATTGATGAAACAAATTATGAAGCGTTTGAATCTGGACAGCCAACGATTTAACTATAAGAATTTCTTAGCAGCGATCGATGAGGCTAAGAATGAGGGGTTAGAGCCGAATGCTTATGCTGAGACAGTTGTGGGTTATTTCGGCGATATTCAAGCCACTGTTTATAAGCAATATCAAAGTCAACTCTTTCAGAGCAATGCGATGGATTTCAATGATTTGATTATGCTGACGGTTAAGCTTTTAACTGAACATGAGGATGTTCGTGAATTCTATCAACAGAAATTTCATTATATCCACGTTGACGAATATCAGGATACCAACCATAGTCAGTATCAATTGATTCACTTACTCACTGGTTTGCTTCGGAATGTCTGTGTAGTGGGCGATGCTGATCAAAGTATTTATGGATGGCGGGGCGCTAACATGGAGAATATTCTCAACTTTGAAGAGGATTATCCTGATGCTAAAGTCATCCTCTTAGAGCAAAATTATCGCTCTACGCAAAATATCCTAAATGCAGCTAACTCTGTGATTGCCAACAATGTGCATCGTAAACCTAAGAAATTATGGTCAGATAATCCTGAAGGTCCGAAAGTCCACTTCCATATGGCCGAAACAGATATTGATGAGGCGCGTTATGTTATTCAACAAATTTATCAGTTAAAAGAAGATAAGGGACTGGCTAATCAGGATGTTGCTATTCTTTATCGGACTCAGGCCCAATCACGGAGCTTGGAAGAACAACTTCTTAAGGCCAACTTACCTTATCGAATTATTGGAGGTCTTAAATTCTACGCGCGTAAAGAAATTCAAGATACTCTAGCATATCTACGCTTAATTGATAACGAAGTAGATAATCTTTCCTTCAACCGAATTATTAATGTGCCTAAGCGGGGGATTGGTCAAGCTACGATTGATAAATTAGCCGAATTTGCCCAATCAATCAATCTCAGCTTATTTCAGGCAATAAGCGAGCTGAATCATTCCAATCTACCAGCAAGAACCATTACTAAGTTACAACGTTTTCAAGCGATGGTTTTGCGCTTAAGACAGCAGGCTGAATTTCTAACCATGAGTGAGTTGGTCGATCAAGTCTGGCAACAGAGCGATTATATTGAGTCTTTAAGAACAGAAGGAACGCTCGAAGCTCAGAATCGACTAGAGAACTTAGAAGAATTCGAATCGGTGACCAAGCAATTTGATGAAGCTTTTAGTGATTTAGAGGAAAGTGATCCTGATTTTAAAGTTAATGGCGAAAATCAGGATGCCAACCAGGCTCGACCAAAGTTAACCCGTTTCTTAGCGGATCTTTCGTTAGCAACCGATCAGGACGATGTTGAAACAGCTGACCAAGTCACTTTGATGACCATGCATGCGGCCAAGGGCTTAGAATTTCCTTATGTCTTTATTGTCGGCTTAGAGGAGGGTCTTTTTCCACTGAGGCGAGCGCTTGAAAGTGAAGAAGAACTTGAAGAAGAGCGCCGATTAGCCTATGTGGGGATGACCCGCGCCGAACTAGTCTTGTATCTAACCGCTTCTCGGTCCCGGCTCTTATATGGTCGCTACCAACAAAATCTGCCCAGTCGCTTCGTCGATGAAATTGACGACCAGTATTTACAAAAATCACAGACCAACTTTGTCGAACGCTGGAAGATGCCTGATGAACGAGACAATCAGGCCCGACAAAGTGCCCGCCGGGTGATTCTTAACCCTCGAACAAGTTCTGGAAATAAGCGGGCCCGCACTCAAAGTCAAGTGACCGATAACGATGTGCACTGGCAAGTTGGTGACCAAGTTGATCATCGGGCTTGGGGCTTAGGTCAAGTCAAGCAAGTTGTTGAATCCGGTGGCGACCAACTGCTGACGATTTCCTTTGCCAGTCAAGGAGACAAACAAGTCCTAGCCAAGTTCGCTCCGATTAAAAAAGTCGATCAATAAGAGATTAGAAATGATTGACTCGCCAAGCTTAATCTGTGCAAGAAAAGCTACTGAATAAAGGTTTGTATAATTGAGCGACCCTCAAAGGAAAAAGACCGCTTTTCGATTACAGTTTAACTATTTAATGTTATACTAGACAAGACATAGAACGGAGGTTGAAAGGTGCCAAATTCAAACCAACAAGAGGCTCAGAAACGAATCGATGAACTTATTGACTTGCTCAATCAATATGCTTATCAATACTATGTTTTAGATGAACCTACCGTCACCGATTATGATTATGATATGCTCTACCGTGAGTTAGAAAGCTTAGAAAAGGCTTATCCTGACTTGATTCGCCAGGATTCTCCGACTCAGCGTGTCGGCGATCAATTGCTATCAGGCTTTAATAAAGTTAGACATCAAGTACCGATGTATAGTTTAAATAACGCTTTTTCAGCTGAGGAAGTGGCCAATTTCTTGGATCGGGTGATTCAACAATTAGGTCATCAGGTTGAGTTTATGGTGGAATGTAAAATTGATGGTTTGGCCATCTCCTTAACTTATGAGGGTGGTCAATTTGTTAATGGAGCCACACGGGGAGATGGAACCGTCGGCGAAGATATCAGCCAGAACTTAAGAACCATCAAATCGATGCCTCTGCGCTTACAAACGCCAATCAATTTAATTGTCCGTGGCGAGGCCTATATGCCTAAAGCCGTCTTTCTCGAGTTAAATCAGGGCCGGGAAGAGTCTGGCCAGGTTCCATTAGCCAATCCACGGAATGCCGCTGCTGGAGCTTTGCGCCAAATCGACCCTAAGGTTACGGCTCAACGTAAACTAAATCTTTTCTTATACAGTGCAGTGATTGGCGAGGACTTTCAGCCTAGTTCGCAGGCGGAACTCTTCGAAGAATTGGAGAAAATTGGTCTTAGAACCAATCCTTTCCGCAAATTGTGTCAGACCAAGGAAGAAGTCATTGAGTTTCTACAGCAAATTGAACAACAACGTCAAAGTTTGGATTATGAAATTGATGGTGCGGTGATCAAAGTGAACCGCTTTGAGGATCAAGATCGCTTAGGCTTTACCGTCAAAGCCCCACGCTGGGCGATTGCTTATAAATTTAAGGCAGAACAAGCTGAAACAGAGGTCCTTGAGGTCGAATGGACCGTAGGTCGAACGGGCGTGGTGACGCCAACGGCGGTCATGTCTCCTGTGCAATTGGCTGGTACCAAAGTTCAACGCGCTAGCTTACATAATGTGGACTATATTAAGAATTTAGATATTCGCTTGCATGACCGAGTGATACTGCAGAAAGCAGGCGATATTATTCCCGAAGTCGTGAGTGTTTTAGTGGATCAACGTCCAGAGGACTCTGAGCCTTTATCCATTCCTGACCATTGTCCAGTTTGTCAAAGTAAATTGGTCCGGTTGGATGAAGAGGTCGCCTTACGGTGTATCAATCTAGCTTGCCCGGCACAACAATTGGCTCAGATTTCTCATTTCACTTCCCGAGATGCCATGAATATTGTCGGTATTGGCGAGAAGGTCGTTGGAAAATTGTTAGAGCAAGAATTGATTCACGATGTGGCTGACTTATATGATTTAGAAGTAGCAGATTTCCTCAAACTGCCTCAAACCAAGGAGAAATCAGCCGAAAATTATTACCAATCAATTCAAGCCAGTAAGAATCAAGACTTAGCTAAGTTAATTTTTGGCTTAGGAATTCGTCATGTTGGGGCTAAAGCCGCTCGATTATTAGCCGACCATTTCATGAGTATGGATGCCTTACAAGCGGCCAGTGCCGAAGAAATTAGTCAAATTGAAGGTATTGGTCCGATGATTAGCCATTCAATCCGTGCCTATATGGAGAATGAAGAATCACTCAATCTACTCAAGCGACTAGAAGCTACAGGCTTGAAGCTGAGCCGTGACAAAGACGAAAATCAAATCGCTCAAGGATCGTCATATTGGCAAGACAAAACCGTAGTCGTCACAGGAAGTTTATCAACATATACCCGAAATGAGATTAAAGATTTATTAAGTCAACTGGGAGCCAATGTGACCAGTAGTGTATCCAAACAGACCGACCTTTTAGTCGCCGGCGAGAAGACTGGGAGCAAATTGACGAAGGCTCAAGATTTAGGGGTGCCAGTAATCAATGAAGCAGAATTATTAGAGAAATTAAATGAGGTAGATGCGAATGAATAAGCGATATATACAAGGGATTTCCCTGCTAGCCTGCCTAGCCAGTCTGACAGGATGTATTGAAAATGTGGGGCCCAAAGATGATCAAGCTGAGGTTAAACCAAACCAAGCGACGGTAAATACGACCAACCATCAATTAGCGGCCGACCTATACCGTGCGGTCATTATCGATGGTAAATATCAATTAGGGGCTTCCGCTTCTTCAACTAATACACCGGCCTCTGTCGGTAATGCCAAGGCTTTCGAAGAAGGATTGATGCGGATTAGTAAATCAGTCTTTCCACCAGACCAATATTATTTGCAAGAAGGCCAATTAATTGACTCAGAAACCTTGACCGCTTGGCTAGGTCGTGAATCGGAAGATAATCCCGAAGGCTTGAATCCGGCCTTGGCTGAAGGGGAAGAGACGACCACTTCTGAAGAAGAAACAACCATGACAGAAATGACTTCGGAAGAAACGACGTTAGAAGAATCGACCGAGTCCGGTGATAACAATCAAGTGTCCGTCGATAATCAAACTACGCCCCTCTTTTTGAATCAAATACTAGAGAAGAATATTATGGTTGAGACTGAGGATGGGTTTGCTTTAAGTGGCATCGTCATTGGATTAGCTATGAATTCAACCTATTCATACACCGATGATCAGGGCGTGGTTCATGAACAAGAAATTTCAATGGGTGAAATGCGCGAGCGCGGTAAACAATATGCGAATATCATTGTGGGTCGTTTGCGTAACACTGAAGAATTACGTTCAATCCCCATTCTAGTGGGTCTATATCGTGATGCCCCGAATAGTGATGTGGTAGGGGGTACCTTTATTCTCGATGGTATCTCTCGCGAAGGGAATGCGGTAGCTGATTGGACCGAGCATAATGAATATCGGGTGCTACTACCGATTTTGGATCCTGAACAACAATCTGAACGCTATACTTATTTTGATAGCTTTAGGAATCGTGTCTTAGATTTCTTTCCAAATCTGAATGGCATTAGCGGTCAAGCTTTATATGTCGATGATACGCTCAAAAGTTTAGATATTGAGATTGTGACTCAATTCTATCAAAATACTCAAGTCGCCGCTCTGGCTCAGCATGTTAGCGACGTGGTCCAAGATGAATTGCCAGAGAACATTGACTTAGAAATTCGGATTGAATCGGTAGATGGGATTCAAGCCTTTATTAGCCGGTCTGCCGATAAGAATCAAATACAAAGCCATGTATTTCATTAATAGGTAAAGGAGAAGCAGATGTTAAATCAAGAAGATATTCAAAGATTAGCTGGATTAGCCAAATTAGTGATTGCCGAGGATGAACTGGAAAGCTATACCGATGAAATTGGTCGTATTATGGCTTTGGTTCAAGAATTACAGGTCATTGATACCGAGGGGATCGAGCCGACCTTCCATGGTAATCAGAAGAAGAACGTCTTTCGCGAAGACCAAGCCGTTCCTAGCGACTTGCCTGAGGCGATGTTAGCCAATGCGCCCGACAGTGAAGACGGCTTTATTCGAGTTCCAGTCATTATAGAGAGTGAGGAAGCTTAATGAAGGAATTTCCAACAACGATCAAAGAAATTCAAATTGGTTTAAAAGCAGGACAATTTACCAGTGTTGAACTTGTGGAACATCTTTTCGACTATATCGATGCCACTGATCAACAACTCAATGCCTTTATCAGTCTTAATAAAGAAGAAGCCTTGAAGGCTGCCAAAGAAGCGGATCAGAGAGGTTACCAAGATTCAAGTGTTGCCCTCAATGGTGTTCCAATTGCGATTAAAGATAATATTCTGACGAAGGATTTACGAACGACAGCTGCGAGCAAAATGCTAGAAGACTTCGTACCTGTCTATGATGCGACGGTCATTCGTAAGCTTAAAGAAGCCGGAGCGATAATAATTGGTAAAGTAAATTTGGATGAATTTGCGATGGGAGCTTCGACTGAAACGTCTTATTTCGGAACGACCCACAATCCATGGAATCTAGATTACGTACCCGGAGGTTCTTCTGGAGGTTCAGGTGCCACGGTCGCTTGTCGTCAAGTACCAGCTTCTTTAGGAACCGATACTGGGGGAAGTGTCCGCTGTCCGGCCGCTTACAATGGGATTGTTGGCATGAAGCCAACTTATGGAGCAGTTTCACGGTATGGAGCGATTGCTTTTGCCTCTAGTCTAGATCAAATTGGGCCAATGACGCTAACTGTAGAAGATAATGCCAAATTATTATCTGTTATTGCGGGTCATGATGACCAAGATGGGACCAGTCTAGAAGCTATAGATACTGATTACAGCAAATTCATCGGTCAATCAATCAAGGGTCTACGGATTGCTTTTCCTAAAGAATTTAAGTCGGATAAGATTCAAGCTGAAATCCGTCAAGCCATGGAAGAAGCGGCCGCTTATTTTGCATCTCAAGGAGCGATTGTTGAAGAAGTATCCCTGCCTCATTCAAAATATGGCATCAATGTGTATTATATTATTGCTTCTGCAGAAGCTTCTTCAAATCTGCAACGTTTCGACGGAATTCGTTATGGTTATCGGTCACCAGAAGCCAGCAACTTAGAAGAAGTCTATTTCAAGACTCGTTCAGAAGGATTTGGGGCTGAAGTTAAGCGCCGGATTATGATGGGGACTTACTCCTTAAGTTCAGGGGCCTATGATGAATATTTCAAGAAGGCTGCTCAAGTCAGAACCATGATAAAGGACGAATTTAATCAAGTATTTGAGAATTATCATTTAATTATGGGGCCGGTAACAACGACTACAGCCTTTAAGATTGGTACCCGTACCCAAGATCCAATTGAAATGTACCTAGCGGACTTGTTGACAGTACCGGTGAACTTAGTGGGGATTCCAAGTATTTCGATTCCAGCTGGTTTCGACCAAAATAATCTGCCAATTGGTTTACAATTAATGGGCAAGGCCCTTGACGAAGCGCGGATTTATCAAGTGGCAGATAATTTTGAAAAGAACCATGACTTTGTCAACCAAAGACCCGAGTTATAGGAGGATGTAAGTAATGAATTTTGAAACAGTAATCGGACTAGAAGTCCATGTGGAACTGAAGACGCAAGCTAAGATCTTCTCAACTTCAGCTGCTCACTTCGGTGCTGAACCAAACTCCAATACAAATCCTAAAGACTGGGCTTATCCAGGGGTTCTACCCGTAGCCAATCGCGGAGCCATTGAGTATGGCATGAAAGCTGCTCTGGCCTTAAATTGCGAGATTGCACGCGAAATGTCCTTCGACCGCAAGAATTATTTCTATCCTGATAATCCTTCAGCCTATCAAATTACCCAAGAAAGCCAGCCAATTGGTCGGAACGGGTATTTGGATATTGAAGTCAATGGCGAAACTAAGCGGATTCGGATTCACCGTCTCCACTTGGAAGAAGATGCAGGTAAGAATACCCACGGCCAAGCAGGATTTTCTTATGTTGATTTGAATCGGCAAGGAACTCCTTTAATTGAGATTGTTTCTGAAGCAGATATCCGTTCAGCTGAAGAAGCCTATGCTTATTTGGAAGCATTACGGGAACAAATTCTTTATACGGGTGTTTCCGATGTGAAGATGGAAGAAGGGTCTCTCCGGTGTGACGCCAACATTTCACTTAGACCCTATGGTCAAAAAGCTTTTGGTACCAAAACGGAGATCAAAAATCTAAATAGTTTTAACTATGTTAAGAAAGCCTTAGAATATGAAGAACAACGTCAGGCCAATATTCTTCGCCGGGGTGATCAAGTCCAACAAGCAACCCGCCGTTTCGATGAAAGTACGGGTAAGACAATTCTAATGCGGGTAAAAGAAGGGGCTGCGGATTACCGTTACTTCCCTGAACCAGATGTGCCGCCAATGACGATTTCGGAAGAATGGATTAATACTGTTAAAGCCACTCTGCCTGAGATGCCGGATCAACGCCGCCATCGGTATATTCATGAATTTGAACTGCCAGCTTATGATGCGATGGTGCTGACCCAAACGAAAGAAATGTCAGACTTCTTTGACCAAGCAGTCGCCCACCAAGTGGATCCTAAACAAGTTTCCAACTGGTTGATGGGTGAAGTGTCAGCGCATATGAACAAAGAGAATTTAAGTCTACTTGAAACTAAATTGACACCAGAAAACTTGAGTCAGATGATTCAGTTGATTGATGACGGCACGATTTCTTCGAAGATGGCCAAGAAACTCTTTAAGATTCTGGTAACTAAAGGTGGAAATGCTGAGGAAATTGTCGAAGCTGAAGGCATGGTTCAATTAAGTGACCCAGCGAAATTACAACCAATCATCGATGACGTTCTGGCTAAGAACCAAGAATCTATTGAAGATTACAAGAATGGTAAGAAACGGGCGATGGGTTATCTAGTCGGCCAAATTATGCAAGCGACCAAGGGTCAAGCAAATCCACAAGTGGTTAATCAATTATTAAAGACAAGTTTAGATCAAGCTTAATCTAATCAACTAGGCATAAGCGAAACCCCTAGTGCAGTAAGAGGTTTCAATTATGTCTTTTTTATGAATAATATGTTAAATTTTAAGATAAGTTTAAGAAATCTTTAAATTCCCTAGTTTCGAATTCTAAGTTATGGTATCCTATGAATGCGAATAATTAATAACGGATGTTTAATTAAGTAGAAAGGCGTTTTGACAGTGAAAAAGAAACTCATTATAGGAACGGTCCTTCTATTAACCATCATAGGAGGCTATTTCTTAGGTAAACAATATTATACCGATAAATTTACGGCCAATACCCAATTTATTTCCAGTAATATTGGCAATTTAACATTAGCTCAAGCCAAGGATAAAGTTTGTCAAGATCTTGAGGACAAGACACTGCATATCCAAGAGAAAGGCCAAGAAGTCTTAACCGTTCAACTGAAAGATTTAGAACCTAAGATTAATCTTGACCAACAACTGGAAGAACTTTATCAGCAACGGGATGTGACTTCTTGGCCACTCGCTTTTATGAAGACGACTAAAGCTGAACAGGGGCTTCATGATGAAGTAGAATTAGATACTGATAAATTGAAGGGCTTAGCTGAAGAAGCAGGACTAGGGAATCAAGACCGGCAAGAAGCAACACCAGATACTTTAGCCCATGATGATAAAAAAGGATATTATATTCAAGATGGTAAAGATGGGACGACCATTAATTTTGACCAATTGACCGAGTCGATCATTCAAGCGGTTGAAAGTCATCAAGATACAATTCAGTTAGAAGATAACTATACGACCCATCTAGATGTGACGGATACAGAAACATTGGAAGCCAAACTGGCTAAGATTAATAATTATAAGGATCTTAAGATAACTTATTTATTAGCTGGGGATGAAGTTACAATTCCGAATGATAAATTGGTCGAATGGGTTTCCTTGGATGATCAAGGTGAGATTGTCGTGGATGAAGAAGCCTTAGTGCCATATTTAGATTCCTTGAATGAAAAATACTCCACCTTCGGTACTGTAAGAGAATTTGAATCAACGTATCAAGGAACCGTAGAGGTTCCACCAGGTATATTGGGCTGGCAGATTGATACAGAATTGGAATTACCTGAGTTAGAAGCAGATATCTTAGCAGGTAAAGATGTTAAACGGAAGCCAGAAATTTATAGTACGGGTGACAACGGTGGTGAAGCCAATGAATTTGGTGATACTTATATTGAGATTGATTTAACCTATCAAACGATGTTGCTCTATGTTGATGGCGAATTAATCGTTGAAACTGGTATTGTTTCAGGGATGCCGGGAACCGATACCGTTCCGGGAGCCGATGCGGTTAACGAAATGTTAGCCAACACGGATTTAATTGGTTATAATCCACGTTTGAAGGTCGAATATAGTGTGCCGGTAAATTATTGGATTCGTTTTGATGACAATGCCCAAGGGATTCACGATGCCTCATGGCAAGGAGCTTATGGGGGCGATGTCTTTACCTATGCCGGATCGCTCGGTTGCATCAATACACCTTATGATGCAGTAGCAACTATTTTCCAATATGTTAACGTAGGAACCCCAGTCGTTGTATTCTACTAAAATTAAATAAAATTATTTTTGAGTTGGACCATCGGCCCAACTCTTTTTTATGCATTTTTTGTTTATATTCTCGGACAAGGAAGAGAGAACGATGATAGCGTTCTTTGCTTAATTTTTGGAAAATTTATTTGCATTTCCAAGGAAAACATAGGAAAATAAAGGTAACAATAGGAAAATATAGGAAAAATTTAAAAAGGAGGATGTACATGGAAGAAGAAACTTATTCAAGTAAAGAAGTGGCAGAACTGTTAGGAGTGACAACACGGTCTATCCGTAACTACTTGCGTGATGGTAGACTAAGAGGACAGAAATTCGCCGGCAAATGGCATTTTACTCAGGATGATGTTGAACGATTTATTCAACAAGAGTATCAAAGCAATCAAAATCAACAACGATTTATTGACCAGGAAGCTGACTACTTTTCCCTGCAATTTGAAAAGAGTTTTAGCGATTCAACCACTGCAGAACAATTTAGTCAGGTCTTTACCCAGAAAATTAATCAATATTTGGCTGACCATGCTAAAAGTAGTTTGTCCTATTTCATGCAAAAAGTCTCTGATCAACGAATTCAGGTAAATCTAATGGCTGATCTGAATGAATTTTCGCTGATTTATACAGCCTTAAATTTAGGAAGAGGCGCTCAAGATGAAATTGATTAAGAAAATTCCCAAGAAATTACTTTTTATGGTGGCTCTGTCCGCTTTGATTCTAGCTTTGTCTCGAGTGTTACTACCTTTATTAGTCCCTAATAGTCCTCTTTTAAATTTATCGCGTCAAACAATATTAGTTATTTTTGTTGGTATGATGCTGGTTTCATTCTTGCTACAATCCTTATTGACAATGATACGAGAGCGATGGACCCAAGAGATGAATGCTAATCATTTTGAGGATAATCTGCGCTACTTATTTCAACTTGAATATGACCAGATTGTGCAACAAGGGGCAACTGCGATTATTCAACGATTCTTTGAAGTGGTGGATGCTCTTTACCTTTTTGTTATGGGAGGTTTGAATAGTTTATTAACAGCGGGCGTCTTAATTGCCTTAACATTAGCCGTAGCTCTGTGGTTGGATTTCAAGATTTTTCTTAGTTTATTATTACTCTTGCCGATTAATTATTTTGGCTTTCGTTATATCAACTGTAGTCTGAGTCAACGTATGCGGAACTTTCAAGAGAAATTCGCCAGTACTCAACAAAATATTATCCAAATTGTAGCCAATGTAGATTATTTAAAATCATTGGCCTCTTACAATACAATCCATCAATTAATCGCCGTGGATATTCTTGAAGCCTATGGCCGTTTGGCTAAGACCAATCGTTTTGCCAATATTTCTTCCAACTTAATTTCTAGCCTTAATCAGTGCGTCCAGTATTCTATATATTTACTGCTGATTCTGTCGGTAGCTAAGGCCGAAACCAGTATTGCCAGTCTCTTGACGACAAGTATTGTCTTGCCGATATATTTCCAAGCCATGGGTGATTTAACTCGAGCGAATTTAGATATGTCTTCTTTACGTACCGCTGAAGATTATTTAATGGAGCACATTTTGCCCTATACAGAAGCAGTAGATCATGGAGTAGAAATAGAGCAGATCGATTCGATTCAGATGAACGAGGTCATTTATCAACTAGATCATGAACGAAAGATAGTGATCAATCAACAATTTACTGGAGGGGATTGGATTAAAGTGGCTGGTCCGTCTGGTTCTGGAAAAAGTAGCTTGATGAAAGCGCTCTTGAAATTCAGGACTAGCTCAGGAATTTATATTGATGGTTTGCCGCTAGATCAAGTCTCAAACTTGAACTTGCGTGGTCGAATCGCCTACCTAACTCAAGAACCGCCAATCTTTAATAAGACTTTAGCGGAGAATATTGGCAATGGACGAGCCTTGAATCAAGAGGAAAAGGTGCTCTTAGAAGAAACCGAGATTCTATCAACTATTTTTGAATATAAAGATTGGCAGAGTTTCATTCAACAAGGGGGGAGTAATCTCTCGGGCGGGGAGAAGCAACGGATAGCCATCGCTCGCTTGCTGTTACAAGATCCTGATGTCATCATTCTGGATGAGATTACCAGTGCGGTTGATGAAGAAAGTGCTGAGAAGATATTTCAGTTATTAAAGGAATACTTTGGGGATAAGATTGTCTTTGTAATCAGCCATGACCCAAGTAAGGATAAGTACTGTAACCGCAGAATCGTGTTGTAAAAAAATTGATATATACGCTTTGATCTTTTGTACATGAGATATCTTGAACCATTGGGCACCGTCTTCCGCTTATTCCATAAGCTCCAGACTTACTTTACGACTCATTCCCTAAAAGCCAGAGGCTTCAAGGGAATGATGTGGGTAAAGTATGCTACTCCGATGGTTCAGATATGCCATGTAAAATCAAAGCCCAATCATAAAAATACTTAATCACTATGCATAGTTGGATATGTTAAACAATCATTTTATGTGCATAAATATGGGAATTAGCACCAAGACTAGATTAAGCAACCGTCCTTCTTAGCGTTTCTTTTCCGAACTAAATCCACTAGACAAGCTCTAAGCGACTGGTTGCTAAGAGTTTATAAGCTAGGTGGATTTTCTTATGCTTGCGAGTTTCATTGATTCATATTTATTTTGAAAGTTTAATCACACACTACTTAGTCAATTACTATTAATAGTTTTTGAAAGTCGGAAAAGTAAAATTGGGCACCTTTTCCAAATATTCCATCAGCTCCAGACTTACTTTAGGCCTCACTTCCTATAAGAAGGAGTCTTTAAGGGAATGAAAGAGATAGCGGAGTTTGATTATCAAAATTTTGTCCAGCTTATTCTTAGAGATATCTAGGGATAGGTTTTTTCTAGGCAAAAATTATCTTCTTTAAATCAAAACCCGAACGTTTACGGATAAAATAATAATTAAGTTCATTTTTTGCTGTTTTTTAGGGGAAAGCGTGTTAGAGTGAAGGCAAATAATGGCTGATAGGTCAGATTATCAGAAATGGAGGAACGGGCAATGTTTCTAGTAAAGGTATATGTGAGTTATAAGGAATCAATTCTGGATCCGCAAGGGGAAGCTATCAAGAAGGCAATTCATGGTATGGGTTACAATATGGTAGAAGAAGTTCGAATGGGTAAATACTTTGAACTTCGAATTGTTGAGAATGATCGGGCTGGTTTAGAAGAGAAAATCGATGATATTTGTGATAAGTTATTAGCCAACGTAACGATGGAATCCTATCGTTATGAAATTGAGGTGGAATAAGGATGAAATTTGCGGTAATTCAATTTCCAGGCTCTAATTGTGATCTGGATATGTATGAAGCGATCAATTCGGTGCTAAAGGAAGATGTGGACTATGTCGACTACCGTCAAGAAAGTTTGGCTGGCTATGATGCTATCTTAATTCCTGGTGGATTTACTTATGGGGATTATTTACGGGCTGGGGCAATTGCTGCGCGTAGTCCAATCATGAAGGCGATTAAAGAGAAGGCAGCTCAAGGTGTGCCAGTCTTTGGGGCCTGTAATGGATTTCAAATCTTGACTGAAGCTGGCCTATTGCCAGGTTCATTATCACGCAATGCCGGACTCCACTTTGTATGTAAACCTCAACGGGTAATTATTGAAAATAATCAGACAATCTTTACTCAACAGTATCAAGCTGGCGAGGAAGTCATATTCCCAATCGCTCATGCTGAAGGGAATTATTATTGTGATCCTGAAGTTTTGGCAGAATTGGAAGCGAACAATCAGATCATTTTCCGTTATCCTGAAGGAGATAATCCAAATGGTTCGGTTGCTAATATTGCTGGAATTTCTAATAAGGAAGGAAATGTGGTGGCGCTAATGCCCCATCCTGAACGGGCTGTTGAAGCTGTCCTAGGTTATATTGATGGTTTAAGAGTCTTTACTTCTTTAAGAGATGCATTAAAGGACAAACTTTAATCAGGATGAACGATAGAAAGGAATCGATTATGCAATTACAAGCGATGACGCCTGAAGAGGTGCGAGACTCCAAAATCTATCAAGAATGGGGTCTTACAGATCAAGAGTATGACAAAATTCAAGGCCTTCTAGGTCGTTTGCCTAACTACACAGAGACTGGTCTCTATGCTGTGATGTGGAGTGAACACTGTTCCTATAAGAATTCTAAACCCATCCTCAAACAATTCTATACCGAAGGGCCTCAAGTCTTACAAGGTCCAGGGGAAGGTGCTGGTATTATTGATATTGGCGATGAACAAGCGGTCGTATTTAAAGCAGAATCTCACAACCACCCCTCAGCAGTAGAACCCTATGAAGGAGCAGCAACCGGGGTTGGCGGTATCCTGCGTGATATCTTCTCAATGGGTGCACAACCGATAGCTGTCTTAGATGCTCTCTTCTTTGGGGAATTGACGGATCAACGGACGAAAGAAATTGTATCTGGGGTAGTTGATGGTATTGGTGGCTATGGTAATTCCATTGGTGTTCCTACAGTTGGGGGAATGACTAAGTTTGATGCAGCTTATAAGGGGAATCCTTTGGTAAATGCCATGTGTGTCGGTCTGATTGACCACAAAGATATTCAAAAAGGACAAGCAAAAGGATTAAATAACTCAATTATGTATGTGGGCGCTAAGACAGGGCGAGACGGGATTCATGGGGCAACTTTCGCTTCCGATGAATTCTCAGAGAAGAATGAAAGCCAACGTTCAGCCATTCAAGTTGGTGACCCATTTATGGAAAAACTGCTGATGGATGCCTGCTTAGATTTAATTCGTAATCATGCCGATATTCTAGTGGGGATTCAAGATATGGGGGCGGCTGGACTCGTCTCATCTTCTTCTGAAATGGCTTCAAAAGCCAATTCAGGCTTGGAATTATATCTTGATGATGTTCCTCAACGAGAAACTGAAATGACCCCGTACGAAATTCTATTATCTGAATCTCAAGAACGGATGTTAATTTGTGTGAAGCAAGGTCAGGAGCAACAAGTAACGGATCTCTTTGCTCGTTATGGCTTAGAAGCCGTTATTTGTGGCAAGGTCGTGGAAGGTCATGACTATAAAGTCTTCCAAGCGGGTCAATTAGTCGCTGATATCCCCGTCGATACCTTGGCCGAAGATGCACCGGTGTATGAGAATCCTCAAAGCGAACCTGCCCGGATGCAAGCCTACCGAGAAGCAGATAAATTTGTACCGAAAATTGATGAGATTCAAAAGAGTCTTTTCGATTTATTATTAACCGCGGATTTAGCTGATAAAGAACCGCTCTATCAACGCTATGATTCCCAAGTTAGAACTTCAACCGTGGTTGGACCAGGTTCAGATGCGGCAGTACTTCGGGTGAGAGGTACTCAGAAAGCCTTGGCGATGACCACCGACTGTAATTCTCGTTATATTTATTTAGATCCTTATCAAGGTGGACAAATTGCGGTGGCTGAAGCTGCTCGAAATATTGTTGCTTCAGGGGGTAAACCTTTAGGAATTACGGATTGCTTGAATTATGGTAATCCGAAAGATCCTGAAATCTTTTACGAATTTGCCCAAGCAGCACGGGGGATTACTCAAGCATGTCGTCGCTTAGAAACCCCAGTGATTTCGGGGAACGTGTCCCTATATAATGAGAACCAAGATGGCGCGGTCTACCCAACACCGATGATTGGTATGGTTGGTTTGGTTGATAATCTAGATCAGGTCTTAACCCAACAGTTTAAACAAGCAGGCGACTTAATTTATCTAGTCGGGCAGACCAAAGATGACTATGCCGGCTCACTGATTCAAAAATATCAAACTGGTGACATTGCTGGACTGTTGGACTTTGATTTAGAAACCGAAGCCAAGGTGCAAGACTTTGTCTATCAAGCGAATCAAGCAGACTTGTTGACGGCTGCCCATGATATTTCTGAAGGTGGCTTGGCCGTTGCCTTAATGCAAATGTTGCTCAAAACTCCTTTCGGATTCGAAGCCCATTATAATGGCAGCAGTGCACAACTTTTTAGTGAGAGTCAATCTCGTTTTGTGTTAACCATTACTTCCGAAGACCAAGAACAATTCGAAAGTCTAGCTGAACAAGCTGGTATTCAAATTGAGAAACTCGGTCAAGTTCACAATTCTGATGAAATTATCCTTGCTTCCTTAGAAGAAGTTGCCGAATTCCATAAGTCAGATATTGAAGACCAATGGCGTCAACAAATTTTGCAACTTTTACAATATTAATATTAGATGAATTCAGTAAAAAGTATTAGAATGCTGAGTCAAATAAAGTCAGCCAGACAAGCTGTTTACTGCGAGGATAATAAGTAGCATATAAGAAAAACAAAACTCAAGTCCTTTCTCAACCAATCTCTATCCCTTATTCAGGATAGGCATTGTGTGAGAGGGCTTGAGTTTTTTGACGATTGTTAATTTATGATTCTAATTCTTCATTCTTGTTCTTTCTTTTGTTCCGTAAGGTGGTCATGATTTCGAGGAAACTGTCGCCGAAGAAGACGCCGAGGGCGACCGCACCGGAAATAGTCAAGGCCTCAAAGAGTGAATCAATGGTCTGATTTTGTTGACCTTGGATTAGATAATAGGCGATCTTATAGAGGGCGGCCCCGGGTACAAAGATAAAGAAGACGGGAATGTAAAAGACGGTGACCGGTGCCCGATATAGGCGGGCAGCGACTTGAGAAATTAAGGTGACGACAATTGAGGCCGCTAAGACTGAAATGGCAGCATTGAATTTCAAATTGGTCAGGATAAAGACCGCTTCAGCGATGATTCCAATAATACCATTCTTAAGAATGAGGTTGCGGGGCACTTCAAGAATAATCGAAGCGGCTAAGCTGATGAGAAAGCCAGCAAACAATAAGGCTAAGATATTAAAAACATCCCAAAACATTAGCTCACCACCCCGGTAAAGATTGCTAAGCCAATCGCTACGCCAAGGGCGATACTAAGCGCGATTACTAAGGCGTCACTAATTCGAGCCACTCCTGAGATGTAATCCCCTTTAAGGGTATCTCTTAGGCCATTGGTAAAGGCCATACCGGGGAAGAGGGGCATCAAGGCCGAGATAATAATGATATCGCTTTGAGCATAGTCAGGAACCAGATAAACGATCGCATTCACAATCAATGTGGTCAGCAGAGTTGCGAAGGTGGCAGCAATGAAGCTGTTCAGATTCCAAGCTTGTTGACCTAAGCGCGAGAGAGCGACTGTACCACCGGCAATAAAAGAAATCAGGACCTCCCAAATATTACCGCCTAGAAGAATGGCAAAGCCAACTACCATCAGGATGGTGCCCATGTCTTTATTAATCACGGTATATTCCGAGTCGTCGACCAATTTCAAGAGGTAACTGGCTTCTTCAACGGACAGAGTCCCATCAACTAACGACCGAGAAATATTATTCACGCGGTAGATTTTATTTAAATGATTGCCTCGCTCGGTAATTCTTTTAACAATGGTATAGGGTTCGACCAAGGGATCATCATCATCCAAAGTGATAAAAAGACCGGTCGTATTCGAGATGACATCAATTTTTGAAAAGCCGGAGGTCTGCAACATACGGCGGACCGTATCTTCAACCCGATAAGATTCTGCATGGGATTCAAGTAGAATAATCCCTGCTTGGGCAGCGACTTCAACTAAATCTTTATATTTCTGTTTCAAGTTCACACCTCATCCAAGAGATTAAGATTGGGTTCTATTCTCAATCATGTTAACATAGAAAGGTATATGTTAGCACCATTTTATGTAATTATTTAAGATTGAATGAGGAATCGCGATGATTATCAGTAAAATTGAAAAACAAAGTAAAAGAGCTAATCGCTATAATCTATATGTTGATGGGAAATTCTATCTAGGGATTGATGAGAATATTCTGGTCAAATATGCTTTGTACAAAGGGTTGGAAGTGACTCCTGATCGCTTAGCTCATATTCGTTATGATGAAGAAGTCAATAAATATTACAATCAAGCTTTAAATTATTTATCTTATGGTTTAAGAACGGTTAACCAAATGCGTCAGTATCTTCATAAACATCTTCCCCAAGATCGAGCGAGTCGTGAGGAGGACATTGAGCATATTTTGAACAAGTTGCGAGACCAGGCGCTTGTGGATGATGTCTATTATGGCCAAGCCTATGTCCGGACCAAGATGCGGATTAACCGTAAGGGGCCTTTACTGATTGAACAAGAACTCAGACAAAAAGGCTTGAACGCTGAAAAGATTCAGCTTGCTTTGGCCGAATATCCTTTAGCACAGGGACAAGAAAATTTGCGCCATCTGGCGGAAAAATTTACCAAGAAACATCGTAAACTCAGTCGAAAAATGCAAAGCTTAAAGCTGAACCAGCACTTACAAAGCAAGGGATATGCGCAAGACTGGATTGCAAGTGTGGACTATCATGATTTATTAACCAATGATGTCGATGATCAAGAGTTGGTTGAAGCCGAAGCTACCAAGCTCTATCAACGAAAATCACGCATATACCAGGGAAATCAATTAAAGCAAATAATCCGCCAAAATCTATACCGTAAAGGATTCAATCAGGATGATATCGAGTCTTGCTTGCAAGATCATTTGGACTGGTTTGCTGAGAAATAGGAGGGAAGTACCGTGGTCAAACGTCAACAGTTAATTGAAAGATATCCGATTCCCTGGACTGAGGAACAGGTTGCTGCCTTTCGAGACACCTTGTTAGCCTGGTACGATCAAACAGGCCGCGACTTGCCTTGGCGCCAGGATCAGGATCCTTATAAAATTTGGGTCAGTGAAATCATGCTACAACAAACCCAAGTAGCGACCGTGATCCCTTATTATTATCGCTTTATTGAAGAATTACCCGATGTTGCCGCCCTGGCCCAGGCCGATGAGGATACGCTCTTAGGCCTTTGGCAAGGCTTGGGCTATTATTCGCGAGTGAAGAATATGAAAGTGGCCGCTCAACAGATTGAAACAGACTTTGCTGGAGAATTTCCGCAAGCTTATCAAGATTTACTTACCTTGAAGGGGATCGGTCCCTACACCGCTGGAGCGATCGCCTCTATAGCTTTCAATCAAGCTGAGCCAGCTATGGACGGTAATTTGATTCGAATTGTTAGCCGGTTGTTTGAAATTGAAGAGGATGTAACTTTAACAGCAACTCAACACAAGATTCGTGCCTATCTCTACCAGTTGATTGACCCTGAGCGCCCAGGCGATTTCAATCAAGCGCTGATGGATATGGGGGCGATGGTCATGACCCCTCATCAGGATAGGCCAGATCCTCATCCGTTGAAGGATTTCGACCAATCTTACCAACATCAGACCAGTCATCTCTATCCGGTGAAAAAAGCCAAGCTTAAAGCCAGTAAACATACCTATCTAGCTTATGTGATTCAGAATGCTGCCGGACAATTCTTGATGCGCCGTCATACAGACCAGGAATTATTAAGTGGTCTCTGGCATTTCCCCTTGGTTGAACAAGATATGGTAATGGAAACTGTCAGCCGCGGTGAATTAATTGATCCGCTGTGGCGTGATTTTGGCCAGGATTTGCAAGCATTAGGAATCAAAAACGAAGCGTTGAAACTACTCCATAATCGCAACCAATATCAACAAACTGATTTTAATCACTATGGCCAAGTTAAGCATGTCTTTAGTCATCGCATCTGGCAGTGTCAACTGGTGCCTTTAATCCTTAGCCCTGCAGAAGAAATGACGGACTCGGTTAACTGGCCAGAAGATTTTATCTGGATTGATGCATCAAAGCTTGATCAAATCCCAATATCTACTTTACAAAAGAAATTATTGCAAGCTAGGTTGCCTTTTGATCCTAAATAAGGATTTTGTTAAAAATTGTTGCTTTGCGGACAAAATGGCCCTAATTGTGGTATACTATTTCTGTATAAATTTGGATGATCCAAATTTTTTCTAAATATCATAGAAAGTAGGATCAGTGATGAAACAACCTAGGGAAGGGGAGTTCATCACTATTAAAAGTTATAAACATGATGGTTCATTACACCGAACTTGGCGCGATAACATGGTCTTAAAGACCAGTGAGCAGTCTATTATCGGTTGTAACGACCACACTTTAGTGATTGAATCAGATGGTCGACGTTGGGTTACTCGGGAAGTAGCCTTGGTCTATTATCATAGACATTTTTGGTTTAATATTATTGCCATGCTACGCAAACGAGGAGTGACCTATTACTGCAATCTGGCTTCCCCATTTGTGATGGATAAGGAAGCCTTAAAGTACATCGACTATGATTTAGATATTAAAGTGTTTCCAGATGGGGAGAAGCGGCTTCTGGATTTAGATGAATATGAATTACATGGACGTCGCTATCATTACTCAGATGAGATTGATCAGATTATTAAGTATCAGATAAAGGAATTAGTCCGTTGGATTAAAGAAGAGCGGGGACCTTTCTCGCCTAAATTTATTGATATTTGGTATGAAAGATATTGTCAGTTGACCTATCGGAATAAAAAGAAAATAACTAAATAGGATGAAGTCTCAATAGAGGTAGGTAAAGACCTAAAGAGAGATTAGGGCAGGTGACTGCTCTTTTTTCTTTGTCTAAAATTAATACTACCAGATATTTTGCTTAGACCATTTTTATTATCTTCTATATATTTATCAAAAACAAAAATTTAATGTTAAACTTTAGCTTAGATTGTTTTGCATGGGTTTTTCGAACCATTAGGGCACCGTCTTCCGCTTATTACATAAGCTCCAGACTTACTTTTCGACTCATTCCCTAAAAGCCAAAAGGTTCAAGGGAATGATGTGAGTAAAGTATGCTGTTCCAATGGTTCTTAAGGTCCATTCAAAACCTAAGCTAAAAATGAATTTATTCTCTTTTTTCAAAAGCTCTTTCCCAATAAAAAATAAAGGAGTCTGCTTGCAAGTGATTATACTTCAAAGCAAGGCTTTTCCGGACTAGATCTACTAGACAAAATCTAAGCGACCAGGTTCTAAGTCTGTGTAAGCTGTCTGCACATTTTGGAAATTGTGAGGGTCGTTTATTGTTTGATAGTTCACAAATAAATACAAGTAAAATTCTACCTTTTAAAAGGGGATTTATTAGTTTTTTTTACGTATTCTTGTGCAGTTGCTAATTTATTGATAGGTCTGTTTTCCCATCCGATTATATAGAGAATATTTTGAAAATAATAATATATTTCAAAGAAATCTTTTGACATTGGCTTGATAATTGTTTAACATTATAAAGCTTTTAGAAAATTGATAGAAAGGTAAATAAATTGGATAGCGCCAGACCTTATATAGGTGACGAGGATTGAGCTTATCGAAATTTCGGCGGGTGGCTCAAGGCAGTGTAGTCTACAAATATTTCACAAAATTAAGATGCAAATTTTAAGCCAAAAGAAATATTACACACCTAAAAGCAATCATTCAGAATAGAATCGAGGAATATTTATGTGTGGAATTGTTGGTTTTGTTGGACAAGGTAAGATTCAAGAGCATTTATTAACTGGATTAGGCCGTTTAGAATATCGCGGCTATGATTCAGCTGGAATTTATACGGTGGATAGTACAGGCCATGGTGAATTATATAAAACCAAAGGTCGGATTAAAGATTTAGAAGCTATTGTTAAGGACCATGTTGGGGCCGTCGCTGGGATTGGTCACACACGTTGGGCAACGCATGGTCCGGCGACGACGGATAATGCTCATCCTCATGTATCAGCATCTGAGCGTTTTGTCCTTGTTCATAACGGAGTTATTGAAAATTATGCCGAACTTAAGGAAAACTGTTTAAAAGATGTCACTTTTAAATCAAATACCGATACAGAAGTCATTGTTCAATTAATGGATTATATGGTCAAACAAGCTGAAGACAAGTCGACTGAAGAAATCTTCCGTCAGGTTCTTTCATTGATTCGTGGTTCATATGCGCTCGCTTTAATTGATCGGACTCAACCGGACGTTCTATATGTGGCCAAGAATAAGAGTCCGCTCTTAGTTGGGATGGGTCAAGGATTCAATGTTATTTGTTCAGATGCCATGGCTACTATTGATTTAAGTCAAGAATATCTAGCGATTAAAGATCAAGAAATTGTGATTGTATCTGCGGATGACATTACCATTAAAAATCTTCAAGGAGAAGTTGTAGAACGATCTAGTTTCTATGCGGATATTGATGTTCAAGATATTGAAAAAGGTCCATATCCTTTCCATATGTTAAAAGAGATTGATGAACAAGCAGGGGTTATCCGTCATTTAATCCAAACATATTATCCAGATCAAACCGTACGAATTGATTCAGAAATCTTAGCGGATTTAAAAGCTGCGGACCAAGTTTATATTGTAGCCTGTGGCACATCTTATAATGCGGGATTGGTTGGACGGAGCTTCTTCGAAGATTGGTTAGGTGTGCCGTGTCAAGTATATTTAGCTAGCGAATTTGCTTATCATCCACCGCTTAAATCGCAACATCCTTTCTTTATCTTCTTAAGTCAAAGTGGGGAAACGGCGGATTCACGTCAAGCATTATTACAAGTTAATGAATGGAATGCTCCATCGTTAACCATTACTAATGTTAAAGGGTCGACCTTATCTCGGGAAGCTAAACACACGCTTTTATTACATGCCGGTCCAGAGATTGCGGTGGCTTCTACCAAGGCTTATACTGCTCAAATTGCTATGTTAGCCATTCTCTGTGATGCCTTAGCTGAAGATAAGCATTTAAACATCGCTGCTTCCTTAAGTAAAGTGGCCAATGATATCGAAATTATCTTAGCCAATAAGTCGGAAATCGAACGTATTGTTAAAGATACCTTACTAGCGACTGAACATGTCTTCTATATTGGCCGCCAATTGGATTATGCAGTGGCTTTGGAAGCCGCCTTAAAATTAAAAGAAATTTCTTATATTCATACAGAAGCTTTTGCCGCCGGTGAGCTTAAACATGGAACGATTGCCTTAATTGAAAAAGGGGTTCCGGTCATTGCGATTATTACCGACGCAAAGACGGCAGCTCACACTCGAGGTAATATTGAAGAAGTCAAGGCTCGGGGAGCTGAGGTTATTGTAATTGCCGATGAAGCCAATCAACAAGCAGGCGATCAGCTAATTTTGCCGACCAGTTCAGATTTATTGAGCCCATTGACCAGTGTAGTATACGGTCAGTTATTAGCCTATTATACGGCTTTGGCTAAAGATTTAGATGTAGATAAACCGCGGAATTTGGCGAAGTCAGTGACCGTTGAGTAATCTATCAACCTATATTGACCTATCTTGGGTTAACATAGGTTTTTTATTTTGGTAAAAGGAGTGGGCGAAGATCTTGTGCCTGCAATGAGAGATTCTGACTACGACTGAGTTGCTCGTCTAAGGATTGAAAACAGGGATGAGTTAATAGCCAATAAGAAGAATCTTGCATGGAATGAAATTGCCGCAAGAATAGACGTAAGGCTTGATGATAAGTTTGATTGAGGCGATAAGCCAGGCGAATTTGTTGTTGAAGTTGTTGTCTTTGACTATCAATAATCATTTTAAAGTGTTGAGGGAGGTCGTCACCGTCATAGTCAAAAATAAAACGGAGATGGTTTATCTGTTCTTCTTTTTGGATAGATTGACAATGACTCAAGTTGATCCAGTGGTAGGTGCTACTCGCATCTAGATAAAGTTTAATGAAGATATGATTACCATAGACAAACGGGAAGTCTTTTTGCCGATTTCCTAGAATCTTTGCCAGAACATTGCACCAATCAGGATAGGAGTAGGCGACCTCGTTGAACCACTGGTTAGCTAATTTACGAAAGTTTTCAGAACTATGCCAGATTTGATTATGGTGGTCGATGATTAAGGTCTTAGCTGAAGTGAGACAAGCATCCAGATTAAAAATTAATAAAGGGTCAATCTTATTTAAGTATTGAGGATTGAGTCGGTGACCTTGTGACAATAAATAGTTTACCAGTCCCTGCCAATCCTTATTTAAATGGTATTTAACTTTTTGATTATTTTTCGCTTTAGTTGTCATATTGATCCATCCTCCTCATTGCTTATGATTGCAACTAGGCTCAAGATAACATGATCTTTCGTTGAATGCTAGGCAGGATTCAGATGTATTAATATAATAATTTGAGACTCTTATCAGGCCAATAAGGGGACTCTTTGAATTTCTGAATTCTTCGCCGTTTTTTCTCTAAATAATTCTATTTCAAAATAATATTATTCCTAAATTAATATTGAATTGTTTACGAGGATTCTTGCTAAATTTATGAAATAAGTCGTATTTTTTGTCTTTTAGATTGACATATATCCGCTGTTTTGTATTATTATAAGGTAGATGTATGTTTGGATGAGGAGATGGATTGATGAATACATTGGAGAGTTTGACAGAGTTAATAAATTTAGAAGCAATACAACAACTTCCCAAAGCTACGGAACATTTTATCAGTGATTTGCACGGGGAATTTGAAACGTTTGATCATATATTGAGAAATTGCTCCGGCATTATCAGTATCAAAGTCGCGGAATTGTTTCGGGGGGAACTGTCGACAGCGAGTCAGAAGGAACTCTGCTATATTATTTATTATCCCGAAGAGGTTTTGAAAGAGAAGAATTATAATGATGAAGATTGGATGATTCTCTTAAACCAATTAGTTCGGGTGACACGTTATGTTTCTAGTAAATATACTCGGTCGAAAGTCCGCAAAGCCATGCCCAAGGAATATGCTTATATTCTAGAAGAACTTTTATATCAATATGATGAATCGGGTAATAAACAAGAATATTTTGATTCAATTTTTTCAATGATTATCGATTTGAACTTAGCCTATGATTTTGCGGTTGTATTATCTTATTTAATTCAACGTTTTGTGGTCGATCATCTACATATCTTAGGGGATATTTATGATCGTGGGCCGCGACCAGACCTGATTATCGAAGCTTTGATGAAAGCGCCATCGTTAGATATTCAATGGGGCAACCATGATTTGATTTGGATGGGGGCGATGGCTCGCAATTTTGCTTGTTTAGCGATTGTCTTGAGAATTACTTTGCGCTATGGACATACTCGTTTGTTGGAAGACGATTATGGGATTAATTTAAACCGTTTACGTAAATTCTCAGAGAAATACTATCAAGATAATGATGAGTTCCGACCACGGGGAGCCGAGAAAGACAATTATACGGTGGAAGAGCAAATTGCAATTTCCAAGATGCACCAAGCGATTGCGATCATTCAATTCAAATTAGAGGGGCAAATTATCCACCGTCGACCAGAGTTTAAACAAAGTAATCGCCTACTACTTGAGAAGCTGTCCGAAGATCGCAAGACGATTACTATCAATCAACGCACCTATGACATCATTAATGGCGCCTTTGATTTGGTTGATTATGAGAATCCTTACGAATTGACCTTAGATGAAGAGCTGATTATTGTTGATTTAATGAATCAATTCCAAAATAGTGAGTCTTTAAAGAAACATATTGATTTTCTAGTTGATCAAGGCTCGATGTACACGATTTATAATGGCAATTTATTGTTCCACGGTTGCATTCCTTGTAATGAAGATGGTTCACTAAAAGAGATTAGTTTCAATGGTGAAAGCTATTCAGGGAAGGCCTTGATGGATTTTTATCAAGAAGCTATTTATCAGGCAATGGCCGATCCCCAATCTCATGAAGACTTTGCCACTGATTTAATGTGGTATCTCTGGTGTGGCGAAGGGTCGTCACTCTTTGGTAAGCATACCATGAAGACTTTCGAACGTTATTACATTGCCGAGAAAGAAACCCATAAAGAAATTCAGAATGTTTATTATTTCTATCGCAATGATGAGAAATTCTGTCTTCGCTTGATGGACCTATTTGGCTCAAGTAAATCAGGATATATCATTAATGGTCATACGCCCGTCAAAGCCAAGAGTGGGGAAGACCCAATCAAAGCCAATGGACGAATGTTAGTAATCGATGGCGGCTTGGCTAAAGCATATAATAAAGTTACCGGAATTGCTGGCTATACCTTGGTTGATAATTCTCATGAGGTTTATTTGGCAGCTCACCATCCATTTAAGAATAAAAAACATGCCATTGAGAACCGCATCACCATTCTGCCAGAACAAAAGATGGTATTAAAACGTTCTGAACGTTTACAAGTTAAGGACACTGACATTGGCAAGATGCTCCAAGACCAAAGTGTACAAATTTTTGAGAATTTAAAACAGCGTCAGGACTTGGAAAACAAGCAGTAAAGTGCTATAATTCACATATACCTTTGTCGAGTCAATTTCAATAAGGTTCTCTAATAAAGTGATTAAATAATTTAATAAAGCGGATACAATTTTGTAGGCGAGCACTTATGAATGCTATGTAAACTTGATTGTATCGGCTTTTTTTACATTTTAATGGACTTAATTAGCAAGTTTTATATAGCAAAAACAAAATATTGTAGCTTGAAAAGCAAAAATCCTAAGTGTATAATTTAAACATAAAATGTGAAAAATAACACAAAAGGAGTGTATGTTATGTCAACGGTTTGTGAAATGTTAGGGATAAAATATCCAGTCTTTCAAGGGGCTATGGCTCGGATTGCGACTCATAAACTAGCTGCTGCCGTTTCAGAAGCAGGTGGATTGGGAATTATCGCTTCTGGTGGTATGTCTGCCGATCAACTGCGCCAAGAAATTGATGATTTAAGAGCAATCACTGATAAACCCTTCGGTGTTAATTTGATGTTACAAGTTGATAATTGCGATGAATTAGTCGAAGTTATTATTGAGAAAAAAGTTGATTTGGTTACTACCGGAGCTGGATCGCCGGCTAAATATATTCCTAGCTTGAAAGAAGCGGGAATCAAAGTCTTCCCAGTCATTGCTTCAATTAAACATGCGAAGAAGATGGAAGCTGCTGGCGCTGATGGGGTAGTCGCTGAAGGGCAAGAAGCTGGGGGCCATATCGGTCAAACCTCAACCATGTCACTTCTTCCTCAAATCGTTGATGCAGTTGATATTCCGGTCATTGGGGCTGGAGGAATTGGAGATGGCCGTTCAGTAGTGGCTATGTATGCCCTCGGAGCCCAAGGTATTCAAGTCGGAACAGCTTTCTTAACTGCTGAAGAATGCCCAATTCATGAGAATTATAAGCAAGCCGTTATTAATGCTAATGACACTGCCACGATTGTAACAGGTCGCTCAATGAAAGACCCTGTTCGTTCCCTAGCCAATGAAATGTTAGTTAAGTTCTATGAACTAGAGAAAGAAAATGCACCAAAAGAAGAACTCATGAAATTGACAGAAGGTTCGCTTGGCCGTGCGGTTTATGAAGGCGACATGAATACCGGATCACCAATGTGCGGTGAAGTTGCGGGTATGTTTACTGAAATTCGCCCTTGTAAAGAAATTATTGAAAGTCTCTTTAACGAAGCTGAAGCTGTCTTAAAAGATTTAAAGATTATTTACTAGTTTGCATAACATTATTTAATATCCGCTTGGCAGAATAAATACTTCTTGTAAACTTGTCTTTCTTGTAGTTAAGAAGATTTATCCGCGCTACTACACCCAGCTAAGCGTAAATAAAAGATCCACCAAGCTAGCCAATAGAGAAATTGGCTGACTTGTCAGTGGATCTTTTTGCTTCGTATGTCTGTCGTTTAATTTGCAATTAAACAATTATTCAGTTTTATTTTTGTTTGACTTTAATGACTTGTCGTCCTTTATAGTAGCCATTTTCATCAATTCGGTGGCTCATTTTATAGCTACCGGTTTGCGAATCGAAACTAAGGTTTAGACTGGACAACTTGTGTTGGGCTCGTCTTTTATTTTTACGAGATTTTGAGGTTTTGCTTTTTGGGACTGCCATATATTTTTCGCTCCTTTAATCTTTAAATATGTCATCAATCTGATTGTTGAAATAGGCTTCCAGTTCCATCACCTCTGGTGCTGAAAGGCTACCATCTTCAATATCTATTTGGATAAGGTCAAGCAAATCAGCATGGACTTGCCAGAAGCCGTCCTGAAAGATAAAGAATTGATCCGAATAACGATCAAAAACTGGATAGACTTCTTTGAATTCCGCCAGGCTAAGATTTTCTTCTTCGATAAATTCACGGACTAGACCAGAATTTATGGCTGCCGAGGTCGGTTGTCCTAGACCATCGAGGATCCCTAAATCGACCATATTCCGCCAAAGACTGAGTTTATCGATCTCTATATCGGAATTTTGGTAAAAGCTATAGGCTTCTTCAACTAATTCGGGATAGGTAAAGTAAGCATCCATGATAATTTCTCCAATCAAATAATAGTAACAATTACTAATTATCCTACTAAATCGTTTATGACCTGTCAAGAATTATTTTGTTTTTCTCGAGCTAGGGGTAGTCGGAGACTAACTTTTAGACCAGGGTCTTGATAAAAATATTTCATCGTTCCATGGTGTAGGCGGATAATTTGTTGACTGATCAGACTGCCGAGGCCATGGTTCTCGTAGTTGTCAGTTTTATGATTTAACTTTTCGACTTGTTGAAGCGTGATGGTCCCATTATCTATGATATCTAGTTGAATCTGATTGTTTTCAATTCTTTGCTGAATATTTATAGTCACTTCTTGGTTATGCTTAATAGAGTTGTAGAGTATGTTATTAATGGCACGTTGAATAAGGGAAGGAATGGCTTGGATATAAATTTCTTGGTCCACTATTTGATAATCAATAGCCAGTTCGGGATATGTGTTAATAAAGTCAGTCAGGATAGTTCGTAGTATTTGATTAAAAGAGACAGATTCAATTTGTTGCTGGAGCTCTTGTTGATCCAAGATATAGGATAAATTTAAATTTTCTATAATATCTTGCATATTTTGGACTTGCTTTTCAATTTGTTGCAGGTCGTTGGCATCCTTTATTTTATTTGCCAAGTTGTCACTATGTTGGAGAATAAGTGTCAAAGGGTTTCGTAAATCATGACTTACACCACGAATCCAATGATCTTTTTGCTTGCGATGGTCTTGGATAACTTGAGCAGTTTGATTAAGCGTACGTTTGATTTCGCTAAAGCTACCGACTTCATTCAAGGAAATGTCTTGTTGATTTTGTAAATCTTGAATAGCTTGATTGATTGGCGCAAGTTCTTGGTTCAAAGATAATCGGTTTCGTAAATATATGATATATAAACCAAGGGCAAAAATGGCGAAACATATTAAACCCAGCAAAAACAAACCCTTTAATTTGGTTAAACGATAATAATTCATCGGAAATTTATCAAAGCTGTGTTTGGGGTAACCTAGGACTAACAAGTGTTGATTGATAGGGTAAGAGAAGACGGGATAATCTTCTAAATACCAGCGGGTAAAGCGAACGACATCATTCAGTTGATAATCTCGCTTTAAGTTATCTGGCAGATCAAACGATTGGACGATCTGTCCTTCTTGATTAAGTTCCATCAGCCAAATTTTTTCTTTTCTTAAGAGATCTTTATTGCTTTTGGTGAGTTCTAATTCCTGAGTATCATTTATTAGTTGAACCTGGATTTGATTTGGATGATGATTAGTATGATAATCTTGCACCAAGAGGAAAAAAACAGCAGCTATAAAAATGGCCAAACTGGTAATAAAGACCAGCAAGATGGTCAGAGTTGATTGGGCAATCAAGCGGGTTAAGTATTTGAACGTAGACATATTTTATCGCTCCAAATTTAATTTGTAGCCTAAGCCTTTCATTGTCAATAGATACTTAGGTTCAGTGGGGTTATTTTCGATTTTTTGGCGAATTTTATGGATATGAGCCATCAAGCTATTCTGATAGCCCTCATAGGCATGCCCCCAGACTTGTATCATTATTTGGTCAAAGCTTACTATCCGGTTAGGTTGGTCCGCTAATACCTTAAGAATAGCATATTCTTTGGCGGTTAAAGGAATTTCTTCTTGTTGATGAATAATGATTGCCCGACTAAAGTCAACTCTGCGGTTGCCAATTTGAATCCAATTTCTGGCTTCTGGATAGGCTCGTTTAAGCAAGGAACGAATCCGCAGAACCAAGTCACGTGTCTTAAAGGGTTTGACAATATAATCGTCAGCACCTAATTCAAAGCCTTTATATTGTTGTTCAATATCTGATACGGCCGATAAGAAGAGGACGGGCATACGCGAACTTTGACGAATATATTGTAGAAGGTCATAGCCATTTCCATCAGGAAGCATGATATCTAGTATGGCTAAATCGAAAGCCTCTTGGTCCAGTGCTAGAAGGGCGGATTGGAAATCTGCTTTCCAATTAATCGATTGGAAACCGGCTTGTATTAAACTTTGACGAATAAATTGAGCAATCTCTTGGTGATCCTCGACCAATAATAGACGGCGTTGATAATAGTTCACGGATAAGTCCCTCCTTTCTCTTAGTATATCATGGTAAAGGATTAACATTGACTGATTCTGACCGATTTAAGGGAAAATTAAGGTAGAATTTAGCTGGATTTATGATTTATGAGTTAAGCTGAATACGAGGTGATAAGAATGAAAGAAATTGTCAGACTTGAACATTTGACCAAGTCGTTTCAGCAACAAAAAGTCGTCGATATCGATCAGCTGGTCATTCAACAAGGCGAAGTTTACGGACTGATTGGTCCGAATGGAGCAGGTAAATCAACCATTATGAAGATTATATGTGGCTTACAAGAAGCTACCAGTGGAGCTGTTCATTTATTCGGGCAAGATCGACAAAACCAAGACCGTCAAGCCCTCATGCAAAGGATTGGGGCTTTGATTGAAGAACCCTCTTATTACGAGAATTTAACTGGACCCGAAAATTTAGAGATTGTCAGTCAAATGAAGAGATTACCAGCGCAAGTTATTGAAGAGGCGCTTGAAATTGTCGGCTTGTCCGGCCAGGTAAAGAAGAAAGTTAAACATTATTCCCTTGGGATGAAGCAGCGTTTAGCGATAGCCATGGCTATCATGGGCCGTCCTCCTTTGGTGATTTTGGACGAACCGACCAACGGCTTAGACCCCCAGGCCAAAGATGAAATTCGTCGTTTAGTCAAAAGTTTGCCCGATTGTTATCAGACAACCGTTATGGTGTCATCGCATGCCTTGGATGAGATTGAGAAGATGGCCAGTCAGATAGGAATCTTAGCCCAGGGAGAACTTTTGTATCAAGGGACGATAGAGAATTTTAAACATCACCAGCGGCGTAGCTTTTGTATAAAAACATCTGATAATGAATTGGCATGTTCTTTACTGAATCTGCCGAACCAATCAATCCAAGCTGATGAAATCCAACTGCCTTATCAAGAAGATGCCAGAGTGGCTCAAATGAATCAGCAATTGGTTCAAGCTGGAATTGAGGTTTATCGACTTTATGAAAATGTTCGTTCTTTAGAAGAACTATTTATAGAATTCACTGCTGACAAGAGTCTGTCAGGAGGGATTCAATGAATTTAGGTCAATTATTTCAATTAGAAGCTAAAAAATATTCTTTATTCTATTTTGTGATTCTTTTTATCGGAATGATACTTATCAATCTTTTCATTGTATTTTTACAAATAATGGGTGATATTAATCATTTTACGATATACAAAGTCTTTGATGCCTTGAGTCTCTTGGCAATTATTGTTAATCCATTATTAATTGCCAGTATCTATAATATTGGCATTCAACAGGAAGCTAAACACAATATGTGGAAAATAATTTATACCAGTGGTTTGTCGGTTCAGACGGTGAACCAAGTTAAGTTTTGGTATTTGCAGGGGGTTCTCTGGCTATTTACTAGCCTGATGTATTTAATAATTTTTGGCATACTAATGGTTTATTCAGTTCCCTTTAGTCTTTCTGCGATTGAAATAGCTTATTATTATTTAGGAACTGTGGCGGTGAATTTTGCTTTAAGTGGCGTTCATTATTATTTGGCCCTAAAATTTGAGAATCCTTTGGCTAATATGGCTGGAGCTATCTTTGGTTCATTAATTGGAATCGCGGTAATGTTAATTTCAGAATTGATGACTTATGTCATACCCTATGCCTGGTATATATTATTGATGCGCCTTGATGCAGAAAGAGTTGGTGAAACTTTCCAATACCATTTACGAAATTTCACTTTCTATCCAATCCTAGCTGGATTCCTTCTCGGTATTCTCGGCGTGTATTTCGGCCAAAAAACGAAGGTAGGTGAATAAAATGAATTTAATCAGACTTGAATTTTTGAAATTAAAGCAATCCAAAATATATCTTCCTTTAATTGGACTCCCTTTGTTTGCCGTGATTTTTGGTAGTATTAATTTTTCCTATAATCAAGCTATTTTACAGCGAGAATGGGTTAGCTTATGGACGCAAGTCTTTCTATTTTATGGTTCCTTCTTCTATCCTTTTGTTGTAGGACTGTGTTTAGCGTTCATTTGGCGACAAGAACATCGCCATCATGGCATACGACTCCTACTTTCAGCAGCCTATTCAGAAGGACAAATTATTCTAGCCAAAATTATGACGGCGTTCATTGTGATTTGTCTCAGTCAATTATGGTTTATCCTTCTTTACTTTAGTGCTGGGAGTCTATTTAATTTTGAATCAGCCATGCCTTTGGGTATAGCGGGCTGGTTGGGCTGGGTCACCTTATTTTCAGTAGTCATGATGTGTATCCAATCCTATTTATCACTCAGATTTGATAGTTTTGCCATTCCCGTGGCAATATCTTTAGCTACTGGGATTTTGTCTTTCTTCTTGGCCAGTCAGCAAAGAATTGAAATTCTCTCTTATTTATTTGTCTCAGCGAAATTATCTTTAGCCATGAATAATCAATATCCAAATATTGATGTTAGTGGGGCGGAGTGGTTCAAGATGATTGCTACTAGTCTGCTGATTTTTGTACTATTCTATTATCTGCAAATAGCCTATTTTAGAAAATTAAGAAAATAAAGAATATTCAGGGCGATGTTATTACCAGCAATTCGAAAAAAGGACCGAAGTATAATCAATCAGAATAGGGTTAACAATTTCCTAGTGGATTAGGACTCTACAGACATTGCTTGAAATATTATACCAAGTAAATAATGTGGAGGAGGTTCCCTTATTTCTGTATTTGTCATTCGGTCTTTTGTAGATTTATTGGCGATAAGGCATAAAACAGATTATTAAATAACTAAACAAGTCAAAAAAATAATTATTAGAATGATGATTCAATGGTGGCTTCTTCAGGATTTTGTTCAAAGATACTAGGGTCGAGTTGGTTCCAATTGGAGAAATCCGTTAAGACGTCCATATTCAGTCGTCCTTCCTCCGTTTCAAAGAAGAATTTAAGATGGACCTGGCTTAGGTTAAAATTATCCTTGTCAAAGATAAAGATGGCTTGTTGATCTAAGTCGTTCGGATTTCCGTCGAATTTAAGATCATAATGGTCTTGAAAAGCGTGAAATAAATCAACCGAATCATCTTTTGGAGTCAGAACGTAAGCATCTTCATTTTCTAGAATCTTTAGATCGTCTTGTAAGTCTAGAATTGTGTCTAAGACTAGAAGATAATTGGGCTTGGAATGGTATTGGTCAAGCGGGCCTGCTGGTGTTTGATTAGTCCAATTATCTTGGCTATCTTCGCGGATCCAAAGACTTTTTTCACCATTGGGCATATATACTTGGTTTTTTTGAAGCTGATTGCCATCGTCTACTTCTACGTTTAGAATGACTGACGCTAAACTTTGTGTTTGATCATATAATAGTTTAAAGTTTCCCGTTAAGTTAGATTGATCTTCATCTTCAGCTGTTTCTACGAGAATATCAACATTAATATCTTCTTCGACATTTTCAATTTCGTTAGCGGCCTGGCTGATTTTATCGGAAAATTCCTTGACATCCATATTACTCTCACTATACTGACTTAAATCAAAAGCCTCATCTTGGCCGTAAGCAGTCTGAGCTAGATTTATGCTTAGGCTGAATATTAAGAAACAGACAATACTTTTCAGTAGTTTTTTCATTTAAAAGCTCCTTTCCTTCGATTAAATTGAGTATAACTGAAGCGTAAAGTTAATACCAAAGATAAGGTATTCCCTATGGATTAAATCAGCTACATGTGCAAATTTTATCAACTATTAAATCGGTTAATAATTGGCAGAAATATAAATTTATTACTGAATAAATAATTATTATGTGATAATATTATTATAGAATGAAGTTGGGTAGTCATTGTGGGTTTATTTTTGGGTAAATCTATTGGTGGCTTTTTTGGCTTTATTCTAAATATTTAATAGAAAGGAGAAATGACATGAATCGATTTAAACGATGTTTATTTGTGTTATTTACGATGGTCTTGTATTTTATTCCGATGAATATAGTCAGTGCTCAAGAAGTCAATTTAGTGGAACAACCAGAAGTTGGAACGGTCAATAATGCTTTAGAAATTGAACCCGAAGAAGCTTCAGGGATTCCTGTTGCTGAAATGTTGACCGAAGAGCCAGAATCAGGCAGTAAGGAGGAAGCTGTTCCTCAAACTGATCCAGTGATGCCTGCAGAAGATGAAATCCCTAGCCCAGAGATGGACATACTCGCTGAGGAAGAAACACCTGCTGCAGATAGTAGCTTAGCAGCTGAAGAGAACCCAAGTCCAAATGTTGAAGATGCATCTGTCGTGGAAGTGCGGACTTTTGAAGAATTAAAGCAAGCGATTGCTGAAGCCGGCACTGAAGCTACCACCATTAAGATTATGGACAGTTTTGACTTAACGGAGAAACTGAGAATTGGTAAGGATCAACAGATTACCTTAACGGCTAATAATGCAAAAGTAGCAGATGAAGCTTGGCAAGCGATTGAACAACCAGCAGATGCAGCTAACCGTGGCGAAGCTAGTCAACGAGAAATCATTGAAGAAGCTCGACGTCGCGGAGAGGAAGCAATAAAGATTGGTGATTTAACCAATAATCCTTTACCGACACGTGAATCAGGGGCTGTTGTAATTAGACGGGCTGATAACTTTGTGACCGATACTTTGTTCGAAGTTATAGGTGAACTGATTTTGGGCGATAAAGAAAGCGCTTTATATATCGATGGCAATAGCTCGGTTCAAACTGCCTTTGACGATCGAGGAACCATGATGGATATCCGCGGTAAGCTACGTATCATTAATGCTATTCTTATGGGAAGTAAGAACAATCATGGTTATACAGCGCCGATTAAAGTTAAAAAAGGTGGCCAATTGATTATGGATGGGGGACGAATCAGTCAGAATACATCTTATGAAAAGATTGACCCTGATTATACTCGTCCGACCTCGGCTGGAGCTGTCTATGTTGACCCAGGCGCTAGTTTTACGATGAACAATGGCTTGATTGATAATAACAATGGGGGAATCACTGGTGGTGTATTTGTAGGGAGTTTATTCGGTTCGGCTGATACTGCCTATTTCGAAATGAATGGTGGTTTGATTGTTAATAACAAATCAAATACTCGCTTCCAATCCGGCGGCGGAATTACTGTTTATCCGGCGGCCAAATTAACATTGAATGATGGGATTGTGGCCAATAATCGTTCTGGATCTGGTGGCGGAATTGCTGTTTCTGATCAATTTTTGAGTGAATTCAGTAACATTGTCAACCGCGAATATGCTAATACTCCTGCAAACTACGAGAAGCACCTCAAAGAAAATAAATCAGAAGCTTCATTAAAGGGTGGCTTGATTTATAAGAATGTGGCTTCTACCGTGGGTGGAGGTGTCTATGTAGACACTAACTTTGTTCACTTTGTAAAAACAATGATCTTGGACAACCGTTCAAATAATTTTGGTGGTGGCGTCTATGTTTCATTCCCGCCACGTATTCAAATTCTTGATAAGTTATTGATTACTGAAAACACTGCTCGAGCCACTTGGATTGATTCATTTGGTGGTGGTAATGGTGGTGGCTTATGGAATTGTCCAACTGGATTTGTGCATATAGGCGATGGCCATACCGTTTATGTCTTTAATAATAAAGCAGATGGTGCGGGTCGAGATTTAACCTTCTCTAAGAAGACTAAATATTTCCTTTTAAATAAGATAAATATTAAAGATAAGTTTTACTCTCAACTTTCACCAGTGACTAAAGCCTTGAACATTATTAAATTCATTCAAGAAGGAAAGACAGGCGACGAGATTCCTGATCATCTATCATATACCGATCTTATGGTTAATTTACGTGCGGTATAAGATGACGCTCTGATGGAAGAAGCTTGGCAAACAGCGCAAACCTTTATCCTAGGTAATACTTCACGAAATGGTGGGGGCTTTGGCTCTAATGCTAACCTAACCACACCAGAAGATTTGGGTGATTATAACTTACGTCTTGAGAAAATCTGGGATCCTTCAATCTCTTCTTCGGTAGAAAATAAGGATGTTATCGTTGATATCTTTATTGTGCCAGAAGATGTAGACAGCCAATATGTCCGCGATAATTATGCCAAGGATCCTCGCCTATATAAATATGGTGAAATCACGCTCAATAAGGATAATCAATGGTCTGCTTTATTCCACCAAACGCCTTATGCTGACATTGAAGGTCTGCCGGCAAATTCTTTAGATAAAGGCTTGATTTTCTCAGCGGCTGAATTGGCAAAACGTGGTTTGAAATACTTAGTGATTGAACAAGGTAATCAATACCATGTTGAAGTCACTGAACGTGTTCAACAAGATGAACAGAAAATTGAAGCAGGTCACCTAGTGATTAAACGTATTTTCTCTACAGATTTAGGTCCAGATTATGATGATGAAGCAGAAATGCCAGAATCTAAGATTTACTTATATTTCAAAGATCAAGATCAAGCATTAACTTTAATTGATCATGCTGAATTGACCGAAGCAACTCAATGGCAAAGCTTGTTGAAGCATCCTTTATTGCTGAATAAAATTAACAATATCGAATACTACGGCCAAGATCGAGCCTTCATCGATTATGGAGAAGACTGGAGTAAAGATATTCACGGTTATGGTATTCATGATAGTGGTTATGCCGTCGTTTTAGTTCGGAATGCTGATGGCACCTATACATTACGTTTACCATATCTATGGATTCAAGATTATGACGATACCGCAAGTAGTGGATTTATGGCAGAACAACTGGTAGAAACCAGTGAAATTGTTCAAGATGCTAGTGAACATACTTTTACCCTAACCAATTTCGAGCAAACTAGCCTAGAAGTTGAGAAAAAATGGATAAATGAAGATAAAATCCCTGAGAAAGATTTTCCCAAGGAAGTTATTGTTTATCTATTAAAAGATGGCAAAAAGGTTGTTGAATCTTATGATCAAGATGGAAAACCAGTTTATCGCCAATTAATCTTAAATAAAGAAAATCAATGGCAAGGTCGATTCGATCGCTTAGATCCTTTAGCTTTGGCCCAAGGAAAATACAGTATAGAAGAAGCTACTGTTGATCACTTTAATGGAAAATATATTGAGATTCCATCAAAAGGAAAATATATTTTCCGCATAGAATATGCAGATAACTATCGTCCGGAAGCTGGCTTAACTGATGATGGTTTAATTAGATTATTACCTACCAACGATCATTTTAAAGATTTTATGGGTAATATTAAGCTAAATTTAGTGGTTGATGATAAAATAGTTGAATCACAAGAATTTGTTTGGGATAAGATTCCACATCCTGTTTTGGATGGTGAATGGTTAACTCAATTGAATAAATCAGTGATTTTTGGTCAGGAAAATCCCATCGAGTTGATTTTAAATGGTCAACCATTAAGAATTGCTGAATATGTAGTTGAAAGCAATGTGCCTGGCTTAACTGAGTATAACTTCTATCTACGTAAAGATGCTGATGGATTATATCGTTTGTATCTACCTAAACTAATGATTGATGGAGTGGCTTATAGTTTATTCAATGTAACAAATCCAACTCCAAATGAGCATGGTAGCTATCCAAAAGTTGACTTGATTCAATCGGATAATACGAATGGATTAACCTGGCAGATCAAGAACACTTATAAAATAGATATTGAAGTGGAAAAGGAATGGATCAATGGTCCAGCTGAAAAACCAACCATCACAATTGATTTACTGCGTAATGGCGAAGTCGTCGATACCGTCGAACTTAAAGATGGGGAGACAGCCTATACTTGGAAAGACCTTCCTAAATGGGATGAAGAAGGTAAAGAATATACCTATACCGTTCAAGAACGTCCAGTTGATGGCTATACCAGTCGCCAAGAAGGCAATAAGTTAATCAATGAGTTTATCATTGACTTAACTCAACTTGCCATCGAAAAGGAATGGATCAATGGTCCAGCTGAAAAGCCAACCATCACGATTGATTTACTGCGTGATGGTAAAGTCGTCGATACCGTCGAACTTAAAGATGGGGAGACAGCCTATACTTGGAAAGATCTTCCTAAATGGGATGAAGAAGGTAACGAATATACCTATACCGTTCAAGAACGTCCTGTTGACGGCTATACCAGTCGCCAAGAAGGCAATAAGTTAATCAATGAGTTTATTATTGACTTAACTCAACTTGCCATCGAAAAAGAATGGATCAATGGTCCAGCTGAAAAACCAACCATCACAATTGATTTACTGCGTAATGGCAAAGTCGTCGATACCATCGAACTCAAAGATGGGGAAACAGCCTATACTTGGAAAGACCTTCCTAAATGGGATGAAGAAGGTAACGAATATACCTATACCGTTCAAGAACGTCCAGTTGATGGCTATACCAGTCGCCAAGATGGCAATAAGTTAATCAATGAGTTTATTATTGAATTGACGGAACTAGGCGTTAAGAAAGTGTGGATTAATGGTCCAGCTGAAAAGCCAACCATCACGATTGATTTACTGCGTGATGGCGAAGTCGTCGATACCATTGAACTCAAAGATGGGGAGACAGCCTATACTTGGAAAGACCTTCCTAAATGGGATGCTGAAGGTAAAAAATATCTATATACCGTGGCTGAACACTTATTAGAAGGTGTGGAAGTTGTAATCACTGGGGATATGACTCAAGGGTTTGAAATTACTAATAAATATCCTGACCCTGAGCAACCTGATCAACCTAAGGATCCAGAGCCTGAAGAGCCAGAGGAGCCTGAGGAACCAGAAGAACCAAACGAGCCTGAGGAACCAGAAGAACCAAACGAGCCTCAAGAGCCGAAGATTCCTGAAGAACCAGAAATTCCAGTGGTTAAAGCCAATGTTTTACCGGAAACTGGTGAATCAGACCTTGAATTGTTTGCATATAGTTTATTTGGACTACTATTTGTTGGACTTGGATGTGTGTTAATTAAGCGTCAATCCTATTAAACACATCTGAGAGATTTTGATAGGGCAGTAGATAATCTACTGCTCTATTTTTTATGGATAAATAGCAAAAAGACTAGCAACTTAGCTAGTCTTTTTGAATTATTCATATGGAATGGAGACGATCGGGATCGAACCGACGACCTCTACAATGCCATTGTAGCGCTCTCCCAACTGAGCTACGCCCCCAGAAGTTTCTGATTAATTAAAACAGAAACTTTTATTAGTCTATCATGTTTACTGAAAGATGGCAAGACCTGAAATTGAAAAAGCTGATTATAATTGATTTTATCAAATATTGTTTGAGAATGCTGATTTAATCTGACTTGGCTTAAATGTTCCCATCTATTTTTGGGTGGTGGTTTATCGATAATTTGAGGAATTAAGCGACGAAGGCACTTCAAATCAATGATAGCTAACAATTTTTTGCGTCTAGCTAGACTTTCTTATAAAATAAATATTGCTATGGATATAGGGGGCAAGATGATGGCGAATTTATTTTTACAGTTATTACTGAGGGCGTCGTTTATTGTTATTTTGGCTTACACCTTAATGACGACGGATAAATTACAATTAGCCATGAAGCAACGCCAAAGTAAGAAGTCATGGGTCTGGCTATTTATTGTCTTTGCCTTGTTTGCAATTATCTCAAATTTTATGGGTGTTGTGGTTGAAGGGGATCAAATTGTTAATACGTCTAACCTTTGGCAACTTCCAGCGGGCGCTTCTTTAGCAAATTCTCGTGTTTTAGCGATTAGTATTTCGGGCATGATTGGCGGAACGTTTCTAGGTTTTGCAGTGGGTTTGGTTACCGGCATTGTCCGTGTCCTACAAGGAGGTTTAGATCCCTTTATCTATTTTGTTTCTTCAGTTTCGGTAGGGATTATATCTGGCTTACTGGGGGATCGATCAATTCGCCAACAACGTTATCTATCGGTGAGTGAAGCTAGTCTTTGTGCGACCATGATGGAGCTTCTGCAAATGTTGATTATCTATCTGTTCAGCCAGAATGCTAGTCAAGCGCTTCAGTTAATCCAACTAATTATCATTCCTATGGTTGTGGTGAATAGTCTGGGTGCGGGTGTCTTTATGTCTATCATTCAATTATTAATTCGCCAAGGGGTAAATACAAAGGCCATCCAGACTTCTCAAGTACTGTCACTGGCTAATCAAACCTTACCATATTTCAATCAAGGACTGAATCGAACCTCTGCTCAAGCTTTGGTCGAATTGATTTATCCCGCTGTCAACGCAGCCGCCGTTTCAATTACCAATGATCATCAAGTGTTGGCTTATATTGGTGCAGGCTCTGACCATCATTTTGCGGGCCAAGATATTCGCACCGACTTGACTCAGACGACCTTAGCTAGTGGTAAGAAGTCGATTGCCTTGAATTCAGACCAGATTGGTTGTCATCAAGCTAATTGCCCAATCGCAGCAGGCATTATCGTGCCTCTAAAGAACCAAAATGAGACCTTAGGAACCTTGAAATTTTATTTCTACCGGTCAGAAGATATAACTGCATTAGAAGAAGAATTAGCCTCTGGATTAGCAGATATCTTTTCCATGCAATTAACCTTTGGGATGATTCAAGCGCAGAAACAATTGCTCGAACAAGCTGAGCTCAAAAGTTTACAAGCCCAAGTGAATCCCCATTTTTTCTTCAATGCTTTGAATACTATTTCAGCCATTATGCGTTTTGATGTTGATAAAGCTCGCCACTTGTTGCTCAATCTTTCCGATTATTTCAGGGCTTCACTCACCAATCACCAACATCCTTTAATTAGCTTGGCTGCAGAAATTCAACATGTTCAAGCGTATTTAGAAATAGAGGAGGCCCGTTTTCCTGGTCGGGTAGAGGTCAATTTTGATGTAGACCCTCAATGTCTGTCTATTGAATTGCCGAATTTTACCGTTCAAGTACTGGTGGAGAATGCGATGCGCCACGCTTTTAAACATTGGCAAGTTGAAGATGGTGCCAAGGTATGGGTTAAAGCTCGTTGTAGAGCCAATTATTTATTATTACGCGTCCAAGATAATGGTCGGGGCATCCGTCTAGAGATTCTAAAGGAAATTACGCATCAACCCATAGAATCTGAGACTGGCACTGGAACCGCCTTGTACAATCTCAATCAACGTTTAGTGGGAATTTTTGATCAAAGTGCAGCTTTGCAGATTGAGAGTCGCCAAGGGGAAGGGACTTGTATTGAGACCAAGATCCCCATTCAAGGAGGTCAAATATCATGAATTATATCTTAGTCGATGATGAACCTTTAGCCATTCAGGAATTGACTTATCTGATTAAGTCGGTTGATTCTCAAGCTAAGGTAGAATCAAGTCATTCCATCAAAACAGCACTCCCTAAACTATTGGGGCAGACCTTTGATGTGGCCTTTCTAGATATTCAGATGCAAGAAGAGTCGGGGATCGAACTTGCTCAAATGATTAACAAATTAGATCATCCGCCTTATATTGTCTTTGCCACGGCTTTTGGTCAGTATGCCATTGATGCCTTCCATCAAAATGCGGTCGATTATTTGTTAAAACCCTTCCGTCAAGAAGAAGTCCAACGAATTATTACTAAAATTCAAGGATTGGCTGCTAGTCATAAAAATTCAGTTCAAACAAAAACTGAGGAAATAGCGACATCGACAATTATAACTGAGCCCAGCTCGACTTTGCCCATCCAAATCGAAGACCGAATAATTATGATTGATCCGCAAGAAATTATTTATTTATTGGCGGATGCGGGCCAAGTTGAGATTCACTTAGCTGAAAAAGTATACATTAGTAAAACCACCTTAAAAGCCCTAAGAGAGAAATTATCCGGGCAGCGATTTATTCAAGTTCATCGATCTTATGTTATTAACCAAACGGCCCTGAAAGAAATTCAGCCTTGGTTTAACCAAACTTTTCGTTTAACCATGATTAATGGAGATAAAGTTCCAGTTAGTCGCTCCTATTTGAATCATTTTAAGACCATGCTAGGAATAGACTAGTAGGTCTTACTGTATTTGAAAGGGGCAAGACTGCATTTCATCGGAAATATTAGTTATTTCGTCATGTATTTTACGCAAACAGCTCTTTCTTTCATATAATGTAAGCGCATTATTGAAAGAAAGGAAGATGGCTGTGTTAACATTTATTGGCGGAATTGTCTTATTAATCTTGGGCTATATATTTTATGGAAGTTATATTGAAAGAAACTTTCAAATTAATCCAGACCGCTTAACTCCGGCTGAAGTATTACAAGATGGTATGGATTTTGTACCGATGCCACGGTGGAAAAATTGTATCATTGAATTATTAAATATTGCGGGAACAGGACCTATTTTTGGACCGATTATGGGAGCTTTATATGGACCAGCGGCTTATATTTGGATTGTTCTAGGTTGTATCTTTGCCGGAGCCGTTCATGATTATATGATCGGTATGATTTCATTGAGAAATAATGGAGCTCACTTACCAGAACTAGCGGCCAAGTACCTCGGCAAGCCTGTTCGTCATCTGGTCAATATCTTTATCATGTTACTGCTCTTATTGGTGGGGACTGTGTTTGTGATTTCGCCTGCTACCTTGATTGCCGATATTACTCCAGATTTTATTGGTATTGGTTTGACGACTTTCCTCATCTTTGTCTATTACATTATTTCGACGTTCTTGCCAATCGATCAAGCTATGGGTAAAGTTTACCCTTGGTTTGCCGGAATATTAATCCTTTCAACAGTGGCGATGGGAATTGCTCTACTTACTGGCGGTTATCAACTTCCTGACTTGAATGTTGCTCATTTAACCAATATTCATCCAAACCATACGCCTATTTTTCCTGCTTTATTCTTTACGGTTTCTTGTGGGGCTATCTCAGGGTTCCATGCGACCCAAACTCCGATGGTCAGTCGGACTATGACCAAAGAAAGAGAAGGGCGAATTACTTTCTATGGAATGATGATTGCGGAAGGGATTATTGCGATGATTTGGGCAGCGGCTTCAATGACTTTATTTGAAGGTCGAACCTTAGCCGAAATGATTCAAACGGGTACCCCTTCTTATGTGGTTAATCAAGTCTCAGTATTGCTTTTAGGGAATGTATTAGGGACAGCCGCTATTCTAGGTGTGATTGTTCTGCCAATTTCTTCAGGACTTTCTGCCTTTAGAAGTTTGCGTAATATTCTCGCGGAATATATTGGTTTTAAACAAGATACAGCTCGAGATGTATTAACCTTAACTTTACCCATCTTCGCGGTCGCTTTTGTCTTAACTATGATGGATTTCAATATTATTTGGCGCTATTTCAACTGGGCTAATCAAGTTACGGCAGTAATTTCCTTATTCGTATCTACCCGTTATCTGTTCTTGCATCAGCGGAATTACTGGGTAACATTCTTACCAGCTGTGTTAATGCTCTATGCTTGTGTCGCTTATATTTTAAGCCAACCCATTGGTTTCAATCTAGGTTTAGGTTTCTTGACTCACGGTTTCAGTATTTTGATTTCAACTACCATCACGCTTTTGTTTATTAAGAGTGGCCGAATTCAGAAGAATCGCTTAGAACCTGGTCATGCTTTACTGAATGATCATCTACCGATTCAAACCTTGGCTAGATAAGCCAACTTTAGAGAAACATTTATCCAATAAAAGACTAACCTGTCATCCGTTCTTCACTTTATTATTTTTAGTGAAGTGATGAATTGCGGGTTAGTCTTTTTAATCTGAGGCCAATTATTCAATGATTGGGAAAAAATTCTGCGCTTTAACCTCTTTGTCTCGTTCTTCATGGACTTGTTCAATCATCTGATTCACCCAGACGAGATCGGATTTAGTGGGTACACAATCTACACATATAATTCGTGGATGATTGGTATGAGGGATGTGGAAGTTTGCGATAATAATATCATATTTCTGCAAGATGGACTCCTTGATGTCTAAAGACTGATAAGCATGAGTCACTAAGCGATTGGCAAAATGATGGTCAATAATATTTTGAATTAAGAGGGTATGCCCCTGATCAAAGTCACTTAATATCAGAGCATTGATCGGCTTTTTACGGTTGGCTAAATGAGTAAATAGGTTAGTCCAAGTGATATAAACCAGATAAATCATATGATATACTATTTGAATGTTGTCATTTTTATGGAAGAGTTGGCGATATTCAAGAATTCCTTGATGAACCTTATGATAGAATTCGAGATCTTTATCTTTAATCAACTGGCAAAATTGTTGCTTACGATTAGACATTAAGAAAATCGCCCGCGTCTCGATACCTTCGGTTTGTAAAGTATTATGTAGCTTTAACATGATTAGATCTTTATTCTCTAGAGGGATTTCAAATTGACGAGCGAGGTCAGTCAGCCAGTGAGAAAGGAATTGATAGGATTTCTCAGCCAAGGGACTGTATTTTCGTTCTTGTTGCCAATCTCGAAATGATAGAAAGTAGAGTGGATTTAAATATGGACCAAAAAGATCTTCAAACGTTTTCTGATTAAAGGTTATTTGATAGCGTTGTTCAAATTCTGCTTGCAAATTGCGGAAGCGATAATCCATCATCAACGAATGATAATAATCATCCGATTTATCCTGATCGATATGCCAATTGGCGATATGTTGGTCAAAGTGGCGATATAGATAAACCGCTGTAGAGAGTTTCAAGGCCCGCAAATCAGCAAAGGTTAATTTAATTTGGCAATGATGACTTAGAAAAATTAAGAATTCTTCTAGAAAATGCTCATCAAGATATTCAAAGGGCCACTGATAACTTGGATAGGCCTCGGTATAGTATTGCGCAATGATAAAACGAATCGTCTTCTCATTACCTACCAAGGAAAAGGGACTGGTTTGAATTTTAACTTCGAAATTTCTGCTTAAAGTTTCGTTGGCTTGATGGGTCAAACGATAGAGTGTAGGCACACTGATAAATAAATCTTCGGACAACTTTTCGATGGTGGTCTCGCCATGAATGAGTAAATATTCTAATAAGGTATATACATAATCATTAGCAAATATTTGCCGATAGAAGCTCTCGATGCCATGATTTTCAGCGACATGCAGGCGAATTCCCTCACTGGAACTTTCTGTATAAATTTCTTGACTCTCATTACGGATTAAGGCCAGATCTTTCTTAATGGTACGTTCAGAGCAGCCGAAATGGTCGGCAATTTCTTTAATGGTCAGCCAATCATGTTGGGGATAAAGAAAGTCTACTAACTCAACCATTCGTAGTTTGCTTTTGGATAACATGTAACGCATAATAATCCCCCTAATATATGTAAACGTTTTACATTCTTCAATCATTCTACCAGAAAAAGTTTCCGAAGATAAAGAAATACCCCGAGGGGCAAGGAATTGATAAACCCCTTCGAGATTACTGAAGCAAAATTTGTCATATCATCCATGAAACAGAAGAAAGGTCTTGTTACAATAAATTTTATGAAAACAATCTAATCCCTATCTTAACTGAATGATTATAGCAGAATTCTGTACTAATTTCTTGGCGATTTGGTGTCTGTATTATTAGACTTAAGCCTGTAAATGCAGGATTGTGAAAGTGATTTCAGTGAAAAATCGTATATGATAGAGCTGTCGATGAAAGCGAAATCATTTTACAAAGGAGGGCAGCCTATACACAGATTCATAATAAAGGAGTGAATATATGAAAGAAGATAAAGAAATACAAGTTGGCTCAGCACGAGCTCTCGTTCCTTTTTTAATTTTCGTAGGGATTTATCTTGGCGCAGGTATGTTCTTTGTTTCTCAGGGAGACCCGATGGGGTTTTATGTGTTAAAAGCACCGATTGCCATTTTAATCGGGATTATCTCTGGCTTTCTAATAATCAAAGGAAAGTTCGATGACAAATTCGATGTCTTTATCAAAGGTTGTGGCGATAGCGACATTATCATTATGATTATGATTTATATGTTAGCCGGTGCTTTCTCAACAGTTTCGGAAGCCATGGGTGGGGTCGATTCAGTAGTGAATCTAGGTTTAAATTTCATTCCACCATCATTGATTACTATCGGAATTTTTGTAATTGCGGGTTTTATTTCGGTTTCCACGGGGACCTCAGTCGGAACGATTGCCGCAGTTGGGCCGATTGCAGTTGGATTTGCTGACAAGACAGGAGTTTCTTTAGCTTTAATGATCGCGGCTTTAATTGGTGGGGCCATGTTTGGCGATAATTTGTCAATTATCTCTGACACGACGATCGCTTCGACTCGAACACAGGGCTGTTCCATGAAGGATAAATTTAGAACCAGTCTTATGATTGCTCTTCCAGCCATGGTTATTACGGTAATCCTACTCTATATTTTCGGTCGGCCGGAATCGATTGCCGATTTACAAGTTGCTTCATATGACTATGAGCTAGTGAAAGTGATTCCCTATCTTTTCGTCTTAATCTTCGCCTTGATGGGCATGAATGTCTTTGTCGTACTAGGCATGGGTTTACTGATATCAGGAATCATCGGTCTATTCTATGGTGAGTTTGATCTCGTGACCTATACCCAGTTGAGCTACGATGGTTTTGCCGGCATGTTTGAAATGGTTCTGCTAGCCATTCTGTCTGGGGGTCTCGCTGCCTTAGTGACTTATGGCGGCGGTATCCAGTGGATATTGAATAAAATTGAGAAAGTCATTAAGAATCAAATGACGGCTGAATTTGGCATTGGGGCGATTGTCTCCTTAATTGATGCGGCGGTTGCCAACAATACGGTAGCAATTATTATCTCCGGCCCAACATGCCGACGGATTTCTGAAACTTATCGCATTGATCCACGGCGCTCAGCCACCTTGCTTTCTTGCTATTCAACATTTATGCAAGGATTAATCCCGTATGGCGCGCAGGTCTTAATTGCAGCTGGTTTAACCAAAGGCGCGGTTAGTCCACTAGAGATCATTCCGCTACTTTGGTATCAGTTCATCGTACTTTTATTAACCATTGGTTCTAGTATTTATCCGTTTGCGAATGGTTATATTCACAAACACCCTTGGGACTTTGAGAAATGGACCGTCCTGGAAGAATGTCCCAGACAAAAATCAATAACAATATAAAATATATGAGGAGTGGTAATTATGGAAATGAACAAAGATTTAGGTTTTGCAACTCGAGCGATTCATGCAGGACATGATACGAATAAATATGGAGCTTTGACAACACCCATTTATCAAACTTCAACCTTTGTCTTTGAAAATGCAGAACAAGGTGGCCGTCGTTTCGCCTTGGAAGAAGAGGGGTATATTTATGGTCGTCTAGGAAATCCGACCGTTAAAGTAGTTGAAGATAAGTTAGCTCATCTTGAAGCAGGTGAAGCCGCAGTCGCTACTGCCTCAGGGATGGGAGCTATTAGTTCAGTACTATGGACCTTATTAAAGGCTGGTGACCACGTAGTCGCTTCGAAAACACTTTATGGTTGTACCTTTGCCTTGTTAAGTCATGGTTTAACACGCTATGGAGTTGAAGTGACCTTTGTGGATGCTTCGAACCAAGAAGAAATTAAGGCAGCCATGAAAGAGAATACCAAGGTTGTTTATTTAGAAACGCCAGCCAACCCTAACTTGTTAATCACCGATATCAAAGCGACTGCTGAGTTAGTCAAGGCTCAAAAGGACTGCTATTTGGTTGTTGACAATACGTTCAATACCCCTTATATCCAGAGACCGCTTGAACTTGGTGCCGATGTGGTGGTTCACTCAGCAACCAAATACTTGAATGGTCACGGTGATGTCATTGCCGGCTTTGCGGTAGGTAGCAAAGAAATTATTAGTCAAGTCGCTTTATTTGGGATTAAAGATATGACCGGATCCGTTTTATCACCTTTCGATGCGTATTTGATTCAAAGAGGCATGAAAACTTTGGAATTACGGATGGAGAAACATTCAAGCAATGCAATGAAGATTGCTGAATTCTTAGAAAGCCACGATAATGTCGAAAAAGTTTACTATCCAGGCTTAGCTAGCTTCCCTCAACACGAATTAGCTAAATCACAAATGAACCAGTTTGGTGGCATGATTTCATTCGAAGTCAAAGGTGGCAAACAAGCTGGAATTAATTTCATTAATTCATTAGAATTATGTACTTTGGCGGTTTCTCTGGGCGACTGTGAAACGCTGATCCAACACCCAGCTTCTATGACTCATTCACCTTATACTGAAGAAGAACGGGCAGCCTCAGGGATTGCGGAAGGATTAATTCGTCTATCAGTCGGCCTAGAAGATGCCGATGATATCATTGCTGATTTAAAAATGGGCTTAGATAAATTATAGGATTATCTAGAGAATATGTTATAATCGAGGCAGATTATAAGAAGAAAGTAGGAATTGTATGAAAACCATTGAATCACAATTTGCTCCCCAACCGGTAGGTGCTTATTCTCAAGCGATTGAAAGTGGCAATCTTGTCTTTCTATCTGGTCAAATTGGTATTGACCGAGAAATCGGGAAGTTGGTCGAAGGGGATATTGAAGCTCAGACTAAACAAGTCTTTAAGAATATTCAATATGTCTTGGAAGAAGCAGGCTTAAGCTTAGCCAATGTCGTTAAAGTTACCGTGTTATTGGCTGATATTAATGATTTTCAAGCAATGAATACAATCTATGCTGAAGCTTTTGCTGGTTTATATCCGGCTCGAAGCGCCTTTGCTGTAGCTGGTTTACCACTCGGAGCTAAAGTAGAAATAGAAGTTATCGCTGAGCGCGCTTAATCTGTCATGACGATGATGAGAGTCCTGGTATCAAATGATGACGGCATTCATTCACCAGCCTTAAAAGCCTTAGTCCAATGGTTAAGTCAAAGGGCAGAAGTCTACTTACTTGCTCCTGCCAGTGAGCAAAGTGCAACCAGTCAAGCCATTACCATGCGACAACCCCTCGCTTATAAAAAGATTGACTTTCCTGGCTGTCAAGCAGCTTACATTGTCAATGGGTCGCCAGCAGATTGTGTCAAGTTGGGTCTGGAGGTCTTGATTGATCAACCAATTGATTGGGTGATGTCGGGGATCAATCTGGGTGATAATATCGGTCAATATATCTATTATTCGGGAACGGTAGCTGCAGCTGTTGAGGCAAGTCTTCACGGTGTTCCGGCCATGGCCATTTCAGCGAGAAAGTCAGAACAGGGCCAAATTGATTACGATCATATGCTGCCTCAACTGACAAAAATTTGGCATATGCTCTGCCAAATATCCTTGCCTGAGTATTGTTTCTATAATATCAACTTAGTCAAGGAAGAGCAGCTAACAACATCGAAGATAATAGTCGCGCCATTAAACCAGGCTGAACTACGCTTTGAGTATCAGGCCTATCGAACCCCTAAAGATGAGCCTGTCTACTGGTTGCATCGGTCTGACCAGAAAGTCGTTGACCAATCCGATTTAGACCGGGTCTTAGCTGGGTATACGACGATTACGCCAATTCAGCTTGCTTCAAGTCCTCGATCATTTTGCCAAGCTCTGCAAGAAGTGTTTGATGCTGAAAGTTAGTTGTCTTTTAAGGAAATGAATAAAGTTTAGAAAAATAGACACGCCTGATTATAGACTGACCCCCTAAAGTTGGACCAAAGCATCCAACTTTAGGGGGTCAGAAGATTCATTTCAAGCATGGTTTTTAGTTACTAATTTCTGTGTCCTTATTTCATGGACTTTAAGAGCAAATTCTAAATCAATATCGTTTATATTTATTTATTCTTTAATCGAATAAAAACTTCGATATGTTTATCTATTTGTTTTTGCCAGTTGTTTTAGCTCTCTTTTTTGAATTTCCTTGTTGAAGTCATCTTTCTTTTTTGAGGCGGCTTTACACAAATAGAATTTTAATTAAATACTAATACTAAATTAGAAGAAGTATATAAGAATAAAGAATTTAAGATTTTAAGGGTGATAGAAAATGAAAGAGAAATTAACTGATGAAAAGGTAGCAGAAATAATCCAAGCAAGATATAATTCAGAGTGTCCTCGTAAATTAACAAAAGAGCAAGAAGAACAAGCTAAGAAAAATAGAAAGAAAATTGAAGAATACAGAAAAAAGATGAAAAAGAACAAGAATTAAATTATTAGAAAGCACACTAATAACTTACAGTTGTGTACTGACCCCCTAAAGTTGGACCGAATGATCCAACTTTAGGGGGTATTTGTATGGCTAAATATAGTTTAGAATTTAAAATGAAAATTGTATCCGAATATCTTTCTGGAACCATCGGGATGAAGACGTTGACGAAGAAATATAAGATTAAATCCTCCCAAGAATTAAGAACCTGGGTGAACGCTTATAAAACTTTAGGAATAAAAGGGTTAATGCGCTCTCGAAAAAATAAGACATACAGTGTAAACTTTAAGTTAAAAGCAATCACTTTGTATGAAGCCAGTGAGAAATCCTATCAAGATGTGGCGAATGAATTGGGATTGAATAATCCTTCACTGATTCCTAGATGGCGTCAAGAGTATCATAACCACGGGATTGAAGGTCTTTCTCGCAAACCAGGGAGGCCACCAATGTCTAAGCAAGAACGAACGAGCAGAGAAAAACGAACTTCTTCTATTCCATTGAAGATAACGGATCTAGAGTGGGCAAATAAACGAATTGAAGAACTTGAGTATGAATTAAAGATGCAAACGATAAAAAATGAATACTTGGAAATGCTAAGGAGCTTGCGGCAACAGAAAGCAATGAAGACAAAGCAAGAATCATCCACAAGCTCCGACAACAAGAAAGATTTACTTTAGCTGAGATTCTTGCGGCGATTGATTTTCCTAAATCCACTTATATGTATTGGCAAGCTCATTGGAAAAAATCAGATCCAGACCAAAAAGTCAAAGATGCCATCTTGTTGATTCGTAAGAAACATCCGAATTACGGCTATCGTCGGATTCATGCGACCCTTGTTAACCAAGGGTGGCACATTAATAAAAAGAAAGTCCAACGTCTCTGTCAAGTATTAAAGATTCAGGTTAAAAACTTCGGACGTAAATATCGAAAATACAATAGTTACAAGGGAGTCCTAGGACGGATTGCTCCTAACCGGATGAATCGAAGATTTGAGACGTCCATCCCTAGACAAAAGATTACTACGGATACGACCGAATTCAAATATTATGAAGAAGATCATTCTGGTAAACTTCAAGTTAAGAAAATGTATTTAGATCCTTTTATGGATCTGTATAATCTAGAAATCATTAGTTTTAAAGTATCTTCTCAACCGAATCGGATCACGATGATTGAGGCGTTGAAAGAAGCTTTAGAAGCATCGAAAGAATGCGCCTATCGACGAACCTTCCACTCAGATCGTGGCTGGGCTTATCAAATGAAGGAATATCAGGCGTTACTAGTAGAACATCAAGTATTCCAAAGTATGTCGCGTAAAGGGAATTGTTATGATAATGCCCCGATCGAAAATTTCTTTAGTGTGATGAAACAGGAGATGTATTATGGGAAAATATATCGAAGTTACAAGGAATTAGAAACTGCAATCACAGATTACATTCAGTATTATAACGAAGAACGAATTAAAGAAAAATTGAATTGGCTAAGTCCTGTGGCATATAGAAAAGCGCAAGCGGCTTAACAATTTATCATTAAACCAAAAGAGAGACAAACACAAAATAGTGTTCATCTCTCTGGTCCAACTATTTGGGGTCACTCTATTGTAAGATGTTAGATGTGCCTTTTTAATATTTATTTTTAGGAGGTGTTTTTGATTGGCCCCCTTAGGAAGGAGTGGTAATGTTAGGTAATAGGATTAAATTTGGCAATTAAATTAAAACCCTACTTCCTTAATCCGAGGTGCGGTAATTTTTTGATATAAAAAACAAATCCAAAATTGGATACTTCACTAATAGTTAATTAAGCATAAGATACTAAACAGAATATAAAAATACATTTATTGTGGAAAGTGTAGTAGTATAGTTGAGAGTGTTGAGAGTCTGAATAATAAATATATTTTATAACTTGGCAGGTTTTTAGAGATTTGCAACAAGGAAGGAATAAAGATGCGAATAAAAAAAGTTTGGGGCAAGAAAGTTATTATAGAATCTGCGGATGGAAAAATCTTTAGGGGAAAAGTGACCGATTATATATATCCTGAAGATAATGAAAATGACAAGGAAAGTATTATTGTTGATGCAATTGGTCACCTATATCCTTATGAATTTTATGAGGACGATATAATAAAAATAGAGATTATTGAATAAAGGAGATATTTTTGTCGCACTTATTATTGCAATTCATCGGTTAAAATGATTTTGAAATAGACATAAGAAAGTAAAAAAAGATAGAGATATGCAATCGATTAGTTAAGATTTATAGTCTAAATTAGACTAGTCTATTCTATACCTTTTTTAATCATCTATAAGGGGGCAAATTTTACGCCACACTCAATATTTTACTCCAAATCAAAATAAATCAAATTTGTATGAAAGCATTATGTTGTCAATAATTATGAGGGGTATTGATTGATTCTTAAGGTTAGTTATATACCGAGTGGGGGCATACCACCCCACCGTTGGTTGCTCGGGACTTCACACCGTACTGCACATTTTTTCTCGCGCCAATACATATCACAAAAAAGAAGTCAAAAATGGATCTAATGGGAAAAGAATATCTTGAAAAAGCTATTTAATCAATGCCGACTCGCTTAATGAAAGCGATGCATTCCAAAAATTTTAGGTTTATTAATACAACAATGGAAAAGAAGGGAGTTGATGATTATGTTAAATGATATTCAAAAAATAGAGGATGAGGATGATGACACAATGATTATTTATGAAAATGAGTTTGATGGATATTCAGATTTTTATAAAGAAACTCCTGAAAATAATATTTATCTAATAGACGAACTACAAGATGGTCAAATAGTTTTAGGTAAATTTCTTTTTAGTTTTGATATGGAAACAATATACAATTTTTGGTCAGACTATCCACATAAGTTGTCTGATAAGCAAATAAAAATGTTTAAAGAAGAGTTTCCAGAGATGGCAAAACTTAAACCGTAATTTTTTATTTTTAGGAGGTGTTTTTGATTGGCACCCTTAGAAAGGGGGGATAATAATAGATAAAAAAATTAAATTTGGCGATCAAAAAACCTACTTACTTAATTGGAGGCAGGTTAATTTTTTGTTTTAAATAAAATATGTATAAGTTGGCGGATTTTATAATCAACTTAGCCACCGCTAAAAAATAATAAAAGCCATGTAAATTCATGTTATATTATTATCTTGGGCTTTTTTATAAAAAAAAGGCTAGCCTATGCTAGTCCTTTAGAGTGACCCCAAATAGTTGGACCAGAGAGATGAACACTATTTTGTGTTTGTCTCTCTTTTGGTTTAATGATAAATTGTTAAGCCGCTTGCGCTTTTCTATATGCCACAGGACTTAGCCAATTCAATTTTTCTTTAATTCGTTCTTCGTTATAATACTGAATGTAATCTGTGATTGCAGTTTCTAATTCCTTGTAACTTCGATATATTTTCCCATAATACATCTCCTGTTTCATCACACTAAAGAAATTTTCGATCGGGGCATTATCATAACAATTCCCTTTACGCGACATACTTTGGAATACTTGATGTTCTACTAGTAACGCCTGATATTCCTTCATTTGATAAGCCCAGCCACGATCTGAGTGGAAGGTTCGTCGATAGGCGCATTCTTTCGATGCTTCTAAAGCTTCTTTCAACGCCTCAATCATCGTGATCCGATTCGGTTGAGAAGATACTTTAAAACTAATGATTTCTAGATTATACAGATCCATAAAAGGATCTAAATACATTTTCTTAACTTGAAGTTTACCAGAATGATCTTCTTCATAATATTTGAATTCGGTCGTATCCGTAGTAATCTTTTGTCTAGGGATGGACGTCTCAAATCTTCGATTCATCCGGTTAGGAGCAATCCGTCCTAGGACTCCCTTGTAACTATTGTATTTTCGATATTTACGTCCGAAGTTTTTAACCTGAATCTTTAATACTTGACAGAGACGTTGGACTTTCTTTTTATTAATGTGCCACCCTTGGTTAACAAGGGTCGCATGAATCCGACGATAGCCGTAATTCGGATGTTTCTTACGAATCAACAAGATGGCATCTTTGACTTTTTGGTCTGGATCTGATTTTTTCCAATGAGCTTGCCAATACATATAAGTGGATTTAGGAAAATCAATCGCCGCAAGAATCTCAGCTAAAGTAAATCTTTCTTGTTGTCGGAGCTTGTGGATGATTCTTGCTTTGTCTTCATTGCTTTCTGTTGCCGCAAGCTCCTTAGCATTTCCAAGTATTCATTTTTTATCGTTTGCATCTTTAATTCATACTCAAGTTCTTCAATTCGTTTATTTGCCCACTCTAGATCCGTTATCTTCAATGGAATAGAAGAAGTTCGTTTTTCTCTGCTCGTTCGTTCTTGCTTAGACATTGGTGGCCTCCCTGGTTTGCGAGAAAGACCTTCAATCCCGTGGTTATGATACTCTTGACGCCATCTAGGAATCAGTGAAGGATTATTCAATCCCAATTCATTCGCCACATCTTGATAGGATTTCTCACTGGCTTCATACAAAGTGATTGCTTTTAACTTAAAGTTTACACTGTATGTCTTATTTTTTCGAGAGCGCATTAACCCTTTTATTCCTAAAGTTTTATAAGCGTTCACCCAGGTTCTTAATTCTTGGGAGGATTTAATCTTATATTTCTTCGTCAACGTCTTCATCCCGATGGTTCCAGAAAGATATTCGGATACAATTTTCATTTTAAATTCTAAACTATATTTAGCCATACAAATACCCCCTAAAGTTGGATCATTCGGTCCAACTTTAGGGGGTCAGTACACTTTGATTTTGTCTGGGGAGCAATTATTTATCACCTTTTTTATCCTCCTTATCCTCCCTTTCATAATCATTTATTTGAATGAAGTTTTCTGAATAAAGGCTTATTATCAAGGTTCATCGGGTGTTTTGATATGTAATAAAGTCTAATTATATACCGAGCGGGAATTGAACCCGCATCTTCAGCTTAGGAGGCTGGAGCTCTATCCAATTGAGCTATCGGTATCTGATTTATCTATCATATCATATTTCGAAGTAAAAATAATTAGATTTGTGAAAAATATTATTAAAATCTCTAGAGTTGTCAAACATATGTTACAAATATAGAAAACTTCTGATGCTGGCCGAGCCTATCATTCAATCATCTTTTTCCTGGGGACGGTCAAGGAGGAAAGCACCGCGATCCTTGACCGTCCCCAGGAAAAAGATAAACTGGTTAAGGCTAGGACATCGTCGTCTCAAAATATTCTTTAACCACTTCATTCGGGCTTTTAAAGTTTAATTGTTTGCGATGAACGTTATTCCCGCGGTTTATGTAACGTTGATGGGCCGCGATCAACTGGGCTTCTGAATCAAATACACGACCATAAATGCGTTCACTATCTTCTCGATGACTCCGTTCTACAATGCCATTTTGCCATGGAGAGTAAGGTCGGGTGCGTTGATAACGAATCCCTTTCATGGCTAGCACTTCTTCAAATACACTGAGCTGTTGGGTATCATGCATTGAGTTTGTAAATTCTGACCCATTATCGGTTTGAATGGTGTCGATCTTAAAACCAAATTTGTCTTCTAAATCAATGAGAAAGGTCGCCGTATGCGTCACACTTTTTTCGTCAACAATTTTACAGACTCGTTTTCGACTGTATTCGTCGATGGCTGTGATTTGATAATAACGTTTCCCATGGCTATCCCAACGAATACACTGTTGAGGAACATATTTGATATCGATTTGGACCTTTTCACCCGGATATGTGACGAGATGAGGACGCCAGTTTGTTTTCGGATAGGTCTTTTTGACCGGTTTCTCGTTGCGATTCCAACCTCTTAGGCGCACTTGCTTACACATCGAGTCATAGCTTCGGGTGTATCCTTGACGACGGCATTGAACGTATACCTCGGCAAGTCCTTCATGACCATACCGTTGATATTTTTGTTGAATGATTTCAAGTTCTTTAGGACGATGCTGATTCGGATGGGAATGGGGTCGGCGACTCTTTAATCGTAAACTATCCCAACTGCCATCGTAGCGATCCCGCCAACGTTTCACATTCTGGCGGCTCGTATGATATCGTCTAGCGGCCGCTGCATTGTTATTATATTTTATCGCATATTCGACAACTTTTTTCCGATAGCGCATTTCTTCTGTTATAATGAGTTTCATAGGAAGCTCCTTTCACTGTTCTGCTCAAACATAGTGTATCAGAAGCTTCCTATTTTTTTATGTTTTTTTGTCACATATGTATTATCGTCTAACATTTGTGAAAATTATTATTAAAATCACGGCCAGGACAATCAAAACATTACATTTTATTTATGATTAGATTGGTCCTTTATTAGCATCAGTTTGCTTAGAAATATTAATAGCACAGACAAAGAGCGAATATTTATCGATTAAGGTTTGTAGGGTCTAGGCTTGCTAGCTCTCCCTTGACAGATAAATACTCGCTTTATTTTTGTAATATTTACATAGAATCTTTACGGAATTATACCTTATTTTTCGTACTCACTAATATAAGCATCTAAGCTTAAGTCTCCATCATTCACTAAGAGTTTATAGGAGTAGAGGTAGTCTTTAGGATAGATAATCATGAACACTTGGCTAGCCCCGGGTTGGATTTTCTTATCCCAATTAAATTCTTTACTGATGGCCATTTGATTATCGCCATCTTCATATAAAGGATAGATTGTCCAATCATTGACAGCTTTATCGTCCTGACCGTCGGAAATCTCAACAGTGAACAAGTTTTCTAAAGCACTGAAAGGATCAACCTCTTCATCGGATTGATTGGTATACTCGAACACCCAAGCATTATAGACATTGGCAATATAGTAGCGCCCCTTAGAGAGAAATTCAATTTTGGCTTGGTCATCTTCATATTCATTTTCATCTTTGGCATCTAAATCTTTTAAGATAAAACCGTTACTGGCTCGATAAAGATCGTCAATCTTATCATTTAATTCTAATTCAATCTTGATTAAGTCTTCTTCAATTTGGTCAGTATCTTGTGCCGAAACAAGGGGGGTCATGGACGTAGCTAGTAGAGTCAATAATAGCAGTTTTTTCATCGGGGCTCCTCCTTAAAAAAAGATAATGGTATTCGCTAATGCTTAATTTGAGTATACCCGAGGTTTAGCCATTTGCAAAAAGAATTGCTTCTATAATATAGAAAGAATAGTTCGAATATTTGTTCTACCTGACAGATTATTATAAAATAATGAGTAAGAGATGAAATAAAATATACTAAGACAAGGAGCAAAGTATGTTTGCAATATTTAAGAAATTAGCCTGGTTTTTTAAACTCAGGTGGAAGACCTATTTACTCGCAATTAGTGGTTTGATTGCTTGTGCGATTTTGTCAGCCATGATCCCGCTAATTATTGGGAATGCTGTGGATGAGATGGCACGTGGGGTCCTCAGTCAAGATGCCTTATATCGCTATATATTCCTCTTGCTTGCCATTGGCTTATTAATGTACGGTCTACGTTATATGTGGCGGAATAATTTATTTGGGAATTCGACCCGTTTGGAAGCCATTTTGCGTAATCGATTGTTTGATCACTTTACCAAGATGGACCAGGAGTTCTATTCTGAGTATCGAACGGGTGATTTGATGGCTCATGCGACCAATGATTTGGCCTCATTGCGTTTTGTGGCTGGGGGTGGCATTCTTACCTTAACTGATTCCTTATCAATTACAGTGGTCACACTTTTTTCTATGGTATTTCTAATAGATTGGAAATTAACTTTATATACGATTTTGCCTTTTCCGCTATTAATTCTGGTGGCGCGTTACATGGGTCAATTGATTAACCGCTATTACCGACAAGCTTTAGAAGCTTTCTCACAGATGAATGATCGTGTTCAAGAATCGATCGCGGGGATGAAAGTGATTAAAGCCTTTGGCGAAGAAGAAGCTGATTATCAGGATTTTCATGGCGAAACACAGAATGTTGTCGCCAAGAATCGGCAAGTTTATAAGATTGATTCGGCGTATACACCGAGTATTGATATGATTACCGGTTTAACTTATGTATTGACTATATTTTTTGGGACTTATTTTGTCCAAAGTGGACGAATTTCCATTGGTCAATTGGTTGCTTATTTTTCTTATTTAGGGAATATGACTTGGCCTTTATTGGCGGTAGGACGTTTGGTTAATACCATGGAGCGGGGCAATGCTTCCTATGATCGAATTACCGATTTATTGGCAACAACGGCTCGCGTTGAGAATGATCCTCATCCATTGAATGGCTTAGCTTACCAATCACTTCAAGTCAAGATCGATGAATTTACCTATCCTGGGGCCGAGCGACCTAGCTTAACTGATCTGTCGTTTGATTTAACAGAAGGTCAAAGTCTAGGTTTGGTTGGTCGGACGGGCTCTGGTAAGTCGACGATCTTTAATTTATTAGTCCGTAATTATGATTTAGAGCAGGGGGCTATCTTATACGATGGTCAAGATATTAAGCGGATTGATCTGCATGAATTAAATCGAAAAGTCGGCTATATATCACAGAACAATTTACTTTTCTCCACGACGGTACGTGATAATATTCGTTTTGGCCGGCCAGAAATGGATGAAGTTGAAGTAGAAAAATATGCAAAGATTGCTGAAGTACATGAAGATATTCTTTCTTTTCCTGAGGGGTATGATACTTTGGTGGGTGAACGTGGAGTTAGTTTGTCAGGGGGACAAAAACAACGGATTTCTATAGCGCGTACCCTTGCCATTGAACCTACGATTTTAATCATGGATGATGCCTTATCGGCGGTCGATGCCAAGACCGAACAAAAAATATTGAGTAATCTCAGAAGCTATCGTCAGTCAGGCATTACCATCATTGCTACGCACCGCTTATCTTCTATCATGCGGGCCGATGAGATTCTGGTCTTAGATGATGGCAGGGTTAGTGAACGGGGTAGCCACGAGGAATTGTTAGCAAATCGTGCTTGGTACGAGAATATGTTTAATCAACAACAATTAGAGGCTAAGTTAGCAGAAAGGGGCGACGAAGATGAATCAGAAATCGGCTAAGAAAACTAGTTTTTCCCTTCGCGAACAAGCTCAGATTCTGAAATATTTATTCGGTTTCGCCCGCAAACACCTTAAATGGTTTATCTTGTCTATTCTTTTGATGGTACTGGCTTCAGCATTCTCGGCTTATCTGCCAGTGATTATTCAACGCTACATTGACCAATATCTAGCCAAAGGAACAGCGACGACGAGCATTACTTTAAGAGTGGCCTTGACCTACTTGTCGATCTTAACGGTCCGCCTCGTGGTGGTTTATTATAAGGACTTTACTTTTAAGATTGCTTCGGAGCAGACAGTAGCAGATATGCGCGACACTATTTATCATAAGATCGGCGCATTGAGTATGGATTATTTCAACAAGACCCCTAATGGAGAAGTCGTCTCCAGGATTACTAATGATACTGAAACGATTAAGGAATTCTGGAATGTCTTTCTCACTTTCTTTGATGGCTTTATTAATGCGTTTATGATTGGGATTGCCATGTTTTCATTATCCGTGTCTTTATCTTGGGTTTTCATGGCTTTTATTCCCTTGGTCATTATTTTGGTGTATGTCTATCAACGGATATCAACCAGAGTTTATCGACGAATGCGCCGAGCCCTCAGTCGGGTGAATGCCCAGATTTCTGAATCGACGATGGGCATGTGGTTGATTCAGCAATTTAACCAGACTGAGCGGATGAAGGCCGAATTTAACGAGATTAACCAAGATTATGTGACAGCTCGCAAGAACATGTTTAAGATGAATGCCATCTTTCTGATGCCTGCGGTTAATTTGATTGAGCAAGTTGTCTTGGTTCTAGTGATTTGGATTTTTGGTCAAGAACTCTTGGCCGGGCGTGCCTTGGATATCGGGCTTATCTATGCCTTTACCTCGTATTCTAAATCATTCTTCCATCCGATTGGAAGCATGTTGGATTCATTATCAATCTATCAAGATGGTTTAGTTTCAGCCTCAAGAGGGATGTATCTGATGAACAACCCGATGATTGATCCGCAACAAGCTTCTGAAACAGTTGATCAAACCATTCAGGGGCAGGTTGAAATTAATGATCTTACTTTTGCCTATGATGGCAAGCATAATGTCCTAAGAAATATTGATATTGAAGCTAAACCAGGACAAATGATTGCTATTGTAGGTCATACTGGTTCTGGGAAGTCTACGATTATTAATCTGTTGATGCGCTTCTATGAATATGAACAAGGCCAGATTATGATTGATGACCAGTCGATTCGTGATTATTCTAAAGGGGCGTTGCGGCAGGACATCGGCTTGGTTCAACAAGATGCGTTTATGTTTTATGGAAATTTCATCGATAACATTCGTCTACACGGCGATTATAGCGATGAAGAAGTCAAAGCAGCCGCTCATTTCACCGGTGCTGATCATTTTATTAATGAATTAGAAGAGGATTATCAAACAATAATCTCTGAAGGCGGGACCTCGCTGTCAGCCGGGCAGAAGCAATTGATTAATATTTCGCGGACTATCTTGCGTAAACCGCAAATTTTAATCCTTGATGAAGCGACGGCCAATATTGATACTGAGACAGAACAATACATCCAGGCAAGCTTAGACAAGATTCGCCAGCAATCAACCCTTATTGTGATTGCCCACCGCTTGTCGACCATTAAGAATGCGGATCAAATCTATGTCCTCCATCGAGGAAAAGTGATTGAAGCTGGTCGCCATGACGAATTAATCGCTCAAGAAGGGACCTATTATGATATGTATCGACTGCAAACCCTGCAAGGTTTGAATCATTAATATAGTGGATGAATTTTAATTGAACATTTGAATGTATATTATCTTATGGCCTGAATCTGATTTTGATAACCATGATGGAGTCAATTTAATATTTACGGAAACAATTAACGATCGAATATTTACTTACGAGGATCCCTAAAGCGCTATTGGATTTAATAGGCGAGACTGTGATGCGTGTGTGGTCTCGGTCCAGTCCAATTTAAGTCTTAATAACGGAGGTGGAGTGGGTAAATATTCGCTTTTTTTATTTAATTATGAAATTCAGCGCTCATTTGAACAATTTATCTTTACTTTTCTTTAGAAGCCGATATGATAAATTTATAAAGACTTACAGAGGTATCTTGCCTCAATTTTGAAGTGTTTTTTTGATTAGTAGGGAGTTTGCCTGTCTTTTAATTGAGGTGAATTAAAATGAAAGCGATTGTAATCTATCAAACAAAATATGGTTCTTGCCGAGGTTCTGTTGCAAAGTTTTCCAAAAAATCTATTTTAGTGTAAAATTGAGAAAAAAGACAGAGAGGACAGAGTAATGAATCATTTTAAAGGCAAACAATTCAAAAAAGACGTCATTATTGTCGCTGTTGGTTACTACCTGCGTTACAATCTAAGCTATCGTGAAGTTCAGGAATTGTTATATGATCGTGGAATAAATGTTTGTCATACTACGATTTATCGTTGGGTGCAAGAGTACAGCAAAGTCCTCTATTATCTTTGGAAGAAGAAAAATAGACAATCCTTCTATTCATGGAAAATGGACGAAACCTATATCAAAATTAAGGGACGTTGGCATTATCTTTATCGTGCAATTGATGCGGACGGCTTAACCTTAGATATCTGGTTACGAAAGAAACGGGATACGCAAGCAGCCTATGCTTTCTTAAAACGACTCCATAAACAGTTTGGTGAGCCGAAAGCAATTGTGACCGATAAAGCACCTTCTCTTGGCTCCGCCTTTAGAAAGTTACAGAGTGTGGGTTTATATACTAAGACAGAGCACCGAACTGTGAAGTATCTTAACAATTTAATAGAACAAGACCATCGACCTATTAAACGACGAAATAAATTTTATCAAAGTCTCCGTACAGCCTCTTCCACGATTAAGGGCATGGAGACCATTCGAGGAATATATAAAAAGAACCGAAGAAATGGAACGCTCTTCGGCTTTTCGGTGTCTACTGAAATCAAGGTATTAATGGGAATAACAGCCTAAGATATTTGGAGTTCAGAGAGGGCGCGTTTGATTTTCAAACTTCGCAACAGAACCGAAAAGACGATCTATTGTTATGTCGCAGAATATAATACAAAATTTGGTCAACGCATTCATAAAGGATTCGGCAAAGTTCACTATGAGCTCATGTCCTTGCTTGAGCAAAATTTACCCGTCTATCAAGCGTGTTTAACCCAAACAGCCATGGACACGCAAGCTTCTTAATAGTAGCCCCTAGCGCCCTATGGTTGATTCCCTCGCATTGTCGATATGTTTTATATGGATAGCGACTGAATTCATAGTAGGGGGTTATAAAACATATCGACAATGCGAGGTTGAAGGAACATTCATAAATTGAATAAGTGTTTACAATCTTCATGAGAAGGTTACACAAGAAATTTGACACTGCCATAATCTTGATATCAATTTACAGATTAAGGAAATCAACTTCATAAATTTTTAAGCAAAAAATAGATAAGGATAATAAAGACTCTATTAACTGATTTTCAACGATACAATGTTACTCTAATTCTACTAAGCAATGAGGAGAGGTCTTGTTTTTATTGTATTTTAAGGCATAATTTTTAACTAAGAATTTCAGAAAGGATGATGAAGTTGAGAAAATTTGATGAAAAGAGCTTGCCAACTGTTGACCAGATTCTAGCCTTGTATGATTCAGTGGGCTGGTCAATTTATACCAAGAATATAGATCGCTTATATCTTGGATTGAAAGAGAGCCTATATCGTTCTCTGTCTATGAGGATCAGAAGCTGATTGCTTTATTACGCGCCGTGAGGGATGGACAGACTATTGTGTTTATTCAAGATTTATTAGTTGATCCGGTTTATCAAGGACAAGGGATTGGTCGAGCATTAATTCAAAGAGTTATCGAGAAGTATAAAGATGTCTACCAAATCCACTTGTTAACCGACCGATCAAGTCATCAAGCCAATGCCTTCTATCGAGCGATGAACTTTACCCCAGTTAGCGAAGTAGATTGTATTGCTTATATTTATGTTAAACAATAAAGCAAAGCTAAGTAAATTAATGAATATTATTTATATTTTTAAGAGATCCTGTATTAAATAGTGTTTTTATAATATCGTATATTAAAACCTAGTTCTATACACGGAGATAAAGATCTACGAATCAGCATGCTTTACCCACAACAGTCCCTTGAAGTTGTCAATTATTGGGAGGTGAGGCCTAAAGTAAGTCTGTAGCTTATAGAATAAGCGGAATGCCCAATAATTAAAAGCACATCAAGAGGGTATTTAACAGTTTATTTTATTGTTTATCTAGAAGATTTCAAAAATTCCGATCGCTATTACTGGCCAAAGAGAAAATTGAATCCAAGTACTCGCAAGCTAAAGAAAATCTACGTAGCGTACAAGCTCTTGCCGATGAATCGGTTAGAGTTTGTCTAGTGGATTTAGTCCGGAAAAGCTCGTGCTTTGAAGGACGGTCGCTTATCAAGTGCTTGGATTCATTTTTTTTGTCAGGAATAGATTACGATTTTTCTTTGCTTTGGTCTTCTTGCAAATGATCAAGAATCCGAGCTGCTGTTGGTCGTGGAATTCCCAGACTCGCAATTTCCTCGATTTCGGCTTCTTTAATTCGCTTCAATGTTTTAAAGTGTTTGAGCAATTTTGTCCGGGTCTTCGGTCCAACACCAGGAATTTCTTCAATACGCGATCCAAATTGGGATTTACTGCGAACATGGCGGTGATAAGAAATGGCGTAGCGATGGACTTCCTCTTGAATTCGTTGTAAGAGAAAGAAGCCTTGACTACGATGGTCCAGATCAACCAGTTCTTCACGATAGCCATCTAACAGAGCGGCCGTTTTGTGCTTATCATCTTTGACCATGCCGGCTACTGGAATTGATAAGCCAAGTTCATTCTCTAAAACATCCCGTGCAGCCCGAGTTTCAATAATTCCCCCGTCCATTAATATTAAATCAGGCAAGGGTTTATTTTCTTGCAGTAACCGGACATAGCGACGGCGTATAACTTCTTGAGTGGCCGCAAATTCGTTAGCCCCTTCAAAGGTTTTGATTTTGAACTTGCGATAATTTTTACGTTCAGGTCGACCGTTGCGATAGACCACCATACCAGAGACATTATTACTGCCAGAGATATTGGAGTGGTCGAAAGCTTCGATATATTCAGGTTCCGGAATATCTAGCGCATTCGCTAGATCAGCAATGGCTCCCTTGGTTTTATTCTCTTTCATGGTCATGAGCCGGAATTTCTCATCTAATGCTAGCTTACTATTTTTTTCAGCGAGTTCTAAGATGCTTCGTTTTTTACCTCTTAAGGGTGTAGTTACAGGTAAGTCCAAGAAATCATGCAGGACTTCATGATCGACATCACTCGGAACTAGAATCGCCTTAGGTTTGAGTTCTTGTCCTTCTTGGTAGAAACGAGCAATGTAAGTCGTGACCTCATCTTCTGGACTACCATATGAGGGAAAGATGGTCGCCTTGCGCTTTAAGATGGACCCTTGGCGTAACATAAAGACTTGAATGGAAATCCAACCGCGATTGAGATAATAGTTGAAGACATCCATATTGTCATAATCTTGACTCATAATGGTTTGCCGTTCAACCGTCGTTTCGATGTAGTTAATCTGGTCACGGTAGTCGGCGGCCATTTCGAAGTCTAAATTCTCCGCCGCAAGTTGCATTTTGTCTTTGAGCTGATTTTTGATACTGGCGGTATCGCCGTTGAAGAATTGTTTAATCTTATTAATTTGTTCTTGGTATTGTTCAACGGAGACTTCATGATCACAGCAACCGATACATTGGCCGATATGATAGTAGAAGCAGGCTCGCTTTTCGTTTTTTGGACAACGACGAAGGGGATAGGCCCGGTGCAGGACTTGTTGGGTTGTGGTCGCTGCATAGACATTGGGGAAGGGACCAAAATAAATTCCCCCATCTTTCTTCACATCATTAGTGATGATTAATTGGGGATCGCGTTCTTTAGTAATTTTTAAGTAGGGATACATGGTCCCATTCTTTAATTTAATATTGTAATGGGGTTTATATTCTTGAATTAAGTTAATTTCTAGGATCAGAGCTTCTTTGTTACTGTTGGTTACGATGGTTTCGAAGTGATCAATCTCAGAAACCAATTTTGTGGTTTTACTGTCATGGGCCCCACGGAAATACGAGCGTACTCGATTTTTTAAATTTTTGGCCTTACCGACATAGATAATTTCATCCTTGAGATTGCGCATAATATAACAGCCAGGTAAATCGGGCAAGAGTTTCAACTTGGCTTCGATCCGATCACGAACGGCTGCTTGACGAGCTAATTCTTCGTTGGTAATGGAAACAGGTTTCTTCGCCATGTTTAGTCCTCCTTTCGATGGGGATAGTGTAGATGGCTAGGTAAATCAGGGCGTTGGTTGCTATGGCTTTTAGCATTTAAATATTTCTCAATAATGAATTGCTGCTTATGATTATAATGGCCGTAGATGGCCACTTGGTCTCCTTCTTGAACCTCTAACAAGAAACTCAGTGCTTTGCGGCCAATCAAGGCATTGATTGTTTCATGGTTTGAAAGGGCTAGTTTAACATGGACTAAAGGATTTTGCTGGGTTGGAATCAGCTTCAGTTGGCTTACTCGACCCTGGTAACTATATTTTTCTTGCATGGAACCCCTTCTTTCAAGAATACCTTTAAGCTACCCTACATTTTATCACAAATATAAGTAATTTTCTTCAGACTTGTGCTATACTGAATAAAGTATATTAGAAAGAAGTGAGAAGATGAAATTTTCTGAATTTCCTTACCGCCGTCCTGATTTAGAGGCTGTCAAGGCGGACTTTGATCAACATATTGAACAAATTAAGCAGGCAGACCAAGCTAAAGACATTAAGAATGCCATTAAAAATATCCAAGATCTACAGACGATGATTGAAACCCAAGCAACTCTGGCCTCAATTCGTAATTCAATTGATACCCGAGATGCTTTCTATGAAGAAGAGATGGCTTTCTGGGATGAACATCTACCTATTATTCAAGAATGGGTCACGAGTTATTATCAAGCAGTTCTCGACTTAGAGAATCTTGAAGACTATGCTGAATTATTCCCGGCAACCTTGGTCAAAATGGCTGAAAATTCTATCCGGGTCTTTGATCCTAAAATTATCCCACTCTTACAACAAGAGAATAAGTTGACCACTGAATATGACAAACTGATTGCCTCGGCTGTCATTGAGTATAAGGGTCAAACTTACAACATTCCTGGACTAGGTAAGTTTATGCAATCGACGGACCGCCAAGAGCGTCAAACGGTGAATGAACTCTTAGCTCAATTCTTTGCCGATCATGAAGAGGACTTCGACCGAATCTATGATGACTTGGTGAAAGTCCGCAATCAAATGGCTTTAGATCTAGGCTTTAAAGACTTCACTGAGATGGGCTATGCGCGTATGAATCGCTTGGATTATAATCGCTCTGATGTAGAGGTGTATCGTCAGGAAGTTCTTAAATATGTGGTACCAGTAGCTAAAGCTTACTATCAACGGCAACAAGAACGTTTGGGTCTGAGCGAATTGAAATATTATGACTTACCAATTGAATTTGAAGATGGCAATGCCACCCCGGAAGGCACGCCTGAAGAAATCCTTGATGCTGCGATTAAGATGTATTCTGAACTTTCACCAGAAACCAGCGAATTTATCGATTTCATGGTTAAGCATCGCTTAATGGATTTGGTGACTAAGCCAGGGAAGCGGGCAGGTGGGTATTGTACCTATATGCCTGATTTTAATTCTCCATTTATCTTCTCCAACTTTAATGGAACCTCTGGTGACGTCGATGTTTTAACGCATGAAGCGGGTCATGCTTTTCAGGTTTATGAAAGTCGCTGGATTTCTGCTCCGGAAATTGTCTTTCCAACTTATGAGTCTTGTGAGATTCATTCAATGAGTATGGAATTCTTCGCTTGGCCATGGATGGAATTATTCTTCGGCGACCAAACTGATAAATATAAATACGCCCATCTAGGGGGAGCCATTACTTTCCTACCTTATGGTGTCTTGGTCGATCATTTCCAACATGAAGTTTACGAACATCCACAATGGACACCTGCTGAGCGGAAACATCGTTGGCGTGAATTAGAACAAATGTACTTGCCATGGAAAGATTATGATGGTAATGATTTCTTTGAACGGGGTGGTTTCTGGTTCAAACAAGGTCATATCTTCTCTTCACCATTCTACTATATTGATTATACTTTAGCCCAAATGTGTGCCTTACAATTCTGGCAACGAAATCATGTAGAAGAAGATGCTAGTGCCTGGTCTGATTATTTGGAATTATGCCAGGTTGGCGGTACCAAGTCATTCTTGGAGTTAGTAGCCTTAGGTCATTTGAAGTCACCCTTTGAAACCGATAGTTTGAAACACTTAGCCGCCGATGTAGACCAATACTTACTTGTAGCTAGTCAGAATTTAGAGTAAGATGAATTTATAAACAGTTTAGTCTTTGCTAGGAACTAAATCATAGAGAGCATAAGTTGGGTAGAATAATGAGTGTCAATCCTCCTTGGTGATCGCTAGCAGAAGCATGCACCTCTTTACAATGAATCAGGGTAAATAGGTGGATGCTTTTTTGACTGAATATGAATGATAATACGAGAGTGAGGAAAGAAAGCTATGTTAAATATCGGAACCATTGGCAGTTCTTGGATTACTGAGAAATTTATTCAAGCCATTCAGTTATCCAATACCTTCCATCTTAAGGCGGTATATTCTCGGTCTATTGATAATGGTCGGGATATCGCCGAGGTTTATCAAGCGGATTATTATACTGATGAGTTGAATAATCTTATTTTTGACCCAGAAGTCGATGTCATATACATTGCCAGTCCTAATGCCTTACATTTCCCGCAAGCGATGAAGGCGATCAAAGCCGGCAAACATTGTATTATTGAGAAACCTATGTTTACCAGTGTAGATGAATGGCATCAGGCGATGGATTTGGCTGACAAAATGGGTGTACTGGTCTTTGAAGCGGCGAAGCATGTCCATAATCGAAACTACAAGCGGATGAAACAGATTATCCAGCATAAATTGAAAGATGCTGAACAACCTTTCTTGGGGGCGAACCTTAACTTAGGCAAATATAACGACCAATATGTTCAATATTTGGCGGCCAAAGACCAGCCAGATTTACTACCCAATGTCTTTAATCCAGCAATGAAAACGGGGAATTTGATGGATTTGGGGGTCTATCCAATTTATCTGGTGGTTGACTTATTTGGCATGCCCGAGAGTCTAAGTTATCGACCGATTCGGGGACATAATGGGATTGATCTCTTGGGGACGATTCGCCTAGACTATGCTGGTTTCCAAATTAATATTTTCTGTTCCATGGTTTCTCATTCAATTCTGCCCAGCGAATTTTACTTTGATGATGAGACGATTCTGGTCTATGAATTAAGTAAGATTTCCCAGGTGGAATTAATTGATTGTTCCGGCGCATCAGCAAATCTGGTCGCTTATACGCCAGAGAATCAATTATATGATGAAGCGGTAGCCTTTTGCGAAATGTTGCGAGATAAAGATAAGATTGAAGGTCAGGTTCGCTATGAATCATACAAGCAACTTAGTCTGCAAGTGACTCAGGTAATGGAATTGTTAAGACAATCCATGGGACGCAATAGTCAGCGAGGTTAAGATGGAAAGACAAGAGAAATTAATGGCGATTCAAGAACGCTGGCAGGAAAAAGGATACCAAGAGATGACGCCGATTCAAGCTCTGGCCCGCCCGGCGATTCTGTCCGGGCAGTCGGTCTATCTCCAGGCGGCGACCGGTTCCGGTAAAACTCTGGCCTATCTTTTACCGTTGATGCAAAGCGTGGAAGCTAACCAACAACTACAATTATTGATTCTAGCTCCAAGCCAGGAATTAGCCTTGCAGATTGCCAAGGTTGGCCGAGAATGGGCCGACATCTTTGGCTTAAAGATTCAAGCGTTGGTAGGTGGCGTCAATTTAAAACGACAAATGGAAGCCTTAAAACATAAAGCTGAAATTATGGTGGCTACCCCAGGTCGTTTGCTACAAATTATAGAACAAAGTCGGAAGATCAAGCCTCATTCTATAAAATTTCTGGTCTTGGATGAAGCCGACTTTCTGATTAGTCAGGAACATCGGGCCGATCTGCTGGAACTACGTCGACGTTTACCCTTGGATTTACAATTCGTCTTAGCCTCGGCCACAGTTGATCAGGACTTATTGGCTGAATTTCAAAAGGAGACCCAAGAAATTCAGTTAATCCAAGCTCAAGGGGATACATCGCAAGTACAACATCATTATATAATCTGTCCTCAGCGGAAGAAATTTGATGCTCTCAGACGATTAGCCCATCTTCCTGGAATGAGAGCTCTTGTTTTTATGAAACACATTGACGAGATTGATCGAGCCTTTGATTATCTGAGTGAACAAGGTATTGCTAGTCTGCGTTTATATAGTCAGCTTCACTCGACTGAACGTAAAGCGGCCTTGAATCAAGTCCATCAAGGTAACTTTACATTCCTCTTAACCACGGATTTAGCCAGTCGAGGCCTAGATATCGCGGAGATTCCTTTTGTAATTCATTTTGATTTAGCGACAGACTTAGCAACTTACCTTCATCGTTCTGGACGGACGGGTCGGATGGGACAGCCAGGTCAGGTGCTTTCATTAGTGAATGAGCAGGAAGCCCGTGATTTACAAAACATCCTTCAACCAGCAAAGATTGATTTGATTGAATCTATTATTTACCAAGGTCAACTGAGTCGAGCTGTGATAAACAGTGATCCAAAAAATAAAGGGGAAACAGATACGAATAAATCGCAGCCGGTTAAGAAATCAAAGCGGTCTCTTCGGCAAGAGTCAGCACCTCCGGCTCCTAAAAAGTCCAAAAGAAAGAAAAAACGTCATAAAGATCGAAAAAATAAAGGTAAACCAAGAAAAAAAGATAAGGCGAGTGAGGGCTAGAATCTTTACAAAAACTTTACAATGAATTTACATTGAAGGCCTATAATTAAAGTTGAGTAGATAAGGAAGTGGAGGATTGTTATGCGTATTCTTATAGCTACAGAGACTTTTTATCCGGCAACTGATGGAATTTGTACCCGCTTAGCTCATTTTGTCGTTGATTTCAAGAAACGAGGCCATGAAGTCCTAGTCCTATCCCCTGATTTAGGTATTACAGAATATCAAGGTGTTCCAGTTAAGGGCTTGGATACGATTAAATTCCCTTTTTATGGGACCCGGCCTTGGGGCTTACCCAACCGACAGATTCGTCAGATTATTGAAGAATTCAATCCGGATATTGTCCACGCTGTCAATCCATTCTCACTAGCAACTTCAGCTGTGCATTATGCGACCAAACTAAATATTCCTTTATTGACTTCCTACCATACCCATATGCCTGATTATTTGGATTACTATAATATGGGGCTGTTAAAGCCAGTTCTTTGGGAATATATCCGCCTGTGGCATAAGCAAGCTGATTATAATATTACCGTCTCAAAGAGCTTGTTAGAAGAGCTTGAAGAGCATGGTATTGAGACCCAGGCCGTGCTACCTCGTGGACTAGATTTGAGTGGTCGTCATCCTAAATACTTTGATTCGAAACTCTATGAAGAGCTGACCTTTCATATGAATCATCAAAAATTATTGGTCTATGTTGGTCGCTTAGCCTCAGAAAAAGGTCTTCGCCAGTTAAAGAATATTTTTAACCATCGGGATGATATTTGTTTAGCTTTTGTAGGAGATGGCCCTGAGCGAGAAGAATTACAGACCTACTTTGCCGGGACCAAGACAACTTTCCTTGGCTTTAAATATGGGGAAGAATTATCCAGAGCCTTTGCGACCGGTGATGCCTTTATATTCCCATCAGTTTCTGAAACCTTCGGCTTAGTCATTTCCGAAGCGATGGCTTCCGGCTTACCAGTAATTGCTGCTGAAAGCCAACCAACCTTGGAACAAATTAAACCGATGGAGACCGGGGTTACTTTCGAGAATAATAATGAAGCTAGCCTGATGGAAGCTCTTAAGGTCTTGGACCAACCCTTACTTCTTCAGAAATTTAAGTTAGCAGGTCGGCGAGCAGTGGAAGGCTATACTTGGGAGAATGCCTGTCAAACCTTGTTAGAATACTACCAACGAGCCATTGACCTTCATGATCAAGCTGACCAAAGATATCAAGCGATTATTTAGTAGGGTTAGTAAGGCTGTACTTTCATTGCATCGAATTCTGTTCAAATCAATATGGTTCAGCTGTATCAAGCAATTTAAGAGACTTAGTAGTTCATTATTCGGCTATGAGGTCTCTTTTTGATTTTAATGTAAATAATCTTAATTTGAGTGGTTGTCATTCTTTAATGAAATTGTTTTTCCAGTAGATAAGTCCGGTCATATAATCCTTCTATTAGCGATTTCAGCTTAATTGGGTTAAACTAGTAAAGACTTATAAGATTGGAGGCCTTACTATGAAAAAATATGATTTAATCGTCCTTGGTGGAGGGAGCGGGGGCATTGCTTCTGCCAATCGGGCCGGTATGTACGGGGCCAAGGTCGCTGTAATAGAGGGCAAGGACCTAGGTGGAACTTGTGTGAACCGAGGCTGTGTGCCGAAAAAAATTGGTTGGTATGCCAGTCAAATTGCTGAAGCCAGCCAGATCCTAGGCCCTGAATATGGTTTTGATATTAAGGTGAATGGTTTTGATTATGATAAATTTCGAACCAGTCGCGATGCCTATATTCAACGTTCCCGAGATTCATATCTGAATCAATTTGAAAAGAATGGGGTCGATTATATTGCGGCCTATGGTCAATTTGTTGATGACCATACGATTGAGGCTGATGGCGAACTCTACCAAGCAGATCACATCATTATTGCGACGGGGGGGCGTCCGGCACCATTGGACTTACCCGGAAGTGACTTACTGGAGAATTCAGATGATGTCTTCGAATGGAATCAACTCCCCAAATCAATCGCCTTCCTTGGGGCTGGATATGTTGCAGTTGAATTAGCCCAGATGTATCAAGCCTTAGGCGTTGAAACTCATTTAGTGATTCGCCACGAACGTCCTTTAAGAAGCTTCGATCAGATGCTCTCAGATAATTTGGTCAAACATATAGAAGCATCTAACTTGCATCTGCATAAGAATTTGAGCTTTGATGGCTTTCAAGCGAGCCCTGATGGACGTATTGATTGTCTCAAAGACGGTCAGGTTTTACTCACAGTAGAGAAAGTGGTGGCCGCCGTTGGTCGCGTTCCCAATACCGAAAACTTGGGACTCGACAAGACTAGTATAGAGCTAGATGACCAAGGATTTATCAAAATCGATGATAGTCATCAGACGACCGCTAAAGGCGTCTATGCAGTCGGCGATGTGAGTGGCAAGATAGCCTTGACTCCAGTGGCCATCCGGGCTGGTCGGCAAGTCGCTGAATTTCTCTTTAATCAGGCTGAAAGCTCGGCCATTGATTACCAGAATATTCCGACCGTGATTTTTGCCCATCCAGCGATTGGTACGATTGGTTACAGCGAATCAGAGGCTAAAGAGAAATTTGGTTCCGACCAGATTAAAGTATATCAAAGTCGCTTCTTCTCAATGTACCACTCTGCAGGGAATCACCGCCAAGCCTGTGATTTCAAATTGGTCTGTTTAGGAGAAGAAGAAAAGGTCATCGGTATGCATGGGATTGGTTATGGCGTTGATGAGATGATTCAAGGCTTTGGCGTGGCGATCAAGATGGGAGCAACAAAATCTCAATGGGATGCTATTATTGCCATCCATCCAACCGGGTCTGAAGAATTTGTGACAATGCGCTAGTGTATATTGTTTGCCTGTCATTTCAGATAGGCTTATAATTAAGACAGTAAAAGAATTCCTTTTACTAGAAAGAGGTGAAACAAATGATCTGGTCACTTATTGTAGGTGGAGTTTTAGGATGGCTTGCTGGTTTGATTATGGGTAAAGATATCCCTGGTGGAATTATTGGTAATATTATTGCAGGATTCCTAGGATCATGGGTTGGTAACCAATTTTTTGCCGGTTTCGGACCTGAAGTTGGAGGATTCTATATTGTTCCAACCATACTAGGTGCAATTATATTAATTGCCGTAATTTCGTTTATTTTGAAACGTACCCGCTAGTTACTAGCTAATCGGGATTGATAATAGTGGAGAGATGATTCAGTCTCTTCACTATTATTTTGTTTAAACAGTTTATGCCTTATGATGAAGTTATGTAATGGGATCAAGTAATTGAGTAGGGAGCGATAACATGTCTTTCAATGTACAAGATGGGATTTACCAAGCAAGCTATCAACAAGCCAGTTCTTTAAATGCCCAGGAACAAATAATGGTTCTATTAGAGAATGTGCTTAAGACTTCGGTAGACCATGATCAGATTTTCCGCCGCGATTTAGACCAGCATTTGTTTAACGAAAAGCATTCCATTTGGGTCATTACCCAATATCATTTGCGTTTGTACCAATTTCCCAAAATCAATCAGACCTACACAATTGATACACGGGTGGTGCAATTAAATAGTTTTTTTGTTGCACGCTATTTCCGGGTCATCCAAGACGATCAAGTTTATGCGGAAATTCATATTCAGTTTGTCGGAATTGATTTTAAAGCCCGCAATGTCGTCCGCCTCGATACGGATAAATTTATTCAGGCAGATTTGATTGATTGGGACCAACAATATAAATTTAGAAAAATTAAATTACCCCAAGGACTTGAAGATGGGCCTAGTCTGGCGTATGCTATAAAGATGAGTGATATTGATGAAAATCAACATGTAAATAATTTGGTCTACATCCGTTGGTGTCTTGAAGCGATGAAGCAGCTGAATATAGATTGGCAGTTACCTTTAACAGTCAATGTGAAATATGGTCAGGAAATCTTGCCGCAAGCACAGATATTAATCTATGCTGACACCAATGTCCAAGACGATCAAAAAAAGACCAGCTTTAAAATAAAAAATTTAACGACCGGAGATGAAGCCAGTCGCTTAGAATTTGAATGGGAGCTATCAGAGAAGGAGTAATATAAGATGATCACACTTAAGTCAGACAGAGAAATCGCCCTTATGAAAGAATCAGGTGCTATCCTGGCCGGGATTCACCGCGAGTTGAGAGACTTTATCAAGGTTGGGGTGACTACGGCAGAAATTGATCGTTTCGTTCAAGATAAGATTGAAAGTCAAGGCGCTGTGGCTGCTCAAATTGGCTACGAAGGCTATCAATTTGCCACTTGCACCAGTGTCAATGATGAGATCTGCCATGGTTTCCCGTCTTCTTATGCTTTGAAAGCTGGAGACATTGTCAAAGTTGATTTCTGTGTCGATTTGGACGGAGCGATTTCAGATTCTTGTTGGTGCTATGCAGTCGGTCAGATTGATCCGGAACATCAACGCTTAATGGATGTGACCCGTAAGGCCCTAGAATTAGGTATTGAACAAGCTCAAGTGGGGAATCGGGTCGGCGATATTGGCCATGCCATTCAGACCTATGTGGAAGCTCAAGGCTTTGGTGTCGTGCGTGATTTCGTCGGTCATGGGATTGGCCCAACGATTCATGAAGGACCGATGGTACCTCATTATGGTGAAGCTGGTAAAGGCCAACGATTAAAAGAAGGCATGACCATCACTATTGAGCCGATGATTACTACCGGAACTTGGCGGATGAAAATGGATGACAATGGCTGGACAGCCCGGACTCGAGATGGTGGCTACTGTGCCCAGTATGAACATTCTCTGGTCATTACCAAGGATGGGCCTGTCTTATTGACCGATCAAGAAGAGATTGTTAGCTAAGTTTAAGAATAAATTTTAGCCTATAGCTTGCGGTGTTATCCTAGCTATAGGTTTTTTATGGTTGTAATATAAATAAGAGGAGGTTTTAGCAAGCAAACCTCCTCTTATTATGCATATTAAGCACTGTATTGACAAAGTGTCCCAATTATCAAAGTGGCTTAAGCCGGGAAATCATCCGTCAGTTTAATAATATAATCTTTAAGTTGGTCCTTGATTTGTGGATGATTAAGCCCATATTCAATACTCATTTCAAGGAATCCAAGTTTATTGCCAACATCGTAACGTCGACCGGTGAACTCTTTAGCAAAGACTCTTTGGGTCTTATTCAAGCGGTCAATCGCATCGGTAAGTTGGATTTCACCACCTGCTCCTGGACTTTGGGTTTCTAAAAGTTCAAAAATCTCAGGGGTTAGTAGGTAACGCCCAATAATGGCTAGATTGCTTGGTGCGTCTTCAGGCTTTGGTTTTTCAACAAAATAATTGACATTGTGGATGCCGGGAGCAAATTCGCCTTCAGGAGCTACAATCCCGTATTTTGAAGTGTCTTCATGAGGAACTTCCATTACCGCAATGGCCGAAGCGTGGGTTTGATCATACACATTCATTAATTGCTTGGTTAAAGGCACTGGGCTGGCCATAATGTCATCACCGAGCATGACAATAAAGGGTTCATTACCGACGAAAGCTTTGGCTTGAAGGACGGCATGTCCTAATCCTTTGGGGTAGGATTGGCGAACAAAGAATAGATTGATATCGGTCGTTTCTTTAACTAAGGCCAAGAGTTCTTCTTGAGCCTTCAAATTTAGGAACTCCTCTAATTCAATATTTGAATCGAAATGATCTTCAATCGTTCGCTTGGACTTTCCCGTTACAATCAGAATATCTTCAATACCTGAAGCCATCGCTTCCTCCACAATAAATTGAATGGTGGGTTTATCAACGATGGGTAGCATCTCTTTGGCCATAGCTTTGGTAGCAGGTAGAAAACGAGTACCTAAACCAGCAGCGGGTATCACTGCTTTTCTAACTTTAGTCAAGGGAATCCTCCTTTAATATTGCTTGGTAGATGTTTAAATATTGCTGTTGAATTTGATCCCAGTCAAATTGTCGGCTGGCAGCGATGCCAGCTTGACTCAGCTGGTGATAATGGTCTTCGATATATTGAATCGCTTCGATAAAACCATCTGTATCATTGCGATCAACGCTGACGCCCACCTGGTAATTAGGAAAGTAACTATCAAAGCCTTGCCCTTTAGTATAAATCAAGGGGAGTCCTTGACTCATGGCCTCAACATAGACTAAGCCGAAAGTTTCAGGAGCAGAGAGCAAGGCAAAGAGATCCATCTCGCGATACAGTTGGCTGAGTTCTTCTTTGGTTTTGGGCCCATGATAGTGAACCAAAGGGTGGGCTTGTAACTCTGCGACAATTTTAGGGTTCCAATCGGGTCCGACGATATGGAGCTCAGCAGGGCCCATAGCATCGTTGTATGCTTGAACCATGGCTGCCAGTTGAGGGAAGCGTTTCAGCCCCATAATTTTTCCCGTAGAAATTATTTTAAGCGGTTGCTGTAGAGGCAGGTTTCTATCCTGTTCCTGCTGTTGCTGCCAGAAAGCATCAATGCCATTAGGAATGACTTGACTTTTGTCTTGAAATGCCGCCCGCAATTTTTCTGGAATATATTTATCATACAAGATTTGTTCGGCATTCTTGGAAATAAAGATGATTTGATCGGCTTCCTGAAGAATCTTAATGCCCATTGATCTCAGCCAAGGCATTCGCGCGAAGAAGGTATTGATATCTGTATTTCGTACGGCCACCAGATAAGCTAGGCCAAACCGTTGCTTCAATTGATAGGCCAACCAACCATTGGAAAAAAGCGAATGGGCATGGACTAAATCAAACTCTGAGAATTGATACTGACCTAATAAGTCTTTGAGAATTTTATAGTGTTTCAAATGGAAGAAGAGTCGATCGACTTGGTTAAAGACTCGAACACAACGGCTATAGTTGCCTGAGACGGCCAAGCGATCTTGAGGAAATTGGCGGGCAATCGGAACATAAACATCAATATCTAGCCCTTGATCAACTTGACGGTTGTATAATTGCGCATACAAAGGCGTCGTTGAAAAATATGAGTTGATATGTAATAGCTTCATTTAATCTCGTCCCCAGTCTCAAGCTTCACTTTCAATCTGTTCTTCTAATTCTTTCACCCGTTCTTCTAGGCTTTCAATACGTTGGTCCATTTCTTCAATCGACCCGCTCGGAGTTTCAGGAACGGTATTGGAAAAATACATAAAAGTTGCTAGGGCAACAAAAAGTAAGATAATTAAGACCACAATATAAAACCATCCGCTTCGGTCAAAGCGTTCGTCCATTTGGTCGAGTTGTTTACTGATTTCTTGCTCAAGAGCAATTTTTTTCTCCTTATCATTCATGAAATCTCTCCTTTATTTAACATTAAATAGCCCATTCTCCTTTGCGGAAGATTGGCACACGGCTACCGTCTTCGCGGATACCGTCAATATCCATTTCTGCATTCCCGACCATAAAGTCAACATGGACATTTGACCGGTTTAAGCCAGCTTCTCTTAATTCCTCAGCTGACATCTTCGTTCCTCCTTGTAAGTTCGAAGGATAGGCTTGACCGACGGCAATATGATTAGATGCATTTTCATCGAAGAGGGTATTAAAGAAAGTTAGGCCAGATTGCGAAATAGGTGAGCGATGAGCTACTAGGGCGACTTCTCCAAGAGATTTAGATCCTTCGTTGTCAAAGACTAAATTACGGATCGTATCTTGACCTTCATCAGCGGTAACATCCACCACTTCACCATCTTTAAAAGTAAAGGTCATGCCATCGATAACAGTTCCACCATAGGCCAGTGGCTTAGATGAACGAATCACACCATCAGCTCGACGGAAATCTGGAGCGGTAAAGACTTCTTCAGTCGGCATATTAGCAATAAAGACTTCATCTGCTTCATTATGGCTCCCAGCAGATTCCCAAATATGATTCTTAGGTAAACCAATCGTCAGGTCGGTGCCAGGTGCTTGGTAATGAAGGGCGTCAAATTGGTTATCATTCAAGAATTTTGCTTTTTCTTGCAAGCGGGCTTCATGTTCATCCCAAGCCTTGATTGGATCATCTTCATAGACCCGAGTGGTCTTAAAGATTTGGTCCCAAAGAGCATCCACTTGAGCTTCTTCACTTTCTAAGTCAGGAAAGACCAGTTTAGCCCATTCTTTACCAGCTCCAGCAGCTACAATCCAAGAGACCACATTAGCCTGGGTAGCATTGCGGACAAATTCTAAGGCCTTAGAATTGGCTAAGTTCACTGCAGAAATCTTCTTCGCATCGATCCCTTTTAAGGCATTTGGGTTAGCTGAACGTAGGGCAATACGTTTGGCTCTTTTTTTCAAGAGATCTTCGGCTTCGTCCACTTTATATTGAGGAATATCGGTTAAATCCTCAGTGGCCATATGTTCAAAATTAAGGCGGGTAATGTCATCGTCAACCCATTTAATGACCACTTCTTTGGCTCCAGCTTGGTAGGCACTCTTAGTCAATAGACGGACAAGCGGAGCAATTTCAATATCGGCGTTAATCTGAACATAATCATCTTTCTTAACACTGAGGCCTTTATGAATAATTAAATCTGCATATTTAGCGAGTAATTGGTCAAAATTCTTTAACATTTTGTTTTCCCACTTTCTAATTTTAATTTAGTCTAAATGTTGGACAATATCAGCTACTAAACGTTGTAACTCTGCTTCATCCTCTTCTTCAGGATATAAATTAACTTTCACTCCAGGTCCGCCTTGGGTGGCACCCGCTTGGTCAAAGGCTGCTTCGAAATCATCAACCGCCGAGCAAAAGACCGGATAGAAATCGTCACCCGAGCCAAAGACTCCATAAATCTTGCCTGAAAGATCTAATTGACTGAGATCTTCATGGAAATCTTCCATCTCATCCGGTAACACGCCATCGACGCCATAGGTGTAGGAACCCACCATCACAATGTCAAAGTCGAGGAAATCCTCGGCTTCAGCATCCATGACTTCATAGATGGTTACATTAATCCCATGTTCTTCTAAGGCATCTGCGACGATATCGACGCAGGCTTCGGTATTGCCAGTTAAACTGGTATAAATAATTAAAGCTTCACTCATCCGCACCATCCTCAGTAAATAAATTAATTCTAATGTATTATACCAAAAGATAAGAAAGACTTAAATTGAATTCCTTTAAATCGTAACATAGTGATTTTAGATCTTTAAGCGGGGGCTCAGAAACTTATTGAGTTTTATTCGAATTTCTCTCGGACGGTCAACAGATTATGCTATAATGATTCGGAAGCAAATAAAACCGAGGAGGTCCAACAATGTCTATCTTAGTTACTGGAGGAGCGGGCTATATCGGCAGTCATACCGTGATTGAATTAATCCAAGCCGGTTATCAACCCATCATTGTTGATGATTATTCAAACAGTTCTCCCGAAGTTATCCAACGCATTGAACAAATAACAAATTATAAAGTACCCACTTATACGATTAATATTTTAGATCGGCAAGCACTGGCCGCTGTGTTCCAAGCACATCAGATTGAAGCAGTCATTCATTTTGCTGCTTTTAAGGCGGTTGGTGAGTCTGTTGCTCAGCCCTTGAAGTATTATCATAATAATATTAGCGGAACCATAAATCTCTTGGAAGTCATGCAAGAATATCAGGTCAAGCAGATTGTCTTCTCATCTTCTGCTACCGTCTATGGGCAGAATCACCCATCACCTTTAAAAGAATCTTTGCCAGTGGGCCAAGCGACCAATCCTTATGGTTATAGCAAAATTGTGATGGAGCAAATTCTTTTGGATCTGGCGAAAGCCGATCCTGACTGGCAGATTACCATTCTGCGTTACTTTAATCCGATTGGCGCCCATGAATCTGGCCTGATTGGTGAAGACCCCCAAGGCATTCCTAATAATTTGATGCCTTATGTCAGTCAAGTAGCTATTGGTCAATTACCATACTTGTCGGTATATGGTAATGACTATCCGACAGCAGATGGAACGGGTGTGCGTGACTATATCCATGTCGTTGACTTAGGTCAAGGTCATGTCCGTGCCCTAGATCAATTAAAAAATCAAAAAGGGGTCGCCATTTATAATTTAGGCACCGGCCAGGGTTACAGTGTGTTAGAACTGATCCACACCTTTGCGAAGGTGAATCAAGTTGAAGTCCCTTATCAAATCGTCGAGCGACGACCTGGGGATGTGGCCGTTTCTTATGCCGATCCTACTTTGGCTGAAAAGGAGCTTAAATGGAAAGCCGAGCGTGGCCTGGAGGAGATGTGCCGAGACTCATGGAACTGGCAGCAGAAGAATCCCAAAGGTTATCAAGCTGAATAGGGGGTATTAGGGTGAAACCCAAGACATTCTATTCTTTCGAATCTTCAACCGCTTCATCAAAGAAACGGGCTCGTTGGTTAGCCTTTTTATTTATCTTAATGGTAGCTTTAGTCATGGTATATTTTTTCTTGTCGATGCGTTACCATCAAAGTGAACGCGCCTATCTAAATGCCTATGTAGATGATAACTTGTCCTTCCAGCGACAAGGTTCTACGCTTGAGTCTGGGATTAATATTCTTTTGCTTGGCCTTGATTATCCAGATGAAGGTCGGCTAGAAGCTAAATCCATCACGAGTTTAGCGATTGCCAATTTGTCAGCTAAAGAAATCAAGGTTAAGTTGCTGGATCCAGAGCGATTAGACTTAGCTCAGGATGACTTTTCCTCGTTAGATTCTACAAGTTTTGAACAGATTGGCAGTCAAGTTAGCCAATTAAGCCAAGAAGCGATTGATTATTATTGGTTAGTAGATTACGATCAGTTAGCTGAGTTGGTTGATCAATTTCCGGGACAACGGTTTCAATTCGACCGCGATTACCACCTCGATCGGATTATGGTGCAAGCAGGGAGCTCTGAAACGCTCACTAAGCGCCAGATGCATCATATTCTAGCTAAGAGTGAAATCGAAAGTCAGATGGATTGGAATCAGCGACAGATTAATATTTGGATGCAATACTTGCATAATTGGTCGCTGGCTCTCTTCTCCAATGATTTTGAGGCCTGGTCACAAGCTTTATATGGAACTGTGCAGACAAACATGCCGTTCTCCTTATGGATTAAATTTGTCAGTTATCAATATTTTTTAAATCAATTTGAAATTACCTTATATACCAGTATTTAGAGCGGAGGAAATTATGAAAATCGCTGTCGTCGGTGTGGGTTATGTGGGTCTTTCAAACGCTGTGCTCTTATCCCAACATCATCAAGTTACTGCCATAGATATTAATGAAGAAATTGTTGCTTCCCTAAATCGGCAGGAATCCCATATTAAAGACCCAGATATTGAAAGATATTTAAAAGAAAAAGAACTTCATTTAACTGCCACAATCCAGGGGGATCAAGCTTTTGCTGAAGCGGATTATGTGATTATTGCCACCCCTACCAACTATGATGAAGAAACGAATTATTTCGATACGTCATCTGTCGATGGAGTCATTGAACAAGTGATTCAAAAATATCCACAAACCACAATTATCATCAAATCAACCATACCTGTCGGGTATACGGCTAAACAACGCCAAAAATATCAAACAGATCGGATTATATTCTCGCCCGAATTCCTGCGTGAAGGACGAGCTTTATATGATAACCTTCATCCTAGCCGGATTATTGTTGGGGATCATTCAGCGGCGGCTAAAAACTTCGCCAATTTATTATTAGAAGGGGCCGACGAAGAAGATGTGCCTGTTTTATTTATGAACTCGACCGAAGCTGAAGCAGTCAAGCTTTTTGCCAATACTTATTTGGCCATGCGGGTTGCTTTCTTTAATGAATTAGACACCTATGCTGAAGTTAGAGGTTTGGATACAGAATCGATTATTCGAGGCATTGGCTTAGATCGACGGATTGGAAATCATTATAACAATCCATCCTTTGGTTATGGGGGTTATTGTTTACCTAAGGATACCAAGCAACTGCTGGCAAACTTTGAAGGGGTACCGAATAACTTGGTCGAAGCCATCGTTCATTCCAATGCTACGCGTAAAAACTTCATTGCGCAAGCAGTGGCCGAACGTGGACCAAAGACGGTGGGTGTCTATCGGTTGACGATGAAACAAGATTCTGATAATTTCCGTGAATCAGCTATTCAGGGAGTTATGGAACGATTGAAGGCTAGAGGGATTGAGATAATTATTTACGAACCAACCTTGACTAGTAAATCCTTCCATGGTTACCAAGTTATAAACGATTTGGCCGAATTCAAAAAGCAATCTGATTTAATCTTAAGTAATCGCTATTCAGCGGAATTAAGTGATGTGGCTGATAAAGTATATAGCCGTGATCTCTTTCACGAAAATTAATTAACAATCACGAATATAATAAATTGTTTAAACAGATATTCTCTGGGAATAATTTATGAAATATTCGTGATTATTCTCATTTATTCTGGTTATTTTCTTCAATTTAAGCCATAATAGACCAATATTCTGGCTGTTCATAATAATAGTGTTAGTACAAGGAGTGAAAGGCTGATGGAGCCGAAACGCACCGTAAAGACCTTGCGGGTCTTACATATCATGTCCAGTTATGGTGGAGGAATCTCCACCTTTATTCAAAATATTGCGAGTGAAGTTCATGCATTTAATATCCAGTTCGATGTGGTGACCTATTCAGAGGTTCCTGATAGCTTTCGCCAGCAGATTCAACATACCGGTGGCGATGTCTATCAATTGAAGAATCCTAAGAAAGAGGGCTGGCGAAGTTTTAAACATTCTTATACGCGGGTTCTTGAACTTTATCCTTATGATGTGATTCATTGTCATATTGCAGGCTATCGGGCTGGCGTTTATAAATTATTAGCTCGGCCTTATGGTGTGAAACGTTTTTATATTCATGCCCATCATATTTTAGATGATTCAGATCGCCGGATGAGTAAACAAATTAGTGTCCAAATCAATCAACAGATTAATCGCTATTTATCTGATGGCTATCTAGGTTGCTCGACTTTAGCTATTAAATCACTTTTTGGCTATTCGATTCCTAGTCAACAGATGATGCGGATCCCTAATAGTATTGATCCCACCGATTTTCTTTATGATCCTGATGACTATCGCAGCTTGCGTCTAGAAGGTAGAAGAAAGTTAGGAGCTCAGCAAGACGATTTACTTTTTGGTCAAATAGGTCGATTAGACCCGATAAAGAACCATCGGCTTACCCTAGATATTGCCCAATATATGAAAGAACATCATTTGCCCGGACGTTTCTTGATTGTGGGGCAAGGTGAACTGATGCATGAATTGCAAGCTGAAGTTCAACAAAGGGGGCTAGACCAACAGGTCAGTCTTTTAGGAAGGGTTTCACCGATTGCGCCATTCTTCCCGGTTATTGATGCCTTAATCTTTCCTTCCTTACGCGAGGGGCTAGGAACGGTAGCCATCGAAAGTCAAGCGGCGGGTGTTCCAGTGGTTATGTCTTTTAATCTACCTGCCGAGACTGATTTAGGCCTTGATCGGGTAAAAAGAGTTAAATTGGATCAAGCGCCAGCGGTTTGGTACGAAGCTTTAGTAGCTATGTCAAAATTACAGCGGATTCCGCCACAAACCCGTTTGCAGGCCATTCAAGGGAATCAATATACCAATAAAGAAGCGGCCCGCCTATATAATCGCTATCTAAGAGAAAGTTAAGTACAGAGGAGAGTGACATGAAACAATTTATTAAGCGGCTCTTTGGCTTTTCATTAGGGCCCGTTTTAGGAGCCATTCTGTCCTTAATTCAGGTGCCGATTTTTTCGAGTTTAATGCCGGTTGAGGAGATTGGTAATGCCAATAGTTTTCAATTATTACTGGTAAATATTCCTAACTTTATTTATCTGGGTTTGGACCAATCATTCTCGCGAGAATATCATCTTTATAAAGATAAGCGGAAATTAATGCAACAAGCGACACTGGTGCCTTTCGCTGTTGGTTTGGTTTTGTTTGCGATTTTTATTATTTTTGCTCGGCCAATCTCAAGCTGGTTGTTTAAAGACCCATCCTACTATTATTTGGTTTACTTTGCGGGCTTCTGGGTCTTATCGACGGTCGTTGAACGCTTTGTGTTAATGACTATTCGAATGGAAGAGAAGGCCTTCGAGTACTCTTTTTATAGTCTCTTATTAAAAGTTGGCTCTTTTGTCGTTTCCTTACTGTTAATTTTTATGGGCATGCGTGATTTTACCCTGATTGTCTATGGGTTAATCTTTGGACAACTGTTAGCCGATCTTTGTCTATACATTCGTTATTGGCATCTTTTAGATTTACGGCATTTCTCAGTCGATCAAGCTATTATCAGTCAGATGTTGAAATTTGGCTTGCCGATCATGATATCAACGTCAGTCGCTTCAATTTTAAATATGATGGATACTAGTTTCCTTACCAGTGTCTCAACCCTATATGATCGGGGAGTCTATTCCCATGCCGCTAAGATTGCGAGTATGTTTGGGATTCTAAAGACCGCATTTGCTAGCTTCTGGGTCCCGACAGCTTTTCGTTGGTATAAGGAAGAAAAACCTTTAAAGAATTATCAATTTATTTCAGATGCTTTATTATTGGTTTTGACCTTGATATTCTTTGCTTTGCTCTTCTTAAAAGAACCAATTATCTGGCTACTTTCGAGCGGGAAGACTGATTATCTAGAATCAACCTATGTGCTTGGATTACTTTGTTTCCCACATATTATGTATACCTTGTCAGAGACGACAACTTTAGGCATCTCATTCTCACGCAAGACCTACTATAATATCTTTGTTTCGTTACTAGCCTTGGTGCCGAGCTTTTTCTTGAACTTACTTCTTACCCCAATTTGGGGATATCGAGGTGCAGCTTTAGCTTCGACCATGGCTTACATTGTATTTTATCTGGCACGGACTTATTTCTCACGTAAGACTGGGTTCTATTTCCCGCAGAAGAAACAGGTCCTGGTAACCTTAATGATGTTATTAGCGGCTTTGTTGAATGCTTTTCCACTCGCTTGGACGACGCTCGGGACGATTGTTCTTGCAGTGTTAGCTTTGTTAGTTCAATTTACAACCTATCAGACTATTTTTGCGATTAAAAATAATCCAAAGGATTGGGATTTTAATTAAGAAGGAGGGGATATTTTATGGAAGTGCTGATGATATTATTAGTCTTTTCGGTCTTTCTTGGCACGGAGTTATTGGCCGTTCCCTTACCTGGTTTCCAACTTAGTTTATACCGAATGACTCTATTTTTAGGGATTTTCCTAACAATATATCAAGCTTTCAAACATCACCCTCAATTAAAGATTGACCGTAAATTGACTAGCCACTGGTTAGTCATCGGTTATCTTTGTTGGTGGATCTGGGGATTATTATCGGTTCTCTGGGCGATGAGCTTTGGTCACTGGTTACGCGCCATGTTCCTATTAACTTTGGGGATTTCTGCCATTGTACTCGTTTATTTATGGGTCCAGGATATGACTTTATGGCGGCGGTTGATTCGGGCGATGTGGTTAGGCATGTCACTATTAATGTTTTGGGGTTATTATGAGCTATTAACTAATCACTATCTATTTGCCGATTTGAATAAATTAGATAAGCATGGAACGTTTGCAAGTCAACCTTTTACTCGGATTCCCGTCACTGTCTTTGAAAATCAGAATGATTATGCGACCATGCTATTGGCCTTTCTAACTGTATGCATGATTGGACTTTCTTTGACCAAATTTAATTGGCAACGATTAATATTACTTGGGCAGATGCTCTTAGCTTCCTATCTCGTCTTCCGCTGTGAATCCCGGATGATTTTATTAAGTTTTATTCTAATTATTGTGATTAAATTCTTGCTACAATTTAAAGTTGACTTGAAATTGCCTCAGTGGCGTAAAATCGTGCTGGTCTTTATACTTCTAATCGCAATAAGTATCGCTTTGGTGCCAGCGATTCAGAATAAAATTGATACGCTGTTCTATGTAGGCTATGGCGAAGAGTTGGATGGGGATACCGTCCGGATGAATTTGTGGCGCAATGGTTTACATTTCCTAGGTCAAACCTTTGGTCTAGGTGTTGGCGCCGGTAATATTGAATTCTGGATGAATTATTTCCGTGAACTACCTACTAAGATTATTACGAATATGCATAATTGGTGGTTAGAAATCTTGGTGGCTTATGGTTGGCCGACTTTTTGTATCTATGTGACGATGTATGGTGTGATGATTCGTCGACTCTTTACGTTGAGAAGTCAGCTGATCCCGCAATGGCGAGCAGTGAACAATAATTTAATGGCCTTTTTGATTGTGTATATCTTTGCCAGTATTACCAGTGCAAGTAATATGTTAATTGAATGGCATTGGGTCTTCTTTGCGGTTATCATTGCCTATATCAATATCATCGAAAATCAGTTAAAATATCGACAAAAGGGGAGAGAATATGAGTTTATTAACGATTATCGCTGAATATTGGCGATTTCTTAAAGCGAATCTTTGGCGCCTATTACTGGGCGCAGTCTTGGGAGCTTTGATTTTATTAGGCGCCCGTTATCTTTTAGGACAGGTTTGGTTAAGTAATCGAAATGAAGCTTATCAGTATTTAAATCGGGTCTACCAACAAGAACCGGCTGAATTTCAAGCCATTATTTCGATTGAAGATGGCCAATTATTTACCAGTTCCAATATCTATGATGAATATTTTTCTTCAGAACCGGTGATTAAAGAAATTGAAGATCGCACAGGTATCCAATTCCATCAATGGTTAGACTCTGAACGACAGCTAGAATTGTTTAAGAGTGATGGGTTCCGTGGGGGGATTGCTGCGATCCGTGATAATAGTTCGGGACTGATTACCTTTAGATTTTTAGTGGGCAAAACCAGTGCTGAAAACTTAAAAATCGCCCAAGCTTATGCTGAATTGTTAAGCGAGGAGCGTTTTGACTTTAATCAAAAACATCAAATTAATATTACCAATCCGGCTCAAACGGTTGAACTCTTGGATTTAGACATGGTCCAAACGGTTCCGACCCCAGCAACTTTAAATATGTTTGCCGGGATGACGGCTAAGAATATTCTTATTTTTTCGGTGCTTGGTCTGATTATGGGGTCAATCATTACTGCTTTGATTCTTTGGTTGGCCCGTCTACGGAAATCACAGATTGCTTATGCTTTTGAATATAGTTGGGACATGGATGATAAACATCTACTATGGTCAGGACATAAGGGACAAGTAGGATCGGAATTAGCCCAAGTTATTCAAATTCCTCACGTGGACACCAGGTTAGTAGTTAGTCAAGCTGGTCACGAGGGCATTGATTTGACCGATTTAACCAAACAAGCAGGTTGTTATTATTTAGCTGACTTAGGGCAAAGTGGTCAAATTCAAGAAACGATTCAAGAAATTGTTATTTTAATTCACAGTAATGTGACTGATAAAGCCTGGTATCGTAATCAATATAAGCTGGCTAAGTTATTTCATGTGCCTCTAAAAATTATTCAAGTCATTTAAGGAGTCGAACGATGGATCAAGAAGCCTTAATTTCAATCATCACCCCGGTTTACAATGCTGAACGCTTTATTCAACAAACGATAGATAGTGTGCAAAAGCAAACTTATCAGCATTGGGAACTTATTATAGTTGATGATTGTAGTCAAGATCAAAGTGCGGAGATCATTCGGCGAGCGAGTCAGTCTGATCAACGGATTAAGCTGATTACTTTAAGTGAGAATTCTGGCGCTGCAGTGGCTCGAAATTGTGGACTTCAAGCAGCAGGCGGAGACTATGTCGCTTTTATTGATAGCGATGATCAGTGGATGGCAGACAAATTAAGTTTGCAACTGCAATTTATGCAAGATCACGGCTACGTCTTTACTTATACCGATTTAGCCTTGGTGGATGAATCAGGTCAGATTATTAAGGATAAGGTGGGGGTACCTACTCATCTGACTTACACCGATTTATTAAAGAATACGGCCATTGCCTGTTCGACCGTGATGATTAACCGGCAAGCAATCGGGGACTTTCAAATGCCCTTGGTGCGCAAGGGGCAAGATACAGCGACCTGGTTGATGTTGATGCGGGAACGCAAGATTGAAGCCTATGGTTTAGATCGGGTTTTGAATCATTATCGTCAGGTTGCTAGCTCGATTTCAGCCAACAAGTGGGGCGCTTTGAAAAGAACCTGGCATACCTATTACCATCTAGAAAAACTAGGACTGCCGAAAGCTTTGTATTATTTCGGTCACTATGTTTGGAATGCTATTCGTCGCCGTCTTTAGCTAAGATATTAACTTTCAAAATAAACAATTACGAATCAAACTACTTGCAAGCGATTGTCCTTCAAAGCTTTAGCTTTTTCGGACTAGATCCACTAGACAAATTCTAAGCGACAAGTCGCTAAGAGTTTGTAAGCTGCGTGGATCTTCTTGTGGCTCGCGAGTAGTATTGATTCGTATTTTATTTTGAAAAGATTGTTTTTTCAGGCCAATAGAGGTCATTGATTGGCACTAATAATCTGAACTGAAGCTGTCACTGTATTGGCTAAAATAATAGAGCGACGTCTTTCGCTTATTTGATAAGCTCCAGACTTACTTTACGACTCAGTCCCTAAAAGCCATGGGCTTAAGGGACTGATGTGGGTAAAGTATGCTGATCCGATGGTTCAAATACACCCATATAATCCCTAAGCTGTCACTCGAGAAGTTAATTAGAGTCATAGTGAAAATTAAAGTGGGCTAATATATTTAAAATATACAAATTTTCAGCCTAAAAATAAAAAAAGAGAAATAATTAATAAACTGCGATCGTCCTTCAAAGCTATGACTTTTTCGGACTAGATCCACTAGACAAATGCTAAGCGACAAGTCGCTAAGAGTTTGTAAGCTGCGTGGATCTTCTTGAGGCTTGCGAGTAGTATTGATTCGTATTTTATTTTGAAAAGATTATTTTTTCAGGCCAATAGAGGTCATTGATTGGTACTAATAATCTGAACTGAAGCTGTCACTGTATTGGCTAAAATAATAGAGCAACGTCTTCCGCTTATTTGATAAGCTCCAGACTTACTTTACGACTCAGTCCCTAAAAGCCATGGGCTTTAGGGGACTGGGGTAGGGAAGGTGTTCAGATAGACCCTACAAAGTACTTAGCTAGTTAGGAGTACAAGTCAGTCGCTTGGTCATTTACTGGCCATGTCGATTGTGCAGACATTTTTCGGTGGGTTTTACTGGGATAAGTGAAATTTATAGATAAACTTTTACTTGTAAAAGGACGATAAATGTCCATCAGGTTATATTAAATTATAATTTGATAAGATAAGCTTTAGTCATTGCAATCTAATAGTGCATATTATATAATTCTTTTATGATGCATTAATAATGAGGAGGAAGAATATGCAACGTGTTTATGCTTTTAATGAAGGAACAGCTCAAATGAAAGATATCCTAGGGGGCAAAGGTGCCAACCTAGCTGAGATGACCCGCTTGGGCTTACCTGTTCCTAAAGGCTTTACCATTTCTGCCAAGGCTTGTTTAGAATTCTTAAATCATGGTGAAGTCTTATTGGATGAACTTAAAGCTGAAATCGATCAATATATACAACAATTAGAGCAGGACACTGGTAAGAAATTTGAGGGTGCTGAGAATCTGCTCTTAGTTTCTGTGCGTTCAGGAGCCAAAATTTCTATGCCAGGTATGATGGACACGATTCTTAATGTCGGCTTAAATGACCACACTGTGGAAACCCTCGCTCAAGAAACACAAGATTATCGTTTTGCTTATGACTGCTATCGTCGTCTATTACAAATGTATGGTAACGTTGTTTTTGGGATGGATGGGAGCAAATTCGAAAGAATCTTAGACCAACACAAGAAAGCTGCTCATGCTCGTTACGATTCTGATTTAACTGCAGATCAATTAAAAGCTGTGATTGCCGATTATAAAGAACTTTACTTAAAAGAAATCGACCAACCTTTCCCTCAAAACGTTACGGATCAAATTTATGAAGCGGTTAAAGCGGTTTTCCGTTCATGGAATAATGATCGGGCCAAATATTACCGTAAATTAAATGAAATCCCGAATGACATGGGAACAGCCGTAAATATTCAAGAAATGGTCTTCGGAAATCGCGGTGAAAGTTCAGGGACTGGGGTACTCTTTACCCGGAACCCGGCCACCGGCGAACATAAATTATTCGGTGAATATTTAGTGAATGCTCAAGGTGAAGACGTTGTTGCCGGTATTCGAACTCCATCTTCCATTCAAAAACTTGCTGAAGATTTCCCTGAAATTTATACTTTGCTGAATGATTTGGTTTATAAATTGGAACATCATTACAAGGATATGCAGGATATTGAGTTTACTATTGAAGAAGGTCAATTATATATTCTTCAAACCCGAAATGGTAAACGGACGGCTAAATCAGCATTCAAGGTAGCCGTAGACTTGGTTAAAGAAGGAGTCATTACCAAAGAAGAAGCCTTGATGCGAATTGAGCCAAGTGCGGTCAACCAATGGCTACATCCTACCTTTGATAGTGAAAGTTTAGCCAAGGCTGAGCTAATTTCAAACCATGGCTTACCAGCGAGTCCTGGCTCAGGAACAGGTCAAGTGGTCTTTACGGCTAAAGTAGCTAAAGAATGGGCCGAAGCAGGTAAGAAAGTCATCTTGGTCCGTCAAGAAACCTCGCCAGAAGATATTGAAGGAATGAACTTAGCTCAAGCCATTGTAACGAGCCACGGAGGTATGACTTCTCATGCGGCGGTCGTTGCCCGCGGTATGGGTAAATCTTGTGTCGTTGGTGTGGATGACCTCGAAATTTCTGAAGAAAATAAAACAATTATTTATCCAGGTGGCGAGTTGCACGAAGGTGACTTGATTTCAGTAGATGGTAGCTCAGGAAAATTATATCGGGGTGAAATCAAACAATCCTTCACGAGCACGGATGAATCTTATGCTACCATTATGGAATGGGCCGAAGAAGTTTCTGAATTGAAAGTTAGAATGAATGCAGAAACCTTACCAGATATCCAGACCGGTCTAGCTTTTGGCGCAGTGGGTATCGGTTTAACACGGACTGAGCATATGTTCTTTAAGGCAGAACGTTTGAAAGAATTTAGAAGTTTTATTCTTTCTCAGAAAGAAGAAGAACGGCAAGCAGCTTTAGATCGGATTCAAGCATACCAAGAAGAAGACTTTGAAAAGATTTTCCGAGCTTTGGATGGCTTCCCAGCTAATATTCGTTTATTGGACCCACCTTTGCATGAATTCTTGCCAGCCAAAGACCAAGACATCGAATTAGTGGCTGGTCAACAAGGAATTTCAGCCCAAGAATTGAAGAGCCGGATTCATAATCTGAAAGAAGTTAACCCAATGTTAGGACACCGTGGTTGTCGTCTAGGAATGACTTTCCCTAACTTATACTTAATGCAAGCACGGGCGATCATGACTTCTGCCATTAAGTTAGTCCAAGAAGGACTAGCGGTTAGCCCAGAAATTATGATACCATTAGTAAGTACGCAAAAAGAATTAGCGATCCTCAAAGAAAAAATTGTTGCTGAACTCGATCAAATGATTCAAGAAGCAGGGGTTGAACTCGCTTATACAGTAGGTACCATGATTGAAATCCCACGGGCATGCTTTATTGCTGACGACCTTGCACAAATCGGCCAATTCTTTAGCTTTGGTACCAATGACTTAACCCAAATGACTTATGGCTTCTCGCGTGACGATGCAGGTAAATTTATTAATCAATATATTGAGAATGGTGTCTTAGAAACAGATCCTTTCCAAACCATCGACTTAGCTGGTGTGGGTGAATTAGTCCGCATTGCTGTTGAGAAAGGTCGCCAAGCTAATCCTAACTTGAAGATTGGTGTGTGTGGCGAATTGGGTGGAGATCCTAAGTCCATTATGTTCTTCAACCAAGTTGGTTTAGATTATGTATCTTGTTCACCATTCCGTGTACCTATCGCCAAGATTGCCGCAGCTCAAGCAACCATCAGAAAACAAGAGAAATAAATATTGGAGCGATATAAATGGATTTGACAAAAAGACAGCAACAAATAATTGATATTGTGAAGAATAATGAACCGATAACGGGGAATGATATTGCTGAGAGGCTAGACATCGCTAAATCTACCATTCGTAGTGACTTGGCGGTGCTGACTTTAACAGGAATCCTGGATGGTCGGCCAAAGGTGGGGTATATTTATTCAGGTCTACCTTACCAACCTATGCTCCATGAAGTAATCTCTAGTAAGAAAGTGGAAGACATCATGAGTAGCCCGGTCATCATTTCGGTGGAAACTTCGATTCATGATGCCATGACCATGTTGTTTATGTACGACGTTGGATCTATTTATATTTCAGAAGGCGACAATCAGGAATTACTGGGCATCGTCTCACGCAAAGATTTATTAAGATCGATGGCGACAGGTCAATCCAATGAACTAGCTGTTGCTGTAGTAATGACTCGGATGCCGAACTTAATTGTGGCTACCCCGGATATGCCGGTCTTAGAAGCAGGAAAATTGATTGTAAACCATCAAGTAGACTCTTTACCGGTGGTAGAGGGCAAAGGATCGAATCGAATTGTCGGTAAGCTATCCAAAACGAATCTGGTTAACTTATTCGTAGAACTTAGTACTTCGGAGGAGTAACATGACTGATACAGAAATTAAAATGTTTATCGTTTCTGACGCTGTAGGAGAAACTGCGCTTAGAGTTGCCAATGCAGTTCTAGCTCAATTTCCTAATATCAAGAATAAGAACATTAAACGTTACCCGTTTATTGCTTCCAAAGAAGAGATGATTTCGCTCCTGCATGATGCTGGTTTGGAGAATGCGATTGTGGTAGCCACGATTGTTAACAGTGAACTGGCTACCTTTGCCCAAGAGTATGCGGATGAACATCATATTCTCTACCATAATGTTTTAACAGAATTAATTCACATGATTCAAAATAAAGCGGAAGTAGCTCCAGTTGAAGAGAGTGGTCTTTTACAACAAATGGATCAAAATTATTTTGACCGTGTGTCTGCCATTGAATTTGCTGTTAAGTATGATGATGGAAAAAATAATAAAGGCTTCCCTCAGTCTGATATGGTCCTATTGGGAATTTCGCGGACATCAAAGACGCCGCTCAGCATGTATTTAGCTAATAAGGGCTATAAGGTGTCTAATCTTCCTTTGATTCCGGAAGTACCTATTCCCAAAGAGATTTATGAAGTTGATGCGCGTCGAATCTTTGGTCTAACTGCCTCACCTCGTTATATCATGAATATTCGTTCAGAACGGGTCAAGATTCTAGGTATTACTGGCAGCGCCAAATATTCTAGCTTGGAACGAGTTAAAGATGAATTAATGTTCTCGGAACAGCTCTATCAGAAATTAGGAGCTCGAATGATCAATGTTGAGAACAAATCCATCGAGGAAACAGCAGCTGAAATTGAAACTCATTATAAGGCTGAGAATATTTAAAGACATAATAGTCGCCCCACCTGAGTATTAAGCTCAAGTGGGGCGACATTTTTAATGTGATTTAGTAAGATTATTCGTCGGTATATTTTGCTTCTAAACGGGCCATCCACAGACCGACGGCAGCACCGAAGACCAACATCAAGAAACAGAGGAAATACTGCAAGAAAGTAAACCCATGATAATCAGTTGGAATAATCATGACAGTTGAAGCAAGAACGACTCCTACAATAAAATGGAAGAAGTTTGAATAATAGCGTTCGAAGATATGATGAATGATTTTGGCAAGCAATAAGATGGTTAATAGACCGCCTAGGGCAATGGGAAGAATTACAGAGAGGTCAAAAGACTTAAATCCATCCGCCATCGCCTTATATAAACCTAAATAGACGATAAAGTTGGAGGGACTCATTCCAGGTACTAAGACACCCAGGGCAATCAGAAAGCCACATAGCATCCAAGCAGCAAAGCTAGGAGTCATGGCCCCATTTTGTAAGAGTTGGCCTAGATTAAGCAAGATGAGCCCAAGAATAAATGCGGTAATTAAGATCATCCAGTCTCGTTTATCCCGTCCCTGAGCACCTGCTTGTTGCCAAAGGGCAGGTAAGGTGCCGACGATTGCTCCGATAAAGAACCAAAGGATAATCGTTTCAAAGTTGCCTAATAAGTAACTTACGCCCCAGGATAGACCGGCAATGCCCACGAGCGCACCTAAAGCAACGGGAATAAAGAATTTCACATTTTCAATAAAATGATCGAAGATATTCGATAAAAAACGAATAATTGGAGTGTAAAGGCCAAAAATGGCGGCCAAAGCTCCACCAGAAACGCCAGGTAAAATAAAACCAGATCCAATAAACATTCCTTTGATAAATTTCAGCAACCAATTTTGTTGCGGGAGTTGGTCACTGTATGATTGATTTGTGTTCATAATGACTCCTTTTTGAAAAATTAATCTGATACAAGTTTAGCTGAATTTATGAGCTGAAGCAAATCTGAAAATTAATTATATATAAATATGTTTGAAATATATCCTGGTTGCAAATGATTATCATTTAAGCTGACTTGAGCTATAATAGTGAAGAATCTTAAGCTAAGGAGTGAAATCATGGAAGATCATATCTTATATTACAGTGACTTATGTCCTGATACCGAGGAATTTGTATCTGCCTTACAAGCTAAGGAGATTGTCTATCAGGCCGTCAATATTACTGAATCAATGGCTAATTTAAAAGCCTTTCTTAAATTAAGAGATAAACATCCTGATTTTAAAGCAATCAAAGAACAAGGTAAAGTGGGCGTTCCTGTCCTCTTTTCCGCTCAAAAATTATATTTCAATCAACAAGAGTTGTAGAAAGGGAGAGGTTATGAACAAAGAGGCTCAAGATTTAATGGAGAAAGCGCGTTCTGTTTTAGGCCGAGCTTATGTTCCTTATTCGCATTTTCCTGTAGGGGCGGCTCTATTAATGAAGGATGGGCAGGTCATTACTGGTGTGAATGTTGAGAATGTTTCTTTTGGTGCGACGAATTGTGCGGAAAGGTCGGCCTTATTTACCGCAATCTCTCAGGGTTATCCGGCTAAATCAGTCAAAGCCATTGCGATTGCCGGCATTAGTCAGGGCTTTCTCAGTCCTTGTTCAATCTGCCGCCAGGTAATGGTTGAACTTTGCGATCCAGAAACTGCCGTTTATTTATCAAATGCAGACGAAGAGATTATGGAAACCACGGTTGCGGAATTAGTTCCCTTAGCCTTTGACCATCTTGATGTATAATGCGTGTTTTTCCGAGTTGGATTTGTTAGACTAAAGATAAGACTATGATGAAAGGAAGCGATATTATATGGCCCAAACATTATTACATGCCTGTCTTCGTGTGCGAGATTTAGAAGCTTCTAAGAAATTCTATACTGAATTATTTGATTTTGAAGTGGCTCGTGAAAGAGATTATCCTGAAGACAAATTCACGCTATCATTTTTAAAAGCACCGGGATCCGATTTCGAAATTGAGCTGACTTATAATTACGAAGCAGATCCCTATGAAATCGGTAATGGCTTCAGCCACTTGGCTTTAGGTGTTGATGATTTAGATGCAGTCTATCAAGCATGCAAGGAGTCCGGTTATAAAGTTTCTGAAATGAAAGCTTTATCGAATCCATACTTCTTTGTCACTGATCCTGATGGATATCGTCTAGAAGTGATGGCCAATTCAAAGAAAGCTTAACCGTGCCTCAATAAAAATTTTGATGCAATAAACTCTTAAAAGGGGCAAAATACAAGCTAAGTTTTGAATACGATCCTGCCCTTAAAGTTAAGTCAGAGAGACTTTGACATTTTGTCTGTGTCTCTCTTTTTTACCTAGAAAAAATTAAAAATCAGAAACTAGCTAAAATTTTAAAAATAGACTTGCTAGAAAGTCACGATTTGTTATAATGATTTACATGCGATGAGTCGAAAGCAATCTGGATAGATTGCCTACAGGAGACCTAGAGGTTCGACCTCAAATCAGGAAGATGGTCTATTCATAGGTGCTGTGAACACTTATGGACCTTAAGTTCTCTTAAGGCTGGTTTAACTAGCCAAAGCTAGTGACTAAGTCCTCCGATCTAAAGGATCGGGGGGCTTATTTTTTAATAGTTGGTGTATAATAGAGTTAAAATATAAACCTTTGGAAGGGAAGCGCTTATTTGTGGAACAACTGAATATTGGCTTGGAAGAACTTGATCAACTTAAACAATTGCGTCAGACTTTGAGAAAGCATCCTGAGCTGTCTGAACACGAACAAGAAACTCGTGAGATTCTCAAGGATTTTATTCAGACCCATTGCTCGAATTTAGAGATTGTAGATCAAGGTCGTTGGTTTTATGTCTGGAAGGCCGGGAGTCCAGGCAAGCAAACGATTGCTTTTCGGGCGGACCATGATGCAATCAGTAACACTCAGGGACAAGTTTTTCATGGTTGTGGCCATGATGGCCATTCTACTATCTTGGCTGGATTAGCTTGGCAGATAGATTCAATGGATCTGTCAACCAATGTGATGCTTATTTTTCAACATGCTGAAGAGAATGGCGTCGGAGCACGAGAAATTGTTCCCCGGATGCAAGAAATCGGCGTGGATTATGTTTATGGATTGCATAATTTTCCTGGATTTGCCCAAAATCAAATTATTGGCAAGTCAGGAACGTTTATGTGTGCCTCTACAGGGATGGAGATTCGGTTTCAAGGTCAACAAACTCACGCGGGTCAGCCTGAGAAAGGAATTAATCCGGCTTTTGCCTTTGCAGAACTCTGCTTAAAATTGAAAGACTTAGGAAAGTTCCCAGGTTTCGGACCGCAAAAGGCGCTATGTCATTCTTTTGATAGTCTGGTGATGGCTACCATTATCTCTTTAGAATTAGGCCAAAAGGGCATGTATGGTATCGCAGCCGGCAGTGGTCAATTACAATTGACCTTGCGTGCCAGCAAATATAGTGACTTAAAGGAGTTGACTAATTTGCTTGAAGAAGAAGTGCATCGATTGGCAACAGAGGAACACCTGAGCGCAGCGATTCGTTATCTCGATCAATTCCCCGATACTTCCAACCCGGTTGAAGAGGTGGATCGTCTAGAACGCCTCGCTAAAGCCAATGGTCTAGCATATCATCAACTCGAACAAGCCTTCAGACCTTCAGAAGATTTTGGCTGGTATTTAATGAACTTCCCTGGTACTTTCTTTGGTCTTGGCTCCGGTGTTGAGCATCCAGACTTGCATGATGATCGTTATGAATTTCCTGACGAGATTATTGCAAGTGGAATACGGATATTCCGAGCTTTGCTGATGGACCACCAAGATTAGTTCATAAATAATTCTTGATTTTACTAATCTTTTATTCATAATTTAAAGGTATTCTTAGGTCACTACTGTATTTAAAAGGAGGGTTCTCAATGGCTAAAGAAAAATGGCAAGCAGCCTGGGCCACTTTCAAGGAACTCTGGCGTTACTATCGAGGTTGGAAATGGCTCATCTTTATTGGTCTAAGTTTCTCTTTAGTGCTTTCATCCTATCTGGTTTTGATTGCTAAAACTACTAGTGTAGAGACCTTAAAAGATGCCTTACAAACGAAGACCACCATATACACAGCAAATGATGAAGAGGCTGGCTATTTAAGCAATCAAAAAGGGACCTATGTCACTTTGGATCAAGTCTCAGACCAGATGAAGAAGACCCTGGTGGCTACGGAGGACAAGCGTTTTTATGAACATAATGGCTTCGATACCATGGGGATTGGCCGAGCGTTTATCCGCCTACTAATCAACCGAAATACTTCTGGTGGTGGGGGATCCACCTTGACCCAACAATTGGCTAAGAATGCTTTTCTTTCTCAAGATCAGACCTTCCAACGTAAATTTAAAGAGCTCTTCTTAGCTTTAGAAATTGAGAAGAGTTATGATAAAGAACAAATCTTAGAGATGTATTTGAACCATGCCTACTTCGGTAATGGGGTCTGGGGGGTAGAAGATGCTTCAGAGAAATATTTTGGTCATCCGGCTGCTAGCTTGAATTGGAATGAAAGTATTGTGCTAACTGGAATTTTAAAAGGACCAAATATTTTTAATCCAATTGATGATTATCAAGCAGCCATCGATCGTCGCAATGTAATTGCAGACCTCTTATTAAAAGAACAAGTGATTACCGCTGAAGACCATCAAATTATTCTTTCTCGGGGTATCGACCTCTGGGACAATTATTATGTGCAGGATTCTTATACTTATCCCTCTTATTTTGATGCGGTGATTAATGAGGCCATTGCCAAGACCAATATTCCAGAAGGGGATTTGATTGGGAAAGGTTATAAAATCTATACCTACCTAAATCCAGCCTATCAGAATGCCTTAGACCAGTCCTACCAAGTTGGCGGGATTTTCCCTGATGATGCTGCCGAGCAACCCTTGGTTCAAAGTGCAAGTATTGTCGTTGATCCTAGCACAGGTGGCGTTGAGGCAGTATATGGGGGTCGTGGAGAATATACTTATCGTGGCTTTAATCGAGCGACCGATATGTTACGTTCACCAGGTTCCACTTTGAAACCTTTAGCAGTATATGTGCCGGCTTTAGAAGCTGGTTACAATATTCACTCGATGGTCCCAGATGAAGTACGTTCTTATAATGGCTATGCGCCTGAGAACTATAATCATTATACTGAACCTAGTGGAGAGACCCCGCTTTATTATGCTTTGGCTCAAAGTAAAAATACCTCAGCGGTCTATTTAATGGATAAATTAGGGATCGACAAATCAGTCAAGAAACTTCAGCAATTTGGTATCGATGTGAAGAATAATGATAAGCATTTGCCTTTAGCTTTGGGGGCCTTTGAGCGAGGAATTAGTCCAATGCAATTGGCCAACGCTTATACCGCTTTTGCCAATCAAGGCATTCGCTTAGAGTCTTCTTTTATTCGCAAGATAGAAGATGCTCAAGGCAATGAAGTTTATAATAATGAACGGCCAACCAAACATATGGTCATGACCAAAAATGTGGCGGCTGATATGACTTCCATGATGTTAGACACCTATGGTGGTTATGGAACGGCCTATGGTGCAGGACCTGATCTAGGTCAAATTGCCGGTAAGACAGGTTCGACTGAAACGGTGGATGGGTCTGCGGATACGCGCGATAAGTGGATGGTAGGTTATACACCAGACTTTGTCATTGTGACTTGGCTTGGTTTGGATGAGATGGGCGATACCAGTCTAGATACCATCATGCCTAGCGGTTTAGGCAGCTTATTCAATATTCAAACGACCAATATCATGGCACTTTCTGCCCAAACACCTTTCCAGGTTAGCAATGCATCGGCCATGAATCAAGACACGAATACGGTGGCGGATGATTTCTGGTCTGAGCAACTCAGTCCATGGTTTGACCAAGCCAGTCAGTGGTTGGGTCAACAGGCCGAAAGTTTATGGCAAATGGGTCAAGAATTAGCTGACCAAGCGGGTCAAGGCCTTGCTGACTTATGGAATCAGATTGATCTTCCTTGGTAAAGATGAAAGCTTAAACATTGATATAGAGGTTGATGACAGCCTTTTATCTGACAGTTCGTCTAGTATTTTTTGGCTGAATTTGTTAATATTAAGGGTGTAGAAAAGGATGAAGAAGATGAACAATAATATTTATGATACAGCAAACCAACTTGAACGAGATTTAAGAAATTTAGAATCTTATCAAGCCCTTAAAGCGATTATGACTGAGATTCATAACAATGCGCAATCGGCTGACCTGTTCAGCGATTATCGTAAACAAACTCAAGCCTATCAACAGAAAATATTAAAAGCTGAGCAAGTCACTGAAGAGGAGCTTGCCCAATTACAAGACCTAACTGATAAGGTGAAAAAAGATCCTCTGATTAATAAGTTGATGCAAGAAGAACAACGGGTCAGTCAAGTTATTCATGATATTTATGGAATAATTAATCGGCCTTTGGAAGAACTGTATCGATTTGATTCATGATTTAACTGAGGATGAAGCTAAGCCAGCTGGGAGTCATCGTAGATTACGATACTTTTCAGTTGGTTTTATTTAACTAGAAAGGGAACAGATATGAGAATAATGCATGTAGCCGATTTGCATCTTGATACTCCCTTTGTGGGTATGGGCAAAGATTTCCAAGCGATTCAGGGCCGGCTCCTGGAATCGGCTTATATTGCTTTTGAAAGATGTGTAAATGTTGCCATCAATCGAAAAGTTGATCTAATGCTGATTGTAGGAGACGTCTATGACGCCCAAAAACAAACGGTCAAAGCACAATATTTCTTTCATCAACAATTAGAACGTCTTAGTCAAGCCGGTATTCCAGTGGTCTTTTGCCATGGTAACCATGATTACATGACGGCTTCAGTAGAAGGGCGTCAATATCCTGAAGGGATTCACGTTTTTCGGGATAATAAATTATCTTTTATTGACTTGCATCTAGATAATAGTGAGAGTGTGCGCATATATGGCTTCTCCTATAAAAATCAATGGATTGCTGATCGGATGATTGATCAATTTCCAACCAATCCTTATCAAACAACCTACACCATAGGGATGATCCATGGAGAATTAGCGAGTAAAGATGCTAGCCAGACTCACTATGCTCCATTTACTTTAGAAGACCTCTTGGATAAGCATTATGATTATTGGGCTCTGGGACACATTCACCAAGCAAATGTCTTACATCAGACGCCTTTGATTCAATATCCTGGCACCATTCAAGGTCGACATCGGAATGAAACGGGACCTAAAGGAGCCTATATTATCGAGCTAAATCAAGGACAACCGACTGGAAACGAGTTTATTGAATTGAGCCCAATCATTTGGCAAAAAGTCGAGCTCAATTGTCAATGGCATCTGCAAGCCGCTGATTTATTGAAGCAAATCCAACACATCATTGCCAATTATCAATCCGAAGCTCAAGGACATGACCAGTCTTATATTCTCGAGATTGAACTTAACCATGCGGAACGCTTAGATGATGATTTACAAACACAAATCAGTCAAGGACAATTATTGGAAGCCATTCAAGATGAATTGGATGCGGATCATTTTGTGGTGGTCGCTAAAATAAGCTTGAATCGAAGCCTAATGGTTTCGGCCTTTGAATATGACCGCAATCTTAATCAAAGCTTTGAGGAAGCCTACACTGCTTTAAATGATGACAAAGAATATCAAAGCATGATGGCTCCCCTCGAGAATCATCCGACCATTCAGACTTATCTCAAAAGCCTCATTATGGAAGAAGAACTAAGAAATGAGATAAGTAAAGGCGCCCGAGACTTGGTTGTCCAGTCTTTAGGTTTTGATCAAGAAGGGGAGGCAACGAAAGATGAAGATTAAACGACTAGAAATTTACGGTTATGGTAAATGGGTTAACCAATCTTTCAATATTGATGCTCAACTTCAGATATTTTATGGCCCTAATGAGACAGGAAAATCGACCATTCAATCCTTTATTAAGAGTATTCTTTTTGGCTTTCCTGATAAAAGACGGCGTAAGTTCCAACAGAATCGTTATGAACCGCGCCATGGAGAAAGCTATGGGGGGAGAATCCTGCTCAGTGAGACCCCATATGGTGAGATTTGGGTAGAACGGACGGCTAAATTCTTAACCATTCAGACTAAAGAAGGCCAAGTCCTAGAAGATAGTGTCTTAAAAGAAATCCTAGGTGGACTTGATGAGAATGTCTTTGATTACTTCTATGCGTTTAATTTAAATAATTTACAAGAATTGGCCAATATTGGTTCAGAAGACTTAAATGATTTCTTCTTGAGCATTGGTACTTTGGGAAGTGATAAGTTCCTAGCCGTCGCCAAACAATTCGAGAAGGATACTGACGAACTCTATAAACGTCAGGGAACGAACCCTAAATTAAATCAATTATTAACGGAGTTCGAAGTTTTACAAAGACAAGTTCAACAAATTAAACAGAAACACCAACGCTATAGTTATCTATTAAGCCAGCAACAAGCAGAAAATTCAGCGATTAATCAATTAAATGAGAGCATCAAGGACATAGAGCACAAAGTGCGCAATTTAGACCAGCTCATTAATCGGTATGAAATTCATCTGAAGGATTTGGTCGTTCAAAGGAAGCTAGACCAATTAATCTATACTGAGATTCCTGAAGAGGCGCCGACCGAAGTTGATGCCGCTTTACGGGATAATCGTGAAAGCGAAAAGAAACTTGCCGAATATCGTGAACGGATCCGCAATATTGATGAGGAATTGACTCAATTGACCCGTTATACTTGGGCCAAAAACCGTCAACAAGATCGAAAAGAATGGCAATCCGCCACAGAGGAAATCAAGCAAGTTCAGACGCAGATTGAACAATTGCAGCGGCAAATCCATGAAGCTGAAGAGATGTTAGACCATCTAGCAAAACAAGGTCAGTTTTATCCAGAAAAAATTGTTCAAGGAGAGGAATATGATCGAGCCATTGATCGAGGGCTGACAATCCAAGGGAATAAAAATCAGATTCAAGAAGAAAACGAAAGTATTCGATCAGAGCGAAAATTCTTGCTAGAGCAAAGAAAGGCATACCAGAATAATGCGGCGATTGCTCGCCAACAGGTTGCTCAATTAGAGAATCAACGAGTCAATGATGAAGAACAATTGATTCAACAAACCCAATTAAGTCATTATTTACCAGGCTTTATTATCTTGCTTGCCGGAGTCAGTTATGTTTTCTACCAATTTATTCAGGGTCAGTCATTATCTAGCCTTTTTGTCATTGTGGCCGTCTTGCTAGCAATGGTGGGCGTCGGTCAGATGATTTATATTTATCTGAAACATCGTAATTTGGTCCAAAGCTTTCAGAATAATCCCATTCATCAAAAAATCATCGATTTGCATGAACAAGAGAGACAATTTGTAGAACAAGGGAAGGCTTTTGGTTTAGAGATTAATAATCGAGAAATGAAGATGGAACAATTACAAGAAGATTTGGCCAAGCTGATGAAAGAGCAACAAAGTTGGTTGAGTTCGATGGGCTTCTATCCAACGGCCGATCCGGAAATTGTCTTGAAAGCGAATCCGGTGAAGCATTATCTAGAAACTAAAGTCCGCTATGAGAAATTATTGACCGAAGAAGCTGAACAGCAAGCGAGAATTTCTGCTTGGGTGGAATTAATAAAGCCATTGCTGACCCGTTTTCCATTTGAACAGACTGAGAGAATTCGGCCATTAATTCGCCATGTGGAAGAAGTTGAAGCCAGTCTCATCCAAACCATGCAACGAGCCAACGCTTTAGAGGATCGACGGAAGTTAACAACGCATTCAGTGGAAAGTGAAGAAGAGGCGATCAAACAACGCAGTCAACTGATTCAAAATTATTTGGATCAAGCTTCAGCTAAAGATGTGATTGACTTCAAACAAAAGATTAATACCAATAAAGAAATTGAAGACTTGCAGGCGAAACATCAGTTGTTCGCTGAACAAACGCAAGATTATGCACAGGAATTAGCCAAGATTCAAAATCGCCAGGAACTAAGTGAGCAGTTAGAACAACAACAACAAATGTTGCAACGAGCGAAAGAAAATTTAACCCCACATATGCATCAATTAGCCAATGTCATGGTGGAAATTAATCGTCTTCAAGAGGATGGATCCTATGAAGAATTAAGTCAACAGATCGAGAATAAGAAAGCTAAGATTCGTGATGTTATCATTGAATGGGGACAGAAACATATTGCGACCGCCTTAATTTATGATACTTTACGTTATGGGATGGAGAATCCATTGCCAGAAATGAACGAAAAAGTTAACGAACTTTTCTATAAATTATCTGGAGGACGCTATACTCAGGTCAAAATCAATAAAAATTCGATCAAAGTGAAACAATTCTCGGATATCTTATTCGAGCCTCACGAATTATCTCAAGGGACTTTAGAGCAACTCTATGTGGCCTTACGTTTGGCTTTTGTAGAGAGTGCTAAGCAAATGGTTTCAATGCCTATAATTATTGATGATGCTTTCGTGAATTTCGATGAACAGCGACGACAAAGCATGTATCAAGTGCTCAAGGAAATGTCAGAACGCCATCAAATTCTATTCTTTACCTTTGATCAATTAGCCATTGATATCTTTGAACCTGATCATGAAATCGATCTTGAAGAGCTCGATCAAGCTTAGTTGAGGAGGAATTATGAAACAATTATTTGATTTGAATGTCGGTGAGGAATTTGCCTTATATGTATTGATTAAATCAGCAGATGTGCGAACAGCCCGTAACGGCAACCCCTTTATTGCCTTTAGATTTCAAGATAAGTCAGGGGCCATGGATGGTATGTATTGGAGTGCCAATGAGAAAGAAATTGCTAGCTTTCAGGCGGGCAAGGTCGTCTTATTACAAGGAAGACGTGAGAACTATCAAGGTCGGCCTCAAGTACGAATTGAAAAGATGCGTTTAGCCGAAGCAGGTGAGCCGATTGACCCAAGCTATTATGTAGAAAGTATTGAGCTTTCACGGGACGAATTGGTTGAAATACTAGACAATGCCTTATTTATGATTAAAGAACCTAATATTGCCCGTGTCGTGCGCAAAATTTTGAAGACTCATGAGGAAGCTTTCTTTACTTACCCAGCAGCTAAACGTAATCACCATGCCTTAGCAGGGGGCTTAGCTTTTCACACCTTGACCATGGTGCAAATTGCGAGCAAGCTATTGGAAATCTATCCACAATTAAATGCTTCCTTATTGATTGGCGGGATTATTCTGCACGATATCGGTAAGACGATTGAGCTAAGTGGTCCAATATCAACGGAATACACCCTTAGAGGTAAGCTCATGGGTCATATTGTCTTGATGTCTGAATTGATTGATCGAACCTGTCAAGAAATTGGTATCGATTCGGAAATTGAACCCATCTTACTCTTGAAGCATGTGGTCTTAGCTCACCATGGCAAACAGGAATTTGGTAGTCCAGTCCTTCCGCAATTGTTAGAAGCTGAGTTGATTCATTATATCGATGATATGGATGCTAAAATAAACATGATTACCCAAGTCCTTGAACAAACGGATGCAGGTCATTTTACGCCACAAATCTTCCCCTTAGACAAACGGGAAATTTATAAACCCAAATTTCGTTAAGGGTGGTATTGGATGACAAAACACAAAGCTAATCTGCTTGACGAACTATACAGTCATAGCCCGACTTGTAGCTGTGGCTGTCAAACAGGGCAAAGCATCGATGATGCCTTAAGTCAGCTTGATCAGGGACAATGTGTTAAACTAGCCTTGAGCTACCCGCAAAGCTGTGCGGAAGTCTGGCAAATTTTCTTGACCGAACATGCTTGTTATCCAGTTATCGCTTTTAAAGATTTGAGACCTGGAGGGAGTATTCAATTTAGCTATAATAGGGAAGACCAAGAAAGCTTTATGTTGATGGATTACGAACCAGCTAAGACATTATCCTTTGCTTGGTTGGATGGAGCAATCCTAACATTCGATTGGATACCCATCGAGGCGGGCAAAGCTTGTCTACTACAAATCGACTATTGGTATCCTGAATTTAAAGAGACAATGATTGCCGATATGTATCGGTGGTATCAAGCTATGCGTCAACTTCAAGCCAAACTTAGCCATGATACATTTGAAACAGATCCATTAGAAGAGGCCCTGTTTCGCGAACATATACTAAGAGAAGTTCAAAATTTAAAATCGAATTAATAGAATCAGCTTGGTTAAATAACATAGCGCCCCCCGAAAGATGGATGAAAATATCCATCTTTCGGGGGGCACTCTATAACACTTAATCTAACGATTAGGTGTTTTTATTTTGTCTTACATACAAGGAAACGAAATAAAAAAACGAAATTCACGCAAAAAAAAAATAGACTAGCCTATGCTAGTCCTTTCCATTCGTCCGTAGGAGGTTAAATTTTACGTGATTTCAAATTAAACCAAATTTAAATAAAACTTTATTTTATCAAGCTTTATCGGATGTTTTGCTATGAAATAAAAGTTACTTATATCTCCGGAGGGAGTCGAACCCCCATTACAAGAACCGGAATCTTGTGTGATATCCATTACACTACGGAGACCTGATTATTCTATTTTACCTGTCTTTCATATGAATTTCAAGACCTTTTGTCAAATTAAATAAAAAATCAGTCATTATTTTAATATATGTCAATAATAGGAATAATGCTCAAGTATTAATTTTTTTCTTTAACCGTTTCTCTTCTGGGAAAGAGAAAAAGTATGGTGGCTATAAACATTAGTCCTAAAGCAAGGGTAGTTAAAGGATGACTTTCGCCAGCATCGGGCAGTCGACTGCTTTTCTTGTTAGAACTTAAAGCTGTTTTGTTAGCTTTTTTCTTGGTCGCCTTACTAGTAGAAATGAAAGCTTGACTGGCTTGATGATTATCACGGCTACCTTGTTTAATTGATTGACTCGTTTCTTCTGTTGAAGGTTTTTGGCTAAATTGAGTCGCTTCAATCGTTGTCGTACTTGCTTCATTATTAGAGCTTTCGGCTGAAGATTCTGATGTTGCTTCACTTTCATTGCTGCCAGCAGCTTCTGGACCAAATTCGATTATCTGATCGACAGGTTCTTGAATCACTTCTAAGAAGTCTGTTCGGATGAGTTTGTCGCCAGCTAACGAAGTTTCATAAGTATATAAAACTTTCCGGATACCCGGAATACCTTCTTGGACGATGATTTCCTCGTCTGGAGCTAGATTTGGGTTCTTTCTTCTTTGACTAGCAAAAGGGATAGTTTCCTCGCCCACTACTTGCTTGGTTGAGGTTTCTTTTTCTTCAAATCCGGGTTCTTTCTCACTGGTTGTTTCACTAGGGATGTCATCTTGGGCCCACACAGAAATATCCTCTAGGCCAATCAATCCACAACAACAAAGAAGCAGGGCAAATTTCTTCAATGGAATCCTCCTCGCTAGATCTATTACTGACGTGTCTTATTCAATCACATTTCCTTGAGTTGAAATCAGTTGAATAATTTGTTGAGCATTATTATTATTGACCCGTTCAACTAATATTAACCCATAATCTGGAGCAAAATAATAATTAAATTGACCAGAACCTTGCGCTTCAACGACTTTGATGACATTTTCAAAAGTATAGCCGCCAAATGAAAATTGATTGAATAAATCAGACACGGTACGTTTATTCTCATTATTATAACCTGATTGGTAGCTTGTTCCTACTGCTAAATTGCTGGGGAGAATCAAAGACTCAGCGCCATCAGTCGCTTCTGGTGAGTACCGTAAATCTTCCACCACGTTATAATTTTCAAAGCAAGCTAACTCGAATAGACCATTATCGCGAATCTGATATACATAAGCTGTGGCTGAATCTCCGGTAAAGGCAGTAATTTGGAATGTTCCTTGATTATCTGGCATATACTCCATAATAATGTCCTGAACTTCAAATACTGAGCCGTCGCCTTGATACTGATAATTTACAAATTTAGCAAAAGGCATATAGTGGCGAAAGTCCAAAGAAATGGCGGTGTTTGTGCTCGCCGTTGTCGTTTCGTCCTTGCTATCTTCAGTCGTCAAATCTGATTCTTCAACAGAAGAATCAAGTGATTCACTACTTTCAGTTTCTTGGGACCAATCTTGGCCATGGACGACGGTCCTGGTCGAACTCAAGCTGAATAGAGTCAGTAGACATAGTCCGACGAGTAAATATTTTACGATAGTTTTCACATGGCTCCTCCTCTCTTATCAGCAATATTATATCATATTAGAAATACTTTAAGCGTGAGAGATTCTGGAAATAATAATGAAATATACTTCGTTAAAAAACATTATTTTGAATAAATTATGACTTTTTTATGAATCTAATGAGCCCGTATTTTAAGAACTTTTCTGTAATTTATGTTATTCTGTAACTATGGAAAATATGCTTGGTAAAGGAGAGTCTTTATGGAAGATTGCATTTTTTGTAAAATTATTAAAGGTGAGATCCCAGCCGCCAAAGTTTATGAGGATGAATGGGTCTTTGCCTTCTTAGATTTGAGTCAGGTTACTCCTGGTCATACCTTAGTCATTCCAAAAGATCATCGACAAGATATCTTCGATTATGAAGATGATTTAGCCGCCGAAGTCTTTCGTCGTGTGCCCCGGATTGCTAAAGCAATTAAAGAAGCTTTTCCCGAAGCACAAGGTATGAATATTGCTATGAACAATGGGCCACTAGCTTATCAATCTGTCTTTCACTCACACATCCATTTGTTACCCCGTTACAGTGAGGAAGATGGCTTCGCGATGACTTTCACTAATAATCAAGATAAATATAGTCAGGCTGAATTCAAGCAACGAGCAGAAAAGATTGGACAAGCAATAAAACTAAAGGAGGATGGCGATGAAGAAATTTAGTCAAGGATTGTTTTGGGGAGCTTTGTTTGGTGGGCTTGCTGGTTTATTGAATGCCCCAAGAAGTGGTCAAGAAACTCGTCGATATCTTAAAGAATATTTAGATCAAGCCACAGCTGATGTCAATGATGTGCGTTATAAAGTTGATAATTTGAGCCATGCGATTCAGCGCTTAAGCCAAGAAGGATTAGGTAACCTCAAAGAAGCTCAAGATGAAATCCAATACGCAGTGAACCAATTTACCCGAGAAACTGAACCGCGAATTCAACGCATTCAAGATCGAGTGCAAAATCTGCAAAATGAAATCAAGGAAAATCTTGAAGATAATTAGACTATTTATATAAATCTGGCCCATTTTGGCCTAAGTTGCTGGAAATATAGTATAATGGGCTCAGAATATATTATTACTATCATTTAGAATGGAGCATGTATTAGATGAAGAAATCAATCTTAACCTCAGCGTTTGCTGTCTTAGCTGCAGCCTCATTAGCAGTCAGTCCAATGGTGATTAAAGCCCAAGATGATGTAATCGCAACAATTGGGGAGAAAACTATTACCAAAGATGACCTATATGAGGCCATGAAGAATGTTTCTGGAGAAGTGACGTTAAGAACGCTAATTCTAGAGCAAGTCTTAATGCAAAATGTAGAAGATGCTGATTCGCTTAAAAAATCAGCTGAAGAAGAAGTTCAGAAACAAATCGATTCAGCAGGAGGCGAAGACGTCTTCCAAGAACTATTAAATTATCAACAATTGGGTAGTGTTGAAGAATTTACCTATCAAATGTTTGTAAGTAAAATGTTCGAAGAAGTGGTCAAGAAAGAAATTGACCTCTCTGATGAAGCGGTTAAGAAATTCTACGAAGAAGAATACTCTCCATTAATGGAAGCCCAACATATTTTAGTGGATACTGAAGAAGAAGCTCAAAATGTGATCCAACGTTTGAATGATGGAGAAAAATTCGATGCCCTGGCTCAAGAATTATCTAAAGACTCAACTGCTCAAAACGGTGGTCTCTTAAGTCCATTTACTAGCGGCCAAATGGTACCCGAATTTGAAGAAGCTGTTAAATCGATGAAAAATGGCGAAGTCACTCAAGAACCGGTTAAGTCTGAGTATGGCTATCATGTTATCAAGGTAATTAATAATGGTGAGAAGAAACCACTAGATGAAATCCGTAAAGAAGTTGAAGACCAACTTGTTCAAAAGAAATTAGCCGACACCAACTTTGCATATGGCATTGTGGGCAATTTGATTAAGAATACTGGCTACGAAATTAAAGATGAAGATTTGAAAAATGCTGTCGAAGATTTAGTCAATGGTAAACAAGATGAACCTGCTTCAAGTGAAGAGAATCAAGAGGAAACAGCAGCCGATGATGCAGAAGCTAATCAGGAAAGTCAAGCAGCTGAAGAAAGTGAAACAGCAGCTGAATAATTGTGAGTCAGGCTATTGATATAAAACTCATGAATATACAGATCCGAGAACTTTGACGAGTTCTCGGATCTTTTTTAGTGATTAAATTTCTAAAACAATCGTATTGGGAACCTTCCCAATTCCTGGGCAAATAACTATTATTTGGATACGCTTTCTAAATCCTTGAAATCCCTTACATATAAAAAATGACCACTATAATAAATTTATGGAAGAAAAAAATGGAAAGGAGTTAATAAGTTAAAAAGGGGGTTATCATATTGATGGAAAAACTTCAGCGCTTTGGTGGCGCAATGTTTACACCAGTATTATTATTTGCCTATTCAGGCATTATTCTATCTCTCGCCATTTTATGTCAAAGTGAGTTAGTTTTTGGTAGTCTTGCAAGTGATGGGACTTTCTGGAAAAATATTTGGTCGATTATCGAAACAGGTGGCTGGACAGTATTTAACCATATCGAATTGTTATTTGTGATTGGTATTCCAATTGGTCTAGCAGATAAAGCAAATGCTAGAGCTGCTTTAGAATCTTTTGTTGTATATACAACCTTTAACAATTTTGTAAGTAAGATATTGGAAATATGGGGTCAAAACTTCAATGTTGATTTTACACAAGAAGTTGGCGGCACTTCAGGCTTAAAAATGATTGCTGGAGTAAAGACCCTTGATACTAATATTATTGGGGCAATTATTGTTGCAGCTATTGTAGTTTGGATACACAATCGTTATTTTGAAAAGAAATTACCAGATTGGTTAGGAATATTCCAAGGATCTTCTTTAGTTGCAATTATTGGTTTTTTCTTCATGTTACCTTTGGCTTTTGCTACAGCTTCAATTTGGCCAATCGTTCAAGGAGGTATTAGTACTCTTCAAGGACTCATGCTAAATTCTGGTGTATTTGGGGTTTGGATATATGTCTTTTTGGAAAGAATTTTAATTCCTACTGGATTACATCACTTTATTTATCAACCATTTATTTATGGTCCCGCAGCTATTGCTGGTGGAATCGAACAAGGATGGTTACAACAGCTTAATGCTTTAGCAAGTAATCCTGCTCCTTTAATTGAGCAATTCCCTTATGGTGGTTTTGGTTTACACAATATGTCGAAATTTTTTGCTCCAATTGGCATTGGTGCTGCGTTTTACGCGACAGCTTTGCCTGAGAAGAAAAAAGAAACATTGTCTTTAATCGTACCAACAGCAATTACAGCAATGTTAGCAGGAATCACTGAACCATTTGAATTCACATTCTTGTTTATTGCTCCACCATTGTTTTTATTGCACTCCCTGTTAGCTGCAACTTTTGCGTCAACTTTATATTTATTTGGTGTTGTAGGAGATATAGGTAGTGGTTTTATTGCAATGTTGTCTAAATTTATTATTCCAATGTCCATTAATCATCTTGATTCGGTGATTAAATTATTTATTATAGGTTTTATCTATAGCGTTATTTACTTCTATGTCTTTAAATTTGTAATTCTTAAGAAAGACTACAAGACGCCTGGTCGAGAAGTAAATGCGGGAGTCAAACTTTATTCTAAACAAGAATATAAAGCGAAAAAAGCGGGAGAAAATCATAAAATTTCTGATGCTGATCAATACCGCCAATCTGCTGAAATTTATTTAGCAGCCTTTGGAGGACGAACAAATATTGAAGAAGTAACTAACTGTGCTACTCGCCTAAGAGTCAGTGTAAAGGATGTTTCGCTAGTTGGCGATGACCAAGAGTTTAAATTAGGTGGTGCCCACGGAGTAGTTCGAAAAGGAAAAGCATTCCAGATTATTGTTGGTTTAAGTGTACCGCAAGTTAGAGAAGAATTTGAAAAATTATTAAAACAATAGAAGGAGAGATATTATGCAAAAACTAAAGGAACAATCAATTTTGGTCGCTGGTGGTGGGTCAACATTTACCCCTGGGATTGTATTAATGTTATTGGATAATCTTGATACTTTTCCAATTCGTCAAATAAAATTCTATGACAATAACGAAGAACGACAAGAAAAAGTTGCAAAGGCTTGTGAGATTTTAATTAAAGAACGTGCCCCACAAATTAAATTTGCATATACAACGGATCCTGAAACAGCTTTTACGGATGTTGATTTTGTAATGGCTCATATTCGTGTAGGGTTATATGCAATGCGTGAAAAAGATGAAAAAATTCCATTGAAATACGGTGTAATTGGACAAGAAACTTGTGGACCTGGAGGCATTGCTTATGGAATGCGTTCGATTGGTGGCGTATTGGAATTAATAGATTATATGGAAAAATATTCACCAAATGCATGGATGTTAAATTACTCAAATCCAGCAGCAATTGTTGCAGAAGCAACTCGCAAACTTAAACCTAATAGCAAAATCATTAATATTTGTGATATGCCAGTAGGAATTGAACATCGGATGGCTGAAATTCTTGGACTTGATTCTCGAAAAGATTTTGTTGTTCGTTATTATGGATTGAATCATTATGGCTGGTGGACAGACATTCGCGACCACGATGGCAATGACTTAATGCCAAAATTAATTGAACATGTCTCACAATATGGATATATTACCCCTTCTGAAATAAGTAATCACGGTAATGAAAATGTAGAAGAGAGTTGGATGCATACTTTTGGAAAGGCAAAGGATGTCCAAGCATTGGACCCGACTACTCTACCAAATACTTACCTTAAATATTATTTATTCTCTCAAGATGAAGTAGAGATTGCTGATCCAAACTATACTCGTGCTAATGAAGTTATGGATCATCGGGAAAAAATAGTCTTTCAAGAGTGTAATAAAGTCGTAAAAGCCGGAACTGCAAAGGGACAAAATCTCGAAGCAGACGATCATGCTTCATATATTGTCGACTTAGCTCGAGCGATTGCATATAATACAAGAGAACGCATGTTGCTAATTGTTCCAAATAATGGTTCAATAAATAATTTTGATTCAACTGCTATGGTGGAGATTCCATGTATTGTGACCTCTAATGGTCCTGAACCACTAGTTATGGGAGAAATTCCTAGATTCCAAAAAGGAATGATGGAACAACAAGTAGCGGTTGAAAAATTAGTAGTTGAGGCATGGGAAGAGGGTTCTTATCAAAAATTATGGCAAGCGATTACTCTATCTAAAACAGTTCCAAACGCTCGCATTGCTAAACAAATCTTAGATGATTTAATTGAAGCAAACAAAGATTTCTGGCCAGAATTAAAATAGATCAGATCTGTGATATAATAAGATGTGACAAACTTTGTCACATCTTTTTAGTATGACGGAGGATCTATAATGTTAAAGCTAAAAGCGCTTTTTACTAAGTATTATCAACAATTAACCAGTAATGAAAAATATCTATTTCAATATATTTTGGATCGGCCTCAAGAAATAGCTAATATGTCCATCTCTGATCTCTCAGAAAGCATACATATTTCAACTTCTTCAATTTCTCGATTTTGCCAAAAAATTGGATTCGATGGATATAGTGAGTTTCGCTACTTCTTAAGCAATAACGAGAATGAAGAAAAACATGCACAAATTTCTGATCCAGATTATATTTTTGAAGATTTTTATTCGACTAAAAAGTTGTTCAATCAAGCAGATTCACGTAAATTAATTTCTTGGCTTGAAGAAGCTAATATTTTTTTGTTATGGAACAGGTATGGGTCAAAGACTTGTGATCAAAGACTTTATCCGTAAGATGCTACCTTTGAAAAAAATAGTAATAGAGATAGAAGCTCCCACTGAGTTGAGCTATTACTCGCATAATTCAAATGCTCAAGACATCTTAATGATATTTTCTTTGAGTGGAAATGTTGATAATATTGTAAGTCAGGTAGCTTTGTTCAAACAAAAACAGGTAAGAATCGTCGGAGTTTCTCAACTTGGTCAAAGTGTTCTGTCAGATTTAAGTGATTTTAATTTATATTATCAAAGTCAAGTCTTTGCTAGCGAAATGGATACCTATGTATCATTCTTGCCTATTCATTATTTAACGGATTTAATTATCTTAGCTTATAAAAATCAATCGGATAATGAGGAATTGTCATGAAAATTAAAACAATCAATCGTTCATTAAAATATGTCTCCTATTTTATGATGAGTTTACCTGTACTTTTTTATTTATATTTAAACTTAATGGCAGGCCAACAAAATAACTCAGTTCTAGACTTAATTAAATCGAATCCCTTGTTGAATATAAATCTTATCTTTACTATTTTAATGTTCTTTACTGGTTATATTCTTTACAAAAATATCCATCGGTTTTCAAAACATGAATTACCTGCGGTTAGATTAATCTTTCTTTTATTGACTATTGTAATTATCATGGTTTTAATGGGGTATTTCCCCTTGATTTTATTGTGTTTATTCTTTGTCTATCAATTAATTAAGATAGAAAATATATCCAAACATAGCCTAATTAATAAAATAGAGTGGCGTGCCTTTGCTAAAGAAAACTTTCCAATTGTATTATTGGGGCTTTTTGTATTTATTTTAAGAGTTTTAATGTATATTCGACTATGAATGTAAAATGCCTCTTGAAAGAACCATACATAATTAAATCCGAATATTTAGCTTGTCCTGACGGACATTTTAAATATTCGGATCTTTTTTTTATGAGATTTAAATAGTGTTGTCTAGCTTAACCAAGTTTTTTGTCGGAGTGTTTGGATATATTCTTGGTGGTAGAGGCGCAAACTGCTGACTGATTCTAGTAGGAAATTGCCAATCATGCCAACGGCAAAGCCAGATAAGATACCGCTGAGTGAGAGGATAGGGAGATAATTTAAGACTGAGAAGGACTTAGCCATGAAAGCGGCCACCAATAATTGACCAAAATTATGAGCCATACCGCCCATGACTGAAATTCCTACGATACTGACACGCTTAGGTCCAAGTCGCTGGATGAGTAGCATCAGGAAATAAGACAAATAGCCTCCAACTGCAGAATAAATAAAGGTCGACAAATTTCCACCCAATAACGCGGTCAAAAGTAAGCGAATGGACAGGACTTGAAAACTATATTTAACAGGTAATGTAAAAATGGCAATAATGGTGATTAAATTAGCCATGCCCAATTTTGCCCCCGGAGCAAAGACAAAAGGCGAAGGAATAAAATTTTCAATTAATCCAATAATTACGGCTTGAGCAGCGAGCGTGGCAATATATATTAGAATGCTATATTTACTACGGACTTTCATCTTCTCCTCCTTATAGATAGCTATAAGCCATAGTATAATGTTTTTCTTCTTTTTCTACAATTGTTTTTGTTTCGAAATATATTGTTATTAGAAAAATTCTCGTGTATAATTTAACAAGTTATGAAATAGGGAGTGAGTAAATTGAAGAAGAATATTGTGGTCGTTGGAGCGGGCTTTGCCGGCGTTGCAGCGACACGAAGACTAGCGAAGAAGTATAAAAAAGATCCAGACATACATATAACTTTAATTGACCGCCATTCTTTCTTGACTTATATGACTGAGTTGCATGAAGTTGCTGGTGGACGGGTTGAACCAGAAGCAATTAAATATGATTTAAAGAAATTATTTGGCCGTCTTAAAAATGTTCACCTTGTCACAGATAAAGTGACCCATATCGATCATGAACAACAAGAAATTACTACTGAACATGGTGCTTATCCTTATGACTATTTAGTCTTAGCATTTGGTGGTGAAGCCAATGATTTCGGCGTAAAAGGAGTCAAAGATCACGGTTTTACTCTTTGGTCGATTGAAGCTGCTGAACGGGTTCGTGAACATATTATTGATATGGTTTATGCAGCGGCCCGTGAACATGACGAAAATAAACGACGCGCCTTACTTTCCTTCCTTGTGTGTGGTGCTGGTTTTACTGGTGTGGAAATGGTTGGTGAACTTTTTGAATGGTTACCGATTCTGGCCAAGGAACATAAAATTGATCCGGCAGAAATCTCTTATCATTTAGTCGAAGCAGCACCAGGGATTCTGAATACAGTGACAGAAGCTGAACAAACTCGAGCCATGCGCTTTATGGAAAAGAATGGCGTTCAAGTCTCTTTAGGGGATGGGATTGTCGCTGTTGAAGAAGATAAGGTCATCCTTGCTTCAGGCAAAGAGATTCCTACTTATACCACGATTTGGACCGCTGGTGTTCAAGCAAACCAAGAAGCCGCTGATTGGGGCTTTGAACGAGCTCGTGCTGGACGTATTGTCGTTGATGAGTATATGAAAGCAGAGGGTCTAAATAATGTCTACATCGGCGGTGATATGGTATATTTTGAAGATCCAGCGAATGATGGGAAATTGATGCCACAAATCGTCCAAGCTGCTGAGCAGACTGGGGATATTGCGGCTAAGAGTATTATTGCTGAAATTTCTGGTGGAGATAAAGAAGTCTTCAAAGGTAAATATGATGGAAATATGGTATCAATCGGTTCGGTCTATGGGGTAGCTCGTCTTTATGACAAATATTCAGTGCAAGGTTTCATTGCTATGGCCGTTAAACATGCAGCCAATATTAAATATTTCTTATCGATTGGTTCTTGGTATTATGCTTGGATGTATATCCTTCACGAAATTCTCCATGTAAAGAATCGGCGAAATATCTTTAAAGGGCATCTGTCTACTCAAGGAAATATGGCTTGGTTACTATTATTACGTGTTTTCTATGGCTCCATGTGGTTGATTGAAGGTTTGAAAAAAGTGTTTGGTGCTTTTGGTGCCGAGTCTTGGTTTGGTGATCAATTAATGATGCCATTTGATTGGGTAAAAATGTTAGACACCACCTCAGCAGCTTCTGAGGCAGGGGCTGAAACCGTTGAAGCGACCACCGAAGCCGCTAAACAAATTTTCAGTCTAAATTATACTTACGGTGAAGAACCGATGCTTGTTTTTGATAAGATGCCGGATTGGTTTGAATCCTTGATGAAATTCTTTGTTCCTAATTATGATGTGGCAATGTTCATGCAGAAATTTATGTCCGTTCTTGAATTAGGTATCGGAATTCTCTTAATCGTTGGTCTCTTTACTTGGTTAGTCAGTGCAGGGACTGTCGTGTTAGTGGTCATGTTCTGTCTATCAGGTATGTTTGTCTGGGTAAATATGTGGTTCATTCCAGTCGCAATTGCTTTAATGGCTGGGGCTGGTCATGCCTTCGGTTTAGATCATTATCTCATGCCTTGGCTACAAGATCGATTGAGTCAATGGTGGTTTGGCCAATCTAAGCATATTTATCAAGAAAGCGTTCGTTAAATTTTAAATTATCATGGCAATCGATCCGAATCGTTTGCCATTTTTTCATCTTGAAAGGAGAGAAAGTCATGACTAATTCTATCTGGCAAGCCTATCCTGTAATCGACCAGCATCTTAACCTAGTGAAGGAGATGATGTTGACTGAAATAAATATCAGTCAAAAGGACATTCAGCAGAAGATTGAGGAATATATTCATGCCCCTGGCAAGTATCTTCGTGCAGGCTTGTGTTTGTTATTCTCTCTGATTAAAGAGGGTGAAATTTCTGAAGACAAGCTTTATTTGGCTGCGGCTATTGAAACTTTCCACCTGGCTACATTAATTCATGATGATGTAATTGACCATTCTCCTTTAAGACGGAATATTGAAGCGATTCAACAAAGCCATTCCAATCGAATTGCCATATACGCAGGAGATTATTTGCTAGTCACAGCCGCGCATCTAGTAGCTAAAACTTCTTTTGACCGCCAAAGTGAGGTTTCTTTTAACTGGGCTGGGGAAAGTATTCTAGAGGGAGAGTTACTACAATTGACTAATCAATATAATCCTCAAATGACTTTTCCTCATTATTTAAAGCAAATTCGAGGTAAAACGGCCCTCCTTTTTGCTTTATCAACCTATGCTGGTTACTATCAGAGTCGGGCGACAAAGAGAATTAATAAAAGAGCTTTTTATGTTGGAGAAGATATTGGCATGTTTTTTCAGTTAACCGATGATTTGATTGATTACAGAAGTGATAGTCAGTTGTCGGGTAAACCCCGATTACAAGATATTCGCAATGGCATTTATTCGGCTCCGATTTTGTACAGCTTGCAGAAATATCCACGTCTACTCGAGCAGATTAGTCAGAAAGATTCATTGTCAGACCAAGATTGTGAAATGATTTACCAACAAGTCATAGCGGCGGGAGGAATCGAGGCAACTATTAAGCTAGTCGAGCGCTATCAGGACCGCATTCAACAAAAATTAGCTAAATTACCTGGCCAGACGGTCTATATTCAACAAGTAGAAGAAATTATTGCTGGATTGAGCCAGCGGCAGAAATAGTTCGTTAAATTCTTTTTTCTAGACAAAATTTATGAAATCGATTAGACTAATATTAACCAAATTTGCGAAAATTGGGATAATAGGAGGTATTATATGAAAATATCAAAATCGTTACTAAAAGGTTCGCTACTTTTAAGCTCTGTTCTCTTATTGTCAGCGTGTGCAGATAACACACAAAAAGAAGAAACCACCGTTGCTGAAGAAAGTTCAGCTGCAGTTGTGAAAGATACCACGATGGAAGAAACTGAAACTTCTGTAGAAGAAACTCGGGCAGCTTCAGAATCTGAAGAATCCGAAGAATCTAAAGATGAATCCGAAGAATCTAAAGATGAATCCGAAGAAAGCATGGATGAATCCGAAGAATCTAAAGATGAATCTGAAGAAAGCATGGACGAATCCGAAGAATCCAAAGATGAATCTGAAGAAAGCATGGACAAATCTGAAGAATCTAAAGATGAATCCGAAGAAAGCATGGATGAATCCGAAGAATCTAAAGATGAATCTGAAGAAAGCATGGATGAAACCGAAGAATCTAAAGATGAATCTGAAGAAAGCATGGACGAATCCGAAGAATCTAAAGATGAATCTGAAGAAAGCATGGACGAATCTGAAGAATCTAAAGAAGCAGCCGGTGCGGTGGCAATGGATGCAGAACTTCAAGATGGAGAATATAAGGCTGTCTCAAATGAAGATGAACATGGTTGGTCAGTTGAACATACTATCGTTGTTAAAGATGGTAAAGTTACTGAATCTAAATTCGACTATGTTAACGCTGAAGGTAAATTAAAATCAGAAGATGAAGAATACAACAAGAATATGAAAGATAAGACCGGTGTTTCTGGTGCGGAAGCGATGGAAGCATTAAATGCTGCCTTAGTTGATAACCAAAGCGCAGATGTTGATGTAGTAAGTGGAGCTACCAGCACTTCTGAAACATTCAAGTTCTCTTCTCAAATGCTCTTGAAGGCAGCTGCAGAAGGTAATACCGAAGAAATTAACTTGGATGAACTACCTTTACAAGACGGCGAGTTTACTGCTAAAGGTGAAGTTGATGAACATGGTTGGAGCCCGATGATGACCATGGTAGTCAAAGATGGTAAGATTACTGAAGTTACTTATGATTATGAAAATGCCGAAGGTAAATTAAAATCAGAAGATGAAGAATATAACAAGAATATGGAAGATAAGACTGGCGTTTCAGCCGCTGAAGCGATGGAAGAATTATCTGCAGCCCTTGTTGAGAAACAAAAAGTCGAAGAAGTAGATGTGGTTTCTGGAGCTACTTCAACTTCTGAAGAATTTATGAACCTAGCTAAACAATTAATTAAAGAATCACAAATGAAAGATAGCAAAGATAGTGAGGATGAATCTAGCTCTGACTCTGAATCATCTGAATCAGAAGATACTGATAAATCTGAAGAAAGCACTACAGAAAAAGAATCTTCCGAAGAAAGTTCAGAAGAATCTAGCAACTAATTGTATCTAATGTAGGATACATATTGGGCCGAACCATTTTAACATTTTTGTTAAGGTGGATCGGCTTTTTGTAATTTGTGAAATAGGTGAAAATATGAAAAAAACTCTTTTAATGCTACTGGTCTTGATCTTAACGGCATGTAGTCAAAGCCAAGACCAAACACAAAGTCAGAAAAAATCAGATAACCCAGCGGATGTTGTCACTACCGCCAGTATAAAGACCGATCAAACTGGTTTAGAAGTGATTAAGGATCCGCTGACTCGATCGGAAACCTTGCTCCATACTGCTGTGACATTACAAATTTACCATCCAAATCAAGAAGCAGCCATGGAGCAAGCCTTTAATTATATGAAAGAAATGGAACAATTATTTTCGACCAATCTTTCAGGTTCAGATGTCTATAAAATAAATCAAGCTGCCGGGAAAGAGGCGGTAAAAGTTCATCCTGAAACGTTCGAGGTCATTCAAAGAGCCATTGATGTGGCGGAACAAAGTCAGGGACTGTTCGATATATCGATTGGAGCCTTGACCAATTTGTGGCAAATCGGATCAGATCAAGCCCGAGTTCCAAGCGATCAAGAAATCCAAACAGCCCTCACTAAGATTGACTACCATAAGATTACACTCGATGACCAAGCCCAAACTGTCAAACTTGAAGAAGCAGGAATGGCTTTGGAATTAGGTGGGATTTCCAAAGGTTTTATTGGCTCAGGAGTAGCAGACATCCTTAAAGAGCATGGGATTAGCACAGCCATCATTAATTTAGGCGGAAACGTGATTGTCATGGGCCAAAATCTTGCCAATCAAGCAGGCTGGAATGTCGGCGTACAAGATCCAGATAAAGTACGTGGAGCTATCGTCGGTAGTCAACGAGTTCAGGAGGGAGCCATCGTGACCTCAGGAATTTATGAGCGTTATCTAGAACAGGATGGCAAGAAATATCATCATATCATGGATCCTAATACAGGTTATCCTTTAGATAATAATATTTCTGGTGTTACAGTATTCGCACCTACATCTTTCGATGGCGATGCTTATTCGACCGCCTTATTCTTATTAGGAATTGATCAAGGTTTAGACTTGATCAATCGGCTCGATGGTTATGAAGTGGTTTATATTGATAAAGATAAGGGTGTTCACTTATCCGATGGATTAAAGGAAAGTTTCCAGCTAACCAATAAGGAGTATCATATTGTCAATGAATGAGTCAAAGAAGCATAGTTACATAAATCTATCGCAGTTCTTGGAATTCGTCGAGATTAAGACCAAATTAGCTAGTTTTTTCCCAATGCTTGTTGGTTTTCTTTGGTCAGCCTACCATTATCGGCATTTTAACTGGATTAATAGTCTGGTCTTCTTTATTGCTGCCAGTTTTTTTGATATGGCTACGACAGCGATTAATAACACCATGGATTATCTCAAGGCTGTCGATCAAGAGTATAAATATAAAGAGAACGTGATTGGTCGCCACCACTTAGATATTAATTTTATTATTTTTTTATTACTAGCCATTTTATCCATTGCCTTTGTTTTTTCGATTCATCTCGTCAGGTTAACCGACCCAATCCTCCTGTTAATTGGATCCATCTTCTACATAATCGGTATTACTTACACCTTTGGGCCTTTGCCGACCTCGCGTCTACCCTTGGGTGAAATCTTATCGGGTTTGACCATGGGACTAGGTATCTTCTTTTTAGCAATTTTTGTTAATAACTATTCAATTATTTTATCAACCACGTGGTCGAGTCATTTCATTCAAATAAATGTTTATTGGCAAGAATGTCTGCGGATTGTCTGGTTGGCCCTGCCTTTTGTCTGCCTAATCGCTAATATTATGTTGGCCAATAATATATGTGACTTAGCTACTGACCGCTTGAATCAACGATTTACCTTAGTCCATTATATCGGCAAAAAGTGGGCACTCGTTTTATACAGTGTCTTAAGTGGTCTACCTTGGTTATTCCTAATGATTTATGCTTTGTCAGGTCTATTACCGACTTGGAGTCTCATCTTCCTCATTTTTGTCTGGCCGCATTATCGTAGCTTGCAACGATTTCGCCAGCAACAAATTAAGGATCAAACTTTTGTGGGGTCCATTAAATCTTTTGTCTTGTTCTCCTTGGTATATTCGCTGTCGGTAGGTTTAGCTTTAATTTTAACGTTTCTTTAAGGGATCTTTGCTTATCGCTCCTAATAAAAAACGAGCTTCCCTACCTAGCTAGAGAGGCAGAATCAGCTCGTCTTCTTCTTGGAGTCCTAAAACTTCGATAATCAATTGGTGGGGGAGACAGATCGCTGTTTGTCCAGGTTTAGAAATCCAACCGGTCATAACACCCACCTGGTCTGGACTATTATCTTCCTTAATCCGTATTTTATGATCCTCGACTTGGATGATATTGTATTGACCCGGATTAGGATGGTAAGTTTTTTCTGCTGCTTGTCCCGGCCCTAGGGTAAAGCGATCAACTTCTTCTCCCTTAATCTTGACGATGGCCACTAAAGTTTCTGTATCAGATCCCTGCTGAAATTGTAGGCCAGTAATTAGGTTAGGGAGAAAAGAAAGCATTAAGGCTAAGAGGATGAAAATATAGTCAAAAGGTTTCAATAAGTGAAAAATATTCTTCATAAGGCCTCCTCTCTAAGAATTACTCTATTTTACAAAATAATGGCAATTTATTCTAGCAATTTACTTTTATTTTTGATACTATAATGTATGTGCTAAAATGCCCATGTTTTTGGGTGAAAATTTTAGAATAAAGGAGAAACGTATTCATGAATTTAAAAGCAGTCCTAAGAAATGAAACAGGATCGTCCTCAGCTAAAAAAGCACGCCGTGAAGGACAAATCCCAGTATCTTTATATGGTAAAGAAGGCGAAGCCAGCTCTTTATTAATTGATAAACGCGAATTTGTAGCTCTTCTGAAGAAGGAAGGAACGAACGCGGTTTTCGATTTAGATTATGATGGCAAAACTCAAAAAGTTTGGATTAAAGATTTCCAAAAAGCAGCCTTAAAAGATGAAATTTATTCTGTCGACTTAGAAGCAATCTCTGCTGATCAAAAACTTGAGGTTGAAGTACCAATTGTACTATTAAATGTTGAAACCGTTAAGGTGGGTATTGTTGAATTGGTTATGAATACCGTGCTTGTAGAATCTAAACCAGATGCGATTCCTCAATCATTTGAAGTGGATGTTACGGGTCTTGAAATTGGGTCTACCTTAACCATTGCTGATATTGATGTTCCTGCAGATGTTGAATTGCTTGATGACTCAGAACAAACCATTGTCACTGTATCTGCTCCTCAAGAAGTTGAAGAAACTGAAACCGAAGAAGAAGCTGCTGAACCTGAAGTTATCGGTGAAACTGAAGAAGAGACTGAAGAATAATTATTCAAAGCATCAAGAGGTAGCTAAAGAGGCCACCTCTTTTTTTGATGAATGGATATAGATGGGAGGGCATCAATGGATCGCCAAAGCATAAAAGATAAAGTGATTGCTTACGCCAAATCCATTGGCATCGACAAAATTGGCTTTGCTTCGAGCCAGCCCTTCGACGATTTGCGTGAATCTTTAATAGAACAGAAAGCCAAGGGACATACCACAGGCTTTGAACATCCCATTATTGAAGAACGACTTTATCCCGATCGAATATTGCCCGGGGCTCAATCGATCATCTCGATTGGTCTGGCTTATCCAAGTCGAATACGTCAAGAAGTTCCCAAGGACAAACTGAATAAGCGCGGACAATTTGCCCGTGCGTCTTGGGGGCTAGATTATCACCATGTACTGCGGAATAAGTTACAACAATTAGATCAATTTCTTAAGGAATTATGTCCTCAAGCCCAAACCGAAATGATGGTAGATACTGGGGCCTTGATTGATGTCGCGGTAGCGGCGCGAGCGGGTCTTGGCTTCATAGGGCGTAATGGTTTGCTGATTAGCAAGGAATTTGGTTCATGGCTCTATTTAGGTGAGATGATTACAAACATAAATTTTGAACCCGATACCGAAGTAGCTTATGATTGCGGGCAATGTTTCCGTTGTATTCGTGCCTGTCCAACGCAAGCTCTGTTGGGTGATGGCAGGATGAATGCACAGAAATGCTTGTCTTATCAGACCCAGACTAAATCGATCATGCCGGAAGACTATCGACGTAAGATAAGTTCGGTGATCTATGGTTGTGATATTTGTCAACTGGTATGTCCCTATAATCAGGGGATCGATTATCATCTTCATGAAGAAATGGAGCCGATTGTCGATCAAGTTCAACCCCAATTAAAACCCTTGTTGACTTTGTCAAATCGTGAGTTTAAAGCTCAGTTTGGTCATTTGGCTGGCTCCTGGCGAGGTAAGAAGCCGATTCAACGCAATGCCATTATTGCCCTAGCTAACATGGGCGATAAATCTGCCATGCCAGAATTAATTCGAGTGATGGAAGATGATCCTCGGCCCGATATTCGCGCGATAGCAGCCTGGGCCTTGAGTCAAATCGAGAAATTCTATAATCCTGTGCTATTAGAAGCAGTGATTGCCCAAGCTGATAGCGAGACTGATTCTGCAGCCCTTACTGAATTTGATCAGGCTATCCAACATTTGAAACAAAAACGCCCTGCAAGAACGACCCATAGAAAGCGTGATGACTTATCATGAAGAATCATATTGCTCTATATCAACCTTTGATGCCCGCTAATACGGGGAACATTTCCCGGACTTGCGCAGCGACTAATACTGCACTTCATCTGATTCATCCTTTAGGTTTTTCAACGGATGATCGCATGCTAAAACGAGCCGGCTTGGATTATTGGCATCATGTTGAAATTATTGAACATCAGGATTTGCAAGCATTCTTAGATTACGTTGGTCAACGGCCTTTATATCTGATTAGTAAATTTGCTCCCCAGATTGTATCGGATGCGAATTTAGCCGAGAATTCTCAGGGAGAACAATTCTTCTTGTTTGGCAAAGAGACGACCGGTTTACCCATTGAATTAATGGAAGCCCATAAAGAACACTGCTTACGCTTACCGATGAACGATCAACATGTGCGCTCGCTAAATCTTTCTAATACAGCAGCCATTGTCATCTATGAGGCTTTACGGCAACAAAATTGGGCAGGATTAGATCGAACCCATCATTATCAAGAAACAGCAAAAGCCCGTGAACTGAATTGGTAAGCTCAGCGCATGTTTGACTTCGTTAACGAGGATGGAAGTTGACATTTAAAGATAAAATTCTTATAATAAACTTACAAATGAGAAGTGAATAGTAATAACTTATTTGCCAGAATAGAGATACAGTGGCTGGTGGAAACTGTACAAGTAAGTTGTGAATCCACACTTTATTCAACCTATGAACTCAAGTGATTGATTAAATAGCGTCGGCCATCCCCGTTATGGATAGTGAGTGTAAATAGTGGTTAAAGTCTTCACTATTTGAAATCGGGTGGTACCGCGAACGAGCCTTCGTCCCAGATGGGAGAAGGCTCTATTTTTTTAATGAAAATTATGGAGGGATTCGATGTTAGACCGCAAATTATTAAGAAATAATTTTGAACAAGTCGCTGAGAAATTATCGCACCGGGGTGTTGATCGGCAACTATTGGAACGTTATCTGGATTTGGACCAACAACGTCGTGATTTAATCGTCAAAGTCGAAGAAGCTAAGAAGACCAGAAATCAAGTGACCGGCGAGATTGCTCAATTGAAACGCCAACAAGCGGATGCCAGTGATAAAATCGAAGAAATGAAAGCAATCGGTGTCAATATTAAAGACATGGATCAAGAGTTAGAAACCTTAGTTCAGAAAATTGAAGCCATTGAATTTCGCTTACCAAATCTACCACATGAAGACGTGCCGATTGGTGAAGATGAAGATGATAATGTAGAAATTCGTCGATGGGGAGACCTTCCGGAATTCGATTTCCAACCGTTAAATCATTGGGATATTGCAGAAAATTTAGGCATTTTAGATTTTGATCGGGGAGCAAAAGTAGCCGGGGCGCGCTTTGTATATTATCGCGGTTTAGGGGCACGCTTAGAGCGGGCTGTTTATAATTTTATGTTAGATACCCATACCCAGAAAAATGGCTATCGTGAAATGATTCCACCATATATGGTAAATCAAACGGCGATGTTTGGTACTGGTCAATTTCCTAAATTTAAAGAGGATGTCTTTGAACTCAAAGATGATCGTGGCTTAGTCTTAATTCCTACAGCTGAAGTTCCTTTAACGAATTATTACGCTCAAGAAATCTTAGACCTTGAACAGCTTCCAGTGAAAATGACGGCCATGTCACCTTCTTTCAGGTCTGAAGCTGGCTCAGCGGGTCGAGATACCCGAGGCTTAATCCGTATGCATCAGTTCCATAAAGTGGAATTAGTCAAATTAGCTCATCCAGATCATTCATATGAAGAATTGGAAGAGATGACACAAGCAGCCGAGGGCATTTTACAAGCTTTAGAAATTCCTTATCGGACCATTGTTCTTTGTACTGGAGATATGGGCTTTTCTGCGGCTAAAACTTATGATATCGAAGCTTGGATTCCTGGTCAGGATACCTATCGTGAAATTTCTTCATGTTCTAATTGCGAAGACTTCCAAGCACGACGGGCGATGATTCGTTATCGGAACACCGATGGCAAGGCTGAGTACCTACACACCTTGAATGGATCTGGTCTAGCTGTAGGTCGAACAGTCGTCGCGATATTAGAAAATTATCAACAAGCCGATGGTTCAGTAAAAATTCCTCCAGTCTTAGTTCCTTATATGTCAGGAGTCACTGAAATTCGACCTGATAATGCCTTAGCCTAAAAGAATAGAATCGGATTTATATTCAATCAAGCTCGCTGATCTGTATGGTAATCTTTCTTTCTTTGCGTTAAAAAAGAATGCTACGATTCATGAGACCAAAAAAAAGATCTCCCAGACCAAGTCTAGGGGATCTTTTTGAAGTTAAGTAATCTTTTAAATAAGTTTAAGTTAAGCTTTATTTTGATAATTATAAGCTAACATTCTCAAACCGTTAAGAATGACCAGAATAGTCGAGCCTTCGTGACCAACAACACCAATCGGCAAGTTAATCGCTTGGAATAGATTGGAAATAATTAGTAAGACAATCACAGAGAGTGAGAAGATAATATTTTGCTTGGTAATCTGATGCATCTTATGTGATAGACCAATGGCGAATGGTAATTGATCTAGACTATCTTTAATCAAGACAATATCTGAAGTTTCCATAGCGATGTCGGTCCCTGAACCCATCGAGATCCCCACATTGGCAGTGGCTAAAGCAGGGGCATCGTTGATTCCATCACCGACCATGGCCACACTGTTATATTTCTCTTGCAATTCTTTCACATGGCTGACTTTATCCTGAGGTAATAGATTGGCCCGCACTTCATCAATTCCTAATTCTTTAGCAATATATTTGGCGGTTTTTTCTTGGTCTCCAGTTAACATGACGGTTTGAATCCCAAGTTTATGAAGTTCATCGATAGCTGATTTACTTTCAGCCTTTAATTCATCCATTAAAGCAAAGTAAGCCAGTAATTGATTATTGGCTGAAACGTAGATGACCGTGGCTCCTTGGGTTTGCAGCTCATCGATTTTGGCGAGAGATTCTTGGCCAATTTTTTCGGTTAAGTTATCAATAACGAAGTTTCTTGAACCAATCTTCCAAGATTGATTGAATGCTTGAACTTCTAAGCCTTTACCGGTGATATCTTTCACGTCATCTAATTGAATCAGTGGAGTATCTTCTAAATGATCCAATATTGCGGTGGCAATTGGGTGAGTGGATCCATTCTCTGCTGCTTTAATGACTTGATTAACGGCTTGACGATCAGCCGCTTCTTCATAGAATACTTCGTGGACTTCGGGTTTGCCAATCGTTAAGGTTCCTGTTTTATCAAAGATAATCGCTTTAAGATCAGTCAATTGCTCAACGGTATCCGCGCCTTTAAAGATAATTTCCTTCTTTGCCGCTCTTGAAATAGCTGATAAGTTGGTTGGGGCAGCTGAAGCTACTAGGGCACAAGGTGAAGCGACGGTTAATAAGACCATGCCTCGATAGAAGGCTTCTGATAAGGTCCAACCAAAGATAGATGGGGCTAGAATAATGAATAGGGGAACAGCAATTAAGACAATCTTGACATAGTTGTCTTCAATTCCTTTAATAAAACTATCAGTTTTTGAAGGAGAATTTTGCGCTTCTTCAACCATTTTAATAATTTTGGAAAAGAGGGTGTCCTCATTCTCAACACTGACTTCCATATCAAAGGTTTCTTCTTCATTGATGGTCGCGCCAATCACATCGTCACCTGTTTCCTTAGTCACAGGAACGGGTTCACCGGTAATGGAGGCTTCATTAATTACCGCATGTTTGCTAAGAAGTTTCCCGTCGATAGGAACAGATTCTCCTTTACGAACTTGAACCTTATCACCGATCTTTAATTCATTGGTGGGAACTTCAATAATTTGACCATCGTTATTATATTTGCGGGCGGTATCCGGTGTCATCTTCATTAATTTAGTAATGGCATCGCGACTTTTAGCCATGGCCATAACTTCAAGGGATTCTGAAAGTGAGAAGATAAAGATGAGCAAGGCACCTTCCGTCCAATAACCGATAATACAAGCACCTACTGCTGCTAGAATCATTAAGACGTCCACACTCAGATGATAATCTTGAACTAATTCTAAATAGGCGTTTTTAGCTGAATTATAGCCTCCAATTAAGAAAGCCAAGATAAAAATAGGCACACTTGTATCATTTGTTTGTGAATATTTAAGGATAAAGCCAATAATGATTAGCAGACCACTGATAATAGTCAGCGTCATTTCTTTATTTTCTTTAACCCAACTTTTTATTGATTGCATAAGCATAACCTCCTATAACCCTATTGTACATTAGAATCATTCTAAATACAACTATCTCTTGAATCAATCTAAGTTTTCTTTTTATTGATGTTGGCAGGACTAATTTGGTTAATAGTATTGTTTTTTAAAATAACCCAGATCATAACAAAGCCGTTGGAGGGGCTTTGCCACGATCTAGGTTAGATGGAAGCTAATATACTATTATTTAAGCACAAAGTAGAGCAAAATCAGCGCACCGAGGATAATTCGATAATATCCAAACGCTTTAAAGTCATGTCGTTTGATATAAGATAAAAGGAACTTAATCGCTAAGATGGAAACGATAAAAGCAATGACCATACCGATGCCTAGATAAACATATTCTAGACTTGTTAAGCCAAAGCCTAATTTGACCAGTTTCATCAGACTGGCACCAAACATAATGGGGACACTCATGAAGAAAGAAAATTCGGTCGCAACGAAGCGAGACGCGCCGAGAATTAAGGCACCAATAATGGTTGAACCTGAGCGTGAGGTTCCTGGAATAATGGCTAAGGCTTGGAAGAGGCCAATCTTAAAGGCTGTGGCGAAAGATAAGTCAGCCAAGGTTTGAATTTGAAAGGCATGCTTACCTTGTTTGTGACTTTCAATCCAGATAAAGCCAATCCCATAGACAATCAAGGCAATGGCCACAACCACCGGGTTATAGAAATATTCATCCATATAATCATCAAGTACAAAGCCAAAGAGCACGGCTGGTAGCGAAGCAAAGGCGACCTTTAACCATAGAATCCAGGTTTGTTTCCGTTCTCCAGGGTCTTTACTTAAACTAAAAGGATTTAATTTTTGGAAGTAAAGGACCAAAACGGCGATAATGGAACCTAATTGGACTAAGACTAAGAAGAGCTCACGGAAGTTACTGCTTAAGCTTAGTGGCATAAAATCTTCAATCACAATCATATGACCGGTAGAAGAAATTGGCAACCATTCAGTAATTCCTTGAACAACACTAAGGATAATAATTTTAATTAATTCAAGTATATCTATATTTTCCATCGGCTACTCCTTTAAAAATTGATATTCAGAGAAATAATCCGAACTTATTTCAGTTCCGATAATAGAGTGTAACATAAGTTTATGTTAAAATGAAATAAATTTAAAGAGAGGATGAGAAGATGTTTGATTTTTTGAGAAAAAATAAAAACAAAGAAGAGAAAGTCAAAGAATTCGACCTATTTGCGATGGTTGATGGTGAATTAGTGTCGATTGAAGAGGTAGAGGATCCGGTCTTTGCTCAACGTATGATGGGGGACGGCTTTGCTTTCAAGCCTACCAATGGCGAAGTTCAATCACCTTGCCAAGCTGAAATCTTAAATGTCTTTCCAACTAAACATGCCATTGCTTTGAAAAATTCCGGAGTAGAAATTCTACTCCATTTCGGGATTGATACTGTGGCTCTAGAGGGGGCACCTTTTGAGGTTCAGGTTCAAGAAGGGGATCAGGTCTCTCCCAATACTGACTTAGCAAAAATCGACTTATCAGCGATTAAGGAAGCAGGCAAAGATGATATTATGATTGTTATTTTGACCAATGGCAATGAAACGGTTGAAGAAATGATTATCGATCAATATGGCCCGGTTAAACGTGGCGACAAGATTGGTAGCATCCGCGTTAAATAAATATAAGAAAGTCTATTAATAAAAATAACCCTCGCAGAAACTATCTGCGAGGGTTATTCGATATTATCGTTTCATTTTAGAAGGGAATGATAGATACACTTTCAGGAATTTCCGTATCATTATTGGCAAATTTCAAGCGACCATCTTGAGGATTGCGTCGGAATACACTGACAAAATCACTATCTTGGTGAGGAACTAATAAATATTCTTCATTTTCGTCAAGGGCGAAATCACGCGGAATTTGGCCAACGGTATCGATACTTTGAATCCGTTCTAACTGACCTTGTTCATCGACAGCAAAGACAGAGATGAAGTTGGCAAAACGGGTTGAACAGTATAGAAACTTACCATCGCGAGTCATTTTGATGGCTGCGCCACTAGCTTCTCTCAACTGATCTTGATCCAAGGCGGCAACAGCATCTTGTTCAACGAGTTGGTCATTTTCATCGATGGTCATCCGATGAATATAATTGTCATATTCACCAATAACATAAATAATCGGTAATGTTGGATGGTGGATGAAGTGGCGCGGCCCCACACCTTCAGCTAAACTAAAGCTTTCCCGATAAACCAGTTGACCATCTTCTTTAATATCGAATAGTTCGATCAGGTCTTGCCCTAAATTACAGGCATATAATAGCTTTTGACTAGGATTGGCCCAAGTAAAATGCATTTGCACTGGCGCTGATAAGTCTGGGTGAAATTCTTTGACGGCTACTTTTTGAAGATGGCTTAATTGTTCTTGTTCAAAATGATAGACATCAATGCATCCTTGGTGATAATTCGCTAAGTAAAGGGTCTGGCAAGGTTCATAATAGCTAATATGGCAGGCATTAATTTGGCCTGCTAGACAGCGATCGATTTCTTGCCAACGCTGATCTTTTTCCTGTAAAGCAATAACCCCAGCTTGATTGCCATCCTGAATCAGGGCAAAAAGGGTGGAATGGGATTTATCTGTGCAGACATAAGTAGGATTATCTAATTTAAAAATCAAACGGGAGTTTTCTAATTTACCGGTTTCAGAATCAAGGATGGCTTCATGGATCCCTTGATTGATGCGTTTAGTATAGCCACCGAAAATAAATTTTTGTTTCATAAAGAACTCCTTTCAAGAGCATTGATACATTGATAAGTATAACATAAATATTTGCTAGATATTTTATTAAAAAAAGAAATTTCGGCCAAATTATGATAGAATAAGCAGAGCGTAAAGGGAAGGTGATCAGAATGAACCCCTCACAAAAAGAAAGTAAAAAACCATTTGTTGATCGCTTATTTAGTAACAAAACGATCGTCACTTTATTTGGTATTTTAATTTTTATTTTAATTATTTTTCTATTGACTCAAATATCCTATTTGTTTAGTCCCTTGGGGCAATTATTTTCAATCATTGGTTTTCCAATCATCGGAGCTGGGGTCTTGTATTATTTATTTATTCCCATGATCGAGAAGATGGAAGTCTATGGTGTGAAGCGCCAATTTTCAATTTGGATTATTTTTCTAGTAATTATTATTCTCTTGGTCTGGGGAAGTCTGAGCTTATTCCCAGTGTTACAGAATCAAACCAATTCTTTTATTGAGAATCTACCCTTCTATATTGAGCAATTTGGTAATCTTCTTGAAGATATGCGGAAGAATAGTAGCCAAGGAAATTCTGGAACTTTTATGAATAACATTCTAGAATCAATAGACTTGCAGGCTCTAGGCGAGAATTTAAATCAAATGATTACCCGTTCGATTGAAAACATTGGTGGCGTCATTGGTACCGTCACCCAAGTTGTGGCAGGACTGGTGACGATTCCAGTTGTTTTATATTATTTGCTTCTGCAAGGACAGAATGTGCCAAACCAACTGATTAAATTGGTACCGAGCAAACAACGAGATTGGTTTAAGCGAGTCCTATACAATTGCAACTATCAAATTTCCCAATATATTCGTGGTCAAATTATGGTCGCCATTATTGTGGGAATTATGTTTGCTATTCTTTATGCCATCATAGGGTTAGATTACGGGATTTCTTTAGCGGTCTTAGCAGGAATCTTAAACGTGATTCCTTATTTGGGATCGATTATTTCATTTATTCCGGCCTTCTTTATTGCTTTATTTATGGGGCATATGATGGTCTTTAAATTTTTGATTGCAGTGATGGTTGAACAAACGATTGAAGGGCGGATTGTGGCGCCTCAAGTCTTAGGAAATAACTTACAAATCCACCCAGTCACCATTTTATTTATTTTATTAGGTGCGGGGAAATTATTCGGCTTAACAGGTGTGATTCTTGGGGTCCCAATTTATGCAGTGATTAAAGTGATTGTTAAAGAATTATTTGTGATTTATCAAGTGAAGTCAGGTTTGTATGACGAGAGTGATATTATCGGGGTGAATCATGAACAAACATCTAAATCCATGCCAATGGATTAGCTTATTTTGTGTATTATTAATCGGTCTCTCAACGGTCCTTAGGCCAGAAATACAAGCACAAGTCAGTGAAACAGAGGATAGTGAGCCGGTCTTTGATGTTCAAGATGTCTTGCCTTTTGATCTTCGCTTAGTTCCTGAGCTCCAAGAAGTTGATCAAGCTATCTTAGAGGATAATCGCTTTATCCAAATTCAGCGTGAATTTCAGAGTCAAAATGGCCCCCGTTTACTATTAAATGAGGGTCAAATTCAAGTTAACAGCATTTCTTTCTATGGCGTTAAAGGGCGGTCAGAATATCAAGATCGCCCCCGTCAACAGAATCAAGAGGGCTTGCTTTTGATTAATGTGGCGATAAGTAATTATGCTGAGCAAAATTTATATATTCCTAATAATTTTATCGGTCTCGAAGACGACAAGCCAGCAGAAAAGGCCACGGATAAATCTGTTTATCCATTAGAATTTGGTTACTTGGAAGCCATCTTGGACAATACAAAACGAGTCATAGAACCCGAACAAACGATTGAAGGCTATTTAATGTTTCAGCTGTCTGCTCGACAATATTTTACTGGAATGCGACAGGGTTACTTAGAATTAGTTCTAAAAAGTTGGCAAAATGAATTTAAACCGCTTCAATCGGAGACAAAGGGGTTGGCCAGCCCAGAGGGAAACTATTCCTTAGTGCTCCCACTTAATCAGACCATTGCTGAACGCATTCTAGAAACACAACAATTTATTCAGGATCTACCTAGTCAGGAATGGTGGGGCGACAAGCAGCTCGTGAGTCGCCTTCAAGGACCTGAAAATCTTCAGCAGGGTTCAGTAAATCTTCAGCTGAACAAGATGGAATTGTGTGATTTAAAACTTAGACCTGAGTATCGTCAACTCTTTCAGCAATTTCCGCAGGGACAACTCCTACTCAGTGTGGACTTGCTTCTAGAGAATAAAGCCGATTCGATTTATTTACTAGAACCGCAAGATCTGACTTTGACTTTAGATTTAGCTGGCCGTCAATTTATGACGGAAGATAGTCTGGTTAAGAATGTTCTGCCCAAGTACATCGGTCCCCGCGACCAGCAAAAAATTCAAAAAGTTTTTGTCATCGATAAGGCGTTCTATCAGCAAAATTCCCAAGGTAAAGCCCTGACTTTAAAAGTCTATTTACCTACTAGTGGCTACGGTCGACTGCCAAATTTGCATCGTCTGGTCAAGCCTTTGACATCCGCATATATCTATGACGTATATTGGTCTCAACTCACCTTAGCCAATCAGTTAAGCTTTCAGGGCAATTATACCTGGCAGGTCAAAGCAGACATACTTTTCGACGAACATTTAAAAATGATTCATGATAAATAATTATTTTATGAAGGAGGAAATGGATTGGGCGCGGTTATTAATGCCATTGTTGTCACAGTGTCAGGTCTAATAGGCCTATTATTAAAAAAAGGAATTCCTTACAACCTCCATCAACGTCTCATGGAAGCCATCGGCCTGGCAATTATGGCCATGGGCATTGCCGGAATTATGCAAGGAAAGAATACTTTAGTTATGATTCTGTCTATGATATTAGGGGTATTTATCGGTGAACTTCTGGATATCGATGCTCGAGTGATTCAGTTTGCTAATAGTTTAGGTGCTCGACTGGTCCGTAGGAACAGTGCTTCACAAATCGATTGGGTTCAAGGATTTATCTCGGGAACAATGTTGACCTGTGTTGGCTCCATGTCGATTATCGGTGCCTTAGAAAGTGGTTTATTAGGCAACAATACTACTTTGTATACCAAGAGTATTATAGATGCCATTACATCGATTCTTTTAGCTTCTTCTCTGGGTCCAGGAGTGGTGTTATCCGCCTTTTCGGTATTGATCTTAGAAGGTGGTCTGATTCTAGGGGCCTCTTTTTTATCGCCACTCTTACCTCAACCGGTTATTAGTGAAGTGGTTTGTGTGGGGTCTATCTTGCTCGTCGCCCTGGGTTTAAATATTCTTGAAATCACTAAATTTAAAGTTTTGAATTTTACTCCGGCCATTTTTATGCCTATCCTCTTGATGCTTTGGCTTGGTTAAAGTAGTCTTACCAGTTAATGATCATTCATCTCGGATGTTGTCAAGATCAAATTCTTTTTAAAATAGTAATTATCTTATAGCGTAAACAAGAGAAAGGATGAAGTCGATGGAAGCTCAAGACATTATTGAATTTTGGTTTACTGACTTAACGTACAGGGATTGGTTTAATAAAGATGATGATTTAGATCAGACCATTGCAGATCACTTTAAGGAGCTTCACCAGCAAGCCAGTCAAGCAGAATTATTTACTTGGCGGGCGACTTTATTGGGTCGTTTAGCAGAAATTATCCTGCTTGACCAATTCTCACGAAATCTCTATCGTGGTCAGGCTCGAGCTTTTAGCCAAGATGGGATGGCCTTAGTATTAGCCCAAGAAGCCATAGCTTATCATGATCTATCTGTGCTTAGTCCAGATCAAAAAGCCTTTATCTATATGCCTTTGATGCACTCAGAATCTATAACGATTCATGAACGGGCTCTAGAATTATTTGCTCAACCGGGCCTGGAACGTTATTTAAAGTATGAACAAGCTCATCGCGATATTATTCTTCAATTTGGACGATATCCACATCGCAATCAAGCATTGGGTCGAATTTCGACGCCTAGCGAAATTGAATTCATGGCTCAACATCCCGGATTTTAAAAAATACCCCATTGACTTAGTAAGATGAAGGATTAACCTTCAAAGATACTAAATCAATGGGGTTCTATGATTGGACGATCAATCAGTGTTTTATTCGCTTAAATAACCTTGTTGGATTAACAACTTACGGAATTCTAAGGTTGCTGTATAAGAGGCTAAGATATGAATTTGTCGACGTGGGCTGGCTTTTATCAATTCGATGATTTGGTAATAATCGCTGACAGGATGAATATTTTCTTGAGCAAAACCCGCTTGACTGAAACGTTCTTGAAGAGCTTGTGCTTGACTTCCTCCAGTATAGACTTGCTGGAAAGGTTGTTCCTTCAGACTTTCAAAATCAGCTTCATTGATCCAAGAAATATCGGTGCCATCTGCATAATTTGTATTAAAAATTGCCACCAAATCGCTTTCTTGTTTTTCTAATGAGAGCATGTCGACAATTTGATTAAAACCAACAGGATTCTTGACTAAGTTCATGGTAACTTGATGATCCGTAATATTAATCTGTTCTTGACGGCCGAAGACAGGTTTGATTTTTTTGAAGCCGACCGCGATATCTTGGGGTTCCACGCCAAAATAATGGGCTAGGGCAAAGGCAGCTAAAGCATTATAAATATTATAGATACCCGCTACCGGTATTTGTAGCGGAAACTCATTAATCGTAAATTGCGAACCTGATAGATTTAATTGATCGACCGAGGTCACTGCGTATTCCAATGGGGGTCGTTTAAAGAAACAGTGCTGACAATAATAATCCCCCAGCTCACCATACGTCCGTGCTTTATATTGCAAGGGGTGCTGGCATTTTGGACATGTTTGTTCTTTTGTCTCATTAGAAGCCAAATCTTGCGAATTTAATAATTGGAAACCAAAGTATTTGTGGGGATTTGGTGTATCTTTTGCTTGAAGGATTGGACAGTCACCGTTGGCAATCACCATGGCTTCAGGAACTTCGACGGCGGCCGAGGTTAATAGATCGAGCACTGCTTCAATACTGCCATATCGGTCGAGTTGGTCTTCGAATAAATTAGTATGAACGAAAACCTTGGGCTTAAGATATTTTACAACATGTTTGAGCGATCCTTCGTCAACTTCAAGCACCGCTAAACGACGTTCTGAGTGCGTCTTATTTTTAGCCCCAAGAAAGGTCGAGATAATCCCTTGAACCATATTTGAGCCAGAAGAATTGGTAAGCACTTCAGGATACTTCATTCTTAAAGCATGAACTGCTAGAGAGGTGGTTAAGGTTTTTCCATTGGTTCCGGTTACGATGGCCACATCATAATCTCTAGCCAGATGACTAAGGATTTCAGGGTCAATTGTCGCAGCTAATTTTCCGGGGAAACTTGTGCCTCCTTGGGTAAAACGATTGAGTGTCCAATATGATAACTTACCCAGTGTTTTGGCTAATTGACTTTTTAATGACATGGTTCTTCTCCTTTAATCGATAGATTTTCTATTGACTCATTTTACCTTATCTGGAAAAAACAAGCTATAAAAATTTTCGAACAGTCTATACTTCTAATATACCCTTGATTCGGCCAAATCACAAAGATTATAATAAAAGCTCGCCAGCCTAGATTGACGAGTCAGCAATCTTATTCTATTATAAGTACTTGAAAGTAAGTAAAAGGAGTGTTGGAGTGTGGCGAAGTTATATTTTAAATATGGGGCGATGAATTCAGGTAAATCCATTGAAATTATCAAGGTAGCTCATAATTATGAAGAACAGAATAAAGCGGTGAAAATTTTAACTTCAGCCATCGATAATCGAAAAGCCGTGGGGCAAATTGCCAGCCGAACAGGATTTGAACGGGCAGCGACTCCCGTCTACTCTGATACTGATATCTTCGAGTTAATTCAAGCTGAAGAAGAGGATTTATATTGCGTGTTAGTTGATGAATCGCAATTTCTGACCAAGGCTCATGTCTTGCAATTGGCTCGGATTGTTGATGACCTGAATATTCCGGTGATGGCTTTTGGTTTAAAGAATGATTTCTCCAACGAATTATTCGAAGGGTCTAAATATTTACTACTTTATGCTGATAAAATTGAAGAAATCAAGACAATTTGTTGGTTCTGTCATAAGAAAGCAACGATGAATTTACGCTTTCACGATGGTAAGCCGGTTTACCAAGGAGAACAGGTTCAAATCGGTGGCAATGAATCTTATTTACCCGTTTGCCGGAAGTGTTATAAAAATCCCGGCCGCTTAACTAATTAATTAAAGGAGTGACGATGTGTTTGAACAGTTAGATACTATCCTCATTAGATATGAAGAAATTAATGAATTATTAGCTGACCCTAGTGTAATTGCCGATACCCAACGTTTGCGTGACTTGACTATTGAAGAAGCAGACCTTCGTCCCAAAGTCGAAAAAATTAAACGATATAAAGAAGTTCTCTCTGAAATTACCGACACAGAAGAATTGCTCAATGAGAACAATTCTGCTGAGTTTACCGAAATGGCTAAAGAAGAATTGTCTTCTTTAAAAGAGGAGAAGGATAAACTTGAAGCTGATATTCGGTTATTGATGATTCCAGAAGATCCGAATGATGGTAAAAACATCATTATGGAAATCCGCGGAGCGGCTGGAGGTGACGAAGCTCAACTTTTTGCTGGAGATCTATTGAATATGTACACGAAATTTGCTGATCAACAGGGTTGGCGGACTGAAATTTTAGATGCCAATATCACTGGCATTGGTGGTTATAAAGAAGTCACCCTAATGATTACGGGTAACAAGGTGTATAGTAAATTGAAATATGAGAATGGGGCTCACCGCGTTCAACGGGTACCAGAGACTGAATCTCAAGGTCGGGTACATACATCGACGGCAACGGTCGTAGTCATGCCAGAACAAGAAGAGATTGATTTTGATTTGGATGAGAACGATATTCGGGTCGATATTTATCATGCTTCCGGAGCTGGTGGGCAGCACGTTAATAAGACGGCTTCTGCAGTACGCTTAACCCATATCCCAACTAACATTGTGGTCGCGATGCAGGATGAACGTTCGCAGTTAAAGAACCGTGAAAAAGCGATGAAAGTGTTACGGGCTCGTGTCTATGACAAAGTTACCAGTGAAGCTCAAGCGGAATACGATGCTGACCGAAAATTGAAAGTTGGAACGGGTGACCGGTCGGAACGCATTCGAACCTATAATTTCCCGCAAAACCGGGTGACTGACCATCGAATTGGCTTAAGTATTCAACAATTGGATAAGATTTTGAATGGAGAATTGGCTGAGATTACCGATGCGCTTATTTTATATGATCAAACGCAAAAATTGGAGGAACTGAATGGAAATCAGCTCTAAGTCAACTTTTAAGGAAGCTCTAGCATGGGCTTCCATTTTTTTGCGAACCCATCAGTTTCCAGCCGAACATAGTCGTTTGTATTTGTTATGGTTAATGGATTGGAACTTGACTGATTACGTAAATAATAAAGATCAGCCTCTAGGTCAGCAAACCTGTTTATACTTGCAAGACGGCTTTGCTCGAATTGTTCAAGATGAACCTATCCAGTATATCGTTGGTTACCAAGACTTTAATGGGCGTCGCTTTCAAGTCAGTCCGGCAACTTTAATACCTCGTGAAGAAACGACGGGGATTTTAACCTTAGCTAGGCCCTTTTTATTAAAGCATCCTCAAGCCCGTGTTTTAGATATTGGCACCGGGACCGGTGTTTTGGCAATTAATTTAAAGCTAGATTATCCAGAAATCGACATGGTTGCTAGTGATATTTCAGCAGCGGCTTTAGAAATTGCGCGATTGAATGGTCAAAGTTACCAGGTTGATGTTCACTGGTGTCTTTCAGATCTTTTTAGCAATCTTGCCGAAGAAAGCTTTGATCTCATTGTCAGTAATCCACCTTACATTGGTCAGGATGAACTATATTTGATGGACCAAAGTGTGATAAAATATGAACCGAAAGTGGCTTTATTTGCTGATTATCATGGCTTAGTCATCTATCAAGACCTCGCCCAAGTGGCTAGCCAACACTTGAAACCTGGTGGGCAGATGATTCTGGAGATGGGTTACCAACAAGCTCAGGCGCTTAAACAAATCTTCCATAAACATTCTGATTATCGGCAAATCAGTATTCACCAAGATTTTAATGGCTTGGACCGCTTTATTACGATAGAAAGTTAGAAGGAGATAGTAGTGATAGATACTAAAGTCTATTATCCGAATCAATTAAAAGATGCCGCTGAACAACTCAAGGCAGGCCAACTCGTAGCCTTTCCTACGGAGACCGTTTTTGGACTTGGGGCAATGGCGAACAATGATCAAGCCATTGCCAAAGTCTTTGAAGTTAAGGGACGACCTGCAGACAATCCTTTAATCGTTCATGTATCGAGTATCGATTCGGTCAAGAATTATGTTACCGAAATTCATCCATGGGCCCAAAAATTAATGGAAGCTTTTTGGCCTGGACCTTTGACCATTATCTTTCCCACCAATGAACATTTGATTTCACCCTTAGCAACTAACCATCAACCTAGTGTTGGCTTACGAATGCCAAATCAAATTGAGACCCTATTATTAATTGATATGGTCGGCTTTCCTTTGGTAGGGCCGTCGGCGAATCTTTCGACCAAACCGAGTCCGACTCAGGTTGAGCATGTTCTACATGATTTTTCTGGCAAAATCGCTGGAGTGGTAGCTAATCGTCAACCCTTAACCGAAATTGGTGTCGAGTCAACCGTGGTCTATCCGACAGATGATCAGATCACCATTCTGAGACCGGGTTATATTACAGCTGACATGATTCAAGAATATGTTGATGTACCGGTGGTGGAAAAGACGGCCCAAGAACAACTTTCAGGTGAGAAAGTGATGAGTCCTGGGGTTAAATATAAACATTATGCCCCCAAACAGCCAGTTTATTTAGTGCCAGCGAGTGCAGACTTGGCTGATTGGCAGTTATTGATTGATCAATTGCCTAGCGCAATAGGACTTCTAGCTGATCAAAGCCTATGCGATCGCTTGAAAGACCAAGTAGCTGTCACTTATTCTTTAGGAGCTCCGGGTGATATCTTGACAGCGACGCGAAATTTGTATGCTGGTTTGCGTTATTTCGATCAACGACCGGTAGAAGCCATTATCGCGCAAGGCCTTGATTCAACGAATCCGCAGGCTCGCGCTTATATGAATCGATTAAGCAAGGCTAGTCAACATGTGCTATAATACAACAGATCAGATTGGTCAAGTTGGAAATAGATTAATATATAGGAGGAAAAATATGTCAAAATTTGTGATTGTAGATCATCCCTTAATTCAACATAAGTTAACCTTAATTCGGGATAAGGAAGCTTCGACCAAAGTCTTTCGTGAGGTAACGAATGAAATAGCTATGTTGATGGTTTATGAAGTGACCCGGGATCTTCCTCTAGAAAATTGCCAGATTGAGACGCCTTTAGTCACCACGACACAAAAAAGATTAGCCGGTAAAAAATTGGCAATCGTACCCATTCTACGAGCAGGTCTTGGGATGGTTGATGGGATTATTAATCTTATTCCAGCAGCTCGCGTAGGTCATATTGGGATGTATCGGGACGAAGAAACCTTAGAAGCGATTGAATATTTTGCTAAACTTCCTCAAGATATTGAAGAACGTCAAGTCTTTGTAGTTGACCCCATGTTAGCTACTGGGGGCTCTGCTATCGCAGCCTTGAATCAACTAACTCAAAAATACAAAGTCTTACCAGAAAATATCACCTTTGTTTGTTTGGTGGCTGCCCCTGAAGGCGTCATGGCTTTACAATCAGCACACCCAGATGTGGATATTTATGCAGCGGCTTTAGATGAAAAATTAAATGAAAATGGTTATATTATTCCTGGTCTAGGGGATGCTGGAGACCGGATTTTTGGTACCAAATAATAGAATGAAGTTGTCCACCCATTCTATCTAATGGGTGGATATTTTTATTTAGGAGGACGATAGTCGTGCAAGATTCTAAGTGGAGCGGCTTTTATAAATTATCTCGGGCAGAACGACTAGCCCGCTTAAATCAGCAAACGGGACTGACTGGTCAGGTGCCTGATTTACCCATTGAAGTTGCTGAACAAATGGTTGAAAATGTAATCGCTTGCTATAGCTTGCCTTTAGGCTTAGCGGTCAATTTTGTGATTAATGATCATGAATATATTATTCCGATGGCCGTCGAAGAGCCCTCCGTGATTGCGGCTGCCAGCCATGGAGCCAAAATTCTGGGAAATATCCGGGTAGGTCAAGAAGAGAAAACGTTAGTCGGCCAAATTATTATTGAAAACCTGCCTAATATACCACAGGCAATGGCCAAACTCATGGATCAAAGAGAAGAATTACTGGCGATCGCTCGCAGTTATTCACAAAGCATGGTAAATCGTGGGGGCGGACCACGGGACATTCGCTTCGAACAAAAGCAAAACGTGATGGCTCAATATTTATGTTGTTATCTAAGCTTCGACCCTTGTGATGCGATGGGCGCCAATGCGATTAATACTGTCTTGGAAGGCTTATGTCAACCCATTGAAGAGATAAGTTCAGGCAAAGTATTAATGGCTATCCTCTCAAATTATAATGAAACGTCCTTAACTCGAGCTCAGGTTTCTCTTCCGTTTAAGCGTTTAGGAAAATCGGAAGCAGAAGGAGAGCACATTGCCAAACAAATTCAGAAGGCGAGTGATTATGCCAAAATTGACCCTTACCGGGCAACCACGCATAATAAGGGCATTATGAACGGAATTGATGGAGTTGTTTTAGCCACAGGGAATGATTTGCGAGCCACTAGCGCTAGCGCTCATGCCTATGCTGCTCGTTTAGGACATTATCAACCCTTGTCGACTTGGGAAATCCGCGAGCGATATCTTTATGGTGAATTAGAAATCCCCTTACCCTTAGCAACCGTTGGTGGATCCCTGGCTAGTCATCCGACTGCTCAATGGGTCTTGGATGTTTTAGGTCGTCCTTCAGCCAAAGAGCTAGCCATGATTGCAACGGCGGTTGGCCTGGCTCAGAATTTCTCGGCCGTGAAAGCCTTAGTGACCGACGGGATTCAAAAAGGACATATGACGATGCAGGCTCGTAATTTGCTGATGCAGGTCGGAGCCAAACCTGAAGAGGTCAGTCAAGTGGTTAAGGCCTTAGTTAAAGAGCCAAGAATGAATTCTCAGATTGCTTTGGAGGTTTTAAAACGGTTTCGTGGGCAGAAATAGCTTTGCACTTGTTTAAAATTTTAGTACAATGAACTTTATCTTATGATTTGAAATGAGAGGAGGTTCTTTCTTGTCAGTTGGAATTGATCGAATTAATTTTTATGTTCCGCGCTTTTATCTAGACTTGAGAGAATTAGCCCAGGCTCGCCAACAGGATCCTGATAAATATACCATTGGTATCGGCCAAGATCAAATGGCGATTGCGCCCTTGGAACAAGATATCATTGCTATGGCTGCCAATGCAGCTTATCCATTGTTAGAAGAAGATGATAAAGACCTAATTGATATGGTCTTGTTTGCGACGGAAACAAGCTTTGATTTTTCAAAGGCGGCGGCAGTCTATTTACATGATTTATTGGGTATCCAGCCCTATGCACGTGCGGTAGAATTTAAAGAAGCATGTTATGCGGGGACGGCTGCTTTGCAGATGGCCTGCGACTATGTGCGCTTAAGACCAGAGCGTAAAGTCTTAGTGTTGACTTCTGATATTTCGCGTTATGGGCTAAGCAGCTCGGGAGAGGTCACACAAGGAGCAGGTGCCGTGGCTTTTGTGGTTTCTGCCAATCCTAGCATCCTAGCAATTTCTTCACAAAGCCTGGCTTACACTAGCAATCAATTTGATTTTTGGCGGCCTTATTATCGTCGTGAAGCTCTGGTCGATGGTAAATTCTCGAACCAATTGTATCAAGATATCTTTGTTCGCTTAATGGGTCAGTTTCTAAACATTGATCGGGAAACCATAGCGGAACTTGAAACAATTCATTTTCATTTGCCATATTCGAAGATGGGAATGAAGGCTTTGAAAGCCCTACGAGATCAGAACTCAGATTCACTGATTCAAGAAAAAGTTGACTTATGGCTGGAACGCTATCCACAGACAACATACTTAGGTAGAAGAGTAGGCAATATTTATACCGGATCACTTTACTTGAGTTTAATTTCTTCATTAATTTATCAAGAGAGCTTTGAACCAAGTCATAAATTAGCTTTGTTCTCTTATGGATCTGGGGCAGTGGCTGAATTATTAATTGGCGAGTTACAAGACGGTTACCAAAAACACCTGGACATCGAGTCCATGTTGGATCAGCTTGATCAGCGCCAAGCGCTGACTGTGGCGCAATATGAGCAGCTTTATCAAGAAAGTATCCCGGTTACGGAGGATGAATTTATCGTTTGCCAACAAGCCACAGAACCAGGCTTTTATTTACACCGAGTAGATGGCCATCGACGCTTCTATATATTTAATAAAAATAAACCCTAATCCTAAGACAGAAATTAGGGTCGAGTGATTAAGCGTCCTTTTTAAAATAATACGAATCAGATATACTCGCAAGACACAAGAAAATCCATGCAGCTTACAAGGACTTAGCGACTTGTCGGTTAGAACTTGTCTAGAGGATTTAGTCCGGGAAAGTAAATGCCTTGAAGGACGGTCGCTTTTTAATTGTTTTAGTTAAATATTTTTGAGCGAGATTAGTTTTATTTGTACAGCGTGAGATTATTTGCTTACATCAGGTCATAGCTGGAGAAGAAAACCATCGGATCAGCATACTTTACCCACTCAGTCCCTTGAAGCCTGAGGCTTATGTGAAGTGAGCCCTAAAGTAAGTCTGGAGCTTATATTAATAAGCGGAAGACGATGCCCGATAGTTTGATACTCCAGGTAAATGACCCAAGTAAGCAAATTTTTAATTTATTGAACAAAAAAGATTTAATCCCTTAGTTTTAGCTTAGTAATGGTGATTATGTTTATTAATATCATCTTGCTTTGTTACTTTTGATATCATTATGTAACCAAAAGTTATTTGAATTGCCTTTTTTTTGTGCTATTATGACAATGAGTCAGAAAGGTGGCTGGAATAAATGACGGTTTTTTATGGTATGGCAGTACTATTAATCCGAATTTTATTCATCTACATGAGTTATTTTCTCTTAGAGAAAGTTAACTGGCGACTAATCTTTAGTCAGAAGAATTACACCTATGCCCAATTTTTGTGTATTATCGTAAGTCTTTCAATCGGACACCTCGCTGGTTCATTTGTGATCACGATCATCGAGCTCTTACAAGATATCCTTTTGTCGAGCTTTTATTAATATGAAATTTACAGTCAGCCGTTCGCTCCAAAACGGTTGATTCATCCAAAGGAGAAAATTTATTATGGAAGAAATTCTAGTTCAAGGTGGCAAGCGTCTTGAAGGTGTTGTGAAGGTTGAGGGAGCTAAGAATGCGGTTTTGCCAATATTAGCAGCTTCGATTCTAGGTCAGACAGGTCAAAGCCACTTAGAAAATGTTCCAGTCTTATCTGATGTTTTAACAATTAATGCCTTATTAAACAATATTAATGTAAAAAATTCTTTTAATCACGAAACCAATACTATGGTTATTGATGCCAGTGGAGAGATTGATACGATTGCAGACTATGATTTCGTTAGCAAGATGCGTGCTTCAATCAATGTCATGGGACCTTTATTGGCTAGATTTGGTCATGCCAAAGTAGCGATGCCTGGGGGTTGTGCGATTGGAACTCGGCCGATTGATATCCACTTGAAAGGTTTTGAAGCTCTCGGAGCTAAGATAGAAGTTCATGCAGGTTATGTCGAAGCTTCTGCTGATCATCTCTTTGGGGCTCAGATTTATTTAGACTTTCCAAGTGTAGGAGCGACAGAGAATATAATGATGGCTGCTACTTTAGCTGAAGGCACGACCATCATTGAAAATTGTGCCAGAGAACCCGAAATCGTTGACTTAGCGAATTATTTAAATAAAATGGGTGCAAAAATTACAGGTGCCGGAACCGAAACCATTAAAATTGTTGGCGTGAGTTCAATGCATGGGGCTGAGCACACGATTATTCCTGATCGTATTGAAGCTGGAACCTTCATGGTTGCCGCAGCAGTAACTCAAGGCGATGTCATGATTGAAGGTGGCATTTCTGAACACAACCGACCTTTAATTAGCAAACTTAAAGAAATGGGCGTAAGCTTTATTGAATATGATGATGCTTTACGGGTTATCGGTCCAAAGGCTTTAAAAGCAACGAATATTAAGACCTTGCCTTATCCAGGTTTCCCGACAGACATGATGGCGCAAATGTCGATTGCTCAATTGGTAGCTGAAGGAACGTCAGTTACCAATGAAACTGTTTTTGAGAATCGTTTCATGCATTTTGAAGAATTAAGACGGATGAGCGCTCGCTTTAAAGCTGATCGTCAGACTGTCGTGATGTATGGTCCTTGTGAATTATCAGGAGCCGCGGTCAAAGCGACGGATTTAAGAGCAGCTGCTGCTTTGATTATTGCGGGATTAACCGCTAAAGGTTGGACTAGAGTTTCAGAATTGAAGTATTTAGATCGGGGCTATTACAAATTCCATGAGAAATTAGCCGCTTTAGGCGCATCGATCGAACGTTTAGACATTAAACCTATCAAAGTAGAGGCTAATCCAACCACTCAGTATATTTAGTCAGTAAGAGTGGAGGATAGACTATGACCAAAGCCATTGGAATTGATCTGGGAACCACAAATGTTTTAATTCATTTAAAAGGACGGGGAGTTATACTCAACGAACCGTCCTTGGTTGCTATTGACAAAGAAAGTCAGTCGATCTTGGCCTACGGTAAAATGGCCTACGCTATGCTCGGTCGAACGGGTTCAAATGTTGAAGTCATCCGTCCTTTGAAAGCAGGAGTGATTGCTGACTTTGATTTAACTGATGCCATGCTTCTTCATTATCTGGAACAAATTCATGGACGTCGCTGGTTTAATAAGCCAAATGTGTTAATTTGTACCCCGGCAGAGATATCAGAATTAGAACAAGCTTCATTAATCGAAGCGATTGAACGTGTTGCTGGCGGGAATATTTATCTTGAGGAAGAAGCCAAGGTTGCAGCAGTAGGTTCAGGGATTAATATCTTGTCTGCCAAGGGAGCGATGGTGATTGATATTGGTGGTGGAACGACTGATATTGCCGTCATTTCGGCTGGAAATATCATCGCCAGTCGATCTTTGAAGATTGCTGGAAACCAGTTTGATGCAGCAATTATCCAATATTTTAAAGAACACCGACATCTATTAATTGGTGAAGCTAGTGCCGAGGCGGTAAAGATAGCGATTGCTACTGCAGAGCCTCTGTCCGCGAAATTGAATCAACATTATGATTTGCGTGGCCGTGACTTACTCACAGGCTTACCTCGATCGATAAATGTCGATGCCAATGAAATCTGTCAAGCTTTGCAACCATCACTTGATTTCATTGCACGCAATTGTCGAGAAGTGTTAGAAGAAGTTAGCCCTGAAATTGCTGGAGATATTATCGAGAACGGAGTAACTTTGACGGGTGGCAGTGCTTTGATTTATAATATGGATAGTTTTCTAAGCCAAACATTGAAAACCAGTGTGATTAAAGCAGATCAACCCATGCAAAGCGTCGTCTTAGGGACGGGCTTAATGCTAGAAATGATTCAAGCAGGTCGTTTTGATCAAAGCGAATCGACTTGGCAAGACAAGCTGAAACGTCGTTTGCGACGTTGGCGCCGTAGGATATTCGGATAAAGGAAGTTATACATGGAAGATACTTATCTAAAAGAATCGACCTTACTCAGAGGCCTAAAAGTTCTGGTTAAATTTTTAGTCTTTTTGTTATTGGTTATTCTATGCTTTATTATCGGTTTATTTATAGGGTATTCTGTGATTGGTGGCGGACCTTATTGGGAAGTGCTTAATCAAGAGACTTGGCAACATATTATTAACTTTATTAAATAATCAGATCCTCGATGATTAAATCGAGGAGTTTTTTAAATGGGAGGGATTCGATGATTAATCATTTTGTGTTTGGCGAAATTTTTCTTTATCTAGTCCCTCCCTTGCTTATTTATTTATTACAAAATAAATTTCACTTTGTCTTAGATTATTTCAAAACATTTCGGATTAATCTGCAGATACTATTGTTGCCTTTATGTTTATCTTTGATTCAAAGCTTTTCAGTATTAATTTTTACCTATAGTCTGCTTCCTTTAGCCTTATTTTTAACCATATTTATTTTGTTTATTCACTTATATTATTATATTCAAGGAATTGCCATTTTTGATTTTAAAGAATATTTTCCAGGAGCAGCAAAATTAGCCTTTCTTTGTTTATCAAGTTTTTTACTGGGGTTAGTCATATTAAGAATTTATACTTATTTTATTCTATAACCCCCCCCACTTTTAATAAAATTATAAAGCTGATAAGATCAAGCTTTGCGGCCCATTACTTTGTGTAGTGGGTCTTTTTTTTAGGAAAAATTGGAAAAAGGTGGTTAGAAGTGGGGAATTGTGGTAAGATTTAAGTAACTTAGGGTAGAGGAGGATGATGGGTCGTGCTCATTGGCGAATATCAACATAATATTGACACCAAAGGTCGACTCATTATGCCGGCTAAGTTCAGACCAGATTTGGGAGAAAGATTTATTGTAACTCGCGGTTTGGATGGTTGTTTATTTGGGTTCCCACAGAAGAGTTGGGAGAATATTCAAGAGAAACTGAGCCAATTACCTGTTGCTAAAAAAGATGCCCGAGCCTTTACTCGATTCTTCTATTCAGCTGCCACTGAGGTAGAAATCGATAAGCAAGGGCGGATAAATTTGCCTAATAATTTAATTGAGTTCGCCAAGATCGATAAGGAATGTCGTGTGATCGGCGTATCAGACCGAATCGAGATTTGGAGCGGTGAACAGTGGGATGTATTTGCTGAACAAGCAGAAGAAGATTTTGAAAGTATTGCTGAAGATATGATTGATTTTGGCTTTTAGTCTGCCAATTTATAGGAGGGAATATCTTGGAGTTTGAACATACCTCAGTATTGTTGAAAGAAACAATCGATGGGTTGGATATTCATCCACGAGGCATCTATGTGGATTGCACCTTAGGTGGGGCAGGCCATGCGAAATATCTATTAAGTCAGTTATCTGATTCAGGACATCTTTATGCTTTTGATCAAGATGCGAGTGCGATTGAACACGCTAAAGTTGAATTAGCTGAAGAAATTGATCAGGGAAAAGTGACTTTAATCCATAGTAATTTTAGAAATATCAAAGAAAAATTAAATGCATATGACGTCAACTTGTTGGATGGTATCTATTATGATTTAGGAGTTTCTTCTCCTCAACTGGATCAAGGCGAACGAGGCTTCTCTTATCATCAGGAAGCGAAACTAGATATGCGTATGAATCAAAGTCAAAATTTGTCCGCTTATGAAGTGGTCAATCAATGGGATTATAATCAGCTCGTTCGAATTATCTTTCGATATGGAGAAGAAAAATTTGCTAAACGGATTGCTCGAGCCATAGAACGGGAGAGACAAGTCAAAGCGATTACGACAACGACACTATTAGCAGATATCGTTAAGGAAGCTATTCCGGCAGCAACCCGTAGAACTGGCGGTCACCCAGCGAAGCGTACTTTCCAAGCTATACGGATTGCAGTCAATGATGAGCTTTCTGCATTAGAAGAAAGTATTGAAGCCGGATTGGATTTATTGAAAATTGAAGGCAGAATGTCAGTAATTTCGTTCCATTCATTGGAAGATCGGATTGTTAAACAAATTTTTAAGCAAAAATCAAGCATCGAAGAAACACCGCCTAATTTACCAATATTACCAGATCAAGAAGTCGCTGAGTTTGCCTTAGTAAATCGTAAACCGATTACTGCAAGTGAAGCTGAATTAGAAAATAATAATCGGGCTCGTAGTGCCAAGTTGCGAATTATTGAACGCAAATTTATTAAGGATAATATTTAGAAAGGAGCCTTGTATGAACGAACAGAATTATCAAGAACAAGCTCCTTCAATCGCAGTATCCGTTTCGAATAAAGTTATGCGACCATCGCAAAGAACCTTTAATCGTGATATTTCTATGCCGTTGGATCGAATTTCTGCCGATGTTAGATTTCGCTCATTGAAATTTAGTCGAGCAGAAATGGCAATCTTAATAACCAGTTTGACCATGATGATCGTGATGATTGCAGGACTATTGTATTTGCAATATAATAATAGCCAACTGCTTGAAGCTACCCAGCAATATAAAGTAAATACAGCGGAAATCCAAAAGCAGTCAAATCTTATGACTGAATCAATTACACAACAGTTTAATTATGATAAAATAAAAGAGACTGCTGATGAGAATCAGATGTCAATTGATAAATCACGTGTAAGGACTGTCCATGAATGACTTATAACAAAGATCGAAATAAGAATATTTTACTGGTAGTTGCTTTTATCTGTGCAACCTTTCTTGTCATGATATTTCGTATCTATCAACTTGCGATTATGAAGACAAGTAATGGTGTAGATTTAGCTAGCTATCATAGTGAAGAGTTTAATAGAAGTAGTATTGCATCAGCTAGACGCGGCAGCATTTATGATATAAATGGCTACCCGATTGCGATGGATACTACTTCTTATTCACTTTACGCTGTACTTCAGGGCGGAGATGGGGTAGAAGTGATTGATGATGTTGATCATGTGGCCAAGGTTTTAAGTCAATACATCGATTTGTCTCGCGATCAAATCCTCGAACGATTATTAACCCCAGACGCTTATCAAATCGAATTTGGTCAAGCCGGTCAAGACTTATCCCAAGATACCAAAGAAGCAATTGAAGCAGAACATTTAGCTGGGATTAAATTTCAAGAGAAGTCTAGACGAGTGTACCTCAATGACTATTTTGCCGCCCACTTGATTGGTTATTCTTCGGTGAATGAAGAATTATCTCAAGATTTACCCGTAGAAATTCAGACAGGTCAGATGGGTATTGAAGCAATGCTCGATGAAAAATTATCAGGAATCAAAAATTTCCGTCAACTGATTAAGCAAGATCCTAAATTAGATTATTTAAATGGTGAAGATGTCTACTTAACGTTAGATTCTCGTTTGCAGAACTATTTGGACGATTTAATGAATCAAGCTTATCAGACATATAAGCCAGAACAAATGATGGCTTACTTAGTTGAGACCAAGACTGGTAAACTAATCGCAAGTTCACAAAGACCTACCTTTAACCTGAATACCCGTGAAGGGATTGATCAAGAGTGGAAAAATGTGCTCGTAGAAGAAGCCGTTGAGCCCGGTTCTACTATAAAAATTCTGACCCTAGCCACAGCTAAGAACATGGGACTTTATCAAGACGGAGAACGGTTTAAATCCGGATCCGTCCAAGTCTATGATCAAATTGTTAAAGATTATAATGGCTATGGCTGGGGCGATATTACTTATGATGAAGGCTTGATTCATTCTTCGAATGTGGCTATGGTTAAATTAGTCGAAAAGATGGGAATCGATCAATGGGAAGACGCCATAAGCCGTTTTGGCTTTGGTAAGTCTACCCAATCAGGCTTGCCTAACGAAGCCTCAGGTAATGTGGCGTTTGATAATCCAGTCAATGCAATTATGTCTGGATTTGGCCAGGGGGGGTCGGCTACCCCTCTTCAATTACTTCAAGCTTTCACAGCGGTAGCCAATCAAGGGAAAATGTTAAAGATTCAATTTATCGATGGCATCGGTAGTCGGGGAAATACATATAAATTACAAGAACTCGGGCAAGTCTTCAGTCCTGAAACGGCTCGACATGTTCTTAATGTGATGGTTCAGACGGTCGAGCATCCTGAAGGAACAGCTAAACCATTTAAGAATAACCAAGTAACCATCGCTGCCAAAACAGGAACCGCCCAAATTGCCGATCCTGATGGAGTAGGCTATTTAACCGGGCCCAATGATTATTATTTCTCGGTCGTTGCATTCTTCCCGGCGGAAGATCCTCAATATATGCTTTACATGGCTATTAAGCGACCAACCGATGATCATCAGAAGATGGGGAGTCAAATATTGGCCGAAATATTTAATCCCTTTGTCGATAATATTATGTTGACCAACTAGAAAGAAGGATAAAAATGAATCAAGTCAATTTATTATCAGTGATGAATAACAAAGAAATTTACGGCAAAAGTCCTAGTCATGAAACAGTTACCGCATTGGTAAATGATCACCGTCAGATTGTGCCAGGAGCTTGTTTTATTGCGATTAAAGGCCAAAATTTCGATGGTCACAGTGTTCTTGGTAAAGCCGTTCAATCCGGAGCAAAGATTCTGATTGTTGAAGAACTTCCAATGCCCCTAATTTCAGAAGATGTTGTCTGGGTCCAAGTACCATCAACCTACCGGGCTCAAGCGATTCTGGCGAATCATTTCTTTGAAGAACCCTCAACAAAATTAGATTTGGTGGCAGTCACTGGAACCAATGGTAAGACCACCACGACGACGATGATTAGTGAATTGTTAACGAATCTCGGTCATCGGACAGGTTTAATTGGAACCTTGCATTATAAAGTTGACCAAACATACTATCCAGCCATTAATACGACGCCAGACGCCTTAAAGCTACAGTCATTATTTAAAGAAATGGTTGATCATGACTGCGATGATGCTATTATTGAGGCATCTTCCCATGCCTTAGCTTTGGGACGAATTTGGTATACTGATGTGAATTGTGCCATCTTTACCAATATTAGCCGGGAACATTTAGATTTTCATAAGACCATGGACCATTATGCCTATGCAAAAAGTTTATTGTTTGCTCATTTAGGTGAACACTTTGAGAAGGGACAAGCCAAACTAGCAGTAATTAATGCCGATGATGCTTATGCTGATTTGATGATGCAAGCCAGTGGCGCTGAAATAGCTACTTATAGTCTTAAAGACCCATCGGCTACGGCCTATGCTCATTCAATTGAGTCTTTAGAGGATGGAATTCGTTTTGTGTTAGACTTTAAGGGGCAAAGTCATTCGATTCAATTACCGATGTTAGGGAGTTATAATGTGGCTAATTATATGGCTGCTTTCTTATGTTTGGCCTTATATTATCATTTCTCTGTAGAGGATATTCTCCAAGCTACGGAAGACTTCACTGGGGTTCGCGGACGTATGCAGATGATTGATGAAGGTCAAGATTTCCAGGTCATCGTTGATTTCGCTCATACACCTGATGCCTTGGAAAATGTTCTGACCGATTTAAATCAACATAAACGGGGTCGATTAATTACCATGATGGGCCACTCAGGGGGGAATCGCGATTCAGGAATGCGCCCAGATCTGGGGGATATTTTATTTAAATATTCTGATTGGGTTGTATTAACTGCAGATAACCCTCGCCATGAGAATGTTACAAAAATTTGTCAAGAAATGCGCCAAAATCATGACGAAATACCTTATACCATTATAGAGGATCGTCAAGAAGCCATTGCCTACATTCTCGATCAGGTTGAAGCGAATGATACCGTTCTGTTTGCTGGTAAGGGTGGCGAACCTTATCAAGTCATAGGCGATGAATATGTGCCATTCGATGAAATTGAGATTGTTCGTCAATTATTGCATAATAGGGGGAACGAATAATGGTTAATTTCTTATGGCTTATACTAGCAATGTTGTTAACTTGGTTATTGATGCCTCAATTTATTTCCTTTTTCCAGGCTAAGAAATTAGGACAGACTACCCGAGAAGAAGGTCCTTTATGGCATGAAGCCAAAACAGGTACCCCTACCATGGGGGGCACCGTTTTTATTAGTCTTTCCATTCTGGTTATGTTATTGATGTTAATATTTACTCAAGAAATTATCTGGCCAAGCTTAACTTTATTGCTGACTTTATTTTTGTTCGGCTTGATTGGTTTCGTCGATGATTTCATTAGTATTTTTAAGAAACAAAATGAAGGGCTTAAAGCCAAACAAAAATTTGCCTTGCAAATAATATTTGCTTTATTAGTTAGCTTATTTGCCATCATGGGTGGCCAAACATTGACAGTACTGTTATTTAATTATCAAATCACCCAACTTTGGTTGATTGTTCCTTTTGCAATAATATGGATTAACGGTTTTTCAAATGCTGTGAATTTGACGGATGGTTTAGATGGTTTGGCTACCAGCTTAAATATTATCGCTTATGCCACTTATGCCTGCCTATCTTTTATAGAAGGAGAATGGCTCTTAGGACAATCTTGTTTAATCGTCGTAGGCTCATTAATTGCTTTTCTTTATTATAATCGTAAACCGGCCAGAATTTTTATGGGAGACGTAGGATCTTTAGCGCTTGGCGCCGGCTTAGCCGTCGTGTCTCTTCTATTAAATAATCCCTGGTCTCTGATCATTGTGGGTATTGTATTTGTCATCGAGACCTTGAGTGTGATTCTTCAAGTCTGGTCCTTTAAGACCCGAGGGAAACGAATCTTCAAAATGTCACCGATTCATCATCATTTTGAAATGATCGGCTGGTCAGAAAATAAAGTGGTGTTGCGTTTCTGCTTAGTAGGATTCCTTGCCAGTTTATTGATCTTAGTTTTGAATGTTTTGTAAGGAGTAAGTTATGTTAGCAGATCTAAATTTACAAGATAAACATGTATTAGTTCTCGGTTACGCACGTTCAGGGCGTAGCGTAGCAGAGTATTTGTTAGCTCAGGGAGCTAAAGTAACCATCAATGAAAAAAAAGATCTAAGCGGAGATCCATCGATCGAATCACTCGTGAAGCAAGGTGTTCAAGTAATTAGTGGCGATCATCCATTAAGTTTATTAGACCAAGGCTTCGACTTTATCGTGAAGAATCCAGGCATCCCTTATCAAATCCCTTTCTTACAACAAGCCCAACAACAGCACATTCCGATTTACACCGATATTGAAATAGCTTCCTGGATTAATAAAGGAGACATTATTGGCATTACTGGTAGCAATGGAAAGACGACCATTACTCAACTTGTCTATGAAATCTTAAAAGCTGATAAACCGAAACAAACTCATTTGGCCGGGAATATAGGTATCCCAATTATGTCGCAAATCGACCAGGTTAAAGAGGGAGATGCCTTAGTCTGCGAATTATCTAGCTTCCAATTACAAGGAACCGCAAAATTTAGAGCTGAGATTGCCGTCTTTGCCAATATTTATTCAGTACATCTAGATTATCATGAAACACGGGCGAATTATATTCAAGCTAAACTTAATTTAGTTAGAAATAGTCGACCTGAAGATGTGATTATTTATAATTATGATCAAGAAGAATTGGCTGATTGGTTAAGTCCTTTTGCCGGTCAAAAAGTACCTTTTGCAAGCTCTCGGGTGGATGATTTTGTCCGTCAAAACGGCGCCTACATCGACCATAGTCAGCTCTATTTCCGTGATCAATGGATTTGTGATGTAGCAGATATTCAAATTCCCGGTCAACATAATGTGATGAATGTGCTCGCAGCCGTAGCTGTGGCTATCATCCGTTCGGTGGAGCCAAAGACGATTCGCCAAGTTATCTTATCTTATCAAGGGATGCCGCATCGTATACAACCCTTGGGTGAGTTTCATGGACGGAAATTCTTTAATGATTCTAAAGCAACGAATACGGTGGCGACCATTACCGCTCTCAAGAGTTTCGACCAACCTATTCATTACATTGGTGGAGGGTTAGATCGCGGCAATGGCTTTGACGACTTGATTGAACATCTATCTTACGTTAAAGCCGCCTACTTGTATGGGCAAACTAAAGAAAAGCTGGCCGACACCATGAATAAAGCTGGAATCGAATCGGTTCATCTGTTGGATGATTTATATCAAGCAGTTGAGTTAGCCTATCATGCGGCTAAAGCGGGTGAAGTGGTGCTCTTCTCTCCAGCTTGTGCAAGTTGGGACCAATTTGATAATTTTGAACAACGGGGCGATTTATTCGTCGAAACCGTTCATGCTCTACAGGAAAAATATCCATATGCCTAGAAGGAGACAATTATGACTATGATTCAGCGGATTATTCTATCAGGTGGAGGGACAGGTGGCCATATCTATCCGGCATTGTCAATTTACCGCCGCTTAAAAGAAATGAATCCAGATTTAGAGTGTTTGTATATTGGAACCGAGCGGGGGTTAGAAGCTCGGATTGTTCCCCAAGCTGGGGTTTCATTTGAAAGTATTGAAATACAAGGAATTAAACGGAGTTTAAGTTTGTCTAATTTCAAGGCGCTCTGGTTAATGCTTACCGCCAGTCAGCGAGCCAAAAAAATGATTCAAAAATTTCAGCCAGATGTCATCGTCGGCACGGGTGGTTATGCCTGTGCTCCGGTCGTTTCTGCTGGGGCTGACTTAGGCATTCCTACGCTGATTCATGAGCAAAACTCCGTGGCCGGTTTAACGAATAAGTTTCTAGCCAGGAAAGTTGATCGGATTGCTACATCTTTTAAAGCTGTTCACCATGATTTTGCTAAATATGCAGAAAAAATACGTTTTACGGGGAATCCTCGGGCGCAAGAAGTGTATCAAATTAAACGGGATCGGCAAATATTAGCCAGTCAATTCAAGCTGAAGTCAGACCAAGCTACCGTTTTAATTTTTGGTGGTAGCCGTGGAGCCCCTGCAATCAATCAAGCAGCTTTAGCGGCTTTAACCGATTGGTCAGCTAAAGATTATCAAGTGATTATTGCCACGGGTCAAGATCATTATCAAGCTTTGATGGCTGAAATCCAGACAGAACACATCGGCAAGAACATTCGAATTGTTCCATATATCGAGAACATGCCTGAAGTATTTCAAGCGATTGATTTAGTAATCTGTCGGAGTGGGGCGACGACCTTGACTGAAATTATGGCCCTGTCTTTAGCCAGTATTTTGATTCCTAGTCCTTATGTAACCAATAATCATCAAGAAGCAAATGCACAAGCTTTGGTAGATCAAAATGCGGCTATTATGATTAAACAAGATCAACTAAATCCTCAAATCCTAGTAAGTCAGGTGGATCAATTAATTCAGGATCCCGAAAAATTGAAAACCATGGGAAGCCAAGCTCGGTCGATGGCCGTGGTCGATGCGACCGATCAGATTATTCAACAATTGAGCGAAATTGTGGGGTAAAAGTTAAGCTAAAAAGGGGGTGAGCGGATGAATTCGCGGTTTAGAAGAAATTACAATCAAAAAAATTATCGACGTGATCAAGAGGCGATGCAAGAAAGATTTAGTCAGCCTCGCCAAGGTAATTACCGGGTCGATCGAGCTGGACACCCCATTATGAATCAGGCTAATCCTATCGATGATCGGGACTATTTTGACCGGGCTAAGGAAGATAATCAGAATTCATCCTCACCTAAGTATGCTGACTTTAAAGCGACCGATTATCAACGACGTCAATCTGTCTGGCATGCTCGAAATAACCAGCCTCAAAGTCACTATTCGACCTCGTCCAGACGACCGGCTAATTATCGAATTGATCAAAGAACCGGTTCCCCAGAAGCCAAGGCAAGTCAACAAACCAGTAGATTGGCCAAAAATTGCTATTATCGTTGGCAAGAACAACGAGGACAAAAATATTCCAAAAGTAATAAAATGACCCCACCTCGGCATCCCTTACCTCAAAATCGGCTTCATTTATTAGCGGTGTTTGTGTTACTCTTTCTCGGCTATCTGGTGACTGGGTGGCAATTGATGCCGATGCGTCGACTTAACCAACTGAGTGTATCTGGGAATCATTATATTAATCAGGATGCTATTTTGAAGTCGTCTCGTCTTGATCCACTCGATCAATATGCCACTGTTTTGCAACAAAAATCAGCAATAGAAGCTAAAATTAAAGAAGAAATTCCAATGATTGAACAAGTTGATTTTCAGCGAGATTCATGGCAAAATTTAAATTTAAAAGTGGTTGAATATGATATGGTGGCTCTGATGAATTTAGAGGGAAGACAAGTCCCGGTTTTGAGTAATGGAGAATTATTAATGGACGCTAGTGAACAAGCGCTAGTTCATAGTATGGGACAAAACTTACCTTTATTAGTAAACTTTGACCAAAAAGGGAAAGTTGTTGATTTAACTAATAATGCTTTACGCAACATTTCACCTGAGCTACTAAATCAAATCAGTGAAATTGAACTTTCTACGGAGGCTGAGAAGCCGAACACTATTTATGTTAAGATGGCGGATGGTAATCGCGTTGTTGCTATTATTAATACTTTCTCACAGAAAATGAAATATTATCCGCAAATGGTAGCACAGGTCGAAGGCCAAACAGGCACCTTTAACTTAGAGGTGGGTGCCTACTTTATTCCGGCCAGTTCTGCCAATTCTGTCAAGTTAGATAATAATTAAGATAAAGGCATCTATTTATCTTTATTGATTAGATTTTTTTCTTCTCTAATATTTGCCTTTATGCTAAGATAAAAGAGTGTAAGCTAGTCTATAGAATGGAAAATAAAGGAGGTCTATGCCTAAATGAGAAATCCGGAGATATATGTCAGTCTAGATATTGGAACCACTTCGATTAAAGTAGTGGTTGCAGAAACCAATAACGGACGCGTAAATATCATTGGTGTAGGCAATGAGAAATCTCGCGGTTTAAGCCGAGGGGTTATCGTAGATATTGATGAAACTGTTTATTCGATTCAACAAGCTGTTGAACAAGCTGAACGAAAAGCAGGCGTTAAAATTAATGAAGTGATTGTGGGTGTACCGAGCAATCAATTAGCTATCGAAGATTGTCACGGGATGATTGCGGTAGCCAGTGATAACCGAGAAATTACGGCGCGAGATGTTGATAATGTCATCTCAGCGGCCAAGGTCAGATCAGTGCCACCTGAACGAGAAATTATTTCGATTATCCCGGAAGAATTTATCGTGGATGGCTTTAACGGGATTCGAGATCCTCGTGGCATGATTGGGGTTAGATTGGAGTTGTACGCTCGCTTAATTACTGGACCCAAGACGATTATTCATAATATTCGCCGTTGTGTCCAAAAAGCTGGACTACAAATTTCAGAACTTGTCCTTCAACCACACGCCATCGCCCAAGTGGCCTTAAACTGTGATGAACGAGAATTCGGTACGGTGGTCATTGATATGGGTGGGGGCCAAACTTCAGCCTCTATTTTATATGACAATCAGTTAAAATATTCTTTCGTTGATCAAGAAGGTGGCGACTTTGTTACCAAAGATATTTCCATCGTCCTTAATACTTCATTAGATAGTGCCGAACGGGTTAAGAGAGAATATGGTTATGCGATTGCAAGTCAAACCTCTGCTGAAGAATATTTCCCAGTAGAAACTGTTGGTAAGAAAGAACCGATTCGTGTCGATGAACATTATTTGGCAGAAATTATCGAAGCCCGAATTGCTCAAATTTTTGAGACCATTCGTGAAGATCTTGAGCGGGTAGAAGCTTTGGATCTGCCTGGTGGATTCGTCATTACCGGAGGAGCTTCAGCATTACCGGGCGTCATTGATTTAGCTAAACGTTATTTTGGTGGTAAGGTACGAATTTTTGTTCCTGAAGAGATGGGGATGCGAAATCCTATCTATACGACAGGACTAGGACTGATTCAATATGCAGCACAGTTAGATGATATTCATCGGATTGCTCAAGGAACTTTCCGCACGGTTCGGCCAGATCACAATGAGAACAGAAGACCTCAGTCAGGATTTGAGCGTCATGTACGTCACGAGACTAGAGAACCTATAGCCAGTCAAAATCAATATGGCTATCCAAGTCAGATGGAGGCTGAACCAAGATCTGAATATCCGGAACGCTTCGATTCATATCCTACTAGCCAAGTCGAAGACGATTTGGATGATAATGTTTATTATGAAGACTATTATGTGGATGAAACCAATCCTAATCATTCCGACCGCGTAGGTAATTTTACCGATAAAGTAAGATCATTTTTCCAAACATTTTTTGACTAAATTGACTAGATAATAGGAGGAAGACAGAATATGGAATTATCATTTGATTCGCAAGCATATAATCATGGCGCTGTGATCAAAGTTATTGGTGTCGGTGGTGCTGGAGGCAATGCTGTCAACCGTATGATTGCTGAAGATGTCAAGGGTGTAGAGTTTATTGTAGCCAATACAGACACCCAAGCCTTAGAAGGTTCTAAAGCTGAAACTAAAATTCAATTAGGTCCTAAAGTTACCAAGGGTCTTGGCGCAGGGTCTTTACCAGAAATTGGTTTGAAGGCTGCCGAAGAAAGTGAAGAACAATTAAGAAAAGTTATCGAAGGGGCAGATTTAGTCTTTGTTACCGCTGGGATGGGTGGCGGAACCGGAACCGGTGCAGCCCCTATTGTCGCTAAGATTGCTAAAGAATCTGGCGCGTTAACTGTCGGTGTGGTGACCCGTCCATTTACCTTTGAAGGTCCTAAACGTGGTCGCTTTGCTGCGGAAGGGTTGAAGAATTTAAAGGACAATGTCGATACCTTGATTGTTATTTCTAACAATCGATTATTAGAAATCGTGGATCGTAAGACACCAATGCTCGAAGCATTTAGTGAAGCAGACAATGTCTTGCGCCAAGGGGTCCAAGGTATTTCTGATTTAATTACTGCTCCAGGTTATATTAACCTTGACTTTGCCGACGTGAAGACCGTTATGCAGAACCAAGGTACCGCTTTAATGGGTATTGGGGTTGCTTCTGGTGAGAACCGTACAGCGGAAGCCACCAAGAAAGCTATTTCTTCCCCATTATTGGAAGTTTCGATTGATGGAGCGGAACAAATCCTATTAAATATTACTGGGGGCTCTGATCTTAGCCTGTTCGAATCCCAAGATGCGAGTGAAATTGTGGCCAATGCTTCTTCTGGAGATGTTAATATCATCTTCGGTACCTCAATTAATGAAGATCTAGGTGATGAAGTCATCGTTACCGTCATTGCAACCGGAATTCAAAATGATAAAAATGAACGTAAATCAGTAACACCTTCACAACCTCGTCGTACTTTTGGCAATCCAGATAATTCTGTCAACCAAAATACAAACTTGGTCAATAATGATAACCGACCAAGTGAAAAGATGACGAGTCCAAGTCGTCAGAAAGAACCTAGCAGAGATTTATTCTCTGATTGGGACATCAATCGTGAACAAAATACTCGTGATGTTGAGGCGCCTCACTTAGAGGTTGATTCACCGCGAAATTTTGAACCGTCACCATCTGAACCTATTAGCCGGACGAATGAAAGTAGTAACGAAGAACTTGATACCCCACCATTCTTTAGAAAACGTCACCGTAATTAATTAGACAAGATTGATGGAATTTTATTATGACTTCATAGTAAAATTCCATCATTTTTCTAAAGTTATCTCTGTAGTAAAGATTCATCTTTACGTGTTGAAGGAGTGAATGACTTTGTCATTATTTGTAGTTTATAAAGTAATTAATGAAGCAATCAATATTTATAGTATTATTTTAGTAATCTATGCCTTATTATCATGGTTTCCTAACGGACGCGAATCAGCTTTGGGACAGATTATCCGACGCTTAGTACGTCCTTATCTTGATATTTTCGACCGTTTGATTCCACCCATCGCGGGCATTAGTTTTAATGTGATCATCGCTATATTTGTTTTAGATTTAATTAAGCAAGGTTTATTTACTTTGCTAAGTTGGTTAGCCTAGAAGGAGTAATATGGACCACATCTATCAGCACTATCGACCAGAAGAATATGAATTTATTGACAAGGTGGCTGGTTGGATTGAACAAGTTGTATCTTCTTTTGCGCCCTATGTCACTTTGTTTCTTACCCCTAGAGAATTGATGATTGTTAAACAAATGGTAGCCAGCTCTGAAGATCTGCAAGTGAGTTCTTTTGGCGCTTATCAGGGTGCGGAACGTCAACGGGCAATTATTTATCCATTATATTATCAACCTTTAGAAGCGGACTACCAGTTAACTGCGTTAAATATCAATTACCCTCAAAAATTTGGGGAATTAAGTCATGGCAAAATCCTTGGAAGCTTAATAAATTCTGGGATTGAACGTGATCGTATCGGTGATATTATTACCGATGGTTCATCCTGGCATATCATATTGGATCAGACCATGGCCGATTATATTATGAATTCGGTTCGAAAGATTGCTAATGTTGGGGTGCATTTAGAGCCGATTGCCTTATCTGAAATCTTAGAATCCAATGAGACTTGGGAGGAGATCACAGTGATTGCTTCTTCCTTGCGGCTTGACACCTTACTTGGCAAAGTCTATAATTTTTCTAGGCAACGTGCTAAAAATTACATCGCAGCTGGCATGGTAAAGGTAAATTTTGTCCCCATGGAACGCCCTGATCGGGAAATTGGGGAGAATGATATTGTATCTTTAAGAAAGTTTGGCCGTTTTTGGATTGATCAAATGTTTGAACCGACTAAGAAGGGCAACTTTCGTTTAAATATAAGAGTCTTGCTTCGCTAGTATTATGATAATTAACTTCAATCAGGAAGGACGTGTTGGTTTTGGGACTTACCCCGAATGAAATTCTAAATAAGGAGTTCAATACTCGATTTAGAGGTTACGATACTGACCAAGTCAATGATTATTTGGATATTATTGTCGCTGATTATGAGCGCAATATTCAAGAAATTCATGATTTAAAACAAGAATTAGCCACTGCTAAAGAGAAAAATGCTTATTTTGCCCAACTACAAGAATCTTTAAATTCTTCCATTGTTGTGGCCCAAGAAGCTGCTGATCGTCTTAAACAAAATGCACGTAAAGAAGCTGAATTGATACTCTTTGAAGCAGAGAAAGAAGCCGACCGAATTGTTGGAACAGCTTCTGACCGGGCTCGAAATATTGTGACTGAGACTGAAGCCTTAAGACGATCAAGTAAGACCTATCGTCAACGGCTTGAGAACTTGATTCGCTCACAACTTGATATCGTCTCTGGTGAAGAGTATAAGGTACTCTTTGATGAAGCCTTTGAATCTGAGCTTAAAGTGGAAGATTTCCGTGAAGCTACGGAACGAGCTTCTCAACGTGTGGATCAAATCGAAAAGAATAGTCAAGAAGATTTTGACCAAGCAGAGCAAATGATTCCAGATAAAGATCAGACAATTTTTGTGCCTCGCGATATGTCCTATGTGTCTGAACGAGATAAGGTTGAAAATTCCGCGGATCAAGTGACTGAGAATATCGAAGAAACCAGTGCTGATCCAAACCATTTACATGTTGAAGGCACCGACTATACGGTTGAACCAGAAAAACCATCAGAAAGTGTTCTCGGCCAAACCATTCGAATTGATTTACCTAAACAAGATGACTAGTTTGAACAAGAATCTTATTTGATACGCTAAGCGAGTTAGGGAAGGTGGGAGCCTAACGGTTACTCATTTAAGATTTATCCTCAAACCTCTTTGCATTTATGAAAGGAAGAGTAGTAAATGCCGCTCATAGCGTTATCATGATCGAGCATTCATTAATGAATGAAAATTGGGTGGTACCACGTTTTTGACGTCCCTTTGTGGGGGCGTTTTTTTATTGGATTTATTTTGGGATAGAAAGAAGGATTTCTAAATGAAAATGAAAGAGACGTTAAACTTAGGCAAGACAGATTTCGCCATGCGAGCCAATCTGCCTAAGAAAGAAGTAATTTTACAAGAGGAATGGGCCGAGCAAAATATTTATCAAAAGATTCAAGAAAAGAATCAAAGAAAACCTACCTTTATCTTGCATGATGGCCCACCTTTTGCCAATGGTAAGGTTCATATGGGACATGCCCTAAACAAGGTAAGTAAGGATTTCATTGTTCGTTTCAAATCGATGAATGGTTTCCGGGCACCGTATGTGCCTGGCTGGGATACGCATGGTTTACCTATTGAAACGGCACTCGCTAAATCGGATAAAGTAGACCGCAAGACCCTATCAATCTCTGAATTTAGAAAGCTTTGTCATGATTATGCGATGAAGCAGATTGAAAATCAAAAAGCTGACTTTATGCGTCTAGGTGTGACCGGCGAATGGGATCATCCTTACATCACCTTACAACCCGAGTTTGAAGCACAACAATTAAGAGTTTTTGCCAGAATGGCTGAAGCAGGCTATATTTACAAAGGTATGAAGCCAATTTACTGGTCACCTTCCAGTGAATCTTCGCTAGCTGAGGCTGAAGTTGAATATCAAGATGTGACTTCGCCGTCTATATACGTGGCTTTTAAAGTGAAAGATGGCAAAGGTCTTTTACCAGAAGACGCTAAATTTATTATTTGGACCACTACACCATGGACCTTGCCGGCTAACCTGGGTATTTCAGCTGCGCCGCTAGCTGAATATGTCTTGGTACAAGTAGGTCAAGAAAAATTTGTTCTGGCGCAAGATCTTTTGGCAGAAGTGAGTGAGATTCTAGATTGGACCAATGTCGAAATCCTAAACCGTTTCAAAGGACAGGATTTGGAATATATGACAGCCTACCATCCATTCTATGATCGTGAATCGCTGGTCATGGTGGGTGATCATGTTACTTTAGATACCGGTACCGGGCTCGTTCATACCGCGCCAGGTCATGGGGAAGATGACTACTTAATTGGTAAAGAATATGGTTTGGACATCTTGTCGCCAGTAGATTACCGCGGTCACTTTACCGATGAAGCTCCTGGTTTAGAAGGTATGTTCTATTTGAAAGGCCAAAAAGAAGTCTTGAAGATGATTGAAGAGAATGGTTCATTACTGTATTATTCAGAATTCGTCCATTCTTATCCTCACGATTGGCGTACCAAAAAACCAGTAATTTATCGAGCAACCCCGCAGTGGTTCGCATCGATTAATGCTTTTCGAGATGAATTATTGGATACCGTCGACCATCAGGTTAAATGGCACCATCCATCTGGTCAAACACGGATCCATAATATGATTCGGGACCGAGGAGATTGGGTCATCTCCCGTCAACGTGCTTGGGGTGTTCCGCTGCCAATCTTCTATGCCGAAGATGGAACCGCGATTCTTGATCGAGCGGTCATTGATCATGTGGCTGACTTAGTTGAAGAACATGGTAGTGATATTTGGTTCGAATGGGACACTAAAGATTTGTTACCGGCTGGATTCAGTCATCCAGCGAGTCCAAATGGCGAGTTCAGCCAAGAAAAAGATATCATGGATGTCTGGTTTGATTCTGGAACGTCCTATGCAGGTGTTCTTCAACAACGTGATGACTTATCTTTCCCGGCTGATATGTATTTAGAAGGATCTGACCAATATCGGGGTTGGTTTAACTCTAGTTTGACAACTTCAGTAGCAGTGAATCATCAAGCGCCCTATAAAGAAGTCCTCTCTCAAGGATTTGTGATGGATGGTAAAGGCCAAAAAATGTCTAAATCGATTGGAAATGTTATCTTGCCGGAAGATATTATGAAGGAATATGGGGCAGACATCATTCGCTTATGGGTAGCCAGTGTGGACTATGAATCGGATGTACGTATCTCTAAAGAAATCTTGAAACAAATTTCTGAATCATACCGGAAGATTCGTAATACCATTCGCTTTATGCTGGCTAATACCAGTGATTTTGATCCGGAAAAAGATAAAATTGAAGAAGCTGACTTGAATCTAGTCGATCAATATATGCTGGCTAAGTTTAGAGTCTTAACGGATGAAATTTTAGCAGCTTATGAGCACTATAAATTCTCTGAAATATATAAGAAAGTGATTAATTTCATTACGGTTGATCTTTCTGCCTTTTATTTGGATTTCGCTAAAGATATTGTTTATATCGAAGCCGCCAAATCAAAAGAACGATTAGCCATGCAAACCGTTATGTATCAAATTCTGCGCGATTTGATTCCAATGTTAACCCCTATCCTGGTTCATACGATGGAAGAAGCTTGGAAAGAATTACCAGGTGTAGATGGTTATGTTCAATTAACTGAACTGCCTAAAGTCCACCATCGAGCTGAAGACCAAGCAATGATTCAACGTTGGGATATCTTCTTCCAAATTCAAAGTGTGGTCCGTAAAGGTCTCGAAGAAGCTAAGAACCATCAACAACATCCGATCAAAAAATCTTTTGAAGCTAAAGTTCAATTATTTACCGATGAAGAAACCATTAAACAATTATCAACTTTAAGTTCATCCTTAGATCAATTACTCATTGTCTCACAATTCGAAATCGATACCCTGGATCGGTCACCTGAAGATGCTTTAGAATTTGATGGCATGAAAGTTAAAGTTGAGCCGGCGGATGGCCATGTTTGTCAACGCTGTCGGGCAGTACGTCCAGAAGTGGGCAGCATTGCTCAAGCGCCAGACCTTTGTCAACGCTGCTATGATATTATAACCGAACATTTCCCAGAATATTTTGAAGAAGCCGCGGAATAATTGAACACGGTGATTTAGCTACCAATTGTTATTTAAGTGAATAAATTTATCGGAAAAACGCTAGAATACTCTGAAAACAAAGAGTAGACTAGCGTTTTTTGTGGAAATTAGATTCTGAATACGAGTTAAGTGACGCTAGATGACAGCAAAATAATATAAGTACTGTTAGTTGATAAATTCATCGAAGTGTTTAGGGAACAGGTCAATGAATGCGATTTTGCGCGAGCGAACCATTTTGAAAACCGGATTATCTTAGAATAATTCTAATTTGGTCTTGAAGGACGACGGAGAAATGATATAATAAAAGTAGAAATTGTTAACGGTTTCGAGAGGAAAGAAGGGATTAGATAAAAAATATCTGCGGTAGAGTTATTTACAATCATAGGAGGTAAAGAAATGAATAATCCAATGGATAAAAATAAAGTTGAACCTACTTCTAGTTTGAATAATCGTGTCAATTATGATAAATTCCGTCGTGCTGGTGGACAACCCGTAGATAATAATGAAGATGCCATGACCTCTGGTAAACGTGGTCATATTTCCATTCAAGATACCTGGTTATTAGAAAAACATGCTCATTTCAACCGGGAGGTCATTCCTGAAAGACGGATGCATGCAAAAGGTTGGGGAGCTTGGGGTGAGTTTAAGGTTACAAATGATATTAGCCAATACTCTAAGGCCAAGATATTCGATAAAGTTGGCAATACTTGTAAAGTTTTTGCTCGTTTCTCTACCGTAGCTGGGGAACGCGGAGCAGCCGACGCTGAACGGGATATTCGTGGTTTTGCCGTTCGTTTCTTTACTGAAGATGGTAACTGGGATATCGTGGGTAATAATACGCCGGTCTTCTTCTTCCGTGATCCAATGAAATTTATCGACTTAAACCATGCGGTTAAACGTGATCCGAGAACCCATATGCGGAGTCCGAATACCAACTGGGACTTTTGGACTTCTCTACCAGAAAGTCTATTACAAGTGACGATTACCATGTCTGACCGTGGAATTCCTTCTTCTTTCCGCTACATGCATGGATTCGGTTCCCATACTTATTCTATGATGAATGCAAAGGGTGAACGGGTTTGGGTTAAATTCCATCATCGTAGCCAACAAGGCATTCAAAATCTAACCGACCAAGAAGCCGCTATGGTCAATGCTAATGACCGTGAAAGTCATGGTCGAGACCTATATAGTGCCATTGAACGCGGCCAATTCCCTAAATGGAAGTTATATATTCAAGTGATGACTGAAGAACAAGCCAAGGTCCATCCAGTAAATCCATTTGACTTAACCAAGATGTGGCCGAAAGACAAATTCCCATTCATTGAAGTCGGCGAGTGGGAACTGAATATGAACCCAGATAATTTCTTCCAAGACGTTGAACAAGCTGCCTTTACCCCTGCTAATGTGGTACCCGGGATTGCTTTCAGTCCGGATAGAATGTTGCAATTGCGGGTCATGTCATACGCCGATGCTCAACGTTATCGTTTGGGAGTCAACCACCATCAAATTCCAGTGAACTCTCCTCAAGGGGTTGAACATCCTCATGACTTCCACCGTGATGGTATGATGCGGGTCGATGGAAATAAAGGGAGTGAACTTCACTATTCACCAAACTCATATGGAGCTTGGCAAGATGACCAAAGTACTGAACAAACACCAGATGAAGGCGGAACAGTTAAGCGTTGGGACTTCCGTGAAGATGATTCCGATTATTATACACAACCTGGCCAATTATTCCGAGCGATGACCGCCGACCAACAATTGGTGCTTTGTGAGAATACTGCGCGCAATATGGGGGATTCTACTTTACAAATTAAGTACCGTCATATCCGTAATTGTTATGCAGCTGATCCTGAATATGGTAAGGGTGTCGCTATGGCCTTGGGTATCGATATTAATGACGTTGATTTAGAGCCTAATGTATCTGATAGTCGCAAACAATGGGAAGAAGATCGTGACCGGGATAAAATGCTTCAAGAACCAACCGAACCAGCTTGGCCAGAATCTGCTAAGGACCTGCCAGCAGAAGGTCGCGATACCAATGTGGAAGATCCAAGTAGCCTATCTTCTTGGCAAGATGACCCATATGTGCTCTAATCGAGAATAGCTGAAATACGAAAGGTATTTTGTCGATTTATCAAGCAAGAATTTCGTAGATGAATATAGGGTAGAATATAGAAAAAATAATAGCCTGTCGATTTTTTAATCGACAGGCTATTGTTATGGGCTTGAAATTAACTTGAGCCATTATGGCCAGACTTAGAAATTATAGGGATCTTGATCGGTATTGGGTTGAACTTGAGCACGTGCTTTCTGTTCATTAGAGATAGCCAATAATTTATTTCGTAATTCATTCTCCATCGAAGAAAGTTCTTGTTCAGCCAGACGACGTTGTTGACGACCTGTTTCTTGGATTTCCAAGGTTTCTTCAAGTGCGCCGATAAGATTGGCTTGGGTCTGTTTCAAGGTTTCTAAATCAATAATACCACGTTCAGCTTCACGAGCTACATCCACCGTAGATTGTTTAAGCATTTCTGAATTCTTCAATAGCAAATCATTCGTGGTATCAGAGACCATACGTTGTGAAGAAGAAACTTGTTGTTGACGTAAGAGGGCTAAGGCAATAGTGATTTGATTTTCCCAAAGAGGAATGGCAGTATGGACTGATACTTGAATTTTCTCTGCCAAGACTTGGTTAGTATTCTGGATTAAACGGATTTGCGGGGCTTGTTGGATGGTCATTTGCCGGGTAAGTCTTAAATCATGCGTCCGTTTATCCAAACGATCAAGAAATTGATTGAGATCATTGACTTTTTGGACATCCATTTGACTTTGACTGTTACGCGCTTCTTCGATGGCTTGCGGAATAATTGTTTCTTGTAATTCCTTCATCTTGACTTCGCCAGCAGCAATATAGATATTCAAAGCCTCGAAGTAGTCTTTGTTTTTTTGATAGAATTGCTCTAACATTAAATTGTCATTAAGCAGTTCATCTTTCTCCCGTTCTAATTTTATCGCGATTCGGTCAATCGAAGCACCGATTTTCTGATAGCGCATCTGGGTTTCGGAGATGGATTGGCGAACTTTACCAAAGAGTCTGCGGAAGATATTCGGTTCAGCTGTTAAGTCTTTCGGGTTAGTTGTTTGAAGTTGGCCCATCAATTCAGCAAGACTATCACCAATTTCACCGGTATCCTTAAATTGAACATGTTGGAGGACCGAGCGAGAGAACTCACTTAATTTCTTCTGAGCATTGGCTCCATAAGCAATAATAGCTGACATATTATCTTCATCAATCTGCTCGGCTAAAGCCAAAGCTTGTTTCTTTCGGTGTTGGGGGAGTCGATCAATTAAATGCTCATTGGAAACTGTTCTCTGAGCTAGAATTTCGGCTTGCGACAGATTTTGGTTAAAGGATGGACTCTCCTTCTCAGCGGTATCGAAGGGATTCGCTAGTAAATCATCAATATCTCCTAAGGGATCTTGTTTCTGAATCATCTCTTCGAATAAGTGATCTTCATTAATCGTTGGTATGGTTTCTTGTTTGATTTCTTCCTTACTCATTCATTTCTCCTCCTGAATCTGTGTCTTGCTCATCTTGAATTAATTGATCGAGTAAATCATCGACGGTTTGATCAAAGTTCTCTTGATGCTGGCGCCGTTCGATATTCCGGTGGGCGAGTTCAATTTCATCATTCAATTCATTAAAGGTATCTTGATGGAATAGAATATATTCATCAGTGATTTGCTGGCAGACTTGGTCGATTGTTAAAGCTGTTTTATCCAGAATTTGGTATGTTTGTTTATTTTTGGCGATATGTTGGTTAATCTCATTATATTTATCAATCAAATCCTGCAGAGAAGGCAAGAATTTGTAGAGAAATTGACTGGCATCGCTTAACCGCTTAGGCTGATTGACAATATCTTTAAAGAAAGACTGGCTGACTCGAATGGTATTATGTCGGGTTTCAATGGCTCGTAATTTAGCGGTTTGGGGAAATTCTTGAGTGATTGATTGAATTTGACTTTTGGCTTGAGCCATTTGCTCGCGGAAATATTCAATTTCTTGGTTATCCAGACCTTGGGCTAGGTAATGTTCTTTCATATCTTTTGAAGTTTTGTGAATTTTCTGCTGATTTTTGCTAAAGAGTCCAGATTTATTCGCTGTATGACGTCTTTTTTTGGCCAAGAGATAGACTATTTTGCTTCCCACGAAGAGACAAAGGGCACAGATTAAACCAATGGCCAAAGCTATCAACGTCGAGCTAATAATCAAGATAAAATAGGGTTCTTCATAAAAATCATAATAATAATGATCTTGGGCGATGAAACTCATCATGAATGTCATCATCAGAATACTTATCCCATAATTTAACAGGGTAAACATCGTTTGTTTCTTCTGAGCGAAAAGGCCAAAGACAAAAGTGAGACCACCGGTGGCTAAAAATAAGCCAATGATGTTAGCCGTTAGATATCTGATTAAAGGAAAAACCCAAAAACCAATAAAGGAAAAGAAAATCGTTGAAATAAAACTTAATGCTAATATAATCAGACTAGGTTTCAAAAAGAAATGTCTGAAAAGTCCTTTGAAATCGATGGCACCCGATTGCGTCCATTGTATATAAATTCGATTCAAAAAAAGACAAGCTATAATAAGTAAGGGAAGTTGGTTGATTAAGAAAATCATGGCTATCCTCCTTGGACTGAAAAAAGTCTAATAATATTCTATGTATTTCCTTAGCTTCATAGTATCATGAATATGTGGAAATTAATCAGACCCAAGACCTATGTTCTCTAAAGATAAGGAAAAAAACAATTTATGATAGCGGAAAGGAGTCCTTTGATGAAAACCAATCCAGCCTATATTAAATTCTTACAAGATCCGCGCTTAAGAAGTCAGCGAACGATCTATGATGGTAAAATATTTCAAGTTCATGCCAACCAAATTGAAATCGAACCTGGTGTGGAGGTTCAACGTGATCTGATTCATCATTTGCCAGCAGTTGCTATTTTAGCCACAACGGCTGAGAACCAAGTCATTCTGGTTAAACAGTATCGGCCGGCTACTGCCGGGAAATTATTAGAAATCCCAGCGGGTCTCCTAGACATTGTAAACGGACAGTTGGAAGAACCCCTGCAAGCAGCCAAGCGTGAACTTGAAGAAGAAACAAATTATCGAAGTGAAGATTGGCAAACTTTAGGTTCTTTTTGGGTGTCACCCGGATTTACTGATGAAGTGATTCATTTATTTTGGGCCAAGCAGGCTTATCTGGTAGATTCAGAATTAGAACAAGATGACTATGAGAATGTGACTACCTCTTTGTCTACTCAAGAAGCGGTGTCATCTTGGTTACGTCAACAAGAAGCGGTCGATTTGAAGACACGCTATGCGCTTGAAATTTGGTTAAAGCAAGGAGAAGATCATGAAACTCTTTAAACGATTAAGAAATAAGACAGCTAGAGAGGAAGAGCGTCAGTCTAATTTTTCTGACCTGAATCCAAATTCCTTGGAGAGGGATCCTTATTCTGCCCAGGATAATCAATTAGATGAGGATTACTATGAATGGATTCAAGATGATATGGCCGAGGGTCAAGAAAAGTATCAGGATTTCGGTCGCCAAGAGTCAATATCTTCAAGACAAGATTGGCCGGATGAAGTACACCAATGGGATGATGCAGACTTAGACCAAGCTAAATGGAATTCAGAAGGCCAGACAATTCAAGAATCCGAAGCTTATGATGCCTATAATGAAACGAATCAAGAACTCTGGCCAGAGGGCAGTGCAGGTCCATCTCGTCTTGATAAATATGATTCTCAGCAGATGGAGCACCGGGCTAAGTATTCAGCTAAGATTGACCGCTTTCTAAATAACGGAATTATCATCGTCGGCATATTGTTGCTAGCAGTTCTGTTAATAGCATTTCTAGTCTAAAAGGAGGAAAAGATGAAGTACGGAATTATCGGCGCCATGGAAGAAGAAATTTCATTGCTGAAAGAACGCTTAAGTAAAATAGAAATGATTCAGGTGGCCAATTTTGAAATTGTGACAGGTTACCTCGGCAAACATCAAATTTATTTAATGAAGTCAGGCATTGGTAAAGTCAATGCTACTATTTCGACAACTTTGCTTATTCAGCATTGTCAGCCTGATGTCATTATCAACACCGGCTCAGCAGGGGCTCTGGACCCTGGTTTGAAGGTGGGCGATATTGTGATTGGCCAGGCCTTTCGTTATCACGATGTCGATGTGACTAGCTTTGGCTATCAGCTAGGTCAGATGGCTGGTATGCCAGCGGAATATTTTCCTGATAGTACTTGGGTTCGGTCCGCTCAAACTCAAGCCCGTCTGTTAAATAAAGAACCGGTCATCGGTACGATTGTATCGGGCGACCAATTTATTGGCAATCAAGCTGGACGTGAGAAAATCCGCCAGAATTTTCCCCGGGCGCGGGCTTGTGAGATGGAATCCACAGCCATTGCCCAAACTTGTAGTATTTTCAACGTACCTTTTGTCATTATTCGGGCAATTTCAGACCAAGCTGATGGATCGGCTTCAATCGATTTCGATCAATTCATTATCGAAGCCGGACGCACTGCAGCCAGTTTGGTCGAAGCCATGATTATGGCAAGTTAATGATTGATGTGTTTGAAAGTTGACTTTAACTGAATAAATTTAATTTAGTCCTTGCGTCTGGTCCGAGCTTATGTTATATTATCCTTTGTGTAAAATAATGCAGCGTAAAAAAAGAAAGCGCGTCAACAGTTGACAACCAAAAGGGATATCAGTAACTGCGGCTGCAAGGGTGAAAGTATCGTGGCAACTGCACGCATTCGGTTTTTTATCAATTATTTTACTCCAAATCAAATCATGGAGGAATAATATTATGTCAAGATATACTGGACCATCATGGAAAAGATCTCGTCGATTAGGTATTTCATTAACTGAATCTGGAAAGGAATTGGCTAAACGTCCTTTCCCACCAGGACAACATGGTAATGCACGCCACAAATTATCGGAATATGGTATGCAATTGCAAGAAAAACAAAAATTACGTTTTATGTATGGATTAAATGAACGTCAATTTGCTACTTTATTCAAGAAAGCTGGCAAAATGGAAGGTAAGCACGGTGAAAACTTCATGCGCCTTCTAGAGACTCGTTTAGATAACTTAGTGTTCCGCTTAGGTTTTGCCGCTACTCGCCGTCAAGCCCGTCAAATGGTTAACCACGGTCATATTTTAGTGGATGGCAAACGAGTTGATATCCCATCATACTTGGTTCAACCGGAACAAGTCATCTCAATTCGTGAAAAATCACAAGATTTAGCAATGATTAAAGAAAATCTTGAGAACTTGGTATCTCGTTTAGACTTCGTATCATATGATGAAGCGAGCAAATCTGGTAAGATGACTCGTTTACCAGAACGAAGCGAACTTAATGCCGAAGTTGATGAAGCCCTTGTCGTAGAATACTACAACAAATTAGGTTAATCATAAAGTATCTTAGGCAGGTAGGAATCGTTGATTCTTACCTGTTTTCTTTTTTGAATGGCTATGTTTTGTCGAAATAAGTTGACAGAGGCATTTTTGCCTTTAAATAAGGGTAATTGAATGATATAATTTAGGATGATAATCCATACTCATAAACCACATGGGATAGGCAATTGATAGTAGAGGAGCGGAAACATGTCACTAACATTTACCGATATATTATTTATCTTAGTGATTTTATTCGTTGTGGTTCTCGGCATTATATATTATTTAAAAACACAACGGAACAAAGAAATTACTGAATTAGAAGAACGTAAAGAAGCCATGATGAGTGTCTCTGTGGCAGATCAGCTTTTCACCCTCAAGAATATGGATCTTGCTGGTCAAACCAAACGTAAGTATGAAAGTTTGGTGGCTTCTTGGCAAACGATGACTAATTTCAAATTTACTGAGATTGAAGCTGCTTTGGTAGGCGCAGAGCAATATACCGAGCAGATGAATCTTGGTCGAGCTAAGAGAGCCCTAGATGAGGCTCGCGAAATGCTCGATGAAACAGAAAGCGCGGTCTACGAGCTTCATGAAGAGCTGACTGCCTTACTCGAACTACCAGAAACCAACCATGAACGTCATGAAGGTTTCTTAGATCGATACAATAAAGCACGTAAGAATGTGATGAACCATAGTTTTGATTATGGACCAGCTATTGAAACATTGGAGAAAAACTTACAATATATGGAACTCAACTTCACTCGTTATAATGAAGTGACCACGGAAGGGGACCATATCGAAGCCGAAGCCATGTTGGATCAAATTGAAACAGAAATTTCGACTTTAGAAGACATTTTGGAAAAAATACCGAAAATGTACGAAAAGATTAAAGATGATTACGAAGATGCCTTAGATGATTTAAAAGATGGCTATCAACAAATGCTAGACCAACATTTCAACTTTGAGAATCATCATGTCATCGAAGATATTGACGAAATTCGTGAGAAATTAAATGAAGCCAAATCAGAAATAAAGAATGCCGATTTAGCCGATGCCCAAATCCTGATGGATAAATCTCAACGTGAAATCAATGCTTTGTATGAATACTTAGAGTCAGAAATTCAGGCCAAGGACTATGTGAATAAACATTTGAACCAACTTAAAGCACAGATTGAAGCTGTGATGGAACACAATCGTTATGCAGGCATCGAGGTGGATCGTATCGCTCAATCTTACTTATTACATGAGAATGAAGTGGATCAAATCAATGAACTCACCGATCAAATTTCTGCCGAGCATCGCAAGTATATAGACCTAGATAATTCACTGGTTGAAAGAGATGCCGTTTATTCCAATGTCGCTGAAATGATCCGCAAAATTGGTCAAAGACTTAGCGACATTGATGAAAAACAACAAGCCATTATCGCCCGTCTAGGAGAATTAAATAAACGCGAGAAAGAAGCTAAATCTAATCTCGATTTATATGAGCTGGATATGCGTAATATGAAGCGCCGACTTGAAAAGCAACACCTGCCTGGTTTACCAGAATCGTACTATAGTAAATTCTATAATGTGACAGACCAAATTGAATTTCTCTCTCAGCAGTTGAATCGGGTTCGAATTGATATGAATGAGATTGAACAGATTGCTGACAAATTAGAGAACGATCTGAGCGAGTTGGAAGAAACGACTGAGCAAATTGTCGATGCTTCTGCTCTTACGGAATACATGATTCAACATTCCAATCGTTTCCGCTATGATGTGCCGGAAATGGATCGGGCCATTCGTGATGCTGAACATTATTTCTATGATGAATTTAGATATCCAGAAGCTTTAAATGTAATTGAGAAAGTTCTTCGGCGGGTGGATCCAGATGGACCAACTCAAGTCCGTCGCATGTATCACCAAGAGAAACAAAGCCGTCTGTAGATTTAACCGAAAAACGGATCGTAGGTCATCGACTTATGATTCGTTTTATTCTTTTTGATTGTTAATTTGATAAGGGGGAACTCTATGTATTATTTTGATAATAGCGCCACCACCCAACCCTTAGAGGAAGTCTTGACGACTTATCAAAAGGTGGCTGAAAGATATTTCGCCAATCCTTCCAGTGCCCATCGTTTAGGTGAAGAGGCCAAGGCTTTATTAAATCAAGCCCGGCAACAAATTGCGGATATTTTGGCTTTTAAGGAAGATGAGATTTACTTCACTGCTTCGGGAAGTGAGGCCAATAATTGGTTCTTAAGAGCGGTAGTGCCGGCTTTGAAAGAGCGCCGTTCGAAGAATCAAGCCAAAGTCTTAATATCGGCGATAGAACACCCTTCGATGTTGAGACAACTGGATATCTTATCGAATTTTGCTTGTCAATTCGAACTCATTCCAGTCGATGACCAAGGCCAAATTGATTTAATCGCTTTGGAAGAGGCTTTGAAAGACGAGCATGTACTAGCGGTGTCGACAATGGCAGTCAATAATGAAGTAGGTAGTCGACAGCCTTTAACCAAGATTGGTCAAATATTGAATAAATATCCACAAATCATCTGGCATGTTGATGCAGTTCAAGCCGTAACAGCTTGCCTGAATGATTTACACCATCCAAGAATTGATTGCTTGTCTTTATCCAGTCATAAATTCTATGCTGTTCGTGGGGTAGGTATCTTTGCTAAGAGACAACGGGTGGCCTCTCAACCGATGATTTATGGAGGTGGCCAAGAAAGATCACTGCGTTCTGGTACCGAGAATTTAGCGGGGATTGTAGCTACGGCTAAAGCTTTGCGCTTGGCGGCAGAACGGCAACATCAAACGCAAGCAAAGTTGAGCAACTTTCGCCAACAAATAATTGAACAATTCGAAACGTGTGGCTGGCACGTTTTTGCTAAAGAGCAAGCTAGTCCGCATATCATCTGTGCGGCTCTGCCACCGATTCCTGGTGAAGTGCTTCTCCATGCCTTTGAACAGGCTGATATATTTATTTCAACAACCAGTGCCTGTTCCAGTCGCCAACACCGAGCCCACGCCAGTTTAACGGCAATGGGAGTACCGGCTGAGATTTCGAATTCCGCTGTTCGACTGAGTATGTCACAATATACCACTGAAGACGAACTGAACTATGTACTTGGCCAAATACCTAAGATTAGTCAAGCATTCCAAGCCTAGAAAGGATGTCCTATGAAACGTATTGTTGTTCACTATGGAGAGCTCTCAACAAAGGGACGAAATCGCAAGTTGTTCCAACAGAGACTGGCCGACCATATTCGCTATCAGACCAAAGACTTAATAGGCCCGATCAAAATCAAACCTTGGTATGACTTTATGCATATTGAGTGGGAAGAAGAAAGCTATCAAACCATGATTGAGATTTTGAAGAAGATTCCTGGCATTACTCGCTTTGAACCCTCATATCAGGTTGCCAAAGATATAGAAGCAATTAAAGACCAAGCTCGCCAGCTTTTCCAAGCCTTGAATCTCAAAGAGGGGGATTCTTTTAAAGTAGTGGCCAAGCGATCTGATAAGACCTTTGCTTATGATAGCTATGATATTCAGCGGATTGTTGGTGGAGATTTAGATGATCATTTTGCAGAACTCAATGTTTCTTTGAATCATCCCGACTATGTTTTGACGGTCTCCATTCATCAGGGCGATTATGCCTATTTAAGTCTAGATTCTTATCAAGGGGTGCAAGGATTGCCTTATGGATCTAGTGGCAAAGGAATGTTGATGTTATCAGGCGGTTTTGACTCGCCGATTGCGGGCTACTTGATGATCCGACGGGGGATGGAACTTGAGATGGTTCATTTCTCCAGTCCACCTTATACCAGTCCCCAAGCTTTAGAGAAAGCTAAGAAATTAACGGCCCAGTTAAGTAAATATGCCATGCCGATTACTTTCCATGCGGTTCCTTTTGCTCGGATTCAAGAGGCTATCCGTGATCAGGTCCATGAGAATGAATCCATGACGGTCATGCGACGGATCATGTTGAGAATTACTGAAGCATTGATGCATCAACAAAAAGGTCAGGCCATCATTAATGGGGAGTCCTTAGGTCAAGTGGCTTCGCAAACCTTAACCAGTATGCAGGTGATTAATGAAGTGACTTCCACACCGATCTTAAGACCGCTGATTGCAACCGATAAGAATGATATCATTAAATTAGCCGAAGAAATCGGCACTTATGACTTGTCCAATCAACCTTACGAGGATTGTTGTACAGTCTTTGCGCCTCGTTCTCCTCATACCAAGCCCAAATTAGCAGTCATCGAAGACCAAGAAGCTAAGTTAGATTTGGAATCTTTAATTGAAGAGGCTTTGGCCAATGTCCAAACCACAGTGATTGATCCAGCATACCTCTTAAAAGAACAGCAAGAATTTTCTGACCTGCTTTAATATAATTAAAATCAGATATATTGCAAAACGACTTAGATTATCTGATAATTAAGTTATGAAGAAGGAAAGGATGATTTGAATGCAAGTAACTTTTAAAGGGAAACCCATTGAAATTCAAGGAAATCCAGTTCAAGTAGGAGAACAAATTCCAGACGTACAAATGAAGAATGGACAAGGCGAATTAGTTAGCCTACATGATTTGCTAAAAGGTAAAGTCACTGTATTAAGTGTCGTTCCAGATGTATTAACTCGTACCTGCGAATTGCAGACGAAACATTTTCAAGATGCGACGAAAGATAAAGGGTATCAATTTATCACAGCTAGTCGAAATTCGGTTGATGAATTTAACCAATGGAATCGCGATAATCAATTGAATGTGGCTAGTTTATCTGATACCAATCAAGAATTCGGTCAAGCCATGGGGATTGAAATTGATTTAGGTGGCAAAACTGTCTTAACGCGATCAGTCTTTGTCGTCGACCCTGAATTACATATTGTTTATGCTCAATATGTCCCTGAAATTGCGGAAGAACCCGACTATGAACCGGTCCTTACGGTGGCCGACCAAATTAAAGAATAATTACTCAAGCTGGCTTAAAAAGGCCAGCTTTTTTGTGCCTTGATTCATTTACCCAAATTGTTAGCAGATTCAGCCACCTTGACTTATAATTAAACTAAGTCATATTAGGAGGTAGATTATGGAGATTCAGCAGAAGATTAAAGCATTGAGCCAGGATTTTGAAAGTTTCTATCTGTATGATGAAGCAGGAATTATTCAGGCTGCCAATCAGTTACAGGTCACTTTTCCTGAAATTTCTTTCTTGTACTCAATGAAATGTAACGCCAATATGGATGTCAATCAGACCATATTCCGGCAGGGATATGGAGCCGATGCGGCCAGTTTACAAGAAGTATATCGGGCACAAAGATTAGGGTTAAAGCCCGATCAGATTTATTATTCAGCTCCGGGTAAATCTGACAATGAAATTATCGCTGCTCTGGACAAGTCAATGATTATTGCTGATAGTTTAGGCGAGGTTCGCCGGATTGAGCAGATTGCCCTAGATTTAGAACAGGAAGTAAAGATTGGCGTACGGATTAACCCGGCCTTCTCATTTGAGGGTGGGCCTGGGACAGCATCGAAATTTGGGATTGATGAAGATCAATTTATTGATTTTGCTCAGAATGAGAGATTAAATCAAGTCGAGATTGTGGGTCTGCATATCCATTTGCGTAGCCAAGAACTGCAAGCTGAAGTGCTATTAACTTATTATCAGAATTTATTTAAATTAGCTCGGCGCATTCAAGAACACACGGGAATGGATTTGACCTATTTAAATATGGGATCAGGCATCGGCATTCCTTATAGTAGTCAAGATTCAAGACTTGATTTAGATCAATTAAAACAAGGACTTCAGCCAGCCATGAAGGACTTTAAAAAGGACTTTCCTGATGTCAACCTAATTATCGAAGTGGGACGTTATCTAGTAGGGAACCATGGTTATTATGCCAGTCGGGTAATGGATCGTAAGTTATCTCAGGGTCAGACCTTTCTGATTTTAAAGAATACGTTGAATGGTTTCATTCGGCCTTCACTAGCCCAGCTTGTCGATAAATACAGCCAAGATGAACAACCGATGGCCAGTGAACCCCTATATACCAAAATCGATGCCTTTGATTTTATTCCTTTAGGCGATTCAAGAACCAAAGAACGAGTTAATCTGGTCGGTAATTTGTGCACCGGAACCGATCTGATTGCCGAGCAGATTGAGCTAGAACGTTTGGAAATCGGTGATGTATTAATGATTACCAATGCCGGCGCCTATGCTCAAGTGTTATCCCCTCATCAATTCTCATCACAAGAGCGTCCGGTCGAAATTCTGCTGCGCGAGAATGGCAATATTGTTATTAATTAGGGTGAATTACGTCTGATGGATTCAAAGCCTTAATATAGATTGAAAGGAGGGTGGGAGAATGATGAAAAAACATAAATTCTTAAAGGGTCTAGGGCTTATTATGGTCATGGTGGCCGTATTTATCTCAGCCAATACAAAAGTTTCAGGTCAAACTATATCTGCAGACTCACTAGAACAACCGCTGACCTTTATCAGTCACGTAGTGACTCGGCCCAGTGAAATCTATCTAGATCCTCAAGCGAATGAAATTATCTTTCGGAGCCAAGATGATGAAATTAGCCAAGGATTAGTAAGTATCCAGGCACAAAATGAACAAGAAATTAAATTAAAATCAGCTTATTGTTCGCGGGTTAAAGTGATTAAGGTAAGTCAACAAATCGAATGGAATCCAACTGAAGATAGTAACTTCCCTGAAGCCCAGGCCTTTCTCTTTAAGTCACGTGAAGATCGTCTTTCCATCGCTATCCGCTTAGATCCTGAAACGGACATCTACACCGAATATATATTAAAATAATTAATCAAAGCCAATCCGAACCAGCACTAAAGTCTAATCGGATTGGCTATCATTTTGTCTGATTATTCTTCATAAGAAGGGGTTTGGTTTTTAAAGTCCTTGGGGATTTCAAAATTAAGATCTTGGTTGTGTTTTATTTGATCAAAAGAGACAGACAATTCTTCTTGGTCCGATGTGTTCTCAAGTGTATTTTGACCATGTATGGTGATGGAATTAAAGCTATGAGTTTCCTTGTCAACTAGGAAATGGATCTGAATATTGGCTTCATTGATCAGACGAGCATAATCTTCGACTTCATCCTTAGATAATAGTAGATCCTCTGGATCCATTCCTTGAGATGTAGCTTCTTTGTATAAGGCTTGATAGATGGCCCACCATTGATCTGGTGTATAGTTAAGTTTCCATGAAATTTGATAATCTTGGTCTGTCTGACCCATAGTGAAATTCTTAATCAGTTCGGGATCTCTAGCTAAAGCGACCATCCGTTGACCTTGCTGGGCAATATAGGGAAACCATTCTTCTTCCAACATCTGAACAAAGTCCGTGAACTCGATATCTTGGCCGATATAGGATTCAATCCAAGGATCAGCGTTTACTTCGGGATCTAAATAAGTGTAGCGTAAACCGAATTTATTTTGAATGAAAAACGCTTCTGCAAAAGCATTCTCCTCGATTCCTAAATCTTTGATGGGTGAGATCTTTAATTTGGCTTTGAGGGCAAAATCGGGTTGTACTTGCAATTCCAAAGGAAGTTGAGCTTCGAAACTTTCCTCGAGATTCTCGGTACCTTCTTTAGTGAAAGATAAGTTCATTTGAAATTGAATATTTTCTAAATCTTGATAACTTTCTAGCGTCTTTTCCAGAATATCGGCTAAATCGGGGTCACTTTCTTGAGCTTGGACTGAGGGAATCATTATAAAGATAAGTAGCAAGCATAGGAAATACTTTCTAAGCTGATCAATCATAGCCTTCCTCCCAAATATTTTTTATTTTCTTAATCATAAGCGAAAGGGCTAAGATGAGCAATGAATATGATTGGTATTGTTAAGTTGAGTCTTGCTTTTAGAAATTTAGCGATATAAGCTATAAGTAAGAAAAATCAGAGAAATTTGTAAACCAAGATGAGGAGTAAAACATGAATAAACTTTCCTATCAAACTTTAACAGCTGATCAACCTTATCAGCTCGTTGATATACGTCAAGCCAGTCAATTTCGTCAAGCCTTTGTTCCAGGTTCCATCAATTTGACCCTGAATAATTTTAGTAATTATGCTGAAGGGGTTCTAAATAGAGATGAGGCGATTATTTGGATCATTGACCAAACAGATTCCAGTTTAATCCAAACCATTGAAGATATTTCTGAAGGTTATTCATCCATAGGTTTTATTGAGTTTGCTGCTTTCCCGTCTGACATGCTCCAGAGCGTAGCTTCCATCCCTGCCGAAGATTTCTTAGCAATCAATCACACCGCTTATCAATTAATCGATGTCCGTCAACAGGCTGAAATAACTCGGCCAGCGCCAAAGAAAAATTTACTTTCGATTCCACTAGCCCAGCTAAAATCACAAATTAATCAATTAAATCATGAAGATAAGCAATATTTGCTCTGTGGTTCAGGAAACCGAGCGACTACAGCGGCCTCTTTATTAGCGCGGGCAGGAATGCAACCGGTTGTGATTGAAGGCGGAATGAAAGCAGTACAAGCCTGTCAAAGTATCCAAGCCACCATCAGCGAAGATTAAGCTATCTTCTTTAAAGTTATCCAGCTTTTAGAATCGGTGGCTAGAATCTTAAAGCCAAACTGCTTGGCGATATAGGTAAATGTAGGTAGAGCATAGAAGATGACATGACTGGGGTCATGCATATACCACCATTGTTCAAAATCCTTTCGTTCTTGAGGGGCAAAGTGAGTACACAGGCATAATATCCCCTTGGGGCTTAGAAGTCGGTGGAGCTGTCTAAATTCAGAAGCGGGCAGGTGAAAATGCTCTGCAACTTCAATGCAGCTAATCAGTTGATAAGCTTGATCCTGGAGTAAGCTAGTATCCGTAGCAAAATAAGGATCAAAATTAACCACCTTTTGCTGATAGTATTTATCCATCACTTGAGCTAATACTGGCTGGGGCCCCGATCCATAATCTAGTCCGAGGCTATCTCGACCTAGAGAAAAGAAGGGCGAGATGGCCTGATCGATGATACTGACGAAATATTGCTGATAGCCTGGATTGTCGAGCGCGTTTTGATGGAGTAGGTAACGATGACGTTCAGCTTGTTGGCTAAGAAATTCCTTTGGATCACGACAAATAGCCCGACAATGCGGGCAGGACCAGAAATGACCAAAAGGGTTCTGGTTAAATAATTGACAGGCATGCTGGCAGAGTAAACATTTCAATTTAGATTTCTCCTCGAAGGGTCAGCGGGGGCATGACTTCCTTATGGATGTCTTGCATTTTACGTTCAATTTGATTTAATTGCTCAGAGCAATCTAGGAGTTTACTCAGGTTATCATCTGAAAGGGTATGTTTATGCTTCGCTTTGTATTTTAATTCATGTTCAAGACTGGCCCACATATCCATGGCGACTGTTCGGAATTGGATTTCTACGGGAACTTGTAAGGCGCCACGGGAAAGATAGACTGGAATAGTAACAATTACATGGAGACTGCGATAGCCAGAGGCTTTGGGCTCTTTGATATAATCTTCACGCTGGATAATCTGCACGTCGTTCTGGCTTAGTAGTAATCGCTCCATGGTATATAAATCTTCCAAATAATTACAGATGACCCGAACACCCGCAATATCATGAATATGATTCTGAGCGTCCTGCAAAGTAATAGGAAGGTTTAAACGATCCATCTTTTCAATCAGACTGTCTAAAGATTTTAAACGTTTCTCAATATGATGAATGGGATTATGTTCATAGGTAACCTTGAACTCTTGATCCAAGTTGAGAAATTTGGTATGAATCTCATTAAGCGCGGCTGAATAAATTTGGCGGAATTGTGCGAGATCGCGAATGTTTTCGGCAAATTTTTTAGCGGCAATCTGAGTTTCTTCGGCTTGACTTGTCATAATGACCTCCATTTATCTATTCTAAGTCATTATACTAGACCCATGTCCGATAAAAAAGTGCAAACGGTTTAATTTTGATATAATGTCATTAAGGAGATGATTGAATGTCGGAGCAAATTGAGGCCTTAACCGATGCCTTGAAGCAAAGTCAACGGATTGTTTTTTTCGGCGGCGCCGGTGTTTCTACGGAAAGTGGCATTCCCGATTTTCGTTCGGCGGATGGTATCTTTATGCAAGAAACGGGAAACCAGTATCGTCCAGAACAAATTATTTCGCATAGTTTCTTTAAGCACTTTCCAGCAGTTTATTTTGATTTTCATTTTGATAAATTGGTCTATCCTTTAGCTCAACCTAATCTGGCCCACACTTTTCTAGTAGAATTAGAAAAAATGGGCAAGGATGTCAGTGTCGTTACTCAGAATATTGACGGCTTACATCAACTGGCTGGCTCTAGTAAGGTCTATGAACTTCACGGAAGTGTCTATGACAATTATTGTTTAACTTGTGGTAGACATTATTTAGTCGATCAACTGCAAAGAGATGAAGCGGGGATACCACGTTGTCCCGAAGATGGCGGTATTGTTCGGCCCAATATTGTAATGTATGAAGAGCCTTTAGACCAGCAGACCATTATGCAAGCGATTGATGCGATTCGTTCAGCTGATCTGTTAATTGTAGCTGGGACGTCTTTAGTAGTGTATCCGGCAGCGAGTTTTATTAATTACTTTCAAGGAGATCAGATGGTGATTATTAATAAATCGCCTCTACAAGTCACTTATCCTGGTGCTTTAGTCTTTGAAGATAGTATTTCCCATGTTTTTAGTCAGGTGGAATTATGATTCCCGACTGGTTCAATCGGGACACACCAACGACTGAACTGGCCCAGAACTTGATAGGCTGTCTGCTGGTTCATGAGTCAGACGAAGGAAGGTGTTCGGGTTGGATTGTGGAAACCGAAGCCTATCTAGGCTTTGAGGATCAAGCCAGTCATAGTTATCAAAGAAAGCAAACTCCGCGACTGTCAGCCCTCTATCAAGGTTTGGGCGTCTTTTATTTGTATCAAATGCGGGGGCATATTCTAATCAATGTGGTGTCTGGCTATCCGGGACAAGGAACTGGCGTTATGATTCGGGCACTTGAACCCTATCAAGGTCGGGATTTAATGGCTCAACGACGAGGAAAGTCGGGAATATTGATAAGCAATGGGCCAGCAAAATTAAGTCAAGCCTTAGGGATTAATATGTCCTATTATGGTCAGTCGGTTCAAGGTCCGGGTTTACGCATCGATTTCTCACAACGATTATCTTATGCCAAGCTGGGAGTTGGCCCTCGCATAGGCATCCCTAACAAAGGGGAGTGGACTCACAAACCCTTGCGTTATTATATAGAAGGTCATCCTTATTTAAGTAAATGATGACCTAGAAAGAAAATCCTGTTGATCAGATTTATAAAATTTACAGAGGATTGCTGGGACAACTTGCTATCCCGGCTTTTATTTGATAGAATTTTGTCGAATATGAAGCGATGAAAAGAGAAGTAGCTAGAACTCTAAGAGAGAAGGTCATTGGCTGAAAGCCTTCAACTCTAGCGAAAGTAGCTTGGAGCTTGATCAGTGAAAGCAGAGTAGTTGATCACGGAGAAGTTCGTTAAGACTTAGAGAGTGAATAGTTTATACTATTTAATTTAGGTGGTACCACGGAAAATTTCGTCCTAAGCAATTGCTTAGGATTTTTTATTTAGAAAGGAATTGGTCATTATGAAAGAAATGTCAACAAAATATGAGCCCCAGTTGGTTGAAAAAGGTAGGTATCAGACATGGTTGGACCAAGGTGTCTTTAAGCCGAGTCAAGATCCAGATGCTGAACCTTATTCAATTGTTATTCCACCTCCAAATGTAACCGGGAAATTACATCTAGGTCATGCTTGGGACGTGACTCTGCAAGATATGATCATCCGTCAGAAACGCATGCAAGGCTATGATACCTTGTGGTTGCCTGGGATGGATCATGCGGGTATTGCCACCCAAGCTAAGGTTGAAGAGAAATTACGGGTGGAAGAAGGAATCAGCCGTCACGAATTAGGACGTGAAGCCTTTCTGTATCAAGTTTGGCAATGGAAAGAAGACTATGCCCAGACAATCCGTCAACAATGGGCCAAGATGGGAATTTCAGTCGATTATGATCGGGAACGATTTACTCTCGATGAAGGCTTAAACAAAGCGGTTAACAAGGTCTTTGTTGACCTCTATGAGAAAGGTCTCATCTATCGGGGTGAATACATTATTAATTGGGATCCCGTTGCTCAGACCGCTCTGTCGGATATCGAGGTCATCCATAAAGACGATCCAGGAGCCTTCTATCATATCGCTTACCCAGTAGTGGGCTCCGATGAGCGGGTAGAGATCGCGACGACCCGTCCTGAAACCATGTTAGGCGATACAGCAATTGCAGTTCATCCAAGTGATGTTCGTTACCAACATTTAATTGGAAAGAAAGTAATTCTTCCTTTAGTTAATCGTGAAATTCCAGTGATTGCGGATCCATATGTTGATATGGAATTTGGAACGGGTGTGGTTAAGATCACCCCGGCCCATGATCCAAATGACTTTGAAGTGGGGAACCGTCACAATCTTCCCCGGATTAATGTGATGGATAAGTCAGCAACCATTAATGAAAATGGGGGTAAATATGCTGGTTTAGATCGTTTCCAAGCTCGTAAGGCAATCGTTAAAGATTTACAAGCAGCTGGATACCTGATAAAAATCGAAGAGATGGTTCACTCCGTGGGGCACTCTGAACGGTCTGATGCTGTCGTTGAACCTTATCTTTCCACCCAATGGTTTGTAAAGATGGGACCATTGGCGAAAGCAGCCATTGAAAATCAAGCGACCGACAAGGCCGTGAAATTCTACCCAGCTCGCTTTAATCAAACTTTCTTAACTTGGATGGAGAATATCCACGATTGGGTGATCTCGCGCCAACTTTGGTGGGGACATCAGATTCCGGCTTGGTATCATAAAGAGAGCGGTCAAGTCTATGTGGGTCTAGAAGCTCCGGCTGATGAAGAGAATTGGCAACGAGATCCCGATGTCTTAGATACTTGGTTTTCATCTGCTTTATGGCCTTTTACCACGATGGGCTGGCCAGAGAAGACGGAAGACTACCAACGTTATTTCCCGACCAATGCCTTAGTGACTGGCTACGATATCTTAACGTTCTGGGTATCACGGATGATCTTTCAGTCATTAGAGTTTACCGGTGAAAGACCTTTTGAGAATGTCTTACTTCATGGTTTGATTCGCGCTGAAGATGGGCGGAAGATGTCCAAATCTCTAGGTAATGGCATCGATCCAATGGATGTTATCGACCAATATGGAGTTGATGCTTTGCGTTGGTTCTTAGCTAATGGCTCAACCCCAGGCCAAGATGTTCGCTACTCCGAAGAGAAAATGGCTGCCGCTTGGAATTTTATTAATAAGATCTGGAATGCCAGTCGCTATGTGTTAATGAATGTGGATGGCATGACCCTGGATCAAATAAATATTGGTTCAGATCTGACCTTAGCTGACCAGTGGATTCTATCACGCTTACAAGAGACCATCGATCAAGTGACGCGTCTCTTCAATCAATTTGAATTTGGTGAAGCAGGTCGAATTCTCTATCACTTTATCTGGAATGATTATTGTGACTGGTATATTGAAATGACTAAGGAAAGCTTACAACAAGATAAAGACAATCAAAGTACTCAGTCAATCTTGGTCTATGTCTTGGATCAGTTCCAACGTTTATTGCATCCGGTGATGCCATTTGTCAGCGAAGAAATCTGGCAACAAATCGCTGAAGAAGGTCAATCGATTGTGGTGGCAGAATACCCAACGGTTAATGATAACTATCGCAATCCTCAAGCGGAAGCCGCCATGGAAGTCTTAATCGATGTGATTAAAGCTGTTCGGACTATCCGTAATGAAATGAACACGGGAATGGCCAAGGCGGTCGATCTCTACTTAGAAGTGACGAATCCACAGATTGAAACCATGCTCAAAGAAAATGCAGCTTATTTGGAACGCTTCTGTCATCCAGGTAGCTTGCAGATAGGTCAAAACCTAGAAACACCAGAACAAGTCGTGACCCAAACGACGCCTCATGTTAAAGTGATGATGCCTCTGTTGGGCTTAATTAAAGTAGAAGATGAAATTAAACGTTTAGAGAATGAAGCAGATAAGTTGGCTCAAGAAGTCCAACGTGTAGAAAAGAAATTAAGCAATCATAATTTTGTTAGCAAAGCCCCCGCAGACATTGTCAACCAAGAAAAAGAAAAAGGCGCCAGCTACCAGAAACAATTGCAGACTGTTCGTAATCAAATTGAACAATTAAAACAATTATAGAATAACTTTACAATGTCGGCTCAATTCTGAGAACCGTTTTGTAATAAAGGAGTCCTTCGATGAAATTTCAAACGATTGAACAGGCTTTAGCCTGGATGAATGATCAACATAAATCGGCTGAAGCAATCTCGGTAGAGAAAGTTGGCCATGCCCTCAACTACCTAGGAAACCCCCATCAAGGGTTACCCGTTATCCATATCACAGGAACCAATGGTAAAGGATCGACCACTGCCTTCTTAAGAGATTTATTACAAAGTCAGGGGTTGAAAGTGGCCACTTATACTTCGCCTCATATCATGAAATTTAATGAACGCATCTCTTATAACGGACAGAATATTTCAGATGAAGAATTAGTTGAGGTCCTAAATAAAATGGTCGAAGTCAATGAATATATGGCCAGTACTCCTTTTGGTCGATTAGTGTTCTTTGAATTGTATACGGTGATGGCAGCCTATTACTTTGCCAAGAAACAGCCAGATGTTTGTCTGATTGAAGTGGGAATTGGTGGTTATACAGATGCAACCATTCATTTTGACGGCCAGCTAGCGGTAATCACGACCATTGGCTTAGATCATGCTGATAAATTCGGAGATAAGATTGAGAATGTCGCTTATGAGAAAGCTGGCATTATTAAAGACCATGCTCAAGTAGTAACGGGGCGAATTGCACCAGACTTGTTGCAAATTATTAAGCAAAAGGTCAAAAAAGAAGAAGCAGTGCTCTCGGCCTTTGATCACGATTACCAGATTGAAAAACTTGAGAATGTCCAAGAATTGGGCAGTCGTTTTACCTGGGCTAATGATTCTTACCGAGAGAACTTTCATATTCAAATGCTAGGGTATCATCAAGTCGATAATGCAGCCGTTGCTCTCCAGGCTTTTAGTCTGTGGATGGATCAGATTCAAGGTCAGAACATTGATTGGATAGCAGCAAGCCATCGTCTCGAAACGACTCAATGGCTGGCCAGAATGGAGAAAGTCCATCAAAATCCACTGGTTTACATCGATGGCGCCCATAATACAGCAGGTTTGAATGCTTTGCGCCAAACAATGGATGAGTATTTTGCCGATTACGATTACACGATCATTTATGCAGGTCTTTCGACTAAGAATCAGGCTGAGCAGTTACCTTTGTTAATTAATTTCCCGGCTCGGGATATTTTCTTAACCGAATTTGGTCATGAAAAAGCCATGACTGCCCAAGACTATCAAGAAATAGAACAGCATGAGCTGGATACTTTCCCTAAGTTGGTTGATTGGCAAGCCTATTTGTCAGACTATTTAGGGCGACCGGCTGAAGCTAAGCATCTTTTACTCTTAACCGGTTCTTTATATTTTGTTTCTGATGCGCGAGAATTTATTGTAAATCAGAATCGTTAAGCGGATTTCTCCTCCCATTCTCTTATCTAAGATAGGATGGGAGGAGAAATTATGAATTCTAAGATTGCTTCACTGCCAACTAATGGACAACCTCGCGAACGACTACTAAATTATGGCGAGAAAGCCCTGGCTGATTATGAATTGTTGGCAATTCTATTAAGAACGGGAACTAAACAATGTAATGTTCTGGATTTAGCGACTCAGATTCTCTGTCATTTTGAGACGGGGGCGAGTTTACAGCAAGCCTCGATTGATGAATTACAAGCAGTGAAGGGCGTCGGCCCAATTAAGGCGATTGAAATTAAAGCGGCGATTGAATTCGGTTATCGGATGAGTATGGCCACCCAACCCAAGCTGGGGACCATGATGTCAACTGAAATCGCAGGGCAATGGTTAGTCAAAGAGATGGCCCAACTTCATCAAGAGCATCTATTGACTCTTTTTTTGAATTCCAAGAATGAAATCATTAAGAAGAAAACCATCTTTATGGGCACTGTCAACTCCAGTGTGGCTCATCCACGCGAAATATTTAAAGAAGCGGTGAAGTTTCCCACTGCTCGTATCATCATTGCCCATAACCACCCCTCCGGCGATGTTGAACCCTCGCAAGCTGATTTAGATTTTACCCGACGCTTGATTGTCTGTGGTGAAATCATGGGAATTGAAATCTTGGATCATATTATTATTGGCCAAGAACGCTATTTGAGTTTGCGAGAAGAAACAAATATTTTTGAATAATAGGGCTTTAACTTGTATTTTGTCAGATTTATGCTAATATAAACTTATGTTTTTGTAATCAGGTAGGACATTTTGTTTAGAGTGATCTGTAACATTCTTTTCGTACCGGGACAGAAATAAATTTTTGGTATGGGGAGGTATGTTACATGGCAGAAGGAAAAGTTAAATGGTTTAACGCTGATAAAGGTTTTGGCTTTATTGAACGCGATGGTGAAGAAGATGTATTTGTACATTTTTCTGCAATTCAAAGCGAAGGCTTCAAAACTTTAGAAGAAGGACAAGCTGTTTCTTTTGATATTGAAGAAGGCCAACGTGGCCCACAAGCAGCTAATGTTGTGAAAATGTAATGATTAAAAATTGATGCGACAGGCTTGATAGCTTGTCGTATTTTTTGTTGTATCTTTTATATTTTTTAGCTCATAAGGGACAGAAAAGGAACTATTTTGGGCTCTTTGTCAAAGACTGTTGGTGAAACTATGGAAGGCGATTGAAGTGATTCAATCGTCTTATTTATTTTAGAAAGCCAAAGCTGAGCGTGATGAAAATATATTGCCTTTAGCAAAATTTCACCTACCCCTTCCTCTCAATGAATGTTGTAAATTTCGCAAAATAATTTTTGAAAATTTAGAAATCAAAGCTTTTAAATGTTGATTGTCGTGGATTTATTTCCTATAATGAGTTCAAGTTGTCATTATTTATGTCTAAAAATTGAAGAAGAGGGTAGAATATGAGAAAAGAAAGATTTGAGTCATTTAGGTTGACTCGTTTTAAGATGCGTAAAATTGGAAATAGGTGGATAAGAATCGGGTTAACCCGTCTTGGTTTTTTAAATATTGAATCTGTAGATACCTCAGATGAAGCCGTCGATGAAAATCATCACATCGTCAAGAACGCTCTAAAAGGCGCTCTCTCTTTTGGTGCTTTATCTGGAGGTATTTTTTTAGATAATAATTTAACCTATGCACAAGAAGTTGATCAAGAATTCTTAGCTGAAGAAACTTCAGTGGCGATCTCTCAACCGAGTTTGACCGAAACTACGAGTCAAAGTCAAGAATTGACCACCGTTGAAAGTACTGAGAACCTTGAGTCTACTTCTGCTTCTATTAGTCAAGAACTCAGCGAACAAGCTTTATCAAATTCTATCTCTGAATCAGAATCAACCTTAATTTCTGAATCAATGAGTGAATCTGAGTCCCTGAGTTTGTCTGAGTCAATCTCGGAAAGTCAGTCTGAACAATTAAGTTTATCTTTATCGACAGAAACGAGCGAATCGATCAGTAGTTCTGAATCTATATCACAAAGCTTGAAAAATTCGATGAGTGAGACTAGCCAGGATTTGAATACAACTGAAACGGTAAGCCCTCAGTCTACTTTAAGTACTGAAACAGCTCATGAAGTCATTCCAACAACGACAGAAAATGATTTAAATTCTATTGCAATTGATAATGGTTTAGTTTCGGAAAAGGTTATTGCGGACCTTCCTGTCTTAGATACTGATCCAGCAACCGGGAATTTGGTTATTAACTATAATGACGGTACCAGTGAGACTGTCCCTGATTCAGGTGTTGTCTTGGTCAATCCCAATGATTTAAGTGACGCTCAATTAAAATCGTTAGGAATTAACCCAAATGAAATTTCTGATACTATGTTGTTTGCGATGGCAGTCACTGAGCCTATGGCAGCAACAGGGTCAACCCTCGAATCTTCAACCATCCCCCAACTGAGTGGCGTGGTTTATAATGCTTCAGGAATCCGCTATATGGGATTGGAAGAACCAGCCAGAGGATCTGGGACTAGCAATACAATTACCATGACTTTGACCTCATTTTTCGATACATTCGCCGCTACAACACCAAATACGAATTATAGTACTCTGGCAGGTAAATATGTTGTAGAATTTGCTGATCAAGATTTTTTCAGTAATATTGCGAGTTTAAGTTTCAGAAATGATGGGACAGGCACAGCTAAGTACTTCCAAACTTTTGAAGGTGGAAAATACTGGTCATTAGATTTAGCTAGCATGCAATTAGGACCATTAGGTTCTGTTCAGAATGACACGATTACAATCACTTTGAAAAATGGGGCGACACTAGATAGCCTAGGCTTAACTGGCAACTACGGTTTGCAATCATTCTTAGTGAATACGAACAATCAACTGATGATGACGAGTTATGACAACTCATATATTTCGAGCACTACCGCTGTGACCGATGCAGCTAGTTTCGCAAGTAAATTTACCAATGGGCGGATGACCAACAAAGTAAACTTAGTCCCACAAGATCAAGCGGGTATCTCAAATTCCTATAAGGGGACGGCTGTTCCTACTGTATTGGACGGTACCTCAATTAAATCGACCCATATCTTTAAACCTGATGAGAACTTCTTGGAATCAGATTATAACTGGGTTTTAAATATTCATGAATTAATTCCAACCGAGTTAATTCCATTTATTGATTTAGATCGGGTTTATTTATATAATTCTGATTACTCAGGAAATATTGGTCCAGTTAATACCACTAGTTACCCGACCAATCCAATCAAGTTAGTAGTCGGTTCAGATGGAGTGGTGGATACTGCTAACACACCAGCGATTAGTATTTTAAATAATCAAACTACTACTCAGCTGAAATCAGCACGAAACACTTTAAATGATAATGTATTTTGGGGAACATTAGGTCAAACACGGGCTTATACTATTCAATATACGTTGAAAGATGAATACAATGATGCGGCTGGTTTGATGGCTATCTCCGATTTGTTAGCTAATAAAGCGGATATGACCTTTGAGTCTTGGATAACGGCAGATTATTTAGATTCAAAAAATAATGTCAATGATGGTAAGGCATTAGCGGGTTCATATGCCAATGCTTTCTTATACCAATCTGACTTGGATAATGATGGAATCCCTGACAAGTTAGAATCTGCTTATGGAACGGATGTTAATAATCCAGATACTGACGGTGACGGAGTAGGAGATGGGGTCGAAGTATTAGGCTTACCAGAAGCAGGCGTTTCTAAAACAAATCCTTTAGATGGTAAAGACTATATTCCAGGAACACCGACTACAAGCACGAATATGATTGATACTACTAAAGCTACGACGGTTCCAATTACTATTGATAAGTTTGAATCATCTATTACTGATTCGACGACAGGAATCAGCACGCCAATTAATGTAACCAATACGAACACGGCTGGAATTATTGTGGATTTAGTATCCTTTGATCCATTAACTGGGAAGTATGATATGAATAAGGTTTATGGAACGACTACCTTACCAGGTCTTCCTCAAAAGGCGGCAGATGGTAGCACTTATTATATTGTCGATGGTTCAAGCAATATTTCGATTGCAGCCAATAAAATCCCAACGACAGAGAAGTTTGTAGCTTTGGTTGCTCGTAGTTCTAATGGTCTCAATCCAACCCTGGGTACTATTATTGAGTTGGGACAACAGGATTCATTATCATTGAATACTTCAGCATCAATATCTGCATCGACTTCAGATTCCTTGTCTGCATCACAATCTGTGCAATCTGATCGCTTATCACAATCTTTGAGTGATTCAGTCGCTTCACAAAATTCTCTATCTGTTTCAGTAAGTCAAAGTGAGAGCGCCAAATTTGTAAGTACTTTAAATAGCCAAGCTTCAAGCTTGACAGCTAAAGATTCAACCTCTATATCACAAGATCTTAGCAATTTTAATGCGACCAGTGCGAGTGCTTCGATGAGTGAATCGAATCGACTATCGGATAGTACTAAACTCAGTGAATCTGCCAGAAGTAGTTTATCTGTATCAGCCAGTCAATCTAAGATGAGTTCTTTAAGTGTTTCTCAATCAACGCTAGATTCATTAAATACTAGTTTCTCGCAAAGTCAATCACTACGGAGTCAAAGTAATGCATCGATGATTGCTTCGGCCTCTACTTCTTATTCACAATCCGTTTCTACCTCAGCCAGTCTTAGTGGGATTGCCAATTCTACCTCAAGAGCTTCTGTAAGTACGTCTTTATCGACGTCTGCTTCAACAGCTTCATTGAGTGTAAGTAGATCACAGTCCACATCTCAATCTGTATTGAATAGCCAAAATTCTTTACTGTCTCAAAGTGTATCTCAATCGACGAGTATGAGTCTGGCAGTTGTCATAGCTCAATCCACAGCTGCAGCACAAGCATTATCAAATTCTTTATTACTTAATTCGCAAGAGAGTGACTCGCTATCAACAAGTACTAGTATTTCAATCAGTAATTTAAATTCCTATTCCATTAGATATTCTGAATCTTTAAGTGATTCAATCAGCGTTTCAGCATCAGAATCACTTTCAACTAGCATTTCGAAATCTAATAGCATAGTTGCTTCTGAATCGCTAAGTACCTCAGTATCCGACTCTGAATCGTTGAGCACGTCCATCTCAGATTCTGAATCAGTAAGTACCTCAGTATCTGCCTCTGAATCCTTGAGTACGTCCATCTCAGATTCCGAATCAGTAAGTACTTCAGTATCCGATTCTGAATCCTTAAGTACCTCAATTTCCGATTCTGAATCGTTGAGTACGTCAATTTCTGACTCAAACTCATTAAGTACTTCAATTTCGGATTCAAACTCATTAAGTACTTCAATTTCGGATTCAAACTCATTAAGTACGTCAATCTCAGATTCTGAATCTGAAAGCACATCTGTGTCCGACTCTGAGTCCTTAAGTACGTCGATCTCAGATTCCGAATCAGTAAGTACGTCAGTATCCGATTCTGAATCCTTAAGTAACTCAATTTCCGATTCTGAATCGTTGAGTACGTCAATTTCAGACTCAAACTCATTAAGTACTTCAATTTCGGATTCAAATTCATTAAGTACGTCAATCTCAGATTCTGAATCTGAAAGCACATCTGTGTCCGACTCTGAGTCCTTAAGTACGTCGATCTCAGATTCCGAATCTGTGAGTACGTCAGTATCCGATTCTGAATCAGTAAGTGCCTCAGTATCCGACTCTGAATCGTTGAGTACGTCAATTTCTGACTCCGAATCAATAAGTACCTCTGTATCCGATTCAGAATCATTAAGTACCTCAATTTCTGATTCTGAATCGTTGAGTACGTCAATTTCTGATTCTGAATCGTTGAGTACGTCAATTTCTGATTCTGAATCGTTGAGTACGTCAATTTCTGATTCTGAATCGTTGAGTACGTCCATCTCAGACTCTGAGTCCTTAAGTACCTCAATCTCAGATTCTGAATCCTTAAGTACCTCAATCTCAGATTCTGAATCCTTAAGTACGTCAGTGTCTGCCTCTGAATCATTAAGTACTTCAGTATCCGATTCTGAATCGTTGAGCACGTCAATTTCTGACTCTGAATCATTAAGTACTTCAGTATCCGACTCTGAATCAGTAAGTACCTCAGTATCCGACTCTGAATCGTTGAGTACGTCCATCTCAGATTCTGAATCAGTAAGTACTTCAGTGTCCGACTCTGAATCGTTGAGTACGTCCATCTCAGATTCTGAATCAGTAAGTACTTCAGTGTCCGACTCTGAATCGTTGAGTACGTCCATCTCCGATTCTGAATCAGTAAGTACCTCAGTATCCGACTCTGAATCGTTGAGTACGTCCATCTCAGATTCTGAATCGTTGAGTACGTCTATCTCAGACTCTGAATCAGTAAGTACCTCAGTATCCGATTCTGAATCGTTGAGTACATCGATTTCCGACTCTGAATCGTTGAGTACGTCCATCTCAGACTCTGAGTCCTTAAGTACCTCAATCTCAGATTCTGAGTCCTTAAGTACCTCAATCTCAGATTCTGAATCCTTAAGTACGTCAGTGTCTGCCTCTGAATCATTAAGTACTTCAGTATCCGATTCTGAATCGTTGAGCACGTCAATTTCTGACTCTGAATCATTAAGTACTTCAGTATCCGACTCTGAATCAGTAAGTACCTCAGTATCCGACTCTGAATCGTTGAGTACGTCCATCTCAGATTCTGAATCAGTAAGTACTTCAGTGTCCGACTCTGAATCGTTGAGTACGTCCATCTCCGATTCTGAATCAGTAAGTACCTCAGTATCCGACTCTGAATCGTTGAGTACGTCCATCTCAGATTCTGAATCAGTAAGTAATTCAGTGTCCGATTCCGAATCGTTGAGTACCTCAGTTTCTGATTCTGAGTCCTTAAGTACGCAAGTGTCCGATTCTGAATCGTTGAGTACGTCCATCTCAGATTCTGAATCAGTAAGTACCTCAGTATCCGACTCTGAATCGTTGAGTACGTCCATCTCAGATTCTGAATCAGTAAGTAATTCAGTGTCCGATTCCGAATCGTTGAGTACCTCAGTTTCTGACTCTGAATCATTAAGTACTTCAGTATCCGACTCTGAATCATTAAGTACCTCAGTATCTGACTCTGAATCATTAAGTACTTCAGTATCTGATTCTGAATCGTTGAGTACGTCCATCTCCGACTCTGAATCATTAAGTACCTCAGTATCTGACTCTGAATCAGTAAGTACTTCAGTGTCCGCCTCTGAATCGTTAAGTACGTCAATATCCGATTCCGAATCAGTAAGTACATCAATCTCAGACTCAGAATCCTTGAGCACTTCAATATCGGATTCCGAATCATTGAGTACATCAATCTCAGATTCTGAATCATTAAGTACTTCAGTATCCGATTCTGAATCATTAAGTACCTCAGTATCTGACTCTGAATCAATAAGTACCTCAGTATCTAGCTCTGAATCATTAAGTACTTCAGTATCCGACTCTGAATCGTTGAGTACGTCAATTTCTGACTCTGAATCATTAAGTACCTCAGTATCGGATTCTGAATCGTTGAGCACATCGATTTCCGACTCTGAATCATTAAGTACCTCAGTATCGGATTCTGAATCGTTGAGCACATCGATTTCCGACTCTGAATCAGTAAGTACTTCAGTGTCCGACTCTGAATCGTTGAGTACGTCCATCTCAGATTCTGAATCATTAAGTACTTCAGTGTCCGACTCTGAATCGTTAAGTACGTCAATTTCCGACTCTGAATCATTAAGTACCTCAGTATCGGATTCTGAATCGTTGAGCACATCGATTTCCGACTCTGAATCGTTAAGTACTTCAGTATCCGACTCTGAATCATTAAGTACTTCAGTGTCCGCCTCTGAATCCTTGAGTACATCGATCTCCGACTCTGAATCATTAAGTACTTCAGTGTCCGACTCTGAATCGTTAAGTACGTCAATCTCTTATTCGACATCAACGAGCTTGTCAGAATCAGCCAGCACCTCACTATCTAATAGTGTAGTTGTCTCTGAATCAGCGAGCACCTCATTATCTAATAGTGTAGTTGCGTCTGAGTCAGCGAGCACTTCACTATCTAACAGTGTAGTCGCATCTGAGTCAGCGAGCACCTCATTATCTAATAGTGTAGTTGCGTCTGAGTCAGCTAGCACTTCACTATCTAACAGTGTAGTCGCATCTGAGTCAGCGAGCACCTCATTATCAAACAGTGTCGTAGCTTCTGAATCAGCTAGCACTTCACTATCTAACAGTGTAGTCGCATCTGAGTCAGCGAGCACCTCATTATCAAACAGTGTCGTAGCGTCTGAATCAGCTAGCACATCACTATCTAATAGTGTTGTCGCCTCTGAATCACTAAGTATCTCATTATCCAATAGTGTGGTGGCTTCAGAATACTTAAGTACTTCGATTGAAAATTCTGAATCGTTAAGCACATCAATCTCAGCTTCGACATCAACGAGCCTATCAGACTCAGCGAGCATTTCACTATCCAATAGTGTAGTCGCATCTGAGTCAGTGAGCACCTCATTATCAAACAGTGTCGTAGCTTCTGAATCAGCCAGCACCTCATTGTCTAATAGCGTGATAGCCTCCGAGTCAGCGAGCATCTCTGAATCAAACAGCTTGATCGCCTCAGAAATCGCGAGTGCATCAGCGTCAATGAGCCTGTCTGAGTCTATCAGTACATCGTTAAGTCAATCGGCTTCTACTACACCAAGTGAATCAAATAGTCAGTCAGTAAGCCTATCTGAATCTGAATCCATGAGTGCGTCAATCTCAGCGTCCTTAAGTAATTCAGTTTCAGATAATCCGAACCCATCAATGAGTGAATCAGCATCGCTAAGTTTATCAGCCAGCAATTCGCTTTCCGTATCTCTCAGTGATTCTGCTTCAATAAGCCTGTCACTTAATGAGTCTAATTCCGTTAAACCAAGCGAATCAATCAGTAGCTCAACCTCTGAGCTGCCTAGCGAATCTAATACAGAATCAGCGAGTCTCTCTGATTCTCAATCTCTAAGTGAGTCAGCTAGTCTGATCGACTCCACCTCAAATAGCTACTTTGAATCCAATTCTTTACCATCAGTGGAATACCAAGGTATGGCCTTACCATATACGGGTGAAGATAATGGAAACTTAGGACTTTACGGAGCAATATTGACTGGATTAGGATCTTATGCACTTCTCTCAAAGAAAAGGAAAGATTTAAATCGTGGTGAAGAAGGACAACGTTAGTCATTAAGCTTTAATAAATACACGAAGAGACTATCTTAATTAATAAGACAGTCTCTTTGTGTTTATTATGATTGGAATGAATGTTTGCTATGAAAAAGAACCAAATAACTTTGAATTCAGCTTTAAAAAAGAGATTTATTTGTTTATTGACCATTGTTATGATCTACCGCCTAGGCCAAAAAATTCCCTTGCCTTTGTTAGATGTTCAACAGCTGAATCAGAATAATGCCAATAATGATATTTTCTCTATATTTGTAATATTAACCGGGGGGAATATGGATAATTATTCCTTGTTTTCGGTGGGATTAGCTCCTTGGATGACGGCCATGATATTATGGCAAATCTACTCACAGAATAAAAAGAATCAATTAAAAAGATATCCAAAAGATAAAATTGATTTAATTAAATATATCATTTGTTTGCTGATTTCAACGTTTCAATCGGTCGGTGTATATATCATGATTGAAAAAAATAAACTATTGATTGATACTGATTATCCATCGATTTGTACTTTATTGATCCTAGTCATTGTTCTAACTAGTGGTACCTTTCTCTTAGTCTGGTTGGCTAATATCAATACAGAATATGGCTTTGGTGGTATTTCAAGTTTAATTGGAGTCAATGTCATAGTTAGATTTGCAAATAATATTTTTCATATGTTGGTGCAAGTCTCTACATCACAGGACTTATATTTTCAAGTTTCAATAATTCTGATAGCTCTTTTGTTAACCTTACTTTTTCCTGTCTGGATTTTTATTCATTTAATTGAACGCAGATATCCATTAAAAAGGCCAATGATAAATAATAAATATGCCCAGCGAGCCTATATTCCAATTAAGTTGAATACAGCGGGAGCCATGCCGATTATGTTTTCGATATCTTTCTTCATGATTCCCCAATATTTATTAACCATCCTGAATTATATTTTCCCCAAGAATCAAGGGTTGCAATATGCGATGGAACAGATGCGTTTAACAAAACCGTTAGGAATTGTAGTCTACCTATTACTGTTATTTATTCTTTCAATGGGATTTTCGTTTCTGAATTATAATCTGTCAGATTTAGTTGAATCATTGCAAAAAAATGGTGATTATCTATTGGATATCAAACCGGGTCGAATGACTTATCAATTTTTATCTAAGCGATTGCTGAAGTATTCCCTGATTGGTAGTGTATTGCTCATTTTGATATCAGGACTGCCTTTATTGATTTCGCTGGAGAATCCTGACTTATTGAATTTTACCATGTTGCCTGGTTCGCTATTAATTTTAGTTTCAATATTATTCAATTTAATCCAAGAATACAAATTATATCAAATGTCCAATTTATACCAGCCTTTATTTACTTTTTCTAAATGGCGGATTTTATAATCAACTTAGCCACCGCTAAAATATAAAAAAGCCATGTAAATTCATGTTATATTTAAGTCACGACACAAAAATATAAGAAGGATGAATTTACATGACGCAAACCCACTTTACCACATCTGATCGTAAATCAAAACACTTATCGTTCAAAGAACGGAGCCAAATTGAACTTTTGAAAAAACAAGGCTATTCTAACCGAGCCATTGCTCGAATACTGGGACGGGCGCCGCAAACGATTCATAACGAAGTCAAACGGGGTACGGTTGAACAAGTCCGTCAACAAAAGCAACATGGGAAGGTTTATACTTATCAATATTCCAAGTATATCGCGGAAGTCGGCCAAGAAGATTATGAGCATCAGCGTCAACATTGTGGACGTAAACCACTTTGGGCCTATTCAAGTGTCTTTATCGATTGGGCCGATCAACGGATGTTAGAAGATAAGTGGTCACCCGATGTGGTAGTGCATCGCGCCAAGCAGGTCCTCGACATTGATCCGCGTCTGATTCCTTGTACGACGACCCTCTATCATTGGATTGATTGCCAGATTATGCAGACCCGAAATATTGATTTAGTGGAAAAGTTGAAACGACATGCCAAAGTCAGCGCGCCGAAGACTCGACCCCATAAGAAAGTCCTGGGGATGTCCATCGACGAACGGCCTGAGGAAATTAATGCCCGTCAAACTTTTGGTCATTGGGAAATTGATACGGTCATTGGCAAAAAAGGCAAAGATGAACCGGTCTTGTTGACCTTGGTCGAACGGTTGAGTCGTTTTGAAGTCATTCTAAAGATTGAGAACAAGACGGCTCAAGCGGTGGACGCCGCCCTCAAAAGCTTACGAGCACGTGCAAGCGACCACTTTCCGTTACTCTTTAAGAGTATTACGGCGGATAACGGCTTAGAATTTGCGGGGTTGAGTCAAACACTGGCTGACGACGTGGCCGTTTATTTTGCCCATCCTTACGCCTCTTGGGAACGAGGAACCAGTGAAAATCAACACGGGTTGATTCGCCGATTTCTGCCCAAAGAAACCTCGATGAAAGACGTGACTGAAGCCGATTGTCGTCGCATCCAACAATGGATGAACCATTATTCGCGCAAGGTTTTGGACTATCAGACCCCATATGAAATTTTCATACACTGTTTCTATAAAGAAAGACAAGCTCGAGCACACGTGCCAGCTTGACAACGAGCCTCCTTCGGCATGGTTTTCTTGGGGAGGAGGTCAATGACCCACTTGTGAACCAAACTACCATGCCTCAGCTCATTGTCAAGCCGTCACTGGCAGAGAGGATTAATGTTACATAGCTAGTTACCCTAGGTGGCTAACTTATACTTGAAATTTACATACTTTTTCTAAATTATAAAAGAGGGGTAATATGTATATCTTTGTACCGGCACCTGATCAAGAAAATCCTTGGCATTCACCGAGTTTGCCTCATTTTGAGCCAAATTATAGTATGATCTTTGACTCTGTTTTAGGTCGTGCCCAGATGTTTCATCAGTTAGGGGAGGACACTTTACTGTTAATACTGAATTATGCGCCACACTTACGATTGTCCTTGAATAATTACCGTATGACTGGGGTCAAATATATATCATTCTTTGATTGGTTACAAGGATTTGAAGATCGATTGAGTCAGCCGATTCAGCTTGAAGACTTGTCATGGCCTCCAGAATCAGAACTAATTTATACACCTTATCATCTCTTAATTAAGTCTTGCGGACAGATTTATGCTCAAGTCAATTTTAGTCATCAAGGCACCATCATTTATGTGGATTTTTTTAGTCAGGGAAATCTAGAGCAGAGAGTTTATCTGGATGATCGTGGTTATTACTCAATGACTGAGGACTATCGAGCGGGAGAAGCAATTCGACGTGTCTACGTTGATCATGCCGGTAAAGAAGTTCTCGTTCATCATCTAGAGGATGATTCTTGTGAATTGACTAAGCCTTATTTGCCATTAGGGTTTCATCGACACTATGCACACTTGAAAGATTTATTAGCAGACTATTTAGATTATGTTATGGCTGAAGCGTTTAGTGTCGAAGATATATTGATTGTTGGTTCACATCAGGCTCACAATGATTTGTTTATCCCATTCTCTCAGCACCGTAAACTCGTTTTCGCTTTTTCATCTTTTGATAGGCAGGCGATTAAAGATTTGTCTGACATAGCCGGAAATCATAAAATCTTGTTCCTAGTTGATAATCAGTCGCTAAAATCGCAATTAGAAGCAGAGTTTTCTCAGTTAGCACAAGCTGACTCGACCAATGAATGCTTAGTCATCCCAGCTTTTGATAGTCGTTTTGAATTAGGAAAGAGCTCACAAATCAGAGAAAACGAGATCATTGTTATTGTTGATAATATGCCTGAACAAGCCGTTCAAGAAATGATTCGATTGCTCAAAACGTGGTTACCTGATGAGAAATATGTATTAAATTTTATTAGCTTTTCAACGAAGCCTAAGTTCAAGCAACTCATAAATCAATGGCAAGCAGAGCATTCAGCGGAGCAGGAAATTAACGAACTGGTCTTAGAAGAAAGTGAAGAAATCATTCATTGGCATGAGATCAGGGATGACGCTGTCTTTATGAAATTAATGGCTACAGCGCGCATGATGATTGATGTCGGAACGGTGCCCCAAGCTTATGCCCAAATGGCCGCTATCAGCGTGGGAATTCCTCAGGTGAATCGACAGTCTAGCGAATTTGTCCATCATGGTAAAAATGGCTATCTCATTGATGATCTAGGTCAGCTTCCTCGGGCAATTAGTTATTTTACGGATGACTTAGAGAAATGGAACCAAGCTTTAATCTATAATGTCCGCTTGATTGAGACCTACGGCAGCCATCAGCTCGTCCCAGCTTTAAAGCAGAAATTCGAGGAGTATTTCTATGATTACACCCATTAATGTATTACAGATTGGCGAGGGAATTTGGTCTGTCCCGATAACTTATCAAGAAGTATTAAAATGGACCCAATGTGGTTCAGATGATTTGACCAATTTAGTGGCCGAAGATCGTCAGTTTGATTTAATTATTCTTGAAGAAGCTCTTGAAGATCAGACTTTTGCCATTTTATCCTTGTTAGCCAGTCCTTACCGAGTCTGGATAGATCGGCAACTATTTAGTGATCTATCGATAGCTGGTCAACTTTTTTGCCAGAAAATGCAGGCACGTATTGAGGATTTACGCGCTAAGGATACCTTAATCGAGCAAATCGTTCACTCTTATTTTCCCCGTCCATACGGTGAAAAATTAAAAATGAATACCATCTTCTTTAATGAGCAGTTGGTGGGTAGCAAAGTTTACTATGGCAATAATTACATCAATATCTCAGGGATTCAAACCAAAGATTATGTACAGATTGCAGGGTGGAAACAAACAATCTATAAAGATCCCAATCGTAACTTAGAATTTTGGCTAGAGTATATTGGACCTGCTGGCTTATCTCTTCAACTGAAAGTTTATGAATGGGATCAATACGGCAATCTCTTACAAGAAATTAATTTAGCTCTTTCAGGTCGAGATCCGCTAATCGTTGAGAGCAAAAGATATCAAGACGGGACCTATCTTACGGTGAATTTATGGGGTCAAGGGCAGGGCGACCTCTGCTTGGGTGCCCTCCACTGGCGTCATAGTTTAGAGAATGGTTATGCTTTTATTCCAGGCGGTCAGCGGTTTGTGGCAAAAGACCGAAGTGAATTTTTTTATTACTTTTCTCCTGGAAACCTAAAACCTCCTTTAAATGTTTATTTTTCTGGATATCGGCCTCAGGAGGGCTTTGAAGGTTACTTTACGATGAAAGATTTAGAGCATCCTTTTATTCTTTTCAGTGATCCAAGGGTTGAAGGGGGGGCCTTCTACCTTGGCCGTCCAGATTATGAGCAAGCTATCTTGCAAGTCATTCAAGGCCAGCTCAATCAATTAGGCTTCAAAGCCAATGATCTAATTCTTTCTGGATTATCGATGGGAACGTTCGCTGCCCTTTATTATGGTTGTCAACTTCAACCACACGCGATTATTATTGGGAAACCTTTAGTGCATATTGATCTAATAGCTCGGCGCACGGCTTTAGAAAGACCCAATGACTTTCTTACGATTCTGGATATTGTTCAAAGAAATCAAAACTTCATTGCTGATGAGTTAGATCCAGATTTAGATCAGAAATTGTTTGAGAAATTAGATCAGGCGCAATTGAGCCAGACAATCGTTGCCATCGCTTATATGTTACAAGATGATTATGATAATCAGGCCCGAAACAAATTGTTGGCCCATCTATCTAAACAGGGAAGCCATATCATCACCAAAGCTTTAGAAGGACGGCATAATGATGATTCTCCTGGTATCTTTGAATGGTTTATTAGCCAATACCGGCGTATACTCGCTAATGATTTTAGAGAGGAGGAGGCAGATGACTAGGGTACAGATTCCTTGGGGGAGTTTGCATCGATCTTCTTTATTATATGGCAGTCAAATTCAGTATGTGGCAGAGAACAAGGTTATCTTCCAGAATGCTAATTTGCCTTCAGGGATAGCGATTCATCAATGGCATTCTTCCTCGACCTATTATGTTGATAAAAAGGTTGCCAGCTTGCCTTTATTAATTCCTGGTCAACTTTATCGAATAGGTTTACAAGCTCAAAGCCAACCAAATCATAGTGCTTATCTTCGCTTGAAATTCTTCGATATGAGCGATGACCTCATTGAAGAAAGCTATTTACGTCAAGATTCATCGGAATTTACTTATCCAGAACAAGCCAGTTTTTATCAGATAGACTTATTAGCAGCGGGTTTGCAGCGATTAGAGTTTCATTATTTGTGGATCGAAACAACAGACTCAGTAATGAAGCAAACTAATCAATTCTGGTCACTCGATCAAGAATTGACTGGCTTTGGAGAAAGGTTTGATGACATAGAATGGCAGCGACCTGTGCGTCTAATCTTTCTAGAACCGTCTCATTCAGTGAGTCAGAAGTCGATTCATCCAATTATGTTCAAATCAATCAATGGGATAGGACTGTCTTTCCCAGAAAATCAGTGGTACAGTGATCAGATGTTCGAGCACTTGATGAAATTGGTTTTATTTATCCGGCAACATCAAGCTAAGCTTCGATTTGTGGGTTATGGACCTTATAGTAATTGGTTGGCAGTTTATTATGCGACGATGATTGAGCATGATGGATTAGAAATTAGTTTTGACCGCTTTTCTTGGCAAGAATATGCTAATTTATACCGGCAAATACACCATCACCCTAAACCTGACTTTGACCATATTCAAAAGAGCTATCAGTTTGCACATTTCTTTGGTTATCAAGGACAAACATCGATTTCCAAACAATATGTTTTTAGTCGCTTGCTTGATTATTCAGTGAATTTAATCTTTATGTTAGAGGATGAGGCGAATCATGGCTAGAAATCAAAATATATTGAGTTTTAATTATTTTCGCTTACAGAAAGTTAGGCGCAGATTAAAGCAAGTGAACCGCTGGCAAAAAAAGATGCGGGATTGTTCAGATACAGAGCTTCAGCAACAGACTAAAGATTACCAAGCAAGGATTCAAGCGGGCGAGAGCTTAGATGATTTATTACCTGAAGCCTTTGCAACAATGCGCGAAGCGGCTTATCGTATATTGGGGATGTTTGCTTATGATGAACAAATTTTAGGTGGCATCGTCATGCACCAAGGTCAAGTAGCAGAAATGTTAACCGGTGAGGGCAAGACTTTGACAGCTTTATTCCCACTTTATCTCCATGCCTTATCTGGCAAGGGGGCCATATTAGTTACGGCCAATGAATATTTGGCCGTGCGTGATGGCAAGGAAATGAGTCCCGTCTTTCGATGGCTGGGGTTAACGACAGCTATCGGTGTGAAAGAAGATAGCAAAGAACCTGATTTTACCGCTGTTCAAAAGAAGAATATTTATAGCGCTGATGTCGTCTATACAACATACAGTACCTTAGGTTTCGACTATTTAATCGAGAATTTAGCCAGTGAACAAGAAGATCAATACATGCGTCCCTTAAATTTTGTCATCATCGATGAAATCGATTCGGTTCTTTTGGATTCTGCTCAGATGCCTTTAATTATTTCGGGTTCCCCTAGGGTTCAATCCAACTTATATCAACTCTCGGATCAATTTGTCAGAATGTTAGAAGAAGGTCCAGATTTTCGCTTAGATGAAGAACGGGAATCCGTATGGTTGACGGGTCGGGGAATTCAACAAGCCGAAGAATATTTTCAAATCGATAATTTATATCAAAGTAAATATAGCGAACTAAATCGCCATATTCTTCTAGCACTCAAAGCCCATCACTTATTCGAAGAGCATCGAAAATATATTATTGATCAAGGGGAAATTACCTTATTGAATGAAAGTTCTGGTCGTTCCTTACCCGGGACTCGGCTTCAGGCTGGTCAACATCAAGCCATTGAGACCAAAGAATCAGTCAAGTTAACCCAAGAGAAACGAGCCATGGCCTCGATTACTTATCAGAATCTATTCAAAAAATTTAATAGAATGTCGGGCATGTCGGGGACGGTCAAGGTCAGTGAACAAGAATTTAATGAGGTGTATGGTATGGAAGTGATAGCGGTTCCCACCCATCGACCTGTTCAACGTATTGATTATCCTGATCGTATCTATCCAAATTTAGAAGAGAAGATTCTGGCCTCCGTCAAGTTATTGGAAGAAGAACATCACACCGGACGGCCAATTCTGTTAGCCGTCGGCTCTGTTGCCATGTCGAGACTTTATTCTAATATTTTATTACAGAAGGGCATCCCCCATAATGTCCTGAATGCCTATCACATCGCGAAGGAAGCTGAAATCATCGCCATGGCCGGCCACAAAGATGCCGTAACCATTGCGACACCGATGGCTGGTCGGGGCACTGATATTAAGTTAGGACCAGGGGTCGCTGAACTGGGAGGCTTGCTGGTTATCGGCACAGAGAAGATGGTTTCTCAGCGGATAGATTTACAATTAAGAGGCCGGTCAGGTCGTCAAGGCGATCCAGGAGCCAGTGTCTTCTTTGCCTCTTTGGAAGATGACCTGATTCAAAAATGGGGCCTGGTTTCGGATAAAATTCTGTCGAGAAATATTCAGCGAATGAGCCGGTTTAAACGTGGAAAGTATCAGCGACTACTCAACCAAGCTCAAGCGGCCAGTGATTCACATGCTAAAGAAATTCGTCAACAAGCTACGTATATGGATGAAAGTCTTTCGCTTCAACGCGATATGATTTATCGAGAGCGAGAGATTTTGTTAAATGAAGATCATCCGATTCCTTCTCATCAATTACAAGCGATGGCTGAACAGGTGTTTCTAAATTTCCTTGAGAATTCAGTTATTAATCGGCAGACGGTTCAAAATTTTATCGCGTCACATTTAACCTATGAATGGCTAGATCTTGCTGATGAAATTGATTTTAGTGATCAGCTCAGTGTCAAAAATTACTTAATCGAGATTTTTCAATCTGAGTTAGCTAAGAAACGCAAAGACCTAAAATCTGACCATGAATATCATGATTTCGTTCGCAAGGCTCTACTTAAAGCGATTGATGTGGGTTGGATTGAGCAAGTAGACTATTTACAACAATTTAAACAAGTTGTAGGTACACGACAATTGGCCCAGAAAAACATTCTCTATGAATATCACTCTGAAGCCTTGAAAAGCTATGAATGGATGTGTGATTATATTTATCAGAAGGCGGTTCGTTATCTATGTTTGAGCTATATCGATACCAATCCACTCGGTGAGATTGTTGTACATTTTGCTTAATTATAGGAGGAGTTATGACAGTCTATAATTTTAATATGGGAATTGGCTGGGCCAGTTCCGGGGTTGAATACGCCCAATATTATCGGAGTTTAGCTTTTGATTATTTAGATGTTGATGCAAAGTTTATTTTCACTGATTTAATATTAAACGAGAATATTCAAACCTTGACAAGCAATATGGGGTTTAAAGACCAACAGGTGATTTGGTTATATCAAGCCTTTTCAGATCTGCCGATTGAAGCCTCATCTTACCGGCTTGATCAGGTTTTGGCCCAATATGTTCAACAACCGATTCGTTTTGAAAGAGCCGCCAATATTATCCGTTATTATTTTAATGAACAGGGAGACTTTCTGACTTGTTATCTTAAGAAGGGCACGGAAGATATTGTGGATCGGGCCGAATTCGTTTCCCGAAATTGTTTAATTCGAAAAGATTATTATGCCAGCCAACTTTATTTGAGTGAATATTATGTTCCTAAAGATAATCAAGCTAAAGTGCGTTGTCGTCAAATTTATAATCAGGATGGCTCGGTATCTTTGACTGAAATCATTGATGAAGATAAATCAATTTATCGAATTGATCAAGAGATTTTCTATTCGAAGGCAGAATTAGTGGGCTATTTTATCCTAAATTTATCGTTAACCGAACAAGATATCTTGCTGATTGACCGCAGTGCTGATATTGCTGAACCGATCTTTAGATATCATGGGCCGGCCAAGGTTGGCGTAATTGTCCATGCAGACCATTTTAGCGAACCGAATACAACGGACCAACGAATATTATGGAATAATTATTATGAATATCAATTTATGAATGTGGAAGAGGTTGATTTTATCGTGTGTGCCACTCGCCCTCAAAGTCAACTCTTAGCCAATCAGTTCTGGCATTATTATCAGAAAAAGCCGCTGATCTACACGATTCCGGTAGGAAATTTATTGACAATTAAATCAAATCATAATACGCGTCAACCTTATGCTCTGATCACAGCTTCAAGACTTGCTAAGGAAAAACATATTGATTTAATCATCGAAGCGGTGGTCCAAGCTCGTCGACAGATTCCTCAACTTCGCCTAGATATTTATGGAGAAGGTGGCGAAAGGAGTTCGCTCGAAGAGTTAATTAAAGCTAAGCATGGGCAAGATTATATCCATCTCAAAGGGCATCAAGATTTAAACGACATATATCAGTATTATCAAGTCTATGTTTCTGCTTCCATGTCTGAAGGCTTTGGCTTGACCCTGATGGAGGCGATTGGATCAGGCTTAGCCATGATTGGGTTTGATGTTCGTTATGGTAATCAGAATTTTATTCGTCCGCAGGAGAACGGATATTTATTAGCCTTGGGTGATAAATCCAGACCATATTTTATCGACCAGTTGAGCCAAGCGATCATTCAGTTGTTCTCTGCTGATTTATCACAGATGCAAGCGCGATCTTATCAGTTGGCGGAAGAGTTTACCTTAGAAAGAGTCGCAGGAATGTGGCAAGACTTAATCAAGGAGGTTACTCATGCTTAATATTGTAGATCAATTTGGAACGGCCTCGCGTATCTTCTTGACGAGTATGTGGCAAGCTGGATTTAACCATCCCACTTTAGTTCTTGAAGATGATGGTTACCTGCCAGAGAATGTATTCTCTGTTTATCAGTATTTTATGGGTGAGATTGATCAAAACTTTAATTTGAATCAGCAGATACGTACAGCTCGACCTTTTTATTTTAACGAAGTACCGGTTCCTCGTTTCTGGGAAATTTCGGCCGACAACCACTCAGGGCAAATTCATGAGGGACATCATTTGCGAGGCAAAATATTTTATGCTGAACCCTTGCACTTACGCCTAGTTAAACGGGTCGACTGGTATGACGAGACTGGAAATGTACGCTTAGTCGATTGTTATAACAAATTTGGCCGTAAGTTTGGTGAAATGATTTTTGATGCCGATCAAAAACCGGTTCACACGATTTATTATCATCTCGATGGATTCGAGGCGATCGTCTTCAACCATGTGACACAAGATGTCATTTTGAATTACCAGGGGCAAACCTATAAATTTAACGATTATCTTGCATTAGTTCGCTTCTTCTTAGATGAATGTGCAATTAATCAAGAAGAAATTATCTTTAATAGTTTAAGTTATTGTTTCTTTGTCGCCCATACACGAAAACAAGCCAAGCGCAATATCTTATTCTGGCAAGAAGGGATTGGCGACCATTTACCGGGCAATATGCTTACCATGCTGGCCAGTAATCACTATCAAAGCGATATTATTATAGCAAATCCTGTAACTTATCAGAAGATTTTGTCTTTAGTCGATCCAGCGTATCAGCGGAATATTCACTTATTAGGCTATTGTTACCCTCATGCTATCAAGGTCAAAAAAGGACAAAACATCTTAATTTTCACCAATTCGGATCAGATTGAACAGCTTGATAAGATTGTTCATGCTCTCCCTCAATTAGAATTCCAGATCGGAGCCATTACCGAAATGTCTAGTAAACTAATGGCCTTGGAACAAATTGAGAATGTCCAACTCCATCCTAATCTAACTCAGGATAAGATTAACGAGCTATGGGAGCATGGTGATATTTATTTAGATATCAATCGAGGCAATGAAATTTTAGCCGCTGTTGAAACGGCTTATTTACAGAATTTAGTGATTTTTGCTTTTGAGGAAACCATGCATAATGGTGATTATATAGCTGGTCAACATCGATTTAGACTTGACCAGGTGGATCAACTAATCGAAAGATTAGATCAAGTAAGTCAGGATGATCAACAAGCCCAACTAGCCCGTGACAGACAAAGAGTTCATGCCAATGAGATTTCAGTCAAAGAATTCCAGACTGGATTGAAAGGAGTCTTGCAGCGTGAAGAAGCCTAAAAGTCAGCTGGATCATATTATTCAAGAACAATTAAATGATTTAAAAAGTAAAAAAGTTAAACCTGAAGAAAAGAATTCCCACTATTTTATCAAAATTTTTGGTGGTTTAATTTTTCTAGTGGTGGTTGTTAATTTACTATTGAATATTTTGTAGGCAGGGCTCATGATCGTAGCGATAAGTTTCTGACGATTTAACGGTGTATACGATTTAGCCAGAAAATATGCTAAAAATTATTTGTGATTCGTTAAAATTCATCTTATAATAAGAGACTGTGATAATAAGTCAGGGCTCCACTAGCAATTTTTGCTCGGGATTTGTTATAATAAAACGGTATAGTTATTAGGAGGGAGTTGAATCATGTCAATATTTTCTAAACAACGGATGGGAATCGATTTGGGGACAGCTCAGACGATAATCTATTTGGAAAATAAGGGGATTGTTCTTCGTGAACCAACTGTCTTAGCTCGCAAAACTGATAATCAAGAGATTGTCGCTTTTGGCAAAGAAGCCCAAGACTTGCTTGGCCGGACTTCCGATAAAATTGAATTAGTCCATCCGATTCAGAACGGTACGATTCACTCTTTCAGCTTAACGAAGGAACTCTTGGCCTACTTTATTAAGAAAATGGCTATCCGCCGGATTGGTCGACCTGAAGTCGTGATTGGGGCGCCTGGTCAGATTAGTAAGGTTGAACGCAAAGCCTTGGTCGATGCTCTTCGTGAACTTGGTGTGCATCGAGCTATGATTGTTGATGAGACTTTCGCAGCTGCCTTAGGGGCTAACCTGGCAATTTATGAGCCTAGAGGGCATATGATTGTCGATATTGGGGCTGGCACGACGGATATTGCTAGTATTTCCTATGGGGAAATTATTGCAAATCAAACACTTATGGTGGCGGGTCAACAAATGAACGATAATATTATTTCTTATATTCGTGAACGGACGAATGTCTTGATTGGTCAGCAAACTGCCGAAAGGATAAAACAAGAATTAGGAAATGCGTATTACCAGAATCAGGAAATTGAGCAGACTATGATCATTTCAGGTCAAGGACTGGCTTCGGGAATTCCTACCGAAATAGAGGTTAGAGAATCTTTGATTGCTTCAGCTTTAGATGAAATCATTCATCAAGTTGTTCTTGCTATGAAAGAGGTGCTCAGCCATACACCTCCGGAGTTATCGGCAGATATCTTTGCCGAAGGCATATATTTATGTGGCGGAGGCGCCCTGTTGAACCGTCTTCCTGAACGTTTACAAACTGAGATTGGCGTACCTGTCAACCTGGTGGATAACCCGCTTGATGTGGTGGCAATTGGGGCGGGAGAACTGGTTAAGAGAATTCATGACTATGCCAGTTTAGCAGAACGATATCAGGCTTAGAAAGAGGTATATAGATGTTTGATAATAAGAAGATCATCGGCTTGCTACTATCTGGGATAGCGATTGTAAGTTTGATTGCATATAGTATGACCACACCGACCAATAATGTTGTTCTATCAGCAGTAAATGATACGGGTGCTTGGGTCGGACGACTCTTCTCTGAACCCGTGAATGTGGTTGTTCGCTTTGTTAATTCTGTTGATACATTGATTAATACATTTGAGGAAAATCAGCAATTAAAGCGTAGTATTGATCAAGTCGATCAATTACAAGTTCGTTTGTCAGATTTAGAAGCCGAAAATGAAAAACTCATCCAAGAGTTGGACTTAAAGAAAGTCTTAAGTCAATTTGATACTGTTTCGGCCACGGTAATCACTCGTAATCCTGATCAATGGATGGAAACCCTTGTCATCAATGTCGGATCGAATGAAGGTGTCAAGACCGACATGGCTGTAATGTCAGGTAAAGGGATGATTGGACGAATTGTTGAAGTCAATCCTAATAGTTCAAAAGTTCTTTTATTAACTTCACAGCAACAGAATGCGGGCAAAGTATCTGCTCGCGTTCAAATTGGTGATGGCAAATCGGCCAATGGGATTGTATCGAGTTTTGATACTAAGACTGGTTACTTCAAGATGACCCAGATTGATCCTAATGCACAGATTAAAGTTGGCGACCGCGTTATTTCTTCTGGATTGGGTGGAATTATCCCTTCAACGCTCTTAATTGGTGAAGTGGCTTCGACCAAGAAAGATGATTATGGTCTATTCCAAGAGGTAGAGATTAAGCCAGCAGGGGAGATGACTGATATTCGCTTTGTTACTGTCATTATCGGCTCTGGAAATCGTGGTGAAGAATAATGGCAAAGAGAAAAGGACAAGGCTTGAAATGGACCGTTCCCTTAGTTTTGTTTTTAGCTATTATTATTGATGCCGCTTTACCCGGTATCTTTCCGACAGCTTTTTTAGGCCAACAACAGATCATTAGCTCTCACTTATTTTTATATTTTGTCGTGACCTTTGCTTTTTATTTCCGTGATGCCAATATTTTGATTAATAGTTTTATTATGGGTTTGTTCTATGATGCGTATAATACAACACTTTTGGGTCTAAATGCGCCTCTCTATCTTATTTGTGCTTATTTGATTCTTAAAGTCAAAAAGTATTTTCCCAAACAAGCTTACATTCATTATATGTTATTTGCGATTACAATTACGCTACTGGATACCTTGTTATATTTCTTCTATCTAGAAATGAATGTTGCGGCCATTTCATTAATTGATTTCTTGGTCAGAAGATTAACCCCGACTTTAATTTTTAATACCGTCCTAGCTATTATTGCCTATTTCCCAACTAAACAATTAATTCGCTGGCTCGGTTATCAAGATTTTATTATTGTTTAATAACCGGCTTTGCCGGTTAATTTTGTATCTTAGCATTTTTAAGGAATGCATTGCTCTGATAAACTCAGCTTTAATATAGGAAAGTAGATGACTATGAAGAAATTAATTGATAACATCTTAGGAACTGAAGCGAAGAAAATTGCGTTTAGTTTTTTTATAGTAATATTCACCGGAAGTGTCTTACTATCCTTGCCTATTTCTAATCAGGCAGGCTCGCAAGCCAGCTATTTCGATCATTTATTTATGGCAACTTCTATGGTCTGTGTAACTGGACTCTCGACGGTAGCTGTCGTAGATACCTATACGATTTTTGGTCAGATTGTCTCCATGTTTCTGATGCAAATTGGTGGACTGTCCTTAATGACTTTTGTCTCCATTAGTTTTTATTATTTAAGGCATCATGTCTCCTTGAAGAATCAATATTTGGTTCAGAGCACCATTAACCGTAAGTCGAATTATGACTTGAAGGATTTTGTTCTGACAATGTTGAAATTCACTTTTATGATTGAGGGGGGACTCGCGGTCATTCTAGCTACCCAGTTGATTCCAATTTATGGTGTGTTTAAGGGAATTTTTTCCAGTATTTATATTGCAATTTCAGCTTTTAACAATGCTGGTTTTGATAATTTAGGGTCAACCAGTCTGTTACAATTCAAAGATAATCCAATCGTGCTCTTACCCATAGCGATTACGATTGTTTTTGCCGGTCTCGGCTTTTCGGTCTGGTATGAATTGAAGATTTTGAAGCGCAAATTCTTTACTGCCAGACCGATGTCATTAAAATTATTTTTACGTCGGATTAGTATCCACAGTCGAACGGTAATTTTAACGACATTCTATATTTTGTTAATTGGTACAATTTCTTCTTGGTTATTAGAGTTTAATAATCCTGAAACGATCGGTAATATGTCAATATTGAACCAAGGAGTTAATTCTTTCTTTCAAACTGTGACCATGCGGACTGCTGGCTTTGCTTCTTTAAATTATCAAGAAACTCACCGAGCCACTAATTTAATCTATATTATTCAAATGGTCATTGGGGGCGGTCCTGGGGGAACTGCTGGGGGAATCAAAGTGACCACCTTTGCCATTCTATTTACTTATCTAAGGGCAGAATTGACCGGACGGACTTATCTCACTATCTTTAAACGGTCATTGACCCACGATATTTTCCGGCGAGCTATGAGTGTCTTCTTCTTCTATAGCTTCGCCTTATTAATTGGTTGGTTCCTCTTACTCTTGTCCAATCCGCGCCTAGATTCATTCGATTTACTCTTCGAAGGGGTCAGTGCCTTAAGTACAGTGGGAGTCAGTGCCAATCTGACCGGATTGTTAAATCGATTCGGTCAGGCAGTGATCGTGATGATGATGTTCTTGGGACGGGTAGGTCCATTAACGGTCTTTATGAGTCTTTCACTCCGTCAGCATCAGAATTCAGATATTAAATATGCAGATGCTGATTTGTTAATTGGTTAATTTCTTTAGTTTTTTGGACATTTAGGATTGACCGTCTGCCAGTATTCTGCTATATTATTAATGTTGTATTTGTGCACCCAACTGCAACCGCTCATGTTAAGTTTTAAGTGTTTGGTTGAACCACTTACCATGGCGAGTCTCGGTGTAGGAATTTTTTCCGAAAATTTATATTATAGGAGGTGCGTGAATGTACGCAATTATTAAAACAGGCGGCAAGCAAATCAGAGTTGAAGAAGGACAAACCATCTTCGTCGAAAAACTTGATGTTGCTGAAGGTGACAAGGTTGTTTTTGATCAAGTAGTCTTTGTAGGAGGAGAAACGCCAAAAATTGGTGCTCCTTTAGTCGAAGGTGCTTCTGTTGAAGCTACGGTTGAGAAACAAGGACGTGGTAAGAAAGTGGTAACTTTCAAATACAAACGTCGTAAAGATACTCATCGTAAACAAGGTCATCGTCAACCTTATACTAAACTTACGGTTAACGCAATCAAAGCTTAATGATCAAGATTTGTTTCTCATTAAGGGATAATCAGCAAATTAAACGGGTTGTGATAGCGGGTCATGCGGGTTATGCTGATAGTGGCGAGGATATCGTCTGTGCAGCAGTTTCCAGCCAAGCAATCTCAGTAGAGAATTCGCTAGATCAAATTTTACAAATTCCGATGGACATTGAAATTAATGACCAACAGGGGGGCTATCTATCATTGACCTTACCTGAAATCGATCAAAAGCATAAGATGGATCAAGCCCAACTGTTGTTACGGCATTTAAATCTAGCTTTTGAAGTCCTTGCTGAGAATTATCCTGAATATATAAAGATTAACTATGATAAATTTCAACCTTAAGGAGGTGCCAGGATATGTTAAAGTTAAATTTACAACTATTTGCAACTAAAAAAGGTGGAGGTTCTACTCAAAACGGTCGTGACTCCATCGCTAAACGTTTAGGCGCTAAAGCTGCTGATGGTCAAGCGATTCACGGAGGCTCAATTATTTACCGTCAACGTGGAACTAAAGTTCATGCTGGTAAAAATGTAGGCCGCGGTGGTGACGATACTCTATTCGCTCTAATCGACGGCGTAGTTCGCTTCGAACGTAAAGGTAAGAAAAAAACTCAAGTATCTGTTTATCCTGTAGAAGCTTAAGCTAAAGCATTGGCTGATATCGTTTCAGATAAGTCTGTAAGAACAATAGATTGAAAAGGGGCAAAGCTAGATGATCTGATGATCTAGCCTTGCCTCTTATTTTTTTGAAGAGTATGAAATAGAGAGGCAGAAAAGGCAAATCTGAATAAGTCCAAGCTGCTATCGCTTCAATAGGATTTTTCTGGCTAATTTGACCTACTGTCTTTATAGCAAGAGTTCATTTTGTCGTTGATAAGAATTAGCTAACTTAATAACTTTATTAGTTTTAGTTCGTGAAATTTTTTGGATTTATCGGTATAATATACCTATATTATTATGATTAAGGAGAATGAATGCATGTCAAAAACATTTGCAATTAATGCAGGAAGTTCTAGTTTGAAATTTCAATTGTATGCAATGCCTGAGGAAGAAATTCTGGCAAAAGGCGCGGTTGAACGAATCGGTTTGAATGATTCAATCTTTACCTTGAAATTTAACGGTGAAAAGGTTGAATTGGTTGAAGATATTCCTAACCATAAACGGGCTGTTGAAATCCTCTTTGAACAACTCGAAGCGAACCATATTGTCAATGATTTAAGTGAGATTACCGGTGTAGGCCATCGCGTGGCTGCTGGTGGCGAAATCTTTAAAGATTCAACTGTAATCAACGAAGAAGTTATTGAACAAATTGAAGCGTTGGGCGATTTTGCACCCCTTCACAATCCAGCAGAAGCTGAGGTCATCCGCATTATGAAAGAAAAATTACCTCAGGCTCATATGGTCGCTGTTTTTGACACTTCATTCCACAAAACACTTCCTCCAGTAAACTTCCTTTATAGTTTACCATATGAATATTATACAGATTTCTCTGTACGTAAATATGGAGCACACGGGACCAGTCATCGTTATGTATCCCGTCGTGCTGCTGAAATGTTAGGTAAGAATGTTGAAGACTTGAAGATTATTACTTGCCATTTAGGCAATGGCGCTTCAATTACCGCCGTCGATGGGGGTAAATCTGTTGATACTTCTATGGGATTCACTCCTTTAGCGGGGGTCCAAATGGGAACCCGTTCAGGAGATATTGACGTTTCAATTCTTCCTTTCTTAATGGATAAATTAAATCTGAAATCGATTGATGAAATGATTAATATTCTAAATAAAAAATCTGGAACTTTAGGGATTTCAGGGGTATCTTCTGATATGCGTAACGTTGAAGAAGCTGCTGCTGAGGGTAATGAACGTGCACAATTAGCTTTAGATATGTTCAATAATCGGGTACAAAAATACATTGGTGAATATATTGCAGTGATGAATGGTGTCGATGCGATTGTCTTCACTGCCGGTATTGGTGAGAATTCACCAGAAACCAGAGCGGCTATCATGGATGGTATCAGCTGGTTTGGCGGAACGATTGATTCTGAGAAGAACCAAACACGCGATGAAGCAATTATCTCTACCGACGATTCTAAGATTGCAATCTTAAATATTCCTACCGATGAAGAAGTTGAAATCGCCCGGGATGTAGAACGTTTGAAATAGGCTTATTTTGTTTGAGTCCCAAGGCTCAAAGTTAAGTTAATTAAATTCAAAAATCTTAAACAAGCAAATAATCCGAGTACTTTACTGGTGTCACGTTTTGACGGATACCAGTAAAGTACTCGGATTTTTTTATTTTAGTAGACAGGCGATCTTAATGTTTATCATCTTCTATTCTTGTAAACTATCAAGACTTTATTTTTACCGTTCATGCTTGAAAATATCGGTTATTTGTTTAAATTTAAACTAAGCTTTCAATTTGGTCTAAGAGTTGACTCACATATTGAATGGCTTGCTTAAGCGGTTCAGTCGTCGTCAAGTCTACACCGGCTAATTTAGCTAATTCGATTGGCATTTGACTGCCGCCTAATTTCAATACATTCAACCAGGCGTCTATCGCTGCTTGGTCATAATTTGCAATGCGTTGGCCGACTTGGGTACCGATGGCTAAACCAGCTGAATAGGTATAGGAGTACAGTCCATCAAAGTAATGTGGTTGACGCATCCAAGTTAATTCAGCACCTTCATTAATTTCAACGGCACCAGCCCAGAATTCTTCCAAGCTTTCACGGAAGAATTGATTCAAGCGGTCTGCATTCAGTAATTCACCACGATCTACTGCCTGATAGACTTTTCGTTGATATACTGCTTCGAGTAAGTGAGTGACCATATTGTGGTAGTAAGTGCTTTGAATAAAACTTGCGATTAAGGCCCGTTTTTCTTTATTATTGAGTGGCTGGTTTAATAAGTATTGACAGGTAATCACTTCATTACAAGTTGAAGGAGCTTCGACAAAGAACATGCTTGGTTCATTGACCAGATGAGCTTGATGCTGAGCACTTAAACTAAAATGACCGGCATGGCCGAGCTCATGAGCTAAGACAAGCGCTTCATTTAGCAAACCAGTCCAGTTCAATAAGATATAGGATGGTTTTTGATAAGGAGAAGCACAGAAGCCACCGGTAGATTTAGTTTGATTCATTGGATAGTCAATCCATCGATCAGCAAAAGCCTGGCTAATAATTTGATTGTAAGTTTGGCCCAATGGTTTCAGCGCATTCTGAACCAGTTGACGAGCCTTTTCAACAGTAACTTCGGCTACTTCATCCTGAGAGAACGAAGCCTTAATATCTGCTAAAGATATTTTTGCCAAACCATGTTCTTTGGCCATCATTTTGGCAAAGCGACGCATCACCGGCGCCCATTCATCCATTAAGGTATCAATAATTCGATGATAGGTTGCTTGAGAGACTTGTTGATTATCTAATAAATAGTCAAATACCGAATCAAAACCTCGGAGTGTCGCCATTTTTTTATGGGTTTGAACTAAGTTAATGTAGTTTCTAGCAGCGGTGTGTTGATATTTGGCTAGACCTTGATGAAAGGATTTCCAGGATTGATGACGTACTTCAATGCTTGAATGTGTTTCAAAGTTTCCTTCAAAGGCTGGGAAGGAATTTTGATAACTTTGTCCATCTGCTTGGAAATCTTCGAAGGTCAAATCTTCAAATTTGATGCTGGAGAAGATTTTTTCTTGGCCAAAGAGGGTTCCGGACAGGGCACCGAGGATACTTTCGGTATGGGCATCAAACAAATGTGGCCGTTGTCGTTCTAACTGATCGATATAAGCAACAAAAGGTTTCATTTCGGGCAGTAGTCTTAATTCTTGAAGAATATTTGAATTTTGGCTTAATAATTCTGGCATAAAGAAGGCAGTCTTCTGTTGGAATAGTTCTCCAAGCTCATCAGCCAGAATAACATTTTTTTCATTAATTTCTTGGGTGCGATCCACTGAATAAGCTAAGAAGCCATAAGATTGGGTCCAATTCGAAAGAATCGTTAATTGTTCCAAATCTAAAATAGCTTGACTTGCTACCAGACTTGAATCAATCTTTCCTTGGTACTTATTCTGAAAGTCATTTAAGCCGTTTTTTAAGCGAGCGACATCAGTTTCAAAGGCATTTTGGTCTGGATACAAATGACTGAGGTCCCAGGTAAGTTCAATGGGTAAATCTTCACGTTTTGCTAAAGCCATAATTATCTCCTTATCTCTATAAATCTTATACAAAGTATACCTGTTTTTGTGATCGCTTACAAGATTCTAAATAATCTAGCTGAGATCAGTTTTTAAGAAGACGACTATTGCTATTCAATAAAGTAATCCGTATACTTGCAATGGAAGCGTTTCATATAAAGAGTCACTGAATTTTTACATTAGGGTTTATATAAGGAGGATTATTGTGGATAAGAACTTAGAACGATTTTTTAGATATGTGGGTGTGGATACGCAAGCAAATCCAGCTGCTCGGACTTGTCCCTCATCACCAGGGCAGTTAACTTTAGCAAAGATGGTTGTTGAAGATTTGAAAGAGATTGGCATACAAGATATTAATTTAGATGAACATGGTTATTTATTTGCAACCATTCCGGCCAATGTTGAAGGGGTGCCGACTTTCGGTTTAATTTGTCATTTGGATACCGCACTGGAATTAGGCGGAAAATGTGATCATCCGCAAATCGTCGAATATAGTGGGGGAGATATTCGCTTAAATGATCAGTTCTCTATTAGCGAGAAGGAATTTCCTCAACTCAAAAATGTACTCGGACACACCCTGATTACTACCGATGGAACGAGTTTATTGGGAGCAGATAACAAAGCTGGGATTGTCATCTTATTAGCCGTGGCCGAACATTTATTAAGGCATCCCGAAATTCCTCATGGGGATATTCGTTTAGCGATTACTCCCGATGAAGAAATTGGTCGGGGACCTGAACGCTTCAATGTCGAGAAATTCGCCGCTGATTTTGCATACACTGTTGATGGTGGAGCGATTGGTGGGATGGAATATGAGAACTTTAATGCCGCTTCAGCCCATATTTCGATTCAAGGTAAGAGTGTCCATCCAGGTTCAGCTAAAAACATATTAATTAATGCATTGAGAGTAGCTTTAGAAATTGAAAGTATGTTGCCCGTTGAACAGAAGCCTGAGTATACGGAGAATTATGAAGGTTTCTTTATGTTAGACATTATTCAAGGGTCTGTGGATTCCGCTGAGATGGACTACATTATTCGCGACCATGATTTAAATAAATTTAAGGCAAAGAAAGACTTTTTACAATCGATCGTAGACTTCCTCAATAATAAATACGGTGACATTATTGAATTGGAATTTGAAGATTCTTATTATAATATGCGCGAGAAAATTGAACCGATGATGGGAATTATTGATATGTTAGCTCAATCGATGCGTGATGTCGGTGTTGAACCTGACATTAAACCGATTCGAGGAGGATCTGATGGGGCTCAATTATCCTATATGGGACTACCTTGTCCTAATATGTTTACCGGTGGCTATAATTTCCATGGTCGCTATGAATTCCTCTCAGTCGATGAAATGAATAAAGCGATTGAAGTCATTATCAAACTGGCAGAAAATAATGTTCACTGGCCGCACAAGATTTAGCGCAGTAATCTGCCTGGATGTAAGAATTTGATGAGGAATTATAATTAACCTGAAACAAAGCCAATGAAATAGGCATTTGATTATGAGAGGAAACATCATAATTGTTTTCTCTCTATAAGCCTATTGACACGCTAATGAAAACGCTTTATATTGAAGTTAGTTCATTAGAAAGAGGTAGTTTCATGGAAAAGACCAAAAGAAAAAATTTAGGATTCCCTCCGCATTTTCGATCTTATTTATTCTTATTATTATTGTGGCTATTGTCACTTGGCTCATTCCAGCAGGAAAATATGATGTCAATGAGAGTGGTCAATATATAGCGGGAACTTATCAGGTCATTGAGTCAAATCCTCAGAGTATATGGGATATTTTCTTGTCACCAGTTTATGGGATGGTCGGCGGCGAGAAGAATCCTCTACCAGCCATTGGGGTAGCGTTCTTTATTTTGATGATCGGTGGTTTCCTCGGGATTGTCAATAAAACAGGGGCGATCAATGCCGGCATTAAATCAATTATTACCAAATACGAAGGCAAAGAGCAATATCTGATTCCGATTTTGATGATTCTTTTCGCCCTTGGCGGATCTACATATGGGATGGCAGAAGAAACTATGGTCTTTTATCCATTATTAATTCCAGTTATGGTCAGTGTGGGCTTCGATAGCCTTACAGCGATTGCGGTCATCTTACTGGGATCAGGCATCGGCTGTCTGGCTTCGACGGTCAATCCATTTGCTGTTGGTATTGCATCCGATATTGCTGGCATTAACATGGCCGAAGGGATCGGTTGGCGGGTCTTAATCTTTATTCTAACCGTGGGTTATACGATTTGGTTTGTCTATGATTATGCTGGAAAAGTTAAGAAGGATCCGAAAAATTCCTTAGTCTATGATAATTTGGCCAATGATTTAGAAGAGTTTAAAGTTCCAGAAGATATCAAACCGATGAATGCCAAACAAAAGGTTGTAATTCGCATCTTTATGGTAACGTTTGTTTTAATGATTGTCGGATTGATTCCTTGGGAGAAATTTGGCATTACTATTTTTACCGATATTAACAATGTGCTAGCCAATACCCCAGGTTTAGAAATTATCTTTAAACATATGACGCCAATTGGACAATGGTATTTGGATGAAATTACGGCCTTATTCTTTGTGTCAGCCTTAATTATTGGCGTTTATTACCGCTTTAGTGAAGATGAATTTATTAGCGCATTTATTGCTGGATGTAATGATATGACAGGAGTAGCTATTATCTGTGCGGTATCTCGGGGAATTCAAGTGGTGATGAATAATGGTCAAATCACTGCGACGGTGCTTCACTGGGGTGAAGGAGCCTTACAAGGACTTTCGCAACAAGTCTTTATTACCATTACATATTTCTTCTATTGTGGGATGTCCTTCTTGATTTCAGGTTCTTCAAGTTTGGCGGGTTCAACCATGGGACTCTTAGGCCCGCTTGGTGAATTTGCCGGTGTAGGTGCGGATACAGTGATTACTGCTTATCATACTGCTTTAGGGATTATCGGTTTAATTACTCCTTCTAGTGTCATCATGATGGCAGCTCTTTCTTTAGCCCATATTGATGTCACCGTCTGGTGGAAATTCTTAAGAAAATTTGTGGTAGTGATTATTGCCATCTGTCTGGGTGTCCTAATTCTTTCTACATATTTCTAATTACTTATATTAAGCCAAGGCTGAACGTGAGCGTTAACTATTTTGCTGGACAAAACAGCTCAGATAGCTCATTGTTTAGCCTTGTTTTTTTGGTATAATGGGGAAAGAATATGAGGTGAATTTATGGGAGCAAATGAATTAATGGACGCGAGTGCCATGGATCGGACGCTGAAACGGATTGCTCATGAGATACTCGAAAGAAATAAATCAGCTGACGATTTGGTCTTATTAGGTGTGAAAACACGGGGAGAATATTTGGCTCAACGTTTACAAAATAAAATCTTCGATATTGATGGGGTAAAAGTTCCTATTGAAGTAGTGGATATCACTTTTTATCGGGATGACTTAACTAAGAAGTCGGCAGATCCTCTAGTTAAACCAGTTCATTGGGATACTCGATTGACTGGCAAGAAGACCGTCATCGTGGATGATGTCCTATTTACTGGCCGAACGGTAAGAGCAGCGATGGATGCGATACTAGAACATTCACGTCCGGATTTAATTCAACTAGCAGTCTTGGTCGATCGGGGGCATCGTGAATTGCCAATCCGAGCTGACTTTGTCGGTAAGAATATTCCGACTTCACAATCTGAACGTGTTCAAGTTGAATTAGTAGAAGTAGATCAAGAGGATCGCGTGTTGATTATTTATTAAAGTTTATTCAAAATGCGCAGAAAGTCAGCGAATTAAAGTCATATAATAGAGAAAAACCTCAGGAAAACCAAATATTTTCCCGAGGTTTATTATTCGTTCATAGATATCTATACTTCTATGTATAAATCATCAAACCGATTTGAAATTAATTTTGCATCAGTATTATTAAAATTGTCGACAGGATGAATTATTGATGCTCATTCTTTTGATTTTGCTGATGTTCTAAGTGTAATTTTTTGAATACATAATAAATAAAGCCAAGTAATAGAAGCATAAATAGCAACCATATGAGTAAGAAAATAAGTTGCTGGTAAAAGAAAATAGCTAGACCAAGTAGGCCATAGATAAATAAGGTTACTGAAAAAAGCAGGATCACTTGAAAATGTTGGGCACCGACATAATCCATCAATGTTTTTTTGTAAAGAAAGAGACTCGCTGATATTATTAAACAGGTCAATGGAAGGGCAATCCAGATGATATTCATATGTTCCTACCTTTCAGGGATATTCTACTAATTATTTTAGACTTTAATCCTAAAAATTCAATGGATATTGGCCTTATTTAGTCTTAAATTACTTGAAGTTGCTTGGTATAGGAATCGTAAATTCCGTTAATTTACGTTAATTTCTTCAAATCAGTCTAAGTGATTCGGAGAATTTAGACAAACAAGCAAAAAAGTCGGCCGAAGCCGACTAGTAAAGTTATCCGGTAGTGCCGTTTCTTAACACATATGTCTTGAACCTGTATGTATATACAGGTGGGCTCCCCACAAGTAGTTTCTGACGTCCAAGTGTAAAAGGCTTGTCATAGTTACTCGATCATAGGATCCCAAGATAAGAATAATTGTTCGGTCCACACAATACGTGTCTCTCGTACACCGCAGACAACTTTCTATGGTTGTATTGTAGCACAATTTGTCTGCTTTGCAAGTTTTTTTGCTCAAGCAAGTAGAACAAAGATTGATAGTGTCGCCTTGTAAGGGCTATCATTACGTTTGGTCTTTGGCTTGTTTCTGTTGAATATTCTGATAAATCTTTAGCAGAGCCGCCTCATAATTAGCCGTGGGATCAGCTTTAAAATATTGTTTATCTTTTAAAGCATCTGGCAAATATTGTTGATCTACATAGTGGCCAGGATAATCATGGGGATATTTATAATCAATGCCTCGTCCCAATTTTTTGGCTCCTTGATAGGAAGCATCTCGCAGGTGTTCCGGTACGGGGCCATAGTGACCCGCTTGAATATCTGCCATGGCGGTGTTAATGGCCCGATAGCTGGTATTTGATTTGGGACTTAAAGCCAGTTCCACTGTCGCAAAAGCTAGAGGGATTCTAGCTTCTGGGAGACCTAATTTTTCTGCGGTTTCTACTGCGGCCACAGTTCGCTGAGCGGCTGCTGGATTAGCTAAACCAATGTCTTCAAAGGCGATGACTAATAAGCGTCGACAGGCAATTAATAATTCTCCAGCTTCAAGGAGGACTGCCAGGTAATAAATAGCTGCATCGACATCACTACCGCGAATCGACTTTTGTAAAGCCGAAATCACATCATAATGAGCATCGCCATCTTTATCGTGGGCCATCCGCTTATGTTGCAAACTTTCTTCAGCCACTTCTTGATCAATGACAATCATTCCTTGGTCATTGGCTTGGGTCGAGAGAATCGCTAATTCAAGGGCATTCAAAGCCGAACGTAGATCACCTTGACTGACATGGGCGAAATGATTCAGCACTTCTTCAGAAATATCCACCGAATATTGCCCCATACCTCTTTCTGAATCGGCCAAAGCTCTTTGCAATCCAATCTTAATATCTTCAGGGCTAAGAGGATGAACTTGAAATATTTGTAGCCGACTACGAATAGCAGGATTGATGGCGATATAGGGATTTTCAGTGGTAGCGCCAATTAAGATAATCCGTCCGTTCTCGAGATGGGGGAGAAGATAATCTTGTTTAACCTTATTAAGCCGATGGATTTCATCTAAGAGTAGGATGACACTCCCCGACATTTTGGCTTCTTCGACTACAATTTCAATATCTTTCTTCGAATCGGTGGCAGCGTTTAAAGTTCTAAAAGCGAGGTGAGTGGACCCAGCAATAGCGGCAGCGATGCTGGTTTTACCAGTCCCAGGAGGACCATAGAGAATCATCGATGAGAGACGGTTGGCATCGACCATCCGACGAATGATCTTACCTGATCCGACCAGATGTTGTTGACCAATGACTTGATCAATATTCTGAGGACGCATACGATATGCTAAGGGTTCTTGCACTTAATCCCTCCTTGATTAGCAAGTTTCATTTCTTTCAATAATAAATTATAGCATAGAATTTCTGAACACGATAAAAAGTCAAACACGATTAAAACACCATTTAACTGAATAAGCAGAAATATCCGCACATTCGTTCGTAATTTTCACAAAAGACTAGTATTTAATTGATAAAGATGATATACTATGTCGATTCAAACGAGTAAAGGTCCTTTTGGATCTTTTTTCTACTAAATATATTTCAAATTTATGGTAGGATAGGCTTAGTAATCACGGAGGAGGCTATTATGATATATTTAGATTACGCGGCAACCAATCCGATTCGACCAGAAGTCATCGAATTGATTCAACATAGTTTACAAGAAGAATATGGAAATCCTTCTTCAATTTATCAAATTGGTAAAAAAAGCAAACAAAAATTAAGGCAAGCTCGCGAAGAGATGGCTCAGCTATTAGGTGTCTCAGCGAATGAAATATATTTCACCTCTGGAGCAACAGAAGCTAATAATTGGGCCCTCCGTCAACAAGCTGAACAAGCACGGCAATTAGGTTTTGGCCAACACATTGTAGCGACAGCTATTGAGCATCCTTCCGTTTCTGAAGTACTAAAGCATTTAGAACAGGATGGATTTCGCGTGACCTATTTGAAGCCTAATACAGCAGGAAATTATACAGTCAATGATTTTATCGCTGCGAGTAGCTCAGATACGATTGGCTGGGTTGCTATGGCAATTAACAATGAATTAGGGACTCGCTTACCGATTAAAGATCTTGGTTTAGCGGCTCGCGAACACAATATACCTTGGTTTCATGTCGATACGGTTCAGATGATGGGGCATCTGTCAACAGAGGATGTAGCAGAGTACTGTACGAGTTTTGTTGGCTCTGCTCATAAATTTGCCGGTCCTAAGGGCATCGGCTTCTTAGTTTATCGGCCATGGGATGAACGGATGATCTTAAAACCCTTATTGTTCGGTGGCGGTCAAGAAGCAAAATTACGTTCTGGAACCGAAAATTTACCCTATATACGAGGGATGGTGCACGCTCTTTCCTTATCTACCAAGGAACAAGACCAGGCCAATAAACAGGCCCACACCTATTCTACATATATCGTTGACACCTTGACGGAACAGGGTATTCTCTTTGAAGTGAATGGGGTGGAGACAGATAAAGTTGATCATATTTTGAATCTTTGGTTGCCTGGACGTGAAGCTAGTCAAATTTTGATCCAATTAGATTTAAAGGACATTTATGTTTCAGCTGGATCTGCTTGTTCAGCTGGCTCAGTATCCGATAGCCCAGTTTTACAAGCTTATTATCCCGATCAGAGTGATCGCTGGCATCAAAGCATTCGCATCTCTTATGGTTATCAAACAACGATGGAAGATATTAAAACTTTTACCAAGATATTATTAGAAATACTGGAAAGGAAGTAAAACGTCATGTCATTTCAACAAGAAGCAGAGCTGAAAGGTTTCGATCGAGTATTTAAAGTGAGTCCAGCATGTAAGGCATATACTCTAAGAGATAATGGTTTTATGAAGACAAATTCAGGAAATCATGTCTATAAAAGAGATATGAATGTGGACCATAAACAAGGTTTGATTCTTAAAGTGATGGTTAACAAGGACCTAGATGGCTTATCAATTGCCACAGTGAGCCATAATGAATTGAAGCGCATTGATGTGAGTAAATTAGATAATAATGCCATGTTAGTCGAAAAGATTAATTTTATCTTTGATGGCTTTATCGATCGCAATGTACTCGTAGAAGTGAAGTAAAAGGCGTAGTTTAAGAAAGGAGGGAACCATGTCAGAAAATCAACATAAAAGAGTCGTCGTCGGCATGAGTGGTGGCGTGGATTCTTCTGTGGCGGCATTGTTACTGAAACAAGCAGGCTATGATGTAATTGGTCTGTTTATGAAGAATTGGGACGATACCGATGAGAATGGTTTTTGTACGGCAACTGAGGATTATAATGATGTGGCCTTAGTTGCTGATAAAATCGGTATACCTTATTATAGTGTCAATTTTGAGAAAGAATATTGGAATCGTGTTTTTGAGTATTTTTTGAGTGAATATCGCGCGGGGCGGACCCCTAATCCTGATGTGATGTGTAATAAGGAGATCAAATTCAAAGCCTTCTTAGATTATGCTATGGATTTAGGCGCAGATTATATTGCCATGGGTCACTATGCTCAAGTTCGAAGAGATAATGAGGGTCAAGTCCATTTGTTACGGGGTAGTGACGATAATAAAGATCAGACTTATTTCCTCAATCAATTATCGCAAGAACAATTACAGAAAGTACTGTTCCCCCTAGGTCATCTTGAAAAGAAAGAAGTACGCCAAATTGCTGAAGAAGCAGGCTTAGCGACCGCCCACAAGAAAGATTCAACAGGAATCTGTTTTATCGGTGAACGTAATTTCAATGAATTTCTTGCTGATTACCTCCCAAATCAACCCGGAGAAATGAAGACTCTGGATGGAGAAGTGAAGGGCCATCATATGGGCTTGATGTATTATACAATTGGTCAACGTCACGGCTTAGGCATTGGCGGCGGGACTAAATCGAATGAACCTTGGTTTGTAATCGGCAAAGATTTAGCCTCACGGACGCTCTATGTTGGCCAAGGCTTTCATCATGATCATTTATATGCGAATAAATTAACCGCTTCAAATCTTCATTTTACTCAAAATCAGGCTATGCCTAGCGGTTTTACTTGTACTGCAAAATTCCGCTATCGGCAAAAAGATGTACCGGTTCGAGTTGAACTTTCAACCAATCAGACGGAAGCCGTGGTCTACATTGATTCACCGGCTCGGGCGGTAACACCTGGACAAGCCGTTGTCTTCTATGACGGCGAAGAATGTTTGGGCGGAGGTATGATTGATGCGGCCTTTATGCACAATGAACAACGTCAATATGTATAATAGATTATTAAATTCTTAGAACCTTGATTGAGCTGGACGCTCGTCGAGGTTTTTTCATAGTCTTCAAAATATTTGAATATATGAAATGTTGTAAATATAACACAGTTTGCGACCGGCTAAATATTTTGGCCTAAGCTTATTGTTAAATAATCGATGTTTGTTCTGAACCTTTGACTTTGATAGAATAGAGAAATGAAGAGCTGATAGAGGGGTGACGATGGTGGAAAGTGAATTAATCCAAATGATTGGTCAAGTGGATGCTATCTATTTTGAAAATCCAAATAATTTTTATAAAGTAATTCGGGTTCTACTAGATCAATCGGCGAATCCTTCCTGGTCTGCTGATGAAATTGTGATGACGGGACAATTTGCTGCTTTACATTTGGATACCCGTTACGAATTCTGGGGTCGCTTGATTGTCCATCCTAAATACGGAGAACAATTTCAAGTGGTTCGATATCAACAAGTTTCGCCTACGAGTAAGGCTGGTCTGATTGAATATTTATCAAGTGATCGTTTTAAGGGCGTGGGTCAAGTTCTGGCTGAAAGAATTGTCGATCAGTTAGGGATGGATGCCATTGATAAAATCCTCGACGATGCCAGCTGCCTCACAAATATTCAAGGTCTGTCTGAGAAGACAGCGACGAATCTCTTTGAAGTACTTAAAACTTACAAAGGGACTGAACGAATTTTCATTCAATTAAGTCAATGGGGCTTTGGCTCCACGCTCGCTGAGCGGATTTATCAACGTTGGACGGTGGATACCCTAAATGTTATTAAAGAAAATCCATATGAATTGGCGCAAGAAATTGAAGGGATCAGTTTCAATCGGGCTGATGCGATTGCTGAACAATTAGGGGTTGAGGCTTTGTCCTTGCAACGAGTAGTTGCGGGGCTGTATACCGTAGTGGCCGAAAAATGCCTGAGTGAAGGAGATACTTTCGTTGACCAAGCAGAAGCGCTTGAACTGGCGCGTCAACGTCTAGAGAATAGTCGACCGGCTTTAATCCATTCAGACCTACTTGAACAAGCGCTAAATTCGGCCTTGGATCAGGAGCGCTTATTCCGTTATCAAGCGGGTTTGAGTATCGCCAGTTTATATTTGGCTGAGAAGGGGATTGCTCATCGTTTGAAAGATTATATTTCTTATAACGATGTTGAAATATACTCAGAAGCCGAAGTTGATCAGTGTTTAAATCAAGTGAAAGAATTAACCGGGATTGATTATGATTCATCTCAGTTAGCAGCGCTCAAGTTAGCTATCCATTCCCCGTGTTCGATTATTACGGGTGGACCTGGTACCGGAAAGACTACCCTGATTAAAGGGTTGATTCTCTTACATAGTTTATTACACGATTACCCCTTAGAAAAATATATTGCCAAAAAAGAAGCCCTTCCCATCCTCCTCGCTGCGCCTACTGGCCGAGCAGCTCAGCGGATGTCAGAAACCACCGGCTTACCGGCGATGACGATTCATCGGATGTTAGGCTATACCCGTGAGGTACGTCGAGATGATGCCCCAATGACAGAGGAATTAGAGGGGAGTCTATTAATTATTGACGAGATGTCCATGGTGGATACCTGGTTAATGCATTGGTTGATGCAAGCGGTGCCTTATCAGATGCAAATTGTTCTCGTTGGTGATCGTGACCAGTTACCTTCAGTCGGACCAGGTAAGGTTTTCGAAGATCTCATTGAAAGTGATCAGATTCCGACGATTGCGCTACAAAAAATCTATCGCCAAGCCGAAGATTCTTCAATTATCCACCTGGCCCATCAGGTTCGTCAGGGCAAATTACCTGATAATTTCTTAGTCAAACAAACAGACCGGGCTTTTATTCAAGCTTCCAGTCAACAAGTCAGTTTCGTCATCGAACAAGTGGTAGCCAACGCTTATGTGAAAGGGTTCGATAGTCATAATCTGCAAGTATTAGCACCGATGTATAAAGGACCGGCGGGCATTAACGCCTTAAATATAATGTTACAGAACCTTTTAAATCCTGCCCAAGAAAAAAAGCGCCAAATCGAACATTTCGAGCATATATATCGGCGCGGGGATAAAGTGATTCAATTGATTAATAATACCGAAGAAGGGGTCTTCAACGGGGATATCGGCCATATCACGGCAATCTTTACTGAAAAAGAAACAGAATCCAAACAGCCAGAAATTCTAGTTGAGTTTGATGATGATCGTGAGCTAGTCTATCGTAAATCTGATTTAGACCAACTGGCCCTGGCATACTGTACTTCAATTCATAAGGCCCAAGGCTCGGAATATGATTTAGTCATCCTACCCTTAGTGGACCTATACTCACGATTGTTACGAAAAGATATTCTCTATACGGCGATAACTCGAGCGCAGAAGTCTTTAGTGATGATTGGTAATCCTCAATCTTTCTTTAAAGCCGTTCAACAAGAGCAAGAAAAACGTCACACCCATTTACAAACTTGGTTAAAAGAAGTCTTTATAAACCGGACAACTCAGGCGAATTCAATCGCATTCGAGCAAGATGATGTAGAAATTGTGGAGTCAAATTCAGCACCAAGCTCGGCGGAGATAAATTTGCGACTGACCTTGGATAATTATCAAGAGATAGATCCAATGATTGGCATGGGCGATTGCTGTCCGCAAGATTTCTTGGTAGAAACTTTACCTAATAAGCAGAACGAGGAGTAGGTAGGATAAAGGGATAAGTCGCTAAATTGAAAGTCATATCAATTTCAGGAAAGATAAAACTTTCGCCATCTACTTGACCTTGAACGGGTTCTTTAATGATTAAACGCAAGTAATCAGCCACATAGCGCGTCACATGCTTTGAACGATCTTGGTTCTTATGGATGAATACCTTGGCTAAGAGTTCTTTAATCGCCGAAAAATCAATATCATGGTAGAGAATGGTAACCAATTCTGCTCGGTCAGCGCGGGAAAGATTGTCAATTTGGATGCCGCCCCCTAGCATAGGGTTGTTGACGACTGTCGCAATGGAGACATCTTTGTGTGCAATCGATTTGCCGTCGATGATTAAGTGTAGAGGAAATTTCGGAACCGATGATAGGCTCAAAACTAAACCACAAAGATAGGCTAATTTTAGTTTATGGACCAATCGTTTAAGAAAGGGATTCAGTGTAGCCATAAATTCACCCGTTTTTCGGTTAGTGACGGCATCAAAACCAAAGCCCATGGAATTCAGAATAATTCCTGTATGATGATCTAGATGATTTTCATAGGTAAAAATCGGTACATTAACAATCTGCGGATGGAACAACATATTTTCTAGAACATCTTGATAGGTTTGATCTTTTAGCCAAGCCCGGGCAAAATCATTGCCGGTCCCGGTGGGGATATAGTTTACCGGGATGATTCGCTCAATTTCCCATAATGCCTGAACCACGTCATGTAAGGTCCCGTCACCGCCGATAATTAATAGATGATTGTTGTCCGATAAATCAACTTGACAGGCGATTTGTTTAGCCATCAGTCCAGCTTGGTTAACAGCGGTTGTTTGGTGAACTTGGTAGAAAATTTGATAGTGGTCTAGGTACGCTAGAACTTTGCTGAGAATATACTTTCCTTGGCCTTGACCCGAGTTTGGGTGGCATATAATATGGACACGGTTGATCATGAAAAGCCTCTTTTCTTTGAAGTCATCAGCCTTTATTATACGTATTTTCAGCTTATTGTAAAATGAACTTCATAAAAGAGAATGCGACCAATCGAAGTAACAACATGGAGGGGTAAAACTTGTATAAAATGTTAGTCACTGATCTCGATGATACCTTATTAAATTCGGATAATGTCATTTCAGAGCAGAATATTCGTGCCATTCAACAGATGACATCTGCCGGATTCCATTTTGTGATGGCTAGTGGACGCCCCTTAGCTTCTGTCTATCAATTAGCTAAAGAGACAGGATGTAAAGAACAATTATCCTATATCATCGCCTACAATGGGGGAGTGATTTATGATTTAAAGAGAGAGAAAGTTGTTTATCAACAGGGACTCAATCCAGAAGACCAGGAAACATTAATTTCCTTTCTAAATCGTAGCCCTTTAGCTAGTTTAACTTATGACCAGCAGGAGATTGTGATTAATTGGAAGAATGACTATACCCAGATTGAATCCGAATTAACGGGTTTGCCTTGTCGTTATGATGCAGAATTTTTTGAGCAATTGAACGACGTCTTGCCTAAGATGATGGGCGTTGGCGATCCCAAAATTGTTCAACAAATTTATCAAGACTACTCAGGACGCTTTGGTCAGGCAACTCGTTTGACGATTTCCAAACCCTTCTATTTAGAAATTGTCCATCAAGAAGTATCGAAAGGGCGGGCAATCGAGGAAATTGCTCAATTGCTAAACTTAGAGCTTTCAGAAATTATTGGCATGGGTGACAGCTATAATGATTTAGAGATGTTACAGACCAGTGGCAAAGCGGTAGTAGTGGCAAATGGTCATCCAGAGCTTAAGAAAATAGCTGCTGAGATTGCTCCAAGCAATGATTATGATGGTGTGGCTTATATCATCAAAAAATACTTTATTAAAGATTGACAGCAAGGGATTTGCTTGCGTATAATGCAAAGTAAGAGGACATGTTTAATTTGCGATTAGAGACGTTTTATTAGGTGAAAGAAACGATGAATTAAATGCTACCTCACCATTTCTCTTTGAAAAAAGAGCGCCTATCTGCGATATAGAATTGAGATATAATTGACAGGAGTCGTTATAAGCAAGGTGGTACCGCGGTCATCGCCCTTGCGTATAACGGTTCTATTTTTTTGGAGGGATAGAATGAAAAAATTAACCAGTGCTCAGATCCGTGATTTGTGGTTGAAATTCTTCGAAAGTAAAGGCCATGAGGTCCGACCAAGTGCGTCATTAATTCCCATTAATGATCCTACTTTACTATGGATTAATTCGGGCGTCGCTACGCTTAAGAAATATTTCGATGGCAGTGAAGTTCCTGAGAATCCACGGATTACCAATTCTCAAAAATCAATCCGGACCAACGATATTGAAAATGTAGGGGTTACCGCGCGTCACCATACTTTATTTGAAATGCTAGGGAATTTCTCTGTGGGGGATTATTTCAAAGAAGAAGCTATTCCTTGGGCTTGGGAATTTCTAACGGGTAAAGAATGGTTAGCCTTTGAACCTGAACGCTTGTATGTGACCTACTATCCAGAAGATGTCGAAACTAAGGATTTGTGGGAAGCGATAGAAGGTTTTGATCCGAGCCATTTAGTGCCGGTGGAAGACAATTTCTGGGATATTGGTGCCGGTCCTTGTGGTCCCGATACTGAAATTTTCTACGATCGGGGGGCGAAGTATAGCAATCTAGCAGAAGATGATCCAGAAAATTATCCCGGCGGAGAGAATGAGCGTTGGTTAGAAATTTGGAACTTAGTCTTCTCAGAATTTAATCATATGCCTGATGATACTTATCAACCTTTACCTCATAAGAACGTCGATACTGGGGCAGGTCTTGAACGGTTAACTTCAGTGATTCAAGATACACCTACCAATTTTGAGACGGATCTTTTTATGCCAATTATTCAGGCATTAGAATCCATGGCTGATCACCATCAGTATGCTGAAGCGAGTGAGAAGATTAAAACAAGTTTTAAAGTTATTGCTGACCACATTCGTGCGGTGGCCTTTGCTATTAGTGATGGGGCCCTTCCATCTAATGAAGGACGAGGCTACATTATTCGTCGCTTAATTCGTCGCTCAGTGATGCATGGTCGCCGTTTAGGCATTCAAGGTCTATTCCTGGCGAAATTGGTACCCGTCATTAGCGATATTATGGGAAGCTATTATCAAGAGCTGCATGATAAGATTGAATTTGTTCAAGAGGTCTTAACGTCCGAAGAAGAACGATTCCATGAAACCATTGAGGAAGGTGAAATGCAACTCGAAGAATTAATGACAGAGTTAAAAGAGAATGGTATTCAAGAAATTCCTGGAGATCAAGCTTTCACACTTTATGATACTTTTGGTTTTCCATTGGAATTAACCCAAGAAATGGCGGTGGACCATGGTTTTACTGTCGATGTGGAAGCTTTCGAAGCGGAGATGGAACAACAAAGAGAACGTGCCCGCAATGCCCGCAGTCAAGAATCCAGTATGAATGTTCAATCGGCTATTTTAACTGAAATTGATTCTGATTTTGATTTTGTGGGTTATCATCAATTGGAAACGGATGCTAGTATCTTATATATTATTCAAGAAGATCAATTATTGGATAAGTATGAAGGAACTGAAGGGGCTTGGTTGGTATTTAATCGTTCACCATTCTATGCAGAAATGGGTGGACAAATTGCTGATCAGGGTGGTCTTTATGATGGCTTTGATTTAATTGCATCGATTAAAGATGTCAAAAAGATGCCAAATGGTCAATTTATGCACAAAGTTGAAGAGACCAGCATGCCTTTACTAAAGAATCAATCCTATACTTTACGTGTCGACCCGACAGCTCGTCAAAAAACCAATCAAAATCATACAGCGACTCACTTATTACACCAAGGACTTAAACAAATCTTGGGACCTCATGCCAACCAAGCGGGCTCTTATGTAGGACCTGATCGACTTCGTTTCGACTTCTCGCACTTTGGTAAGGTCACTCAAGAAGAATTGGATGCCATCAGTGAATATGTTAACCAGATGATTAACCAAGCTATTCCGGTAGATATTAGTGAAATGCCAATTGATGAAGCTAAAGCCTTAGGAGCGATGGCCCTCTTCGGCGAAAAGTATGGTGATATCGTTCGCGTTGTGAATATCGGTGGCGAATCGATTGAATTATGTGGGGGAACTCATGTTAATAATACCCAACAAATCGCGACCTTCAAGATCCTTTCTGAATCAGGTATTGGCGCGGGTATTCGAAGAATCGAAGCTTTGACGGGTCAGGCTGCCATCGATTATTACCGTGCTGAAGAAGCTATCTTGGAACAAATCCAAGAACAACTTAAGGTGGGACAAACCGATCAAATTCTGCATCGGTTGAGTCAACTGCAAGAACAAATAAAAGATCAAGACCATGAAATTCAAAGCTTAATGGCCAAACTCTTGCAGCAAGAATCAAACAAAATCTTTGACCAAGTAGAAACTGTCGGAGAATTGACCTATATTGCCGCTCGAGTAGATAATCAAAGTAGTGAATCTCTACGTAATTTAGGCGATCAATGGCGCCAAAAAAACGTATCTAACCTACTCATTCTGGTATCTAATAACGAAGGTAAAGTCGTCTTAAATGTCTTTGCTGATGATATGGCCATTGACCAAGGTGTCAAGGCTGGTGATCTAATTAAGCCGTTGGCTAAGATGGTCGGCGGAGGCGGAGGTGGCCGTCCTCAAATGGCTCAAGCCGGTGGTAAATCACCCGAAAAGATTGACAGTATGTTAGACCAAGTGGCCGAGACAATTGCTAGCTTTACAGAAGAATAAATTGAAAAATGTTTTCTTATGGGCTTAAATCGTGTATGATATAGTCTAGAGAAAGGTTCGGTGAGCTTATGAAGTCTTTGGACGAAACAATATTATTTAAATTAGATGATTTAAATCAACACACCGTTCGAGAAACTCTCGAAATTGTATATCAAGCCTTGGAAGAAAAAGGTTACGATCCAGTGAATCAAATTGTGGGTTACCTAATGTCTGGTGATCCAGCTTATATTCCGCGTCATAATGATGCGCGTAATTTGATTCGTCGTCATGAACGCGATGAAATTATGGAAAAATTAATTGAATTCTACATAAATAAAGAGGAGAAATAATGGCCTATCGTCGAATTATGGGCCTAGATGTGGGATCGGTGACGATTGGTGTCGCTTTGTCTGATTTAATGGGCTGGACGGCCCAAGGATTAGAGACCATCCGTATTAATGAAAGCCAAAATGATTTTGGCTTTGACCGGTTGGCAGAAATTATACAAGCAGAAAATATTGAAACGGTAGTCATTGGGCTGCCGAAAAATATGAATAACACGATTGGTCCCCGTGCTGAAGCCTCGCTGGCTTTTGGCCAAAGACTGAAGCAACGTTTCCCTCAGTTAACGATTGAGTATCAAGATGAGCGATTGACCACTGTACAAGCCGAGCGCTTTCTGATTCAAGAAGGAAATGTTCGTCGGCGTAAACGAAAGCAAGTAATCGATAAAATGGCGGCAGTAATGATTCTACAAAATTATCTAGACCGACAAACAAAATAAAGGAGTAGCGAAGATGACAGAACATAATCACCATGATCACGAAGAAGCAGAATACATTACCCTGGTTGACGAAGAAGGTAATGAAACCCTTTATGAAATTCTCTTTACTTTTGAATCAGATGAATTCAATAAACAATATGTCTTGCTTTATCCAGCAGGTACGATGGATGAAGAAGATGTTGAATTGCAAGCCTTCGCTTATGAAGAGGATGAAGAAGGACTCTCTGGTAATCTCATCCCGATTGAAAGCGATGCTGAATGGGATATGGTGGAAGAAGTCCTTAATACTTTCCTAGCAGAAGACGAAGAGGCATAATTGTCAAATCTATCCTGATAGAATCCGATCTAGCTGTGCCTAGGTCGGATTCTTGATATTCTAAAAGGAAGCCTTGGAGAAATAAAAACAAAGCAACTAGCCAGTTTCCTCAAAGTTTGATATAATCTTCAAATAAATTAATGTACGATAAAGGAGGCACTATGACGAGAAAGAATCTAAAGATCATTCGTCAGCAGGCCAAGGAAAACGAGAACAACTTGGTCAAAGAACGTCTATGGACCGACCGAATTGTACGTTGGGTCATTGTCTCACTCTTAGTGATTACTTTAAGCCTGATCTTGTTTGGCTATTTTTATATTCATAATAGTTTGCAAGCAGTGAATAAGAAGCAAGACAACCCGATAGAAGTTACTATTCCAATGGGATCTGGTTCAGCCGATGTCGCAAAGATTTTGGCGGACAACAAAATTATTAAAAATGCTGATATCTTTACTTATTATTTGAAGTTTAATAATGATCAGGAATTACAAGCAGGTCATTATAAATTTACACAAGCCATGGATGCTGACCAAGTTATTGCTACTTTACAAGCAGGCGGCGAGCCAATCTTTGTCGATGCGGATACCAAACTGACCGTAATCGAAGGGATGCAATTAGAAGAAATTGCCAAAATGGTTGGAGAACAAACAGCCATTAGTCAAGAAGAATTTCTAAAGAAAGCTAATGATCCGGCTTTTATTAAGCAATTACAAGAAAAATATCCATCCTTCCTCGAGGGATTACTGGATTATGAAGATCTTAAATATCCTTTAGAAGGCTATATCTTTCCAGCGACCTATGATTATTTTGCTGGGATGTCAGTTGATGATTTAATTACGGACATGGTGGGTTCAGCTAATCTTGTCTATCAATCTTATGTAGAAGATTTAGTGAATACTAATTTGACTTACCATGAAGTATTGACCTTGGCTTCGATTATTGAAAAAGAGGCCAATACTGTTGAAGACCGGGGTCTGGTTTCAGGCGTTTTTTATAATCGTTTAGCTGCTGAAATGCCTTTGGAAAGTGATATTACTGTACTTTATGCTTTAGGTGAACATAAAGAATTCGTTAGCTTAAAAGATATTGAAGTGGATTCGCCTTATAATCTTTATCAGCATACTGGCTTAGGTCCGGGGCCTTTTAATACACCAAGTAGAACTTCCATAGAAGCAGCTATCTATCCAACTTGGAATGACTATTATTATTTTGTCGCTGACCTAGATACTGGCGATATTTATTATTCAGTGACCCTAGAAGAACATCAAGCTTTGGTGGAAGAATATGTGAACAGCAGACAGACGACGGAGTCAACTGCTTCTGAGTCGGAAGAACAAAGTCAAGAATAGCCGAGCTAATTTTCGGCTTGAGTTTGAATAGGTCTAAACTCGAATTCACTCGCTATAATCTACTCACAGATTATGGTGAGTGAATTCCTTATGATAACTAGGAATAATGTATGTTTGGAGGAGAACGATGCCGAAAAAACCTATTGTAATTGGAGTCACCGGAGGATCAGGAAGTGGAAAATCTTCGGTCAGTCAACAAATTTTAGCACAATTTTCTGATGTTTCAGTCATGCTCCTTCAACAAGATTATTATTATAAAGACCAAAGTCAGATTCCCTTTGAAGAACGACTTCGGACAAATTATGACCATCCACTAGCTTTTGATCGTGATTTGTTCTATAATCACTTAGTTCATTTGATTTCAGGGCAATCGATTGAGAAACCAGTTTATGATTATGCCCTCCATACGCGCAGTGATCAAGTGATTCATGAAGAACCTCGGGATGTGATTATCGTTGAAGGCATCCTAGTGTTGGAAGATGAACGTCTCCGAGATCTGATGGACATTAAAGTATACGTTGATACGGATGATGATGTCCGCTTAGCCCGCCGGATCGTTCGTGATATTAAAGAAAGAGGGCGGACCGTTGATTCGGTAGTCAATCAATATTTAGAAGTCGTTAAACCGATGCACCATCAGTTTATCGAACCAACCAAACGTTATGCGGATATTATTGTCCCTGAAGGTGGTTACAATCAAGTAGCCATTGATTTACTCACTACAAAAATAGCAACAATTTTAAGTTAATTTAAAGGAGATAATGTAAGATGGATCAAAAAGTTTACCCAATGACACTTGAAGGCAAAGAAAAACTCGAAGCTGAGTTAGAAGATTTAAAAGTAAATAAACGTAAAGAAATTATTGAGCGCATTAAGATTGCTCGCTCATTTGGCGATTTATCAGAAAATTCAGAATATGAATCAGCTAAAGATGAACAAGCTTTTGTTGAAGGTCGAATTTCTAATCTTGAAAATATGATTCGTTTCGCTGAAATTATTGATGACCGCCACGTCGCTTCCGATGAAGTGACCCTCGGACGGAAAATTACTTTTATGGAATTACCAGATGGTGATGAAGAATCATACACCATTGTTGGGAGTGCCGAAGCCGATCCGATGGAATTTAAAATCTCAAATGATTCACCGATTGCTCAAGCCCTACTCGGTAAAAAAATTGGTGATAAAGTTACTATTGAAACGCCAGGTGGAAGCTTTGATGTAGAAATTACTAAAGTCGAACAAGCCTTATAATTGAACTGATAAAGATGTTGATGATTCGTTCATTAACATCTTTTTTTATTAATCATGGTTTAAAAGCATGGTATAATGAGGACAATAAGGGGTGAAAATATGCACTATTTAAAAAAGAATATTTTTATGGTGGTCGCTTTTTGCCTGATTTTAATATTGTTTGAAATATTCACCCAGTATTCATATTTAGCCCTCTTTGCGACCGGATTTTTAACCATCATTATTTCTTTATTTATAAAAAGTAAAATCATTCAGCGGACTTTATTACTGTTTGGCGCCTTTCTCTCTCTTTTGGCTATCTTCATTACGCATTCGATCTGGCTTTTAATATTAGCAATTGTCCTAATTTGGATTTTGTTTCAAACAGAGGATGGCCATGAATTTGTTTACTCTGGTGATCGCTGGATTCATCCCTTTCAAGGGGAGATGACCTATCACGATGTTGTTATACGCCGCCAAAGTCAACAAAGAACCTTGATGACTCGCAAGCCTCTAAATATGTGGTTGAAAGAACAACAGGGTGACAGCTATTATGATCAGGACATCAACCTGGTCTTTCTGGGTGGAAATACCATTCTAGATTTCGCCAATAGTTTTATGGCGGATGGAGAGCACACCGTGGTGATTCGTCGAATTTATGGGCGAACTAGGATAATACTACCTAAAGATGTCGCTTTAAAAATTAATGTCAGTCTGGTATCAGGCCGGGTAGTCTTTGAACAACAGAGCTATCAATTACAAGCTGAGAATTTTCAATGGTTAAGTCCGCAATATTCGACTGCGAGCCGGCGGATTAATCTGATTGCTTCTCTTGTTTTTGGCGATATCGAGGTGATTATCTTATGAATCTGCGTTTATGGTTCCACATTTTTCTAACTCAGCTTGTTTTCATGGTAAGTATTTTATGTGTCTGTATCGGTTTAGCCATCTATGCTTTTGATTGCTTTACACTCACAGAATTCTTAGCTTTTAAAGTATTTGATCTCAATGTTTTTGGATTAATGTTAGCTGCGTTGATTGCTATTTCAGCGATTTATTCATTTCTCTTAAGCATTCAACTGATGACACCCTATGAAGAACTTCGGGCCAAGATTAACTGGTTAGCTTTAGGAAAGTATCATCATGCTATTTTCAATCGGCCGACCGATCGTCATTCTTGGTACGAACCTTATGATTCTTTACAAGAAGAAATTCTCGAATTAAGAGATAAGATGCTCCAGTATTCAAAAGACTTACAAGAGTTATCAGCAGCCCCTATCTTTGTTGGCGAAGAGACGCGAGAAGAAATTGTGGAGCATGAGCGACACCGGATTGCTCGAGAGCTTCATGATTCGGTCAGCCAGCAACTATTTGCGGCCACGATGATGATTTCGGCGGTCCATGAACAATTAGGTCAGGATGACTCGAATACTATGCTTTCACAAATTTCCTTGATTGAAGAAGTGATTGGCAATGCTCAAACTGAAATGCGTGCCTTACTCCTCCATCTTCGACCTGTCGAGCTTTCCAATAAATCCCTTAAAGAAGGGATCGAACAGTTACTGGTTGAATTACAAACGAAGGTTCCCTTGGAAATTCATTGGGAATTAGACAATGTTCGTCTAGAGACTGGAATTGAAGACCACCTCTTTCGGATTTGCCAAGAGGCTATTTCAAATACCTTAAGACATGCTAAAGCACAGTCGATGGAAGTATATCTCTCACAAAATTTAGATGCAGTCCATTTGAAAATTCGTGATGATGGTCAGGGCTTTGATCCAGAGGCCAGTCATCAACATGGGCGTTACGGCTTAATGAATATTAAAGAACGGGTAACCAATATGGGTGGGACCTTAAAGATTATCAGTCGTAAGCAACAAGGAACTGTCATAGATATTAGTGTGCCAAACTCAAGTAAAGAATCTCAATCAGGAGGTAGCAGATGATTAGTGTATTATTAGTAGATGATCATGAAATGGTTCGTTTAGGAGTCTCTGCCTATTTAGCGGCTCAAGCGGATATTGAAGTCGTTGCTGAGGCAGAGAATGGACTGATGGGCTATCATAAAGCGCTGGAATTAAGACCGGATATCATTCTAATGGATTTAGTCATGGATGTGATGGATGGCGTCGAAGCCACACAAAAGATTCTTGCCGAATGGCCTGAAGCAAAGATTATTATTGTCACTTCATTTATTGATGATGAGAAAGTTTATCCGGCCATGGAAGCAGGTGCCAAGTCCTATTTATTGAAGACTTCTTCAGCACAAGAAATCGCACAAGCGATTCGTTCGACATTCCAGGGTGAACAGGTTATCGGCCCTGAAGTAAGTCAGAAGATGATTGCCAAACAAGATGCGGAGAATCAGCATCATCTGCATGATGATTTAACCCAGCGAGAAATCGAAGTCCTGCGGTTAATTGCCCAAGGCAAGAGCAATCAGGAAATCGCCGATGAATTGTTTATCACCCTTAAGACTGTAAAGACACACGTATCCAATATTCTAGCTAAGTTGGAAGTGAGCGATCGGACTCAAGCCACCATTTATGCCTTTCACCATCATTTAGTTGAAGAAGTTAAATAATATGAGGAGGAATTTCCATGAAGATTTCGATTGTACCCCGTGCTGCTCAATGGTTTGAAGAGGAAGTTGGCTTACCTGAAGGATGTGGGATTCGCTTTAAAGCTCGGCTCTATGGGACCTCACAGATTATGAAGGGTTATGCCTTAGGTTTCGAACCGAATCAACCGAGTCCAGATACCCAGACCGTCTTGCGAACGGACCAGGGCTTGCTATTATTCATTGAAGATGATGATTTATGGTTTTTTGATGGCCACGATTTGTTGATTGATTTCGATGAGGATTTGAAAGAACCTAAGTATATTTACCAACTTCCAACAGATCAGCAATAATATTCTTTCCGATAAATCCACAAAATTCTCATTTTCCATTGACATTCTAATTATTTTATAATATATTGAAAAAGTAATAAAAAAGAAAGGAGAAATAATCATGAGCACCTTTGTTTTTAGCCAAAATAATATAGTAATATTTCTTCTTTCAGCCTTTCAGACTTTCTCTTTGTTCAAATAAGTTGAATAAAGGAGACCTAGTGAATGCTTTTTGAAGGAGTATTTAACTAGGTCTTTTTTCTATGGAAATTTTGCTTAGGTTGAAGAAATAGATTGAGAAGGAAAGGAAAACCAAATGATAAACAGTTTGTGGAAATTTATCAAAGAAAATCCTAAGGTCTATTTATTAGGGGTCTTTTTTGCCGTTATTGGTGCAGGATTTTATGTGACAAATAATTATATGATTCAGTTGTTTGTGGATGGGATTGTTGCTGCCAGTTTAACCTGGCCTCAATTAAAACTTTATGTCAGTATCTTTGCCTTGGTTGCTTTAGCGAATTATGTGAATGATTTGGTACTGGTTCGAATACTATTCAAACAATCGTATTTATTTCAGAATGCCTTGCGCATGAAAACCTTTGAACGCTTATTAACTTTTAGGAAGCCTTTTTTTCAAAGTTTTCGTTCCGGGGATTTGATGACCCGATTAACGTCAGATGTCGATCAGCTAGGTAATACGATGACTTATGGTGTATTATTAATTATTGTTGACGGGCTTTGGATGCTTATGTTATTAACTTATTTAATTGTTATGGTCTCTTGGCGATTGACCCTGATTAGTGTGTTTCCATTAGTGTTTTTTGGTTTAGGTGTTTTCTTTTTGGGGAAAGTCGTCGACCAGCGATACACTGAAAGTCGGGATGCTGTCGCCGAGTTATCAAATCAAGTTTTAGAAGTGGTTGAAGGGGTCCGGGTAATGCGGGCATACGGACGGCGAGACTTGGAGCAAGCCAAATTTCAAGAGAAAACCCAGGCAGTGACCGATAGATTTAATCATCTCTATTTGGCCAATGCCCTATATACACCATTGATACGTTTCTTCTCGGGATTGAGTGTGCTAGTAAGTATTGGCTATGGTAGTCAATTAGTCAGCCAAGCGGATTTGAGCGTAGGCCAACTGGTAGCATTTCAAATTTATTTAGGCATGTTTTTATATACAATCTGGGGGATTTCCGATATTTTTGCCTTGTATCAAACGGGCAAGGTATCTTTTAGGAAGATTCAAGAAATTATTGAGCATGATAATCCAGTTGAGGCTTCAGGTCAGCAAGCGCTAGAAACTTTCGACAAAATCACCTTCGATGATTATTACTTTACTTATCCGAGCGAAGCGGAACCCACTTTAAAAGGAATCAGTCTAGCCTTGAAGAAAGGCCAAACCCTAGGTATTGTGGGTAAAACGGGGTCCGGGAAAACAACCTTAATCGCTCAGTTCTTACGCCAGTATCCGGTCGATCAAGAAGGACGAATTATGATTAATGACCAGGCGATTCAGTCTTATCGTATCCAAGAGATTGAAGGCTTAATTGGTTATGTTCCTCAAGATCACGTGCTCTTCTCAAAGACGGTTCGCGAAAATATCTTATTTGGTAATGACCAGGCTGGAGAAGAAGAATTTAATCAAGCGGTCGCCGGGGCTGACTTCCAGAAAGATATATCCCACTTGTCCCAAGGGTTTGACACCTTAATTGGAGAAAAGGGGGTTGCCATCTCGGGAGGACAAAAGCAACGGGTTTCGATTGCTCGCGCTTTGATTCGTCAACCTGAATTACTAATCCTCGATGATTCATTATCGGCTGTCGATGCGAAGACAGAACAGGCCATTATTCACCAAATTCAGAATATTCGCCGGGGTAAGACCAATATCATCGTCACCCACCGACTTTCTGCGGTGATGGAAGCCGATAGTATCATTGTCTTGGACGATGGAAGAATTATTGAACAGGGCAGTGCACAAGAGCTGTTAAAGCATCATGGTTGGTTTAAAGAACAGTTTGACCGCCAACAAATGGAGGGCAAATCATGAAAATTTTTATAAGATTAATTAAATATATCCGTTATCGTTGGGGGCAGTTCTTGATTGGGACAATCTTGTCAGTTGCCTCAGCAGGCTTAGCTATTTATGGACCGATGATTGCCAGTCGCTTAATTGACCGCGTAGCTGATGGAGCCAAAAGTGGCCAGATGCTATCCTTGAAAGCCCTCTGGCCAGATTTATTCTTTTATTTCATGATTATGAGTGTAGGTATTCTGTTGGCCTATGCTTCTTTCCTGATTCTGGCGAGATCTTCTAATGCTATTTCCAAGATGATTCGCGATCAAGCCCATCAACATATGCAGCGATTACCGATTTCTTTCTTTGACGATAAGCCCGCAGGTAAAATTTCGGCCCGAATTGTTAATGATACCGAAACTCTGTTACAAAATTTCTATATGAATTTTATGAATCAAATTCTTCTAAATTTAGTCATGGTGGTGGGAACTTATATTGCCCTATATTCAGTGAGTCCACAAATTGGTCTGACCCTATTGGTACTCTTGCCGATCATTGTCATTTGGCAATGGTTATATATTAAGTGGGTTCAGCCAATTAATTTAAAATGGCGGGAGATTATTAGTCAACAAAATAGTCAGATAGCCGAGATGATTCATGGAATTTCAATTGTCCAACTCTTTCAAAGACAAGCAACGGTTCGCGAAGAATTCGCGCAAACAAATCAAGCTTGGTTAAAGACACGCTATGACCAGATTAATATTGAAACCTTACTTTCCTGGAATTTTTCTGAGTTATTAAGGAATCTAGTGATTTTTGCCATAATGTTCTATCTAGGTCGGCAATTTACTGAAGGGATCTTTGGCTATAGTGTTGGGACACTCTACTTACTCATTGAATATACTACGAGATTATTCGATCCGATTACCATGATTGTCCGTTTAAGTTCCTTTGTCCAACTGGCTTTAGCCGCTGGGACTCGAATCTTTGAATTATTAGATACGCCATTAGAGGAAGATGCTGACCAAGAAATTAGGGTAGATGACGGTCATATCCGATTCGATTCAGTTTCATTCGCCTATAACGACGATTGGGTCTTACAAGATTTAAACTTTGAGGTTCAGCCCGGGCAAACCGTGGGTTTAGTGGGCCATACCGGTTCAGGCAAGTCTTCAATTATTAACTTACTCTTTCGCTTTTATGATCCGCAAAAGGGTCAGATTCTAATTGATGGACAAGCGATTGATCAATATCGTCGTGAGAGTTTACGTCAATCGATGGGGATTGTCTTGCAAGAGCCTTATTTATTCTCAGGAACGATTGCTTCTAATGTCTCAATGAACGATCCAGAAATTGGTCCTGAGAAAGTTGTAGAAGCCCTCCAACAGGTGGGGGCGATTCCTTTAATTGATAAATTGGAGAAGGGGATTGAAGAGCCAGTCGTTGAAAAGGGCCAAAGCCTATCCTCAGGAGAACGTCAATTGATTTCATTTGCGCGAGCGCTAGCCTGTGATCCTAAGATTCTAATCTTGGATGAAGCGACTTCTCATATTGATTCGGAAACGGAAGATGTGATTCAACACGCGATGGAAGTAGTGAAGGCGGGCCGGACGACCTTGATTGTGGCTCACCGCTTATCAACGATTCAACAAGCAGATTTAATCCTGGTCTTAGACCAAGGTCGAATTATTGAGCGGGGCAACCATCAAGAATTATTGGCACAAGGTGGCCAATATGCTGAGATGTATCACATGCAGGCTCAGGTATAAGTCTCTCAGCGCTAATAATTTACTGGATTAAATTTAACCCTAAGCAATAAATTTTGGATGATTTAGGGTGAGAGTATTGATAATTAATCATTAAAGTTGTTCGTAAAATCCGCCAATAGAATCACAGGGTATGAGTATTGGAAATTAGCAAGCAAAAAAGGACTAGTCACATTGCTAGTCCTTTTGTTAATTAATCTGTGTACGATTATTATCAAAAGTATCTTATGGTAACATGAAAAATTCATGGTTTCCATGACACTTTTAGCTTTGATTAGGGATCATATTTCCTATAAATATGATTATATCAAGCTTTATGAGATGTTTTCAAACTTAACAAATTCAAAAAATGGAGATGAGGAGAGTCGAACTCCTGTCCAAATATTCCGCCACTTACAACTCTACGCCAATAGTTTATTCTTTACTTTAGCATCAAGCTAGCTGATAAACACGCATCACTTGTAGCGAGTCTGGTCGTCTCTTTTCTATGAAGCAGACGGATTCATAGAACGTATCCCACTGAATTTGAGACCGGGAACTAACACATGGGCGATGCTAGGCCGATCTTTGCCCGCAGTTTTTAGGCTGCTAAAGCAAAATTGTTGTTTGTTGTTTTTGCAGTTATATTTAACTGTAACGTTTTTAGGAAGACGTAACCTTCCTGACGCATCATAAGCTCGAAAATACCTGTCGAAACCATGACATCCCCGAGATTATATTCTCCATTATATGGTAGAATTCAATATTTGTCAAAATTCTAGCACTGCTGACCGGTACTTTTAAAATAGCGGACCCATTTTCATCGTTATTTAATCGTGAGCGAATGTTAAGTCATTATTCACTTAGTTATATTAGAGATGATTTAACCTGACTCTGATTTTCTGTCTTGCTTAATTTTCAATTTTTGCGATAATATAGCAATAGACATATTCACCAAATGAAAGGGGGGCCCATTATTAAAGATCATTGGACGATTTCAGAACTTGCTGATGAATTTGAGGTAACTCGTCGAACGATCCGCTACCATCTGCAACAAATTGGTGGAGGGCAAGAAAAGAATGCCTCAGGAATGATTATTATTTCGGCAGATGAAAGGCAAGCCCTCCTCCTAAGGATTAAGGGAGAAGAAATTAAAGAAGATATTAGTCGGAAAATGGACACAAAAAATGAGCGTATCAAGAAATTAAATGAAGCCGTTCATTATTTAAAACAATTATTAGAAGCAGAAAAAATCTCGACTCAACAGAAGACTCAAGAATTAGATCGATTGACTAGTATCCTGGAAGAAAAAGATCAACAATTGGCTCAGTATAAGCAACAACAGCAATTTCTGCAAGAACAATTGACGAGTCAGTTGCAATTGCTCGATCAAGAACAGCAATTGCATCTACATACTAAGTCAGAGTTAGATCGAAGCCGCCAGTCCCAATTAGCCCTAGAAGAAGAAATTCAAAGTAAGGATGATCGATCTTGGTGGCAGCGTTTATTCTTACCTTGAGAGCTGATTAATCAGTATGGGTTCTTGATAACCGACTGAGCAGAAAATCAGAATTATTGCATCTTATTATAAATTTAGTTTTATTGGGCGGATGCTAGGTCAAATAATATTTATTCGCTAATATTTTCACTTTTTTGATCGGCTTTTATAGCCTTTGAAGGAGGCAATTCGTTATTTTCAAAGAAATGCTGATGGTTCAATCAAATCTTGAATCTTGCGCCAAGGAAACAAAGAAAGCATAAAATATTTAGTCGATAGTGACAAATCATGAAGAATCCAAAATAGGAAGCCTCAGTAGGGCTTCCTTTTTGAATATAGTTTATTTAAAATGATTCGGCTTCAATAAATTCTTGGTGTTGAGCAACATCATCCGTATGATAGATGACTAAGCGAATCTCTTCTTCAGAAAGCGCTGGTAATTCTGCTAAGGCATCATTTAAAGCATGATCATCAGCAAAGTCTTCTACTTTTAAGCCTGCTTTTGCTAATTGTTTAGCTTGATAAGGACTTAGATCATCATAGTTGATAACCCCTTTATCAATTAGGATGTGATATAGTTCTTTGTAATTGTCGGCAGAAGCTGTCCAGCACATCCGTTTTGTAGCGTCTTTACCTACCCATTTAATCATTGTATCTTCCTTTCAGTCGGTCTTATTGATAATTATTGTAACATTATTTTATAAAAAATAAAGACTTTTCGTAATTATGTTGCATTATTTATTTTTAAATGTTTTGTAAGTTGTGGAATGGGCCTTTAGACGGACGGCAGAATCGTTGTGATCTAGTATGATTTTATCGTAAAATGAACCAGGAGGGATTTGATGAGCGAATGGATCAATGATTTTAAAAAACTCGGAAAGTTTTTGCTTTACTTTTTAGCGAGTGTTTTCACTATATTTATCATCAATCAATTTATTACTTTGTATAATTTCTTACGCTACTTGCATCCGCTTCTCGCTGTAATCGTCACAATCATCGGATTGGGAATCTTGATTTATTATGGTGTCAGGTTGTATCAGCAGCTGGCCAATAATCAAGCTATTATCGATATCGACCAAGATTCTACGGCTGAAGAAGTTGAAGAGTATTATCGTCAAATGCGCTTACACCTGGAGAAATATATCCAAACAGATGCGGAAACTGAATCTTTAAGTGATGAAGAGGCAGTGGCTATCTATCTGCAAGAATTAGACCAGTTAACTACCCCGATGATCTTAGAGAATGCCAATGCCATTTTCCTTTCAACTGCTATTTCTCAAAATGGGGTATTGGATAGTTTCGTGGTCCTTTTCTCCATGATTCGTATGGTTTGGCAGTTAGCCAATGTCTATCATACTCGTCCTTCACTCATTAGCTTATTGAAGCTTTATGTCGAAGTCGCTTCAGTGGTATTGATGGCGCGGACGATCGAAGATGCTGATTTAATTGAGTATCAAATTGAGCCACTGATGACTTCGATTATTGGGGAATCAATTGCTTCGGCGATTCCAGGTATGGTGCCTATTTCTAATTTAATTGTCAGCTCCTTAATGGAGGGAGCGGTCAACGCTTTCCTAACGTTGAGGGTCGGTATTATTAGCCAAGATTATCTTAAAGGAGCCCATAGTAGCAGTCGACAAGGAATCCGCCGCTCAGCTTCGATGCAGGCTGTTAAATATATGGGCAGTATCCTAAAAACAAATAGTAAAATCGTGATAGAAAGTATAGGTCGGACGATTAAAAGAGCAGGTGTAGATAGTACAAAAAAATGGTTTAAATGAGGCAGTGGGACCTCAACGAGCAACCATTAAGTCATCAGAGCAAATATTTTTCAACATTGACGCATTCAACGCCATCCTCTAAATAGATCTCTGAGCAAATTTGGTAACCTAGGGATTGATAAAAGGGGAGGGCAGTGCAATCTGCATGAATCAGACAATGTTTAAGACCATGTTCTCGGCCAAGTTGTTCGATAGCTTGGACTATTTGAGTAGCTAGTCCTTGTCCTCGATAAGATTTAAGCGTGGCTAATCGAGAAACTCGAAATGTCTGTTCATCATCTTGAAGATAGCGTCCGGTTGCGACAGGAAGATTCTGGTCGTAGATGACAATATAGGGAGGGCGATCGAGGTCAATTTGATCAAATTCTTCCTCCGCCTTGATGCCTTGCTCGAGTACAAAGACTTGGTAACGAATGAAGAATGCGGCAGCTTGTTGCCAGCGCTCTGAATTAATTCTAAGTTCCATTTGAACACCTTTCTTTGCTATAATACAGTTTGAATGAAATAAATTTGTTTTTATCTTAGCATATTTTATGAGATAAGGTATAGAAGGAGAATATTATGTTCCAGAAAAAGAATCGTCCACCTATGAGTTCTAAAGAGAAGAAGTGGTGGATTTTTGGTTTAATTCTATTAACGATTTTTGTGTTTTTAAATCGCTGTCAACTCGCTCAACATCAAAATTCAAGTCATGCAGTGAGTGACTATCGTTGGCTTACCGAGTAACTGTCAAACTATGCTATTCTAGAAATCTTTGTGATTTTGAGAATTTCGTTATCTTTCATAAATTAAAAAAAGCCGAATACTTAAGTAAGAAAGTTTCTCAAAAAGAGGGTTAACTTTCTACTGAGTATTCGGCTTAATATTTTCCTGAACAATAATTATTTGATGTTTTGAATATGATGGATGAATCCTAATTATATCGTAACCATCGGCTTAACACGTTTTACCCCGTCAAAAAATAAGGTTCGCGATTAAGACGATAATTGGTAAGGAAATCAAGGTTCGTTCAATAAAAATAACAAAAATTTCCCAAAGGTTAACGGGTAATTTAGAACCAAGAATCACTGCACCTGTTTCGGAAAGATAGATGAGTTGAACAACAGATAGGCTGGCAATTATAAAACGGGTCATCGGATTTTGAATTTCTGCAGCCATGATTGAAGGCACCACCATGTCGGCAAAACCAACAATCACAGTTTGACTCGCTGCCTGAGCTTCTGGGACTTGTAAGAGTTGGAGCAGAGGGAGAAATGGTTTACCCAACCAGGTAAAGATTTCTGTATTTTCCGATAGGATTAAAGCCATGGTACCTACAGCCATAATAATTGGAATCACACTCAACCATAAATTAACGACAGTTTTGATAGCCCGATTGAAATAAGCCCAGACACTGCCATTTTTTTTGGCTTTGCGGATAGCTAATCTTAAGGCCCATTGAGAACGACTATATCCATCCGGAATGACATCACCATCTAAATCTTCGGGATGAGCAAGTCTTTGTTCAGATTTTCTCGATAAGGGTGGCAGGTGGGGAATAATTAAAGCACAGCAAATGCCGGATAATACGACGGTCAAATAGTAAAAACCAAAATAATCTGTCAGGTCAACGTTTTGTAAGACGACTAAACAGAATGTGATCGATACCGCAGAGAAAGTTGTCGCAATAATCGAAGCTTCTTTCTCAGTATAATATCCTTGTTCATATTGACTGCTCGTTAAGGTTACGCCAATGGTTCCGTCACCCACCCAGGAAGCTACACAATCCACGGCTGAACGACCGGGAAGATCAAACAAGGGGCGCATAATTTTGGTCAAGTATACACCAACAAATTCGAGTAAACCAAACTCGGTCAGAAATGGTAGGATAAAAGCGGCTACTAAGAAAATAGTAAAGAGACCACCAATTAAGTCGTTTAAGATGAGACCGCCGGTGCTTTCAGACCAAATAACTTCGGGTCCTAATTTAAAAGCAGTCAGCCAAGCGAAGAGCATACCAATCGCTCTGACAACCATCCAAAACCATGAAATATGCCCGACTTCATTTAAGAGTGGATGTTCTTTCAAGAATTTAGGTTTAAATTGACTCCCTACGATAGAAATCAAAAAAGAAAGTGTAATAATACACAATATCAGATAGGGAATAGGAACCACTCGGTCGATTCCTTGATAAATCCAATTTGAAAGCACAGAGACGGCAACGGTCGTACTTCCTTCATAAGTAAACGGGGTCATTAACAACAATATACCAACGAGAGATGGGATAACAAATTGAAACACATCCTGGTTAGTATAGTCTTCTTTATTCATACATACCTCCATATTTATTTTAGACTGTGAATCAATGCATTATATTTTAGACCAATAAGAAAACAATTACAAATGGAATCCAATGAGAACGTGTTCATCGGAATTAAATTCAGATGAACTTTATCTTAAAAGCTGACCAAGTAAAATATAGAAGAATTTAAGAAAGTAAAGCTTGCATTCGCTATCCAGGATGGTAACATAAATGTAACAAATTATGCGGGGGAATAATGGTGGATGCTTGGATAAAAATAAATAAGAAAAGAATTTGGTATGGTTTTGCACTTTTTCTTACGACAATATTGGTTATTTTATATTTTGTTCCAATGAACTTTCCGAGTCGAGTTCAACGAGCCCAGGCTTTAATGAATGAAATATATCAAGATGAGCAAGAAATTTATTTAGCAGAGAATGTAACCATCCACAAAATTCAAGATTTAATGAATGTAACCAATCGCTTAGCTGGGGATGTTGGTCAGGATTTACAGACCAAAGCCAATCTAGCTCTATGTAAATTTCGTAATCTACAGAAGATTAAATATTTTGTTGATAGTCAACACACTGATATCAATAATCCTAAACTAGAGCAGGTTAGCCTGAATGCCGAGTTGAGTCCAGAATTATGGGCTAAACATAAAGACTTGTATGTCTGGCCTGTTCAGGATGCTTTCACTCAACAAATTGATCATATCTATGAATTAGTTGAAGAGGCTTGGTTACCCTTGAATCAAGCTCATCAATTGGTTAATGATTTGGCAGACCTGCCAGCCAAAGACAATCAACAAGTCCTCAAGCAAGTGCAAACCATGCTAAATATAGAAGAATTGTTGAATCAAGCTGCTGACCAAGGTCTAAAAGAAAAAATTAACCAACAGTATCTGCAAAAAGTTGACCACTATATGCAATCGATGTTGCAAGATCCCGACAAATTTTCAGATCAGATTTTAAGTAATCTTTATCAAGCGGATGCGGTGCTTCCTTATATAATGGATACTCCTCTTGACTATCGACCTAAAGTGGCGGTTACTTTTGATGATGGTCCTAATGAAGATTTTACGCCACAAATTCTAGATATCTTGGATAAGTACCAAATTAAAGCAACTTTCTTTGTCGTCGGACGGAATGTTGATCAAGTCCCCCAAGTAGCTCAAGAAATCATCGCGCGGGGTCATGATATCGGCAATCATTCTTATAGTCATCCTACTTTTCTAGAAATGACTGATGATGAAATTTTATGGGAAATTAATGCTACTCAGGATATTATCGAAAATCATACCGGCTATCGGCCTAAATTATATCGGATGCCGTTTGGTGATGGGGGCCGTCATGTTTATGAATTAATCGATAATATGACTTCGACCATGTGGAATACGGATACCAATGACTGGTATTTCGAGACACCTGAGGAAATCTATGAATATACCTTGCCTCAATTTGATCGGGATATGCTGATGTTAATGCATGATACCTCACAAAAATCTGTCGATGCTTTTGAACAAATCCTTCAAGCTTTGGTTGATCAGAATTATAAATTTGTTAGTCCTAACGAATTAGAATTTAATGAACGGTATCGGGAAATTGAAAATTATGCCCAGTACGAGTAAGTTCATTTAGTGAAAAGGCTAGTGTTACAAGCAATCATCAGTAAAAAGCACACTCAAAATCTCTTTCTCTAAGAGTATTGAGTGTGCTAATTTGTTATTCTTGATTAGAATCATTCAGGACATCCTTAAAATGGTCAGTTCGACCATAGGCTTTGAGTCGGAATTGCCCATCACGGTATTCGACAATTGATACCGAAGCATTATCGAGGGGCTCTTTTTTATTAAAATCGGCAATCAGACCATTGAGGAGGTTACGAATGGTCATCCCGTGACAAACGACTAATATAGTCTGATTTGTTCCTGCATGCTTATTGAGTAATTGCAGTAGGCCAGACTCAACCCGTTGCCAGAATTCGACATAATTCTCAGCATGATGATAAGGGTCTAATTCTTTAATGGTGTTTAATATATATTGAATTTCAGCTTCTGAACCTTGAGGTAAATCATATTTAATCGAAGTAGACTTAATTAATTGGGGCCAGACATCTTTGGCAATTTGTCCTTCAAAGCTGCCAAAGAACACTTCACGAAATTCTTTCATCGGTACAATTTTTAACCCTTCATTGAACTGGTTTTCTTCTAAGAGGATTAAAGCTGTATCAATGGTTCGTTGAAGGTCACTGGTATAAACCGCATCGAATTTAACATCAGCTAAACCTCGACCACTACGGTGTACATTCTCAATGCCTTTAGGGGTTAAGGGAGCATTGGACCAACCCTGCATCCGATCATAAAAATTAAAATAGGTCTCTCCGTGTCTTACAAAATAAAAAGTAACTCCATTTGACATAATTCTGCCTCCTCATTTCTCTTAGATTTATTATAACGATGTTTTGAACTTAAGTCTAAAGAAAGTCGCTTGTTTTAAGATGAAATCAATTCGGCTTTGTGATAATCTTAGTAAATAAAAGGGGGGCAATTAAGTGGAGAAAAGTCAGAATATTTGGTCGAGACTCTTAAAAACTTACCGAGATAATAGCGAACAACTTCGCTTCGGCTCCTATGCAGCAGAAATGTCATTCTATGTCATTTGGGCCATGGTACCAATTCTTTTGGCCTTAGCGAATGTGATTGCCATTCTTCCAATCAAGACAGCGGACATTTTAGCCATGATGCGGAATTTCGTACCGGCGGAAGTTCAATCAATTTTATTGCCAATTTTACAAGGTTATTTGGAGAATACTTCACCTGGTGTTTTTTCTTTGGGGTTAATTATTTCACTGTGGCCGGCCTCCAATGTCTTCAATACTTTACAGCGTGTCTTTAATGAAATTTATAAAGTAGAACCCCGCAAGAATTTACTGATTTCTCGTGGCTTTGCTTATCTTTTTACGATTTTTATGGTATTATTAATTTTTGCAGTGACCTCTTTATTAGTGTTTGGCGAGAGTATTTTACATTTAGTTGAACAAAGATTGCCAGATTATTCTGGCTTAGTTTCCTTAATTGTTCAACAGGGTTGGATATTTGGGGTCATCCTCGTCTTTTGTTTGTTAGTCTTGATGTACTATATCATTCCGAATGTCCACCGACCACTGAAATACGCTTTGCCGGGAGCCATTTTTTCTTTTGTAGGAATCTTTTTGATTTCGCAATTATTTACAATATATCTTTCTTTTGCGGGCAACAGTATCTCGAATCAAACACTAGGGATTTTTATTATTTTAATGATTTGGCTCTATTTCAACTCGATGGTATTATGTGTGGGGGCTTATTTAAATGTATTCTATTACGATTTCAAAAATCCGAAAGCTGATCCATTTGCCCCATATCAAGGTGAGATTATAATCGATAAGAGTGACGGGTTTATCAGTCATCAACCGGTGCTCAAAGATCAGATAAGTATTGTAAAGACTGACAGTGATAGGAGTAAAATAAATGAAGGCAACTAGACAAATGGTGCGACAACAAGAGTCTCGCATCGACTATGGGATTATTCTTAGTGTATTAATATTGGCGATTATTGGCATTGTCAGTGTCTATGCCACTACCCATTTAATTCAGGGACAAGATTTACGTCCGACCTTAATGCATGCCTTGTGGTATGGGGTGGGAGCCCTAGTCATTATCTTCACCATACAATTAGATAGTGAACAATATTGGAAGATAGCCAGGTTGCTCTATGGCTTTGGCATTTTGCTGCTGATTCTTGTACTTTTATTCCATGATCGCCAGTTGGCCTTGGAGACTGGAGCGAAATCATGGTTTAGAGTGGGAAATGTTTCTTTCCAACCTTCGGAAGTTTTTAAACCTGCTTATACCGTGTTTCTGGCTCGTTTGGTCACTGAACATAATGCGTCAAATCTGCATCGCAGCCTGCGGTCCGATTTTATCCTCTTAGGAAAAATTGCCTTATGTGCGCTCCCGCCGATGGTCTTAATTCAAATTCAGAATGACTTAGGGACTAATTTGGTTATCATCTCAATCACTGCTGGAATTATATTAATTTCAGGGATTAGTTGGAAGATATTGTTACCGATTATCTTAATTGCTGTTATTGGTGGCGGTAGTTTGATTATTCTAGCCGGATTTTACCCTCATATCTTAGTGGATTCTGGTTTATTTGATACTTATCAGATGGCCCGGATTCAAAACTGGTTGAATCCATTTGGCGATACCCAGGGTTCAGGCTATCAATTGGCTCAAAGTATTAAGGCTGTCGGTTCAGGTCAACTCAGTGGCAAGGGCTTTGGTTTTTCGGAAGTTTCTGTGCCGGTTCGAGAATCTGACTTTATCTTTACGACGATAGCTGAGAATTTTGGCTTTTTGGGCGCCTCAGTCCTCTTATTTGTTTATTTTGTTTTGATTTACCAGATGGTACAAACCTGCTTTGAGACAAAAAATGAATTTTATGCTTATATTTCTACTGGAATTATTTCGATGATTCTGTTCCATATTTTTGAGAATATAGGCATGACTATTGGTTTATTACCGATTACTGGGATCCCGCTTCCTTTTGTATCACAAGGGGGATCAGCCTTGTTAAGTAATATGATTGGTGTAGGCTTAATTCTGTCAATGCGCTATCACCATCGAAATTATAAATTTGCCCTAACAGAAGATTATTTTTGAGGTGTATGATGAAAAAAGATAAAGAGTTATTATATAAATTGATTGAAGGAAAATTAAATCGAGTTTATTTGCATCCAGATACTCTTGCGGAGATTGGAGAAGTTGAATATATAAATTTACATGCTGCAGGTCCCGTCGAAGCGGGTCAGGTGGTGGCTAATATTGAAGCGGAGAAAGCTGCCATTGAAATCCCGATTGAAAAAACGGGAGCGATTGTCAAGACGAATGCTTCAGTGGAGGCCATGCCCCAAATATTATCTTTAAATAAGGCCGATGAGAATTGGTTGTTTGAATTTGAAGAAGCATAAAATAAAGCATCCTGGCCAGGTTATCGCTGAAGTGTCCGCTTAAGACAACTTCATGAACGGGTCATGGATGCTTTGTTTGTTAATTATTGGGCCGATTTTCGACTGCGACAGACTAAATCTTCAAACAATTTAGCTTGTTCTTGGTTAACCGCTAGCTGGATTTCAGGATGCCATTGGACGGCTAGTAGGCTATGATCTTGATCGATATATTCAATCGCTTCAATAATATGATCAGAACTATAAGCGGTTGCCTTTAGCGGACTAGCTAGTTGGTCAATGGCTTGGTGATGATAGGAGTTGACCAAGGAAGTCGACCCGATAAGGGTTGACAGATATGATGATGCGTCAATGCGAACCAAGTGATGCCCCTGTCTTAAATCACTTTTTTGCCGATGTTGTAGATGGATCTGGTCAAGTTGTTGAATCTCTTGATGGAGGCTGCCGCCGAAGTAGACATTAATAAGTTGAAATCCACGACAAACACCCAAGATTGCTTTCTGTTGTTGAATGGCTTGATCCAGTAAAGATAATTCGAAACGGTCTCGCTCCATATTGACGGGACCCAGATTTGGTTGAACCTCTTGCTTGTAAAGTAAAGGGTGAATATCTTCACCACCACTGAAGATGATGCCATCAACTTTATTGATCAATTCTTGAGCAATACTCTGGTCGAGAAGTGGAAGAGTGACCGGAATGCCACCGGCTTGATATACCGCCTGACTGAAATCTTGTAAACTATAGCTATAATGCCATTGAATGTTAGAATTTTTTTCAGTTTCTTGCATGATGTTTCCAGTAATACCAATCAAAGGTTTCATCATTTTTCTCCTTTTTGTTAAATCATAGCTAAGCTAAAAGAAGAGGTCAACCTAGCTAAACGGATTGAGATTATTTATACTTAAAGAGAGGTGACAGGATGGATTATCAGAGAGTCATGACAGAATTGCATCAGGGTAAGCTGGCTCCGGTGTATTACTTACAAGGAAGTGAGAAGTACTTAATTGATCAGTTCTTAAAGCAATTATTTAATACTTTAGAGAAGGATCAAGCACTAGATATTATGCAAATCGATTTAGAAGAAGAGTCAATCCAGTCAGTTATCGATGAAGCTAATATGTTTTCCTTCTTTGCTGATCAGCGGATTATCATTGTCGATAATGCCTCTTTCTTAGCTAACCAAAGTCCGCTTAAACTTAATAAGACAGAAGAGAAAAACTTATCAGAATATATCAGCTCACCAAATTCAGCGACGGTTGTCGTCTTTTTATCCCGGCAGGATCAGATTGACCGTAGACGTAAATTAAGTCAGCTATTTACTAAGCAGACGCTCTTAGTGGATGTGACCCCATTAGATGAACGCCAGGTAGATCGTTTTGTGCGGGAATATTTAAGGTCCAGTGAAATAAAACTTGGCAAGCATGCCCTTGATGAATTGCTAATTCGTGTCAATTACCAATTAAGTTTGGCGATGATTGAATTAGAGAAATTACATACATTTGTCTTATCAGGACAGGAACTTTCGGTCGAGAATGTCCGTCAATTAGTGCCTAGAAGTCTTGAAACGGATGTCTTTGAACTTTCAACTGCAGTCAGCCAAGGAAAAGTCAACCAAGCCATCCAAATCTATCAAGACCTACTGCTGATGAAGAATGAACCCATTGCCTTGCATGCTTTGTTGGTCAGTCAATTTCGCTTAATTTTACAAGTCAAGTTATTGAAAGAGCGGGGCATGATGTCTGGTCAAATGGCAGAATATTTGAGTGTCCATCCTTATCGGGTTAAACTGGCCTATCAGGCAAGCCAGCGCAAAACCTTGCCAGCTTTGTTAGCTTTGTATGATGATTTTGCTGAGATAGATTATCAGATGAAGATGGGAATCGGCCAGGCAGAAAATCATTTCTATCTCTTGTTAACTAAAATTGTCTCTAGCTGAGGATAGAACCTAGTAAAAGAAGGTATAAAAAAAGGTTGAAAGCCAACTTTCAACCTAAATGCCTTTATTTATTCAATTTAGCTAATTTTGAAATATCACGAGCAGCTTTATTTGCGTGAATTAAACCTTTATTCGCAGAATTTTCAATTTGTTTCACAGCTGCTTTAAATAAATCAGCTTGATTTCCTTCACCAGATTCAACCGCAAGTTTGAAGTTTTTAATCGCCCGACGCATGCGAGAAATTTGAGCAGTGTTGCGATCTGATTTAACAGCCGTTTGACGAACACGTTTAATGGTTTGGACAGTATTTGCCAAGGAATTCACCTCTTTCATAATTATTGCGTTTTGTAACTCTATCAGAATTATTAAAGCGAGTCAACAGACATTATTATAACTTATTCAAAAGTACAAAAGCAATCATAAATTTTCGGATTTTATAGCATTATATTGGATGAAGCGTTATACTAAGATGCGAACGCTTGTTCTAGAGAGGAAAGGGTCCATGGATCAATTTAAATTAAAATTACCTTTTCAACCGAGTGGGGATCAACCCCAGGCAATTGATAGTTTGACTCAGGGAATTGAAGACGGCCAGCGCGAGCAGATTCTTTTAGGGGCAACGGGGACAGGAAAGACCTTTACCATTGCTAATGTTATTCAGAATGTTAACAAACCGACCTTGGTTTTAGCCCATAATAAAACTTTGGCTGGTCAATTATATTCTGAATTGCTAGAATTTTTCCCCGATAATGCGGTCGAATACTTTGTGTCATACTATGATTATTATCAACCTGAGGCGTATGTACCTTCTTCGGATTCTTATATCGAGAAGGAAGCCAGTGTTAACGATGAAATTGATCGATTACGCCATTCAGCTTCTTCCGCTTTAATCGAAAGACGCGATGTGATTGTGGTGGCTTCTGTTTCCTGTATTTATGGTTTAGTCGATCCACAAATGTATCGCGACCAAGTCTTGTCTTTGCGCAAGGGTCAAGAAATTGCTCGAGAAGATGTGATTTCTCGTCTGGTCGATATGCAATTTGTTCGCAATGATTTTGATTTCCAACGGGGGACCTTCCGCGTTCGTGGTGATGTGGTTGAAATTTTCTTAGCTTCTAGGGAGAGTCAGGTGCTACGCATTGAATGGTTTGGTGATGAAATTGAACGCATCCGCGAAGTGGATGTTTTAACCGGTGAAATTAAATCTGAAGTGGATCATTTTCCTATTTTTCCAGCGACTCACTTTGTGGCCAATACCCAACAAATTGTCCGCGCGGTCGAATCGATTCGTGCGGAGCTTGAAGAGCAGTTAGCCTACTTAAGGGGAGAGAATAAACTTCTTGAAGCCCAACGTTTGGAACAACGAACTAATTATGATATTGAGATGCTGCTTGAAATGGGTTATACCAATGGTATAGAGAATTATTCACGTCATATGGATGGACGTAAGCCCGGGGAACAGCCTTTCACCTTGCTAGATTTCTTCCCGGACGATTATTTAATTGTAGTAGATGAATCGCATATGACCATGCCTCAGATTCGCGGTATGTATAATGGTGACCGCGCACGTAAGCAACAGTTGATTGACTATGGTTTCAGATTACCGAGTGCCCTAGATAACCGGCCATTAAGGTTAGAAGAATTTGAGGAACATGTGAATCAGATTGTCTATATTTCAGCAACTCCGGGTCCTTATGAGTTAGAACATACTAACGGAGAATATGTTGAACAAATCATTCGACCCACTGGCTTGTTGGATCCTCTAGTTGAAGTTCGGCCGATAAAAGGGCAGATTGATGATATCGTTGGCGAAATTAATCAACGAGTGGAGAAGGGTGAGCGGGTCTTTATCACTACTTTAACTAAGAAGATGTCGGAGGATTTGACCGATTACTTAAAAGAACTTGATATTAAAGTGAAATACTTGCATAGTGATATCAAAACCCTGGAACGGACTGAAATTATTCGTGATCTGCGTTTAGGCGTTTTTGATGTATTGGTCGGGATTAATTTATTGAGAGAGGGTCTCGATGTACCTGAAGTTTCATTAGTAGTCATTCTTGATGCAGACAAAGAAGGTTTCTTGCGCAGTGAACGAGCTTTAGTCCAAACGATTGGTCGAGCTGCTCGGAATGCTGAAGGAAGGGTCATTATGTATGCTGATACCATGACTGATTCAATGCAGCGAGCCATCGATGAAACTAATCGACGTCGCAGTATTCAGCTGGAATATAACCGGGTACACCATATCACGCCCAAGACAATTAAGAAAGAAGTGCGTGATCTCATTCGGATTACCCATGAAGTTGAGCCTGAGAATAAAGAGCAAGATCTGCTTGGTCAGTTCCGTAAAATGTCTGCTCAACAAAGAGAAGAACAATTGGAAGTGTTACAATTACAAATGCGCCAATATGCTAAAGATTTAAACTTTGAGGCAGCGGCTGACTTGCGCGATATTATTATTGAATTACAAACAATTTACAAAAAAAATAAGCGCAAGTAAGGGATTTGTGTTAGTATAAGTGTCTAAGTTTTGATATGAAATTTGTGGGGGTGTTATTTTGGCTCAATTTCCGTCCAGGATAAAAAGTTTTGAAGGATTAAAAGGCTTCGCTGTGGCGATGGTAATTTTCTATCATCTATTTCCAAATTATGTTCCAGGCGGGTTCTTAATGGTAAATACCTTCTTGGTGCTTGGTGGTTATTTCTTCGCCTATAAAATGGAGAAGCACCAGCCAGTCGACCAGAAAACAAATTACCCGGCCATTGGTCGCTATCTTTTAAAAACTTTTGAGCGTTTATTCCTGCCACTTTTATGGATGATGATGATAATTGTTCTGGGCTTTGTACTATTTAAACCGATTGAATTGCATTATATCCGCAATGATATGCTTTCTGCGCTAGCATTTGTGAGTAATTGGTATCAAATTTTCTCAGATCAATCTTATTTTGTCCAAATGACCAATGCGACACCATTTACTCATCTCTGGTACAATGCCATCTATCTTCAATCCTTCATTCTGGCAATTCCTTTATTTTTACTGACCAAGCGCTTTAAGTTCTCTTTGCCTGCCAAGGGAATTTTTTGGGCGATCATAGTTATTCTAAGTCATAGTCTGATGTTGTTTCTTTATAAGCCAGGAGATGATCCGACTAGGGTTTATTATGGTTTAGACACTCGGTTTTCATCTTTTGCTTTAGGGATGGCAACGGCCTATAGTTTGCCGACCATCTTAAATTATTTACAGAACTTGAAACATCGCAAAAGTTTTTATTCAATCTTTGCCGTGTTGGTTACAGGATTGACCCTGTTCTTTGTCTTGACCACGAAAGATAATTCGGCATGGACCTATGAATTAGTGATGACTTATTTTAATTTGATTTCCATGTTTCTTCTATGGTTAATTACGATTAATCCACCGATTACACGTTTTTTCTGGGGCAATCCGATTTTTGATGTTATTGGTAAGCGGTCCTATTCGTATTATCTCTGGTATTATCCAGTGATTGTCATCATGATGGGGCAATTCCGCCGTTTCAATGGTAATATGCTAATGATTAATAGTCTCAGTATTTTAGGGATTATTTTCTTCGGCGAAGTGACTTATCGCTTGGCAGAGAGACCGATTTGGCAGATTCCTTTCGCCAATCAATGGGATTGGTATAAGAATTTGGCTCTGTTAAAAGATCGGACCCAACCGAAAAAATGGTTTGCTCGCTGTGTGTTTTCAGGACTATTCTGTCTAGCTTTGATTGGCTTCGGCTTTGCCGTGTTTAATAGTCGCAATGATAAACGGGTTGCTTTGTTCGAACTAGAGTATCAAACCTATCGCTTTGCGCCAAACATGCTCAAAGAGGCCTATCCGGCTGAAAAACCGCTAATCAAAGTCAAAGATGAGATCAAGGATTTAGACCAGCATTTTGCGACTCGGGTCAGCCGTCAAGCTGATCAAGAAGATACGGTCAAATCGTTGACGGATCATTATATTAAGAATCGAGAAAATGAACGTTTGGTCAATTATCTGGTAAATGTGAAACAAGATCAGATTCAAGCTTTTCTTGATCGACTCAATGAGAATCAGGGACTCTTTGATGAATTAGAAGCTTTTCATCCAACTGTCGTTGAAAACTTAAGTAAAGAAGAGCTACTTTTCGCCACTGAAGTACCAATGACATTATTTGGTGATTCGATTGTCAGCATTAATGGTATAAATACCTTAGAAATTTTCTTGAATGGGAATTATTATGGTCAGGGTAGTTTACAAATTTGGGATGCAATTCCTATTTATAAACAAATGCTTGCCGATGGTGAGGTTCAAGAAAATGTGGTCATTAATTTGGGCACCAATGCCAGTTTAGACCGACCAGCCTTAGACGAGATGATTGAATTATCTGGTGACCGTCAGGTATTCTTTATTAATACAAATTCTCGTGTTCAACATATTGATGAAGTCAATCGATTAATTAAGGAAGTGGCTGAGGACTATCCAAATGTCCACGAAATTGATTGGCATAGTTATCAAGAGGGTCACCCTGATTGGTATGGCGAGGATGAGATCCACCATTCACCATTAGGTATGGAACACTTTACCATTATTATTGCGAAGACCCTTTATAAAGTTTTGCAAGAAAGTCACTAAAAAGACTTGATTATTAAATTTAAGTAGGTTACACTATTTGAGTGGCTGTTTGTTGCTATCTTTTGCATCGACGAACGAAGCTGCGAAGCAATTATTAAGCCCCATGCTCAGATTAACGAATCACCAACGTTTTTCTTAGCATTGGGACTATTTTTAAAAAGAAAGAGGTGAAATGAGATGGCATTGACTAAAGAAATGAAACAACAAATTATTGCTGATTATGCTACTCATGAAGGAGATACTGGTTCTCCAGAAGTACAAATTGCATTGTTAACACATGATATTAATTCATTAAATGAACATATTCATACCCATAAGAAAGATTTCCATTCTTATCGTGGGCTTATGAAGAAAATCGGTCATCGTCGTAACTTGTTAGCATACTTACGTGAGAACGATGTACAACGTTACCGTGAATTAATCCAACGTTTAGGATTACGTCGCTAATCAACATCATCAGGGCAGCTTTTGTCCTGATTTTTTTGCGTCTTGAGATATTATTATGTTAAAATGTTTGTTGGGAGTTCGTTAGCTTAGCTAGCTTGCTACTATACAAGTATGAGTTTTTTATCCGATTAAAAGACTGATATTTGTTTAGTAGTCTCCCAATTCATAACAAAGGAGAACTAGAATGACAAAACATGTATTTGAAACAGAATGGGGCGGGCGTAAATTGGTTGTAGAAACCGGTCATGTAGCTCAACAAGCCAATGCAGCCGTCTTAGTTCGCTATGGTGATACAGTAGTTCTAACTGCTGTAGTCGGTGAGAAAGAAGCTAAAGAAAATCAAGACTTCTTTCCTTTGACCGTAAATTATGAGGAAAAAATGTACGCTGTCGGAAAAATTCCAGGTGGCTACATTAAACGAGAAGGGCGTCCTTCTGAACATGCTACCTTGACTGCCAGATTGATTGACCGGCCGATTCGTCCGATGTTCCCAGAAGGTTTCTTTAATGAAGTCCAAGTCATTAATACTGTCCTATCAGTGGATCAAGATAATACGCCGGAAATGGCCGCCATGCTAGGATCATCCTTAGCCTTAACCATTTCTGATATTCCTTTTGATGGTCCCATTGCCGGTGTTCATGTTGGCCGTGTTGATGGTAAATTTGTGATTAATCCTTCTGTTGAACAAAAAGCAGCCTCAGATCTAGATTTAACCGTGGCTGGTTCTAAAACAGCCATTAACATGGTGGAATCATCCGCTCAAGAATTATCAGAAGAAGTGATGCTTGGAGCCTTATTATTTGGCCACCAAGCAATTCAAGAATTATGTCGCTTCCAAGAAGATATCCGGTCAGCGATTGGCCAAGAGAAGATGGCAGTGGATCTCAGACAAATTGATCCGATCCTGTTAGCTGAGATTCAAGAGCAATACAATCCGCTGATGACCGAAGCTATTCAAACCTTTGATAAATTGGAGCGGGAAGCCAATATTCAAGCCGTCAAAGAAAAAATTCATGATGATTATCAAGCTCGCTGGTCTGAGGAAGAAGAGCTTGACCAAAAATTGCAACAAATTATTGCAATTGCTGATCAATTAGAATTCGATGAAGTACGTCGCTTAATTACAGATGATAAGGTTCGTCCGGATGGTCGACGAATCGATGAAATTCGTCCTTTATCTTCTGAAGTGGCTTTCCTACCTCGGGCTCATGGGTCAGCTTTATTTACTCGAGGACAAACTCAAGCTTTATCAGCACTAACGCTCGCGCCATTAAGTGAACAACAATCTTTAGACGGTCTAGGCTTAGAAGAATCACGTCGCTTTATGCATCATTATAATTTCCCTCAATATTCAGTCGGGTCAACCGGCCGCTATGGTTCACCTGGTCGACGTGAGATTGGTCATGGGGCATTAGGACATCGCGCCATTGAACCGATCCTTCCGAGCGAAGAAGACTTTCCATATGCCATTCGTTTGGTTGCTGAAGTTTTAGAATCGAATGGGTCTTCTTCTCAGGCTTCCATTTGTGCGGGAATCTTAGCCTTAATGGATGGCGGTGTGCCCATTAAAGCACCGGTTGCTGGAATTGCTATGGGCTTAATGATGAATCCAAATGATGAAAGTAAGTATACTATTTTAACAGATATCCAAGGATTGGAAGATCATTTGGGTGATATGGACTTTAAGGTTGCAGGTAGCCGCCAAGGGATTACGGCCTTACAGATGGATATTAAGATTAAGGGCATTACTGAACAAATCTTGCGTGAATCGCTGGCACAAGCTCGGATCGCCCGGATGCAATTATTAGACCATCTTGCTTCAACGATTGCTGCTCCTCGTCCAGATTTAAGTCCTTATGCACCGAAGATAGAAATGATGAAGATTGACCCGGACCAAATTAAAGTGGTAATTGGTAAGGGTGGTGAAACCATCAATAAAATTATTGATGAAACAGGTGTCAAGATTGATATCGACGATGATGGCAACCTATCAATCGCTTCAAGTGATCAAGCGATGATTGATCGGGCCAAAGAAATAATTGAAATCTTAACGCATGAAATCGTTGCTGGTGAAGTCTATGAAGGGGTCGTTAAACGGATTGAGAAGTTCGGTGCTTTTGTAGAAATCCTGCCGAAAAAAGAAGGCATGATTCATATCTCTGAACTAGAACATCATCGGGTAGCTAAAGTTGAAGACGTGTTAGCGATTGGTGATCGGGTTAAAGTCAAGGTCATGGAAATTGATCCACGAGGCCGAATTAATCTTTCCCGTAAAGCCTTACTAGAAAGAGAAAAATAGGAATCTATCAAGACATACTCTAGTATGTTGATATCGTTGATTGTTTTTAGGACCTGGAAATCTGATTTATTAGACAGCAAAAAGATTTATAGAGACAAAATGCCCCCCTAAAGTTGGCTGCATGGTTCAACTTTAGGGGGCATTCGATTTTATAAAAATTTTCTGGTTTCTGTCTATTTATCGCTGAATTTTCGTTTGAACAACCATAACAATAGCTTATTAGGTCATAGCAGACAGCCCTTCTACTAATTTTGTACTTCAAACTTCTGCGTAAAGCCATAATATATGCCGATTAAAATCAGAGAGGCAGATAGATAAATTTCAGTTAAATGATCTGTTACAAAATTAAAGATATTCATTAATTTATTAATATCTAATAATTGAAATTGTTCTGAAGTAAGAATCATCGTTGATAGGCCAGAAATAATTGGGACTAAAATTAGCGGTATTAATATTTTCCAACCAATTTTATAAAAGCTGTAAGACAGAATCGCATAAAAGAGCATTTTGGCTAACATAATGAAGTAATCTTGCCAGTTTAGGGTTTGGAAAGCCAATTGAAATAGATTTGCTGAGGAATCTGTCGTAGCAATATCCCCGAACTTATTCAAATAAAGAGATAGACCGGTAATGATTAAATAAATCGGTATATTAATTAGAAAATAATAACGCCGGCTAATCCCTAGACGTAAGGCCGAATCGTAGTATGAAAGGCCATCGAAAATTGGTATTAAGAAACTCAAAAAGTAAACAAATAACATGAAAATGACTGCCAGATCGTAAATATCAGGCATTGTACTAAAGATAAATCCGCTTCCGGGTGCCTTTAAAAAAAAGTCAATTACTAAGCCTAAAAACAGCAAAAATAAAGTAAAGTAGCTTCCATATTTAAAAGATTCTAAGAGTTGTATTTTTCTAAGTGTGAGTGCACGTTTCATATTATCCCTCCATTAAATAATTAAAGAGTGCTTGCAAACCCAGTGAATCGACCTTGCCACCCGCTTGGTGAATCTGTTCGATTTCATCTTTGCTTAAATCATCATAGATATCAATAGTTTCTAAACCAGATAAGTTTTCTTGGTGAATAATATTCTTGTTGTTAAGCTGATAATTGATGACTCGATAAGCTTTGTTTTGAATCTCGCTTAAGGGCTGATGCATTAATATTTTGGCATCTTTTAACATAATGACATCGGTTAAGTAAGGTTCAACTTCTTGGATTAGATGAGTTGATAGAATAAACATGCGCGGATGTTGTTGATGGTCTTCAATTAGATGCCGGAAGAATATTTGCCGGTTGACTGAATCCAATCCGTTCGTTGGTTCATCGAGAATGGTAATGGCCGAGCGGCTAGCTAAACCTAGTATATTTTGTACCAGGGTTTTATTACCGGTAGATAGTTTGCTAAATTTACTTTTCTGGTCTAAGTGAAAGTCGGCTAGCATCTTCTTGGCGAAATCCAGATCGAAATTAGCAAACAATTGTTGATATACTTTTAATAGTTTATTGATTTTACCTTGGAAAAGATGATTGTTTTTGTAAATATCCCCACCGACATAGATGAGCTGACTTAAAGCTTCAGGATTATCTTTGAGATTTTGTCCATTGAGCTCAATTCGTCCCCGATATGTCGGGATCATGTTATAGAGCATACGCATCATCGTGGTTTTGCCGGCTCCGTTACGACCCAATAGACCATAAATTCCTTCTTGATTATTTAACTCGAGATTAATATTATATAAAACCATGTTTTTACCATAAGCTTTCTCCAACTCAATCATTTTTAGCATGGTATTCCTCCTTAATCATTTGTTCTAATTCTGTCATTGAAATATCTAACTGCTGGGCTTCAAGGATAAATTCAGGTAACAAAGTGTGCATGAAACGCTTTTTTCGTTCTTGGCGAATAATCGCCAGAGCTTCTTCACTAACAAACATACCTAAACCTCTTTTCTTAAATAGGATTCCCTGATCGACAAGGGCATTAAGTCCCTTACCAGCCGTTGCCGGATTGACTTGCATAATTCTAGAAAAATCATTCATCGAAGGAACTTGATCTTCCGCCTTTAGGTGACCTTGAAGAATTTCGTTCTCTATGTATCTCGAAATTTGCAGATAGATGGGGATATCCTTAATCATTGCTTCACCTCGCTCTACTAGATAACTGGCTAGTTACTTAACTAACTAACCGCTGAAGCTATCATAACTGAGGTTTTTTAATTTTGCAAGGGATTTTTAACTTTTAGTCATAATTTTATATTTATCCGCTAATTATGCTATAATGAATAAGTGTTTAAACAAGTGACAGTTATTAAAATATATATTATGAGGTGAATTATGAGTTTGATTAGAGTGATCCCGCTTGGCGGCATCCGCGAAGAAGGGAAGAATATGTATGTTATCGAGGTGAATGAATCGATCTTTATTCTGGACTGTGGTTTAGTCTATCCAGAAGATGAGATGCTGGGGATTGATGCAGTGATTCCCGACTTTTCTTATATTGAAGAGAACAAGGATCGGGTGCTAGGTATTTTCTTAACCCATGGCCATGAAGATGCCGTGGGTGCTTTATCTTATTTATTAAAGAAAGTAGACGCACCGGTCTTCGGTACGGAATTGACCATTGAATTGGCAACCATCTCAGCCAAAAATAAAGGATTACAAGATCGGGTCGAAAATTTCTTTATTATCGATGAAGACACTGAAATTGAATTTGAAGATGCAACGATTTCTTTCTTTAAGACCACCCATACTATTCCAGATTCTGTGGGAATCGTCTTGAAGACCGATGAAGGATCGATTGTGTATACAGGTGATTTTAAATTTGATCCCAATGCCTCACCTTTATACCAGACTGATTTCTCCCGCCTGACAAAAATTGGTGACGATCAAGTCTTGCTTTTATTAAGTGATTCAGCGAATGCTGAGAACCAAGAATTGAACGTCAATGATTTGAAGATAGTTGAAGAATTAGAGTCGGTTTTTTATAATGCTGAAGGTCGGGTGATTGTTGCTTGTATAGGTTCCAATATTTCGCGAATTCAACAAGTCTTTGATGCTGCTCAACGCAGTCAGCGCCGGGTCTTTATTACTGGAGATAATTTAATTGATATTGTGGATACATCCATTCAACTTGGCAAAATTTATTTACCAAGTAAGGACGTCATCGGCCAAATGAAAGACCTTAAGAAGACAGATGATGATGAGATTGTGGTCTTAGAGACAGACGATATTGGTGAACCCATCAAGGCATTAGAGATGATGGCTCGGCATAAACATAAGCAAGTCAACTTAAAAGAAGGGGATCTGGTTTATATCGCCACCACCCCATCCATTAGTGTCGAGACCACCTTAGCTAAAACCAAGGACCTGATTTATCGGGCCGGGGCTGAAGTGAAGACGATTACGGATCATTATCGGGTTTCCGGTCATGCGAGTCAGAATGATTTGAAACTGATGCTGAACTTTCTTAAACCACAATATTTGTTGCCAGTGAATGGCGAGTCACGGATGTTGGCTGCCCATGCTAAATTAGCGAAAGAACTGGGTTATGACGATTTCCATATCTTTTTACCTCAAAATGGAGATATCTTAGAGTATAAAAAAGGAAATATTAGTCTAGCCGGTCAAGTTCCTGCCGGGGATGTCTTGGTGGATGGATTAGGAGTCGGTGATATTGGCAACGTAGTTCTCCGCGATCGCAGAGTCTTGAGTGAAGATGGTATTTTTATCGTAGTAGCAACTATTTCCCGTCGGTTAAAAAGAGTCCTTGTCGGCCCTCAAATTTCTTCTCGTGGCTTTGTTTATATGAAAACCTCGATTGATTTGATTCAAATGTGTTCAGATATGACTTTAGATGTTCTAGAAGACCATTTAGCTCGATCTGATTTTGATTGGGGCGAGTTAAAGGCTGATTTAAGAGAAAAGTTAGGAAAATTCTTGTTCAAAGAAACTCAACGACGCCCTGTAGTTCTACCAATCATTATGGAAGCTTCGAGTTATCAACCTAAAGATGAGTAAGGAGAGTCGAATGAATAGAAGAATATTTCGTCAACTTATTGAGTTGCTAATCGCAAGTATCTTAAGTTTAGTCATTGTTTGGCTGACCCGCCAATCGCTGGAGATGGATGGGGTTTATTTTGAAGCTTTGGGGCTAATACCTTTAATCTGGTTGACCTTGAGGTATGGAGCTCCTTTGGGAATTCTTTCTGGAGCCTTAACCGGCTTTGTCCTCGGTTCAATAGATTATGGATTCAATCACTTGGCTGTTATTTTTGTCTATGCGGTATTACCTTTACTTTTTGTCGGTTTAGCGGGCTTTTTCAGCAAATATACGCAAAAGACTTTGAATAATCGTCGTTTGTCTTCGACTTATTTAAATATCTCCACCGCTACCTTCATTGTGACTGTGGTCTTTAGCCTACTGAAGGCCAACATACTTGCTAAGGTGGTTGAATTTCCGATCTTAGCGAATTTGACTCAAGTATCATTTTGGCTGGGTCTACTGGCTTTGGTCGCCTTGATGAGTCTTATTTTGTGTCTGTTAGCAAAGTTCCAACCAAAACTGATAATTCCCAAACGCAGTAAATTCTTGAATCGTCATGAGACGAGTTCACTCTTAAATGACTAGAAACAGAAAAAACGCTTCACCTAGGAAGTCCTATGGGACACATTTTCTAGGGAAGCGTATTTTTATTTCGATATGCCTTATTGGTTTGCTTCAATAAACATTGAAGATTTTTGAAAGCAAACTTATTCGCTAACAAATCCAGCATGTTACTGGGTTAGTATGAGTCGATGGTTTTGACGGAAAGAATCTGTTCGGTAAAAATGTTAAAACTTTCTTCAGTGTAGGCTTCACGCAAAAGAATACTGCGATCTGCCGAAATTGGAGCCTCTACATAAACCAAGCTGGTTTCTTCTTGAATCTGCTCTTGTCCATCATAATATTCGTAGGTAATCCAAATCGGTTCGAGAGAAACGAAATGTTCATGGAGTAGATGCTCGATTAACAAGAGATTCATAATGGTAGGTTGAGGATATCCTTGAGGTTGACTCAGAAAAGGGGCCATCCATTGATGGAATTGTTTTTTTAATGTATAGGTTAATTTTTCTTGTGAGAGTTCCATGTTATTCCTCCTGTATAATCACGAACATGTGTTTGCATTTATAGTATACGAACACATGTTCTTGTTGTCAAGTAGTTTTATTTGTTGGGCTTAATTTAGCTTAGGTGTTTTTATTTATTAATAGGATTTGTTATAATCAACTATGGATTAATTTGCGGAGGTGAAATCATGGTTAATAAAACGTTGGAAATCATTAAAAATATTGAAGACGAAGCTCAGGCGATCCAAGAAAGTTACCAAAAACAAGTTGCTGAATTTCAGCAAAAATTAGACCTGAAACTTCAGAATCAATCCGAAACGTTTCAAACCGATATTCAAAAAGAAGCCCTGACTTTAGAGGACAGTCTGAAGAAAGAATCAGAACAAGCCCAGCTTGATTTAGAAAAAACTATTGAACACTATCAAAAACGTAGTCAAGAAGCGATTCAAGAGAAGAAGGATACTTTGACTGACTACATTATCGATCGAATAATTCAAAGATATTCTTAATACTAGAAGAAGAGGTGATTGAATGGACGAATTTGATAAATTAAAACGTTCCGTCATTGAACAAGCCGAACAAAAGGGAAAAGAATATTATCAACGAGAAGTTCGGAAATTAGAACAAAGCTATAAGGAAAAGTTCAATGATTTGAATCGGTCTTATGAAGAGAATCGTCAACAAGCCTTGGCTAAGGTAAGACATCATCATGACCGTCTCATCCAACAAATTCAGAACAAAGAGCGTCAAACTTCCTTAGTATCTAAACAAGAAATTTTGACTAGCCTATTTGAAGAAACAGTGCATAAAATGACTCAGTGGACAGTTGAAGATGAGACCCGTTTTATTCAAAGAATACTTAATAAATATCAAGGACAACCTTTGACTTTGCTTTTAGGCCAAAAGACCTTAGCTAAATTCTCTCAGAGAGATCTTGATCAACTGCAAAAAGAATTTCCCAATATTCAGATAAGCCAGGAATCGATTTCTGGTCAAGCTGGTTTTAAATTGGTTATGAACCAAATTGACTATAATTATTTATATGCTGATTTAGTGAAGGATAGTCAAAGAGAGATTAGCAGTGATATTGCTCAGCGAATCTTTGTAGAATCTGATGCAGAGTAAAGAAAGTAGGTGACTTCAATGGCAACAACCTATAAAATTGGGATCATTGGAAATAAGGATGCCATTTTACCGTTTCGTATCATTGGCTTCGATATATATCCGGTATTGACTGCCAGTGAAGCGAAAGAAACGATTAAACAATTAGCAGAGGAGAATTATGGTATTATCTATCTTACCGAAGACTTTGCCCAACAGATTCCTGATACCATAAAATATTACGATACACAAGTAACCCCTGCGATTATTCTCTTGCCGAGTCATCGGGGGAATTTAGGGATTGGTTTACAAAGAATTCAGGATAATGTTGAAAAAGCTGTTGGTGCAAATATATTGTAGGGAGGAACTATATTGAGTAAAGGTACAATCATAAAAGTTTCTGGACCATTGATCGAAGCTTCTGGAATGGCTGATGCTAATATTCAGGACATTTGTCGGGTCGGAGACCTCGGACTCATTGGTGAAATTATTCAAATGCACGGGGACGTAGCTTCCATTCAAGTTTATGAAGAAACATCAGGAGTAGGGCCGGGAGAATCGGTCGAATCGACACATAAACCATTGTCGGTTGAATTAGGCCCTGGCTTGATGTCGCAAATGTTCGATGGAATTCAACGACCGTTAAATACTTTCAAAGAAAAAACTCAATCAGACTACTTGGAAAGAGGGGTCGTTGTTCCGGTCCTTGACCAAGATAAGCTTTGGGAATTCACGGCCCAGAAGAAGGTTGGCGATCAAGTGTCGGCTGGAGATATTCTTGGGGTTGTCCAAGAAACTGAAGTTGTTGAACACCGGATAATGGTTCCTTATGGTATTGAAGGAACCGTAGCTTCTATTCAGTCCGGTAGTTTTACAGTCAAAGATAATGTTTATCAAATTGAACTCGCCAACGGTGAAGTGTACGAAGGCAGTCTGGTTCAAACTTGGCCAGTTCGACGGGGTCGTCCCTATGCTCGCAAATTAAAACCTTTGAAACCACTGGTAACCGGTCAACGGGTTATCGACACCTTCTTCCCCGTTGCTAAAGGTGGGGCAGCAGCGATCCCTGGACCTTTTGGGGCAGGGAAGACGGTTATTCAACACCAGGTTGCCAAATTCTCCGATGTGGATATTGTGGTCTATGTTGGGTGTGGTGAACGGGGAAATGAAATGACTGAAGTATTAAACGAGTTTCCTTCTTTAATTGACCCAAACACAGGGAAATCTTTGATGGAGCGGACCATTCTGATTGCTAATACTTCCAATATGCCGGTGGCAGCGCGGGAGGCCTCGATCTATACTGGGATTACCATTGCTGAATATTTCCGTGATATGGGCTATTCAGTAGCCATCATGGCCGATTCAACCTCTCGTTGGGCTGAAGCCTTGCGGGAAATGTCAGGACGTTTAGAAGAAATGCCAGGGGACGAAGGATATCCTGCTTATCTAGGCTCCCGTTTGGCTGAATATTATGAACGATCTGGACTCATTGAAACCCTGGGTTCACCGGGCCGGGTAGGTTCAGTCACAGCAATCTCAGCCGTATCACCTCCAGGCGGAGATACCTCTGAACCGGTAACCCAAAATACCTTACGCGTATGTAAAGTATTCTGGGGATTAGATGCTAAGTTAGCTCAAAAACGTCACTTCCCATCTGTCCACTGGCTAGATTCTTATTCATTATATAGTGACGAGATTGGTCGCTATATTGACGAACAAACCAATTCCAATTGGTCAGTTAAAGTTCGTAAAGCAATGAATATCTTACAAAAAGAAAATGAATTAGAAGAAATTGTGCGCTTGGTAGGGATTGAGTCTTTATCAGACCGTGACCGAATTACCATGAATACAGCGCGGATGTTACGTGAAGACTACTTACAACAAAATGCCTATGATACGGTGGATACCTTTACTTCGTTCAATAAACAAACTGCTTTATTAACTAATATTTTATATTTCGATGAAAAAGCTCAAGAAGCGATTCAATTAGGGGCCTACTTACAAGACGTTATGGGTGGAACCGTTGAGTTGCGTGACCGGATTGCTCGTAGCAAGTTTATTGAAGAAGAGCGCTTAAATGACATTGAAAATCTGAAAAATGAGATTGAAACAACCTTAAGAGATATTCTCCAATCTGGAGGTGACCAAGCATGACAGAAATTAAAGAATATCGTACAGTTAGTCAAATCGAAGGACCTTTGATGCAAGTTGAAGGGGTCAAAGGAGCCAAATATAATGAACTGGTTGAAGTTCAAATGCATGATGGCCAAAGAAGACAAGGTCAAGTCTTAGAAGTTAACGGCGATTATGCGACCGTTCAATTATTTGAAGGGTCAGCCGGGGTAAACTTACGAGATACTCGTGTTCGCTTTACTGGTAGACCCCAACACCTAGCCGTATCTGAAGATATGGTGGGTCGTATCTTTAATGGGATGGGTAAAGTAATTGATGATGGTCCGGAAATTATCGCTGAGAAAGAATTAAATATTGAGGGCGAAGCAATCAATCCGGTAGCTCGGGAATATCCTGATGAATTTATTCAAACTGGAATTTCAACGATTGATCATTTGAATACCTTAGTTCGGGGTCAAAAGCTACCTATTTTCTCTGGTTCAGGACTTCCGCATAAAGAATTAGCTGCCCAGATTGCCCGGCAAGCAGCGGTGTTGAACTCTGATGATAATTTTGCCGTGGTCTTCGCCGCCATGGGAGTAACCTTTGAAGAGGCAGACTACTTTATGGAGAATCTTCGTGAGTCAGGGGCTTTAGATCGGTCTGTACTATTTATTAACTTGGCAGATGATCCTTCCATTGAACGACTAGCCACTCCAAAGATTGCTTTGACCACAGCGGAATATTTGGCTTTTGAAAAGGATATGCACGTGTTGGTAATTATGACCGATATCACGAACTATTGCGAGGCGTTGCGTGAAGTGTCTGCAGCTCGCCGAGAAGTCCCAGGCCGTCGTGGTTATCCGGGTTATCTGTATACCAATTTGGCAACCCTATATGAGCGAGCAGGCCGAATTGTCGGTAAGGAAGGTTCGGTTACCCAGTTACCTATTTTGACCATGCCAGAGGATGATATTACTCATCCGATTCCTGACTTAACCGGTTATATTACTGAGGGTCAAATTATCCTTTCCCGTGAATTGTATAACAACGGTTTCCGGCCACCGATTGATGTCCTACCTTCCCTATCGCGGTTAAAAGACGACGGAATTGGCGAAGGAAAGACACGCAAGGACCATGAGCCAACCATGAACCAAGTATTCGCGGCTTATGCTGAAGGTAAACAAGCCAAAGAGCTCTCAGCAGTATTAGGTGAAGCAGCCTTGTCGGAAACTGATAAGAAATACTTGGAGTTTGCGACTCAATTTGAAGAACGTTATGTTGACCAAGGCTTTACCACCAATCGGTCTATCTTTGACACACTGGAATTAGCCTGGGAACTCTTAAATATTCTGCCAAGAACCGAATTAAAACGGATTAAAGATCCGATGATTGACGAATTCCTTCCTGGTAAGGAGTGATAATATGGCCAGACTGAATGTCAAACCGACTCGAGGTGAGTTGGCAAAGCTCAAGCAACGATTAAAATTGGCGAGTCGCGGACATAAATTATTAAAGGATAAGCAAGATGAGTTGATGCGTCAATTTATTTTATTAATCCGCCAAAATAATGAAATCCGCAAGCAAGTCGAAGGTCAGCTACTAGATGTCATGCAGGATTTTGTGTTATCAAAAGCCACGCAAAACCAGTTAGCGATTGATGAATTGTTTGCAATACCGGCTAAAAGCACTCAACTTATTATTGAACAAGAAAATATCATGAGTGTGAAGGTTCCTAAGATGTTCACGGATATTCATGAAGAAGATCGGTCAGGAGAGATTGACTATTCTTTCCTAACCTCAAATGCCGGAATGGATGGGGCGATGGCGGCGATTGAAGAAAGTTTAGATGCTTTGCTGAAATTAGCCGAAACAGAAAAAACCTGTCAATTGATGGCGGATGAAATTGAGAAAACTAGACGACGGGTCAATGCTTTAGAATATCGGACCATTCCCGAATTGGAAGAAACAATTTATTTTATTGAAATGAAACTAGAAGAAGCTGAAAGATCAGCCTTAATTCGCATGATGAAAGTCAAAGATATGCGATAAATTATCGTTGAGTAAGTAAGAAATTCAATTTGATAAAGGCATTGGGCAATTTAGAGTGTACTTTCCTTTGATAAAGGTAAGTACCTTGAATATCCAATGCTTTTTTGCTTATTCACTTAAATTCTGATTAAGATTTGAAAAAAGCTGGTTCTTAGGTTTTATCTCGAGATAAAATATGATAGAATGAGTCACTAAGAAGTATTCGCAAAACAAAGGGAGGTCAATATGTCAGATACTCGAGGATTGTTAATCGTTTTATCAGGCCCCTCAGGAGTTGGCAAAGGCACTGTACGTGCTGCAATCTTTGAGGATAATCCCTACGGCTATGTATATTCAGTATCGGCTACTACCAGGCAACAACGACCCGGTGAAATCGATGGTAAAGACTATCATTTTATGAGTAAAGAAGCCTTTGAAGACTTAATTGAGCAAGAAGCACTCTTAGAGTATGCTCAGTACGTTGGTAATTATTATGGAACGCCGATGGCAAAAATTGAAGAAGATTTAGCAGCAGGGCACGATGTCTTCTTAGAAATTGAAGTGCAAGGTGCCTTAAAAGTCCGTGAACGGGTAAATCGCGAGGATGCCGTCTTTATTTTCTTAGCACCGCCGAATCTTACCGAACTCGAAGGGCGCTTGGTTGAACGCGGTACAGATGCTCAATCAGTCATCTATGAAAGAATGCAACGCGCGTGTGAAGAAATTGATATGATGCAATATTATGATTATGTTGTTGTTAATGACCAAGTCCCTAAAGCTGTAGCCAAAATTAATGCGATTATTCAGAGTGAACATTTGAAAGTCGAACGCGTTGTCGATCGAATCCATGCTGAAATTCATCAATATTTACAAGGAGGAAATGATTAATATGATGCTATATCCCTCAATTGACCGACTTATCGAGCAAGAGAATTCGGTATATAGTATCATTATGTTAGCTAGCAAGCGAGCTCGTGAGATGTATGTTGATAAGAATCCACAATTAGAATCCTACCAATCTGTTAAACCGATTGGACAGGCCTTGGAAGAAGTTCAAGCTGGTTTATTATACGTAAAGAGAGACTAAAAATTGTAGACTACTATGTCGGATAATTTATCTGCATGGTAGTTTTCATTTTATTATTGGAGAGTGAGACAATGTTCGCCCAGTTATGTATTGATATTCCAGCTTCGAAAGTTGACCATTTATATACTTATAAAGTTCCAGAAAAATTTTTGGGTGTCATCGAAATTGGCATGCGGGTCCAAGTTCCTTTTGGACCGCGTCAATTAATGGGAATTGTTGTTGAATTAGTCGATCAGATTGAGTTAGACTATGCACTAAAATCAATTAGCCGACTGCTTGATTATCGAGCTTATCTTAACCAAGAACTCATAGATCTAAGTGCTGTCTTAGCTGAAGATTTGCAAACATTTCGAATTGCTGTTCTTAAAGCGATGTTACCAGCCATGTTTAAGGTCAAGTATCAGACTGCGTTTGATATACAAAATAAAAAAGCCATTTGTGAATATATGCATACTCAGCAAATCACTACAGACAAAGATTTAACGGCGTTGATGACGCAGGATGATATGGAATCGATTTTTACGAGTAAACAAATTGCTTATTTTCTTAAACAATCTTGGATCGGTCAGAAATATCAAGTGATCGATCAACAAAAAAACTTAAAGCAAACGATTCTTGAGCCTAGATTATCAGATGACCAATATCAGCAGCTTCTCGATCAACTCCCACAAAGCTATCATAAGCAACGTAGAATTCTGGATTACTTGATCAAACGAACGGATAAAGGGCCTATGATTCAGAGCGAGGTCTATGATCAAATTGAGGTCAATCGACAGGATATTCGCAATGCCATTGATAAAGGCTGGCTACTTGAAAGGCAAGAAGAAATCTTTCGCAATCCCTTAGAACAATTGAAGCTCAATCGCAGCTATCCATTACCTTTGAAAGAGCAACAACAACAGGCATTTGATCAAATTGTTCCCTTAATCAAAGGAAAAAAAGCAGAAACAATCTTACTCCAAGGGGTAACCGGTTCGGGCAAGACTGAAGTTTATCTGCAACTCTTGGATCAGGTGATTCAGATGAAAGAGTCAGCCATCTTATTAGTACCAGAAATCGCTTTGACACCACAGATGATTCGCCAAGTTCAAGGTCGATTTCAAGAAGGGGTAGCCGTGCTTCACTCAGGGCTATCCGCAGCCGAAAAGTATGATGAATGGCGTCGGATTGTTGATGGTGAAGTTAATATTGTCGTTGGCGCACGATCATCAATTTTTGCACCTTTGAAGCGGCTCGGTTTAATGATTATTGACGAGGAACATGAAACTACTTATAAACAAGGGGATAATCCCCGTTATCATGCTCGAGACATCGCTTTATGGCGGAGTCAATACCATTCTTGTCCCGTGATTTTGGGGTCAGCAACGCCTTCACTTGAATCGAGAGCCCGGGCTCAAAAAGGCAATTATCGCTTAGTTGAGATTACTGAACGAGTCAATCAACGGCCCTTACCTCCGGTTCAGGTTGTTGATATGACCCAGTTAGCCTTGACCGCCCATGCATTAGAAATTTCTCCCTTACTCGAGGAAAAAATTCAAGACCGGCTAAATAAACAGCAACAAGTAATCTTATTATTAAATCGACGTGGCTACGCTTCTTATCTCTTGTGTCGCCATTGTGGGTATGTTCTCCAATGTCCGAATTGTGATATTTCATTAACTTACCACAAGGCTGATCAACAGATGAAATGTCATTATTGTGATTATCAAATGAATGTTCCTGATGCTTGTCCTCAATGCCACAGTAATCAATGGACGAGTCAAGGTATGGGAACGCAAAAGATTGTCGAAGTGCTCGAAGAAATCTTTCCGCAAGCGAGAATTATTCGTATGGATAATGATACAACCCGTCGTAAAGGAGCCCACGACCGACTTCTTCAACAATTTCGTCAAAGACAAGCCGATATCCTAGTAGGTACGCAAATGATTGCCAAGGGTTTGGATTTCGCCAATGTCAGTTTGGTTGGGGTGATTAATGCAGACGCTTCGCTGAATATTCCTGATTTTCGTGCCAGTGAGCGAACTTTTCAATTATTAACTCAAGTCAGTGGCCGTTCTGGAAGGGGGGAGATCCCCGGCGAAGTTATCATCCAAACTTATAATCCAGACCATTATGTGATTCAGATGGCTCAACAACAGGATTATAATCATTTCTTCCAATTTGAGATGAAATATCGCCATTTAGGTAATTATCCACCATATTACTACTTAACCCTGGTAAAAGTGACTAGTAGTCATCAAGGTCAAGCTTTGTCAGCAATCCATCAAATAAAGCAAAACTTGGCTAAGGCCTTTAAACAGTCTCAGCTTCCCGTCATTATTTTGGGACCGAGCCAGGGCCCAATTGCTCGGCTAAATAATCAATATCATTATCAAATCATCTTAAAATATAAGGCACAAAAAGATTTCAAAAAGTTGCTCAATCAAACCTTGCCTTTATTGGAAGAAAATTTGCCTAAAGAAACCTATTTATCGATCGACCATGAACCCCAATATTTTATTTAAGGAGTGTCTACCATGCGAATTATTTTTATGGGTACCCCTGATTTTGCAGCCGAAATCTTAGATGGCCTATTGACCACGGATCATGAAATTTTAGCTGTAGTTACTCAACCGGATCGACCTAAAGGTCGGAAAAGGATATTAACCCCTTCACCCGTCAAAGTCCTCGCTCAAAAGTATCATTTACCTGTCTTTCAACCAGAAAACATAAAAGGATCTAGTGAAGCTGAGGAGCTGACCGCGATGGCGGCTGATTTGATTATTACTGCTGCCTATGGACAATTTGTACCAGATTCATTACTAGCTTCAGTTAAGTATTATGCTATTAATGTTCATGCCTCTTTATTGCCTAAATATCGCGGAGGAGCTCCAATTCATTACGCGATTTGGCAAGGAGAAGAGGAGACCGGAATATCCATTATTGAAATGGTCTCACAAATGGATGCGGGAGATATCTTCTATCAGCAGGCGATTCCGATTTTGCCAAGTGATGATGTGGGCCAGCAATTCGCTAAATTGGCGAAATTAGGTCGACAGGCTCTATTAGACTTTTTGCCGAAGTTAGCTTCAGGTGATTTTGAACGACAGCCACAAAATCCAGAACAAGTCAGCTTTGCGCCGATTATTGACAAAGAAGCTGAACAAATCAACTGGTTCCAGAGTAACCAGGAGATTGACCAACATATCCGTGCTTTTAGACCTTTTCCTTCTACCTATACTCTTTTAAAGGGTCAGCGGATTAAGATTTGGGCGGGACGGCCGGTAAATTATGCAAACAAATATCAAGCAAGCCCAGGTCAAATAGTAGCCAGTACGGACGATCAATTAATTGTGGCTTGCGGACAAGATAGCGTTTTTGCCATTGAAGAATGGCAAGAAAATGGCCGTAAACGAGTACAGATTAAAGATTACCTTAACGGTAATCCTGCTGATGACTTGATTGGACAGACTTTTAGTTCACCCAAGGAAGGGGCGAGCTCGTGAAGATAAAAAAATCAAGTCAAAAACTGTTAAAGAATAATCCGCGCTTTCAAGCTGTTCTGCTACTTGAGAAAATTTTAATTCAGGGTGGCTATTCCAATGTTCTGTTAAATAAGCAACTGGGTCAAAATTATCTTACAGGGGTCGATAAAACCTTACTGGTTCAATTAGTATATGGTGTGATACAACATTGGCGGACGCTAGAATACTATCTTTCTCCTTATTTAAAAGATCGAAAGCTTGATGACTGGGTTCGTTTACTATTAGATGTATCCGTCTTTCAATTAGAATATCTTGATCGGATTCCCACCCATGCTGTAGTTAATGAAGCGGTCAAGATTGCTAAGATTCAAGGACATCAGGGATTAGCTAATTTTGTCAATGGTGTTTTAAGAAATTATTTGAGAAAAGGCAAGGCCAGGCTAGAAGCTTTAGATCCAACGCAAAGATTATCGATCCAATATAGTATGAATCCTTCGATTATCGAAGTTTTGGCCGATTTACTGAATCCGACTGAGTTAGAGAATTTCTTAGCATCATTGTTGGTCCAACCGGCCTTATCCCTACGTATTAATCCCAAGAAGGCGACTCGTCAGCAAATCATGGATGATTTAGCTGAAGAAGGCATTCAAACCCAAGTAAGTTCCTTATCGCCTTATGGAATTAAGGTCTTGAGCGGGGATATTTTCCGCAGTCAGGCCTTTGAACAGGGCTTAGTCACTGTACAAGATGAATCTTCCATGCTGGTTGCTCCACTAGGTCAATTGACCGGTCAAGAAATTGTCTTAGATCCGTGTAGCGCTCCTGGTGGCAAAGCGACCCATATTGCGAGTTTGCTAGATACGGGTCATCTGACTGCCTTGGATATTTCCGCTCATAAATTAGCCTTAGTTGAACAACATGCTGAACGTCTTGGCTTGAAGTCGTTAATCGATTGTCAAGTAACTGATGGACGAAAATTTTATCCACCTGAGGGTTTGATGTATGATAGAATATATCTAGATGCACCCTGTTCGGGCTTGGGCTTGATGCGTAGAAAACCTGAAATAAAATATCATCAAATTGACGATATTGTCTCAGAATTAAGTCGAATTCAAGCCGAATTAATCGATCATTTAGCACAATTTCTAAAACCGGGTGGAATCTTTATATATAGCACATGCACGTTAACCCGAGCTGAGAATGAACGAATCATTGAAGAATTTCTGGCCAAGCATGATGAGTTTGAAATCATGCCGATTGATCCAGATGAAGTTCCTTTAGATAATTTGATTACAGCTGAAGGCTTTGTCCGTATCTGGCCTCATATCAGTGCGACAGATGGCTTCTTTATAGCTCGGTTAACAAAAAATTGATTAAGGAACCATAGAGGTGAAGGAATGAAGATTTCCATAAAATCTAATATTGGGAAGCGACGAGCTTCCAACCAAGATTATGCAGATTATTTTGTTAATGACCATCGACAGGTTTTGTTGGTTCTTTGTGATGGCGTTGGCGGTAACCAAGCAGGAGACGTGGCTAGTCGGATGACCACCGAATTTATCGGTGAACAATTTACAGCTGATCAGAGTTTGTCTTTGGAAGAAGTGGAAGACTGGTTAGGTGAAGTCATTACTCAGGCTAATCTCCATATTTATCAAGCATCGATGGAATCCGCTAAGTTAGAAGGGATGAGTACCACCTTAGTCTTAGTCTTGATCATTGAAGATCAGCTTTTTATTGCCCATGTAGGTGATTCTAGAGCATATATTTATCGACGAGACGAACTTAAACAAATGACTGAAGACCATTCTTTAGTCAATGAATTAATTCGCTCAGGTGAGATTACTGCTGAAGAAGGGCAATATCACCCGATCCGTAATGTAGTGACCCAATCGATTGGGGGTACAGATACCGTTGCTTATGAAATGAGTCAATTAGCCATTGACCAAGTTGAGACACTGCTAATCTGTTCAGATGGATTGACCAATATGGTTAGTTTTGAGCAATTAAAGGATAATTTTGACCGTCCACAAGCATCTTTGGATCAACTGGCCCAAGATTTGATTGATCAAGCCAACCAAGCGGGTGGTTTAGATAATATTACAGTGATTTTAGTGCGCGAATTGGAGCAAAAGCGCCTCGAGGAGGTGCCAAACCATGATTGAAATTGGCGATAAATTGTCAGGACGTTACACCATTACCCAGTCTATCGGGCAGGGTGGAATGGCTAATGTCTATTTAGCTCGCGACTTAATTCTAGATCGCGATGTGGCTGTTAAAGTCTTGCGTTATGACTTCCAAGATAATCGCGAGGCGATTCAACGCTTCCAACGTGAGGCGATGGCAGCCAGTCAATTACTTCATCACAATATTGTTGAAGTCTATGATGTTGATCAAGAAGATGGTCAACAATACATTGTGATGGAATATGTCAAAGGAACCGATTTAAAGAAATTTATAAAGAATAATGCACCCATCTCGCTAGAATTAGTAGTTTCAATTATGAGTCAGATTCTTTCAGCCATTGAGTTGGCTCATAAACATGGAATCATTCACCGAGATATTAAGCCACAGAATATTCTGATTACTGAGGACAACCAGGTAAAAATTACCGATTTTGGGATTGCAATTGCCTTGACTGATACATCCATTACTCAAACCAACACCCTTTTGGGCTCTGTCCATTATTTATCACCCGAGCAAGCACGGGGCGGTAATGCTACTATGAAATCGGATATTTATGCCCTTGGTGTTGTTCTCTACGAACTTATTACGGGTTCCGTGCCCTTTGATGGTGAATCCGCTGTCTCAATTGCTTTGAAACACTTTCAAGAGGAATTTCCGCGGATTAAAAGTCGCTTGGATTATGTACCCCAAAGTCTTGAGAATGTAGTTTTAAAGGCTACAGCTAAAGAAGCCCCGAACCGTTATGAATCCGTTAGTGGCATGTTGGCAGATTTAAGCACCAGCTTGTCGACCAGTCGCATGTTTGAAGAACCTTTTCAAGCTCGTGAACTGTTAGAACAAACTCGGGTAGTAGCCCCCCTCAAGCCAAGTGAAGCTGAGAAGGTGTTGGCAGAAGTGAGTGCGGAAGTCGAACCTCTCGACGAAAGTAGCTATCAAACTTTTGATACTGTACCACCTATTTCTAAACCCCATCGTAAACGTCATTTCTTACGTGCTTTATTGGTTGGGATTATTCTCATTGCTTTAGCGGTCGGCGCATACTTTATCTATGATCAAACTGTTCGTTATGTCGCTGTGCCAGATGTTTCTGGATTGTCATTGAGCGAAGCGAACAAAGCCTTAGCTGAAAAAAAACTAAAAGCAGGGCAAGAAAAAAAGACTTGGGATGATAGTTTGCCGGTGGGTACCGTGATTAAAAGTCAACCTGAAGCAGGCGAACGTGTCGAGAAAAATCAAACCGTTGACTTAATTGTTAGCAGTGGTAAGCAACAAGTGGAACTTGGCAATTATGTCGGGCAACAATATGAACCGATTCGACGTATGTTAACGGAATCGGATTTCATTGTTGACCGCCGAGATTGGGCGACTAGTAATCCGGATGAAGCGGGTATGATTCTTGAACAAAGTATTGCACCAGGGACTCATGTCATTCCAAGTGAGAACCCGATAACAATGTTTGTGGGCAATTATTCAGAATCCACTACCATGCAAGACTTTGAAAATCCTAGCCTATCTTTAGATATGGTTTATCGGTTCGCTGAAGGTTATGGTTTAAATGTTGAAGAAGTTTATGAATATAATGACTATTTACCGAAAGACCAAGTCATCAGTCAATCACCTGCTAGTGGGACTCCTTTAGCGCCGGGAGATACGATTCAGGTAGTGGTGTCCCAAGGACCAGAGCAAGAAGAAGTCGTCACAACAAGTCTAGAAGTGTTCCTTGAGTATATACCAACTTATGCCGAGAATGATAAAAATAAAGAAAAACCGCTAGCAAACAAAATTCAAGTCTATATTGGCGATAATAATAACGATATTACAACGGTCGCTCGTGAGTTTGAAATCACCGAATCACAAACCATTAAGATTACTCTCTATATTCCATCCAATGGAACAGGACAGTATCGCGTTTTAAGAGATGGTGAAGTCGTGGAAGAAAGTAATGAGGTTTACCCTCAATAAGTCGTCGATGTCTTGAGGGAAATAAATAGATTTCAGCCACTTTAAATATTTCTAGATATTTAAGTTAAATAGTGTGAACAATTTTGTGTTCTAGGAGATTAGCCCTTGGTTCAGTAATGATGCTGGACCAAGGGTTTAATAGTTTTTCTGATAATCTATCTAAGAATTATGTTATAATTATCTGTGAAAACGGACCGAGGAGGGAGTTTAATGCCGAATCAAGCCATAGAACAAGTGAATATTCAAGAACATATGGGCGTCATTTATCAATCTTTAAGTGGTTTTTATTATGTGTGGGCTGATGGTCGCGAATTTGTGACCAAGGCCAAAGGAGTTTTTCGTCATCAGAATGTAAAACCCATTGTCGGTGATCGTGTTGTCATTGAAGAAAACCTTGACGATCCTGAGTCAGAAAGTCGCTTAATCCATATCCTACCACGAACAAATAGTCTCGTCCGTCCACCGGTGGCTAATGTTGACTATGTGATTTTAGTCATGGCTCTAGTTGAGCCAGATTTTAGTTTTACTCTGTTAGATCAATATTTGGTAAATCTTGAATGGCAAGAAATTAAGGTGAATATCCTCTTAACAAAATATGATTTACTTGTCGATAAATTAGGTCAAGAACAAGCTCAAGCATATGTTAATCAAGTTAAGAACATTTATGAAGCGTTAGGCTACAAAGTCTGGATTAAGAGCAAAGAACAAAGCTTCGTTGATCAATTTAAAGAAAGTCTGCAAAAAGGAATTTATGTGGTAATGGGTCAGTCTGGGGCTGGTAAGTCAACCTTTCTAAATCAGCTCCTGCCTGACGTGAACATCTCGACAGCTGAAATCAGTTCTGCACTGAATCGGGGACGACATACAACCCGTAAGGTGACCCTATATCCGGTTGAACAGGCCTTTTTAGCCGATACGCCAGGTTTTTCGGCGATGGACTTACCTTTAATGGGAGCGGCTGACCTACGATTAACTTTCCCTGAGATAAGATCGTTTGGTCAAGAGTGTCGCTTTAGATCATGTGTCCATGATCAGGAACCAGGCTGTCGGGTTAAAGAGGCGGTTGCTGCTGAAGAAATTGCCGCCAGTCGTTATCAATCCTACTTGACCTTACTGAAACGCATCCGTGATAATCAAGTCAATTATTGAATACTAGAAAGGTGATTCAATGAAAATAGCTCCCTCCATTTTAAGTGCAGATTTTGCTCATTTAGTTCAAGATGTTTCGGCCATGGTCGAAACTGGTGCTGACTATCTCCATATTGACATTATGGATGGTCAATTTGTGCCAAATATTTCTTTTGGACCGATGATTATTTCAACCTTGAGACCTTATTTTGATTTGACCTTCGATGTTCATCTAATGATTGCCCATCCTGAACAGTATATTGAAGCGGTGGCTCAAGCAGGTGCCGATATCATTTCGGTTCATGTCGAAGCCAGTCAACACATCCATCGTTTAATTCAAAAGATTAAAGGTTTAGGCGTTCAGGCTGGGATTGTAATCAATCCTGGAACACCGGTAAATCAAATTGAGCCAGTCTTGGCGATGGTTGACTTAGTTCTTGTTATGTCAGTAAATCCTGGTTTTGGGGGTCAGCAGTTTATTAAAGCCAGTCTCGCTAAAATTGCCACATTGAAAGAATTACGTCAACAACATGATTATCACTACGAGATTGAAGTAGATGGTGGAATCAATGGTGAAACAATCCAAGAGGTTCGTCAGGCTGGTGCAGATGTGGCTGTGGCTGGTTCCTACTTATTTAAAGCTGCCTCCTATGCGCAAGCCATGGCGAGATTGAAGGAGTGATATTGATGAATAACACTCATCCTTTGATCATAGTTTGTGCTGGGGCCCATCAACCTGCCTTGTACCGCTTGCCGGAAATATTAGCTGAATATTCGGAACATTTTTTTATTGGGGTAGACCGCGGTGCCTTAGAACTGGTTCGAGCTAACTTTCCATTAGATTTGGGGATCGGTGATTTTGATTCTCTGGCTCACCGGGAGAAATTGGAACTCCAAGAGAGAAGCAAAGCTTGGCTAGAATACCCTTCGGCGAAAGATGATACCGATACTGAGATTGCTTTTGAATGGATTAGCCAACATTATCCCCAGTCTGATATTTGTGTTTTTGGGGCGATTGGCATGGAATCCAGACGTTTAGATCATTTAATTGCTAATTTGTATCTGCCTTATCAACCGCGCTTCCAAGCTCTCTTTGATCACACCTACTTTGTTGAGGAAAACTTAAGAATGGCTTGGTATTTTCCTGGCGAACATATTTTGCAAGCAGGCCCTGTTCTGCCTGACTACCTATCCGTGATTAGCTTAACTCCGGTTAAAGCCTTAAAGATTGAAGGGGCAAAATATAATTTAGCTAGTCAAGATTTTGACTTTCCCCGAGCACTCGTCAGTAATGAGTTTATTGCTCTGAATCAGCCGATTCATTTATCTTTTAAAGAAGGCTTGATTCTGGTAATCTGGATGAACGAAGAGGAGCGATTTGTATGAAAGCAATAATAGCGATTATTCCAAATTTGCAGGCAAATTTACTAGAAAAAATTAAAAATATCTGTCCTAATTATGAGGTTGAATGGTTTGATCAGATTAATCCGGCAGATTATTCCCGGATCGAGATTATTTTTGGTTGGAATAATCAAGTCAAAGAAAATTTGGACCAGATGAAACAATTGAAATGGGTTCAAGTAGAGTCCGCCGGGGTGGATTATCTTCCCAAGGAAATTATTGAGAATCCAGATTTGATGGTATCGACAACAACCGGCATTCATGCTTCAGCAATTACTGAATCGGTCTTTGCTTATATTTTGGGTAAGGGGAGAGGCCTTTATCAATCACTAAAGGCACAGGAAGATCGGACTTGGTCACCCGTATCCGCTCAACAACTCCATACCTTACCGGGCAAATGTATGTTGATTTTCGGCACCGGGAATATTGGTCAAGAAATTGCCCGAATGGCTTCAGCTTTTGGCATGCGTGTGCGCGGTGTTAATACTAATGGGCGCGATATTGAGAACTTCTCCAAGTGCTATACCTTAGCCAACGCCCGGCGAATGCTGAATACCGCCCATATAGTAGTGAATGCTATGCCTTTAACCAATGAGACAAGGGCCTATTTTAACCGGAAGTTCTTTGCGGATATGAACGATCAAGCCTTATTTATTAATATTGGTCGGGGCGGATCGGTAGTGGAAGACGATCTCTATCAAGCCATCCAAGATAAAGAAATTGCCGGTGCTTACCTCGATGTTTTCGAGGAAGAACCTTTGTCCGATCGGTCTCCCTTGTGGGCTAGTGAGGGCATTACGATTACCCCTCACATCACTGGTCAGATGCATGATTACCAAGATAAGGTATTTCCTATTTTTTACGAAAATCTTCAATCTTATTGTCAGACCGGTCAACTCGCTCGCAATCAGCTTGATAAGAGCAAGGGTTATTAATCTAACCAATTAAGACTTAAATCGTCTTTGCTTAAACGAATAGGTTTGTCGATAATTCCTTTAGACAAAAATAAACCCCGGTACTTCTTTGTTGAAATACCGGGGTTTATTATGGATGATTGCAATTATAGCTTAAAATTAAGCACGTTCTACTAAACCTGATTTAATCGCACGGGCAGAAACCCAAACACGTTTTGGTTTACCGTCAACCATAATTTTAACTTTTTGTAAGTTAGCACCGAAACGGCGTTTAGATTTATTCATAGCGTGTGAACGGTTGTTTCCAGATTTAGCTTTACGTCCTGTATAATAACATACCTTTGCCATACAAGTTCCTCCTTCTCACATAGACCAGCGTCTAATTTTTTCATACTTGAGTAATTTACCATAAGTTAAGTCTAGAATCAAGAATTTATTAAAAATTATCCGGAAAATCTATGAACTCCATGGCTTTGGTCCACGGCTTAAACTATCCTTGTCGCGCAGAATATGATATGATAAGTTTGCTATTTTAAGAATGAAAAGGTATGATTTACTATATCTTTTAGACCTAGCTTAGAGGAGGAATAAATAATGGCAATTAATATGACAACGCCAACCGGCCAAATCACCCTAACCAACGAAGCTATCGCAACCGTGGTGGGGGCAGCAGTCATTGATAATTATGGTGTTGTAGGAATGGTAAGTAAAAATTTCTTCCGCGATAATATTATTGAAATTCTTAAAAAAGAAAATTATACCAAGGGAGTCGTCTTAGCTCAAAAAGGAGCGGCGGTCTCGGTCGATGTGTATATCTTAGTAACCTATGGAACGAAGATCTCAGTAATCTGTCGAAATATTCAAGAATCTGTTAAATATCACGTTGAAACAACTCTTGGATTTGAATTAGACTATGTTAACGTCCATGTTCAAGGCGTTAAATTAGATTAAGTAGATACAAAGTCAGGAGGATAACATTGGAATTATTAGAATTAAATGCGACCCAGTTTCAGGATATGATTGTTTCAGGTTCAGAATATTTAACAGAGAATGTGGATTTAGTCAACTCGCTAAACGTGTTTCCTGTCCCTGATGGGGATACAGGAACCAATATGAATATGACATTTATTTCTGGACGGGACTACCTATTGAAAGAAGAAGGAGATCATGTCGGTGAGGCAGCCCTCAACTTAGCTAAAGGGTTATTAATGGGTGCTCGAGGTAATTCAGGCGTGATTCTATCACAAATTTTCCGTGGCTTTTCTCAAGCCATTAAAGAAGAAAAACACTTAGATGCTAAGACCTTCGTCGCTGCCTTCGCCGGTGGGGTGGAGTCGGCCTATAAGGCCGTGATGAAGCCTGTTGAAGGGACCATCTTAACCGTTGCCCGCGAAGCTGCAATCGCCGGTGAGAAACAACTTAAAGAAAGTTCAGATATTATTGAGATCATGCGGGCGATTGTTGATGGGGCGACACTAGCCCTGGAGTCAACTCCTGATTTGTTACCCGTGCTTAAACAAGTCGGTGTGGTAGATAGCGGTGGTAAAGGCTTACTTTGTATTTATGAAGGCTTTTTAGCTAATTTAACCGGAGAAAAGGTAATCAGTAAGAATAAGGCTGTCAAAGATGAGAGCCATGCTCACGCTATTTTCTCAGAAATGAATGAAGAAATGCCATTACGTATGGAAGATATTACCTTTGGTTTTTGTACGGAAATTATGGTGCGCTTAGATCAAAATAAGAATAACTTTGATGAACAGGACTTTCGTCAAACGTTAAACCAAATGGGCGACTCGCTATTAGTTGTGGCTGATGATGAGATTGTAAAAGTCCATGTGCATACTGAAAATCCAGGTAAAGTCATGCAATTAGGCCAAGAATTTGGTGAATTAATTAAAATTAAAGTCGATAATATGCGTGAACAAGTCAGAGAACTTGAACGCCAAGATCAACAAATCCAACCTCATAATCAACAGGCGGATAAAAAATATGCCATCGTGACTGTTGCTGCCGGAGAAGGTATGATTGAGCTCTTCAAGTCGATGGGAGTGGACTATGTTTTGGCCGGTGGCCAAACGATGAACCCATCCACCGAAGATTTTGTTAAGGCGATTGATCAGTTACATGCAGAGGAAATCATCATCTTGCCTAATAACAAGAATATTATTATGGCTGCCGAACAAGTTAGTCAAGTTTCGGATAAATCGATTCATGTCATCCCAACCAAAACCATTCCACAGGGAATTGCTGCTCTGATTAGCTTTAATCCTGAAATGGATGTTGAATCTAACCTTGAACATATGAATGAAATGAGTCAATCTATTAAATCAGGTCAAATTACCTATTCAATTCGAGATACTGAAATTGATGGCGTAAACATCAAGAAAGATGATTTTATGGGGATTATTGATAATAAAATCAAATTCTCCCACCCTGAATTGGAAACATGCTTGTTAGAAACCTTATTACAAATGGTGAATGATCATTCAGAATTAGCCACGGTTCTCGTTGGTGAAGATGGTGACCTCGGTCTGGCCGAAGCGACAGCTGATCAAGTGAATCAAGTATTTGCCGATGTTGAATTTGAAATCATTCAAACCGATCAGCCGGTATACCATTATATTATGTCCGTTGAATAAAATGGCTTTGTGAACTCCTATTGTGGCGCAAGCTACTATGGGAGTTTTTCTTTTCTGTATGCTAGGAGTGACATGTTGAATCAACGAAGAAGTTGGCATGATCCGATTAGCCAATTAAAAGGCATCGGCCCCAAAAGTTCTGAAAAATTAAACCAGTTAGGTATTTTTACGGTCAAGGATTTATTATTTCATTTTCCGTTTCGTTATGAGAATATCCAACAACGGGATTTGGCGACGGTGTTGGATCAAGAAAAGATCAGCCTCGTTGGCACGATTGTAAGTCCAGCGACGGTTTCATATTTTGGTAAGCGGAAGAATCGCTTACAATTTAAGATGGCCTTGACTTCTCAAGAAGTCATTCAAGTCGTCTTCTTTAACCAGGCCTATTTAGCCAAGCAAATTCATCTTGGCCAGAAATTAGCTGTCTACGGGAAATGGCAGGCCAAGCGCCAAAGTTTGACTGCGATCAAATTAATCTCGCAAAGTATGCAGGGACAGGATTACCAAGCAGTCTATCATCTAAAGCAAGGCATCAGTCAGAACCAATTGCTTAGAGCCATTCAATTTGCACTGAATGAATATTGGGAATTTATTCCTGAAATCCTGCCGCAGTCACTTAACCATAAATATCAATTGCTCCCACTGAAAGAAGCTTTAAAGAACTTGCATTTTCCAACAGATATTGAGCATCATCGCCAAGGGGAACGAAAGATTATCTATCAAGAATTCTTTCTCTACCAATGGCGAATTCAACAAGCTTCGAAGGATGTCCGTCAGGAGAAAGGCTTATCATTAAAATATGATGTAAATTATTTACGTCAGACGATTGGTCAACTGGCCTTTGAACTCACCGATGCACAAAAGCAAGCACTGAATGAAATTTGCTATGATTTATTGGCTCCCTATCCTATGCTAAGACTCCTTCAAGGGGAAGTCGGCAGTGGTAAAACTATCGTCGCTTTTCTCGCTTGTATTGCGGCCTTGAGTAGTGGTCATCAAGCGGCCATCATGGTTCCGACTGAGATCTTAGCCAAACAACATTATGAAAGTTTTATTAGCTTATTTGAATTTTTGGCAAGACAGACCGCTTATCTGGTTTCTGGCCTTAAAAAGACAGAAAAGGAAAGAATTTATCAAGGTCTTGCCAGTGGGGCCATCAAGCTAGTGATCGGCACCCATGCCTTGATTCAAGATCAGCTTAAATTTAATCGTCTGGGACTCGTGATTATTGACGAACAACACCGATTTGGTGTTGGTCAACGTCAAGCTTTGCTGGCCAAAGCTGGGAGCGAATATCAGTTAAATATTTTACAAATGACTGCTACGCCGATTCCTCGCTCTTTAGCGATGTCTCTGTATGGTCAAATGCAGGTGTCAACGATTGACCAACTCCCTGCAGGTCGCAAACGGATAATCACCAAAGTGATTACAGCCGATTATATGGACAAACTTTACCAAAAGATTCGGGAACTATTAAGTTTAAATCAACAGATATATTATGTTCTGCCCTTTATTGAAGACTCAGAGAGTTTGACTGAAGTCGAAAGTGTCTCTTCAATTTACCAGCAGTTAAGGGAAATTTTCCCTGATACCAGCATCGGTGTGCTTCATGGTCAGATGAAGAAAGAAGACCAGGAAAGTGTCATGCAGGCCTTTAGCCAGGACCAGCTGCAAATTTTAATCGCGACCACGATGATTGAAGTCGGGATTAATGTGCCAAATGCGACCATGATGGTGATCCATTCGGCTGAACGTTTTGGTCTGGCTCAATTGCATCAGCTCCGTGGTCGAGTGGGAAGAGGCTCTCTCCAATCTTATTGTTATTTGGTGGCTAAGCCAACCACAGAACAAGCTAAAGAACGGCTAAATATGATGGAACAAAGTCAGGATGGTTTTGAATTAAGCCAGACAGATATGAAGATTCGGGGGATGGGTGACTTATTGGGTCGGCAACAATCAGGGTTGCCACAATTTCATTACGCCAATCTTTTTGAAGATCAGCAGATTCTAGAATTGGCTCGTCAGGACGTCATAGCAATTATGAGACATCCGCAATTGATTTCAGCCCAAGAATATGCTGAGCTTCAGAAAATAAGCCAAGAAGTTTCGATAGAAATTTGATATAATTAGAAAGCAATGAAAGTAGGGGAGGTTACTATGATTAGAATAGCGCTTGATGCGATGGGAGGCGACTTTTCTCCTCAAGAGGAAGTCAAGGCAGCGATGGCTGCTCTGCAAGAATATGAAGATTTACAAATTCTATTATTTGGTGATCCCGCTCAAATTAAAGAGCAAATAAGCCAACCTCAATTATTGAAAGAAGAACGAATCATTATTATGCCGACCGATGAGATCATTACCATGGAAGATGAGCCCGTCAAGGCCATTCGTCGGAAGAAGAACTCATCGATGGTTAGAGCAGCAAAAGCCGTTAAAGAAGGACAGTCCGATGCTCTAGTATCATCGGGAAATACTGGAGCATTGTTAGCGGCTGGTTTATTAGTGGTGGGACGGATTAAAGGCATCGATCGACCGGGACTGATGGCAATTATTCCTACTTTGAAAGGGAATCGACCGAATTTTATTTTGATGGATTCAGGTGCCAATGCAGATACCAAAGCGGTCAATCTCCACCAATTTTCAATTATTGCTAACGTCTATGCCCAACAAATTCTTGAAATTCCTCAACCACGCGTTGCCTTGTTAAATAACGGGAGTGAAGCGAGTAAAGGTTCAAGCCTGAGCAAGGAAGCCTTTCAATTATTAAATCAAGAAGAACGGATTCATTTTATTGGTAATGTTGAAAGTAAGGCTTTATTAGATGGACCGGCAGATATCGTGATTGCCGATGGCTTTACTGGGAACGCCGTCTTGAAGAACATTGAAGGGGTTGCTACTGGCTTATTAGGCTACATTAAAGATATCTTAACCGAGTCTGGTCTATTGACTAAAATTGGTGGACTGCTCATTAAATCTGCCTTTAAGAAGAAATTACAAATTTTAGATACTTCTAAGGCTGGCGGAGCCGTCTTACTAGGTGTTAAAGCTCCCGTGATTAAAACCCATGGCTCAGCTAAAGCAGAAGCGATTATGTATGGTATCTTTCAAGCGCGAGCGATGGTCGAAGGTCGGGTGGCTGAACGAATTAGCCATCATTTCGACCAAAATAGCTTAGGAAATGATTAAAAACTATAAGTTTAAGTAAGAAAGTTTAGAAATTGCATAGACAAATCTCATAATTGACGGTAGAATGTGGGTATGTTTATTCATCGTAAATTCCGGGGGTGTCGGGTATTGGATGGTAATCAGAATATATTTATGGTCATTAGGCAATTGCTCGTCGATCGGTTCGGTTTGCAAGAAGAGGATATTACGCCAGATTTACATTTAGCTGAAGTAGGAGCGGATTCATTAGATATTATTGAACTCGTGATGGAAGTAGAAAGTAAATATAATATTCAATTCTCTGATAAACAAATCGCTGAAATTCAGACAATTGGAGAAGTGGTCAACTATATTGAAGAACTTAAATAATGGTGTTGGAAGATAAATACAATTTTTAAGACACTGTTTATCAAGCGATAAGCAGTGCTTTTCTTTTAGACAAAATAAAAGTGGAGGAAAAATATGGACAGTAATAAAGTTTTGCTTGAAGTAAAAGACTTGCATACTGGTTTTCGGATTAAAGACGATTTCTATGATGCCGTCGATGGTGTGTCTTTTACCTTATCAAAGAATGAAAAACTAGCCATCGTCGGGGAATCAGGTTGTGGTAAGAGTACACTCGCCACTTCCATTGTAGGTCTGCATGATAAGAAAAATACCCGTGAATCGGGTGAAATTATTTATCAAGGCGATAACCTGCTAGATTATAGTGAACGTCAGTTCTTAAATATTCGGGGAGATCAGATTGGTATGATTTTCCAAGACCCTTTGGCTTCATTGAATCCTTTGATGACGATTGAAGCTCAAATTGAAGAGCCTTTGTATTTCCATACCAAATTAGATAAGGAACAAAGACGGGCCCGTGTCTTAGAACTTCTTGATCAAGTCGGTATTCAAAATCCTGAACGGATGGCCAAACAATATCCCCATGAACTTTCTGGGGGGATGCGGCAACGGGTTATTATTGCCATTGCATTAGCTTGTAAGCCTGAAATTATCATTGCCGATGAACCGACAACCGCATTGGATGTGACCATTCAAGCTCAAATTCTTGACTTACTCAATGATATTCAAGAAGAAACTGAATCAGGAATTATCTTAATTACCCATGATTTGGGCGTAGTAGCTGAGACAGCAGATCGTGTCGCAGTGATGTATGCGGGCCAATTTGTTGAATTGGCTCCAGTTCATGAGCTCTTTAATAATCCTAAACATCCATATACGCGCTCTTTATTGCGGTCTATTCCTCAATCAAATGATTTGGTGGATAACCAATCTGGTGAACTCCATGTGATTCAAGGGGTAGTCCCAACGATTACCAAGTTACCACGGACCGGTTGTCGCTTTGCGCCACGGATTCCTTGGATTCCTGCTGAAGCCCATGAGGAAAATCCAGTCTTGCATGAAGTTTCGCCGGGACATTTTGTCAGATGTACCTGTCATGAACATTTCTTTTTTCCAGAGGAGGGTAAATAATGACCGAGTTAATTAAAGTTGAGAATTTAAAAGTTCATTACCCAATTCGTTCTGGATTTTTCAATCGGATTACTGATCATGTATATGCGGTTGATGGGGTAGATTTATCTTTTGAACAAGGGAAGACCTACGGTTTAGTCGGAGAATCTGGTTCCGGGAAATCGACCATTGGTAAAGCGATCGTCGGTTTGGAGAAGATTACTGAAGGTAACATTTATTATAATGGTGAAGATGTTTCTAAGAGTGCCCGTGCTCGGCGGTCAGACTACACTAAGAATGTGCAAATGATCTTCCAAGATTCAATGTCTAGTTTTAATCCCAAAAAACGGATTAAAGATATTATGGCCGAACCTTTGCGGAACTTCTCTAAGATGACGCCCGATGAAGAACGGCGCAAGATTCTTGAATTGTTAGCCATCGTTGGGCTAAGCGAAGAAGCGCTCACCAAATATCCTCATCAATTCTCAGGTGGTCAACGTCAACGGATTGGCGTGGCCCGGGCGGTCGCTTTAAATCCTAAGCTAGTCATCGCAGATGAGCCTGTTTCAGCCTTGGACTTATCTGTTCAAGCCCAAGTCTTAAACTTTATGAAACAGATTCAAGAAGAATTTAATGTTTCTTACTTATTTATTTCTCATGACTTGGGCGTTGTGCGCCATATGTGTGATGAGATTGCCATTATGTATCGCGGACGTTTCACTGAGTATGGAGACCGTGATGATATCTATGATCATCCGCAACATATCTATACTCGGCGTTTGCTATCGGCGATTCCGAAGATTGACCCGAACGGTCGTGAAGAAACCAAACGTAAACGTTTAATTGTTGAAAAAGAATATCAACAAAATAAAAATAAATATTACACACCTGAAGGTCGAGTTTATGACTTGAAAGTGATTCAAGGAAACCATAAGGTTGCTTTGAAAGATACTCAATCCATCTCTTTGACGAAGGAGGAACTATAATATGTGGAAAACAATTTTACGTCGGATTATTTTAATGATTCCTCAAATTTTCATTCTGAGTATCATCGTCTTCTTACTAGGCGCGATGTTACCAGGGGATGCTTTGACTGGCTTAATCGATCCGACCATTTCTGCTGAACAAATTGCCCGTCAAAGGGAATTACTTGGTTTGAACAAACCTTGGCCAGAACGCTATATTGATTGGATTAGTAAGGCGATTCGCGGAGATTTTGGTCGAAGCTTTGCCCATAAAATGCCAGTAACCAAAATAATCGGTTTAAGAATTTGGAATACTTTATGGTTATCAATTTTGACCGTAATTTTAACTTATTTAATTGCCTTACCTTTAGGATTGTTTGCTGGACGTTATCAGTATTCTGCGTTTGACCGTTTCGTAAACTTATATAACTTTATTTCTTATTCCATTCCGACCTTTGTCCTTGGTTTGTTAATGTTATGGTTGTTTGGCTATACGCTTGGTTGGTTCCCAACTCGAGGAACGATTGGTTCAGGCGTTGAAGTGGGGACCTTAGCGCATTCGCTATCGCGACTCTATCATATGATACTGCCAGCCATTACCTTAGCCTTATTAAGTACGACCGGAACGATTCAATATTTGCGAACCGGAGTCATTGATGCCAAGACTCAGGACTATGTCCGGACTGCGCGGGCCAAAGGGGTGCCTGAAGAGAAAATTTATTCTCGTCATATTTTCCGTAATTCACTCTTACCGATTGCATCCTTTATGGGATATACCTTGACTGGATTAATTTCTGGTTCAGTGATTACTGAAACAATCTTTACCTACCAAGGAATGGGCGATTTATTCATTACCTCGATTACCGGTCGGGACTTCTCAGTAATGACAGCCTTGGTCTTATTATTTGGTTTGATGACCTTGTTAGGTACACTCTTGTCGGATATTATTATGGTCTTTGTTGACCCAAGAATTAGAATTCAATAGGAGGATCAAAGATGACACAAGAACAATTAAATGTGGCTCAAGAAGCCAATGTTGTGACAACAGATGAAGAAGCACTCCCTCCTATGGGCTTTGAGATTATCAAACGTGAGTTTCTACGAGATAAGGTAGCCATGACTGCGCTCATCATTTTAATGGCTATTCTGATTGCTGCTTTTATCTCTCCATTTATTTTCGATGTCAATGAAGTAACGCGAGTCGATATTTTTAGTCGTTTTGCTGCTCCAGGAGAAAAGGGGTACTTATTAGGAGCGGATGAAGGTGGCCGGGACATCTTCGCCTTACTTTTCTTAGGAACTCGAAATTCTGTCTTGATTGGTTTTTCAGTGACGATTATTACAGCCATTACCGGGATTATGTTAGGAATTATTTCTGGTTATTATGGCGGCATTATTGATGATATTATGATGCGGGTGGTTGACTTTATTATGGTTCTCCCTCAATTTATGATTATCATTGTGATTGTTACCATCGTCGGCCGTTTTAACGCTTGGACTTTGATTTGGGTTATTTCCCTCTTTGGTTGGGCTGGAATTACTCGACTTTTCCGGACAGCGACTCTGTCTGAAGCTTCCAAAGACTATATTGCTGCCGGTAAAACCATGGGGACCCGAGATCCAGTCATTATGTTTGGCGGCTTGTTACCAAATCTATCGTCGTTGATTATTACCGACTTGACCTTAGCTTTTGCTGGAAATATTGGTTTGGAAACTGGTTTATCCTTCTTAGGCTTTGGTTTGCCAGCAGGAACGCCAAGTCTAGGAACCTTGATCTCTTATGCCAACAACCCTGATGTTATCGAGAATAAAATGTGGGTTTGGTTACCAGCCGTGATCGTGATTTTGGTACTGATGTTATGTATTAACTATATCGGTCAAGCCTTACAACGGGCAGCCGATTCTCGTCAACGGATTGGTTAAGCATTCAATAATATAGTTGTTTCGAATCTTCAAGTAGATTAGTCTGCTTGAAGATTTTTTATATTTGTAGTATTTATCAATGACATTATGTCCATGGATTCGCCAAGAAAATCAAATTCAGCTTTTTCATAGGGGGATAGCTCATTTTCTAGCTATAATCTCATTTTTATTTAATCTTAAGTGATTTAAGGCTAGACATAAATCCTAGATTAAGATATAATTAAAATAAGATTAAGGCGAAAGCCATTATGGAGGTAAAAGGATGAAAAAACTGTTAAAGAAATCTTTTGCATATTCAGCAGCAGCAATGTCATTAGCGGGTGTCTTGGTAAGTCCAGCAAGTCAAGTCTTCGCTCAAGAAGAAAATGAAGAAGGTATTTTAGATTTTGAATCCATCGCAGAAAATGAAGGGGAAGCGATTGAAGGTGGCACTTTGAAATATGCCTTAGTCGGAGACCCTTTTGAAGGATTATTAAACAATATGGTATATGGTGGGAATCCCGATGCAACGATTATTACATTCTTCAACCCAGGTCTTTATGGTTATGATGAAAACTTTGGAATTGATAATTCTGGTTTTGCTGATATTGAATTTAACCAAGAAGAAAAAACGGTAACCATCTCAATCCCTCAAGATGCAAAATGGGATGACGGTGAACCTATTACTATCGATGATGTGATTTTCCCTTATTATGTCATTGGCCATCCTGATTACACTGGAATTCGTTATGGTTCAGACTATGAGAACGTTGAAGGGATGACTGAGTATCACGAAGGAAAAGCCGAAGAAATCTCTGGCTTGGAACGTGTCGATGATTATACTTTGAAAGTTCACTATATCAACTTTAACAACTCACTCTTACAAGCCGGAGGCGGGATTTCATCTTATATTGAGCCTGAACATATCTTGAAAGATGTGCCGGTCGCTGAACTTGAAGACTCTGAATATGTTCGTCAAAATCCAGTTGGCTTTGGTCCATTTAAAGTTGAATCGGTTACCGCGGGTGAATCTGTCGTCTTAGCGGCCAATGAATACTATTATAAAGGTAAACCTAAGATTGATAAGGTCCAAATTGATGTGGTTAACCCAACCTCGGTTGTTGCCGAACTTAAGGCGGGTAATTATGATATTGCCGATTTACCGTCTGACCAATATGAAACATATAAGGATGCCACCAACTTCAAGACGATTGGTATGTTAGAGAATGCGTATACCTATATTGGCTTCAAGATGGGTAAATGGGATGCTGAAAAAGGCGAAGTGGTTTATGATGAAAGTAAAGTCACTTCTAACAAAGCTTTACGTCAAGCCATGGCCTATGCAGTGGATAACAATGCGATTGCTAAGGAATTCTATCATGGTATTCGTCAAGCAGCCAATGCACTCGTTACCCCTAACTTTACGGAAGACTTCTATAATAAAGATCAAGAAGGATACAATTATGATCCAGAAAAAGCTAAACAAATTTTAGCTGATGCTGGTTTTAAAGATAGTAATGGCGATGGCTTCGTTGAAGATCCTAATGGAAAAGAATTTAAGTTAGGTTTTGCTTCAATGTCTGGTGGGGAAACTGCTGAACCATTGGCTCAATATTATATGCAAATGTGGGCTGAAATCGGCGTGAATGTTGAATTAGTTGATGGACGTTTAATGGAATTCAACTCATTCTATGACCGCATTCAAAAAGACGATGAAGCGATTGATATTTATCAAGCTGCTTGGGGAACTGGGGGAGACCCAAATCCTTCTGGCTTATATGGACGAAAAGCCGCTTTCAACTATACTCGGTGGGCAACTGAAGAAAATGATAAGTTAATTCAAGCGATTGAATCGGATGATTCTTTCGATACTGAATTCCGTAAAAAAGCCTTCTACGATTGGCAAGCTTATGTTCATGAAGAAGTCCCTGTCTTCCCAACACTGTTCCGTTATAAATTAACAGCGGTTAACAATCGGGTAAATAAATATGATGTTACCATCGGTTCTGATTTAGATTGGACGGAAATTTATCTAACTGCTGATGCGCCAGTGGCAGAATAAATTTAATTAACATCAGAATATGTGCTTAACAGCCTAGAGCATTTTGTTCTAGGTTGTTTTTTATTGGCTTATAAGTTGTTTGATAAACTGTGAGAGACACTGATAGAATATGATCGTAATAAAGTTATAAAAGCGTAGGCCACTTTCAAGAAATTTGATGAAATCGGCCATTTTTCTCATTTATTTGTTAAATTTTTAATCGTTTAGAATTTTGTTGGAATCGTTTCCAAATTCTGTTAGAATGTTCATAGACAAAGATATATCGATATTATATAATGGGAAATATGGTATTGGATTATGTGTAGGAGGTATTTGGATGAAAAAACTATTAAAATCCACGGCGGTTATTTTGGCAGGTTTAAGTTTGGTCGCATGCGGTAATAAGGAAAGTAATCAGGAGCAGGAAACTAATTCTGAAAATGAAGATGGCCTAGTCTCATTTGAAACGGAAGTGAAAAACGAGGGAGAGGCTATTGAGGGTGGAACACTGAAATATGCCTTGGTGGGGGATCCTTTTGAAGGATTGTTAAATTCACTGGTCTATTCTAAGAATTCGGATGCCCAAATTATTAACTTCTTTAATGAAGGTTTAATTGGTTACGACGAGAATTTCAAAATGGATAATTCTGGTTTTGCCGATATCGAATACGATCAAGAAGCCAAGACAGTGACCCTTTCAATTCCTAAAGATGCAAAATGGGATGATGGTGAACCAATTACCATCGATGATGTGATTTTCCCTTATTACGTGATTGGTCATCCCGACTATAAAGGCATTCGTTACAGTGCAGATTATGAAAATGTCGTTGGGATGAAAGAATACCATGCTGGGGATACTGATGAAATCGAAGGTTTAGAACGGGTTGACGATTATACCTTAACGATTCATTATATTAACTTTAATAACTCTATGCTGCAAGCAGGTGGGGGCGTGGGTTCATTTATCGAACCGGAGCATTATCTCAAAGATATTGATGTTGCTAATTTTGAGGATGCGCCTGAAGTTCGTCGTAAACCTGTTGGTTTTGGTCCGTTTAAGGTTGAATCAGTCACCCCGGGTGAATCTGTGACTTTTGTGGCCAATGAATACTACTATAAGGGTCGCCCTAAGATTGATAAATTAATTGTTGATGTTGTTTCAGTCAGTTCAGTCGTTGCTGAAATGAGAGCTGGAAACTATGACGTAGCTGATTTACCAGCCGATCAATATGATACTTTCAAAGATGCCAAGAACTTTAAGATTGCCGGTAATCTAATGAATATGTTAACTTATATCGGCTTTAAACAAGGAACTTGGGAAGATGGTCAAGTTAAGTATGATCCCTCACGGGTCACTTCTAACAAGGCTTTACGTCAAGCCATGGCCTATGCGGTAGATAACAATGCCGTGGCCAAAGAATTCTATGATGGCATTCGAATCGATGCCAACTCAATGATTACCCCGAACTTTACTGAAGAATTCTATAATAAAGATCAAGAAGCTTATAATTATGATCCAGAAAAAGCAAAAAAGATCCTAGCAGATGCTGGCTTTAAAGATACTAATGGCGATGGCTTCGTTGAAGATCCAAATGGTAAAGAATTTAAATTAGGCTTTGCGGCTATGTCTGGAGGCGAAACAGCTGATCCAATTGCTCAATACTATATGCAAATGTGGGGCGAAATTGGCATCAATGTTGAATTAGTCGATGGCCGTTTAATGGAGCTTAACTCTTTTTATGACCGTTTAGAAAAAGATGATCCAGCGATTGATGTCTTCCAAGCTGCTTACGGTTTGGGCGGTGATCCGAATCCTGCTGGCATTTGGTCGCGAATCAGTGTGATGAACGATCCTCGTTGGGCCACTGAAGAAAATGATAAAATTATTGAAAAAATTAATTCAGATGCGTCATTTGATCCAAAATATAAACAAGAAGCTTTCTATGAATGGCAAGCTTATATGCATGAAGAAGTTCCTGCCTTCCCAACTTTATATCGATATAATTTGACCGCGGTCAACAATCGAGTTTCTCAATGGGATGTACAGACTGGATCAGACTTGTCACTCTCAGAAATCTATTTAACAGCTGAGGAACCAGCCAAAGAATAGCCATAAATTTTTGGGCCTGCGGGCCCTTTTTTTATCGATCAATTTGGCGCCTTCAGCATTACATGGTAGAATGACAGAATAAGTAATTAGAATGAGGAAGAGGGATAGGATGACGACACTACTTGAGCATCTCAGTTATTGTTTTGATATAGATATTAAACAGGCAGAATTATATATTACTGCTTTTCAGCATACCTCTTTCGTTCATGAGCAGAAAGGGAATCAGAAACCATATCGGCTAAAATCAAATGAACGCTTGGAATATTTAGGCGATGCAGTCTTAGAATTAATTGTCAGTCAATATTTATTTACTTTTTATCCTGATCAACCTGAGGGATTCTTATCGCGAACTCGGGCAGCTTTGGTTCAGGAAGAAAGCTTGGCCAAGCTAGCTAAGCAGTTGAAGTTCGATCAATTTATTCAATTAGGTAAGGGAGAACGAGCTAACGGGGGCCAATACCGATTTTCTATTCTGTCCGACTGTTTCGAAGCGGTCTTAGGAGCCATATACCTAGATCAAGGTTTTGCTTGCGTGGAACGGATTTTGGTTCATTACTTATTAGAGAACCATCAAGCCCATCTTCAATCCCTGGCCAAAGACTACAAGACTTTGCTCCAAGAAAAATTACAGCAACAAGGAAATATTGACATTGAATATCGTTTAGAAGGTGAAAGTGGGCCAGACCATGCCCGCATCTTTGAGATGGCCTTATATGTAAATAATGAATTTAAAGGGCGAGGTCAAGGTAGGTCTAAGAAACAGGCGGAGATGGCGGCAGCCAAAGCTGCCTTAATGGCTGAATCAGCCTCAAGCACACCATCATAATCAAAGATTAGGCCGAGGAATGGAGTTAGACAAATATGTATTTAGCACGTGTAGAAATGACGGGGTTTAAATCCTTTGCAGATAAAACAATTATTGAATTCGACCGAGGAATGACGGCGGTGGTTGGCCCCAATGGCTCAGGTAAATCAAATTTATCGGAAGCCATTCGTTGGGTATTAGGCGAACAATCTGCCAAAAGTTTACGAGGCAATAAGATGGAAGATGTGATTTTTAACGGTAGCCAAGGGCGAAAACCGGTCAACATTGCTAAAGTAACTTTAGTTTTAAATAATGAAGATCACTATCTTGACTTGGATTTCGCCGAAATTAGTTTAACCCGGTCATATCATCGCAATGGCGATAGTCAGTATTTTATTAATCACGAACCTTGTCGTTTGAAGGATATTGTTGATTTGTTATTGGATTCGGGTCTAGGTAAGAATTCCTTTTCCATTATTTCTCAAGGACAAGTCGAACAAATCTTCTTAAACAAGGCTGAAGAACGGCGTCTAATCTTTGAAGAAGCCGCGGGTGTTCAGAAATACCAATTCCGTAAACAAGAAGCTGAACGGAAATTGTTGAAATCTCAAGATCACTTATCGCGGGTACGTGATATTATCTTTGAGTTAGAACATCAACTCGAACCGCTTCAAAAGCAGAAAGAGAAAGCGATAACCTATCAAGCCTATAAAGAAGATTTAGAAAAACAAGAAATTGCCTTATATACACAGCAAATTCAAGACAGCAAACAAGATTGGGACCAAGAGGCTGAAGCTTTAGACCTACTTAACCAAGAGATCGAACAAGTTGAAGCAATGATTGAAGGCAAGCAGGCCGAACTCATCCAGGCCAAGCATCAATGGCAGAACACCGAGAAAGCCTTAGACCATGAAACCCAAACATACCAGGACTTGATTCAACAATTTGAGCGCCTACAAGGTCAGAAGAATATGCTCACTCAAGAACTTAATTTTAAGGAGAGTCATCAAGCCGACCAAGGTCAACAAGCATTACAGGCTCAAGAGAAGTTAGCCGGTCTAGGTATGGAACAAGAGCAAGTCGAGAAACACTTGCAGCAACTCGAAAAGAAAAGTGTTCAGCTGTCTCAGAAAATCAAACAATACCAAGAGCGTGAACAAGCCCTTGCTTTGTCGGATCAAGCAGCTATGGAAGAAGTAAGAGGCTTAATTATCGAAGCTTATCAAAAAAAGGCGACGGCCAATAATCAGTTAAATGTCCTAGCAGACCAACAACAACGTTTAATTAGGCAAAGGCAAGAACTTCAAGATAGGCTTGAACACAGTGAAAGCCAGAAAGCTGACTATCAATCCCGTCAGGAGCAAATTCAAGAACAAATCCAGCAAGCACAAGCCAGCCAGGAAAGGTTACAAGCAAATCTTGCTGCAAATATTAGGAAATTAGAAGACCTACAGAATCAAGAACAAAGAGCTCGACAAGACCTCTTTGACTATGAACGGCAAATGAACCGCGCTAAGAGTCAGTTTGAAAATTTGAAACAATCGCAAGAAGAATACGTTGGCTATTATGCCGGTGTGCGAACTTTGATGAAAGAAGCCATCCCAGGAATTCATGGACCCGTCGCTGAATTAATCCGGGTTGAGGAGCAATATCAAACCGCAATTGAAATTGCACTCGCAGCAGCTGGTCAAAATCTGGTGGTTGAATCCGACCAGGTAGCCCGTCAAGCGATTGATTTATTAAAACAACGTCGGGCTGGACGAGCGACCTTCCTACCTCTGCCGAATATTAAAGCCCGTTATATAAATCCAGCGATGCTTGAACAAGCTCAGAACTTTCCCGGTTATTTGGGCCTAGCCAGTGATTTCGTCCAATGTCAACCCATTTATCAAGAGATTATTGCGAATCTCTTAGGAACAGTCATGGTGGTCCAAGATCTTAAACACGCGCAAGATTTAGCTAAATTATTGCAATATCGGGCGAAGATTGTCAGTTTAGATGGAGATTTATTATTTCCAGGGGGTTCTTTAACGGGAGGTAAGTACAAAAATAAACAACAATCCATGTTACAAAGAAGACATGATATTGAAGCCGCCCAGAAAGACTATCAAGCTAGCCAGCAAGCTTTACTGACCTTAGAACAAGAAAATCGGGAGAGAAACCAAGCTCTGAAACAACAAGAATCTTTGGTTCAACAAGCTCAAGCAGACTTGCAAACCACTCAACAGCAACGTGAAAACTTAAACTATCAACTGAGACAAATCATTGAAGCGCATAAGCAATGGCAGCAAGCTCGCCAGATTGACCAAAATAAGTTAGCTCAAGATAACCAGGATTTAGTAGCGGTTAAAGTCAATTATCAGCAAGCTCAAGAGCAATTGAAACAGGCGGAAGCTGAGATTCAAGATTTTCAGGAACGATTAGATCAAGCCAATTTAAGTGAAGATGAAAAACAAAAAGAATTACGGCTAATTGAACAAGCGATGAATCAGTTACAGACCGATCAAGCGGTCTTGAAAGTCGAAAAGAATCAAGCCTTCGAAAGAAAAAATCAAATAAACCAAGAAATAGAAGATTTAAAAGCCCGGCTGGGTCACTACAAAGATTTAGCCGACCAACATCAAATTTCTCGACAAGCATTGACCGAGAAACTGAAGCAGGTCGAAGCTGAATTAAGTCAAACGGAACAACAACAAGCTTCGATCAGTCACAGCTTGGTTCAATTAAAAGCAGCAAGAACAGAAAGTCAAGAAGCCATCGATCATATAGAAGATTTACTCAGTCATCAGCAAAGTAAACTGCAAAAAGCTTATCAAAAACAGGCGCGTTATCAAGCGCAAATTGAGAAGCATCAATCATTTATTGATAATTACTTAACCTATCTCAATCAGGAATATCAATTAAGTTTCGAAGCGGCTCTAAAGCGAGCCCAAGCACTGGAGCTTGATGAAGTAAATTTCGATACTGTTCGAGCGTTGAAGCAGCAAATTGAACAGTTAGGACCGGTGAATTTACAGGCGATTGAAGATTATGACCAGCTAAATGAACGCTATCAAGCTTTGACTTACCAAGAGAATGATTTATTAAAAGCGATGGAACAACTTCAAACAACGATGGATGAGATGGATCAAGAGGTCATTCAACGATTTGCTTATACTTTTGAGCAGATTAATCAACAGTTCCAACGAACCTTTCGGGCTTTATTTGCTGGAGGTCAAGCTTCACTTGAGCTTACTCAGCCTGATGATTTGTTGACCACGGGCGTTGACATTCTAGCCCAGCCACCCGGCAAAAAAAAACAGAATCTCGCCTTATTATCGGGGGGAGAAAGGGCATTGACCGCGATTGCGCTCTTGTTTGCGATTTTAGAAACTCGTCCGGTGCCTTTCGTGGTACTTGATGAAGTGGAAGCCGCTTTAGATGATGCCAATGTCTATCGATATGGCGAATATATCCAGAATTTTACTAAGCAGACTCAGTTTATTGTGATTACCCATCGAAAGGGAACGATGGAACACGCCGATGTCCTATATGGGGTCACCATGCAACAATCAGGCATTTCCAAATTAGCTTCAGTCAAACTAAGTGATCGTCAAATAGAAGGAGATAGTGTATGATAAGATTGATTGCGGTGGATTTAGATGGGACCTTGTTAGCTCCGGATAAGTCGCTGTCCGATCATAACCGCCTAGCTTTACATCAAGCAAATGCATTGGGCATTAAGATTGTCATTTGTACTGGACGACCCTATCTGGCTGCTCAGCCTGTCTTAGACCAGTTAGGTTTAAAAAGTGCAGAAGACTATTTGATTACCTTTAATGGTGGCCAGATTCACCGAGCCAGTGATGGCCAAGTGATTTATCGGCAAGCCTTAGACTTTTCAGATTTTCTAATCTGGCAGAAAGAATTAGAGCGGTTGCAACTTCCTTGGCATCCGGTTGATGAAGAATGGGTTTATCAGGCACCGAAGGAAGACAGTCCCTTTCCTTCAATTTATGTTAGCCAAGTAACGACTGCTCCCGCCAAGACCAAAGATTATCAGCTTTTTGGACCAGACAATTATTTCCTGAAATTTGTAGTCGCCACGGACCAAGAATATTTATTACAGCAATTAGAACAATTAAAGCCAGAGTTAGCTGATCAATACGCGATTGTCCACTCCCATCCATTTCAAATTGAAATTAGTAAAGCAGGAGTGTCTAAAGGGAATGCCCTCGCCCGATTGGGTCGACGCTTGCAGATTCCTCCTGAAGAGATGCTAACGATTGGCGACCAGGCCAATGATGCCTCGATGATTAAAATGGCAGGTATCGGCGTAGCGATGGGCAATGCAGCTGCTGAAGTTAAAGCCCAGGCTGATTACGTGACCGCTAGCAATCAGGATAACGGAGTGGCAAAAGCTATTTATCATTTATTAAATATTAGGAGGGGAAATCATGGGATTATTTGATCGAATTAAGCGGGCCTTTACCGGTGAAGATGCTGTTGTTAAAGAAGAATTAAAAGAGAAAGACTCACCCATTGTTTTTGAAAGTTATGACAAAGGAATGGAAAAGACGCGCAAAAACTTCTCAGAGAAGATTGCTGACCTGTTCTCTGGCTTTCGTGAATTAGATGAAGAATTCTATGAAGATTTGGAAGAAGCTTTAATCGGCGCTGATGTTGGTTTTGATATGACCATTGCTTTAACGGATGCTATCCGTGATGAAATCGAAGCTCAGAATGTGTATAAAAGTCAAGATGTTAAACGAGTAATGATTGAGAAGATGGTGGAAATCTATCAACGAGGCGAACAAGTATCTAACCAATTGATTAAGAATCCAGATGGACCGACCGTGATTTTATTTGTCGGCGTGAATGGAGTCGGTAAGACGACTTCTGTCGGCAAAATTGCATATCAACTAAAAGAAGCCGGGCATTCTGTCTTGATGGCCGCAGCCGATACATTCCGGGCTGGGGCGGTTGAACAATTGACGGTTTGGGGTGACCGCCTTAACATTCCAGTAGTGACTGGACGGGATCAAGGAGATCCAGCTTCAGTGGTCTTTGATGCGATTAAGAAAGCAAACACCGAACATTACGATTATTTATTAGTCGATACAGCCGGACGCCTGCAGACTAAAATTCATTTAATGGATGAATTAGCTAAGATTAAACGAATTATCGAACGGGAAAATCCTAATGGAATTCAAGAAGTCCTCTTAGTGCTCGATGCGACTACCGGCCAAAATGCGCTCATCCAAGCTAAGCAATTTAATGAAGCGACTGAAATAACGGGCTTAGTCCTCACAAAACTTGATGGGACAGCCAAGGGTGGGGTGGTGCTTTCCATCCGCTATGAACTTGATATTCCGGTCAAATTCATTGGTTTAGGTGAGAAAGCTCAAGACTTACAAGTCTTTGATAGTGAGCAATATTTCTATAACTTAATTAAAGACGTGATTGAACCTCAATAAGCTGAGCCTGGGTGTTGGACGATTTCAGCTTAATAAATTAATAAAAAAATTCCTACCATCATTCACCAATGCAAAATAAATCCACTCAGTCTGACACTAACCCTATTGAGTTAAGGTGGACTAAGTGGATTTTCAGTATTTCTCCAACAAATCCTTAGTTTCTTTTAATTAATACGCCACAGAGATCTTGAAATTGCTAGCAATATTAAGGATTGAGTCCTGCGGCAATTGTTTTGAGGTTATATTCCATCATCGAATAATAAGAATCTCCCGTCTCACCTGAAGCGGCGATTGAGTCAGTGAAGATTTTTGCATAGATTGGCCGACCCGTTTCTTGGGCCACCGTCTTCATTGGCCGGTCATCAACACTGGTTTCAACGAAGAGGGAAGGAACTTTCGATGCTTTGATTTGTCGGACCAGGGCTGTGATTTGTTCAGGGGTCCCTTCTTCTTCGGTATTAATTTCCCAGATATAGGCTGAAGGGATGTTATAGGCTTTGGAGAAATATTTAAAACATCCTTCAGAAGTGACGATTAGCTTTTGATCGCTGGGAATATGATCAAAGAGATGGCGAGCTTCTTGGTCTAAAGCTTGTAACTTTTTGGTGTAGTTGGCTAGATTTTCTTGATAAAATTCTGCATGCCCGGGATCAGCTTGGATCAATGTGTCAGCAATATTTTGACAATAAATCACACCATTATTTAAATCTAACCAGGCATGAGGGTCTTCTTTACCGGCTTCATCTTCTCCTTCAAGATAGATTATATCAACTCCAGCTGATACGGCAAAGTAATCTTGGTCAGCAACTTTATTGGCATTTTTGACTAATTTGGTGAACCAGGCTTGGCTGCCATTTTCCAAATTAATCCCATTATAAAAGATTAAATCTGCTTGTTCAGTTTTCTTAACGTCCTCAGGGAGGGGTTCATATTCATGAGGATCTTGGCCAATCGGTACGATGCTATGAACATTGACCCGGTCTTGACCAATTTCTTGGACCATATCGGCCAAAATTGAATTGGTGGTGACAATATTTAAGGGACTTGATTCTTGGGCTAGGGTCAAAGGTGTGGCTAAACAGATCAAAGTTAAGCTGAATACGAAGGAAATCATATATTTTAGTTTATTTTTCATGGTCAATCACTTTCTTTCTATATTTGTTTTGTTTTGGGGCCATAAAGAAACTAAGTAGAAAAAGACTCGCTGAAGTTAAGACGATACAGGCTCCAGCCGCTAAATTGTAATAATAGGCAAACATTAATCCTAAGCCAGCTGATAAGGCGCCGAGGCAGGCGGATAGTATAATCATTGTCTTTAAATGGTTGGTGTATAGATAGGCGGTGGCAGCTGGGGTGATCAACATGGCCACAATCAGAATGGTACCCACACTTTGCATTCCCGTTACAGCAACCATGGTTAATAGAATCATCAAGAGGTAGTGATAATACTCGACTTTCATGCCATAAGCTCGAGCCATTGTAGGATCAAAGGAACTGATCAAGAGCTCCTTAAAGAATAGAATTATCAAAGTCACCACAATTAAGGTCACTAGCCCAGTAACCATCATATCTTCTTTTTGAACGGCTAATATATTGCCAAATAGGATATGGAATAAATCGGTTGAAGACCGGGCAAAACTGATTAAAATCACCCCTAAAGCCAAGAAAGCCGAAAAGGTGATACCAATTGCGGTGTCGGCTTTGATAATCGAATTATTCTTGATATAAGTAATCAGTAGGCCAGCCAATAGGCCAAAGACCAAGGCTCCGTAGTAATAATTTATACCAAATATAAATGAGAGAGCGACTCCGGGCAGGACAGCATGTGAGATAGCATCGCCCATCAAGGACATTCCACGTAAAATAATAAAAGAACCCAAGATGCCAGAGACAATGCCAATCATGATCGCTGTGATTAAAGCATATTGTAAGAATTGGAATTCATTGAGACCGTTGATAAAACTTTGAATCATGATGTCATCTCCTTCATCAAACTGAGCCCATAAGCCCGGTTTAGATTGGTTGAATTTAATACTTGAGCGCTAGGGCCATAGGCTATCAATTGCTTATTTAATAAAATGATGTGATCGAAATAAGCTTCAGCATTTGCCAGATTATGATGGACAATGAAGATGGTCTTGCCTTGTTGACTGAGTTTCTTTAAGACTTCCATAATTTTTTGTTCACTGGTTTGATCAATGCCAATGAAGGGCTCATCTAGGAAAAGATATGGGGCCTCTTGTACTAAACAACGAGCAAAGAGTACCCGTTGGAATTGACCGCCTGATAAGGCCCCTATAGATCGATTGGCCAAATGATCAATAGCTAATTCATTCATGGCTTGGCTGACTTTCCGCCAATCTTCCGCCTTCAGTCGGCGAAATAGTCCCAAGTGTGGATAACGACCTAGGGCGACACATTCTTTGACGGTAATGGGAAAGTTAAAATCAATCAAACTCCGTTGCTCAACATAGGCAATGTTTTTTAATTGTTTATGGGCAGCTTGTTGATCGATCAAAATCTTTCCAGAAAAGGGAATTAATTGAAGGATTGCTTTCAATAAAGTAGATTTCCCCGCACCGTTAGGACCGATAATACCTGTCATCGATCCGTCTTTACTTTGTAGGTTGATGTCCTGTAAGACCGGCCGATCTCTTTGATAAGTAACACTTAAATTTTTAATCTCAATCATCTTACCTTCCTTTCTTATTTAGGCTAACCTAATATTTAATCTGTGACCATCATAACATTAGGTAAACCTAAAATCAATAGGCCTACCTAAAAATTATCTGTTTGTGCCGCTAATGCTTTCATGATAAAATTATGATTGTATATTTCGGCTAGGAGGAAATGAAATGTCGCAAAGTAAAGAAGATTATTTAAAATTTATTTATGAACATAGTCAAGACAGTCTACTTTCAAATAAAGAAATTGCGGCAGGTTTAGGCATTGCTCCTCCTTCAGTGAGTGAAATGATGGCCAAGTTAACTGCTGAAGGGTTGGTTGAATATAAGGCTTATCATGGAGGCAAGCTGACCCCATTAGGAGAAGCACATGCTCGTGATATATTACGTAAGCACGAGATTTGGGAATATTTCTTAGCCCACAAATTAGGCTATGGTCCCAGGGAAGTTCATGAATTAGCTGAAGTATTAGAGCATGTGACACCCGCCGATTTAGCCGACCGGCTGGCTCAATATATTAATTTCCCAGAGAAGGGGTGAGCGACCATGTCTTTGGAACGAACCCTTTTGATGAATCAACTTTTTGCTTATTATGGTAACCTGTTGACCGATAAACAAAAGGAGATGCTCTCACTCTATTATGAAGAGGATTACTCCTTGGCTGAAATTGCTGAGCATTATCAGATTAGTCGGCAAGGAGTCTTTGATAATATCAAACGTGCAGAACAGGCTTTAGAGAACTATGAAAGTCAATTACATCTTCTGCAATTGCGCAATCGTCGCTTAGAACTCTATCAACAACTCAACCAACAGCTGCAAAACCAACCTAGCCAGCATGTGCTTGATGAGTTGATTAAACTTGAATATGAATTGTAAGGAGTAAAGATTTATGGCATTTGAAGGATTATCTGATCGATTACAAGGGGCAATATCGACGGTTGGTAAGGGAGGTAAGATTACTGAAGCCGACCTCAAACAGATGATGCGTGAAATTCGTCTGGCGCTCTTAGAAGCCGACGTCAATTTCAAAGTTGTGAAGTCATTTGTTAAACGGGTGAACGAACGTTCATTAGGGACCCAAGTATTAGAATCTCTTTCTCCAGCCCAACAAGTTGTCAAGATTGTGGATGAGGAATTAACCCAATTGATGGGGGGCGAACTCGTCCCATTAAACCTAGCTAAGCAACCTCCAACCGTCATCATGATGGCAGGTCTACAAGGGGCCGGTAAGACCACGACTGTTGGTAAATTAGCTAAGTACCTGTACGAGAAAGAAAATATTAAGAAACCTTTGCTGGTAGCTGGCGACGTTTATCGTCCAGCGGCGATTGAGCAATTAAAGACTCTAGGTCAACAATTAAATTTTGAAGTCTTTTCATTGGGAACTTCGGTGTCACCGGTGGAGATTGTCGAACAAGCCTTACGACAAGCACGCATTAACGGCAATGAAGTCGTCTTAATTGATACGGCCGGTCGTCTTCATGTCGATGAGAAGTTAATGCAAGAATTGGCCGATATCAAAGCAGTGGCTCAGCCCGATGAAATTCTATTGACCGTCGATGCGATGACTGGTCAAGATGCATCGAATGTGGCCAAAGCCTTTAATGATGACTTAGATATTACAGGGGTAATTATCACTAAATTAGACGGCGATACCCGGGGCGGGGCAGCCTTATCGATTCGTGAAATTACCCATAAACCGATTAAATTTACTGGTCAAGGTGAGAAGCTCGATGCCCTAGAACCTTTCTATCCAGATCGGATGTCTAGTCGAATCTTAGGCATGGGCGATATGATGACCCTGATCGAGAAAGCTCAGGCAGACTTTGATGAGGCCAAAGCAGCTGAAATGGCCGACAAAATTAAAGATGCTAGCTTTGACTTTAATGATTTTATCGACCAGATGGATCAAGTTAATAAAATGGGGCCAATCAAAGATTTAATCAAGATGATTCCTGGCATGAGCAAAATCAAAGAATTAGATGAGCTGAACGTTGACGAGAAAGATATGGCTCATATCAAAGCCATTGTTCAGTCGATGACACCAGAAGAACGAGAAAATCCTGATCTGATCAGCCAAAGCCGACGGAAACGGATTGCGAAAGGTGCGGGTCAAGATTTAGCCAAAGTCAACCAGTTAATTAAGCAATTTAATCAAAGTCGGCAAATGATGAGCCAAATGTCTAACGGCAAAATGTCGGGTATGAAGAAGATGATGAATCAGTTTGAACAGATGTCTGGTGGGGGTGGCCTACCTGGTCTAGGTGGTGGATTCAACCAAAAGGATTTTATGAGTCCCGAACAATTACAGGCCAAAAGACAAAAAGACAAACTTCGTAAAATGATTAAAAAGAAACGCAGAAAATAATTTTGCCGTAAGTGTCTGTGAATTAGACAATCTTTTGCTTTCAAATGTACAAAGGTAACCGGATATTTATCTAGAAACACACTTAATTTCTAGGTAGATATCCGTTTTTTTATTTTGACCGAGTGATTTACATTGATGTTTTATATTATACTGTTGATTATCTTTTAAGGATGAGTCCAAAATACTTTAAAAATTCCAAGTATTTGTTAATCTATGATTGATTGACCGATAAACGTATTGTCTTAATTTTTCGAAATTAAGTCATTACTGTTATTTTTGACAAAATTTCTAAGAGGTTTTGCGACAAGGGGAACCAGACCCCCAAAGGATACTAAAGTCAAAAGGCTTGCTTTTGAAAATAAGTCGTGGTATATTTACTTCGAATTCGAAATTAACATTTAAAAGGAGCGTATCATAATGAATGAATTAAAAGGTATTCACCACGTTACTGCGATTACTCATGATGTTAAAAAGAACTATCATTTTATGACGCAAATTCTGGGCATGAGATTGGTCAAAAAAACCGTAAATCAAGATGATATTTATACTTACCATACTTTTTATGCTGACAATATGGGGAATCCTGGAACGGATTTAACTTTCTTTGACTTCCCTCAAATTCCGCAAGGAACTCACGGTACTAACTCTATTTCAAGAATTGGTTTACGTGTGCCTAATGATGCAGCCTTAGAGTACTATCGTGATCGGTTTGATCAATATGGGGTTAAACATGAAGGCATTTTCGAATTATACGGATCTAAAATCTTGAAATTTGAAGAAGAAGATGGCCAAAGATATCAATTGTTCTCTGATGAACATGACCATGGTGTACCTGCGGGCACTCCTTGGAAACAAGGGCCAGTTCCAGAAGAATTCGCTATCTATGGTTTAGGTCCGATTGAAATTACCGTCTCTTATTTCGATGATTTTAAGATGTTACTGCAAGAAATTTATGGCATGACGATTCATATTGAAGAAGATGATGTGACTGTCTTTGAAGTGGGCCAAGGGGGTCATGGTGGTCAAGTGATTCTACGCCGTGATACGACCAGTCCGGTAAGTCGCCAAGGTTATGGTGAAATACACCATGTTTCTTTCCGAGTGGAAGACCATGAAGCCATCCAAGCCTGGTTAAATAAATATATGGAACGAAATATTCGTAACTCCGGCTTGGTTGATCGTTTCTTCTTCGAAGCCTTATATGCGAGAATCGGTCATATTTTAGTTGAAATTTCTACGGATGGACCTGGTTTCATGGGCGACGAACCTTATGAGACCCTTGGAGAAAAATTATCCTTACCACCATTTTTAGAAAAAGATCGCGAATATATTGAACGTCAGGTTAAACCATTCAATTCAGTTTGGACCGGTAAAAAAGATTAATGAATCACAATGAGGAGGGTTATGATGGAACATCTATTTAGCCAAGGTCAAGATGCCGAGCATACGTTAATCTTGTTCCATGGCACTGGTGGAAATGAAGAAAGTTTGATTCCGATTGCTCAGACCATAGCCCCTCAGGCAAATTATTTGGCAATTCGTGGTGAAATTAACGAACAAGGGTATCTTCGCTTTTTTAGACGTTATGATGATGGCTCTTACGACCTAGAAAATCTGGACCAACAGGGACGAAAAATTAATGATTTTCTAAATTGGGCCAGTGATCATTATCATTTTGATTTGACTCAGGCCATCTTTGTCGGCTTTTCAAATGGGTCAAATATAGCCAGTCATCTCTTGTTTCAATTAGGAAGCCCTGTGAAGCGAGCCATCTTAATGGCTCCTTTGTATCCCTTGGATTTTAACCCTGAATTAGATTTGTCCAGTAAAGAAATATTTTTGTCGATGGGTAAACAAGATCCTTTATGTTCTATGGAACAAAATCAGGCCTTGTTGGCAAAGCTTGAACAAGCTCAAGCTCATGTCCAATATACTTGGGTGAACAGTCATGAAGTTACTTTGAATAGTTTGAGTGAAATTAAACAATGGTTAGTAAATCTTGGCATAGCTTAAAGTATTCAACCCATGAGAAATTCTAAAAATCATCTATGCGATAAATTTACAAAAAAATTCAAGCTGTAAAGTAAAAGTACTTTACAGCTTATTTATTTTCTGTTAATATATCATCTTGTAAGATTGAACTGAAAGAGGTGAAATGAATGTCTGTAAAAATTCGTTTAAAACGTATGGGTTCTAAGAAACGTCCTTTCTACCGTGTGGTTGTAGCGGATTCTCGTTCTCCACGTGATGGTCGTATTATTGAACAAATTGGTACTTACAATCCAGTTTCTGAACCAAAAGAAGTTAAGATTGATGAAAGCTTAGCACTTAAATGGTTACAACAAGGTGCCCAACCTTCTGACACAGTGCGTACTTTATTATCTGCTCAAGGAATTATGAAGAAATTCCATGACGGTAAATTAGAAAAATAATGCTAATATTCATGCCTTACAATGATTAGAAAAGGTGAGATAATGCCAAATATCGAGAAACTTATTAGAACGATGGTCGAACCGATAATTCAATATCCTGAAGATTTTGTGATTGAAATTAAAGATACGGATGAATTCAAAGAGTATCATCTTCTGCTAAATCCGGAAGATATTGGTAGAGTCATTGGACGAAAAGGCCGGGTTATTCGAGCTATTCGTACCATTGTATACAGCATTCGTAATAAAAATGAAAAACGTAGTCGCATTGTAGTTCAAGATGAAGTTGAAGAGCAAGATTAGCATTGCCAGCCAAACAATCTGACTTTCTAGCAGGTTCACTTGATAGAAAATAGATTTCGTTTGAATTCAACTTTAGCTTGTGTTTGAGATCTACTGGATAACCCTTAGGCAAGACATTGTCTGAGTGGTTAACCAGGTGGGTCTTTTTTTATGGAGGAATTTTTTCTTGTTATAGCAGTGTGGATAACTTTGCTAAAAAAATGAATACTCTTGGAATCCATTTAGGTCAGGGCAGCCAGAAGAGTGACCACTAAATATGTGTTGGTTATGGCTGCAATAAGTTATAATAGAAGGAGATTGGGGGAAGAAGATGGATAAAATACGTATTGCTCGAATTGTGAATACATTTGGGATTAAGGGTGAATTGAAAGTATTAGCGGAGACCGATTTTCCAGAACAACGCTTTGCTAAGGGACAGACCGTATATTTGATCAATCAAGAAAATCAACTAGCCGCAAAGATTGAAACCGCCCGTCTCCATAAGGGTTCATATATTGTTAAGTTTCAAGGGATTGAGCAGATCAATGACGTAGAGTCGTATAAAGGGGGTTGGCTGGCGATTAATGCTGGCCAACAAGAGGATCTGGCGGAAGATGCTTATTATTACCATCAGATTATTGGCTTAGAAGTGCTGACTACTGAGGGCGAAAAGATTGGCAAGATTAAAGATATACTTGCTTTGGGATCAAATGACGTCTGGGTCGTTCAACGAAAACAAGCCAAAGATGTCTTAATTCCTTATATTGATGACGTGGTTAAAGAAGTGAATCTTGAGAATTCAACGGTGACCATAGAATTAATGGAAGGACTTATGGATGATGAAGATTGATGTTTTGACCCTCTTCCCGGAAATGTTTGCACCGATGAATTATTCCATGATGGGTCAAGCGCAAGAGCGTGGCTTGTTAGAGTTCCAGGCTCATGATTTTCGTCAATATGCGGTAAATAAACATGGGCATGTTGATGATTATCCTTATGGTGGCGGGGCCGGCATGCTCCTTAGGGTGGAGCCCATTGTGGCCATGTTAGAAGAACTACAGCGTCAACATGGCCGTCCTAATCGGATCATCCTAACTGATCCAGCGGGGCAACCCTTTAGTCAAGATTTAGCCCAAGAGTGGTCTAATGATCAGTATTTAATCTTTATCTGTGGTCACTATGAAGGCTTTGATGAAAGAGTCCGCCACTATGTGACTGACCAAGTTTCCCTAGGAGATTATGTCTTGACTAACGGCGAATTACCGACCATGGTCATGATGGATGCTGTTGTGCGCTTAATCCCTGAAGTCGTTGGCAATGCTGACTCATTAATCCATGAATCTCATCAACAATGTTTGTTAGAATATCCACAATACACCCGTCCCCAGAATTTCCGTGGGATGGAAGTCCCGCCGGTCTTACTAAGCGGCCATCACGAGCATATCGAACGTTGGCGACGCAAGGAGGCGCTCCGCAAAACCTGGCATCACCGACCTGATCTACTGAAACAAGGGTCCCTATCCGACGAAGATCAACGCCTCTTAGATCAAATCCAGCGAGAAGATTCAACGTCTAAGACCTCATCGACAAGCCAGCAAAAACCTTAAGAAAAGTAAAATTGTCCTTTACAATCGCGATGATTTCTGTATAATTGTAAGAGTGGTTTCACCACATGAATACGAATATTCCGCTGAATGCTAGGCATTGAATGAATATTTTGGGAGGAGAAAAAAGATGAGTCGTAATCCAATTATCGAAAAAGTTACTCAATCACAATTGCGTAATGATATTCCTGAATTCCGTGCTGGAGACACTGTCCGTGTCTATGCCTTGATCGTTGAAGGTGAACGCGAACGGGTTCAGTTATTCGAAGGCTTAGTGATTAAACGCCGTGGTGCTGGAATCAGCGAAACTTATACAGTTCGTAAGATTTCCAATGGTGTTGGGGTTGAACGTACATTCCCATTACATACACCACGTGTTCAAAAGATTGAAGTACTTCGCAAGGGTCGCGTTAGACGAGCTAAACTTTACTATATTCGTAAGTTGGCTGGTAAAGCTGCCCGGATTAAAGAACGTTCTTAATCTAATTAACCAAGATTTGGTCTTTGACCGGGTCTTGGTTTTTTTGTTGGAATGAACTTCCATAGTTGGAAATAATATTCGATATGATATACTTAGAGCAAATATTGAAAAGAACAGGTGGCTAAAAATGTCGAAGATTCAAGAAAATTTTGAACAAAAATTAAAATCAGTGGATATTCCTTTTAATTATCAAGAAATAGAGGATGGGCACCACCTTTATCGCTTTACTTATCAGCTGAGCAAAAGTCGAAAAGTCATTGTTGAAGTGATTATTCAGGAAGCAGAGACCGACTTTGTGGATGGACAAATCATCTATCGTCAATTACATCAACTGGCCGATCGAAGCCTGGAAACAAAGGCCCTAAGCCTATTGAACGACTTAAATGGGATGCGAACAGGTTATTATGCGCTCTATTTAGCTGGCGATGGCGAAATTTTCTTAAGAAACTTGGTTCGACTTGGTCAAGATCCAGAAGCTTTCTATGAAACGATTGTGATGGGATCTGCAATTGCTAAGGCATTAATTCCTGATATTACCCGAGCTCTGGGTAAACCGGCAGAATAAAGGCGGTAGGACAAGATGTTTAATCGGTATTTGGCCAAATCCCGGCTGTTTAATTTGGCTTTCCATGGTTTGATTGTGATTTTTGCAGCGCTTTGTTTTGGGATTGCCTTGAACTTTTTCTACATTCCTGGCGATATTTACTCGGCTGGAATTTTAGGTTTTGCCCAATTAATTGCCTATGTGATCAATCATTTCACCAGTATTCCTTGGCAGGCCCAGACAGGGACGGTTAACTTAATTATCAACATTCCATTAATTATCTTGGGCTTTATGAAATTGGGCAAACGCTTTACCTTGCTAACCTTGGCTGTAGTGTTCGCCACTTCTATCATCTCTAATATGATTCCAGTGATTCCAATTTCTTCAAATCCGATGTTAAATGGTGTGGTTGGGGGCGTCCTGTGTGGGACTGCGGTCGGTGTCTGTGTCAAATATGGCATGTCAACTGGCGGATTAGATATTGTGAGTGTCGTCTTAAATCGCAAGACCGGTCTCAATGTCGGCTCACTGTCATTGATTATGAATTCCTTGCTCTTATTTGGCGTCGGTTATGTTTATGAATGGGAATTAGCCCTATACACTTTGATTGCCATGTATGTTAATTCTCGCATGGTCAATGCGATTAACAATAATGATCAACGCTTGACGGCCTTTATCATTACCGAAAATATTGATGATGTGGTTAGCTCTCTCTATCAACATATTCACCGAGGAATTACTGTTATCGATGGACGGGGAGGCTATAAACGGTCACCACGAAAGATTATCATGGTGGTCATCAACCGTTACGAACTTTATGATCTCCAATCGGCTGTGCATCTTAGTGACCCCAAAGCCTTTGTCAATATTGTTCAATCTCAATATGTAGGCGGAAATTTCCTCAATCGCCAACAACAAGATTTATTGAGAGAGCGTAAGCAAACCTTGAAAATTAAATAATAAAAAGCGGAGAAGCTAGCTAGATACCTTTCTGGCTATACTTTCCCGCTATTTTTTTATGGTTATATTTTAGAACCGAGTATACTAAGCTATTTGGTTAATAGCAATAAAATATTCTAATCAAAGGCTTGAGGTAAATAGGCCTGCAAATCAAAATATTTTATCAGATATTTGGCCAAGCCATCTGCTTGGTTGCTATATTCGGTGACATCATTGGCAATGGCTTTGACTTCTTCAGTTCCATTGGCCATAGCGACGCCAAGACCGGCGTAATCTAGCATTTCAAGATCATTATTCTCGTCACCAAAGGCAAGAATCTTTTGACGAGGAATATGATAGAAATCAGCAATGCGTTTGACCCCGACGGCTTTGTTAATTCCTACGCTAACAATTTCTAATAAAGGCAGAATCCCGCCCCAAGTCCGAATCGAAACTTGGTCGCCATAATGTTCCAAGACGCGGTCGCGAACCAGGGCTTGTTTCTCTTCTGGACAGAAGATAGCGAGCGCGGTTGGATTCTCAGTTAAGCTGCGGCGAGATAAGAGCTCAATCTTAGCTCGATCTTTGGGATAGAAGGGTGAATCAGGAATATTGAGCGTGGAGGAGAAGAGACGGTCTTTCCCTTCAACGGTTAACATATCGATTCCTAATTCATCCTGCCGAGAGAATAAATCGAAAGCCAATTCCTTATCGAGTTCATTATGATAGTGCCCTAACCATTCAGCCTTGTCAGGAAAATGGCACAAGGCACCGTTGAAATTCACCATTGGCGATTGTAAACCAATCTGATAATAAATATCCTTTGAATTGCGGAAAGGTCTTCCGGTGACGATACAGACCATGTGTCCCATTCTGTCCAATAGACGAAGGGTTTGAATCGTTAATAGACTCACTTTGGATTCATTATTTAAAGTGGTTCCGTCTAAATCAATCGTGATTAAATGTTGTTCCATGTGCAGAACTCCTTTCACTTACCGATCGATTATATCGAATTTCGTCAATGAGCTCAATCCTTGGAATTTGAATGATGGAAATTTTACTTCAAATTTGTTACATTATGATTAACCTAGAAAAGGGTGAAACAATGAAAAATGAACAATTATACAAAGCCTTAGAAAAAGTCATTGACCCTGAATTGGGCATTGATATTGTCAATTTGGGTTTAATTTATGATATTGATTTTGATGAACAAGGAACTGCCAAGGTGCTGATGACCTTAACCACCATGGGCTGCCCATTAATCGATATGATTGCCTTTGATATTGAAAGAGCCTTGTTAGCAGTCGATGGAGTTGAGAAAGTTGAGATTGAATTGACCTTTGATCCGGCCTGGTCGATTGATCGGATGAGTCGCTATGCCAAGATTGCTTTAGGAGTGTCCCTATGATCCAAATTTCTCAAGAAAAGATTCAACACATCCCCGTTATACGGATTAATTTGCAGGATCAGACTCAGCAAGATCAGCAATCTGTAGTTATCGCCTACCATGGCTGGACACATTCGAAAGATGAAGATGTATTACTAGGGATTGAGCTGGCCAAACAAGGATTTATGGTGATCATGCCCGATGCCCCTCAACATGGCGATTACCCACATCGGCAAATTCCAGTCAATCCCATGATTTTTCCTGAAATATTATTAGCTGCGGTCAACGATGTTTCTTTAATTTTAGATGAAATCCAGACGAAAAATTCTGATCATTCAGCGATTTATATCTGTGGAATTTCTATGGGAGGAATCATTACTGGCATGTGTTTAAGTAGGTATCCTCAGCTTAACGGGGCAGGTATATTGATGGGGGCCACTCATACTAGTGGTTTTATTCAAGCTTTAATTGAACATTACCAAGTGCCTGCTGAATTGGTTCAACAAGCACAAATTCAAGAAGCAATCCGACAACTTCAAGCTTTGGATTTATCTCTTCATCCAGATCACTTAGGGAATCGGCCTTTATATCTTTGGCACGCTCAGAACGATAGTACGGTTCCATACCGTTTCAATCAGGATTTAATCACTTATCTAGAATCCCAGCCCTTAGTCAAAGATCGAAAAATTCAAATTGATCAAACAGGGGGTCATAAGGTCCCTTATCAACGAATGATTGAATTGGCTAACTTTTTTAAGCAAGTTGATCAGTAAAAAGTGTTGACCTTTCCTGACCAATGCGTTATACTATGATTAAGCTCAAGTCTGAGCTTAGTTTTTTACTTTGAAAAGTTTGACTATTATTGACATTAGAAAAAGGGGTGTCAAGATGATTGATAAAATGACGACAACCATGCAAACAACTTTGGGCCAAGCTCAAAATATTGCCATGGTTCGTAAACATCAAATGATCGACCTATATCATCTTTGGCTGGCTTTTTTACAGCCAGACCATCTAGCCTATCAATGGTATGATGAACTGGGAATCGATTTGAAAGAGTTTAAGAAATTTATTGAACAACAAATTGACAAAATCGCTATCGTTGAAGGAAGCAATATTGCTTATGGTCAACAGATTTCACCGAGTTTGAACCGGCTTTTAGCCGATGCCGGTCAATTGGCTGAAGAACGTGGTGACCAGTACTTGGCTACTGAAATTGTTATGTTAGCTATTTATAAACAGAAAAATCATCCGATTACCGAATATTTATTAAATCATCAATTGGATGAAAACAAATTCTTAGCAAGAATCGAAAGTTTGAGAGGGGGAGAAAGTGTGACTCAACAAAATCAAGAAGAAACTTATGAAGCCTTGAGTAAATATGCGATTAACTTAAATGATGCGGTAAAGCAGAATAAATTAGATCCAGTCATTGGTCGGGACGAGGAAATCCGCGATGTCATTCGGATATTAACCCGCAAAACAAAGAACAATCCGGTGCTAATTGGTGAACCCGGTGTAGGTAAAACCGCCATCGTTGAAGGACTAGCTCAACGGATTGTTCGTAAAGACGTGCCAGAAAATTTAAAAGAAAAACAACTCTGGTCACTGGATATGGGAGCTCTGATTGCTGGAGCCAAATATCGGGGCGAGTTTGAAGAACGATTAAAAGCCGTCTTGAAAGAAGTTAAAGATTCCGAAGGCGAGATTCTATTATTTATTGATGAAATCCATAATATTGTCGGCGCTGGTAAAACTGAGGGATCGATGGATGCGGGGAATCTCTTGAAACCGATGCTAGCTCGGGGTGAATTGCACATGATTGGGGCAACAACTCTCGATGAATACCGGCAAAATTTCGAAAAAGATAAAGCCTTAGAACGTCGGTTCCAACGAGTATTGGTTAAAGAGCCGGATGTGGAAGATACCATTACAATTCTTCGAGGACTTAAAGAACGCTTTGAGATTCACCATGGGGTCAATATTCACGACAATGCCTTAGTATCGGCGGCGGTTCTTTCTAACCGCTATATCACCGACCGTTTCCTTCCAGATAAGGCGATTGACCTCGTTGATGAAGCCTGTGCGACCATTCGGATGGAATTGAATTCTATGCCGGTTGAAATTGATATAGTGCGCAGAAAATTAATGACGTTAGAAATCGAAGAAGCGGCCTTAAAGAAAGAAACCGATGAAGCCAGCAAGAAGCGTTTGGCGATTCTTCAAGAAGAATTAGCCGAATATCGTGAACAGATGGAACAACTTCAATTACGCTGGGTTAAGGAGAAGGAATCGGTCAATGCTTTAAGGGATAAACGGCAAGCCTTAGATGAAGCGCGTCATGCTTTAGAAGAAGCTGAAAGTGAGTATGATTTAGAGAAAGCTGCTGAATTACGTCATGGACGAATTCCTCAATTAGAGAAAGAATTGCGCACACTTGAAGCTTTTCAAGAAGAACACGCTTCTGAAAGTCGTCTAACTCAAGAAGTGGTCACCGAAGATGAAATCGCCAAAGTAGTTGGTCGTCTAACCGGAATTCCGGTAGCTCGCTTGGTTGAAGGAGAACGAGAAAAATTACTTCATTTAGGCGAAACCTTACATCGTCGGGTAGTGGGCCAAGATGAAGCGATCGAATTGGTATCAGAAGCGGTCTTAAGATCGCGGGCTGGTATCCAAGACCCTAACCGGCCGATTGGTTCCTTCTTATTCTTAGGTCCAACAGGTGTTGGGAAGACTGAACTAGCTAAATCACTGGCAGAGAATTTATTTGACAGTGAAGACCATATGGTGCGTTTGGATATGTCTGAATATATGGAGAAACATTCCGTATCGCGTTTGGTGGGTGCACCTCCAGGATATATCGGCCACGATGAAGGTGGACAACTTACCGAAGCTGTTCGCCGATCACCATACACCATCTTATTATTGGATGAAATTGAAAAAGCCCATCCCGATGTCTTCAATATTCTGCTACAAGTGTTGGATGACGGACGATTAACCGATTCAAAAGGTCGAGTGGTTGATTTCAAAAATACCGTCGTGATTATGACCAGTAACTTAGGTTCTGATCTGTTACTTGAAGGCGTTGATGACCAAGGTCAAATTGATCCAGAAACCCAAATGCAAGTCAAAACTCTACTTCGTGGGCACTTTAAACCAGAATTTCTAAACCGAGTGGATGATATCGTCTTATTCTCTCCACTGACTAAAGACAATATGAAGGGCATTGTTAATAAGTTCATGGCGGAATTAATTCACCGTCTAGCGGATCAAGATATCACGTTAAGTGTGAGTGAAGCTGTTAACCAATGGCTGGCTGATGAAGGTTATGATCCGGTCTACGGAGCTCGACCACTGAAACGTTTTATTACTAAACAAGTTGAAACTCCATTAGCCAAGGCCATCATCGCAGGTGAAATCTTGCCGAACACTCAGGTAGAAATCGATTTAGAAGATAACCAAATCGTCTTTAATACATTGTAGTAGTCTGAAATAAACATGACTTATAAATCCTAGATTGAAATGCTGGGGTTTATAAGTCTTTTTTGTTTTGAGAAAGAATAGGCTGTAGGTAAGTAGTGGATAAGCTCGAAATGGGAGACCAAATAATATGAATTCTTAGCTCTAATTATAATTTTTGTTTAGATGATCTTTCTTCATTTCTCTTGTAGTTATTTCAAAAACTTGTCATAATAGCTATACATCTATAGAGAGGGTAAGTGAATGAAAGATATTAAAAAGATTGATCGATTGATTCTAAAGTATTTGTTACTTTTGGGCTTATTAGCCATTATTTTATTGAATCTAAATTGGCTTCATGGTTTTCTGTTAGCTTTACTGAATATCTTGCGACCGATTATTTTGGGCTTTGTCTTAGCCTATATTGTGAATATCTTAATGGTCAAGATTGAAGCCTTGCTGGCTCCCCGAAGTCGGCAAAATTGGCTACAGAAAATTCGCCGTCCCTTGGCCATGGTGTTGTCCTATATTTTGATTGTTTTAGTTATTTATTTGGTACTTTCTCTAATTATTCCGCAATTATATTCGGTAATTGTTGAGTTTATTGACCTGATTCCTTTAATTTTGACCTCTATTAAACAATGGGTCATAGAGAACGAAAATCTTATCCCACAATTGCGGACAGCCATTGAGAACGCTGATGTTCAAGTCGACCAGATTATGGCTAATCTTTGGAATGTGGCCAATGATTTTACCAGTAATATTGTAGGTACGACCTTGACGACGGTTGGATCTGTCTTTGCTTTATTAGTGAATGGTTTGTTATCTTTTATGATCTCACTATATGTACTCTTGGCGAAAGAAAGACTAGCTAGCCAAAGTTCGCGCATTCTACATGCTTATTTACCTCAATCCTGGGTCAAGAGAATCTTCTATGTCTTAGATATTGTTAATGATTCTTTCAAACATTTTATTAGTGGCGAAGTGGTGGAAGCTTTCATTCTAGGCATTATGGTGACTCTCGGGATGTGGGTCTTGCAATTCCCATATGCTGGCATGATTGGGGCACTCACAGGTTTCACCGCTTTGATTCCCTTAGTGGGGGCTTACATTTCAGGGATTATCGGCTTTCTCTTGATATTTGTGCAGGATCCTTTGCAAGGTTTGATGTTTTTAGTCTTTATTATTATCTTACAGCAAGTCGAGGGGAACTTAATCTATCCTAAAGTAGTCGGAAGTTCGCTGGGATTACCTGGGATTTGGGTACTTATTTCGATTACACTAGGCGGTGGCCTTTGGGGTGTGGTTGGTATGTTAATTGCAGTACCGCTAGCTTCAGCAATCTATCGTTTGATTGCGAATGATGTTCATCAGCGGGAAAGTGGAATTCCTCTCATTGACGAGGATAATCGAGGGTAGTTTTAATAAATCTGTGATATACTTTTATTAAGAAAGGGGGAGTCTGATGATTGTATTGCTCTTGGGAATTGCTTGTTTAGTGGCTTCACTTTTTTATAAACGCAAAATTTTCTGGATGCTGCTTGCTTTGCTTTGTTTTGCCTTTCATTTTGAAGTATTTGTCATGACAGGTTCAGCGAGCAATATTAATTTTTCTTCACAGAATTTCATGAGTTTTATTTGTTATCTTTTGGGTATTGTGATGATCTGGACCGAGTTATACATTCCCGATTTTGGGGTATTAGGCATGATCGGCAGCTTTACCAGTGTCTTCGGTTTGTATATGTATCATGATGATTGGCTCAGGGTCTTAATGATTGTCTTAGCGGTGCTGGTATTGATTGGTTTGGAATGCCTCTTCTTTATCAAGGCTGGTCGACAATTTGAGGTTCCCTCGATGTTTGTACTCGATCAACGTTTAGGCAAGGCAGAAGGCTATTCAAGTCATCAAGATTATCCTGAAATTATCGGTTTAATCGGGACAGTGGTGATGGACCTTCGTCCGGTCGGACGTGGTCGGTTTAACGGTGAGACATATGAAATTATTAGTCAACAAGGATTTATTGCTAAAGGTCGCGCGGTTCGGATTGTTAAAGTGACGAATGGATCAATTTATGTGATTGAGGAGGAAGCTTAAATGGATGAAGTATTTAATAGTGGAAATACGGGTTGGATGACCTTCGCCATTGTTATTATTGCGATATTAATTTTATTAATCATATTCTTTCGGTTTGTGCCGATTGGTTTATGGATTACGGCTTACTTTTCCGGGGCCAAAGTTTCCATCGGAAATTTAGTAGGGATGCGACTCAGAAGGGTGGCTCCATCAGAAATTATTCGCCCTTTAATCAAGGCGACCAAAGCCGGTTTAGATTTAACAACCAATGAATTAGAAGCCCATCATTTAGCTGGTGGTGATATCAACCAAGTGGTCGATGCCTTGATTGCCGCTCAACGGGCCAACATCGATTTGGAGTTTGAGCGAGCTGCCGCCATTGATTTAGCTGGACGAAATGTATTCGAAGCCGTTCAGGTCTCAGTCAATCCTAAAGTGATTGAGACGCCTGTGATTGCCGGGGTGGCAATGAACGGGATCGAAGTTATGGCTAAAGCCAAGGTAACCGTCCGGGCTAATATTGAGCGTCTGGTCGGAGGTGCCGGTGAAGAAACAATCATTGCCCGGGTTGGTGAAGGGATTGTAACTACGGTGGGTTCTTCTGAAACTCACTCGATTGTCCTAGAAAATCCGGATTCCATCTCCCAGACTATTCTTCGTAAAGGTTTAGATGCCGGGACAGCGTTTGAAATTCTATCCATCGATATTGCTGACGTCGATGTGGGGCGTAATATCGGTGCTAAATTACAAGCAGATCAAGCCAATGCCGATAAGAATGTAGCCCAAGCTAAGGCCGAAGAACGTCGCGCCTTCGCCGTAGCCGAAGAACAAGAAATGTTAGCAGAAGTTCAACGGATGAGAGCCAAGGTGGTTGAATCTCAAGCTGAGGTACCTTTGGCGATGGCTGAAGCTTTCCGTAAAGGTCAACTGGGTGTGATGGATTACTATAAATTGAAGAATATTGAATCCGATACGAATATGAGAGAATCTATTGCTGGAACTGGTGAGAAGAGCAACAATCAACAAGAAAAGAGGTCCTAATCATGTTTGCCATAATTGGCCTGATCGTGGATGTACTTGTTTTTGTCGGAGTCTTCCGTCTGTTGTCCAATTTACTGAAGCGGGCCAAGGATAAAGAGAAAGAATCAGAAACGACCGCTTTAAACTCTTTGCAGAATTATATTCCTGAAATCAAAAAATCAGCGAACCATACCCAACGCATCGAACAGGTGGATCCAAACCTAAGTCCTCGATTGCAACAAGATTTACGCCAGAGACAGGCAGCCGCCCAACAAGTCCGACAAAAGAAAATCAAAGTGAAGGAAGAACCGCTTCAACCACTTGTAGAACCTGAGGTAGAAAATAAGGATTCCATGATGCTTGTGGTTGAGAACCAGGCTGACCAGACAAAAACTCAGGCGCCAAAAGTCGGATCGGATTTGATAAGCTCAGCCCAAGATTTACGTCGCGCAGTGATTCTTAAAGAAATTCTTGATAAGCCTTTAGCTATTCGAGAAGAATGGTAAAGGTACAATCATTTACTAAAACAAGATTCGCAGATTAACTTAGACAAGTTCCATAGAAAAATAGGAATTGTGGTTGCAAATAAAAGGTAGATACCATATAATATGAGACGGTGTAAAAACCAAAACACACGCTTATTAATAGTTGATGGGGTGCTTTCTCACGGGAGTTCATCGACTAGTCGCGATAAGCGGAGGAAAAAACCAAAATGGAGGAAATAGAATGTCTGTTATATCTATGAAGTCTTTATTAGAAGCAGGTGTTCACTTTGGACACCAAACTCGTCGTTGGAACCCTAAGATGAAACGTTACATCTTTACTGAACGTAACGGCATCTACATCATTGATTTACAAAAAACTGTAAAATTGATTGATGAAGCTTATAACTTTGTTCGTGATGAAGTAGCCAACGGAGCTGTTGTCTTGTTCGTAGGAACTAAGAAACAAGCTCAACAAGCGATTGAAGAACAAGCTATTCGTTGCGGTCAATATTATATTAACCACCGTTGGTTAGGTGGATTATTAACCAACTGGGAAACAATTCAAGCCTCAATCAAACGCTTGAAATCTATTGAAAAGATGGAAGAAGATGGTACTTTTGATGTCCTTCCTAAGAAAGAAGTTCAAGAATTACGTAAAGAGCTTGCTCGCTTAGAAGCTAACTTGGGCGGTATCAAAGATATGCCACGGATTCCAGATATTATCTACATTGTGGATCCTCGCAAAGAACATATTGCGATTCAAGAAGCACATAAATTACATATTCCTATCGTAGGAATGGTTGATACGAACTGTGATCCTGATGAAATCGACTATGTAATTCCTTCAAATGATGATGCAATTCGTGCCATTAAGTTAATCACTACTGGCATTGCTGATGCAGTTGTTGAAGGTAACCAAGGCGAAGCCAATGATGTAGAAGAAGAAAATTCTGACAAACAATTCTTCGATAACTTATTCGAATCAGAAGAAGCAAGCTCAGAACAAGCATAAGGATTTTAACAAAGTCTTAAATCAGGAGTACTTGGGTCTAATCACCTTAGGCCTGGCTTAAGACTTTTTTAATAAACTTTTTTAGATAATTCAAGGAGGATGTATTAAATGGCTAAGATTAGCGCAAAACAAGTTAAAGAATTACGTGATATGACCGGTGTAGGTATGATGGCTGCCAAGAAAGCTTTAATGGAAGTGGATGGAGATATTGACAAAGCTGTAGACTTCTTAAGAGCTAAAGGTGTCGATACGATGGCTAAGAAAGCAGATCGCATTGCTGCAGAAGGTTTAGCAGCAACTTATGTATCTGGTAATACTGCAGCCATTGTTGAAGTTAACTCTGAAACTGACTTTGTTGCCAAGAATGAAAGCTTCCAAGAAATGGTTGAAAAGATTGTTAAAACCATTGTTGAACAAAAACCAGCCGACAATGAAGCGGTACTTGGTTTGGACGTGGATGGCCAAACAGTTAAAGACTTGATTATTGAAAATACATCCAAAATTGGTGAAAAATTATCTTTCCGTCGTTTTGCAATTTTAGAAAAAACTGACAATGATGTATTTGGTGAATATATCCATGCGGGCGGACGGATTGCTGCCTTAGTACTCGTTGAAGGTATGCAAGATGAAGAAATGGCTAAAGATGTAGCAATGCATGTGGCCGCAATTAATCCACAATATGTATCAGCTGACCAAGTACCTCAAGAAGTTTATGACCATGAAAAACAAATCCAAACTGAAAAATCATTAGCCGAAGGCAAACCAGCCAATATCGTAGAAAAAATGGTTGAAGGTCGGATGGGCAAATTCTTAGCTGAAATTTCCTTAGTCGACCAACCTTTCGTTAAAGATAGCGCCTTGACTGTAGCTAAATACTTGGCTGAAAAAGGTGGAAAAGCTAAATCCTTTGTACGTTTTGAAGTAGGCGAAGGTATGGAAAAACGTAACGACGATTTTGCAGCTGAAGTTGCTTCACAAATGGGCAAATAATTAAGCTTAATTCAACCCCAGTTATACTGGGGTTATTTTTTAGAAAAAGGAAGGGTCGAAGGAAATGGCAAATACTAAGTATTCACGAGTGATTTTAAAACTCAGTGGTGAAGCCATTGCAGGTGAAAATGGTTTTGGAATTAATCCTAAAGTTATCACAGAAATGGTCAAGGAAGTTAAAGACGTCCATGATTTAGGCGTTGAAATTGCCATCGTGGTCGGTGGTGGAAATATTTGGCGCGGTAGCATTGGCGAAGAAATGGGTATGGAACGGGCTCAGGCGGATTATATGGGTATGCTGGCAACTATCATGAATGCCTTAGCTTTACAAGACGTCTTAGAGAACCATGGTGTGCCGACTCGGGTTCAAACATCCGTAGAGATGCGTCAAATTGCTGAACCATATATTCGGCGCCGAGCCATTCGTCACTTAGAAAAAGGTCGGGTGGTGATTTTTGCTGGGGGAACAGGAAATCCTTACTTTACAACGGACACCACGGCTGCCTTGAGAGCTGCCGAAATTAATGCCGAAGTGATCTTGATGGCCAAGAATAATGTTGACGGCGTCTATGATTCCGATCCAAGATTAAATGAATCTGCACAGAAATTTGAAGAGTTAACCCACTTAGATGTCATCAGTAAGGGACTTAAAGTGATGGATGCAACAGCTTCTTCCTTAAGTATGGATAACGATATTCCATTGGTTGTTTTTAACTTGAATGTTCCTGGCAATATCCGCCGTGTGATTCTAGGAGAGAATATCGGGACTACTGTAAAAGGACACGAATAATTTATTTGCGTCTTGTTAAATAAGGGGCTTAATTTGCAAAACAAATAAACCAGCTTAAAGGTTAGGCGTGTTATTCATGGTTAAAATATGATAAAATGATAGTAACTACTAATTTATAAACAGGAGGAAGTCTCATATGACCCCAGATTCGTTACTGAAATCAAGTAAAGATAGAATGCAAAAATCAATCGATGCTTACCAACGTGAAGTTGGGACCATCCGTGCTGGTGTAGCTAATGCAAGTATTTTAGACCGAGTAATGGTCAACTATTATGGTGCGCCGACCCCATTAAACCAATTAGCGGGTATTTCAATTCCAGAAGCGCGCATGTTAGTGGTTTCACCTTATGACAAGTCAAGTATTGGTGATGTTGAGAAGGCTATCTTGACTTCCGATATCGGTATTACCCCGAATAACGACGGCGATGTGATTCGTTTAGTAATCCCAGCTTTAACCAAAGAACGTCGTGCTGAATTAGTCAAAATTGTCGGTGCTGAACAAGAAAAAGCGAAGATTTCAGTACGTAATATTCGCCGAGATGCAATCGATGATGCCAAGAAACTTGAAAAAGATGGCGACATCACCGAAGACGACTTACATAATTTTGAAAAAGACATTCAAGTGGTCACTGACCAAGCGACCAAAGAAATTGATCGTATTACTGCTGAAAAAGAAGACGAAATTATGAATGATTAGAACTATCATCAAGATTAAACCAAGCTAAGTGAGTCTACTTAGCTTTTTTTATTTTATATCAGCATACATTTTTAAGGATTTTTGTTATAATATCAATTAATGTAAAAGAGTGGAGGGTGGCGAATGAATCTTCAGCAACAAAAGATGCCCCAGCATGTGGCGATGATAATGGATGGAAATGGTCGTTGGGCCAAATCACGGCTAATGCCACGAACGGTAGGTCATAAAGCCGGTGTTGATACCATTAAGCGGATTGCGATTCATGCCCACAAATTAGGTATTAAGCTATTAACTTTATATGCTTTTTCTACTGAGAACTGGGGGCGTCCCGTCGAAGAAGTCAAATATCTAATGAATCTACCCCAGCTTTTCTTTAAATCCTTTATGCCTGAATTAATGGAACATCAGGTGAAAGTGGAAACGATCGGGAATGTTCAAGCATTGCCTGAAGCCACCCTGGAGATTCTAGAACAAGCCAAGGCACAAACGGCTAATAATTCTGGCTTAATCTTAAATTTTGCCATTAATTATGGGGGGCAAGAAGAGCTAACCCAGGCCTGTCGAAGCCTAGCCAATCAAGTGCAAAAAGGTCAATTGCAACCAGACCAGATAGATTCAATGATGATTCAAAATCAATTAACCACCGCAAAATTTGGTCCTTTAGCTTTACCCGATTTAGTCATTCGCACCAGTGGTGAATTGCGTTTGAGTAATTTCCTTTTATGGCAATTAGCTTACAGTGAGTTATATTTTACCGATACCCTGTGGCCAGATTTTAGAGAAGATGATTTTGATCAAGCCTTAGCTTCCTATCAGCAACGGCAACGACGGTTTGGCAAAGTCAAAGAAAGTGAGTAGCAGATATCTATGAAAACTAGAGTCATTTCGGCGGTGATTGCGGTCGCGGTCTTTATTCCCTTTATTATCTTAGGGGGTGGCTATTTTGCTTTTATTATGGCACTCTTGGGATTATTGGCTCTTAAAGAATTAGCCGATATGAAACAAATTAATTATCGCAATTTGGTTGGGATTACCGCATCAATCGGTCTCTTGGCCATTCTGGTACCTAGCCATTATATTGCCATCCTCTCTCAATTTGTAAATAAGGATTATTTATTTTATATTTGTTGCCTTCTATTATTAGTCATTACTGTGTTTAAATCCGATGAATTTAATTTTGATCATGCAGCGGTTTTGATGCTGGGCGCCATTTATATAGGCTATGGCTTTCATTTTTTGATTGTGATTCGGGATATGGGGATTGATACCCTAATGTATCAATTTTTAGTTATTTGGGCGACAGATTCGGGCGCCTACCTAGTAGGTCGACGTTTCGGTGCCACCAAATTGGCACCAACTGTTTCGCCAAATAAGACAGTGGAAGGTCTAGCAGGTGGCTTATTACTTGCTAGCCTGGTGGGAGGGCTATATAATTACTTAGTTCAACCCAATTTAGGCGATATTCATCATGTTTGGATGTTAACCCTGGCCATGTCGATGTTCGGTCAATTAGGTGATTTAGTTGAATCAGCCTTTAAGAGGCATTTTGGTGTCAAGGATTCCGGTCAATTTCTGCCGGGCCATGGAGGCGTCCTGGATCGCTTCGACTCATCGATTTTTACCAGCTTCTTGTTAATGATTTGGATGAATTTATTTAGATAGGATGTTAACCAATGAAATCAATACTTGTTTTTTTACTTGTTTTCTCAATCATTGTGGTCATTCATGAGTTTGGGCACTATTTCTTTGCCAAAAGGGCGGGAATTCTGGTGCGTGAGTTCTCTTTAGGCATGGGACCAAAGTTATTCTCTAATCAAGGCAAAGATGGTACAACTTATACGATTCGGATGCTCCCATTAGGTGGATACGTTCGTTTAGCTGGCCTGAATGATGAGGAAGATATCGAGCCCGGCATGCAAGTCGCTCTGAGTTTGAATCAAGCTGGCCAGGTAGAAACGATCCATTTGAATGAGGATCCTTTGGCTGTCGATACATTGATTGGTCGCGTGAATCAAGTCGATTTGGCGCGAGCGATGGAGATTGAACTGATTCCGATCGGACAAGATCAGATTCAGCGTTTATCCGTGTCGAAGCGTGCTAATATTATTGAGAAAGATGGAACAAAGATTCCAGTCGCACCGATTGAACGACGTTATGAGTCGGCCTCCGTTGGTCATAAGATTTTGACAAATTTTGCCGGTCCTTTGAATAATTTTATTCTTTCAATTCTCTTATTTACTGCGATAGGTTTCATGATAGGTGAGAAGACAACGGATCAGTGGAATATCGGTCAAGTTACTGAGAATTCTGCAGCGGCCAAAGCTGGTTTGCAAGCAGGAGATATTATTGTTGCTTTAGATGACCAGCCAATTGGTAGTTGGGAAGACTTAGTCGAGAAGACCCGATCTATGCCTGGTCAAACAGTATCGGTGACAGTCGACCGCGATCAACAAGAATTTGAGACTTCGATGACGATCGGTCAGGCGAAAGATGAACAAACCGGAGAAACCTACGGCCAAATGGGGATTTATCAAGGTTATGTGACTGAACCCATGTCGCTCTCTGAGAAAATTACCTATGGTTTCAGTCAGACATTCTTAGTGATTGCGATGGTCTTTAAAGCGATTATGGCCTGGTTCACCAAAGGTTTTTCAATTAATGATTTGGGTGGGCCAGTGGCGATGGCACAGATGACTCAGGAAGTGGTGACCTATGGTTTCGTGCCCGTCCTCGCTTTTATGGCCATGTTAAGTGCCAACTTAGGTTTTATGAATTTATTACCGATTCCGGCGCTCGATGGCGGTAAGATTATCTTGAATCTGATCGAAGGAGTGCGAGGTAAGCCACTGTCTCAAGAGAAGGAAGGAATCATTACTTTAATTGGAATTAGTTTATTAATCATTCTGATGGTCTTAGTCACCTGGAATGATATCATGCGTTTATTTTAAGCAGTTTGGTAGGTCAAAGTATTTTGCCTACTTTTTGTGAGAAGGGGATTCAATGGCTGATCAACGAAATTTATTTGAATACTTAATGGATCAAATTGGTTTGGATATTAAGGAATTTGATGAGAATTTTCAATTGGCCCAGATTAATCATGTGGATGTATTCACTGATTCGCGGCAATGGCATTTCTATGTGGACCTTCCTCAGCGAATTTCAATCGAGGCTTATCAGATTTTCTTGTTTCGTATGAAGCAGAGTTTTGATGATATTGCTGAAATTTCTGTTCATTGGCATTTTGCTGATAATCAAGTTACAGATGAAGACATTCAGATGGCTTTTCAAGCGGTATCTTCGATTCTGGTCAAAGACAGTCCTTATCTGCGTTCAAATTTGGATAAAGCTAAATTATCCTATGGGCACCGGGTTTTTCATCTGGGTTTAGCGGATAGTCAGGCGATTGAAATCTTTCAATCGCGTTATCATCAAGCCTTCTTGAATGAATTAGCAAATTTTGCCATTGAGGATGTTGATATTCTTTATGAATTGGATGAAGACTTGCAGCATCAAGTTCTGGAAGATTATCAAGAGCGTCAAATTCAAGCCCGGGAAGCCTTACAAGCTGAGGCGCAAGAAATTCAGGTCAAACTTCAAGAACAAAAACAAAGCGCTCCGGTTGTAGATGCTGAGATTGACCCCATCGGCAAGGATATTCCAGCCGGTCCACTGTGTCCTATGATTGATTTAGAAGATAATCAGTTCAAACAAATTATTGAAGGTTATGTTTTTTCTTCTGAAATTCGGGAATTAAGAAGCGGAAGTCAACTCCTACTCTTAAATGTGACGGATTATACCAGCTCAGTTCAAGTTAAATTGATGTCGGGTCGACGGATTAGACCTGCCCAATTACAGCAATATAAACAAGGGGATTGGTTACGCTTGGAAGGTGATATGGTTCCAGATAACTATACCAATGAATTATACTTCCGTCCGCGGAGTCTCCGACATATCAGTCATAGTGAGCGCCAAGATCTGGCAAAAGATGGAGAAAAACGAGTAGAACTTCACAGTCATACACAAATGTCTCAATTAGATGCCACCAATTCAGCCAGTGATTTAATAAAACAAGCAGCCAAGTGGGGACATTCGGCGATTGCTATTACCGATCATGCGACGGTCCAAGCGTTTCCTGAAGCATATAACGTTGGTCGCGAGCAAGGTATTAAAGTCATTTTTGGCATGGAAGCTTATGTGGTAAATGATGGAGAGCCGGTGGTCTATCAGCCAGAGGATCGGAACCTAAAAGAAGCCACTTATGTCGTGTTCGACTTGGAAACAACGGGATTATCGGCTGTTTATGCTTCTATTATTGAGATTGGCGCGGTCAAAATGCATCAAGGACAGGTTATTGATCGCTTCGAGTCCTTTATGGATCCTGGTCATCCTTTATCAGCCTTTACTACCGAATTAACCGGAATTAGTGATGCAGATGTTCAAGGTGCTCCCGATGTAGAGACCGTCTTGAAGCAATTCTGGGAATTCTGCCAAGGGTCGATATTGGTAGCTCATAATGCCAGCTTTGACATGGGGTTTATTAATCATGTCTATAAACAAATGGGCAAAGGTCCGATTCCTTGTCCAACGATTGATACTTTAGAACTTTCCCGGCTAGTCAACCCAGACTTGCGGGCTCATGGTTTAAAAGTATTGACCAAACGATACCAAATTAATCTGGAGCAACACCACCGGGCCGTTTATGACTCGGAAGCGACCGGTTTTCTCTTATTCAAGCTACTGGCCCAAGCTGAAGAACAATTCCAAATGACTTCTTTAATCCAACTCAATGAAGATATGGGCAATAAGGAAGCCTTCAAGAATGCTAAACCTTTTCATGTGAGTATTTTGGTTAAAGAACAGGCAGGGCTCAAAGATTTATTTAAGTTAGTTTCGGTCTCAAATGTGAAGTGTTTTTATCGGACACCAAGAATTCCCCGTCAATTATTGGAGAAGTATCGCCAGGGGCTTTTAATCGGATCGGCTTGTGCCGAAGGAGAACTCTTTACGACGATGATGCAGAAAGGTTATGAAGAGGCTGAGAAATTAGTCGACTTTTATGACTATATTGAGATTCTGCCTCCATCGGCTTATCAGCATTTAATTGATGAAGGCTTGGTTCAATCTGCAGCTGCTCTCCAAGAGATAATTCAAGATTTGATTCGCCTTGGTCAGCAGCATCAAATCCCAGTCGTTGCTACTGGCAATGTTCATTATTTAGAGAAGAAGGATGCCATCTATCGCGAGGTTATCAAGAGTTCTTTAAAGGTGAATGCCCACCGTCAATTAAATCTACCGGACTTGCATTTTAGAACAACCGATGAAATGTTGGCCGAGTTTGCTTTTCTAGGACAGGAAGAAGCTTATGATTTAGTGGTCAGACAATCGCAGGCCATCGCCGAGAGTATTGCCGAGATTGAAGTGATTAAAGCCGACTTGTATCCACCAAAAATCGAAGGCGCCGAAGAAGAAATTAAGAAGATGTCTTATCAACGGGCGAAAGAGTTGTATGGCGATCCATTGCCTGAAATCGTAGAGAAGCGCTTAGAGAAAGAACTCAATTCAATTATTGGCAATGGCTTTGCCGTTATTTACCTGATTTCTCAAAAATTGGTTCACAAATCAAACCATGATGGGTATCTAGTCGGTTCTCGTGGCTCCGTGGGTTCAAGTTTAGTAGCCACGATGACCGGAATTACGGAAGTGAATCCATTGGCGCCGCATTATTATTGTCCGGATTGCCATTACAGTGAATTCTTTACCGAAGGGGAGTATGGATCCGGCTATGACCTCCCTGATAAAATGTGTCCTCATTGTCAAAAAGCCTTAAAACGTGAAGGGCAGGATATTCCTTTTGAGACTTTCTTAGGGTTTAATGGGGATAAGGTTCCCGATATTGATTTAAACTTCTCGGGAGATTATCAATCCCGTGCCCATGCGTATACCAAAGATTTGTTTGGTGAAGATTATGTCTACCGGGCTGGAACGATTGGTACGGTAGCTCAAAAAACCGCCCTCGGTTATGTCCGAGGTTATCTGGAACATCAGGATAAGTCCTTACCTAGTGCGGAAAGAGAACGGCTGGCCTATGGTATTGCTGGGGTTAAAAGAACCACCGGTCAGCACCCCGGCGGGATTATTGTTATCCCTGATTATATGGATGTTTTCGATTTTACGCCAATTCAGTATCCAGCCGATGATCAGAATGCAGAATGGCGGACGACCCATTTTGATTTCCATTCGATTGATAATAACGTCTTAAAATTAGATATTCTAGGTCATGATGATCCGACGATGATTCGTATGTTGCAAGATTTAAGTGGCATTAATCCAATTGATATTCCGCCAGTTGATGAGAAAGTGATGCAACTTTTCCAGGGAACAGAAGTGATGGGGGTTAGTCCCGATCAGATATATTCTGATACGGGTACACTGGGAATTCCTGAATTTGGCACCAACTTCGTTCGGGGAATGGTTTCGGAAACCAAACCGAAGACCTTTGCCGAATTATTGAAGATTTCTGGACTTTCACACGGGACGGATGTGTGGTTGGGCAATGCCCAGGAATTAATTCGCCAAAAGATCGTCCCATTTGCCGATGTGATCGGCTGCCGGGATGACATCATGGTGTCACTCATCCAATATGGACTGCCGGAGAAATTATCCTTTGATATTATGGAGCGAGTCCGTAAGGGGCGCGGCATTCCGGAAGATTGGCAAGAAACCATGCGAGAATATCAAGTACCTGAATGGTATATCGAATCTTGTCTTAAAATTAAATATATGTTCCCTAAAGCCCATGCGGCGGCCTATGTCTTAATGGCTCTCAGGGTGGCTTATTTCAAGGTATATCATCCTATTTATTATTATGCGGCTTATTTCTCAGTCCGAGCCAAAGAATTTGATATTCTTGCCATGTATCAAGGAAAAGAAATGGTTAAACGACGGATTCGCGATATCCGTGAGAAAGGTTTTGGCGCCACCAACAAAGAAACACTCTTATTAACTGAATTAGAAATTGCGAACGAGATGTTAGAACGGGGCTTATCTTTTAAGATGGTTGATTTGAATAAATCCGATGCTAGAAACTTTGTTATTGAAGGTGACGCCCTGATTCCACCATTTAGAGCGATTCCAGGTTTGGGGACTTCGGTGGCCGATCAGATTGTCCAAGCCCGTCAACAGGCACCATTTATTTCCAAAGAAGATTTACAAAAGCGGGGTAAAGTCTCAAAATCCTTGATTGAGTATTTAGACGATAATGGCGTCCTACAAGGTTTACCTGACGAAGATCAATTAAGTCTTTTTTAAGTCAAGACCGAGTCGTTGCTTGAATCAAATGTTTAAAAAGCAGAAAACTTGAAAATAGCTAGAATTCGAAATAAAATAGTTCTTGTAATAAATAATCATTGATGAAATGAAAGGACGATGGTTGATGGTAAAAATTGGTGTCTTTGTTGGAAGTTTACGTAAGGAATCTTATGCACGTAAGTGGGCCAAGAATTTTACTGAATTATTCCCGAGTGAGGCTGAAATTACTTTTATCGAGATTGGTAAGCTACCGCTATATAATGAAGAATATGATCAACAAGATATTCCCGAATATAATGAATTTAGAAAAACTGTCTCAGAACAAGATGCGATTATCTTCTCAACCCCAGAATACAATCGTTCTGTGCCAGGCGTCTTAAAAAATGCGATTGATGTGGGCTCACGTCCAGCAGGCCAAGCTGTGTGGACTGGTAAACCTGCCATGATTATGTCTCATTCTGTGTCAGGAATCTCTGGAGCCAATGCGGTTCAAGCTTTGCGGCCGAGTCTAGCTTTCTTAAATATGCCGGTAATGGGACAACCCGAAGTTTATTTAGCAAAATCTGCTGAATTCTTTGATGAAGAAGGTAAATTAAACAACGAAGGCACGCGTAAATTCTTACAATCCGTTGCTGATAGCTTTATGGCTCATATTGAGAAACATGGTTAATCAAGACTTAATGTTAGAACATAAATAAAAATAGCTCGAGTATAAAATCTGTGACCAAGATTTTATTGCTCGAGTTTTTTGCGCTAAAAAACTTGTGCTTGAATCATCACTAAATCCAAATAAATATTTAGTAAAGAATTGGGCTCTTTGTTGAACTCGTCTAAGAGTTCACGTATAATTAATTTATAAAATATTTGGAGGGAAACCATGAAAAAAATTGTAAACCTAATTTCAGTTTTCTTTTTGTTGGCTCTATCTTTTGTCGGTTTAACGTCAGTAGTATCTGCCCAAGATGCTCAAGAAATTGACACTTTGAGAGTTGCCTTTGTACCATCACGTGATCCAGAAGAAATTATTACTGCGACTGAACCTTTGAAACAATTATTAATAGATGAATTGGCTAAGGAAGGTTTCAATGTGAAGAATGTTGAAATCACGGTCGGAACCAATTACGAGGCAGTCGGCGAAGCTATGGCTGCAGGAACCGCTGATGTTGGTTTAATTCCTGGCGGTACCTATGTCCTATTCTCAGATGATGTTGAAGTCCTATTAACTGCAACACGTAAAGGCTTAAGCAAGGATTCAGAAACTGCCAAAGATTGGAACGATGGCAAGGCCACTGAACAAGTAGACAAGCAAGTCACTTATTACAAAGGTTTAGTTATTGCTGGTCCTTCCAAGAAAGGTCAAGAATTGGCCGAAAAAGTTAATAATGGTGAAGAATTAACTTGGGAAGATTTAGATAGTGCTAATTGGAGTGTGATGTCTTCATCATCTTCTTCAGGTTATATTTATCCATCTATTTGGTTAAAAGAAAACTTTGGTAAATCTTTATCCGATCTATCTAATATTGTTCAAGCAGAATCTTATGGTTCATCCGTTGCGCGTTTAGCTTCTGAACAAGTTGATATTGTGGTTGGTTTCGCTGACTTACGGATGGACAATGCTGACGCTTGGACTTCTGAAATGGGTCGTGAGAAATCAATCTGGGAAGAAACTAATGTCATTGGGGTTACTCCAAATGTTTATAATGATACAGTATCCGTATCAAAAACTTCAGAAATCATGTCTGATGAACTAAAAGAAGCATTGAAGAAAGCTTTCATTAATATTGCTCAAACCAATGAAGGTAAAGAAGTTATTGCAATCTACAATCATGAAGGCTACCAAGAAGCTTCAGATGCTGATTATGATACAGAACGTGAAGCTCAAAAAGTGCTTAAAGAAGCCGAAGGACAAAATTAAGTCGGGTTAGATTAGATAAATTAATCAAGACTTGAGAAAAACCGAATATTAATCTTTATCATCAGTGACCTTTCACTGACCTAACGGATAGGATAGAGGTTATATTCGGTTTTTCTATGTTTTTGAAATAGAAAGAGGCAGACGATGATAAAATTTACAAATGTTTCAAAACAATATCCCAATGGGGTGATGGGGCTTAAAAATATTAATTTAACCATTGATCAGGGTGAATTTGTCGGGATTATCGGTTTGTCGGGTGCCGGTAAATCGACCTTAATTCGCACAATCAATCGAATGCATCCCATCACTGAAGGTGAACTGATTGTTAATGACATCAATGTCAGTGAGCTCAAAGGCAAAAGCTTGAGAAAGTTTCGCCGTCAGATTGGTATGATTTTCCAATCCTTCAACTTGGTAACCCGAGCCAAAGTGATTAATAATGTCTTAACTGCATTGGTGCCGGATCTGCCTTTCTGGCGAGTATTGGTAGGTTATTATACCAAAGATGAACAAATTAAAGCCCTACAAGCCTTGGATCGGGTAGGAATCTTGGATAAAGCCTATACCCGGGTGGATCAATTATCTGGGGGACAACAACAACGAGTGGCCTTAGCACGCACGATTGCCCAAGATCCTCAAATTATTCTAGCAGATGAACCGGTAGCAGCTTTAGATCCGGTCACAGCCAATGTGGTGATGAATGACTTTAAACGGATTAATCAAGATGATAATATTACAGTTCTGATTAATATTCACCATGTGGAATTGGCGCTAGAATTCTGCGATCGCATCATTGGAATTCGTGATGGCGAGATTGTCTATGATGGACCAGCCGATCAAGTGACTGGACAAGTCCTAGATTTAATTTATAAAGGTCAACCGGTTGAGAAGGAGGCCATCTAATGAATCACCGACCTAGAAAATTCTGGCCACAGAAGGAGATAACTTTGCCCAATGGCAAAACGGTTTATAAATCTTATTCGTTGGCACCAATCATTCTTCTTATCATCGTGCTCTTATTTTATGGGACGATGGAGATGACAGGATTTAATCTTAAAACCTTATTAAAGCGGGGGAATCAATTCTTCGTGATTTTAAAAAGGATGTACCCACCTAATCAAGACTTTATCAAGAATGTCCTGCCGCCATTAATTGATACGATTAAGATGTCTGTATTAGGAACTGTGATAGGCTCCGTCCTAGCTATTCCGATCGCCATCTTGGCTGCCAGCAATTTATCAATAAATATCTGGGTTTCTTCCTTGATGAAATTTATTTTGTCCTTTATTCGGACGATGCCAACTTTGGTGACGGCTTTGATTTTGACATATATTTTTGGTTTAGGAACCTTTGCCGGGACCATTGCTATTGCTATTTTTACTTTTTCTTTTGTGGGAAAACAACTTTATGAAGCGATTGAGACAGCCGATCTGCTTCCTTATGAAGCCTTAGAGGCTTTAGGTGCTGGTAAAATTCGTTCCTTCTTAGCCGCCTTAGCTCCTCAAGTTTTGCCTGCCTATCTTTCAGTGAGTCTTTATACCTTTGAAGGGAACGTACGTCATGCGGCCATCTTGGGTTATGTCGGTGCCGGCGGGATTGGAATTATTTTGAATGAGAATATTGCCTGGCGCCAATATGATAATGTGGGTATGATTTTGATTTGCCTATTTATCACGGTTGCCATCATTGAAAGTTTTAGCCGTTATCTTAGACGTAAACTCACTTAAAGGAGGGTAAAGATGATTGATCGAATTAATGAAATGTATGAGAAACGAAGTCGCCATACCTGGCAGACCCTAGCTTGGACCGTCTTTACCATTGGGGTGGTGGCTTGGTCCTTGACCACGGTCGACCAAGTACAGTTAAGTTCTAATGGGGGTAAGATTGCCGCCGGGATTATGAACGGGATTCTCTCGCCGGACAAGAATTTATTGTTTAATTTCACTAAGAAATCTGTCCCATTCTTATTACTAGAAACGATGGCTATCGCCTTCTTAGGAACCATCGTTGGCGCCGTTTTTTCTTTTCCTTTAGCTTTCTTAGCTTCCAAAAGAGTCGTCCCCACACCAGTAATGGTCGTTACTCGGGTCCTAATTATGGCGATCCGTACTATTCCTGGCTTTGTCTATGGACTCATGTTTATCCGGGTAACTGGACCAGGGGCCTTTGCTGGATTGATGACTTTGTCTGTAACTTCAATTGGAATGATTACGAAATTATTTAGTGAAACAATCGATGATATGGATACCTCGATTTTAGAGGCTTTAGATGCTGCTGGTTGTAATGGCTTTGAGAAGATTCGTTGTGGGATTCTTCCTCAATTATGGTCCAGTCTCTTATCTACCGTGGTCTTTCGGTTCGATATGAATTTACGTGATGCCACTATTTTGGGCTTGGTAGGAGCCGGGGGGATTGGAGCACCTTTGATCTTTGCCATGTCTTCATATCGATGGAATGAAGTCGGCGCCATTCTGATTGGTTTAATTATACTCATCTTAATTGTCGAGTATTGCTCAACCTATATTCGCAAACGACTCGCCCATGGCTAAGTAAGAGACGGAGTTGATGACAAGGATTAGACCTTGCCCAGCCTAGCAAATTGTGTTAATATTAACTTGTATCAAAATGACGTGTGGAGTGAGCGGCAACGCTCGCTCTTTTTATTGGCATAGTAGAATTCTAAAATGAGGTGAAAAATGAGTACAATTATTGATAAGGTAACGCCTATTGTAGAAGAAATCGTGAACGATTTACACGCCAAGTTAGTGGATATTGAATATGTTAAGGAAGGTAAGAGCTGGTTTCTAAGAGTATATGCCGATAAGGAGAACGGAATCGATCTAGATGATTGTGCTTTGATTAGTGAACAACTCAGTCTAGCTCTGGATCAACTTGACCCAGATCCATTTCCTTCAGCTTATTATTTAGAAGTGTCTTCGCCAGGGGTGGAACGCCCGCTGAAGACGCAAGCGGATATGCTGGCAGCGATTGATCAGTATATTCACTTAGACTATTATAGTCCGCAGTATAAACAGAAATTTCATGAAGGTTTCTTGCGCGCCGTTGATGAAGAGACTTACCAAATCGAAATCATGGATAAGACTCGTAAGAAACTCTTAGACATTCCTAAAAAAAGTGTCGCTAAAGCGCGCCTAGCTGTTAAATTTTAGAATATTTGAGGTGATAGAATGAGCAAAGAACTAGTTCAAGCCATGGATCTATTAGAAGAAGAAAAAGGGATTAATCGTGAAATTATCAAGGAAGCCTTAGAAACGGCCTTAGAATTGGCCTATAAGAAAAATTATGGCCAAGCTCAGAATGTCGAAGTAGATTTCAATCTAGAAACTGGCGATATAAAAGTCTATTCAGTTAAGGAAGTAGTAGAAACTAATTTTGATTCTACCTTAGAGATTAGCCTAGAAGAGGCTCGTCAAATTAATCGAGTTTACGAAATTGGCGACCATATTAAATTTGAAGTCACACCCAAGGATTTCGGTCGAATCGCTACGCAAACAGCAAAACATGTTGTCATGCAACGGATTCGCGAAGCTGAACGCGATATTATTTACAATGAATATATCCAATATGAAGATGAAATATTAACTGGAACGGTCGAACGTATTGATAACCGTTTTGTCTATGTGAATTTAGGTAAGGTAGAAGCGGTTATGCCAATTCGTGAACAAATTCCGGGCGAAACCTTTACCATGGACCAACGGATTAAAGTGTATGTGGTCAAAGTGGATAAGACTACTCGAGGACCACAGATTGTAGTGAGTCGTTCTCATGAAGATTTCCTGCGCCGTCTATTTGAGCAACAAGTTCCTGAGATTTATGAAGGGATTGTTGAAATCATGGCCATCGCTCGTGAAGCTGGCGACCGAGCCAAGGTCGCTGTTCGCTCTAGAGATCCTCAGGTGGATCCAGTAGGAACTTGTGTCGGCCAAGGCGGACAACGGGTTCAAACGATTGTCAGTGAACTTCATGGCGAGAATATGGATATTATTGAATATCATGAAGATCCAGCCATTTTTATTAAGAACGCCATGAATCCTGCAGATGTGGTCGATGTCTTCTTCCAGGAGGAAGACAATGTGGCTTTAGTCGTGGTGCCAGATTATCAATTATCCTTAGCCATTGGTAAAAAAGGACAAAATGCACGGTTAGCAGCCCGACTCACTGGTCACAAAATTGATATCAAATCAGAATCAGCCTATGAAGAATATTTAACCGAGATACAAGAAGAACCTAAGGAAGAGATTCTGGCTGATGTGGAAAGTGAAGAATTAGACCCAGCAAATGAAATGAATCTAGTAAGCGAAGATTCAACGCTGACCAATGAGGATAGCAATTTAGCCTCAGACTCAGTGGATGAGATTGATTTAGCAACCATTGATAATGATGAGCTTGCTTTAGAAGACGATTCAGAGACTATAGAAGATTCTGAGACAGAAATAGAATAGAAAAGAGGAAGAGCGATGGCAAAACAAGGACAAAAAACTAAAAAAATTCCCATGCGCCGTTGTGTCGTTTCTCAAGAGATGTTTCCTAAAAAAGAACTCGTGCGAATTGTAAAAAATAAAGAGGGCGAGATCTTTATTGATCCCACTGGAAAACAAAATGGTCGCGGCGCCTATGTTGGTTTAGAACCTAAACTCGTAGAGAAAGCTAAAAAACAAAAAACTTTTGATAAAGTTTTTGGCGTGAGCATTAGTGAAGCGTTCTATGATGAACTCTATGAATATGTTGACCGGCAAAAAGCAAGGAAAGAATTATTCAATGAATCATGATAAAGCATTAAAAATATTGGGTTTGGCTTTAAGAGCAGGCAAGCTTGTGCACGGAGATGAAGCGGTAGAGAAAGCTGTGAAGCGTGATAAAGTCGCCTGTATCATCCTAGCCAAAGATATTAGTCAAGCGACTTATAGTCGTTATCAACGTTTAAGCCAAGTCCACCATGTTCCCTGCATAAATAATTTTACGCGAGATGAATTAAGTCATGCTCTGAATAAGAGTCGGTCCATCTTAGGAATTACAGATCGAGGAATGTCGGCGAAATTTTTATCTTATCAGACTGGAGAAGAACGTATATGAATGAATAACAGGAATGAATAACAGGAAGGTGATTTCATGACATCAAAACGCATCTATGAATTTGCAAAAGAAAATAACCATTCGAGTAAAGAAATTCTTGAATTAGCTAAGAAGAAAGGCCTTGAATTTGGTAGTCACATGTCTTCAATGACAGATAAGGAACAAGACATTCTACTAAAGGCATTGAAAAGTTCAGGACCTAGCGTAAAGGCTAGCCCAAAATCCGACAAAAAAACTAAGCAAACCGAACAAAAAGGACCGTCCAAGACTAAACAAGGAAAGGCCCAAAAAGAAAGCCAAAAAGACGGAAAACATAAGGAATCTGCCCAAGAAGCGAGTCAGAAAAAACGTTCTTCGCAACGTAAAGATCACCGCCAGAAGGGACAAAGAGCGGACCAATCGCAAACTCATCGTGGTCAAGATTCTCATTCTAAAGATGAGCCGCGTCGTCGCCGCCGCCATCGCCGAGGACATCGTCGTCCACAAGCCGAAACACCTTCAAAAGGCATTACCAAACGTAAGCATAAAGATTTGCCAGAAGTATTCGAATACAGTGAAGGCATGAATATCCAAGATATTGCTAAAATCTTCCACCGAGATGCGACAGAAATCATTAAGAAATTAATGATGCTTGGGGTAATGGCTAATCAAAACCAAGCCCTATCCAAAGATGTCATCGAATTAATTGCCTTAGAATACGGGGTTGAAGCCAAAGAAAAAGTGGTCATTGATATGACTGACTTGGATCAATTCTTCGAAGAAGATGAAGAGAATGCAGATCAACTTCAAGAACGTCCCGCAGTGGTTACGATTATGGGGCATGTCGACCATGGAAAGACCACCTTGCTAGATCAACTGCGCCATAGTCGAGTGACTGAAGGAGAAGCGGGTGGTATTACTCAACATATTGGGGCATATCAAATTAATAGTGATGGTAAAATTATCACGTTCTTAGATACTCCTGGACATGAGGCCTTTACCACTATGCGGGCGCGTGGTGCCGATGTGACCGATATTGCTATCATCGTCGTTGCTGCCGATGACGGGGTCATGCCTCAAACCGTAGAAGCGATTAACCATGCGAAAGCCGCTGAGGTTCCAATTATTGTAGCGGTCAATAAGATTGACAAACCAACCGCCAATCCTGATCGGGTCAAGCAAGAATTAACCGAACATGGTTTAATTCCTGAAGAATGGGGCGGAGACACTATCTTTGTTGAAATCTCGGCCAAATTTAATAAGAATATCGAAGAACTTTTAGAGATGATTCTGTTAGTGGCTGAGGTTCGAGAATTACAGGCGAATCCAGAAAGAATGGCAGTAGGTTCTGTGATTGAAGCCCGTTTAGACAAGGGTCAAGGACCCACAGCTACCCTCTTAGTACAAAATGGTACTTTAAATATTGGGGATCCGATTGTAATTGGTAATACGTATGGACGAGTAAGAACCATGGTCAATGATCAAGGACGTCGAATTAAACATGCTGGCCCATCAACACCGGTTGAAATTACGGGACTCAATGATGCGCCACAAGCCGGAGATTTATTTGTTGTCTTTGAAGATGAGAAGACTGCTCGTCAAGCCGGTGAAGAACGTGCTCAAAAAGCCTTGCAAGAATCACGCAATGCTAACCAAAAAGTGACCTTAGATAATCTCTTCCAAAGCTTACAAGAGGGCGAACTTAAGACGGTGAATATTATTATCAAGGCGGATGTTCAAGGGTCTGTAGAAGCTTTGGCCGCTTCCCTGCAAAAAATTCAAGTTGAAGGGGTCAATGTATCCATTGTCCATAGTGCCGTCGGTGCTATCAATGAATCAGACGTATCATTAGCTGTGGCTTCTGAAGCGATTATCGTTGGTTTCAATGTTCGACCAACCGCTCAAGCGCGTTCACAAGCTGAAAGCCAAGAAGTCGATATTCGCTTGTACCGGGTGATTTATCAAGCGATTGAAGAAATCGAATCCGCGATGAAAGGTTTACTCGATCCAGAATTTGAAGAGGAAATTCAAGGTCAGGCTCAAGTCCGTGAAACCTTCGTCGTATCTAAGGTTGGAACCATTGCCGGAGCTTTTGTGACCGAGGGTTACATTCAACGTAATAGCCAAGTCCGTTTGATTCGTGACAATATTGTGATTCATGACGGCGAAATTGCAAGCCTTAAACGATTCCAAGATGATGCACGTGAAGTGAAGAAAGGCTTCGAATGTGGTATTATGTTAGAAAGCTTTAATGATATTAAAGTCGATGATGTGATTGAAGCCTATCATATGGTTGAAATCGAACGTAAATAAATACAAAGGAGGATGTCACCATGACAAACTATCGGGTGGGACGAGTAAGACAAGAAATTCTCAAAGAAATTAGCGACATATTAATGCGCGTGGTCAAGGATCCCCGAGTAGAAGGGGTGACGATTACCGATGTCGATTTAACGGGCGATTTATCTGAAGCGACCGTATATTTCTCTACTTTGTCCGACAAGGCTGGCGAAAGACAAAAGACCCAAACTGGTTTAGATGCCGCCACTGGTTTAGTCCGCAAAGAAATTGCCAAACGAATTAAACTCTATAAGGCGCCTGAAATTAAATTTGTCCGTGACAGCTCAATTGACTATGGTCAACGCATTGATCAGTTGCTAGATAAATTGCATCAAGAAGACCAGGATTAATCGGGCTAAGCTCACTAGCTTATCAATGATCGACCAAGTGTTTGCTGTTCTAATTAGACAGCGAATACTTGGTCTTTTTGCTGTATGATGAAGTTGGTTGAGCTGAGGATTTTTTACTTCTATATATATGTAGACTTTGGCTTAATACTGATTAGCATAAAGTGGCTAGCTTATTAATCGTTAAGCTGCTAATAAAATCGTCGAATGTTGCCGATCAGGCTGAGTTAGATTAAAGAATTTCAGCTGAATTCATTATTTTTTAAGCAAATATTCCAATATCTTTTAATTTTAATAGAGGCTCTAGATGAACTTTGATATAATAATCCCATGGACAGAGGTGATGAGATGTTAGATGGAATATTAGTCGTCTGGAAAGAAGCCGGTATGACCAGTCATGATGTCATCTTTAAATTAAGAAAAATTCTAAAAATGAAAAAAATCGGCCATACAGGTACTCTAGATCCGGAAGTTGAAGGGGTCCTAGTAGTCTGTTTAGGTCAAGCGACGAAGCTGGTTGAATTTCTGATGTCTGGTCACAAAATTTATCAAGGGGAAGTGACGCTAGGTTGGTCAACCGAGACGGAAGATCAAACTGGCGAGCTCGTTGAAAGAAAACCTGTCTTGCAAGCACTTGATGAGTCGCTGGTTGATTCAGTTATGGCGACATTTAAAGGGAAGATAACCCAAACCCCTCCTTATTATTCGGCAGTTAAAGTGAACGGACGCAAGTTATATGAATATGCACGTCAAGGTATGAAAGTGGAACGACCGCAACGCCAGATTGAGATATATCAACTCAATCGATTGAGTCCAATTAAGTATGATGCGGCCAGCCAATCCTGTTCCTGGAAATTTGCCGTTGAGTGCAGTAAGGGAACTTTTGTCCGTACCTTGGCGGTTGATATTGGTCGCGCGCTCGGTTATCCAGCTCATATGTCGGCCTTGGAGCGCTTAGCGAGTTCAGGCTATCATGACCAACAAGCATTAACTTTAGCTGAAATTGAACAAGTCTACCGAGAGGGGCGAATTGAAGAATATATCCAACCGATTGAAACAGCTTTGACTGAGTTCCCTCAACTGACGATTAGTGAACATGATTATGAATTAGTGAAACACGGTAGTGTCTTACCGGCTGACTATTTTGGTTCTTTGATTGATCAACCCTGTTGTTTAATCTACCAAGACCGCCTAGTAGCAATGTATTATGGCCATCCTCAACGACCAGGATGGATTAAACCACGAAAAATGTTTCGATAGAAAGAGTGTGACTATGCAAGTAATTTATTTAAGCCATCCCTATGATTCGGCGCAAATCTTCTCCCAACCCTTAGTAATGGCTTTGGGTTTTTTTGACGGGGTGCATTTGGGTCATCAGACGGTCATCGAGCAAGCTAGAATTCGGGCCCGACAAGAACAGATTCCTTTAGCCGTCATGACCTTTGATCAGCATCCGAAGATTATTTACACGGGGATTTCACCTTATTCGGTCACTTATTTGTCTACACTCAAACGTAAAATTGAGTTAATGGAAGACCTAGGGGTAGATATTCTCTATATCGTGCGCTATGATCACAATTTTGGCCATCAAAAACCGCAAGAATTTGTTGACAACTATATCGTCGGACTTCATAGCCGAGTCGTGGTGGCTGGATTTGATTATACTTATGGTCCGAAAGAAATTGCCAATATGGATACACTGATTGACCATAGTCGGGGTCGTTTTGAGATTATCAAAGTTGAAGAACAAGTGATGCACCAACATAAGATTGGTTCTTCATCAATCAAGGAATTATTAAGTGACGGGCAAATTGAACTGGCTAATCATGAATTAGGTTATGCTTACCAGACTTCAGGTATTGTGATTCATGGGGATAAACGTGGTCGTAAGATGGGGTATCCGACAGCAAATATTGAGACCTCTTCTCAAGAACTCTTACCAGGTTTAGGAATTTATGTCGTCGAATTTTATTATAACCAGCGTTGGTATCAGGGGATGGCTTCTATTGGTTATAATATTAGCTTTGCAGGTAAGCGTGGTTTGCGCTGTGAGATTAATATTTTTGATTTTGATGAGGATATTTATGGTCGCAGCGTTAAGATTCGCTGGCATCGTTATTTACGTGGTGAGATTAAATTTAATTCTGCAGATGAACTTGTGCAACAATTAGAACAAGATAAGATTCAAGCGATGAATTTTTTTAAGTCTTGTGATTAGGAGGCTTAACATGAAACAAACCTTACGGTCAATTTTTCTAGTTTTATTAGGGTCTTTAATTTTTGCGATTGCCTTAAATTCGATTAACATTCCCAATGAATTGGGTGAGGGGGGCGTTACTGGTCTGACCTTATTATTCTATTATACGCTTGGCATTAAACCGGCCCTCTCCAATATTATCATTAATAGTCTGGTCATCTTTATTGGCTGGAAATACTTGGATCGAATTACGATTTATTACACCTTTCTTTCCATCTTTGCTTTGTCTTTCTTCTTGCATTATATTCATTTACCTTTATTTATTCCTTCAAATACCCTATTAGCTTCCGTTGCTTCAGGTTTCCTAATTGGAGTGGGTATCAGTTTAGTTATTTATGGTCGTGGTACGACTGCAGGGTCTGACATTATTGCCATGATTATGAATAAATATGTAGGCATTAGTATTCCGATTGCTCTCTTGATGATCGATTGTATGATTGTCATTCCTTTAACCTATGCTATTGGCTTAGAAAAAGGAGTTCTCACGGTAATCGCTCTTTATACTACTAGTAAGATTATGAATTTCTTACTGGAAGGATCGAATCCGAAGCGCGCTTTCTTGATTATTTCAGACCACCATGAAGAAATTGCCAAGAAGATTACCGAAGAAATCAATCGAGGCGTGACTATCTTGAATGGCTACGGCTATTATTCTAAGAAACAGCGTAACAGTCTATATATTGTAGTTAATCGATTTCAGATTCTCCCTACCCAAAAAATTATCTATGATATCGATCCTCGCGCCTTTGTGACGATTACCGACGTTCAGCAAGTACTCGGGGAAGGCTTCTCATTTTATTCAGGAACTGAAGACCAATTAGAGGATTAGCACTTTGTTATGCAGAGTGCTAATTTTTTTACTAAAAAGCAAGGTTTTGCCTTGACAATCTTATGGGAAAGGGTTATTATAATGACAGTTAGCACTTTAATAATTCGAGTGCTAACCAAGAGGTGAATACATGTTAACCCAAAGACAAAAGGAAGTGTTACAGCTCATTATTGAACTTTATAGTCGCTTTGAGGAACCGATTGGTTCTAAGACCCTGTTAAAAGAATCCTATTTAACAGTCAGTCCCGCGACAATTCGTAATGATATGGTGGCACTAGAACAGGAAGGCTTTCTGAATAAAGCCCATAGTTCTAGTGGCCGGATTCCTTCGAATGAAGGCTATCGTTATTACGTCCAAGGTCTTATGTATACCCAGGATGCACCGACTTTTAAACACGAAGATTTGTTGGCTGTTGAACGGTTAATGGCCGAGGATTATTATGATCCCAGTCAGCTTGGTCAATTGGTGCTTGAAATGCTGGTGGAACATTCTGGATACAGTGGTTTTATCTTAAGGCAGAATAATGAACGTCATTATTTTGAAGAATTGAAACTCGTACCGATTGCCGGTAATCGAGTGATTGCAATGTTGGTCGTCGATTCAGGTCGGCTAGATCATCAAATTATTGATCTACCGATGGCATTATCTCTAGAAGAGATTGATAAGGTGAATCAATTGATCAATGAGGAGCTGAAAGGTTCTTTATTAGAAGAAGCTTATCAGCGTTTGAAGCTTTCAATTCCATTACAAATTCAACGCTTAATCGGTTATCAGATTGATGTTTCGGATCTAGTGGAACAGACTTTAAGGCAATTGAAGACCCACCAATATAAAGTGATTGGCAAGTTAAATCTATTTGATTTAATGGAGACTCAATTGAGTGTTTCAGCGATGAAACATTTGTTTCAACTCATCGATGGTTCTAAAGAATTATACGATTTGATTGAACAAGGCAAAAATGGCGTCAATGTGTTATTTGGTTTTGAATTTGCACCTCAAACTTTAGCCAATATTTCTATTGTATATGTCAAATTTAACTATGGTCACCAGCGGATCTGTATAGGTTTAGTGGGACCGTCAACGATGCATTATGATCGGGTCATCTCGATTATGCAACAAATGACAGCTAAATTTATGAATTAATTTGAGGAGGGTGACTATGAGTGAACATGAAGCACATAAGCAACATGAAGAAGAAGTTGAAAATATAGATTCAACTCAGCAAGAAACTAAGGACAATCAAAGTCAAGATACTGAGTCAAGGATGACAGAAGAAGATTTGACTCAAGAGACAGAGGCTAAGGCCACTGAATCAGTAGATTCACAGATGGAAGCAACTGAGAAAGAGCCTGATTTAATTGAGCAATTACAAGCAAAGAATGAGGAGTTAGAAGATCGAACCTTGCGCTTGCAAGCCGAGATCAATAACATTCAGAAAAGAAATGCACGTGAGCGTTCTCTAGCGGCTAAATATCGGTCACAAAACTTAGCCAGCAATCTGTTAGAAGTTCTGGATAATTTGGAACGAGCTTTGGCGACGGAGACGACATCAGAAGATGCTCAAGCACTTAAGCAAGGCGTGGAGATGGTGCACAAGCAATTCATTGCAGCCTTTAACCAGGAGAAAATCACTGTAGTTGATCCTCTAGGACAAGAGTTTGATCCAAACCTACATCAAGCTATCAGTGTGATGCCTGGAGGCAACCAGTATCCAGCCAACACCGTGATGCAAGTATTACAAAAAGGTTATCAATTAGATGATCGTATTCTTCGACCAGCCATGGTCATTGTTGCAGAAGAAACTTCCAATTCAGAAGATAAATAATTAAGAAAAAGGAGATAGATATTATGTCTAAAATTATCGGAATTGACTTAGGTACTACTAACTCTGCCGTTTCAGTCTTAGAAGGCGGCGAAGCTAAAATTATTCCAAACCCAGAAGGTAATCGTACAACTCCATCTGTGGTTGCTTTCAAGAATGATGAAGTTCAAGTCGGTGAAGTAGCTAAGCGCCAAGCAGTAACTAATCCAGATACTGTTTCATCTATTAAACGTCATATGGGTGAAGGTTCTTACAAAGTATCCATGGGTGGTAAAGACTATACACCGCAAGAAATCTCAGCCATGATTCTACAATATCTTAAAGGATATGCCGAAGATTATTTAGGTGAGAAAGTTACTAAGGCTGTTATCACCGTACCAGCCTATTTCAATGATGCTCAACGTCAAGCAACGAAAGATGCTGGTAAAATCGCCGGTTTAGAAGTTGAACGGATTGTCAACGAACCGACAGCCGCTGCTTTAGCTTACGGTCTAGATAAGACTGAAGAAGACGAAAAAATCTTGGTATTCGACCTTGGTGGGGGTACCTTTGACGTGTCTATCCTAGAACTCGGTGAAGGTGTCTTCGATGTATTATCTACCTCTGGTGATAACCAATTAGGTGGGGATGACTTCGATAACAAAATTATTGACTATCTCGTCGAAGACTTCAAGAAAGCTCAAGGCATCGACTTATCCAAAGATAAAATGGCAATGCAACGTTTGAAAGATGCTGCCGAAAAAGCTAAAAAAGATTTATCCGGGGTAACGAGCACTCAAATTAGCTTACCATTCATTACTGCTTCTGCTGACGGTCCATTGCATTTAGAAACGAGCTTAACCCGGGCGAAATTTGATGAACTGACTGATGAACTTGTTGAAAGAACAAAGAAACCAGTGCGTCAAGCCTTGAAAGATGCAGGTCTATCTGCTTCTGATTTAGACCAAGTCATTTTGGTCGGCGGATCTACCCGTATTCCAGCAGTGGTCGAAGCCGTTCGTAAAGAAACAGGTAAAGAACCTAATAAATCAGTAAACCCAGATGAAGTTGTGGCTATGGGAGCTGCCATTCAAGGTGGCGTTATTTCTGGGGATGTCAAAGATATCGTTCTTCTAGACGTTACACCATTGTCATTAGGTATCGAAACAATGGGTGGGGTCTTCACTAAACTGATTGATCGTAACACCACCATCCCAACCTCAAAATCACAAGTGTTCTCGACCGCTGCCGACAATCAACCCGCTGTAGATGTTCACGTGCTACAAGGGGAACGTGAAATGGCGGCCGATAACAAGACTTTGGGTCGTTTCCAATTAACTGATATTCCGGCAGCTCCACGTGGTATTCCACAAATCGAAGTGACCTTTGATATCGATAAGAATGGTATTGTGAATGTCTCTGCTAAAGACTTAGGCACTCAAAAAGAACAATCGATTACCATTAAATCTTCTTCAGGTCTGACCGATGAAGAAATCGATCGTATGATTAAAGATGCTGAAGCCAATGCAGAATCTGATAAGAAACGTCGTGAAGAAGCTGATCTTCGCAACGAAGCTGATCAATTAATCTTCACTACCAATAAGACTTTAGAAGAACTTAAGGATAAAGTATCTGAAGAAGAAGTTAAGAAAGCTGAAGCTGCCCGTGATGAATTACAAGCAGCGATTGATGCCAATGATTTAGAAGAAATCAAATCTAAACGTGATGCTTTAACTGAAGTCGTACAAAACTTATCCGTTAAATTATATGAACAAGCTGCTCAAGCAACCCAAGATGCGCAAGCTAATAGCGATCAAACTGAATCAAGTTCAGATGACAATGTGGTCGATGCTGAATTTGAAGAAGTTGACGATGAAGAGTAATCTTTCTTAGAAGATCGATTTTAAATAGCCAAGGGGGATCCCTTGGCTATCTTAAATAAAAGGAGGGAAACGAATGGCTGATAAAAGAGATTATTATGATGTCTTAGGTGTCTCCCGTGACGCCTCAGATAGTGAGATAAAGAAAGCCTATCGTAAATTATCAAAAAAATACCATCCTGATATTAATAAAGAAGCTGGCGCTGAGGAGAAATTCAAGGAAATTGCAGAAGCCTATGAAGTCCTGAGTGATGACCAAAAAAGAGCAGCCTATGATCAATATGGACATGCTTCGACAGATCCTAACTTTGGAGCTGGTTTTGGAGGCTTTGGAGGTTTCGGTGGCTTTAATACAGGATCCAGTCAATTTACTGGCTTCGAAGATATCTTCGACTCTTTCTTTGGCGGTGGTGGACGTAGCAGACAGCGGGCCAATGCGCCGAGCAAGGGAGCCGATTTACAATATCGCTTAAATATCAGTTTTGAAGATGCTATCTTTGGTACCGAGAAGACGATTAAGTATCATCGTCAAGAAGAGTGCCATACTTGTCATGGTACCGGGGCTAAAGAAGGGACTTCACCCGTCACCTGTTCTCGCTGTCATGGTAGTGGAGCGGTTCAAGTGGAACAGAATACACCATTTGGTCGGGTTATGACTCAAACCGTCTGTCCAGTCTGCCAAGGCACAGGTAAAGAGATCAAAGAAAAATGTGAAACCTGTCATGGTTCAGGGATTGAAAGTAAAGAACATTCGGTTAAAGTATCCGTTCCCGCAGGGGTGGAAGACGGTCAACAACTTCGCTTAAGTGGTCAAGGTGAAACGGGTAAGAATGGTGGACCTTATGGTGATTTATATGTCGTCTTTGTGGTTGAACCGAGCAAAGAATTTGTCCGTGAAGGAACCGAAATTTACTATAGTCTACCCATCTCGTTCGTTCAAGCTGCCTTAGGCGATGAAGTGAAAGTTCCAACCGTTCATGGTGCCGTTAAACTTAAGATTCCGGCTGGAACCCAAACGGGAACCAGTTTCCGTTTAAGAGGCAAGGGTGCTAGCAATATACGTGGGACGCGAACGGGTGACCAACACGTTGAAGTGACCATCGTCACTCCTAAACAATTAAATAAACGCGAACGTGAATTGTTTGAAGCCCTAGCCAAAGAATCGGGCAAGGAGATCAAGAAAGATGATCATTCTTTCTTTGGTCGGATGAAGGATATGTTTGATTCGGAATAATTTGGCCATCTTTAACTGAGATCGTTAACTACTGACTACGATGACGGCAAGATCCGTCTGTCGTAGTCTTTTTATCTATGATGAATTATTTCTGTGAAATCAGGGTACTGTCCTGTGACTTAGGAGCCTCTATTCATTCCTGTCTTCTGGCCCTGCTGAGGAATCCTTGCGATAAACCATGCAAGATATTAATCCATCTTTTCAGCGATGGTCTCTGAAGTGAGGCATCATCATGATTTTTTGTTTTCGATTAGTTCTAGGAAGAAGAGGAGAAAAAGCAAGCCCAGTCACTAACAAAAGTTTCCATATTTGTAACATATTTTTGACAAGTCTAGAAGATCGACTAGAATCTTTATAGAATTGTTAGACGATAATACATATGTGACAAAAAAACATAAAAAAATAGGAAGCTTCTGATACACTATGTTTGAGCAGAACAGTGAAAGGAGCTTCCTATGAAACTCATTATAACAGAAGAAATGCGCTATCGGAAAAAAGTTGTCGAATATGCGATAAAATATAATAACAATGCAGCGGCCGCTAGACGATATCATACGAGCCGCCAGAATGTGAAACGTTGGCGGGATCGCTACGATGGCAGTTGGGATAGTTTACGATTAAAGAGTCGCCGACCCCATTCCCATCCGAATCAGCATCGTCCTAAAGAACTTGAAATCATTCAACAAAAATATCAACGGTATGGTCATGAAGGACTTGCCGAGGTATACGTTCAATGCCGTCGTCAAGGATACACCCGAAGCTATGACTCGATGTGTAAGCAAGTGCGCCTAAGAGGTTGGAATCGCAACGAGAAACCGGTCAAAAAGACCTATCCGAAAACAAACTGGCGTCCTCATCTCGTCACATATCCGGGTGAAAAGGTCCAAATCGATATCAAATATGTTCCTCAACAGTGTATTCGTTGGGATAGCCATGGGAAACGTTATTATCAAATCACAGCCATCGACGAATACAGTCGAAAACGAGTCTGTAAAATTGTTGACGAAAAAAGTGTGACGCATACGGCGACCTTTCTCATTGATTTAGAAGACAAATTTGGTTTTAAGATCGACACCATTCAAACCGATAATGGGTCAGAATTTACAAACTCAATGCATGATACCCAACAGCTCAGTGTATTTGAAGAAGTGCTAGCCATGAAAGGGATTCGTTATCAACGCACCCGACCTTACTCTCCATGGCAAAATGGCATTGTAGAACGGAGTCATCGAGAAGATAGTGAACGCATTTATGGTCGTGTATTTGATTCAGAAGCCCAGTTGATCGCGGCCCATCAACGTTACATAAACCGCGGGAATAACGTTCATCGCAAACAATTAAACTTTAAAAGCCCGAATGAAGTGGTTAAAGAATATTTTGAGACGACGATGTCCTAGCCTTAACCAGTTTATCTTTTTCCTGGGGACGGTCAAGGATCGCGGTGCTTTCCTCCTTGACCGTCCCCAGGAAAAAGATGATTGAATGATAGGCTCGGCCAGCATCAGAAGTTTTCTATATTTGTAACATATGTTTGACAACTCTAGAAGATCGACTAGAATCTTTATAGAATAAACTAGGATTTTTTTCAATATTTTGCTATAGTTAAGAGTGAGATATTGCGACAAGCAATCGTATGATAAGAAAGTTGGCTAAAAATATGGACATCGAAAAATTAAAACAAAGACAAGATAAAATAAGAAATTTCTCAATTATTGCCCATATTGACCATGGGAAATCCACTTTAGCGGATCGAATTCTTCAACAGACGCAGACAGTCGCCGAACGGGACATGCAGAATCAACTGTTAGATTCGATGGACTTGGAACGAGAACGTGGAATTACCATTAAATTGAATGCCGTCGAATTGACCTACCAAGCCAAAGACGGTCAGGAATATATTTTTCACTTGATTGATACACCCGGGCACGTCGATTTTACCTATGAAGTTTCACGGTCCTTGGCTGCTTGCGAAGGCGCTATTCTAGTCGTCGATGCGGCCCAAGGGATTGAAGCTCAAACCTTGGCCAATGTTTACCTAGCCTTGGATAATGATTTAGAGATTCTCCCAGTCATTAATAAAATTGACTTACCGGCGGCGGATCCTGAGAAAGTACAAATGGAAATTGAAGACATCATCGGTATTGATGCTTCTGAAGCCGTTTATGCCTCAGCTAAAGCGGGAATCGGGATTGAAGAAATTCTGGAACAAATTGTGGAGAAAGTTCCTGCGCCTCAAGGGGATATTGAAGCTCCTCTGCAAGCCTTAATCTTTGACTCAGCCTATGACGCTTATCGGGGCGTCGTCCTAAATATTCGTGTATTGAATGGAATGGTTAAGCCGGGGGATACCATTCAGTTAATGTCTAATGGCAAGACTTTTGAAGTCGTTGAAGTAGGTATCTTCTCACCGAAGCCCATTCAACGCGAGGCCTTAATGGTGGGGGATGTGGGTTATCTTACCGCCGCAATTAAGACCATTCAGGATACTCGGGTAGGGGATACGATTACCTTAGCTAATCATCCAGCTGCAGAAAGTTTACCAGGTTATCGTAAATTGAATCCAATGGTGTATGCGGGTCTATACCCGGTGGATTCTTCAGATTATAACGATTTACGTGAATCTCTGGAGAAATTACAACTGAATGATGCCTCGCTAGAATTTGAAGCCGAGACTTCTCAGGCTTTAGGCTTTGGCTTCCGTACCGGCTTCTTAGGCCTATTGCATATGGATGTCATTCAAGAACGACTAGAACGTGAATTCGATCTAGATTTAATTGTTACGGCGCCATCTGTTATTTATAAAGTGATGCAAACCGATGGCACTGAGATTATCGTTGATAACCCTTCAGAAATGCCCGATCCAACCTTAATTGAAGCCATCTACGAGCCTTATGTTGAAGCAACGATTATGGTTCCCAATGACTTTGTTGGCGCGGTAATGGAACTCTGCGAACGCAAACGGGGAGATTTCAAGACCTTAGATTATTTAGATGAATATCGGGTCAACGTGGTATATTCGATGCCGATGGCTGAAATTATCTTTGACTTCTTCGATCGGCTTAAATCCAATACTAAAGGATATGCTTCCTTAGACTACCACATCACCGGTTATCAGACTTCTAAATTAGTTAAACTGGATATCTTGCTCAATGGCGAAATTATCGATGCTTTCTCTACCATTGTTCATAAAGATTTCGCTTATAATCGGGGCAAAGTCTTAGCTGATAAATTGAAAGAAATTATCCCCCGTCAAATGTTTGAGGTGCCGATTCAAGCGGCCATTGGCCATAAGATTATTGCTCGGACAACAATCAAAGCATATCGCAAGGACGTCACCGCCAAATTATATGGGGGCGACGTCTCACGGCGTAAGAAATTACTAGAGAAACAAAAAGCCGGTAAAAAACGGATGAAAGCAGTTGGCTCGGTTGAGATTCCTCAAGAAGCCTTTATGGCAGTGCTGCAAATGGATGAAGAATAGACGAAGATGATTAAAATGGTAGTGTCGTTGAGTCACTCATCTTATTATTTACCCAGCTTATTGTCTGTTTGCTGATAAATTTGAATTCATTATCACTTGTAAATTTCAAGTATAAGTTAGCCACCTCGGGTAACTAGCTATGTAACATTAATCCTCTCTGCCAGTGACGGCTTGACAATGAGCTGAGGCATGGTAGTTTGGTTCACTAATGGGTCATTGACCGCCTTACCAAGAAAACCATGCCGAAGGAGGCTCGTTGTCAAGCGGGCACGTGTGCGCGAGCTTGTCTTTCTTTATAGAAACAGCGTATGAAAACCTCATAAGGGGTCTCATAGTCCAAAACCTTGCGCGAATAATGGTTCATCCATTGTTGGATGCGGCGACAATCGGCTTCAGTCACGTCTTTCATCGAGGTTTCTTTGGGCAGAAATCGGCGAATCAACCCGTGTTGATTTTCACTGGTTCCTCGTTCCCAAGAGGCGTAAGGATGGGCAAAATAAACGGCCACGTCGTCAGCCAGTGTTTGACTCAACCCCGCAAATTCTAAGCCGTTATCCGCCGTAATACTCTTAAAGAGTAACGGAAAGTGGTCGCTTGCGCGTGCTCGTAAGCTTCTGAGGGCGGCGTCCACCGCTTGAGCCGTCTTGTTCTCAATCTTTAGAATGACTTCAAAACGACTCAGCCTTTCTACTAAGGTTAACAAGACGGGTTCATCTCTGCCTTTCTTGCCAATGACCGTATCAATTTCCCAATGACCAAAAGTTTGACGGGTGTTAATTTCTTCAGGGCGTTCGTCGATGGACATCCCTAGGACTTTCTTATGGGGTCGAGTCTTCGGCGCGCTGACTTTGGAATGTCGTTTCAACTTTTCAACTAAATCAATATTTCGGGTCTGCATAATCTGGCAATCAATCCAATGATAGAGGGTCGTCGTACAAGGAATCAGACGCGGATCAATGTCGAGGACCTGCTTGGCGCGATGCACTACCACATCGGGTGACCACTTATCTTCTAACATCCGTTGATCGGCCCAATCGATAAAGACACTCGAATAGGCCCAAAGGGGTTTACGTCCACAATGTTGACGCTGATGTTCATAATCTTCTTGGCCGACTTCCGCGATATACTTGGAATATTGATAGGTATAAACCTTCCCATGTTGCTTTTGTTGACGGACTTGTTCCACCGAACCCCGTTTGATTTCGTTATGAATTGTTTGGGGCGCCCGTCCCAGTATTCGCGCAATGGCTCGGTTAGAATAGCCTTGTTTTTTTCAACAATTCAATTTGGCCCCGTTCTTTGAACGATAAGTGTTTTGATTTGCGGTCAGATGTGGTAAAGTGAGTTTGCGTCATGTAAATTCATCCTTCTTATATTTTTGTGTCGTGACTTAAATATAACATGAATTTACATGGCTTTTTTTATTTTTTAGCGGTGGCTAAGTTGATTATAAAATCCGCCATTCATTATCACTTAATAAATAAACTGATAAAATAAAAAGACGGATTTTCTTACAGTAGCGTTCCAATGAAAGAACTGCTCCCAAGAAAATCCGTCTTTTAAAAGGTTAACGGGTTGAGGCTCTAGGCTTTTTTCTTATCGTCATCGAAGAATTTCTCCCAGATGAGTCCCAAGATAAATAAGCCAACGATATTAAAGATTTTACGTTTAAGTTGTTTTTTCATAATCAATCTCCTTTGTCTCGACAATAGTGAACCTTTACTCTATAACATCAGTATACTATCTTTCGTCTTTTTCTACCAATGTTTTGCTGAGTAGGCGATTTGTGCCGAAGATGTTAACTTGAATGAAGCGCCGATATTTAATCGATTTGAGCTATTTTTTCGGGGAAAACGATGGACAAATGACCTAAAAAAGTTTATGGTAATATTAATGTATTAAAAGAAGCATGCTTGCTTGCAAGCCAACTAATTAAAGAAATGAGGATGAGTATGGGTGCACATTTGTTGTTAGCTTACTTTCAACAGTTGATGGCCATGGCAAATCTATTATTACCGGCCACGGGTGAAGGGAATAATCTAGTGATGATTATCGTCGGCGTGGTAATTGTCATTGCTGCAATTGCTTTGTTTGTTTCTGGACGCAAAAAGAAATAATTAAGCTGAATTCAGACTAGGTCCCTGGACTTAGTCTTTTTTTGAAGGGGTGGAAGAACATGTGGAAAGATGCATTAGCTGACTATTTTAATAGTGAGGATTATCAACGTTTGAAGGCTTCCTTGGATGATGAATATGAACTCGAAGAGGTTTATCCGCCACGGGCCGAAATTAGTCGGGCTTTAATGTTGACACCATTAGAACAAGTTAAGGTAGTCATTCTAGGTCAAGACCCTTATCATGGGACACATCAAGCCAATGGTTTAGCCTTCTCTGTCAATTCAGGAATCGACCTGCCACCTTCTTTACGCAATATATACAAAGAATTGAGTGATGATTTAGGGCATGAGTTGGTCGCCGATGGTGATTTGACCTGTTGGGCTCAACAAGGGGTCTTATTGCTTAACCGGGTGTTGACAGTGCGAGCCGGGCAGGCGAATTCTCACTCACAGATCGGTTGGCAGAGCTTTACTGATGCAGTCATACGCTTGTTAGTTAATCAGGAACGGCCCTTGGTCTTTATTCTGTGGGGCAAGCAGGCCCAAAGCATTATCCCTTTAATTCCTAATCATCATTGTATTATTCAAAGCCCACACCCAAGTCCCTTATCAGCTTATCGGGGTTTTTTTGGCTCGCGTCCTTTTAGTCGGGCGAATCATTTCTTAGCAGCCCAGGGAATCAGCCCGATAGATTGGTTATGTATTCATCAAGGTCACTTAAATCAGAAGGAGTCAGTATGAAAGAACTGGTTGTTGAGAACTTACATAAATCGTATGGTATTAAGAATTTACTTAGTGGGGTGGATTTCGCTATTCGTGATGGCGACCGGGTCGGCTTAATTGGTCCTAACGGAACCGGTAAGAGCTCTTTCCTTAAAGTACTAGCAGGCCAAGATAATTATGATCAGGGAGAGATTAGTCAGCCTAATAAATATACCATTGCTTATCTAGCTCAAAATCCTCAATTTAATCCAGATCAGACCATTTTGCAGGCGGTCTACCAAAGTGATCATCCCTTAATTCAATTGAATTTAGCTTATCAAGAAGCTGTAGAAGCCTTACAAGCAGATCCGGAGAACCTTGCCTTATTTAAGCAATTCAATGCTTTATCGGATCAGATGACCTTGCAGAATGCCTGGGATGTTGATGTACGAGCGAAGACTATCCTCAATCAATTAGGATTGACTCAGTTGAATCGTAAGCTCCAAGGCTTGTCTGGAGGCGAATTTAAACGGGTCGGCTTGGCTCAAGTCCTCATTAGTGAACCTGATTTGTTAATTTTAGATGAACCGACGAACCATCTGGATATTCCGGCGATTGAATGGCTGGAGAAATATCTGGCGGATTATAAGGGAGCCTTGCTCTTAGTCACCCATGATCGCTATTTCTTAGACCGGGTGGTTAATAAAATTGTTGAATTAAGGCATGGCCATTTTAGAGAATACAGTGGGACCTATCAAGATTATTTAACTAAACGTACTGAACAACAAGAAATTCAACATAAGTTATATGAGAAACAGAACAAACTCTATCAACAAGAATTGGCTTGGATGCGCACGGGGGCAAGGGCCAGAACGACTAAACAACAGGCTCGGATCGATCGATTCCAAGACCTCGCTCAAGACATCAAAGACCGTCCTCAAGACCAAGCTGGTATAGCTTTTGAATTTGACCAACAAAGGATTGGCAAGCAAATTATTGAAATGGAGGATGTTTCGATAAGTGTCGCAGCTAAGCCGGTGATTAATCATTTCACCAAAACTTTTATCAAGGGAGATTGTTTGGGAATTATTGGGCCCAATGGAATCGGTAAGACTAGCTTCTTAAATGCCTTGGCCGGATTTCTACCCGTAGACCATGGGCGGATTGAGATGGGCCAGACAGTCCGTTTGGCTTATTATCGACAAATGGATGAAGATTTACCCGCCGACCAGCGAATTTTGACTTATTTGAGCCGGGTCGCCGATCACTTCAAACGACCTGATGGGAGTATGGTTAGTGCCTCTTCCATGTTAGAACGATTCAATTTCCCACGCGAGACTCATGGCTCCTTAATTGGCCAACTTTCTGGGGGTGAACGGCGTCGACTCTATTTATTAAGTCTATTGATTCAGGAACCCAATGTCTTGTTATTGGACGAGCCGACGAATGATTTAGATATTGATACTTTGACAGTTCTAGAGGACTATCTCAGCGATTTTGCCGGCGTAGTGATTATTGTCTCCCATGATCGCTACTTCTTAGACAAAATTGTCAATCAGGTGTTATGCCTGCAAGGTTCAGGAAGCTATCAATTAGCTTATGGCAATTATAGTGATTATCATGCCAGTCGGTTGGCTACTAAATCTAATCAACTTAAAGAAGAACCGACTGGCCCAGCCAAAGATCAAACGATTAAAGAGGGTAAAAGTAAGTCCGGATTGACTTATTTGGAGAAGAAAGAATGGGCAAGCATCGAAGAGGAGATCGAACGTTATGACTTGCTTATCCAAAGCTTAGAAGATAAAATGAATGCACATGGAAGCGATTTAGATAAATTATTAGACTGGCAGCAAGAATTGGATCAGGCTAATGAAATGCTTCTACATTTGTATGAACGCTATGATTATTTAAGTGACAAAGTGTAAGGAGGAGGATCATGCAAGCCTATCTTGATTTAGTAGAGAAAGTATTAAACGAAGGTTATCGCAAAGATGATCGAACGGGCGTAGGGACTCTAAGTTTATTTGGCTATCAGATGCGTTTCGATCTGAACCAAGGCTTCCCATTATTAACGACAAAACGAGTGCCATTCTCTCTAGTAAAGAGTGAACTCTTATGGTTCTTAAGAGGGGATTCTAATATTCGTTATTTATTAGAACATCAGAACCATATTTGGGATGAATGGGCTTTCGAGAAATATGTAGCCAGTGAGGATTATCATGGTCCCGATATGACCGATTTCGGTATAAGAGCTGAGCAAGACCCTGAATTTAAGAAAGTCTACCAAGAGGAAATGAGCAAATTTCAACAGAAGGTTCTGGCAGATCAGGAATTTGCTGAGAAGTATGGTGATCTGGGCCGGGTCTATGGACGCCAATGGCGGTCCTGGCAGAAACGCGATGGCCAGACTATTGACCAGATTAGCCAAGTCATCGAGAACATTCGTAACCATCCAGATTCACGACGCTTGATTGTGTCGGCGTGGAATCCAGAAGATGTTCCGGATATGGCCTTGCCACCTTGTCACACTCTCTTTCAATTCTATGTACAGGATCAGAAATTATCCTGTCAACTCTATCAACGTTCGGCAGATATCTTTCTTGGGGTGCCTTTTAATATAGCCTCTTATGCCTTATTAACCCACTTGATTGCTCGAGAAACTGGCTTAGAAGTCGGCGAATTTGTCCATACCCTTGGTGATGCACATCTTTACTTGAATCACCTGGACCAAGCCAAGACCCTCTTACAAAGACAACCTAAACCTTTGCCGCAACTAGAAATTACCTCAAACCGGCCTTTAGATCAGTTGGAGATGAAAGATATTCAGCTACATAATTATCAGCCACATCCAACCATTAAAGCGCCGATTGCGGTATAAATATGAAAGGATGATAAAATGCTTACCTTAGTATATGCACAAGATTTGAATGGAGCGATTGGTTATGAGAATCACTTGCCTTGGACATTACCTAAAGATGTTAAATTCTTTAAAGAAGTAACCATGGGTCATCCAATTCTAATGGGTAGAAAAACCTTCGACTCGTTAAATCAACGTTTGCTTCCTGGCCGTCAATCGGTGGTAGTGACCCGCGATCAAGAATACGGCAAGGATATTGAAGGGTTGACGGTCGTTCATAGTATCGATGAAATTCTGGAATTAGGCAAAGACCAAGAAATTATGGTCATTGGCGGCGCAGAAGTATTTAAGATGGTCTGGGAACATACGGATCAAATCATTCGTACCCTGATCGAGGATAAATTCTCGGCGGATACCTTCATGCCAGAATTAGACCGGAAAGAATGGCGGTTAAGTAAGGTTATTGTTGGTGAAGTGGATGAGAAGAATCCTTATAAACACCAATTTGAATGGTGGCAACGTCGTGAACCAGCATCTGAGTAAGGATCTTAGTATTGGTATTCTAGGAGTCGGCAACATGGGGGCAGCTTTCGCGCGGATATTTCGCCGCGCCTATCCTAGTCTAAGCATCAACCTATATAATCGTTCCTGGCCCAAAGTTGAAAGACTCAGTCAAGAAATTCAGGCTTCCGCTTTTCAACTTAATCAACTGGCTGAATTTATCAATCAATCGGATTATATTTTTGTTGGCGTGAAGCCTAAAGACTTTCCCTCATTATTCGAACAACTGATGTCCTTAGATTTGGATTTATCTGGTCACCTTTGGATTTCGATGGCCGTCGGCCTGAATTTGGAAACTTTGGCCGAATTCAGTTCGTCTGAACTTGCTTGGGCTCGAATTATGCCCAACACTCCCATTGAAATTGGCCAGGGGTATCTGACCATTTGTTTTAATGAAAGGGTCCAAGAAGATTCTCAAGCAGTATTGATTGATTTATTAACTAGCACGGGCCAGGTAGCCAAGATTGAAGAAGATTTGTTTGCGATTAGTAGCGCAGTTGCTGGGTCTGGGCCTGCCTTTATCTACCAACTTATCGAAGCGATGGCTGATGCCGGGGTTCGTCATGGCTTAGCCCGCCAAGATGCGATTAAGATGGCTAGCCAGACTGTTAAAGGTGCAGCGAGCATGGTCTTAGAAAGTCAGCAACACCCCGCACTACTAAAAGATCAAGTAACGAGTCCTGGTGGGACTACGATTGAAGGACTTTGTCAACTGGAAGAACGCGGTTTCCGCTCGGCGATCATTGAAGCAATTCAAGCAACCTATCTTAAAGCGCGTGACTGATAATCAATCTAAGACCAGGAAATAAGTTCTTGAGCGATCTACAAGCAGACAATTGAATAATTAGAAAAAATACCGGCTTGGTAATAAAAAATTAACTATTCTTAAGTCGGTTTGTTAATTGTATTTATTGGGTTAATAAATCTGCAGTTCGCAAAAATAAAAGATTAGTAAATTAATTTGAATGGCGGATTTTATAATCAACTTAGCCACCGCTAAAAAATAAAAAAAGCCATGTAAATTCATGTTATATTTAAGTCACGACACAAAAATATAAGAAGGATGAATTTACATGACGCAAACTCACTTTACCACATCTGACCGCAAATCAAAACACTTATCGTTCAAAGAACGGGGCCAAATTGAATTGTTGAAAAAACAAGGCTATTCTAACCGAGCCATTGCGCGAATACTGGGACGGGCGCCCCAAACAATTCATAACGAAATCAAACGGGGTTCGGTGGAACAAGTCCGTCAACAAAAGCAACATGGGAAGGTTTATACCTATCAATATTCCAAGTATATCGCGGAAGTCGGCCAAGAAGATTATGAACATCAGCGTCAACATTGTGGACGTAAACCCCTTTGGGCCTATTCGAGTGTCTTTATCGATTGGGCCGATCAACGGATGTTAGAAGATAAGTGGTCACCCGATGTGGTAGTGCATCGCGCCAAGCAGGTCCTCGACATTGATCCGCGTCTGATTCCTTGTACGACGACCCTCTATCATTGGATTGATTGCCAGATTATGCAGACCCGAAATATTGATTTAGTTGAAAAGTTGAAACGACATTCCAAAGTCAGCGCGCCGAAGACTCGACCCCATAAGAAAGTCCTAGGGATGTCCATCGACGAACGCCCTGAAGAAATTAACACCCGTCAAACTTTTGGTCATTGGGAAATTGATACGGTCATTGGCAAGAAAGGCAGAGATGAACCCGTCTTGTTAACCTTAGTAGAAAGGCTGAGTCGTTTTGAAGTCATTCTAAAGATTGAGAACAAGACGGCTCAAGCGGTGGACGCCGCCCTCAGAAGCTTACGAGCACGCGCAAGCGACCACTTTCCGTTACTCTTTAAGAGTATTACGGCGGATAACGGCTTAGAATTTGCGGGGTTGAGTCAAACACTGGCTGACGACGTGGCCGTTTATTTTGCCCATCCTTACGCCTCTTGGGAACGAGGAACCAGTGAAAATCAACACGGGTTGATTCGCCGATTTCTGCCCAAAGAAACCTCGATGAAAGACGTGACTGAAGCCGATTGTCGCCGCATCCAACAATGGATGAACCATTATTCGCGCAAGGTTTTGGACTATGAGACCCCTTATGAGGTTTTCATACGCTGTTTCTATAAAGAAAGACAAGCTCGCGCACACGTGCCCGCTTGACAACGAGCCTCCTTCGGCATGGTTTTCTTGGTAAGGCGGTCAATGACCCATTAGTGAACCAAACTACCATGCCTCAGCTCATTGTCAAGCCGTCACTGGCAGAGAGGATTAATGTTACATAGCTAGTTACCCGAGGTGGCTAACTTATACTTGAAATTTACAATAATAAAATAAAACAAATATGTCAGTTGAATTTTATAAAGGATGATGAAATATTAGGAATCAATGGTGAGAATTTATCTGGTGGCCAAGCCCAAAGAATAGGAATTGCTCGGGCATTAGTTAATGACCCAGAAATTCTGCTAATTGATGAAGGAACGAGTAGTTTGGACAAACAGACTGCTTTTAAAATTGAAAATAATATATTAAATTTTGAGAATAAGACTATCATTATGATTACCCATCATTTAAATGAAAATTTAATCGAAGAGTTTGATAATATTTATTCTTTGTAGATTATATATTTACAACTAATTCATAAATTTTATGGTGTTAAAAAGCGACTACTCAGCAAATCAATGAACTGCTGTTTAGTCGCTTTTTAATATATTTGGCTTAGCTGAATCAGTCATGGTCATAGTTTGATGAGACTTAAGCCAATCATAAATTTATTTAGACGTAATAGTAGATGCTTAAGAACATCATCAAGGCTGCTAAGTTTACAAATAAGTGCCAGATTATATGCATCCATTTATTGTGTTTCATCGCATAGAAGTAAGTTCCCAGCGAGTAAATTAAACCACCTAAGGCTAATAAATAGAGTCCGGGTCTGGGAATGGTTTGCCAGAGCGGATAGATTAATAAGGCGCCTAACCAACCCATCAATAAGTACAGTGCCGTCGATAATTTGGGGAAGCGATTGGTCCATCCGACTTCAAAGACAATACCAATCACTGCTAATGACCAAATTATCAAGGTAGCAATCCAATTATATGGAGCTGACAGGGCCAAGGTAAGGTAAGGTGTAAATGTCCCAGCAATTAATAAATAGATTGAAGCGTGGTCAAACTTTTGTAAGAGGGGGCGAAGTTTGCTGAATGAGAAACTATGATAGAGGGTAGAATTTAGAAAAAGACAAATTAGGGATATGCCATAGACCATGTAGGCGGTTAGCGCCCATTTATGAGAAGCAGCTAAGCCTTTATGAATTAAGTAGAATAGGGCTAGCCCACTTAAAATACAGGGGATGCCGTGGGTCACTGCATTAAGAACCTCGATCGTAATTTCTTGTCGTTTACTCAGACCGAAACGATATTTCATATACTCACCTCATTTGTTTATATTCTAACTCAGATCTGCTTAAATTTCACGGAAAGTTATGAAGAAACCGGAAATCTATTTTTATCATCTTATCGCATCAATTTCCGAAAAGATTTAATAATCTTATTCCGGATGAACCAAGCTCATCAATTAAAATCATTGACAATATGATCCTCTATAAGGTAGTGTAAATGCAAGATCAGCTTATTTATAATGATTTCATGCTATAATATTTCAATAGGAATACTGAGGAGGAAATCGATGGGACTGCGAAATCAATCAAGGCCAGAAACTTCATGGATCGGTCGTTCGATCCGTGGAATACTCATGTTTATTGGTTTGTTAACGATTGGGCTGGTGATATATTATGCACTCAATCAAACTTGGGAGCAACCGCTATTGGTGCAATCAGATAGTCAGGAACAAACTACAGCAACCACCTCTGACCAAGTTAAGCTTGAACTTCCTGAAGAAACAATTAATCACTTTATCCAATCAACCATTGAGAAGAATCAGATTGACTTAACTTTGAAATGGCAAGATGGCTTGGTTCAAGGCGAAATTCCGCTTAATTTCCAAGGTCAATCAATGACGGCGAAGTTTACTGGGGTTTTTACTATCTACAATCAACAATTAGCGATTCAACTGCAATCGATTAAATTAGGTTCTTTCCCTTTACCACTAAATCAAGCCTATCAGAATATTAAGAACCAATTGCAATTACCAGCTGCCTTCGAGCCTTTGGCTGACCAAGCGCTGATTGTGATTGATTTAGCTCAATTATTACAAATTCCAGACCATCAACAGGTCATGGTTCAGGAAATCAAGCCGGAAGCCGGCCAGATTATTCTTCTATATATCTTTAATGTTGATGATGTATTATAATTCTATCAGGAGGCTAATATGAGACCAAGTTTTTATCAATATATTCAGCGTTTCTATGATCCCACGGCCAATGATCCCCAAAGTCGCTTAGCCAATGCGATTCATGAGGATCAAGCGTTCCCTAAACAAGCCGATGATTTTGATCAAATATCAACTTATCTCGAACACACACCTACTTATAGCCGGCTGATGTTAGCTTTCGATGATGCCTGGCTAAATTATCAAGCAGAGAATTAGGAGGATTATATGAGTATCCATATTGCAGCAAAGCAAAAAGAAATTGCAAGATATGTTCTGTTTCCAGGAGACCCACTAAGAGCGAAATATATTGCTGAGAATTACCTAGATGATGTTCATCAATACAATACCGTGCGTAATATGTTTGGCTATACTGGCAAGTATCAAGGGGTGCCAGTGTCAGTTCAAGGATCCGGCATGGGCATTCCTTCAGCGATGATCTATGCTGAAGAGCTATATCATGATTATCAGGTTGATACGATTATTCGGATTGGTTCGGCAGGGGCGCTTCAAGAACAAGTTAAGGTCCGTGACCTAGTCTTTGGCCAGGGGGCCAGCACGGATTCAAGCGTGCTTCAACATACATTCGCAGGACAAGCGCATTATTCTGCGATTGCTTCGTTTGATGTCTTGGATACCGCTTTTCATATTGCCCAACAGAAAATAGCCAAGGAACAGCTACATGTGGGCAACTTATTCTCAAGTGATCGATTCTATAATGAAGAATTAAATAAAGGTAAACTAGCCAATTATGGCATGTTAGCCGTAGAAATGGAAGCGGCAGGTCTATATCTAACCGCGGCCAAACATCAGCGTCGAGCTTTGGCTCTATGCACCATTTCAGATCACATCTTGACGGGGGAAGAAACGACGGCCTTAGAACGGCAGACTACCTTTACCCAGATGATGGAAATCGCTTTAGAGACTGTTGTCCAATTGGCTGATTCGGCATCAAATTAAGGAGTGATAGGATGAGTAAGCGAAGACCAGCAAAGAAATTCATTCTTTGGCTCATCGTGATGTTGACGATGATCGTGACCCCTGTTCAAGGGATTCAAGCTCAAGGAGGATTGGATTGGCTTTTTGGTAATGAAGGTCGGGCGAGTCAAGAACTGTCAGATAAGGATTTACAGATGTTAAATGATTTGTACCGAAATCTCAAGGGCTTATATATCGAAGATATTCCTAAGGAACAACTTTTAGAAGGGGCGATGAAGGGCATGGTTTCAGCCTTAGGCGACCCTTATTCTGAATTTCTCAATGCCGAAGAAAGTCAGGTCTATGAAGAAACAGCCGAGGGATCATTCTCTGGTGTGGGGATTCAATTCATGGCAAATAACGGTGTAATGACTGTCATTTCAGCCGTGGATGGAACGCCAGCGAGTAAAGCAGGTATTCGACCTAATGATGTCATTCTGAAAGCAGACGACCAGGAATTGACCGATATGGACACCCAAGAGGTTATCAACTTAATTCGTGGACCCGTAGGTAGCGAGGTAACCTTGACGATTCAACGCGCTGATCAGACTTTTGATGTTACCTTGACTCGTGAAGAAATACCGATAACAACGGTAGATGGTGAAATCGATCGCCAAGATAAAGAAATCGGCAAGATTAAGATTAGCCAGTTCAATGGCACAACCTATGATGAGTTGGTCGAAACTGTCGAACAATTGAGACAAAAAGGAGCCAAGCGCTTTGTCTTTGACTTGCGTTACAATCCTGGTGGACTGCTAGACCAAGCCTTAGAAATCTCCAACATGTTTCTAAAGGATGGCGATGTTATTATGCAAATGCAAGAAGGGCAGGCTAAGGCGATCTCCTATCAAGCCAGTGATAAGGATTATGGCGATTTCCAAATTAGTGAACCTTATGTCCTCTTGGTCAACGAAGGATCGGCCAGTGCCAGCGAAATCCTAACTGGAGCGATTAAAGAAAATACCAAGGCACCGATTGTTGGGGTAACTACCTTTGGTAAAGGATCTGTCCAAACCTTCACCAACAGTAATAGTCTGGGAGAACTGAAAATCACCTTTGCCAAATGGTTGCTACCTTCAGGAACCTGGATTCATGAGACCGGGATTGAACCGACCGATCAGGTCGAAGCTGCCCCAGTTGAAACAGCTATATTGATTAATCCTGAAAGCACTTTGAAACTGGGTGAAGTCAGTCCAGAGGTTGAAAGCTTGGGATTGAGTCTAGAAGCTTTAGGTTATCTGAAAGAGCCAAAGAAATACTTTGATGAACAGATGGAAGCTGCAGTGAAAGTCTTCCAAAAAGACCACGATTTAAAAGAGACAGGTCAAGTTGAAGGAGAAACCACTCAAATTCTGACGGAACAGATTCGTGATTACTTAGAAACTCATGATAAACAGTATGAAAAGGCTGTTGAAATTCTCAATGAATATGCTGGACAAGAAAAAGAGCAAGAGGCAGCCTAAAGTTTCGGCTAATGAAATTTATCATTTGCAATATAATTACTTAAGCAAAATCGCATTAAGGGATTAGCTCGCTAGGTTGATAGCGAAGCCTAAGTAAGCTTAAAATTTTATCAGATCCACGCTTCAGACCGAATCGTTAAGCTGGCGACTAGGAGAAGAGAGGTGGATCTTTTTTATGATGTATGCTGAAGCGTAGCTAATTCTGGTCGGTTTCAGTCGATGGCTTTAAGACATAGTTTTGCAGAATTGGCTGATTGATTCATTAAATTTATTTCACAGGTAATATTTTATGCAGATTAAGAGAGGATGAAAGAGATGGCACGAACTATTCAATGGTTTCCGGGACACATGGCCAAAGCGCAACGTGAAGCTAAAGAAAAAATGCAATTAGTGGATGTTGTGCTAGAAATGGTGGATGCTCGAATTCCCCAATCCAGTCAAAACCCCGTAGTTGAAGAAATTATTGGTTCAAAACCCAATATTCTGGTCTTAAATAAAGCGGATATGGCCGAAGCAAAGTTGAACCAAACGTGGATTGAATATTTTCAAGAACAAGGGCGACAAGCGATTGCCATTGACTCCCAACATAATCGAGGCCTTAAGCATCTACAACAAGCGATTAAAGATCAAATGGCACCGGTGTTTGAACAAAGAAGTCTAAAGGGAATTAAAGACCGACCGATTCGCTTAATGATTCTGGGAATCCCTAATGTAGGAAAATCAACTTTAATCAATCGATTCGTCGGTAAGAATCAAGCGATTACCGGAAATAAACCCGGAGTTACCAAAAAACAACGCTGGCTCAAGTTTGCTAAAGAATTCGAACTCTTGGACACGCCAGGGATTCTCTGGCCTAAATTCGATGATCCGGCCGTAGGGATAAAATTAGCGATTACCGGAGCGATTAAAGATGACTTGTTATACCATGATGATTTGGCGCTTTATTTGCTTGAGACCTTGGTGAAGTATGCTCCCCAGCGCTTAGCAGAGACTTATAAAGTAAATCAGTCAGAGATAGAACAATTATCGACCGTCGATTTATTGCTACTATTGACTGAGAAGTTAGGCTTTAAAGATGATTATGACCAAGCTAGTCAAAAAATTATCCAAGACTACCGACAATTAAAATTGGGGCAGCTAACACTAGACCGGGTGACCTATGGCGACGATTAAAGAAATTAAAGAAATTCTTGTCCAAATTAATCGCCTTGACGATCCAAGACTTGCAACTTTCAGGAAGGATTCGCGTAAAGGTGTATCTAAATTAGTAGATCAACGTATTAAATCAATTAAAGAGTTAATTAAATTAAAAGAAGAACATTCAAAAAGACAAGAACTTGAATTTAAACTCTATAACGAAGGAATCAATTGGATTGCAGGCCTAGATGAAGTTGGTCGGGGCCCGTTGGCTGGTCCTGTGGTAGCGGCGGCAGTTATTTTACCCCGAGATGTTGAGTCTTTAATCGGGATTGATGATTCTAAAAGACTGAATGCTAAGAAACGTCAGAAATTGGAACATGCCATCCAGGAGATTGCCTTAGATTATGCTTATGGGGTGGTCGATAATGATGTCATTGATCAAGTAAATATTTATCAAGCAAGTAAATTAGCTATGTTATCAGCTCTCAATCAGTTAAAGTTAAAACCTGATCACTTATTAATTGATGCCATGGAATTAAACAGTCCGATTCCGCAGACTTCGATGATTAAAGGGGATCAAAGATCAGTATCGATTGCCGCAGCCGCGATATTGGCTAAAGAATATCGTGATCGCTTAATGGGTGAATTCGACCAACTATACCCACACTATGATTTCAAGCATAATGTGGGTTACGGAACGGCCCATCATATGCAAGCCCTTAAGGACTTTGGACCCTGTCCAATCCACCGGCGAAGTTTCGCACCGGTAAAATCATTCGGCAATGATTAATATCTGACTCGATCTTGTTAGGATGAGTGTGTATCTGTCCCTTTGGGTGATATCAAATGAATATTTCTTTAAAGGAAGAACTTATCTTAATGCAAATGACTGGTTTCTCTTATAAGTCTCGCTATAATTATTGGCAGTGGCGGATAAGGCAAGAAACCAATGGCGAAAGCTTCTTTCCCTGCTTTATACAGCGTTTGTATCAGTTCTTTAGAGCTGATCTGCAATGCTTAGATAAGATTAAACAAGTGAGTCAATTCTCTGCTTGGTCGCTGCTAAGAAGTTGGCAAGCTCAATCGCTCATGATTGGTGAACCAGCCTATCCGAAACTATGGTATGAAATTAATCAACCTCCTTTGATTATGTATTATCAGGGTTGCTTGCCTATCTTAGCTAAACCACTGATTAGTATCGTGGGCACAAGGCAGATTACGTCCTATGGTCAGGAAATTTGCCAGAGACTTGTCCAATCAATCATTGAGTGTGGCTGGGTATGTGTCTCTGGACTAGCAAAGGGGATTGATGCCTGTGTCCATCAAACGGCATTGAGTTATCAAGATCAATCGACCATTGCAATCATTCCCTCGGGTTGGGACAAGATATATCCAAGCGCTCATCAGTCGCTAGCAGATCATCTGCGGGCCAAACATTTGGTTCTGAGTGAATTCTTACCCGATTGGCCTGCACGGAAGCATCAATTTATTATGCGCAATCGCTTATTAGCGGGTATCGCGCCGGTAACCTTGGTGATTGAAGCTGCCAAGCGGAGTGGGAGCTTAATTACGGCTAACTTTGCCTTACAAGCCAATCGGGAAGTGATGGCGCTTCCGGGGCGAATTACTGATAAACAAGCCCAAGGATGTAACCAATTGATTGAGGCCGGTGCTTGCCCCATCCTATCGGTAGAACAAGTATTAGATGAACTCTCTTCCTTATTGTACCGGCAAGGCTATTTGAAAGTAGATCAGGAATAAATTAATAAAAAGAGTTTGACAGATCTTTAACTTTCATCTAATATAGGGGCAATTTCAAATATATAGTAGAAAGGATGGGACTCATTGGCCTATAAAAACTTAGTGATTGTTGAGTCTCCCACCAAAGCCAAAACAATCGATAAATATCTAGGAAGAAATTATAAAGTGGTGGCCAGTAAGGGTCATTTGCGTGATCTACCTAAGAGTAGAATGGGTGTCGATTTGGAACACCAATTTGAACCTGACTATATCACGATTCGGGGACGCGGCGATACGGTTAAAGAGTTAAAGAAACTAGCCAATAAAGCAGAACACGTCTATCTGGCAGCCGACCCGGACCGTGAAGGGGAAGCCATTGCTTGGCATTTGAATCATTTATTGTCTTTAGATGAGACGAGTAAAAATCGAGTCGTCTTCAATGAAATTACCAAAGAAGCCGTTAAAGAAGCTTTTAAACAACCGAGACAAATTGACTACGATTTGGTCAATGCTCAACAAGCCCGACGCATCTTGGACCGCATTGTGGGCTATTCCATCTCGCCATTATTATGGAAGAAAGTTAAACGAGGCTTGAGTGCTGGCCGGGTACAATCGACCACGCTTAAGATTATTATTGACCGTGAAGAAGAGATTCGAAACTTCAAACCGGAAGAATATTGGACCCTACCCATTAAATTTAAGAAAGGCCGGAGCCAATTCGAGGCCAATTTCTATGGTCTAGATGGTGAGAAGGTTGATTTGAAGTCTGAAGCAGATGTTAAGAAGATTGAAGAGAAATTAAAGCTAAAAGAAACATTCGAAGTCAAGAATCTGGTGGAAAAAGAACGTAAACGGAAAGCTTTAGCTCCTTTTACTACTTCAACCCTTCAACAAGAGGCTTCGAATCGATTGAACTTCAGAACCGGCAAGACGATGATGATTGCTCAACAGCTTTATGAAGGGATCAACCTAGGTAAAGGATCGGTCGGTCTAATCACTTACATGCGTACTGATTCGACGCGAATTTCGGCCAATGCCAAGACCGCAGCTCAAGCCTATATTAAGGAGAACTATGGTGCCGAGTATCAAGGACCTGGTCAAGGTGGAACGCATCAAAAAGGGGCTCAAGATGCCCATGAGGCGATTCGTCCTTCGGATGTCAAGCTGGCTCCTGACCAAATTGCTGATAAATTAAGCAAAGATCAGTTGCGATTGTATTCTTTAATTTGGGCTCGTTTTGTAGCTAGTCAGATGGCAGACGCCGTCTTTGATACGGTTCGAGCAGATATTGAACAAAATGGCGTCCAATTCCGCGCTAACGGTCAAAGAATTAAATTTGAAGGTTTCTTAAAGGTCTATCACTTTAGTAAACCCAAGGATAATATTCTGCCAGAACTGGCTCAAGGCGATCTGGTTAAAGCTGTATCAATGGAAGGGGAACAACATTTTACCCAACCGCCAGCTCGGTACAATGAAGCCAGCCTGGTAAAAACTCTGGAAGAATTAGGAATCGGTCGACCTTCAACCTATGCGCCAACCTTAGAAACACTTCGTAAAAGATACTATGTCAAAATGGTTGCCAAGCGCTTCGAACCGACTGAATTAGGTGAGATTGTCAACAGTATCATGAAAGAGTATTTCCCGGATATTGTAAACACCGACTTTACCGCTGAAATGGAGCAACAGCTCGATGATATTGAAATTGGTAAACGTGAGTGGGTAGCTGTCCTCGATCAATTCTATCAGCCATTTGCAGATGAATTGGATAAGGCAGAAAATCAAATGGATAAGATTGAAATTAAAGATGAACCTGCTGGATTCAAATGTCCCGAATGTGGTAGCGATATGGTGATTAAGATCGGCCGCTTTGGCAAATTCTATGCATGTTCTAATTTCCCTGATTGTCGGCATACCGAAGCGATTGTTAAGAAGATAGGCGTTACCTGTCCAAAATGTGGCCAAGGCGATGTTGTGGAACGCAAATCAGCGAAGAATCGAATTTTCTATGGATGTAGTCGATATCCTGACTGCGATTTCGCTTCTTGGGATAAACCGATTGGTCGTAACTGTCCGAAATGTGAGCACTACTTAGTAGAGAAAGTCAGCCGCAAGGGCAGTCAAGTCGTATGTAGCCATTGTGATTATAAAGAAGATTTGCTAAATTAATAAATTGACTTTGGCTCTTTGTCAATGAGCGTTGCTATATCGATGAAGGCGATTGAACAAATCAATCGCCTTTTTATGTACACTTTTTTAGGTTTAACGGTGGCTATGTTGATTGTTAAATCTGCCATCAAAATTGGTTTTTACTAGGAATTGGATTAATCGTTCTTTTTGCTGTAGTATTTAAATTAGGACAAGAGCTTTGGCACAAATTTCAGAGCCATCATTAAAATCTAGCCACTGTGTATAATTTTTAAACAACATGAGGAGGAAATACTGTGTGGAAATCCGCGCTCAATAAAATGTTATGGGGTCTATTAGTGATTTTTGCCTTTAGATTTTTTTCGGATATGTTTACAGGGACGCCATTTAATCCTCAGTGGTATTTGACTGCTTTTCTCATTATTTTAGTAACTACACTTATTAGCACTGAAGCTATAATTTTATACAAACGGCATAAGCATTGAATTTTGCCTCCTACTTATATTTTGATTCTTGATTTCCGTTAGATTCGTTTGATAGCGAATTTAGCGGTTTTTCTTATTTTTCAAAATCATATTTCTAACTTGATGAACCGGGATAAGACTGCCTTTGAAAATAAAATCCTTCTTCTTAGATTCACAGAAATTTCCTGTGATTTCTGTCAGAATATGATAAGATAGTAGACAGATTTAAGGAGTGGGTCTAATCGAGATGGATCATTATATTCATGATTTTATTAACTATCTTCGGGTTGAACGGCGCTATTCTGAACGGACGGTCGAAGCCTATCAGAAGGATCTAAGTCAGTTCCATGACTTTCTTCGCGGATCGGGTGGCGGAGAACTGCAAGAGATCGCCTATCAAGATATCCGACTTTATTTGGCCCATCTCAGTGAGAAGGGGATGCAACGGACTTCGATTGCCCGTCATCTCTCGACTTTACGCTCATTTTTTCGTTATGCTTTGAGTCAGGACCTGATCCAAGATAATCCAGTAGATTTGATTCAATTTCAAGTCAAAAAGCAACACTTGCCCGACTTTTTCTATGAAGATGAAATGGAAGCATTGTTTGCAAGTTTCGACCAGGTGGATTATGCTTATAAGTCAAGGGACTTGGCAATTTTGGAGCTGTTTTATGCGACAGGGATGCGGGTTAGTGAACTCTGTCAATTACAATTAAATCAGTTGGATTTCCACGTTCAGCTGGTTCGCGTTATTGGTAAAGGTAATAAAGAGCGGATTGTTCCAGTAGGGGATCAAGCCATGGCTAGACTTCAAGAATATATCGATACTTTAAGACCACAATTATTAGCTCACAAGCCGGACCCAGACAATCATACCGTATTCTTGTCAGATAAGGGACTACCGATTCAAGCCCAACAAGTCCGCTATATTCTCCAGAGTATCGTCGAGCGCAGTGCTTTACATCTACAAATTCATCCACATAAATTGAGACACACCTTTGCCACCCATTTATTAAATCATGGGGCTGATCTACGTAGTGTCCAAGAATTATTAGGCCACGAAGATTTGAGTTCCAGTCAGATCTATACCCATATCTCTAAACAAGAACTGCGGAAATCATATTTGGCAGCGCATCCGCGGGCCCAAAGACAAAGAAAGAAGGATAGTGATTTATGACAACAATCTGTGCCGTAAAGAAAAATAACCAACTCGCGATGGCTGGGGATGGTCAAGTTACCCTCGGTGAGACGGTGATTATGAAACAAGGTGCTAAGAAATTACGACGAATCTATAACGATCAAGTTGTGATTGGCTTTGCTGGGGGTGTGGCCGATGCCATTACCCTATCAGAAATGTTTGAAGATAAGCTTAAACAATATAACGGACAGCTTTCTCGTGCCGCCGTCGAAGTAGCCAAACAGTGGCGGACGGACCGTAGTCTGCAGAAGCTCGAAGCCTTACTGATTGTGATGAACCAGGAGGAATTACTCTTAGTGAGTGGGACGGGTGAGATCATTAGTCCCGATGATGGAATCTTGACTATTGGTTCGGGTGGGAATTATGCTTTAGCGGCTGCTCGAGCCTTAGTACGTAATTCTGAAACCCTATCTGCAGCTGAAATTGCCCGCCAAGCATTGACAATTGCTAGCGAAATTGATGTCTATACCAATAATCAGATTCTAGTAGAATCTTTTGACTAGGAGGGATGATATGTCATTAAGTCCAAGAAAAATTGTTGCCGAACTCAATAAATATATTATTGGTCAAGATGCCGCGAAGAAATCCGTTGCCATTGCCTTACAAAATCGGATCCGCCGCTTGAAACTGGATGCTCAAATGCAAAAGGAAGTTAAACCTAAGAACCTACTTATGATTGGCCCCACGGGGGTCGGAAAGACAGAGATTGCCCGACGTCTAGCTGATATTGCTCAAGCTCCGTTTATTAAAGTTGAAGCCACCAAGTATACAGAAGTCGGTTATGTCGGTCGAGATGTGGAATCCATGGTTCGTGATTTGGTGGAGAATGCGATTCGCATCATTAAGAAACAAAAGCATGAAGAAGTCCGCGATCAAGCTGAGAATCTAGCCATCGAGCGGTTGGCTAAAGCACTAAAACCCGGTCGTAAGAAGGCTAAAGCGACGCCGAATGTGCCAGCTGGACTGGGTGGTTTGACTGAGATGTTTAAGCAATTTGGCGGTGAAGGGGTTCAAGAAGAAGAGGAAGAAGTGACCGATGAAATTGCAGCGACCCGTCGACAAATCCGGCAACAAATCCGGCAGGGTCTATTGGATAATACCGAAGTGACGATTCAGCTAGATGAGAAGAAATTACAAATGACCAGCCTCAATCCAGCCATGGAACAAATGATGGATTTACAAGATTCGCTCAATGCTTTTAAACCAAAGAAGAAGATTGAACGCACTGTGACGGTCAAAGAAGCGCTGAAATTATTAACCGAAGAAGAAGCGGATAAGTTGGTCAACCAAGACGATATTCATCAAAAAGCCCTTGCCTTAGCCGAATCTTCTGGTATTATTTTTATCGATGAGATGGATAAGATAGCTTCTCAAGGTCAAAATTCGGGCGAAGTTAGCCGCCAAGGGGTGCAGCGTGACATTTTGCCAATTGTTGAGGGCAGTGCCATTCAAACGAAATATGGTATTATTCAAACGGACCATATTCTCTTTATTGGTTCGGGAGCTTTCCATGTGTCTAAACCTTCCGATTTGATCCCTGAATTGCAAGGGCGTTTCCCGATTCGGGTTCACCTAGAAGATCTTAAAGAGGAAGATTTCCGGCGTATCTTAACTGAACCGGAGAATGCTTTGGTTAAACAATATCAAGCTTTACTGACGACCGATGGGGTTGATTTGCGCTTCACGGATGATGCGATTACCACCATGGCACGCTATGCCGTCAAACTCAACCAGGAGAATGATAATATTGGTGCCCGTCGCTTACACACCATTCTTGAAACGCTTTTGGAAGATTTATTATTCGAAGCCACTGATATGCAGATGGGCGAGATAGAGATTAATCAATCTTATGTTGAGAACAAATTAGAAAACATTATCGAAAATAGAGACTTAAGTCACTATATTTTATAAAAACAGGAGGCTTGCAGGTGATCATTCTTGAAAACAAAGAGCTAATGGTGACCATTAGCGAAATGGGGGCAGAAATCCAGTCAATTATTCATAAAGATTCCGGCCATGAGTTTATCTGGCAGGCCGATCCCAAACATTGGAATCGGTCGAGTCCAGTCTTATTTCCCAATGTAGGGACCTTTAAGGATAATAGTTATACTTATCAAGGAATGGAATATCAATTAGGCCGTCATGGATTTGCGCGTGACTTAGAGTTTATCGTGCAGAATGTCTTATCTCATTCGGCGAGCTTCTATTTGAAGAATTCGGCGGAAACCCTGCAGTATTATCCATTTGAATTCTCTTTACAAATTTCATATATCCTCTTTTATAATCAAATTACGGTGTCTTATGAAGTCCTAAATCCTTCTGAGAAACATGATTTGTATTATAGTATTGGCGCCCATCCGGCTTTCAACGTAGCGCATCGGCGCAATATTCGGGGTCAAGAAGAATTTGATCAGGTGGCGATTGAAATTCAACCAGAAGGGCATTATTTGCGTATTCCTTTAAATCGAAAGGGCTTGACCCGGCAACGGCGGGCCAAATATGAGAAAGCCGGCTATCATGAGTTGAAGCACCTTGATTTCAAACAAGATGCAATTATCTATCAAATTGGTCAACAAACTTCAGTGACCCTCCATGATCCAGAGAATCATGCCCGGGTTATCCTCAAACCCCATCAAATGGAATGGCTAGGAATTTGGTCTACTTATCCGACCTTTTCGCCTTTTGTCTGCTTAGAACCTTGGGCGGGTATTGCCGATGATGAAGCCAGTGATGGGAACTTAGTGCACAAACAAGGCATTCGCCTAGCTAAGCCCCACGAAATGATGAATCATAGCTATACCATGGATTTTGTCATGGATGAATATTAAAAAAGCGCGAGGCGACCATTTCTGGCAGTCTCGCGTTTCTTCATGTATGACGGATTAATTACGTTTCTTAATCATCTCTTGGATTTTGCGCAAGAAACCATCTAAGAAACCGAGTTGACGATGATAGGCCAATCCCCAAGAAATCATCGGTTCTTGTCCGGTTCTCAAGCGTTGAATATTGGCTCGGTGACGGTAAACCATTAATAAATAGATGACGAAGAAACCAAGTTTAAAGACGGATAAGGGATGAGAAATGATAATATAAAGGGTAGCGGCCCCATAGCTTAGTAAAGCCGAGAAACTCATCAAACTCGTCACATATAAAATTAAGAACAGACAAATCACTTGGGCGAGGGCTAACGGGAAATTAATGGCCAACAAAGCCCCGATCGAAGTAGCCACCATCTTACCTCCTTTGAAATTGGCAAAGACAGGGTAGGCATGGCCAATGACACAGGCTAAGGCGGTAAAGATTATAATTTCTGGCTGGTCTTTAAAGAACAAACTCGCTAATGATACGGGGATCCAGCCTTTAAGCACATCGATTAAGGCTACAATTACAGCAGCCTTGAGGCCAAAGTTGCGACCAATATTTGTTGATCCGCTGTTCCCGCTGCCTAGATGACGGATATCAATTTTATGGTTGGCTAAGGAATACCAAACCCCAGTTGGCACAGAGCCTAACAAATAGGACAATAAGATAAAAATTAGACCTAAAAATGAAAAATTAAAATTAGTATTCATAAGACCCTCCTTAGTATGGTATCATTTTATCATATTGACATAAAAAGTACTTCATAAATAAATAAAAACTATAAGAAATTCATACCTTTTTGCTAAATAAGGTAAATTTAATGACTGAGTAGGAGTGACTCCATGGTAGTCGATAACACGCTGAATAGCTATAATGATGACGCCATTCAAATACTAGAAGGCCTGGACGCAGTTCGTAAACGTCCAGGTATGTATATTGGTTCAACGGATCAACGAGGCTTACACCATCTCATCTATGAGATTGTAGATAATGCAGTCGATGAGGTCTTATCCGGCTTTGCCGATTCGATCCAAGTAATTCTCCATGAGGATGGGAGTATTGAAGTAGCTGATAATGGTCGGGGGATGCCGATTGGTCAGCACGAATCTGGCGTGCCGACTATCCAAGTCATCTTCACCATCCTTCATGCTGGTGGTAAATTTGGTCAAGGCGGCTATAAATCTGCTGGTGGTCTCCATGGGGTGGGGGCCAGCGTGGTTAACGCCTTATCGTCTTGGTTAACAGTGGATGTTCAACGGGATGGCTATAATTATCGCATGACCTTTAAGAATGGTGGCCATCCCCAAGGCAAACTCGTCAAAACCAAGATCAATAATAAGAAGGTTCATGGTACTCAGGTTCGTTTTATGCCTGATGCAGAAGTCTTTGGTAAGCGGACCGTCGATTATGAAGTCATCAAAGAGAGAATTCGCGAATCGGCTTTTTTACTGAAAGATCTGACCATCTCGATTGAAGACCGCCGTCAACCCGCGGAAGAAGCAGGATCATTTAAAGCTGAAGTCTTCCATTATGACCAAGGATTAGGGGATTTCATTGGCTATTTAAATGAAGAAAAAGAAGTCTTAGGGGAAATTGGCCTGTTCTCGACAGAAGTAGACGGTTTCGAAATTGACTTTGCCTTTCAATATAATGACGGTTATTCAGAAACCATTCTTTCTTTCGCCAATAATGTCCGAACAAGTGGGGGAGGAAGTCATGAAACAGGTCTAAAATCCGGCATGACCAAAGCTTTCAACGATTACGCGCGAAAAGTTGGCCTCTTGAAAGATAAAGACAGAAATTTAGAAGGATCTGATGTACGGGAAGGCTTAACCGCCATTATCTCAATTCGGGTTCCCGAACAATATCTGCAATTTGAAGGGCAAACCAAAGAGAAACTAGGAACTCCTAAGGCGCGGTCACTGGTGGATAATGCGATTTATGAATTTCTGACCTTGTATTTAAATGAGAATGGCAATTTCTCTCAAATGATTCTAAAGAAAGCCATCCGCGCTCGGGAGACCCGCGAAGCTGCCCGTAAGGCTCGGGATGCTGCCCGATCTGGTAGTAAGAAGTCTCAGCAAGAACGCTTAATTTCTGGTAAATTAACCAAAGCTCAGTCAAAAGACACGAGTAAGAATGAATTATATTTGGTCGAAGGAGATTCGGCTGGTGGCTCAGCTAAATTAGGTCGCGACCGGCGGTATCAAGCGATATTACCTCTGCGTGGCAAGGTCATTAATACTGAAAAAGCATCAATCCAAGATATTATGAAGAATGAAGAGATTAATACCATGATTTATACAATCGGCGCTGGCGTAGGGGCTGATTTTAATTTGGCTGATGCGAATTATGACAAGATTATTATTATGACGGATGCGGATACTGATGGGGCTCACATTCAGGTTTTATTATTGACTTTCTTTTATCGATATATGAAGCCATTGCTGGAGGCGGGTCGAGTTTATCTGGCTATGCCGCCCTTATACAAAGTATCTAAGGGCAAGGGTAAGAAAGAAGTGATTGAATATGCCTGGACGGATGAAGAACTGACCGACAAAATTAAATTAGTCGGTAAAGGCTATCAATTGCAACGATACAAAGGTTTAGGAGAAATGAATGCTGAACAATTGTGGGAAACAACTATGAATCCAGAAAGTCGCTTGTTAATCAGAGTAACGATTGAAGATATGGCTATGTCTGAAAGACGCTTGACCACCTTAATGGGGGCAAAAGTTGATCCGCGGAGACAATGGATTGAAGAACATGTCAAATTTACCTTAGATGAAGAGGATACCTTGTTGAATGCCAAGAGCCAGGATGCCACAGAGAAGATTACGGCTCAAATCGAAGATGAATCGACTCCAGAAGCTATTCAGCCGGTGGATCTTCAGCTGAACTTATTTGGGGAGGAGGATGAATAATGCCTGCGCATCAAGAAAATATTCAAGAAATGTCTTTCTCCAATGTGATTGGAGACCGTTTTGGTCGGTATTCAAAATATATTATTCAAGACCGGGCTTTGCCAGATATCCGTGATGGGTTGAAGCCGGTTCAACGTCGAATACTTTATGCGATGTATCGAGATCGCAATACCCAGGATCATCCTTATCGTAAATCGGCGAAGACGGTTGGGAACGTGATTGGGAATTATCATCCTCATGGGGACACTTCCGTGTATGATGCCATGGTCCGGATGAGTCAATCATGGAAGAACCGAGAACCCTTAATTGATATGCATGGGAATAACGGGTCGATGGATGGTGACCCTGCTGCGGCCATGCGTTATACTGAAGCTCGTTTGACTGCGATTGCTGCAGAACTCTTAGAAGATATTGATGCGGAGACCGTCGATCACGCGCTAAACTTTGATGATAGTTTAGAAGAGCCTGTTGTTTTACCGGCGAAATTCCCTAATCTCTTAGTCAATGGGGCCACCGGTATTTCAGCCGGCTATGCTACCGATATTCCACCGCATAATTTAAGCGAAGTGATTGATGCCCTTATCTATCTTTTGCAACATCCGACATGTAAGTTAGCTGACTTATTGAAATTTATCAAAGGGCCTGATTTTCCTACTGGAGCCATTATCATGGGCGCTAAAGACTTAGCCGAAGTCTATCGGACTGGTCGAGGCAAAGTGGTAATGCGTGCCAAGACCGAGATTGAACCCCTTCGTGGTAATAAGTCACAGATTGTAGCGACCGAATTGCCTTATGAGGTCAATAAATTGAAATTAATCCAACGGATCGACGAAATTCGCTTGCAAGGTAAGATTGAAGGGATTGCTGAAGTGCGCGATGAATCTGACCGCAAGGGACTAAGAATTGTTGTCGAATTAAAACGGGATGCCGATAGTGACGGTATTTTGAATTACTTATTAAAGAATACTGATTTACAAATGAATTATAACTTTAATATGGTGGCCATCCACGAGAATCGACCGATTCAGGCCAGTCTACCTATACTCTTGCAGGCCTACTTAGGTCATCGCCAAGAAGTTATCCGACGCCGGACCCAATATCAACAGAAAGTCGACAGCAAACGGCTTCATATTGTTGATGGATTAATTCGACTGGTTTCGATCTTAGATGAAGTCATTCAAGTGATTCGAGCTAGCCAGAACAAGCAGGATGCAAAAGAGAATCTTCAAAAGAATTTCGATTTTACCGCTCAACAAGCCGAAGCAATCGTCAATTTACAACTGTATCGTCTGACCAATACCGATATTGTTGATTTACAGAACGAACGCTTGGAACTCAATGAGCGCTTAATGATGTACCAACAAATTCTAAGTCATGAGAAAGTGCTCAATAAAGTCTTAATTGATGAATTAAAGGATATTAAGAAGCGTTATGGCAGTCCACGCCTGACTCAAGTAGAAGAAGAGGTTGAAGAAATCTCGGTGGATACTAGTCTTTTAGTGACCGAGGAATCGGTGGTGGTCACCGTGACCAAGAATGGTTATTACAAACGGACCAGCCTTAGATCCTATCAGTCATCAGATATAGATAGTATTGGTGTGGCAGATTTGGATCAGCTGATCTTTGCCCAAGTCTTGTCGACCTACGATGCCTTAGTTATGATCACGACTCAAGGCAATTATATCCATATTCCTGTCTATGAACTCCCTGAAATTAAATGGAAAGATATTGGGGTCCATCTTTCCCAGCACTATATATTGGCAGAGAATGAAAATATTTTAGCGGCCTTTGTCGGTGTTGGTGGCATTGAAGATCCGGAAAAAGAGACCACTCACCCCATCGAAGATGAACTATTATTAACCAGTCAGCAAGGGATGACCAAACGGATTAAGCTAAGTGATTTAACAACCTATCGAAGTTACAAGTCACGGACCAGTCAAGCCATGGTCTTAAATTCAGGCGACCAATTAGTTTCCGCTGATCGGGTTAAGGCTGAGGACGACCAAGAAGTCTTGATATTAACCCATCGATCTTATGCCATCCGCTACCCCTTAGTCGAAGTTTCTCTATATGGACCAAAGGCCAAGGGTGTCAAGGCAATCAATCTTAAGCAAGATGACTATATCATCGCTAGCACCGTCATCAATCCAAGTAATCAGCAAACCAGTGTCATGATATTCACTCAAAAGGGACATATTAAACAATTTAAGCCGGAGATTATCCCGCTAACCAAAAGAGGCGGACGGGGCTTACTCCTCTTAAAGGAATTGAAACGAGATCCTCATCGTGTGCTCTATGCCAGCCCATTATATCAACCTATAGATCAAGTCAGGGTCTTGGGCGATACTGGACAAGATGTTTACTTGAGCCAAGCTGATGTTCCTTTGTCAGAACGTTTAAGCAATGGTTCAAACCTGACTGAGCTTGCCCAATTGGGTCAAGTCATTGCCTTTACGACTGATCCTTTAATGGTCCTAAAGCAAAGTGAGAATATTTCTTAAGTTTTCATCGGGGACTAAATAGTGTAAAATATGTATGTAAATTAATTTAGGAGGCATAAGAATGACAAAATTTTTAGTATTTGGCCATAAAAATCCGGATACCGACGCAATCAGTGCAGCTATTGCAATGAGTTATTTTCTAGAGAAATCAGGCGAAGAAGCTGAACCCGTTGCTTTAGGTCCTGTGAATGATGAAACAGCCTTTGCTTTGAAGAAATTCAACTGTGAAGCTCCGCGGGTTGTGAGTCAAGTCAGCCAAGAAGTTAATCATGTGGCTTTAGTAGACCATAATGAACCCCAACAATCGGTAGAGGACCTGGGTCAAGTTCAAGTTGATTACGTGGTTGACCACCACCGTATTCAAGGATTTGAGACAGCGCAACCTCTTTATTATCGAGCAGAACCGATTGGCTGTACATCAACAATATTATACAAGCTCTTCAAGGAACACGATTTTGATATTCCGCAAGCGATTGCTGGCTTGATGCTTTCCGCGATTATTTCTGACACCTTACTCTTTAAGTCTCCAACCTCAACTCATCAAGATAAAGATGCGGCTGTGGAATTGGCTAAGATTGCCGATGTGAACTTAGAAGAATATGGTCTCGAACTATTGAAATCTGGAACCAATTTAGACAGTAAGTCAGAGGCAGATATAGTGAATGGTGATGCAAAGAACTTCACCATGGCAGGGCGTAATGTCCGCGTCTCTCAAGTCAATGTTGTTGGCTTCGACGATATTCTAACCCGTAAAGATGCTTTATTAACCCAAATGAAAGCGGATATGGACGTTTACAACTATGACTTATCCTTATTAGTGATTACTGATATTTTGGAATCGACTTCCTTAGGATTGGTCCAAGGTAAAGATGCTGAATTCGTTGAGAAAGCTTTTGCGGGTCAAATTTCAGATCAAGCAATTAGTTTGCCAGGAGTGGTTTCTCGGAAGAAACAAGTCGTTCCTCAATTAACTCAAGCTTTTGAACAATAAAAGTATTAATCATTAAATAGAAGAAAGCCAAGCTCCGTGATGAATGACATCCATGGAGTTTGGCTTTTTGAATTAGAGCTACTCAATTTGTTCAAGTCGTTGAATCAATTCGCTTTCGGGTGTGGCATAATAAGTGGTCTGTCCTTCATAAATGACAAAGCCAGGCTTTGCCCCATTGGGCTTGCGCAGATGTTTAACCTGTACCGCATCAACTGGGACATTGGCTGAGTCTTTAGCCCGGGAGAAATAGGCAGCAATGGCAGCCGCTTCTTGAAAACTTGTCGAACTTGGTTGACTATTGGCAATTATGACATGGGCGCCCGGAATATCCTTGCTATGTAACCACCAAAATTGCTTATTGGCTTTCTTAAGACTAAGCTCATCATTTTGCCGATTATTCCGTCCCACATAGATGTCATCCCCATCTGAGGATTTAAAGTGACGAGGTTGGGATCCGGTTTGAGCGCGTTTTTTAATTGAAGATTTCTTACGCCGTAAATAATGTTGTTCAATGAGTTCATCTTTGATATCTTCAATATCAGTCAAGTCAGCCTGTTCGACTTGGAGGAGAATCCCTTCAAGGTAGGCATTTTCAGCTTGAGTGATCGCTTTTTGACGGTCAATATATTTTAAGGAATCCCGGTACTTGGCATAGCGTTTGAAATAGGCTTGGCTGTTCTCGATGGCAGATTTACGAACATCGAGGGTAATCTCTAAGGGCTCGTTATCTTGATAATAATTAGGTAAGGAGACTGAACTTTCTCCTTTATGAATATCATGGGCATAGGCGGCTAGCAGTTCTCCAGCGATGCGATAGTTTTCAGCGTTCGCTGCTATTTGACGATCTTTGTTAAGTTTTTCCAATTTGTTGTGATTTCTGTTCAAGACTTGTTTGATCGTTTGTAAGATATCGCCTGAAAGTTGCTGAACGCGGTCATGGTGGACCCGGTGTTGATAGTAACGATCGACCAGGCTTGATAAGGAATCGAAGCCTTGACCAGCTTCCTCTAAATAATCTAGGGCCATCAAATAATACAGAGGTTTAGTTCGGTCTAAGTACAAAGTAGGTTGGCCATCTTGAACTTGTTGGCGAAAGGCTTGCAAAGCGCGGTAGGGGCTAAAGGCTTGCGCTTGTAGCCAATAGCTTAATTGCTGCTTTCCTTCTCTGCCTAAGCCTTGAATGACCTGATTTGCTTTGCCTGCTTTGATCGTTTCGCCATGTTTGAGGGCGAAGGTTAATAAGTCGTCTTCTGACATAGCAAGAATATTCTCTTGTTGATCCTGGCTCGGTGGAAATCGATAGTTGGCCCCGGCCTGTAGAATCCGGTATGAATTCAGCGAAGCGGGTACATGTTTGATACAATCAATAATCACTTGTTTCTGGCTATCAACGAGAACGATATTTGAATGGCGACCCATTAATTCAAAAATCAGTTGATAAGGCCGTCGGTCGCCTAATTCATCTCGACCGCTCAGTTCAAAGATTACAATCCGATCGTTGTCGACTTGACGAATATCGAGAATGGTTGAATTTTCGATATGTTTACGTAATAGCATGTTGAACATGGGCGCTTTTTGGGGATTAGCCGGGCGTTCCTGACTTAGATGGAGGCGATAATAGACGGGATGAATCGATGCTACCAAGCGCGAATTTTTGCCTTGGGCTCGAATCTGCATATGTAATTCCTGTTCAAACGGCTGATATATTTTATGAATTCGACCCATTAATAATTGTTGCCGAAGCTCTTCCACCATCACATGCGTAAAAAATCCATCAAAAGACATTCAATCACTCCTTAGTGAAGTATAAGCATATAAATCATAGCATAAAAATAAATTGTATTAGGGTTAAACCATCCTTAATCATGAATTGAGACTTGACTCTACTGTTAAAGATGGTATGATAAAATCAATTTAAAGAAAGGGGCAAGGTCCATGTCTACAACAAATACATTATATATGAACTGGCAAAGCTGGCATAGATAGGTTGTAAACTTGGACATTCCATGGATACAACCCAGTTTTTGATGAACTGAATTGTATCTATGTGGCTCATCATAGTTTACCACATAGGCAGGCACTATGTGGTTATTTTTATACTAACCCATGGTGTGGGTTAGTATTTTTTATTAGAAAGAAGGATTTTATGAAGGCCCTTAAGAAACTTTTCCTTGCTTGCGCTCTATTATTATCGTTAGTTGTTCCACCCACTGTTTCAGCCCAGCACCAGAATAGAGAAGATTTAAAGATTGTGATTGTTCAGTTGGTTACTCACCCATCTTTAGATGCCATTCGTCAAGGTTTTATCGAAGAATTAGATTAGCAGGGTTACCAGACTGGGCGAGATTTAAACCTAATTGAATTAAATGCAGAAGGGGACATGAACCTCTTAAATACTTTAGCGAAACAAGCAGTCCATGAAGAACCAGACTATATTATTGCCATCACAACGCCCGTGGCCCAGGCTATTCAGAAAGTGACCTCAGATATTCCAGTAATTCTTGCTGGGATTACTGACCCGGTGGGTGCTGATTTAGTCGATCGCTTGGAAGAACCCGGCGGAAATATTTCAGGAATCAGTGATTTAATTCCGATCGAAGCACAGATTGACTATATTCAGGAACTGTATCCGTCAGCCAAGACCTTGGGCTTCATTTATTCGCAGGGTGAAGATAACTCAGAAGCAGAAGTCCGTCGTGCCGAACAAGCAGCCCAAGCTAAGGGATATTCTGTGGTTACCCAAGGGATTAGTTCAGCGATTGATATGCAGAAAGTGGCCCAACAACTTCTAGGTCAAGTGGATGCCGTGTATGTGGGTTCAGATAATACCATTGCCAGTGCCTTTGAAAGCTTAGTCAAAGAAGCGGATAAAGTGCATAAGCCAATTTTCTCACCAGTCGAACCGATGATTGAACAAGGAGCTCTGGCCGGGTTAGCGATTGACCAGAAAGAAATTGGTCAGAAATCGGCCCAATTCTTAATCCGTCTTGAAGATCAAAATCTGGATATTGGCCAACAAGCAATTGAAATGATGGAGAATTATCGACCGATGGTCAATGAGCAAGTGGCTAAGCAATATTTACAAGACCAGGTTTCACCTGAACGACATGCGAGCGGCCAGGCATCGAGCTTCAGACTTTATTTAAATGCGATTGGTCAAGGTTTGTTGTGGGCTATCATGGGCTTGGGACTCTTCATTAGCTTTAGAATCTTGAAATTTGCCGATCTGACTTCTGAAGCTTCCTTTACCATTGGTGCTGCCACCAGTCTAGTCCTCTTACGGCAGGGCGTTCATCCCTTACTGGCCATTCTCTTAGCTATCTTGATGGGGAGTCTAGCAGGACTTATGACAGCGATTTTGATGACTGCCTTTGATATTCCCGGCCTATTAGCAAGTATTATCAGTTTAACCGCCCTCTATTCAATTAATTTGCGTTTAATGGGGCGACCTAATCTCAGTCTTCGAGGGGCTCCTTCAATTTTTGAATTATTGGGAAATTTTGGTATTAGTGGATTAAGTAGTATCTTTGTCGTGGGTATTTTGGTCTCGGCAGGGCTTATCTTCTTTCTAATCAGCTTCTTCCGCACGGATTTGGGCCAAGCCTTAATTGCGACCGGGGATAATGAATTAATGGCTAAATCTCTAGGAATTCGCGTGAATCAGATGAAAGTCTTAGCCTTGATGCTATCTAATGGCTTTATCGCCTTATGTGGGAGTCTGGTCAGCCAGAATAATGGCTTTGCTGATGTTTCGATGGGAACTGGAACCGTGGTTATTGCCTTATCAGCCATTGTAATCGGCGAGGTTGTCATCCACCATGAGATTACCTTAGCTAAGCGGTTAGCTGCTATCGTAGTTGGTGCCATTATTTATCAATTAATCTTAACCTTTGTCTTACAGCTCGGTTTCCAACCCAATGATTTTAAATTAATTTCTGCCTTAGTTCTTGCCTTATTCTTAGCTTTGCCCAAATTACGGCGCAAACAGAAAGATTATTTGGCCAAAATTAAACAAGGAGGTCGCATTTAATGGCAACTTTGCGTATAAATCATCTTCATAAGTCCTTCATTAATAAATTTGGCGAACGGATTGCCGGTCTCCATGATATCAATCTAAGGGTTGAGGAAGGGGAGATTATCGGCATCGTCGGTACTAACGGGGCCGGCAAATCGACCTTAATGAATTGCTTGACGGGGCAAATTCCGGTCGATTCAGGTCAAATATTTATCGATGAAGAGCAAGTGGATCACTGGGGACAAATCAAATTGGCCAAGTATATTGGCCGAGTCTTTCAAGACCCACGCTTAGGCACAGCGCCCCGGATGACTGTCTTTGAAAATCTGATCCTAGCTAAGAAACGGGGCCAGGTTAGAACTTTAAAACGTTCTTTGACACCAACGAATTATCAAGAGCTCCAGGACTATTTAAGTCAATTTCATTTAAATCTTGATCAACGCTTAGACCTGCCGATTGAGAATTTATCCGGCGGTCAAAGACAGATTATTGCTTTGCTGATGGCAACCTTACAAAAACCTAAAATATTGATCCTCGATGAACATACGGCCGCTTTAGATCCTCGAACAGCAAAACAGGTTATGCAGATGTCTTATCAGATGATTCGTCAACTCAATTTAACTAGTTTTATGATTACTCACCAACTGCAAGATGCTTTAGACTATTCCGATCGTTTGTTAGTGCTTCATCAAGGACGAATTGTAAACCAATATGCTAAAGAGGACATTGCGTCCTTAACCACGACAGATTTATTCCGTCGTTTAGAAGAATTAATGGAGACGGATCGTTAAGCCCTGATTAATGATTGATACTTTTGGCGTAAGTCGATGGACTGACCCCAAATTCCTTGCGAAAAGCTCGGGAAAAGTATTGAATCGAGCCATAACCCAGCTTCTCGGCAATTTCGGTAATCGATTGGCTGGTATGTTGCATTAATTCTTTGCTGCGTTGCAGACGAATCTGATTAATAAATGTTTTTGGCGAACAATTTGCCTGACTCAGGAAAAGATTCTGAACCGTTGAACGTGATAAGTCAAAATGCTTTACCAAATCTGCGACTTCATTCCGTTCTTCAATATTTTCCTTGAGGTAAGCCACCATTTCTTTAAATAAATCATTCTCGTAATTGGACCGCATTGATGAAAGGGCAGTATTCTGTCGGTCTTTCTCATGACGTAAGGAACGAATAAGGAAATTATAGATAAAATTTATCAACTTATCTTTAAAATAAGAACTCTGTTCAACTTGCGAAGATTGAATTTCTTGAATTTCCTTCAGCAATTGATTATCATGGACAAACAGTCTTTGAACCTGGTTATATAATTGCTTTTCTAAGCCTTGACAAGCGAAGGTAAAGGTTAGGATGTTGGCTTGCTTACCCGTTAGATGGTGGATACTCGCTTTTTGTTGCGGATAGGTCAAGAAGGCTTGATCCTGATCCAATTCAAGATGGTGATTTAATAAATCGAGTTGGATGCCCCCCTCGACGACCATTATCAAATTAAATGATGAATGATCTAGTATCAACGGAGGATGGTCTGGCAATAATTCAGCGGATCCGACACTGTAGAGATTGTCTATCTGCAAGTGAGGTGTCCAATCTTGAACACTAATCGCTTTAAGACGGCTATATGTTTCTGGCATATCTTTATCTTGAGCCTGTAGAAAAATCGTACATTCAGGCGTTAAGGCAATCGTATTGAAGTAAACCCCGGCAGGGACCTGAATCGATCCGCTGAGGATATAAGACTTAAGCCCCACCAGTTCATCAGGTTGATGAGTCAAAATAATTAATGCCTGGCCCATGTTCGCGCTGACATAGACAGGCTGTTGAAATTTAAAAAGGATATGGGTAGAATGCTTCTTGATGGTTAATAAATATTTATTGGACCAGGAAAGTCCCGTCTCTTGGGGATTAACCACAGAAAATAAGCTATTCTGTGTTTCTTTGTTGGTAAATGGGTACATAATTAATCCTCCTTTAATAATTATATCCATATTATCCTTAATAAGGATAAATTGCTAGTTTTATTAATAAAGACAACATTTTGCAAGCAAAATTAGGCTTGCGCCCCTCAAGTTTTTAAAGTATTATACTCAAATAGTAATGAACGATAGTGAAAGGACGAGTTAGGAATGTCAAGTATTGAAGTAGCTTTAGTTGATGAGCATTTTATGCATGGCAAAGTGGCAGTCAGCTGGTGTAGTTATTGGGATAGTCATTTAATCATTGTGGTTAATGATGAATTGGTGGGTGACAAGACACGCCAAGGTCTCTTAGAAATGGCTGTTCCGGATGAAATCTCGACTCGTTTTTACTCGATAGAGAAGGCTATTCGTAAATTAAGTAAACTCGATGCCGACAAACGAGCGGTAATCATCACCAAAACCTTGGATGACCTGTTGGCATTAACGGATGCGGGTATCTTTATTCCAAGGGTTGTATTAAGCAGTATTCCTTTTGAGAATGGGGATTTATCTGTGACGCCGGATTTAAGTCTGTCAGCTGAACATATTGCTGCTTTACGTTTATTACAGAATCAAGGAGTTTCGATTGAGTCGCGCCAGACCCCAGAGGATGAGGTAAGCCGGTTAGCCTTGTAATTTTATATGCTAACTATCCTTATAAATATTGATTTAAGCCTATTTTTCGCTCATTTTCCGAAAAATAGGCTTTTTACTTGACAATATTTCTAGCTTATCTTGTGACTTAGAGCTAAGTAGGGTATGATTAAGCTATTAAATAATGTAATACTGTGGATTATGCTGAAAGAGGTAAATCAGATGAAAAAAGCAACAACCATACTCAAATTTATATTCCTTTGTGGGTTGGCTTTTTTAATGACAGCTTGTCAAAATCAAGCCAATCGCTCAAATCAAGATCAGGAAAACAGCCAAGCTTCTGAAATTGTTCAAGAATCGACGACCGAAGCAGTGCCAGACCGATACGTGACCGTGCGATCCATTGGTGATATCTTGCTCCATGATTATGTTTACTGGGATGGAGCGACTCCAGATGGGTCTTACAACTTTGATAAAATGTTCACCCAGGTTAAACCATACTTAGAGAACGCTGATATCACCACGGCTAATATGGAAACCATCGTGGCCGGCTCTAAATTAGGGGTCTCTTCTTATCCCGTGTTTAATGCTCCAGAACAAATCATCGATACCTTAAAGAACGTTGGGGTAGATATCGTTAATAATGCAACTAATCATACCATGGATTGGGGACCGGAAGGGGCACTGGCATCAATTGCTACGCTCAAAGAAAAAGGCATGCCATATGTTGGCTCTTATGAAAATTGGGACGATTATAATACTCCACGGGTGTTAGATGTGAATGGGGTTAAAGTCGGTTTTCTGGCTTATACCTATGGCTTAAACGGCAATTATCTCCCAGAAGATCAAACTTATTTGGCGACTTTGATTGATAATGAGTTGATTCGTTTGGAGATAGAACGTTTAAAGAAATTCTGTGATGTTTCTATTGTAATATTCCATATTGGTGAAGAGAATGATTTCTATCCAAGTGCTTGGCAAGAAGAAGTCTTTAATGTGGCCAAAGAGGCTGGGGCTAACTTCGTTATTGGGGGCCATCCTCATGTCTTGCAGCCAGGTATTATTTGGAATGAATCGCAAGCAGGATTCTACTCACACGGGAACTTCTTATCTGGTCAGGTTCAATTAGATCAGAAGGTTGGATCTATCTGGGAATATCGCTTCAAGATCGACAGTAATAATAAAGTAACCATTGATCAGATGCGCATGATGCCCACTTATAATCCTGGCTATCCTGAATTTGCTAATTATTCGGTCCTACCATTGGCAGATGCTGCTGACTTAGGGGTTATAGATGTGCCTGCTAAGTTTGCCGAACTTAAAGATCGAATCCAGACTTATAACCCAGAGATTGAAGTTGTCGAATATTTAGATTAATTGAGCAAAATAAGAATAACAATTCGAATTAAATTGATAAGAAAACAGCTACAAAGATTGGACTGATTCGCGAATCGGGGGACAACTTTGTAAGTTGTTTTCTTTTTTAGCTTAGCAAGTCTGCTTTTAGCCTTATCTGCTTGATCATACAAGTTGAATTATTTTATCACAAAATATTGACTAAGAAAGACGTGAATATCTTGAGGGAATTACTGATCTTTGAGATCAGTAAATTTTTGCGAACTCATAATTTATGGCTAGAAAAATTATTTTAAAAATTTTAAAAATTTAATAATTTTATTCGTATTTTGTCTACTTCTTGTCTAATTATCCTTGAGAATATTAGAAGGAGATTTTATTGCGAATGAAGTGGATAAAGCTTGTATGGATAAGTTGCTTATTAATGACTAAAATAGTGGAAGCTGAGGAATATGAAAGTATTGAACTTGAAGATCCCTATATTTTGACCCAAGAACTGCCAATCGCTGATATTAATCGTGAAGACTGTATTCAACTAATTCGAGGTGGAGATCAAGCGCAAGAGGAAGATGAATCTATTGCTCTGAAACTAGAAGAATTGCGAGCTGAACTCAAAGAATTAGAAGAAAGTTATCAGGATCTTAACCTTCAGATTGAAAGATTAGAACAAGGAGATCAAGACTCCTTGGGCCAACTCAATAGTCAAATGGAGGAGTTAATCGATCAGATATATCAAGAAGCAAGCCAGCTTCCAAGCTTTCAAGAATTAGCTCAAGAAGATCAACTGGACTGGCTGAGCCAAGATGCTCGTGTCCTAGCATTAGAAGAACAAATGAATGAGATTGAGAATGAAATCAATCACTTAATTGCGCAACGCGATGCGATTGAATCTCGCCATCAACAAGTGGCTTTTGATATCGAAACGTTGGAAGAGCGCATCATTCAACAAGAAGATGATAAATTACAACAGAACCAATGCTTACTCTATCCTTATTCAAGTCCTTATTACCAAGACGAACTGGGATTGACTGATATGGAAGGTAGCGATTTAGGACAATATCTGACCAAAATCGATCAAAAATTAGCCAAATTGGTCCCTAAAGCATACCAAGGGGTAACTTTCGCTGATATTCATCAAACTTACCAAGATTTGCTAACATCTCAACAAGCGACTAATTTATCTATAAATAAAGTACCAGTCGTCTTTAATGAAGCGCAGTTAGCTGACTATCAATATGCTAATGAAATGGGTCTCAATGAATTACAATTGATCGCTAGTTACGCATATGCCCAATATCAGAAAGACCATGATTTTTCACGTTATCAGGAAAGTTATCACGATTTATGGCAACTAAAAGAAGAGCAATTTCTATATTTTGTTGCCATTAATGCAGAGCATTTTACTCAAATTAAAGCAAGTCTGGCCGATTTCTTAAACCATAAGCAATACACTGATGAAACCAGCATTGCTAAGCTAAAGACCCTCCATCAACGCTATCAAATCAAATTGGTTATTTTTGACCAAGACCAGGGCCTTTGGCAAAGTGTTCCCAATGATCAAACCGGCTTTTCAGCCGAGCCACTCTTGGAGACTAGTCCTGAATCCTTCGCTTCAAGTAACTCAGCGACAACATCAGAAGACCAATCATCTTCTATTGAAGAAGGCTTAATCAGTCCTTCAGAAGATTCAATCGACCAGCATGAGAAATTGAGCCAATTAAAGGATAAATTGAAAAAGAAAGGGAAAAAGACCCCCACAAAAAATTTAAAACACAACCAAGCAAAGGGAAAAGAAAAATCAGCTAAAAAAGAAAAAGACAGCAAACCTTTAGCGCTTCCGACAACGGGAGAAGTTGCGGGAATCAATCGCATCCTGCTTGGACTACTCATTATTGGACTCGCAGGAGTCTTGCTTATTCATCGCCATAAACGTAAACAAGCCCGAAAACAAGAGGATATCTCACTCGACTAAACATTTTGTTCGCTGAATTGATGAAAGAAGCGTATACTTAAGAGTGTAAGGAGGATGTTTATGTCAAATATACAGGAACAACTTGATTCATTTACTTCAATTGATCCAGCCAAAGCTGAAAGTTTAATACAAGAAAGAAACGGGAATATTATCTTTGTCGGTCGGCCAAATTGTCCATTCTGCCAAAAGTTTATCCCTAAGCTCTATCAAGTAGCCCAAGAACATCAACTAAATGTTTATTATTTGTTCTCACAAGACCCACGTTATGCCACAGAAATCCAAGACTTCCGCCAAAAATATGGCGTTGAAACGGTGCCTGGTTTAATCTATGCTGGCGAAGAAGTCAAAGTCCGTTGTGATAGCTCGATGACTGAAGCTGAGATTGCCGAATTTGTACAGGCTTAACTTTTAGATTCATAACTAAATTACACAAATCCTTCCTTAGACGGAGGGATTTTTATGTTTTTGCGATAAACTATTCAAGTAAAGGAGGGGGCTTATGAATTATCATTTCATCCATCGATGCCTCTGGGCTTATCGCCAATATTTTAAAAGCCAAATCAAATTGTTAAGTATCATGTTCTTAATTTTTGCCGTTGGATTATCTTTAATGAATGTTTCTCATCCAATCTTACTGGCTTTCGGGATTAGCTTGGTCGATGCGCTTCCTTTATTAGGCAGTGGTATCATCTTCATTCCTTGGATCATAATTTGTCTCCTTCAAGGTCAGTTAACATTAACCGTTGCCTTATTTACTTTGTGGCTGACTAGCTTCATCTTGCGCCAAGTGATGGAGAATTATTTGCTTGGCAAAGATTTTGCTATTCCTTTTTACCTACCGATATTTCTGGTAATTCTCTGTAGTCTGGTCTTTAATGTCTTTGCCTGGCTGGCTATTCCTTTATTGCTTCCCTTAGCCGCGGTGCTATATCATTGGTTGAAAGGTCAAAAAACCTATTAAAAAGAGAAAATAAGGAGAACAATTAGAGACTTACCATATAATCTAATCTATGTTAGAATGAATATGTAAGAAATAGGAGAGGGTGTTGGTCATGCCACATACAGTCTATACGAATTATTGGATTAATCGGCGGAACGAAGTTCAGAAAGAACACGGAAGTTATGAAACAGAAGAAGAAGCTTTGGCAGGAATCAAAGCTTGGTGGGAATTGCAAAATGATAATTACCGCGATGTTCAAGAAATTCGCACCAATACTGGTGCTTTAGAGATTACCTATGGTGATGATAACTACTATTATCGAATTGAACCTCGAGTGATTCATGAATCACTTCCTAGCCGAAAATATCGGCTGATGTCCAGTGGCGAAATCATGTCCAAACGCAAGCAACTTAATCTTGATGATGAAACCTTATTATTTGACGAATTAGCAGAACCTCATCGAGATCGAATCATTGTGGCCATGGCTGATAGCAAAAAAGCGAAGGAATGGCTTTATACCAATAGTGGTAAACCTATTTTAAATATTCAAGAATACTTAGCTACCCGACAAGCAAAATAAATTAGATTTGTAACATTAAAATATAATTTTAATAATATTTTTTATCAACGCATTAATTGTTCAACGATTCACTTTGACCAAAATCATAACGGGTTTGGATTCATAAACGAAAACCAATTTGAATTTTCAGATGATTATGGTAATGGGGGATTGGGTATTCTTAATACATTGAGATTAGTATTAAAATATTTTGACAATACACTAGAATTTAAGGATATCTCAGATGCTTATATACCATAGAAAAGGTGAAAGAATGTCGAGATATATCAAAGAAATACTAAAAGACAAAACAAAGTATCTCATTTTAAATTTTATTTTTATGACGATATCTGCTCTTGATGGAGTTATTTCACCTTTTTTCATTGGTCAGATTACTAATTTTATTAATGAAAGAAAATTTGATCGTTTATATGGAAGCTTATTAATGTGGGGATTTAGTGTAACATTCGTAATAATTGCTTTACTAATGGATAATTATTATTTTGGAAAGATCGTTGAAAAAACTAACATTGATTTAAAAACAAATATCTTTGAAAATTCATATTCATTTGAAGGTAAGCAGAATCATACTACAGATTTTACAACAACTATCTTGAGTGATACCAAAGAAATAGAAAACAATTTCTTATTAAGTATTAAAGGTATTATCTATTCTATTCTACAATCTATTATCACACTTAGTTTCTTAGTTTATATCAACTGGAAAGTAGGGTTAATTTTCGTAGTTTTAGGATTTATACCTACTTTTGTCCCTTCGCTTACTTCAAAATGGTTGCAAAATTCAACAAAAGATTGGCAATGGAGTAATAGAAAATATGTAAAGGTTTTAGAAGATGGTTTAGAAGGTAGATCATTAATAGTACGTTATCAAATTAAGGAATATATTTTTAATCATGTAAAAAGTTTTTTGAAGAATTTAGAAAATAAGTATCTTTTCATGAGAATTAAACAAAGTATTTCTTCAAAATTAATTAATATTTTGTACATATGGTCAATTGTTTTCGGTTTCATTATCTGTGTTGACTTAGTAAAAAAAGGGCAAGTCAATGCAGGTATTCTCTTAACAGCATATATGGCTTCGGATAGGGTAACTACTCCTTTAATTTCGATTGCTCATTATTACAATCAAATGCTGACAACAAAGCCAATTTTAGAGAATGTTTTGCACGAACAGCCTATGAATAATAATCAAAAACTAAATTTAATTCAAACAAATAATTTGATTGAAATTGAAGATTTATCGATTATTAGGAACAAGCATATTTTATTTGATAATTTCAATTTAAATATCGAAAAAGGCGATAAAATTTTAATTAAAGGGGCTTCAGGATCTGGAAAATCTACTCTTTTAAAAGTGATCTTAAATGAATTTATTCCGCAAAAAGGTAGAATATCATATAACAATACAATTTTTAATAATGGCATATATAATCAAGTGGCCATTATTGATCAAAATCCATTTATTTTTAATGATACACTTCTATTTAATTTGATTTGGGATAAAAATATTTCCGAAGAAAAAATAATCGACGTGTTAAAAAAAGTCGGCTTAGGTTCATTGGCAAATCATACCGACTTACACACAGAAATAGGCGATGGAGGACGAACTCTTTCAAATGGAGAAATTAAACGACTAGAATTAGCTCGAGCGATATTACATCAAAAAAATATACTTTTGGTCGATGAGGTCTTATCAGGATTAGATTTGAAACGTGCTGAACAAATTAATCAAGTCATTTTCACATATTTTGATACAATCATCGATGTTGAACATCATATTACACCGAAAGACTCTCTTAAATATAATAAAATTATTAATTTGTAACTTTTCTGGGATATCAACCTAACATGCATTATAGAACTCCTATTAACCGCCACTGCTATGCAGTGGTTTTTGATTGGGAAAAGCTTTTTTTCAACCTTAATTTTATTTCAGATTTATTCTCTAAGTAACATTGATGGAAACTATAAATAAATCTCAAACCTGATAAATTGCAGCAAAATCTTGCTATCGTTATAATATGACTATGATAAAACGGTTGCAGGAGGGAATAGGATGCGTGAAATCTTACCCAATCTTTATAGTTTTTCGATTACTTTGCCCAATAGTCCGCTTAAACAGATTAATTCCTATGTCATTAAAGGTCCGGAACGCAATGTCCTATTTGACACGGCTTATAATTTACCCCAATGTCAAGCGGCTCTCCTGTCTGGGCTAGCTGAACTGGATTTAAAGATCGAGGATATGGACTTGGTACTCACTCATTTACATGCTGACCATACTGGGTTGACACATTTGTTTAGTGATGCAGGTTGTCGGATCTACGCCAATCCGATAGATGCCACTTATGCCAATGGCATGGTGAGTGGTAAATATTGGCATTTGATGGATAGTTTTCGCCTTTTATACGGCATGCATGAAGATGAATTACAAATTATGGATAATCCCGGCTATCGTTATCAATTGGCTCATCCTTTTGACTATATTCCTCTCAATATAGGTGAGAAGTTCAGTGTGGGGGACTACCATTTTGAGATTCTGAACTTGATAGGTCACACGCCGGGACATATTGGCCTATATGATCATGATAAACAGATTATCTTTAGTGCAGATACAGTCCTTGACCCAATGACTCCAAATATTACTTATTGGGGGGCTCAATATCCTAGTATCCTGGGTGCTTACTTGAATACTTTAAGACGGTTGAAATCTTTACCGCTAAAATTAATGTTTGCCACTCATCGTAAAATTATTGACTCACCGAAGCAACGTATGGATCAGATTATTCAGCATCATTATGAACGGATGCAGGAAATCTTAGATGCCATGGAAATTGGCCAGGCTTATACCATTCGCGATATTTCGGCCAAAATCAGTTGGCGCATCAAAGCCGAGAGTTGGGATGATTTTCCTAAGAGTCAGAAATGGTTCGCTGCTGGAGAAACCATGGCCCATGCAGAATATCTGGCTAATCTATCCTATTTGGAGCTAACTAAAGTGTCGGGAACACTTTATTTTAAGAAAGTCCGTCAACAGATTGATGTGACAGATTTCGCATAAGTTTTATAGTGAATACTCACTAGATATTGACCTAAGCAGCATTCGCTTGATGAATAGAACTTGTTAGATAAATTGCCCCTTCGTCGGTCAGAAAATAGAAGTCTAAGCAAGTTAAAATCCATCATCAAGTAATCTATAGGAGCAGTATCTAGTCTTTTTATGCTCAAAATCATCACTGAGCAAGATATATGAAGAAGAAATCAAGTCATCCTGGATCATAAGTGGTATTTTATCTGAGCCAATCATATGTTACTAAAATTATTTCATTATATTAGCATAAGTATATTAGTTCGAAGAATTCTTAGCATATGTTACAATTCTAATAAGTAAAATTTATCATTATTCTCATGATAATTTCAGAATGAAAGGGTGAGGCGATGAATTCGAAAAATCGATCCATTTTTCAATTTATTGTATATAGTTTATTTGGTATTTTTATGTTTTTTGTTCCGATTCAGATTGGTGAGACCAATACCATTCCCATTGATCATATTGTAGCGCGCATTCAGAGTATTCCGAATCTAACCTTAGTGACGGGGTCCTTGTTGATTATTGTCGGAAGTATCTTACCTTTTGTAACAGGATCATGGAAGAAGAATAACATTACTCGGATTCTTTCCTTGATCCAGATTACGGCGATTCCTTTCTTAACCATGTATCTCTTTAAGATTGGACCTCAAGATTTATTGAAGGAAGATATGATTCCCTTTATCTTTGAGAAGATTGTCACCCCGGTAACGACCATTATACCGATCGGGGCTGTCTTCTTGGCTTTTATTGTTTCTTATGGGTTAATGGAATTCATTGGGGTGCTGATGCGACCGATTATGGTGCCTTTATTTAGGACACCGGGACGAAGTGCGGTAGATGCCGTGGCTTCTTTTGTCGGTTCGTATTCAATCGCCTTATTAATTACCAACCGGGTCTATAAGGAAGGGCGCTATAATCAACGAGAGGCGGCTATTATTGCGACTGGCTTCTCAACGGTTTCAGCGACTTTCATGATTATTGTCGCCAAGACAGCGGGGTTGATGGATCAATGGCTCTTGTATTTTACGACCACGATTATCGTGACCTTTGTGGTCACCATGTTAACCACTCGCCTTTATCCCTTGGCTACTAAATCAACGACGTATTATCCAGAAGCCACCCCTGAAATTGAACAAGACGTCAAAGCTGACCGACTCAAAGTGGCCTGGCAAGAAGCACTTGCCGTTTCCGCTCAAGCGCCTAAATTAATCGATAATATTGTTTCAAATTTCAAAGATGGCCTGACCATGTCGGTTAAAATCGCCCCATCCTTAATGTCAGTGGGTATCTTGTCACTGATTCTAGCTCAATATACACCACTATTCGACTGGCTGGGTTATATCTTCTATCCAATCACCTGGCTAGTCAGATTGCCGGAAGCCATGTTAGCCGCCAAGGCAGCTGCCTTAAGTATTGCTGAGATGTTCTTGCCGACCTTGCTAGTGGTTAATGCCGCCGAACCGGTGCGTTATGTCATTGCCATTGTTTCAATCTCTGAAATACTATTCTTCTCCGCCTCGATTCCTTGTATCATGGCGACCGAAATTCCCTTACATATTAAAGACTTCTTGATCATTTGGTTTGAACGGGTCGTCTTATCTATCTTAATGGCCACACCATTAGTATATTGGTTATTTATCTAAGTTTATTAGAATAGACAGGAGACAAGGGAGAATTACCATCGGTCATTCTCCCTTTATTTTGTATGAGCAGAACCTGTAATCAAGCGTATCGTTTGCATCTCATCGATGACAAAGTTACCATCAAATGATGAAGATAGTTCAATCCATGTCAATATCTAATTCTCAGATCAACAGTAAAGGAGCATGGGATGATTGAATTTAAAAATGTAAGTAAAATCTACCAGGACAAGCCGGTAGTCAAACAGTTAAACTTAAAGATTGATAAAGGTGAATTCTTTGTCTTAGTAGGCCAAAGTGGGAGTGGAAAGACCACAACCCTGAAGATGATTAATCGCTTGATTGAACCTGAAGAAGGGGTTATTTACAAGGATGGTCGCGATATACAGTCCTATGAGTTACGCCCCCTCCGCTTAGAGATTGGTTACGTCTTACAACAGATTGCTTTATTTCCGAATATGACTGTAGTCGAGAATATTAGCCTCATTCCCGAAATGAAAAAATGGCCCAAAGCTAAACGATTGACCGAATGTAAGAAACTCCTAGAGAAAGTCGATCTTGATCCAGATACCTATTTGAATCGTTTACCTAAAGATTTATCGGGTGGCGAACAGCAAAGGGTAGGTATCTTAAGGAGTATTATTTCTCACCCTGATATTCTTTTGATGGATGAACCTTTCTCTGCGCTAGATCCTATTTCACGGAGTCAACTGCAAGAATTAATTAAACAACTTCACCAAGAATTGAAGATGACCATTGTCTTTGTAACGCATGATATGAATGAAGCCTGTTTATTGGCTGATCGAATTGGTGTTATGAAAGACGGCGAGATGATTCAAGTCGGCAGTGTTGACCAAGTCCGTGACCAACCAGCTAATCAGTGGGTGGAAGAATTATTTCATGGGGGAGGGGAAGGAGCATGACCTCTTTGATTCAAACCTTTCAAGAACGATTTGCCGACTGGCTAGTAGCTTTAGCCGAACATTTACAAATATCCTTGTTTGCCTTATTACTCGCCATTGTCTTAGCGATTCCATTGGCCATTCTTTTGACTAATTATCCTCGTTTGCGTCAAATAGCTGTGCAGATTGCAGGTGTATTTCAGACCATTCCTTCCTTAGCCTTATTAGGTTTGTTAATTCCAATTCTGGGGATTGGGACCGGATCGGCAGTCACTGCTCTGGTCGTCTATGGAATGTTTCCCATATTGCAGAATACCTTGACGGGTCTAGTGAATTTAGATCCTAATCTGGTCGAAGCAGCCAAGGCTTTTGGTATGACGAAGTGGGAACGCCTGAAGAAATTTGAACTGGCCTTAGCGATGCCAGTCATTATCTCTGGAATACGCACCTCGGCGGTATTAATTATTGGTACGGCGACTCTGGCCGCTTTAATTGGTGCCGGCGGCTTAGGAAGTTTTATTCTATTAGGGATTGACCGTCATAATATGGACCTGATTCTAATCGGCGCCATTTCTTCGGCATTGTTAGCCATCCTATTTTCTAGTTTTATTGCTTTCTTGGAGAAGAAGTCCCTTAAGCAGATTTTCTTAGCCTTTCTCGTCTTAATCATGGCTTTAGGCGCTTCCTATGGGCCAAAATATTTGAATAAAATGGCCGGCCAATCGGATGAATTGGTCATTGCAGGTAAACTAGGCCCTGAACCAGAAATTCTGATCAATATGTATAAATTATTGATCGAAGATCAGACCGATTTAAGCGTGCGACTGGAACCAAATTTCGGCAAAACAAGTTTCTTGTATGAAGCCTTAAAGGCCAAACAAGTGGATATTTATCCCGAATTTACCGGAACCATTGCTTACAGTTTATTAGCCGATGTTCCTCCAAGTAGTACCAATCCTGAAGAAGTTTATCGCTTGGCCAAGGAAGGCATTGCTGAACAAGATCAATTGGATTATCTCTTACCGATGCAATATCAGAATACTTATGCTTTAGCTATGCAGGAAGATCTCGCTCAAGACCAGCATATCGAAAAGATTTCGGATCTTAAAAAGATTGAAAAACAAATTCAGGCCGGTTTCACTTTGGAATTTAATGACCGACCTGATGGGAATTTGGGCTTGCAGTCGAAATATGGTTTAAACTTACAAGTCTCAACCTTTGAACCCGCACTGCGTTATCAAGCCATTCAAGAAGGGCAGATTCAATTGATTGATGCCTATTCAACGGACAGTGAATTACTAGAATATGGTTTGCGAGTGTTAGAAGATGATCAGCAACTCTTTCCGCCTTATCAGGGAGCCCCTCTACTGAGACCTGGTTTATTGAAAGACCATCCAGAACTTGAGGATTGTCTCAATCAATTAGCCGGAAAAATCAGTGAAGAAGAAATGCGGCAGATGAATTATCAGGTCAAGGTCGATGGTAAATCTGCTGCTGAAGTTGCTGAAGAATACCTTAAATCGCAAAATTTATTAACCCGCTAAATCATTAAAAAAACAGTTGGCGAATTTATTGTGATAGATGCTGAATGAAGAGTATATTTCGGTTATTAAAATAAACCCAGCCATTTAAAAGCTTGACTAAGTTCTGTGCAGGACAGATTGAGCTTTTAATATGCTGGGTTTTATGCTATTAAAAGGTCACAAGGGGAGAATAGCAAGTTAACAAGAAATCGGTCTATTCGATGATCCTCTGCCTTTTATTTCTTCGCTTGGCGAAAGCTTTCCAAGTAGTGGTCGACCAATTCACTGCTAATATCTTCCTGATAATACCTGGATTGTAACTTGCCCTCATCAAAGTACAATTGGTCTAATTTACTGACTTCATCAGTCGCCTGATTATAGAATTCCACCAGAATCCCATCTTGGTAACGGGAGAAATTGAGTTTGTTCTTTTGTAAGGAAAGAGTCAGGACCGACATAATTCCATCCGAGCCGAGGAAATATTCATCAGGATCTAGATCGCTCTGGGCGAGTTGATTGGTAAAGTCTTTCAGGAACCCATTAATTTGGTTCATTGTCTCCGTTAATAATTTGTCGGCATCTTCTGGAAGTCGACGATCTTGATGGTCATCATTTAGTTGATCAATTAATTCTTCTTGAGTCATCTTACATTCTCCTCCTATCTATAAGTATATTTTATAACTTTTGAGCGAAAATGCCCATAAATTAGCTTAGATTAAGATTTAATGCACTTTTCTTTTTTTATTATAATTTTTAGTAATTTTATCATTATTTTAATTAATGATTGGGGCTAGCAATTTAAATTGACTATTAGATTCTATCGGTTAAAATATAGGGGAAAGCGCTATCATCTAATTTCATTTTAATGAATTAGGACTATTTCTAAGATAAGGCCATATCTTAGGTACTTCATAAAGAAAGAAGGAAAGATATGACAGAATTTATTAATAAAAAAAGATTTGATAACACTTTAGTGAATGGATTAGTGGCATTTATTTCTGTATTTATTACGGCTAATGTGTTTTGGATTGTTTTCTCACAGCTATTTAAATTTATATTTACGTTAATCAGCGGATCTGCCCTTAATCGCTTAAGCCCTGAATTAGCCAGTGCTTGGATGACCGTTGCTGTCGAAGGCGCCTTCTTTTGGTTAGTGATTACACCATGGATTTGGATGGCCTTAAATCTAGGTAATCCAGGGAAATATGACCATGGTATTAAGCAGCCCGGGGTAGGGCTTAGATATCTCTTAAGAAGTATGCTTTGGGGATTGATTGCCTTTTTCGTCTTTACTATCTTCCTAGGCTTCTGGTGGGAACCATTTAGTTTAACTTATTTATTCCGTCCTGAGAATGATCAAGCTGCCAGCATTGCCATCAAGAGCTTTACTGCTTTGAACTTCTTTGCTTTAGCAGCTATTCTGGCTCAAATTCCATCTGTTTCGTTATTTGGTAAGTGGCCCGCTCAGTTATTTACAGATGATCCTAAAACGATTGGCTTTATCAATTTCTCCTTGAGTTTGGGCATTGCCATCTTAGTCTGGTTAGGCATCATGATTCCTGGATTTATGGAACCGATTGAATATATGGGCCAAGCGATCACTCGTAACCCATGGGGAGGTTGGCATGGTGAACTAGCTTGGTTCCAACTTTTTATCTTATTCTTCTTAATTCCAGCCGAAGGATTTGCCTTGTATCCTCAACGTTGGATTACGCGTAAACAGCCTTGGTCTGGTTTGGTCGGTCTGGTCATTGCTATGTTGGCCGCTTTTGTCCTGCATCCTGTCCTTAAAACAATCTTAGCTCCGATTGCAAGTGCAGCGAATCTGCCTGACAATGATTTGATGGTCGCATCTTTTGCCCTGTCAATCATCAATGTGATGTTAACCTGGCATCAACTTTTTGAAGATTATCCTCATATTGATCAAGTAGGGGGGCATGAAGGGCGACGCATTCTACGTCAATTTATCATCGTGATCGTTCTTGGATCTATCTTCGGTTTGATTTGGCCATTTATTTGGCAACTTCTGCCTCTGGCTGGCAATGACCTTGGTTTAGGTCATCCAGTATTAGGACTAATTGCCGGTCACTTTGTTTATATGATGCCAATGTTATATACTGGAACCGGATTTGACCGCTGGCCAGTCAATCAGAATGTTGATCAGTAGTAAACTTATAATTATGGCTTTCTTTTTACCACGCTTTCGGGCGTGGTTTTTGTGTTATGATGGATTAGGAGGGATAGAGATGACGTTTACGATGATTAAAGGAGACATTACTGAATTTCAAGGAGATGCGATTGTTAATGCGGCCAATGAGTCTTTACTTGGCGGTGGGGGCGTTGATGGGGCGATTCATCGGGCGGCTGGACCCGAATTATTAGAGGAATGTCGTAAATTAGGTGGCTGCCGGCCTGGTCAGGCAAAGCTTACCAAAGCCTATCAACTACCGGTTAAATATGTCATTCATACCGTAGGTCCCCGCTATCGAGGGGGTCAATACGGTGAGGCTCAGATTTTAATCGCTTGTTATCAGAATAGTTTGGCATTAGCCGATCAATATGACTGTCAGTCCATTGCTTTTCCCTTAATTTCTGCTGGGGTTTTTGCTTATCCCTATGAAGAAGCGGTTCAAATTGCTCAAGATTCGATTGAAGGATTTTTAAAGAAGCACAACTCTGAGATGGACGTGTATTTAGTATTGTTTGATCAATAATTTCATCATTACGATATATTTTTGTGAATGCTTTGATCAGCTTAATCCATAACTTTTCATTTTTGAGAATGAGCTGATTTTGTTACATTCAACATAGAATAAATTTAAGAAAAGGTGTCATTTCCGCCTCAAAAAATGTTATAATTTGTGGTCGAAATGATTAATTAGGGAGATAGATATGACGAATCATTGGCAAGAATTATTGTTGGCCTTTCTGGTGACCTTATTAGCGGGACTTTCAACCGGAATTGGTAGTTTAGTCGTGTACCGTAAACGTGAATTAAATACTAACTTCTTGGCCGGGTCGCTAGGTTTCTCAGCTGGAGTCATGTTGTATCTCTCTTTGATTGAAATCTTACCAGAATCTCGAGTAGCCTTGGCCGAAATTTATGGTGACCGCCTAGGACTAATTTATACCACTCTAGCTTTTTTCGCTGGCATGATTATCTTAATTGCAATTAACCGATTTGTTCCCAGCCCAGATTTCTTTAAATCTAGTTTAAATCATCAACATGCTGATCCTACTTTAAGTTCTGGGGAACTTTATCGGGTAGGGATTCTAACCATGTTGGCAATTGCCATTCATAATTTTCCCGAAGGATTTGCTAATTTTATTGGCACTTTACATAATCCGGCGCTAGGGCTGCGTTTAAGTTTAGCGATTGCAATCCATAATATTCCTGAAGGAATCTCGGTAGCGATTCCGATTTATTTTGCGACCGCAAATCGGCGTAAGGCTGTTCGAATTTCCTTCCTGTCCGGGGTTTCAGAACCCTTGGGAGCATTATTAGGATTTCTTTTATTTAGACAGTTTATTTCAGAAGCAACTTTTGGCGTACTTTTTGCCATGATTGCTGGGATTATGACCTATATCTCAATCGATGAATTATTACCGATTGCTGAGAAATATGGAGACCATAAATTTGTAATCCGTGGTATTCTAACAGGAATGGCAGTCATTGCCCTGAGCCTAGTCATCTAGTTATCAATCTAATCCAATACAATTTATCCTATCAAGTTTTGCTTGGTAGGTTTTTTCATATAGTTTGCATGTATATAGTCATAATGAGAAAGGAAATGGCATGGAAGTAAGAGAATTATTGAATATTTTAACCGTTGCAGAAAGGCTTAAAGATACCACGCGTCATTGCTATACTTCACAAGGGCGCCAGGAAAGTGTGGCAGAGCATACTTGGATGATGAGCCTCATCGCTTTATTATTAATGAATGAATTCGAAGAGGTGGATATGAATAAAGTGATTCGTATGTGTATTATTCATGATTTAGGGGAATGCTTTACCCAAGATATTCCTGCTTTTGCCAAAAATCAAGACCATCGGGACAAAGAAGAACAATTACTCAACCAGTGGCTCGATAGTTTTCCTACCTATCAAGCCCAAGCCTTCAAGGCATTATTTGTTGAAATGGCAGAACGACAAAGCTTAGAAGCCAAGGTTTATAAGGCCATAGACAGCTTAGAAGCCTTGATTCAGCATAACTTCTCTGACTTATCAACTTGGTCGGAGAATGAATTGGACTTTAACTTACACTATGGCGACGACAAGGTTGAATTCTCACCCTATTTCACGACTTTAAGAGAAGCCATCCGCCAAGATATGCTAGAGAAGATTGGCCAGAGACAAAGGGGAGCAGGGAAATGAAAAATTAACTCAAAAATACAAGAGTAGAGGATCTACATATTGATCTTCCACTCTTGTATTGTTTTATTTGTTCATATTTTGTCTGTATTGGTAGAGGAAATTGGGCCAATCGGTTTCAATGACATTTGCTCCTAATTGATACATTTGCCCCCAGCCTTGATCCGGATTCTCAAATAAGGAGTAATCATCTTCACGGCCAAAGAAAAAGGGTTTGTCTTTCCCTAACTTCTCCCCATCCATCAGGATAATTTGTTGATTTGCTTGCAACTCTTTGATAAATTTATCATCTAGTAGGTCAGTGTTGGCATTAAGTAGAATCATTTCAATACCAATCAGTTGAATTTGCTTTAAATCTTTAACTCGGTAATAATCCTCTTGACAATGGGCAATGGGAAGATAGGCTATTTTTTGATTCGTTTTATTTAAGGCTTTGAGATAGTCATAACCGTCACCTGCTAAGTTATTTTTCAAGAAACAACGATCGATGACATTATATTTTTTAAAAATTTCAAAAAATTGAGGATCATCCCAATACCACCATGATCGGTCAATATTTATCATCTTATCTTTCGGAAACCAAGCTAAATAGTCTTCTAAGCGCTCAACTTTGTAATTCGATTCCAGGCCAATTGAATTTCGTTGATAAACGGCTTCAATCTCGTCGGAATATAAGTCATGAAAATGACGATCTAAGCCAAGTAATTGAGCTTCTTGGGTCGAATGGAAGAGATAATAGATATGGTCTTTAGAGCGACAGACATCCAATTCAATAATATCAGCTCCAGCCATAAAGGCCAATTGAGTAGATTGACGCGTATTTTCAATAATATTGCCACCTCTAAAGCCTCGATGAGCCATAATAAGGAAAGGGAATACTTGAGCGCTTCGTTGAATATATGATAGGTTCATGATTTATCCTTTCTGCCAACGTGATTCTTTCAAATTGGAAGTTACATAGACGATGGCGGCACCTAAAGAGAAGACAAACATAATCGCTGATAAAGCGGCCGCTCGTTCATAAGACATATACGCGTTAAACTGATCATAGAGGGCAATCCCTAACATTCTAGGATGGGTACCACCCAGCAAATACGGGGTGGTAAAAGACCCAATATTCGACATAAAGACAAAGGTCATAGCTACTAGGATGTCTTTATAAGAAAGCGGGAGAATGATTTTCTTTAAGATATCGAAATGACTGGACCCTATATCGCGTGCTGCTTCAATATAAGAGTCTTTCACATTGGATAGGGAGGCAAGAATAATTAAAGTAGAAAAGGGGATGTTAAACCAAAGATTCATGAACAGTATGGCTTTCTCGGAATACATCCAGCCCAAGTTAAAATTTAGACCAAACAGAGAAGCTATTCGAGAGACGACGCCCCCATCCATAATTAAGACCAGAACGGATTGCACGGCAACGAGCCCAGGAATAAAGCGAGGAAATAAGGTTAATTTCCCAATAACTTTGGCAATCCAACTATTAGAGAAACGTAGATAGAGGGCTAGGAAGAATCCGATCATCCCAGTAAATATAACCGTTTCAAAAACAATCTTTAAGGTATATAAAATATTAGCTCGTTGAATGTCATCGGTAAAAAAATAGCTATAATTATCCCAAGTAAACTGACCGGTCTCTGGATGAGTGAATGATAGCACTAAGGCGTTAAAGACAGGATATGCAACAAAAATGGCAATGACTAGGAAAGCAGGAAGTACCATTAAATAGGGTGTCCATTTATTCTCCATGAAGCAAACCCTCCTTATTGAAGGATAAACTGTGGTCATAGTCAAAACTAATCGCGTCACCTTCAATTAAATCCAGTGCCTGGTTACGTTGTTGATAGGACTTATAGTGTTGGCCCTGGCTGTCTTCAATTTCTAAGAGGGTATAATGACCTAAAATCATCTTATGCACTAAGATTGCTTGATGACTAAATTGGTCTTTTCTACCGACTTTAATGGCTTCGGGTCGTATTGCTAGGGTATGGTCTCCTTGAGAAATCAGGTTCATCGCCCCAATAAAATTGGCTACAAATAAATTTTCAGGATGGTCATATATTTGATCAGGGCTCCCAATTTGAGCAATATGACCTTGATTCATGACGACAATACGGTCAGAGATGGCCATAGCTTCCTCTTGGTCATGAGTCACGAAGATGACAGTGATTTTTAGCGTTTGTTGAATACGTTTAAGTTCTTCACGCATCTCTTGACGGATTTTGGCATCTAAAGCAGAGAAAGGCTCATCGAGTAATAAGACTTCGGGTTCTAATAATAAAGAACGGGCAATTGCAATTCGTTGTTGCTGACCTCCTGATAGTTGAGCCGGAAATTTATCTTCCATACCCACTAGCTTAACCATTTTTAGCATCTGATGGATTCTTTCTTTAATGTCATTTTTCTTGAGCTTACGTAATTTCAAACCAAATGCTAGATTCTCATAAACAGTCATATGTGGCCATAAATTATAGGATTGAAAGACCATCCCAGTTGGCCGGTGCTCTGGTTCAAGCGGAGTTACATCTTGCTGATCAATCAGAATTTGACCTGAAGTCGGCTTAATAAAGCCACCAATCGCGCGAAGAATCGTCGTCTTTCCACATCCAGAGGGACCAAGCAGGGTTAGAATTTCATGTTCATAAATATCTAAATTAATATCACGAACCCCATCACCATTTGAGAAAATTTTAGATAAATTTTGAATTTGTACTTTAGTTTTCATAAAGACTCCTTTATTTCATCTGAAATCCTTTGCCAAGGGCATCGGAAGAGATATATTTGCGAAAGACTCTAAGGAAAATTAAGGTTGGAATCATTAATATTAAGGCGAAAACGGCTCCAGCTGTTGGCGGGTATTGCATAATGACCCCATACATCGCCGTTGCCATCGTATTAATCTCAGGGAAACCGACTAATAGAGTACCTTGGGCTTCTTCAAGTGAGCCTAGGAACGTATACATCGATGCCACCGCAATCCCCGGCATGGCTAAAGGCAGGGTAATTTTCCGAAATACAGTGAAGGGAGACGCACCCACATCACGACCCGCTTCTTCTTGCTGACGATGAATCGCTCGAAAAGCACCTGAAGGTAACCAAACCATAAACATTAAGGTATTAATCATATGAACCAAGATAACACCTGGCAAAGTTCCCATTAATTTCAATTTATAAAAGATAATCCCCATAGAGATATAAAGGCCCATCTTGGGAAAGGCATTCCCTAACAGGAAAGAAAACATGAAAAACTTGCGTCCAGGGAAATTATAGCGAGCAATCGCATAAGCAGCGGGTAAACAAATGATCAAGGATACAATGGTAGTGATGGTTGCAACAATGAGCGAAGTCCCAATTGAAGAGACTAGATTCTCCTGACTGAGGACAAAATTCCACCATTCAAAACCAAACTCTTGGGGAATAACATTAGGATAGCGATATATATTAGCGAAAGCTATCATTAAGTTGTTGACTAAGGGGCCATAGAAGAAAAGCAAAAAAATTGCAAAGAAGATAAATTCAAAGAATTTTTTAGGACCTATCGCATAATAGAAACGCCGCGGAGACATCATAAAGATCAATCCTTCCTAAATGATTAAAAAACAAACGGGCAAGATATGTTGATCTTTGCCCGTTAAGGTTAATTTAAGTAAATCTTGGGAGCAAAAATGAAACAAAGTTAGAGCATAGTATCATCAGAAAGCAGAAATTATTCTAATGTACCGATTTCGCTATCCCATTTTTCATATAGTTTGGTAGTCAGATCCCCAATTGAAGCGCGACGGAAAGCTTCCACCGAAATATCTTTTAACATTTCAGCATTTTTACTTTCAAATTGTGTTTCGACTAAAGGAATGGCAGCTAATTCATCTAATAGGATTTGTTGAGCCTCATCTGAAAGCATGAAATTCATTACTGCATAAACGCCCTCAGACTTAGAACCAATGTTAGGCATTGCAAATGTAACTAAATTTCCAGTAAATGAAGGGTCAATTTGAGCAATCTTAGTCGTTTCAGGTAAGCGACCTTCTGTAGTTTGAGAAATAGCCATATCAGCCCAAGCAGGAATCATGTCAACTTGTTGGTTAGCCAATAAATCTAAAGTTCCTTGGTTCTTATGAGGGTAAACTGTCTTACCACCAGATTGATATAAGTAAGGGTGAAGTTCTTTTAATAAATCGAATCCTTGAGTCCATTGTTCCATATTGGCTTCATCAGCAGATTGAAGGGCGGCTTCATCTAAGAAGTTATAAATAGCTGTTACCGCAAAAGAACCTCCAGCTCCACCTGAAGAAGGTGTATTGTAAGCAAACTTGCCAGGATGATCCTTAATCCATTGGTATAATTCTTCTGCAGTTTTAGGAACTTCTTTAACACGTTCAGAGTCATAAGCGAGTACTACGGTGGTTCCACGGTATGGTGACAAGAACTCTTTGCCTTCAGCTAATTCAGCAGCCACACGTTCAATATTAGGAATTTTAGAAAAATCAAGCGGAACAAAAATATCTTCCACTTCATTGGTGTAAGTTTTGAATTCATCAGCACCCAGTTCAATAATGTCATAGTCTGTGTCTGTTTCACCAGCCTTAGCAGCAGCCAGGACACGGTCTCGAAGACCTTGAACCCCAGAACCAGAAGTAATCCATTGGATTTCTAATTCATATTTTTTACCATCTTCTGAAGCATTAAATTTATCTTTGACAGATTCTAAGGCCATTTTTACGTTATCAGAACCAGATCCCCAAAGCGTGATTTTTTCTTTTTCAGCAGCATTGACGTTAACGAATGACGAAGCTAAAGTACCGATTGCTAAGGACAATGTTAGGGCTTTTGCAATAAATTTTTTCATGAAGATGCTCCTTTATAAATTTATATAAGAAGTATATCAAGCCAAAATTAAAACATTGTAAATTTTTATCGGTAGGATTGTAAATTTTAAGTAAATGAAATGTAAAGCTGAATGAACAAGATTATTAAAGTTTATTGATTAATAGAAGTGGTAAAATTATCTTAATGGTGTTTGGGTTAAAATGATTGATCAAACTGTGATTAGAATTCAATTTCAGAATAAATCCATGGTGAGATTCCAAGCTGATTAAAAAGATTCATATAGAATATTTTTCGCTGTTTCGTTGATAATACATATTATGTTAACTAAAATAAATAAAAATATACCTAGGTTTTTGACTGATCCCCCCTCTCAACTCCCTAGAAATCGTGAATGGTAATGATAATTCCAAAATGGTATGGTATTTTGAGATATTTTAATAAAATTGAATTTCAAACAATAAAAGGAGATGCTTTATGAATAAATTTGTGATTATTATTAAAAATAATTTGTTGACGCTATCTGTCATCTTCTTAATGCTGATTGCTAGAATTTTCGTTTTTCCTGTTTATTCGATTGATGGGGCTTCAATGGATTACACCTTACAACATAATGAAAAAGTGATGGGAATCAAAATGTTCGACGTTGAGAGATTTGATATTGTCATTGTTCAAGTGCCTGAAGCCAATAAACGTTATGTTAAAAGAGTGATCGGCTTGCCCGGTGATAAAATAGAATATAAAAATGATCAGTTGTTTATCAATGGAGAATTTATTGAGGAAGCATTTTTATCTGAGAAGAAAAAAGAATGGGACTTGTTTACAGATGATTTCACTGTCGAAAAAGTCCCTAATGGTGAGTATTTTATTATGGGGGATAATCGTAGAAATTCTATAGATAGTCGACACATCGGCACTGTCAGTCGGAATCAAGTCATTTCCAAGGTCATTCTAATCTACTGGCCTCTTGATAAGATTAAAATCCTCAATGAGTAAAATATGACTCACTTCCCTACTCACTTTCTTAATACGAGCCAGCTTCAAAATGAATTCACACAAAATAAAAATTATTTGATATAGGCCGAAATCTAGTTAGCAGGATTTCATTATGAATAAATTTTACTTTCATGAATTAATAAGAACGATCTATCCCATCATCTTTACTTCTAAGATATATAGAGTTAAAAGTCAGAAATCCAATGCTGAAATATATTATAGCTTGTAAAACAAATAACAAAATTTCGATAAAATTAATATGGTTATTGGCTACAATGTTTGTACTTAATTGAATACCTCGTTTGATGGGCAGAATATCTCCAACAAAAATAGCCCATTTCGGCAAACTTTCATCATCAATAATTGCACCACTGAAAAATAATAAAAAATATGAGATTAGAGATTCAAAGGAAGCAACTTTAGTATATTTTAAAGTCAAACCAACTAAGAAGAGTGTGAATCCTAAGATTCCTACAGAGCTAATGCAGAAAATTAATAAGATTCTGAAATCAAAAAATAAATTGATTTGAAATATCATCTTGATAATAAGAAAGATCATTTGAACTTTAAGGAAATTTATCAGAAACCAGACTAAAGATTTTATAAGTATAATATATTCGAATTTAATAGGTTTAATGAGTAATTGTTCAAGTGTCCCCATTTGTTTTTCAGTTGAAATTGAAACGGAAGCCTCGCTAATTAAGGAACTTAATAAATACCAATAAATAAAACCAATATAAACACTCTGACTGTTATTAAATTTATTTATGATGATAAGTATTGCAAAAATAAAAAAGGTGATAATCATTTCCACTAAGTGATCCGGATAATATGTTTTTAATTCAATTAAGTATTTTTTTATTTCAGCTTGAAAATAACTAATCATAACATCCTCCAGAATATAAATCTTTTAAAATGTTTTCAAGTGAATTTTGTGCTTTCTTAATTTCTTGGATAGAAGACATATTATCATCTAGATCACTCAAAATTTTTTGAGTATCAGATGAAGTTAGATCATAAAATTTAATGGAATGATTATTGAGAAAAGTATAATTATACTTTAGTTGCAATTCCTTTATTATCTTTTCGGTATTCTCCGTCAGATTCATGACAATATAGAAAAAATTCTTGTGGTTAGAATTCATTTTTTTGAGATCTCCGTATAATCCATCGAAGAGAATTTTTGCTTTGTCGATAATAATGATATTATCAGATAATTTTTCTATAATATTTGCTTGATGGCTTGTTAAAATAATTGTTTGGTGGTTATCACAAGATGATTCTTTAATCTTGTTGCAAATAGTCTCCGTACTTTCGAAATCTAAGCCTAAAGTGGGTTCATCCAAAAATAAAATGGACGGTTTATTCATCAATGCAATAATTAAAGATAATTTTTGTAACATGCCTCGAGAATAATTGCCACAAGGTTTATTAATTGATTGACTGAGGTTGAATTCTTTTATCATTTTTTGAATATGGGGACTATTATATTTCAGCTTAGATTTTTGCAGAGACAAAAAGTACTCAATATTTTGTTTACCAGTTAAATAATAATAAAGGTTATCCACGCTTTCCAGAACGGCTGCTGTATGCTGGTAATAATCATGTTTAAGGTTCTTTATATTTTCATTTTTGAAAAAGATATTACCTTTAGTAGGATGAATCATATTTAATAACAGTTTTATTAAAGTAGTTTTTCCTGATCCATTTTTTCCTAAAATAGTTGTTATTTTTCCTTCTTCTATCTCTAGATTTATTTCGGATAAGACAATATTGTCATCGTATTTTTTTGATAAATCGTTTACAGTTAATATTTTATTCGACATTTTTTCCTCCGAAATAATAGTAAGAAATGCTTAGGATTTCAAGAAGCTTGTTGTCCTAAGCAGATTTTTGTTATTTTTATATAAATTTAATGTTCTACACAAATAAATTGTAAATCTTTTAAAGGCTATAAGTTACAATTGAATAGCCGACGGGTATGGCTAGCCAGCTGACGGTAGTTGCTAGGATAGCTGTCTCAGGATTGATAAATTGACTCAAAATTAACAAGCATAATGCGAAAGGAATGCTTAAGACTGCCATCAGATGGTGGGTCTTTCGCCAATTCTTTTCGCTATTTCGCGTACTGGGAATACGAATCCCGATGAAAGCATTATAATCGAGATGTTCTACCAAAACGCCTAGTAACACCATGAAGATGGCAATAAGATATATTTCGTAATGTTGGACATGTTGAAATAATAGGACAAAAATTAACACGCAGTATAAAGCAAGATTAAGATGCTTGCTGTACGCAGCGGCACCATCTCTATAATTTTCGATGATTAAGTATAAGAAATATGCTAGACACAAGACGGTTTTAAACGCAGAATTTGGGATAACAAGCATTAAAGCAAGTACCAACAAGACGATCCACTTTTGTAAATTATTCATGCGATCCCCGCTTTCCAAAATTTATTTCACTACTATTATAACAAACCTATTTATCCAATAGTTCAACTTAAGGACAAAATCTGAATATTGATGTTAAACATGGGCTCGCTTCATAATAGAAAACCTTGTGAATAAAATATACGCGAAAATTAACTCAGCCATCGTATTTTTAAATCAAAATCTCTATATTATCAACCTCCCCTATTTATTACCGAAATGTAGCACTTAAGGAGTTTTTTTGTTAGTGAGATTTTCTTTCTAGGGTTAATAGGGCTTGCTTGCGGTCTAGTCCACCCGCGTACCCGGTTAATTGTTGTTGACTGCCAATGACCCGGTGGCAAGGAATCAGGATAGAAATTGGATTATGGCCGACTGCTCCACCGACCGCCCTCGCCGAAGTAGTTTTATGAGGAAAATACTGGTTAAGTTGGTCAGCAATCTGCTGATAAGTCATGGTTTGTCCATAAGGAATCTGTTGTAAAAGGTGCAAAACCCTTAGTTGATAAGGCGTCGCTTCTGGTTTCACTGGTGGGAGAGCAAGTTTAGGTAGATCGCCATTAAAATATTCCGTTAAATAATTTATGGCAAGTTGAATGATTGGCGTAACTTGTTCTGGAATTTCTTCCAAGTTATAGCCTTTCGCATAATACTTCTGCCCTGCAAACCAAAGTCCCTTGATAGCTTGATTATCTGCGATAATCAGCAACTCACCTAGGGGGGATGTTTGATAACTTTTGGATAACATCTCTAACACTTCCCTTTTTTTCGTATATGAATGGCACTATTAATTATATAAATTTTCTCACCGATCGTCGATGTCAGATTAGACTGGATATATCTCTAAATAACGTTGTTCACTTGAATAACCCGGTTTCTGATCAAGATATTCTTCCAGAATTTGTCCATCTTTCAAGAACAAAATATGCCGAGTTAGTTTATCAATCTCACTCAATGTATGTGAAGATAGTAAAATGGTAGTCCCTGACTGATGTAGTTGTTTGAAAAGCTGACGTGTTTCAATGACCGCTTGAGGATCTAATCCGTTAAATGGTTCATCTAGAATCATAATTTTTGGCTGGTTTAGGGTGGCTAAAGCTAACAACATTTTTTGTTTCATTCCCAATGAATATTCTTGAATTTGTCGGTGAATATAATCGGTCATTTTGAACGCAGTCACTGCTTCTTGCAACCGTTTGTCAGAGAGTCGATATAAGTGACCTGCATAAGTCAAATGATCCCAGCCCGTCAGATAAGGATATAAAATACTATTGTCTTTGAGAAAACTAACCTGATTAAAAATTCGATAATCTCTGACGGATTGATCTAATAATTTTACATAACCCGAAGAAGGATTGAGTAAGTTAACCATAATGTTTAATAAGGTAGATTTTCCCGATCCATTGGGTCCTACCAAGGCTACAATTTCTGGTTGATCTATCGTAAAATTAATATCCTTTAGGACAAGATGGTGATGAAATGATTTAGCAAGCTGTTTAACTTCAATCACAGTCATTATGCTTTCACCTCCAGCAATCTATTCTTACGTATTCGTTGATAGGTTAAAAAGTAAAAAATAGTCGACCAAATAATGAGAACAAATAATGATTGAAACCAGGAACTATTAGTCCATTGAAACGGAACCATAATAGAACCATCAAGTACTTTGCAACCATTTAAATGAGCAAATGGCAAATAAACTGTCAAGTTATTGGGAATCACTTGTCCAAAGTAGTAGCCTAAAACAAGAAGAAGACTCGTAAGTATTGATGTCGTGAGTTGTTTGGGAATATAGGTTGATAAGAAAGCCATCAGGTTCAGAATAAAAAGACTGGAAACAATATACCAGATACAATAATTTACAAACCAATTACCTAAATTTAGCCAATGAAAGCTATTGTCAAAGTTGGTTAAGATGTTTGGATGCGCTAGTAATTGATCATAATAAACTAAGGGAAACTCCCATTGTCCAAATCCACGACGACTCATCCCCAAAACGAATAATACCAGAATCGCTAGGCTAAAATATTTGAAGGCTTGAACCATTTGGGCGTATATCTTATCAAAATGAATTCTTTTAGGATTATTTGGTAACGTATATAACCAATAAAGATGTTCATACCGATCGCCTTCATTGTTATATGCCCCGCCCATAAAGCAAACGAGGAGTAGAATGCAAAAGAGATCGAAGCGAAAAACAGAAACAAACCGATACACCAGTCCAAGAAAGGATTGGTCGGCTGCCTGATAGGTTAATTGGTCTTGAAGTCGATCAGCAGGATTAACAGCCTCGTCATAGGGAGTCAGCGTAATGGCAGTACCTAATATTGGAGGAATTTCCCGTTCTTGAAAAGCTAGCAAACGTTGACTAGGTAATTTATAGGCAAAATCAGAAGGAAAGTCGCCAGTTGGATAATATTGATATCGCGGGAAATAACGCAAACCATCTGTAGCAGAATCAATGGTTGAATAAGGATTGAAGTACATAATAAGTTCATCTTGAAAACTTTGATAAAAGTGATTAGTTTCACCGTTTCTGAAAGCTGCCTGTCGATTCTTGATGGTTTGATAACTTTGATCAAAAAATTCCATGGTCTCATTTAAATGTTGTTTTTGATAATTTAATTGTGAGATAAAATTCGGATCCGTTTCTTTTTGTTCAGCCACTTCAATTAACTTGATTTTAGCTGAAAAATCGTCGTGGATAAGTTGATAATTTTGTTCGAAAAATGGTGCACTCACAAAAACTTCTTCACTATGTTGATCTTGTCTAAGTATGAAGACAAAACAAGAAAAGATTACCATGATGATTAATAGATAAGATATGAGATTAGCAAAATATGCTTTTAATTTACGACTTTCAAATTGTAGACTGCCAAATTTCTTTGTATTGTGCGATTTAGTTGTTCCAACAGCTCTCCATCTTGGTTTAGCTTTAGAAAATTTATTACGGGGATATAAATAATAGGCGCTAAAAAAGAAACAGAGGCTAATAATCAGCCAAATGATGATGACTGACCATCGAATTTGCTGACCGATATATTGATAGGTTGCTCGATTTTGTTGAATCAATTCTGTAAAAGAAAATTGTTTGAGGACAGTTTTTCCAAGGTATTGATTCTGTATATCTTGATAAAAAGGATTGAGATTCTGTTGAAACCATGGCATAAATTGAGTCAACATGCTGATAAAACCCGTAGTAGCTATAAAAATTAACCAAGATACACGCTCTTGACGAAAAATACTGGCGATGCATAAGGCTAAATTTAGGCAGAATAAGGTCTTTAAGAAAAATATAGCCCAACATGTAATCAAAATTTGCCAAGCTGGTTGGTAAATATCCTGGATATTAAGGACGCGTAAGGGATAATTGATATCTCCTAGACCTTGATGCGTGACCATTGCTATTGAAGCGGTTATCAAAGTTACCAACAAAATATATGTCAATGCAAGACTAAATGTTAATGGTAAATAAGTCATTAATAGATGACGTCGCTTGGTAGGTAAGGTCCATCGCCACTGGTGATGCATCCTTCCTAAATCTTCAGTGGCTAGCATTAGAATCATTAAACTAATAAAAATAATAGGAATATTTCCGAATAAAAAATCAAATCCATATATTAGCTGACTAACTGCTCCGTTCTGGCCACTGGATATTTTGGGATCAGTTTGTTGATTAAGATAATCTGCCAAGTGTTGGCCATAAGTTAGCAAGGCCTCTTCATAAGTATTTAAATGAATTTGATCGATTTCAATCCCCTCTCGTAAATACTTGATAAAGATATTCCACTGGCTACTTTGATAACCTTGACTGCTAGTATATTCTTGGTAATTCTGATCTTCTGTCATTGAATAAAAGTGGGCTTGGCCAGGACTGATTTGTTGGCTTTGCCGAAGATCTTCAATGTAGTCACCAGTATTCGGCCGAAATACGGAAATTAATTGGGCATAATATGATTCAAAGATACTCTGAGGATTTTGTTCACTAGAATGAGTTTGCAATTGAAAGTGATTAAATATCGATAAGATTGTAGCAATCGCTAACAATACATAGATTAATTTCCGCTTTATCAATCGACGAAACTCAAAGATGATAGACCCCATCATTCCCCTTCTCTCTTATATATTTTATATAATTTTTCATCCATACCTCGCTTAGTACAATTAAATTAGAAGTAGCACATATCTTTTATGGTGATTTGTTGATTGCTCAAAGAGGACTCGTTTCTAGATTGCAATATTGTAATCGATTTCATTTTAATTATAGCAAGTCCTTTTCTTTTTACAAGGCTTTGCTGCCCACCTTTCTTATTGAAAAACTCATTAAGATTTGCTATGCTATTGTCAAGTTATAACTTTACAAGGTGGTGAGGCGATGTTTGCGCCGCAAAAATTAAAAGCGATTCGTTTAAATCGGGGCTTATCTCAAGTTGAAGTCGCACGACATCTTGGAGTAACCCGCTCGGCTTATTCCAGTTGGGAAACGGGGACCTATCAGCCGAATCGCAAGAACTTACAGGCCTTAAGTGACTATTATCAAGTGGATATTACTTATTTCGCAGCCGAAACAGAATTTATTCACCGCTATTTGGTCTTGAATGCTGAGAATCGGCAGCGAGTCTTGGCCCATGCCCGTCAACTTTATCTCAGCCAACTCGTCCCCTATAAGGTCCATGCCCGCTTATCCGCCGGATTGGGCGACTTTTATATGGAGAATTATGACTATGATACAGTCTATTTTGACCATGATTATATGTATGATATTGCTTCTTGGATTCATGGGGACTCGATGCAACCCCGCTATCAAGATGGTGAGGTTGCTCTGATTCGGGCACAAGGTTTTGATATAGCTGGTGCTGTCTATGCCGTTGTTTATAATGAGGAAACCTTTATTAAGAAAGTATATCTTGAAGAACATCAAGTCAGACTGGTTTCTTTGAACCCAGCTTATGCCGATATCTATGCTCCCCTAGATCAAGTTCGGATAGTAGGGCCGGTAGTCCATGCCTTCAAGCCACTCGAGGTTGATTACCATGATTAGATTTGATTATCAACGTGAACCCCATTCAGACATAGCCTTTATTGATATGAAATCTTTCTATGCCAGTGTCGAATGTGTAGAGCGTGGCCTCCATCCCCTAAAAACTTGCCTCTGCGTGATGAGTCGGGCGGACAATGCTAGTGGTTTAATCTTAGCCAGCTCTCCTCTATTTAAACAGGTGTATGGTAAGCAAAATGTAGGACGAAGCTATGATTTGCCCTTTGATGTGCGAACCCGTAAATTCTCATATCGGAACGCGAAACGTCAGGGCTTGCCGATGACCCGTGAATATATTCAGTATATTGAATCATGGGCTCAACGAACTTTGATTGTCCCTCCGCGAATGGCCTATTATATCCAAGAAAATCTTAAAATCTTAAAAGTCCTACAGAAGTATGCGCCCAATAGCGATATTCATCCCTATTCTATTGATGAAGCATTTATTGACTTAAGCAAATCTCTTAATTATTTCCAACCTGATCCTAACAAATCCCGGCGGGAGAAATTAGATACAATCAGTGCACAAATCCAACGAGACATTCGTCTAGCCACGGGTATCTTCTCTACGGTAGGAATGAGCAATGCTAACCCCCTCTTAGCAAAATTAGCGCTCGATAATGAAGCCAAGCACACATCAACCATGCGTGCGAATTGGTCTTATGAAGATGTAGAAAGTAAAGTCTGGGCGTTAGAACATTTAACAGATTTCTGGGGGATTGGTAGCCGGACGGAACGCCGCTTAAATCGTCTGGGGATTGATAGCGTCAGGGCCTTGGCTCAGGCAAATCCAGAGATATTGAAGAAAGAATTTGGGGTCATTGGTCTCCAATTGTGGTTTCATGCTCATGGCATCGATGAGAGCAAACTTTCCCGACCTTATCGAACGAAAAGCAAGGGTTTAGGCAATTCTCAGGTCTTACCTCGCGATTATACCCAGAAGGATCAAATCGAACTTGTTCTCCTCGAGATGGCTGAGCAAGTGGCGATTCGTTTGCGACGTGCTCATAAGAAGACGACTAACGTGGCAATCTATTTAGGCTTTAGTAGGGAAACCCCTCTGCCTTCTTTACAGGCAAGTCAGAAGATTGATCCGAGTCAGAGTACCGCCGAACTGCGTCGTCATGTGCGAACCCTCTTTCGTCAACGTTATCAAGGGGGAGCAGTCCGTTCAATCGGCGTTCGTTTCGGCCAATTGGTCGATGAGACTTACCAAGTGTACTCTTTATTTGAAGACCCAACGCTGAAGGACAAGCAAGCACGCTTAGAACAAACCATGGATCAGATTCGTGATCAATTTGGTTTTCTGGCGATTCAGCGCAGTTCTATCTTATTAGAAGGATCGCGGACTCAAGAACGTAGTAGCTTAGTAGGAGGTCATGCCGGTGGCTTGGATGGAATTCAATGATAATGACAGAGTTGATCGGAGCTATCTGCCCTATAAATCTGCTCGGGAATATCAAGATCGGGGCATGGCTAAATGGATGGGATTCTTTCTATCGGAACACAACTCAGCCTTAAAGCAAGCTCAGACTGTCTCGAGAGAATCGCCGATGATGGCAGAATCGGATAAATTACTTGCCTTGACTCAGTTATTCTTATCCCAGCAATTGGCCGAATTATCTACGGTAGATCCGCTGATGCATTACCAAGGTCGGGTCAGTGACTATAATGATCAAAGTATTTACTTTACAACTAAGGAAGGAATTAAATATATTCCTTTGCAACAAATTAGGTCATTAACTTTACTGGAGGAATTTGATGATGACTGATTTGAAGATGGCTACCATTCAATTTGATTATTTCCAGGGAAATTATGCCCAATTCGAGGCCGATTTTAATCGATTCTCTACCCTTACAACACCCTTGACCTTCATGACGGATGATCTTTTGCGCTTTATGCATAGTCATCAACTTACTTATTTTCGCTTAAATGCGAAGAATGCTAGCGATGGCCGTGACCATTATTTTCTCTTTGATTTGCTTGCCATCAATCCGCAAAAGACCGTCTTTACCTATTCGTATCTGGGACATGACGATCACCCCCCTACTTCTAAAATAAAAGAATGACTAGCCCCTAACTAAAAAACAAGCGGCTTATTTGTTCAGTCAATAGCTATGAACACAACTATAACTTTAAAATTATAATAAGATAAAATATTTTAATAAGTTTGCTGTTTTTTATTGAAAAAGCTTCCATCCCTTGTTAGGATAAAGATGTTCTTAAAAGGTTGAAGGAGGAAACTTATGGAAGTGAAAGAAAAGAAACAATTTAAAACGCCTCACACCTATGTGATTATCTTCGCAATTGTGGTGTTGGCTTGGCTGTTAACTTTTATGATTCCGGCCGGTAAGTACACGACCCAAGAGATGGAATATCAGGGATCACAAGGCAGTACTTTTACCCGGACGGTCTTGATTCAAGATTCTTTTCGTTACATGCATCCCTTGAAAGAAGATATCTTGCGTCAGAAATTAGGTCAAGTGAGCCAAAATCAAAATTTCCTTAAAGAGAATGAAGTGGATCAAACTGCTTTGACCGATTTGTTGAACTCTGGAGAAACCCTGACCTTCGCCAATTTAGAGGGGGTAGGTCTGGATGAGGATGAGTTATATCAAACATTTGGTCAAGCAATCTATGATCAAAGTCAAACCTTACATAAGACTGCCAAAGTCTGGGGAACAGAAGATCATTATGGCTTTGGTTTCTTGAACTATATCTTCGAGGGGCTAGTCACGGGAGATCGTTACGGGTCGGCTATCGGTATCGTCGCCCTGTTACTGGTTGTCGGTGGGGCTTTTGGTATTATCATGCGGACTGGCGCGATTGATGCGGGCATCTATGCCTTTGTTCAAAATGCTCAAGGCTATGAATTCATGGCGCTACCCTTAATTTTCTTTATGTTCTCTTTTGCTGGTGCCACTTTTGGTGCTTCAGAACAAGTCATTCCGTTCGTGATGATTATTGCCCCCTTCTGTGTGGCCATTGGTTATGACTCGCTAACGGCTGTGACCATTACTTTTGCCGCTTCGCAGATTGGCAATGCTTGTTCTTGGATGAGTCCCTTCTCCATTGCGATTGCTCAAGGGATTGCTGGCTTACCTGCTTTATCTGGGGCCGGTTTCCGGATTATTATGTGGATTGTTATTACCAGTCTTTCATGTATGTATACCATGCTTTATGCCAAGAGAATTAAAGCCCATCCAGAAACATCTCTGACTTATGAGTCGGATCATTATTTCCGTAATCATCAAGAAGAAAGTCAAGAATCCACACCTGAATTTTTATTAGCTCACAAAATAATTCTTGCCGAGCTATTGTTAGGTCTAGCTTGGATTGTTTATGGGGTCATGTCGTTAGAATATTCTATTCCCGAATTAGCTTCTCAATTCTTCTTGATGGGACTGGTTACGGGGATTACTGCTTTAATCTTCAAATTAGATAACCTTACAGTCAACGACCTAGCTTTTGCATTTAAAGATGGAATTTCCGACTTAGCGCCAACCGCAGTGGTGGTGGGGATGGCTAAGGGGATCTTATTAGTCCTTGGAGGAGCCGATGCGGGCAGCTTCTCGGCTTTGAATACGATTCTCTATCATGTGGGCAATGCCTTAGGCAATCTTTCATCCTTAGTCGGTGCCTATGCCATGTATCTATTCCAAAGTGTCTTTAATTTAGTCGTCACATCCAACTCGGGTCAAGCTGCCTTAACCATGCCGATTATGGCCCCTTTAGCGGATATTGTTGGCGTCTCTCGCCAAATTGCAGTCTTGGCTTTCCAATTGGGTTCAGGTTTTGTGGATGCTTTCACCCCCGTCTCTGCCAGTCTAGTGGGTTGTCTAGCAGCTGCCCGAATCGATTGGAGTCGTTGGGCCAAATTCCAAATTAAGATGCAAGGCGTGCTATTCATCTTAGGTATTATCTTTATATCTATTGCCTATGCTATTAGTTATCAATAAGAGCTAGAAGGAGTAAATCGATGAAATTAATTAAGAATGTCCAAGTTTATGCCCCCCAACCTCAGGGTAAGCAAGATATCTTGCTGGCAGGTGGGGAAATCATCGCAATGGCTGATCATTTAGATATCAGTGAGGATGCTTTAGAGCTGGAAATTATTGATGGACAAGGTATGATTGCTTGTCCTGGGTTTATTGATGCGCATTTCCATCTCTTGGGTGGAGGTGGCGAGAATGGCTATCAGAATCGAACTCCCGAAGTCCAATTAACTGACTTGACCCTGGCTGGGGTTACCACGGCTTGTGGACTGTTAGGAACGGATGGTGAGGGTCGTGATGATGTCGCATTAATTGCTAAAGCCCATGCCCTTGATATTGAAGGGATTTCAACTTATGTCTATATCGGTAATTATCGTTTACCAGTCAAGACAGTTACCGACTCGATTATTAAAGACATCATGGTAATTGACAAAGCAATCGGTATTGGCGAAATTGCCATTGCTGACCACCGTAATGGCGCCCCTACCCTGGAACAATTTACCCATGCGGCTGCGGATGCTCGGGTGGGCGGATTGTTAACTGGGAAAGCTGGAGTAGTGAATATTCATGTAGGACCCGGTCAAAGTAAACTTGATTTAATTTTCCAAGCCTTAGAAACGACGGATATCCCGATTGCGACCTTCTATCCTACCCATATTGGTCGCAGTCAAGAATTAGTAGATGAAGCCTTAAAATTTGCTGAAATGGGTGGAGTCTTTGATGTCACCGGAAGTGAAGATCCAGATCAAACCCAAGCATTAGACGGAGAGATTCCTTTCCGTAAGATTCTTCGTCAAGTCTTAGACAAGGGGCTAGACCCAACTTGTATCACCCTAACTTCAGACGGACAAGGAAGTTTACCTGTCTTCGACGCTGCTGGTAATTTCTTAAGAATCGGCGTCGCTAGTTCGCGGTCACTCTTAATCGGTGTCAAAGAAGCCGTTCAACGAGAAGATATTCCGCTAGAAATCGCCCTACAGACTGTAACGTCGAATGTGGCTAAAATCTTGAAACTCCAAGATAAAGGCAGTTTAAAAGTCGGTTATGATGCTGATATCTTGTTATTGGATCCTGAAAGTTTAGATATTCAGACCGTCATTGCTAAAGGTCAAGTGATGGTAGAGAACGGAGAAGCCATTCGCTTTGGTACTTTTGAGAAAGCATAATCAATTTGATTAAAGGACTAGACAAGTAAATATAAAACCAAAACTCGGCCAACTTGGGATCAGCTGACCCTAAGTTGACCGAGTTTGTTATGTCTGTAGAATTTTGCCGAGTCTTATTTTGCCAATTGTGCTTATAATATTAGGAACGACTTGAGGCGTCACTGTGTTTTATTGTAGATAATCGAGTGTGGCCAGAATAAAAGCTTGAACAGCCACAATTAACTGGCTTTCGTCCAGGTCAAATTTAGGATGGTGATGACCGTGAAAGCTCCCTTCAATCAGACCCGGATTAGCCAGAAATAAGAAACAACTTGGGACCACTTGACCATAAAAAGCAAAATCCTCGCCTCCCATTAAAGGCGCCTGGGTTTCAACGATTTGGTCTGAGCCAAGGGTATTGCTTAAGACGGCCACCGTTTCTTCCGTCGCCTCTTGGTCATTTATCAAGACCGGATATTTATAATCATATTGTACTTGACAATCAAGATCGAACATCAGTGCTGTCCCTTGGCCAATTTCTTGTAAACGCTGAGCAATAAATTGTTGCTGTTGGAAATTAATGGTTCGGACAGTCCCTTCCAGAAAGACTGTATCAGGAATAATATTTTGGTTCACGCCACCTTCAATATGGGTGACGGAAATGACCGCGGATTCAGTCGCTTTCAAATTTCGGCTCTTAATGGTTTGGATGGCAGAAATAATATGATTAGCCGCGATGATGGGGTCATGAGCGTTCTCTGGATAGGCACCATGATAACCACGGCCACGAATGGTCATGCTAAACCGATCCATTGAAGCCATAAAGGGACCGACCCGATAGGATATTTTGCCAGCGGGGATACTCGGATCTAAGTGACCGATATGAAAGCCCAATAGCCGAGTGACTTGAGGAGATTCCAGCACCCCTTGGTCAATCATTGGTTTAGCTCCACCGGGATATTCTTCCCCAGGTTGGAAAATTAACTTAACCTTGCCTGCAAATAAGTGCCGATGTTCTTGGAGAAATTTGGCCACCGTTAATAGAATCGCTGTATGTCCATCATGGCCACAAGCATGCATACAATGATTGCTGGCAGCAAATGCTAAATCAGTCGCTTCTTCAATCGGTAGTCCATCCATATCTGCCCGTAACCCCATGACTTTCTGGCTGACCTCTCCTGCTTTTTGCCCTTCAATTAAGACTGACAAGCCGTTTCCTTGGAGATAATGATCGTCATAAGTCAAGCCAAGGTCTGTGAGAACCTGTTTGACGTAAGCACTTGTTTGGGGTAATTCTAAACCCAATTCGGGTATTTGATGTAAATCACGGCGCCAGCGAATCAAGTCTTCTTGATAAGCATCTCTGAGCGCTTGAATATTATGCGGATCCATTTGTTCACCTTCTATATATACGATTGCGTCAATAATTCAATTAAAGCTGCTGTGGTATGATGAAGTTCATTAATTTCCAGGTATTCTTCGGTGGTATGAACTTGTTGCATACCGACACCAATGATGGCGGCGTTGAAGCCTTGTTCAGCAAAAAAAATCGCATCCGAACCTCCACCAATAATTTGAGCCTCTGCTTGAACACCGACTTTATTATAAGCGTCAATGACTTGATTGACAAAGGTTAGATTATCTTTTGATTGTAAAACTGGATAATCGCACCAATACTCAAAGCTATAATCATTTATAAATTCTTGAATCGTATTTTCGTATTTTTGTAAGATATCTTTTGCTGTTTGATCACTATGCGCCCGAATCTCTCCAGTGAATTGACAACGATCTGGAACAACATTATTCGGGAAATTGGCTTCTATTTGTGAGATATTCGCTGTGGTCGTTTGATCAATTCTTAATAAGGGGAGTTTGCTAATAATTTGACTAGCAACCTGAATCGCATTGATTCCCTTCTCTGGCTCGATACCAGCATGGGCTTTCTTACCAATAATCTCAATGGCGAAACGATAACAAGTGGGTGCCTGATAGGCAACTTTATCCGCTTTCCCTGCATTATCCACGACAATAATATTTTTAGCGAGGTCGAAGTGTTGATGGACTTGGTCCCATTGAATATTCTTTGCACCAAGCATTCCCTGTTCCTCACCCGGCGTAAAGATAAAGTATAAATCTCGATGAGGCCGATTATTTTGAACAATATATTCTACTGCTGATAAGATAGCAGCCAGCCCCGCTTTATCATCGCCACCCAAGGTGGTGGTGCCGTCACTGCGCCAAATATTGGCTTCTTTTATTATTTTTAAATTTTGGTTGGGTTGGATAACATCCATATGTCCGTTGAGAGTAAATCCAGGTCCTTCAAGCTTTCCTGGAATTTTAGCAAATATGACCGGGGTATTCCCGCCATACTTGTCTTCACAATGATCCAAGTAAATCTTGGCCGATAAATTTTCTAAAAATTGAATAATATAATCCGCCATCTTTTTTTCTTGTTTACTTGGTGAATGAATTCGTAACATTTCTTCTAGGATTTCTAAGGTTCTTTCTTTAATCATCATTGACCTCCTATAATTGACCTTTGAGCATTTGTTTACGAGCAAATAATATTGAAGTAAATACCGATGTCAGAGTAATAATGAATGATGGATTTCCAGGAATAAAAGAAACGATAAATATCATGATTAAGGAAATCGCCAAAGCAAAAATTCCAGTTGCATAAGATTTTACTAGGAATTGCCCGAAAATTCCCCCATAAATACCGGGAATAATTAATTCAAAATATTTTGCAATATTGGCAGGTAAAGTCGTGATGACAGTTTGCCCTAGAATCGTCGCAAAGATTACGAAGAATACTGCCACATAAATTGAAACAGCTAAACCAATCGTTCCCATCAGAGCGCCTTCATCAGTACCCTCTTTGTAACCTGAGGCCTCAGTCGCCACCGCTGCCGCCGGTATCTTCATATTCACACCGTTACCGGAGAGCATATTCATATATAAGCCAGAAGTCCCTACGATTGGAAAATAAGAAATTGGCTCACTAATATAAAAAGCGCCAGAAACAGACATTTGTGAAATAGCTCCGGCGATAATGGCAGAGATCCCCGGATTGTAGCCCCAAACAAAGGTCATTAAGCAAGGGGGTAATAACACTGCAATAATCCCTAGGATCATCGTTAGCCGACCAAAACCAACGATACTTTTTGTGAATTTTTCATAAGCTGACATTGTTCCTTACCTCCTTATACAAATATCATACCGATTAAGGCACCACTAAACATAGAAATGGTCAATGACCATGATTTGACCCATTCATATTTATTGCCAAGTTTCTGACAGAGTACCATAATAATCAATGCCGAAATACTGGACACAGCGTGCGAGGGGTTTACTTGAAATTTAACGACATTGTTCATCACAAAATAAGCGAAGGACCCTAACATGGCACCGACACTTACCGCTGGAAGTAAGGCCTTCCGTCCACCGGTCATCAAATCATTAATAACATGCATTCTATGAGCGAATAGAAAAGTTACAATCAGCCAAGGAATCACTCCTAAAGCTGGTGTCCATAAGGCATTCGCATAAACCTCAGGACTCATTACCGGAGCTAGTTCTCCTCCTGCAGCTTGGGCTCCAAAAGTGGCGGCCATGGTTTCATAGTTGGTTCCACCGATAATACTCATCCTTAAAGCAGAGACTGGAGCACCCAACGATACGATTAATGAGAGAATACTCCCCACAATTCCCAACGCTGGACCGATACTGGCAATCGCAGAAACTTTGATACCTTTATGAACGCGTTCTTGATCCATCGCTAAATCTTTGGTAGCTTTAAGAGCCTTTCGTATAATATAAGTCCCCTGAACAAGTACCAATATAATCCCAAAAGCGCTCACCACATACATCAAGGGGTGATTCGCTAAATGTATATGTCCTTCCATTCCATGACCTCCTTATATTTTAATGTAATTATCATCTTCGCCCAGGTCAGTTATATGATACACTTAAAGAAACCTTAGACTTAAGATAACGCTTACATTTCAACTTAAAGATATCATATTCCCAGATTGAAACCTAATAGTTATTTGTGATAGGGCCTATCATCATTTCTGATTACTGACTTTGTTTGGAGGAGTTTGGCTTATGGATATTCAACAGATTAAATATATTTTGGAAATCGCTCGGACCGGTTCGATTAGTAAGGCTTCCGAGAATCTTTTTGTCTCTCAACCCCATCTCAGTGCCAATCTCAAGAAAATAGAAGATGAATTGGGAATCAATATCTTCGAACGCACCCACCGTGGTGTCATAGCGACCAAAGAAGGCCAGAATTTCTTGGAAGATGCCCAGTCCTTGGTTAAGAGTTTTAATCATTTGGAAATGAAATATGCCTTTAATAACAAACAAATCCAAAGTTTATCGATTTCTGCCCGCCGTTCTTCCTATCTAACGCTAGCTATTTCAAAGTATATTAATCAAATGCTGCTGGAACAAGAACATCTCCTGGTTAAATATTCAGAATGTACTAATTGCCAAGTGATTGAGAATGTGAATAATGGCAATGCAGATGTCGGCATTATTCGATTCAGTAGCGAATACCGTGACCATTTCGAACATCAACTTCATTCACGCTATATCCATTGGCGTAAGATCTATCAAACTTCCTATGTGGTCCTGATGGAACAAACCCATCCCCTAGCCCATCATCGAATTTTGAATTATGAAGATCTCATTCAATTTACTGAAGTCGTCCATGGCGATTTTGAAGATAATTTATTCTTAAATGAATTCTCAGAATCTCGCTTAGGTCTAGCCAGTAAGCAAAAAATTTATGTCTATGAACGGTCCTCGCTTTTAGATTTTATTGCCAATGTGCAAGGATCCTACGCCTGGACAACAGCGACCCATCCCCGGACCTTAGACATGTATCATCTGGTCGAACGACCAGTCAACTCAATCCAAAGTGAGTGCCTAGATTACATTATCTATAAGAAAGACCATGTGAGTCCGGAATTATTGGGGCAGTTAGGTCAAGTCATTGATTTAACCATCGAAGACCTTATGTCGCTGCAATAATCAGGTAAAGCACTGTAGACATAAGCTCCCCTAGTCATACAAAAAGACCCAGATCCTTCGAACTTCGCTTAACTTTGGCTAAGTCCTGGATTTGGGTCTTATGATATTACTTGATCATTTTTAGTCTTCTTCTATTAAGTCGAAGATTAGCCCTTGATATTCATTAATTGCTGAGAAATTCTTATCCATCACAGTCATATCAAGTTTTACTGATTTTCCTTCGTACATTTCATAGTCATCTTTTGATAAAGCAAAGACGAAGTAACCCGTCGCAGAGTCGCCTTTTTCTAAGACGGTATCATGTGGAACCGTTTCAGGTTGTAACATCCGTTCATTCTTATATTGAACACTTTCATTAAAGATGAGATTAGCATAGCCACTATTGAAAGCTACCGCATTTTCATCTTTGTCACTATTATTCTCAATGGTATATTTGATCGTGTATAGAATGACGCCATCTTTAAAACCTTCATAACTTGGAGCATTTTCTTCATTTGGTTCAAATTCAGCAATTTGATAACCGTCAATGGTAATATCGATATCTTCCAAAGTTTGAGAATCAATATCTGTTTCTTCTTCAAGCAAGGTCTTGCTACCTAAGTTATCTTCGACAACCTTATCTGGATAAAGGTCACCACTAGCTTCAGCCTTATCTTCACCTTCTTCACTGATTGGTAAGACAACTAAATCCTTCGGATTAATCCGATCACTCGCCGAAGGTTCACCGTCTCCTAAGTTAATAAAGGTAGGTTCATAATTAATTTCTCCATTTTTAAGCGCTTGGTCAAGAGCTTCTTCAGTCAGGGTCACCATCTCATATCCGGTAACTTCTTCGCCAGCCTCGATGACGTTCTTATTCTCTACAATTTGTTTGTTAAATTCATTCTCTTCTGGGATTAATTGACTGGTATGGCCCCAGAAACGGTCAGTGTTAGACACTTCATAATTTTGTGAGAGACCGATGGTAATGGGTTCATCAGTATCATTCTTGATGGTGGTTTGAACAGCAAGCACCCCACCACGTTCACGGTTCTTGTCGAAGACCACGTCCCAATCACGTGAAACTTCTTTTAATTCATATAATTTATAGCCTGTAATTTCATAAGTAATATCTTCTTCATCAAAAATAGTAATTGGCTCATCCATTTCATATAATTCTTCAATATCAGCAGCCTGAGTAGACTCTTCTAAGGCATCTTCAACATCATCGAACTTAAAATCTTCGGCAGCAATAACTGGATTGACTAACGAACCTCCTAGGACTATGGTAGTAGCGAGCAAAGTCAGAAATCTTTTCATTATTCATCCTCCTAAATTTGATAGTTTAATAATAGCGGATTCATTTCCTGAATTGCAAGCAATCCACTCAACAAAAAAAGAGCCTGCTTAAGGCTCAGATAAATTAATTTTGGCAGAAGATAATTTCTTCTTCGGTCATTTTCTCAATTCTGGCTTGGCTATATATTTCGTAACCACGCTCACGGTAAAGTTGGCCACCAGGTTGGAAGGCTTTCTCAATGGCAATACCAATCCCGGCCACTTGGGCACTAGCTTGATCACATAGATCGATTAAGCCCCCTAAGGCTTGTCCCATTGCCAGAAAATCATCAATAATTAAGACTCGGTCACTCTGGTTAAGAAAGTTTTTTTGGACCCGAATATCATAGGTCTTTTGTTTGGTATAAGAAGTAATGGTGGATTGATATACATCATCACCCAAGGTTAGCGATTGAGATTTCTTCGCAAAGACTACTGGCACATTGAAATAAGTCGCTGCTGCAAAGGCTAAAGCGATCCCGGACACTTCCAGGGTTAAGATTTTGTTAATCTGCTGGTCTTTGAAATGTTGGTAGAAATCTTCGCCCATTTGCATAAATAATTGTGGGTCAATCTGATGGTTAATGAAATTATCCGCTTTCAAGACTTCCCCGGGTAAGAGGGTTCCTTCACGGCGGATACGGTCTTCTAGAATTTTCATTGGCTTACTCCTTTATCTCTAAGATATAGTCAGCAATATCGGCAAGTGAATCTGCCTCATATTGAACAGTAAATTGATCTGGCTTGGCGAGATGATGTTCATTAAACCAACAAGCCGCCATCTGAACATTATTGGCGGCCAGAATATCTGAACTTAATTTGTCACCCACCATAATCGCTTGGTCTTTGTGAAAGTCTTTAATTCTGGGGAATATATATTCAAAAAATCTGGAATCTGGCTTATTAAATCCAATCGTCTCCGAAATAAAGACATCTTCAAAGTAAGTTTCAATTCGAGTTTGATTTAAGCGATAACGTTGGGTATTGCCAATCCCATTACTCGCAGCAAAGAGACGACAACCTGCTCGACTCAACTGATCCAATAATGCTAAGGCCCCATCTTTTAATTGGGTCGATTCGGCTAAATAGTCACGAAAGCGATCATCCCAGGACGGTCCTGGTTCTATTTCCAGCTGATATTGCTTGAAGAAGTTGGGAAAGCGCGTGGCCATGAGTTCGTTTTTACTCAATTGACCTAATTCAATCGCCTGCCAGAGCTGAGCATTATAGTCTTCATAATGTTGATAAATAGCCGGCGTCACTTGAAAATTCAAATCACTAGCCAGTTTATGAAAGGCATAATACTCACTCCGTTTAAAGTCAAACAAGGTATCATCGAGATCAAGAAAAACAAATTGGTACATGCTTCACCCACTTCTGTATTACATAATGGATTTATTATAGCAGACAATTGCCATAGGGATAAGGATTTTTCATATTTTATTCATTATAAGGCGCTTTTGCCCCCAAAAAGCGAAATATTTAGATCACAAAAAAACTTGGACCTCAATCCAAGTAATAAATCTTCTGACCAATATCCTGTCCATAGACCGATTGGTAAGGTTGAATATATTGTTGATAATGAATGATGGGTTGATTGGACATTAACTCTAGCCGGGTATCGAAATATTGAATCGTCTGATCACAGAAATAGAATTGGTGGCGTTCATAGAACTCGCGACGACGCTGACGAATCTGCCAATCTGGTGACTGAATTAAAGTTTGTTCAATCTCAAGGACGATTTGATGATTGGGGAAGCTAGCCTGCAACCAAGTGATAGCCCAACCGCCAATATTTTGTCCCCGATAATTAGGATCAATGGCTAAATATTCCAAAATCAGGGTCTCATAATTGAATAAGGTTACCATTAAACCCATAAAAACATTGTCTTGATTACGAATAATATATATTTCTGAATGTCCGGATGCCTGATGTTGATATAGCATCGGGATGGGTTTCCTTTCTTCTATCGGAAAGGCAGAAAGATATAACGCTTCAAAGGCTGGCGCAAAGACAGATTGAGCACCAGCTAATCGATCAATAAACATAGATGCCTCCTAAGACTGACCCAGTAAATTCGAAAAGATAGAGAAAAGATTATTAATTCCAGCCATATATAAAAAGGTGGTTAAAGGTTTGAAAATCAACTGAATTTGGGTAAAGCGAGCCAAAGACATCGGGCTCAGCCCCACTAACATCGAGAACAAATCATCAGGTAAGCCTGGCACAACATAGACAATCGCCAAGAACCAGCCCAAAGATTTCTTCTCTAGATACCCAATATACTTATTAATCGTCTCTTTGTCAAAAAAAGCAAAAAGAATCGGCTTGCCAAATTTACGCGCTAATAAGAAAAGCACCGTAGAACCGAGTAAGTTAGCCCCAAAGGCAATGGTAAACCCCCAAAAGGGGCCGAAAACCGAATAGCCCACCACATTGCCGAGGCCACCTGGAATAATGGGATAGACTGTATTAAAGAATGACAGGAAGAAATAAACTAAGGGCCCCCAGCCTTTATGTTGCCTTAAGAAGCGCTCGAATACTTCGGGGCGATTAAATAAATTATGACGAATAAGATAGGTAAATAGACCTATCGTTAAAATCAGTCCGGCTAAAGCAATCCACTTGACCATGCACTTGTGCTTGAGGAAGAATTTAAGATATTTCTCCTCCTGAGCCTGGCTATTAACTGCGAAACATCTTTGCTTTTGCATGGTGTCTTCTTTCATCATCGTGAGCCCCCTAACATCTTCATATATTCAGTTTATAAGATTATAAATAAATAATCAATCAGACTTAGGACTGAGCTCTAGAATGCCAAAAACTCGTTGGCCCAGCAAGATTCATTGCTGTAAGCCAACGAGTTTAATCGAAATGTAGTGGGCTTGGCGCTTCAAGCAACCCTACATCGAGGATTTTAATAATCTAAAATGCGAAACGACTAGTCACCCGTTGATAAATTGGGCTAACAATCAATGGCGTTAATACCCCACTGACCAAGGCTTCAGGAACCCCATTAGTTCCCACAATCGCCAATAAAGTACTAAATAAAACATTAACATCAATGCTTAAGGCAGAGGCATAAGTTTCGGCAGCGAACAGATAGATTGCCCCCAGGAACAAAATAGTATTCAGAATGGACCCTAGGGCACCCGCAACGGCGGCACTTAAGGCTACAGGCATTTTCTTGTTCAATTGAATAAAGACATAGCTCGCGATTAGACCTACCAGAATTCTTGGTAAGACTGAAATTAAGGGGTTCATAATGACAGGAGTTAAAATATTTGGCGTCAAGATGGACCGTAATAAACTTAAAATTCCCCAAACAGCTCCCAAGGTTACTCCCATTTTAATGCCAAAAAAGATCCCACCAATAATTACTGTCACCTGGACAATCGTGGCATGAAGCGGACCAATAGGAATATAACCTAGCCCAGGAACGAACGATTGAATAATTAGGATGGCAACGAATAAGGCAAGTATCGTCATCTTTTGTGTTTCTTTATGACCATATTTTGTAGACATGATATCCTCCAAACATTCTAATACTTTGATATTGTTTTCGATTATATACCTAAAGATGGGCTATGTAAAGGCTTTTATCTGAATCCCTTCTTAGAAAAAGTGAATACCTATTAAGCTTATCTAATAAAGTTAAGAATCTGGACAAAGTGGATTAAATTTAACTAAATCTATGATAAAATATCTTCTAATAATGATGCGTAAGCAAGAAAGGATTATTAAGATGTGTGTCGTAAGTTTTAATATCAATCCTCAAGCGGACTACCCTTTCGTCTTTATTGGAAATCGCGATGAATTCTATCAACGAGAGAGTCAACCCATTCACCAATGGCCGGATGTTCCCCATATTTATGCTGGCCGTGATACCGAGCAATGGGGAACATGGTTAGGCGTGACTCCAGGAGGATATTTCGCCACGATTCTCAATGATCCGAATCGACCTCAAGGCATGGTGGATCAACCACAAAGTCGAGGAAATCTGGTGCGGAACTTCCTAGAAAAAGAAGCCGATTTAGATGAATATTTAACTGAATTGCGCCGTCAACGCCATAATTATCAAGGCTATTTTCTGATTTTTGGCAATTTTGGACGGTTGTACTACTACTCCAACGTTCAGGATCAAGTGGTTGTCCTCAGCCAAGGACTGCATGTCTTTTCCAATACTGACGATGATATGTCTAATTTCAGAACTTATCAAGCTAAGAGAATACTATCCGAACATTTAGATTCTACAACAAGCACCGGCTTTAATCATGATGCTTGCCTATTGGATTTCCATAATACGGAACGTCATCCTAATTTTAAAACCCATCCTAAACGATTTAGCTATCAACGGGCCTATCAAGCTTCTTCCCTATTTATCGAGGATGATCGCTTTGGAACGGTCGGGACGACGATGATGACTGTCGACCAACTCGGACAGGTTCAGATGACTGAACGACGATATACTCCACAAGGGGTTAAAGATCAACATCATTTAAGTTTTCAGACAACATTTAGAAAGGTCTAGTCGATGAAGCATAAAACAAACAACACTTATCTCTTAATTGGTTCCTTACTATTTGGCCTATTTTTTGGGGCAGGCAATTTAATTTTCCCGGTGACTCTAGGCCAGGAAGCTGGAGCAAATGTCTGGCTGACTAATCTGGGCTTTTTGATTACCGGAATTGGTTTGCCGCTTTTGGGGATAATTGCCATGGCAGTCTCCAATGTCGAATCGGTCTTTCAACTCGCCAACCAAGTTAACCGCCGTTTCGCCTATGCTTTTACAGTCTTATTATATTTAGTCATTGGACCTTTCTTTGCGATTCCTCGCTTAGCAACGACTTCTTATGAAATTGCAGTGGCTCCTTTTGTCAGTCCAGCTGCCAATAAAATAGTATTAGCACTGTATTCAATTGTATTCTTCCTATTAGCTTGGCTTGCTGCTCGTAAACCGAAAAATCTCTTAACGATTATTGGCAAAGTCTTAACGCCCGCCTTGTTAATTTTATTGTGTAGTTTATTTCTCTTTAATTTTATCAATCCCTTAGCCGAAATTGCCCAAGTAGCGGTCCAAGAAGCCTATCAAAGTCAACCAATCACAGTAGGATTTATAGAAGGTTACAATACACTCGATGCTTTGGCTGCCCTGGCCTTCGGAATTATTGTCGTTCATAGTCTACAAGAATTAGGCATCCACGATAAAGTTACCATGACACGCGATATTATTATTTCCGGTTTAATCGGTGTGGGTTTAATGGGGATTATATATACCTTATTAGCCCGTTTAGGTGCAGAAAGTATGGCTTTGGTCGATCAACCGAGTGCCAATGGTGGACAAGCTTTAGCTATGATTGCTCAATACTATTTAGGCGATATTGGCCTACTCTTACTCGGCTTGACCGTTCTGATTGCTTGCTTTAAAACCAGTATCGGTTTGTTAACTGCATTTTCTGAAACCTTTGTCGATATGTTTCCGCGTCTTTCATACGCGTCTTGTCTTTTAATCGCAACGATCCTGCCGACGCTCTTTTCTAATTTTGGCTTAAATATGATTATTTCCCTTTCACTGCCGGTCTTAATGTTTATCTATCCGCTGGCGATTGTCTTGATTCTATTAAGCATTATCTCTGCTTTTCGGCCTCTTGATCATTTAGTCTTCCAATGGGCCATGGTCTTGACCGGTTTCGCAGCAATCTTCGATAGTTTGAAAGTGATGGAATTTTCTTGGTTACTTGCTAATCCACTTTATCAATCCTTGTTGTCCTTTGCTGAACAATTTCTCCCTTTCTTTAACCTCGGACTTGGCTGGACTTTACCCGCTCTACTTGGAATCTTATTAGGTCTCATCTTTAGTCGAAAACACCGTTAAATCCTGAGCCTGGTTTATCTTTGTTCGAAAAAATGGTATAATTTAGAATGATTATATTTAAGGAAGTGACTTATGAAACTGGCAATCGTAGGAATGGGAATCTCCGGTTCTTCGGTTTTGAAGCATTTATATGATTTGAATGCCTTAACCGAAGAAGATCAAGTAGACGTTTATGAACCTAGAGAGCAAATTGCTGTTGGCTTTGCTTATCAGTCTGATGATTTGTTGTTATTAATGAATTCATATTCTAAACGCTTGAGTCTTAATGAAGCGAATCCTGATGAGTTTATGGAATGGTTGGCAACTCATCATCCAGAATATGTTAAGGATGATTTCGTCCCCCGTCCAATCTTTGGTCAATATGTCAATGAGAAGTATCGCCCATACTTAGATCAAGAAGCAGTGACCTGGTATCATCAAGAAGTTAAACAGATTAGAATCAAGGATGATAACCACTTCATGCTCTACACCGATCAACAAGCCCAAGGTCAAGAATATGACTGGGTCTTCCTGACCATCGGTCATCCACCTTACGCCGACCACTATAACTTATTAGGTCATGATCATTATATTCATAATCCCTATCCAGTCAGCCAAACGTTGAATCAAATTGATCCGAGTCATAAAGTCGGTATCATTGGCTCTTCACTCACTGGGATTGACATCATGCATTATTTGCAAGAACACTATCATTTCAATCATCCGGTGCGTTTCTTTATCCGTTACTCCCCTTTTACTAACGTGAAGAGTCGGCTGTACCCCGAGCCCATTGCCTTGTCAATTGATGAGCAATGGATATCCGAACAAAAGGAACGTCATCAAGGACAGATTCCTTTAAAGGTTATTTTTGACCAAATTCAAGCTGATATGGCCCAGAACCAAGTGGACTTGTTGGCTTCTGTCGAGAAGTATCAGAATGGATCGGTTCAAGATGTTCGTTATCAAATTCAACAAAAACCGATTGATTTACAAATTATGCAAAGATATGTGGGCCTACTGACCGCCTACTTACCGGATTTAAACATGGCTTTAAGTCCAGCTGACCGTCAATTATTCCATCAGAAGTACAAACGTCTCTTTGAACATTATCGTACACAATTCCCTGACAGTAAGATGTCCCTAATTTTGAAATGGTTTGATCAAGGTCGACTGCAAATCATCAGTCATATCGATCAAATTCAACCAACGGATACTGGTCAATTTCAAATTACTACTCGCGATGGTTTGCAATACCGGATGGATACGGTCATCAATGCGACTGGCTTTGAACAGAATTTAGTTAAAGCTGGACAACAAGTCCCTTTAATCAAGGATCTTCTAGAGCAAGAAATTATTATGCAGAATCCCTTAGGCGGCATCCAAATTACTTGGCCAGGTGCTCATCCAATTAGTCCACGTTATGGCGAAATTCGCCAGATCTCCCTTTCTGGTTTGGTAATTCATCAGACCCAATTTGGTAATAATAACGCCCAAATGACTGCCCGTCATGGAAAGAATATGGTCTTGGATTATATTCAAGCCCAAAATAATTAACTTCTATCAATACAAAATTCTTGTTAAATAAAGACTGATGGTCTCTCATATTCGGTGACAATCTAGCCCATTAAAATTATTGCTAACTTTAATCAGGATTGTTACGCCGAGTGAAAATGTCCCCCTAAAATAGCGCCAAAGATTCAACACTAGGGAGTCATTAGAATAGACCCTTCAGTCTTTTTATCTTCTTTTACAGATATTTCTAAATTGAAGCAACGCCACATGATAACATAAACTTAGGGTTATAATAAGCAAAATTCATTAATTAATGCGACATATTGTAAGCAAAGTGCTTGATTATTTAAAAATATGAGGTATTATTAGTCTAGTTGTTTTGACCAAGGTATTGGTTTGTGGAAAGGAAGAATAAACAAATGTATCAAAAACCTGAATTAAATTTGTTAGAAGAATATGGTCTATTTATTAATAGTGAGTTTGTACCAGCGGAAGCTGGCAAAACGCGAGAATCAACTTCTCCAAGTGATGGATCCGTTCTCGCTCGTTTCGCTGAAGCCAGTGAACAAGATGTTGATAAAGCAGTCAAAGCGGCTCAAGCTGCCTTTGAATCCTATAAGAAATATACTAAACAAGAACGGGCTGACTTATTAAACAAAATTGCTGATGTGATTGATCAAAATGCGGATCATCTAGCCTTGGTTGAAACCATGGATAATGGTAAGCCAATTCGTGAAACTTCAGCCATTGATATTCCTCTAGCAGCAGAACATTTTAGATATTTTGCCGGAGTCATCTTAGCTGAAGAAGGCACTGTCAATCAAATCGGAAATAATATTATTTCGATTGTTCAAAGAGAACCACTTGGTGTGGTGGGTCAAATTATTCCATGGAACTTCCCATTCTTAATGGCTGCCTGGAAATTAGCCCCTGCCTTGGCTGCTGGTGATACGGTCGTTATTAAGCCATCTAGTTCAACTTCCCTATCTATTCTTGAATTGATGCGCTTAAGTCAAGATATCATTCCTGCTGGTGTGGTCAATGTGGTAACCGGTTCAGGTTCTAAGGCTGGCGAATATGTCTTGGCTCACCCTGACTTTACTAAACTTGTCTTTACTGGATCCACCGAAGTTGGATATCATGTAGCAATGAAAGCGGCTGAGAAATTAATCCCAGCAACCTTAGAACTTGGTGGTAAATCGGCTAATATCTTCTTCGAGGATGTAGATTTTGATAAAGCGATGGATAGCTTATTACTGGGTATCCTCTTCAATCAAGGTCAAGTGTGCTGTGCGGGTTCACGTGCTTTCGTACAAGAAAGTATCTATGATAAATTCGTTGAACGGGCTAAAGAAGTCTTTGGTAAAGTCGTGGTAGGTGTGCCATGGGATCCTGCAACTCAACTTGGTGCCCAAATCAATAAGAACCAATGTGAAAAAGTACTTTCATATATTGAAATTGCTAAAGAAGAAGGAGCAACCATCGCTGCGGGTGGCCATCGTCTAACCACTGACGCACTTGAAAATGGAGTCTATACTGAACCAACCCTGATTACTGGAGTCACTAATGATATGCGGGTGGCTCAAGAAGAAATCTTTGGTCCAGTAGTTGTGGTCATTCCATTTAAGGATGAAGAAGAAGTCATTGCTTATGCCAATGATTCTGAATACGGTCTTGGTGGTGGGGTTCATACCAAGGATATTTCTCGTGCTCTACGAGTGGCTCAAGCTATGGAAACTGGCCGGGTTTGGATTAATACTTACAATAATGTGGCAGAAGGTGCACCATTTGGTGGCTACAAGAAATCCGGTATCGGCCGTGAAACCCATAAACTAGCCCTAGATGCTTATTCACAAGTTAAAAATATTATGATTGATATTTCTGATCAAACAACTGGTTTGTATAATTTATAAGATCAATAAAACTCATCAAAAGATCTAAGCAATTATTGCTTAGGTCTTTTTGCATGGACTTGTACCCCTTGGGCACCGTCTTCCGCTTATTATCATAAGCTCCAGACTTACTTTACGACTCATTCCCTAAAAGCCTAAGGCTTCAAGGGAATGATGTGGGTAAAGTATGCTAGTCCTAGGGGTATTGATCCATGCAGAGACCTATGCTTTTCTCTTTTATTTAACCGGCCCATAGCAAGCCTTATTTTTTGTTAACTGAGCGAAATAACTTGAGACCGTCCTTCAAAACACTTACGTTTTTCCGGACTAGATCCCCTAGACATTGCCTAAGCCATGAATGTTTAAGGCAATGTAAGCTACGGGGATCTTCTTCTTTCTTGCGATGTACACTGATTCGTTTTTGTTTAAAAAATGTAACTCCTCTGACCGATTAATTAATTGTGCGAAACAAAATCCCCATCCACTCGTCACTTGTTGACCAGTAGATGGGGATTTCTAATTAAAGACGATTAAGCGTTTTTACGAATTTCTTCGAGAGCGGCAGTGTCTAGTTTTTCAATAATCTTATTCACTAATTGAACGGTGTATTTGTAATCATCTTCGTGAATTACTGTAGTATGGCAATGTAAGTAGCGAACAGGTACGGCAATACAGATTGAAGGAATACCAGTTTGAGCAATATGGAATGAACCAGCATCAGTTCCGCCACCAGGCATGAAGGCAAATTGATATGGAATATTAGCTTCGTCGGCAATATCAGTGATAAATTCGCGTAAGCCCTTATGACCAACCATAGTTGCATCATAAACCATGATTTGAGGTCCTTTACCTAATTTAGAGTCAGCTTCTTTGGCGGTCATTCCTGGAGTATCGCCAGCAGCTCCTGTATCGACGGCGATGGCAATATCCGGTTTAATTAAGTTAGGAGCAACTTTAGCCCCACGAAGGCCGATTTCTTCTTGAGCATTGGCTCCAGAGAATAACACGGATTGGTGACCTTGTTCTTTAGCAAATTTTAAAGCTTCAATCGCTACAGCCATGCCGATACGGTTATCCCAAGCCTTAGCTAACAAGAATGGTGAGTCTTCATTCATTCGACGGGTTTCGATATATGGGGTGATCATATCACCTTGACGAATGCCCCATTCAAGAACTTGGTCTTTAGAAGTTGCACCAATATCGATAAAGATGTCGTCCATATCAATTGGTTTTTTACGTGCTTCAGGCGTTAAGACATGAGGAGGTTTAGATCCTGTTACCCCATGGAAAACTTTGCATTGACGAGTTGTGATTTCAACTTGTTGTGCTAAGACAACTTGGCTCCACCAACCGCCGATCGTTTGGAATGTCAAGAAACCTTCGTCAGTGATTCTTTTAACCATAAAGCCGACTTCATCTAGGTGACCAGCAATTAATAAGCGAGGTCCATCTTCTTTGCCAACATGTTTAGCAAAGATTCCACCTAGACCATCTTCAAGAAATTCTTCACTGTAATCTTCTGCATATTGTTTGAAGACTTTACGGACTTGCCCTTCATTGCCGGCAATCCCTCTGACTTGAGTTAAATCCTTCAACATATCCATATTCAATTCCATAATATCACCCTTCTATATTCTATATATTTTCTTTATTTAGGTTCAATATCGTGGGCTAAAGTTTCAATTTCAATTTCTCCTACTTCGCCCTGTCCTGTAGTACGAATGCGTCCTTGAGCTCTAGAATAGAAAATATTACCTAAGACTGCAAAGAATACTGGACCAGCTACACTCATAATAGTAGTCAACCAATCGCCATTGACGATAGCTGGTTTAATAATCGTAAAGACATTTGACAGCCCCACAAGCGCACATACAATATAAACGGCTAGTTTAGCCTGACCATTGCTCTTGAACATTGAGAATGGTTTTGCAATAGCATCATTTTCTTTAAATTTGATAAATGAATAGGCAATAAACATGTTAGGTACGGTCATTGCCACATTACTCATGGCCAACATAATTTCAAAGAATTGTTTAGCATCATCGCCACCAAATGCTACGATACCGAAGATCACACAAACAATGAATGTTTGCCACTTAACCGCATTGATGTAGATACCATCTTTCTTAACCGTCCATGATTCTGGCCATAATTCTTTCGGAGTTCCACCAATAAGTTGTTTAAGTGGTGAGAACACTAAGGTAAAGAAGGCACCTAGCATACCAAAGAACATACTAATTCCCATAAAACGCGCCACGTTTAATCCAATAGCACGAGAAATACCTTCAGAAAGGTTCAAAGCTTGTCCGATTTGATATCCTAAATGATTCATAGTTAAGTAAGCATGGTTACCTAAGGTAATTGGAACATCAGAATAACCATTAGCGCCGTATGCGAAATTCCAGTTAGTTACGGCACCAAAGAGAAGAATTCCGACAGAATACATAATAATAATTACTACAGATGAAAGCATAATTGCTCTCGGGAATGTCTTCTCAGGATTTTCGGTTTCATCGATTACACCACCGACTACTTCTAGTCCCCCATAAGAGAAGACAGCATTCACGACGAATGAAAGGATAGGAATAATGCCTAGGAAATCAGCGTTAGGAGAAACAAAGAATCCTTCGACTGTAACAGGCTCTAAGAATTGTCCCTTATTTAAGATAAGCACTAATAAAGATCCAATCCATAGGAAGGCATTTAAACCGATGACTGCCGTACCACCGATTGATGCAATTTTCTTAATTCGATCGGTTCCCTTTGTTGAAAGGAAGCTGAGTAGTAGAAGCATTGATAAACCTAAGATACCTAGAGATTTAACTGGACCTAAGCCAAACAGGTTAAGATCTTGTAGCCGGTCAACCCCAAAGACTGCATGCGATAGAATAATCCAGAAACCAGAACCTACCCCAACTAACCAAACGACATAAGCAGCATACCAAAGAAAAGTCCCCATAAAAGCGAATTTTGGCCCAGATGATTTAGCCATCCAGGTATAAATTCCCCCTTCAGAATCTTTGAAAGCGGCTCCAAATTCCGCAACAATAAATGCATAAGGGATAAAGAATAACAAGCCAGCCAATATGAACCAGGGAATCGAAGAATATCCCATCATATAAAACGATCGGGTCATATTGGTAAAGCCATAAACTGATGTGAAGATCATCAGAATTAAGGCCATGACACCCATTTTCTTCTTGCCTTTTTCCATATACACCTCTCCTTTTTCTGTTGTAAGCATAGTATAGCAAGCGCTTCCAAAATATTAATTGGAATCTGTTAATAAATTCATGAGCTAAACTGTTATATTCTTTCTTTCTCATCTGTATTATTAGAATGGCTTTAGATTTTACAAATAGAATCTTATATCCTTAAGCTTCTTTTAAAATACAATATTATAATCTTCTCATTATATTTGAAATAAATATATTTTTTATTTGCTTTTAATATTCAAACAGTTGGTCATTTTTCAGTCAATCAATGACAATAATGCACTTTATAGGCTTAAATTCATAAAGAAAGCTGCCCTCGCCTAAGATTTCACCTAAGCAAGGACAGTTTACTTAAATTATTGTGTTGTATTTTAATCTTTTAACTTAACCGCCTTAAAATTATAGCCTTCTAAAATTTGAAAGACAGAGTCGATAGTATATGTATTATCATATTTATAAGAATATTCGGTATATTTATCGCTCGTTAATTGATTTTCATCATTTACAAATAAATCGGTAAAACCGAAGACTTCTGTTTCTGTATCACGGACTTGTTTCTTGTCGCGGTCATATGAAGTAATTGTATATACGCCGACAATAGTTCCGTCTTGAGTCACATTTTCTAATTCTAGCAGATCGTTGGCTGTATGATAAGGACGGTAATAGTAACGTTCCGCTTTGATTTCATAGGCACCAAATAGGGTATCTGGATATTTTTGTTTAATCTTTTCATCGATTTTCTTAATCAGATTTTGCCAATCTTTGAGGTCTTTAAATTGTTCGGCGACTTGAAGCATGTTCTGAGCTTGACGTTCAATCTGACCTTGTTCTTCGACAAGTAAGCCTGCTTCTTTCATCTTTTCCAGGATTTCTGGTTTAATCTTAATTTTTACCACATCGTTATTGCGTATCGCTCCGTTATTCTCGACTTCAAAGGCTTCTTTGTTAAGAAAATTACTATAAGGTGGTTGGAAAGTGGTATCAATTCGAGCTTGCCCGACTCCTGAAGTCCCGACAAAATTGACTACCACATGGCGATTCAATGTTTCTAGGCTTAAGGTTTCTGGTTCTTCTAGACCTGCGACAGTATAACTTATCTTGCCTTCATTTTCTACAAGATAGTCTTGGTCTTCAAGCAGTTTCAGTGAAGGTTGGGTCAAGGCAATAGTAATTTGATCGCCATTCTTCAGATTCTGACTATCGTCGGTCAGGTAAACTTCTAAATCCTCAAACGGAGCTTGGAAATGACTTTCTAGCACAGCTTTTCCTGTGCCAGAGAAACCTTGATAGCTAATTTCTATCGCTTTTTTCAAATCTTCTTGGCTGAATTTAGGTTGGACTTTAAGGCCCTTGACCGTCGCATAGAAATAATCATTCTTAAAAATATTAGGCAGGCCTTGAGTCAAAGAGACTTTAATCCGGTCTTGATTTGCTAAATCTTTATCTGGGTTCACTTGGAAATGAATCTGGTCGCTAATCTCATCAACACTACTTGGCCATTCATATTCACTTAAGACACTTTCAAGTTTAGCTTTATCTAAACGAGCAGAGACTTCCCCCATCTGATCGATTCCTTTAAATTCGAGTTCTACATAATCTTGTAAGGCTAGGGAAAGCTTTTGTTCAGTACTGGTCGTCGTTTCTTCGGACGTTTCCTCACTACTTTGCTGGCTAGTAACTTCCGTTGTTTCACTGTGTTCTGGCGACTCGCTTTGGCTGGTAAGTTCTGGACTGGTTTCTTGACTTTGTTCGCTACTTTCAGGTTGAGGGTTAAAAATACGTTGCATGGCTTGATTGAATTCTTGATATTTCTTTTCAACCGTTGGCAGATAAGGACGGCTAATTACATAGCCCCCGACCAATAAAATGAGAATAATAATGACGATGTAAATTTTCTTGCGAATGTCTTTTTCAGTCATAGCGCCCTCCTAAAATAATCTAAAAAAGTATCAACACGATTAAAAATTTCACAGTTATTTTTTATAAGTTTATTATTGTTATCTCTAAGATTGTACGATACATTTAGCCTATCTGACAATTATAATGAGGTGAATTATGTCTGAACTATTCATTCGAACAGCCCAGAAAAGTGATGCTGCAGCGATTCTTGAAATCTATCAACCTTATGTGAGCCAGAGCACGGTCACATTTGAAACAGTGACCCCCTCTTTAGCTGAGATTGAGCACAGAATTCTGCATACTTTAACTAACTATCCTTACCTCGTCGGTGAAATAGATGGCCAGATTATTGGCTACGCTTATGCAAGACGATTCCGTGAACGCCAGGCCTATGCTTCGACCGCTGAAATGAGTCTATATCTAGACCGAACCATACGTGGCAAAGGATATGGCCAGTTACTATTATCAGCATTAGAAAACGACCTACAAGATCGAGGCATTAGCAACCTAATCTCAATTGTCGAGGCTTCCAATTATGGCAGTCTCAAATTCCACGAGAAAAATGGATTTATTCGCTCAGGATTCTTGGCGCGCGTCGGCTATAAATTTGATCAGTGGTTAGATATTCATATCCTAAGTAAAGCTTTGGCCTCAGATCAACCCATTATTTCCTTTCAAGATTCCACCCATCAAAAGATACGATAACCAAAATGACTGATTAACATCCCTAATTCAATATCCCAACGACAGTATTGAATATAAATCATATCTTCTTGATTACCCTGATAAATCAGTTCAGGTATCGAATAACGACCATAAAAATGATGATCTGCTTCTTCAACGTTAATATTTAATATTTGGGTAATTTCATAACCCTTACTGAGTCCTTCGCGATCGGTCAAGATTACCTGACTCCCCTCATGGAGCAAATCTTGAGCGACCAAGGGTTGAAAAGGTCCTGAATTCGAAAGATCATAATAATGACCAAAGAAGCTGTTCATGCCATGCTGGCCTACTTTAACCACTTGATTGCTAGCTAAGGCTTGGTTCAAATGATCAAAGTCGGTCCCTTTCCCGCTATTACCGGACATATCTTGGAATGGGAAAGTCACCCCGTTAATATACAGACTATTGGCCGGATAACCTAACGCTTGGCCCTCTGCCTTAAAAACTTGGCGCTTAGGCTGATAATTCAAAGGTAAGCCCTGAAACATTAAATGATCTTGACCATAGGGCTGCGGATAAGAGCTAGGATAGATTGGCTGATGAATGACCACCGGTTCTTGACTCAAGACTGTTGGACCGCCATAATTCTGCGGATGCCAATAGTCAAAATTAAGCGACAACATAAAGGGAAAAGCAATGGTCAGAAAGAAATTCGCTAGCTTCATGGTGTGTTTTCCTTTCGATGATCAATGAGGTAACATCATGCGAGCAACATCCAATTGTCTTAATTTCGGTGTCTTCTTATAAGAATGGTCTTCCATCTTACTTAGAATTTGATTAATCAGAGCGACGGCTTCAACAATATGTTCTCCCTTGTTTAACATAACGACTTCAGCATGAGCGCTTCGAGCCGCATCGGTGATTTCAGATCGAGTTGGAACGCCATTACTAATCAAGGAGCCAAGGACTTCAGTCCCCCAGACAACAGGGATTGAAGCTGCTTCACAAATCCAAAGAATTTCTTCCTGCAGCTCGGCTAAGCGGACATAGCCACTTTCCACCGCTAAATCTCCGCGGGCAATCATGACACTAAATGGATTTTTACTAGCGGCTGTCATGATAATTTCACCTAAATTTTCAAAGGCTTGGACGGTTTCGATTTTGGCCATCAGGTGGACTTGATCTGCAGATGAAGTTCGATTTTCTTCAATAAAGGCTTGTACTTCTTTTATATCTTTTGCCGTTCTAACAAAGGAAATACCGATAATATCAGCATGATCAAGGGCAAAACGCAAATCCGCCCGATCCTTATCATCTAGAATGCCAATTTCGAAATTTGAATTGGGGAAATTTAACCCTTTTTCTGCTTTTAATCGGGTCTTTCCACCTTTGACTTTCTCAACACGGAGGGTAAATGATTGGTCAGTCTGGGCAACCACTCGTCCTTCAATACTGCCATCATCAATTAAGACGGGATCATTGATCTTTAAAGATTGGTAAATTCCGGGCAATGAACAACCAGCCACCACTTTGACCGCTTCTTCAATATCTAGAGGTAGGTCTTTGAAATTCCGGGTGATACAAATTTGGTCGCCACGACTGACTTTGGGATTTTTATAGGGGGTGAATACCCATTCTGTCCTGATTTTAGGACCGGCAATATCCATCAGAATTGGAATTGATAGTTCGTTTGCTTTAGCTACTTGCTGAATATTGTCAATCATTCCTTGCCAGACTTCAGCATTGTCGTGAGCACAATTAATGCGAGCTACATTCATCCCTTCATCGACTAGCTTCTGCAATAAATCAATATCTTCCGCAGCTTCAGCCGGTAAGGTAACCATAATACGGGTATGATGATGGTCTGGTTTGGGACCATAACAAGCCCGAGTGTTCTTGATTAAGCGATAATACTCATGGAGAAATTCTTGCCGATCTGGATGATGATAGGTTTGGGGAAGCTGATGTATAGCTTCAAAAGAAGCTAGCGTTGCTTCCAAGGTCGCTAACGTTTTAGCCTCTAATCGACCCAAACTTGATAGACCATAACTCATTAATTGTTCCTGAATAGAACGTATATCGCGTCGTCGTAGAGCTAAGTAAGCCAACAAATTCTGAGCACTCTCTTTAAATTCTGGCCGTTCAATCTTAGCTTCCCATTCTTGATAGGCCGATTGACTTTCATCTAAGACATCGTGATAAAGTTTTTTTAATTGTTGATATTCTTGTTGGATATCCTTCATCATGATCACCCTCTACCCTTTATTATGAGTCTATCATATCAGAAAAAACTTGGACGTGCTCCTAAATATTCTTCAGGATCGCCAAAAACTAAGTTATAATAATAAAGAAGAAAGTGAGGTTATCAGTATGTTGCAACGTATCCCCTGGAATCAGTACTTTATGTCTCAATCTTTAATTCTATCTAGTCGGTCAACCTGTGAACGTTTGCGTGTGGGAGCAACCATTGTACGCGATAAGCGGATTATTGCTGGCGGATACAATGGCTCAGTCCATGGTGAAACGCACTGTATTGATCAGGGATGTCTACTAGAAGATGGCCATTGTATCCGAACCATTCATGCGGAGATGAATGCAATTCTTCAATGTGCCCGTTTCGGTGCTCAGACCGAGGGTGCCAGTATCTATGTCACTCATTTCCCCTGCTTAAATTGTAGTAAAGCCATTATTCAGGCCGGTTTGAAACAGGTCTATTATCTGCATGATTATGCCAATCATCCATATGCCCTTCATTTATTCAAACAGGCTGGCATTGAGATTAACCAAATTGATTTCCCCGCTAATTTTTTTACCGATTTAGAGGAAAGTCTACCCTTAGCCTCAAGAAAGTGAGTCTGATGAGTTAGCGAATAATTGGGCTGCCCTGACTGCTTTCTGCCACCCTTGATATAATTGCTGGGCTTTCGCTCTAGGCATTTGACTTTGAAAAGTTTTTCCCGGATCGATTAGGTCTTTTAATTGATCAAGATTTTGCCAGAAACCAACCGCTAACCCCGCCAAATACGCTGCACCCAGGGCTGTGGTTTCCAGATTATGGACCCGTTGAATTTCTATATCTAATAAATCGGCTTGGAATTGCATCAGATAATCATTCAAACAAGCCCCGCCATCGACTTTTAATACAGGAATATCAAGCTGACTCTCTTCTTGCATCAAATCGACAATATCTTTGACTTGGTAAGCAATTGACTGCAAAGTTGCTTTGACCAAGTCATTTTTGTTACTGGCTCTGTTTAAGCCAAAGATTGCTCCGCGAACCTGGGAATCCCAATATGGAGCAGCCAATCCGGTAAAGGCTGGAACTAGATAGATTGCTTCTTCTTTTTGCGCGGCTTCGGCCATGGCTTGACTTTCTTTAGCCTGTTCGAACAAATTCAGCTGATCTCTTAACCATTGAATTGCTGATCCAGCCGTAAATATAGACCCTTCCATGGCATAATATATTTGATCATCGAGCGCATAAGCGATGGTAGTTAGCAATTGATTCTGGGAGATCTTCGCTTTCTGTCCCATATTCATCATAATAAACGCTCCCGTGCCATAAGTCGCTTTAATCATTCCTGGTTCGAAAGCCAATTGACCGAATAAGGCTGCTTGTTGATCACCAATCATGGCAGTGATTGGCACCGGTTGGCCGAAAAATTGAAAAGAATCAGTGTAACCATAAATCTCGGAATTAGAACGGACTTCAGGTAACATCACAGCAGGAATGCCAAAAAGATCGAGTAAATCTGGATCCCATTGGCCAGTCTCAATATTAAATAATAAAGTACGGCTCGCATTGGTATAATCTGTGGCGTGAACTTGGCCAGCAGTCAATTTCCACAATAACCAACTATCTATCGTTCCAAAACATAATTCGCCAGCTTCTGCCCGCTGTTGTCCATCTTGAATATGGTCTAGAATCCAGCGTATTTTGGTGGCTGAGAAGTAGGCATCCATAATTAATCCGGTCTTTGCTTGAATCATCGGCTGATAGCCTTGATCAATATATTGCTGGCAGAGCTTGGCTGTCTGGCGTGATTGCCAAACAATCGCCGGATAGACAGGCTTGCCGGTTTGCCGATTCCAAACGACTGTTGTTTCCCGCTGATTGGTTATACCAATGGCCGCGATTTGTTGGGGAAGAATCGAAGAATGGATGAAGGCTTCAGCAATCACCGCTTGGATGGATTGCCAGATTTCTTCAGCATCGTGCTCCACCCAGCCTTCTTGAGGGAAATATTGGGGAAATTCAACCTGCCCCATTCCCATAACTTGCCCTTGATGGTTGATAATTAAGGCTCGACTACTGGTGGTCCCTTGATCCAAAGTTAGAATATATTGCTCCATAATGGCCTCCTATTCAACAGCTAATATTTATGAAAACGTTTAAAAATTTTGAAAAAATAAAGTTTATATCTTTCTCTCTTGATCCTTGCCTAGCAAACATTAGAAAGATATAAACTTCAACATAGATATGAATAAAACAAAAATGACGAAACCAGATTCAAAAATTACTCTAAATAACCTTTATGAATCTCTAACTTCGTCCCTCGGCTATATCCATCTTGATAAGCCTGATCATTCTTAGAGAAACGAGGATGCCGGAAAGAAAGTGATCCATTAATTTCCTGATTAAATTTCTCTACCACTTCATTCGGTGTTTTGATAATGAGGGCATATTTTTGATTTTCTTGAATCATTTCATCTTTTTGTTGGTTAAATTTATTCTCCAGTCCATCCATAAAGCCTTGATAGTATGATTTTCGGATGGCGGAAGCCGAAGCATCATCTTCATTCCCCTTTAAATGTTGGCTGGCATAATGCTTCATTGTATCCGCAGCAAGATGAAACACTTCATAGGCGAGTTCTACATCTTCGGGGTACCCCATAAAGACCAATTTTCTTTGGACCGATTTTTGATGAGGCAGTCGAGAAGACTGAATATAGAACATCACCCGAAAATTATCGGCAATAATCCGCACTAAGACTTTCTCCCACCAATAGATGCGTTTATATACGGAAAGAGATTTAATAATAATCTTATCTTGACCTTGGCCTTTGAGTTCATTTTTTGAAATTTTATATTTCAACATTAATTTTTGGGCCATGGTTAAAGCCGTTTGACTTTCCTCATCATCGCCACCATCTTGAGCCAGGGTCAGTAGATTTTGAATTTTGGCTAAGATTTTATCATTCTCTGACACACTATAACCTCATTTCTTAACATTAAGCTTTATTTTATCATAATTCACGGTTAATTTCAGTAATTTGATTCAGCATCGTTTGGAAATATTCTGGATATTCGGTATCAATCTCAATAACTTTGTCGGTCAGGGGATGACGGAAACGAAGTGATTTGGCATGTAAGTATTGACCGTCTTGAAGATCCCTGATTGGAAAGTGTTGGGGATTTAAATCACGCTGATAAATGGGATCCCCCAGCAAGGGATGGTGAATATACTCCATATGAACACGGATTTGATGAGTCCGCCCAGTTTCCAATTGACATTGGACTAGACTATATTCTGAGAAAGTCTTTAAGACTTTGTAATGGGTAATGGCCCGCTTGCCGGTTTTGTCTGCCGTATAACGTAAACGCTGGACTTTATCGCGCTTAAGGGGAATATCGATGGTCGCTTGTAGCGGCTGAACTTGACCATAGACAATGGCATGATAAGTCCGTTGAATTTGGTGAGCCTGTAATTGATCAGCCAGTAGTCGGTGAACCTGATTATTTTTAGCAATGATCAATAACCCTGAAGTATCCTTATCAATTCGGTGAACGATGCCGGGACGAATACTTGACCCTTGCTTTAAGGAAATATTCCCTTGTAAATAATAGAGTAAGCCATTGACCAGAGTCCCTCGGTCATGCCCTTTTGCAGGATGAACGACCATCCCTCGAGCTTTATTTACCACCAATAAATCTTGATCTTCATAACGAATATCTAAAGGAAGATCTTCGGCCACTAATTCTAAGGCTTCTTCCTCTGGAATTGAATACCGAATATGCTCATTACCGGCCAATAAGTATTTATTAGGGACAACTTGACCATTAACTTGTATATATTCTTGTTGAATTAATTTTTGGATACTTGAGCGACTTTGGCCCGGAATCAGCTCGGCTAAAACTTTATCCAAGCGCCCTTTTTGTCCTTTTAAATAAATATCTTGACAATCCATTATTGACCCCCCTCTTCATGTAAGTATAAATGTCCAAATAAGAGAACCATGCCGATACAGATAGCCATATCAGCTAGATTAAAGATTGGGAACTGGATAAACATGAGATCGAACATATCGATGACATAACCATAGACAAACCGATCAATTAAATTGCCAAGTGCTCCGGCAATAATTAAAGCATAAATCAAGCGCAGGCCTTTCGAAGCTTGGCGCGCTTGGTACAATTGCCAACTGAAATAAGCTATCGCTAAGACCGCAATAATCATCAAAAGGTTTACTTTACCGGTCAATAAACTCCAAGCCGCCCCCTTATTCTGGACATAGGTTAATTGGATCAAGCCCGGAATCAAGGGAGCACTCTGATAAAGGTCTAGCGTCGAAATAAGCCAAAATTTGAAGATTTGGTCACAAAAAACGATAAAAACAATCCAAAACAGCGAAAAAATCATCGAAAATCCCCTTTATTCACCCATTTTTTGATTAAAATTTGAACTCATAATGTTATTATTATATACTAATTGCAACAAAATAAAAATCTTTGTAGACAAGATTACAAAGGAGATCCCATGAAGAAATATATTCAGCTTTTGTTAATTCCTTGTTTAATCCTGGCGTTAACAGCTTGCGATAGTTCTATCAGTCGAATTGATCGAACTTTTACACTTGTTCAAGAGAACATTACCAAAATTGTCAATGAATTAACTGAAATTCAGTTATTAGAAAGCCATGTCCAAGATGACTTCGAAACAACGCTAAAGGCTTCTGAAGATTTATCGGCTTTCCGCGCTGAGGATTCAGTCATTCTCCAGAATGTTAATCAACGATCAGAACATCTTAACAATTTGGCTGACCTCATCACTGAATTGGATAAGCTCATTGAAGAAATTAATAACCAAGAACCCAACAAGGATGAACAAATCAAAGCTCAGGTCGATGCCATTGTGGCTGAACTTGAACCACTCACTGCCAACTTAAAAGTCTATCTCAAAGATTATCAGGATAGTCTCCAACCTGAGAAACAGACCTACCAAGCGGTGGCTAATCCTAATAATGATTACACTACTTTCTTTAAAGTTTTTGATAATGTTAATATTCTTAATAAAACCAATCAAATCAACTTAGAAAAGGTCTTGGGTTATTTCGAACCCATTAATGCTAAATTAATTGACTTTAAAGTGTATCTAACCAATTTGAAGAAGTAAGGATTTAGCCATACTAATAAAGGAGTCTATGATGAATATTAAATTTCTAAAAATTTGGGCAAAGTTACTTTGCCTAATGTTTTTTTTCTTGTTTTTAACTGCTTGTCAAAATAAAACAAGCACTTTGGAGAAAAACATACCTATGCCCGAAGTTAAAGCCAAATATGATGAAGCAACCTTGGTTGAGTTTAATAATAAAATTACCCAAGGCGACACCAACCGCTATGAGGGGTTAACCATTCCCAAAGAAGCCATGTTATCTCAACCCGATAAATTACCCCAAGTTTTATTCTATGATTCAGACATTAATATTCCCTATCCTGAAGATGGGGTGAAGGGGCTCTATGTGACCGCTGATAATCTGGCGAATCCCGAATATTTAGACTATTTGATTAATTATTTAGATCAAACAGAATTAAATTCCTTGGTCATTGATTTCAAAGATGACTATGGCAATATCGTTCCCGTCCTTGAATCTGATAATCCAATGATTCAAGAAAACGTAATGGGCTTCGTAGATATGAAACCAATCATGAAACGTCTAGAAGAACATAAGATTTATCCGATAGCTCGGATTGTTACCTTTAAAGACTATTTGCTTTCTGATGCCCATCCAGAATATTCTTTCCATGATCCAAGTACCGGAGGCATCTGGCAGGATGGTAATGGGGCTCAATTTACCAACCCCTTTCTCCCTGATGTTTGGAATTACAATATTGGGATCGCCATTGAAGCTGCCAAATTAGGCTTTAAGGATATTCAGTTTGACTATGTTCGTTTTCCGGAAGGCTTTGATGTCTTTGGCTCTAGCTTAGATTACGATATTGGTGGTTATTCTTATTTCATATCAGATGACCCTGAGAAAGAAGGAACGGAGCGGGTTGCGGCGATTAACGACTTCCTCGCTCAAGCCAGTGAACAACTCATGCCTTACGGTGTAGATGTATCAGCGGACGTCTTCGGTTATACTGCGATTGCTGGAGATGCAGCCGATGTGCGTGGAATTGGTCAAAGTTTCGCCCAAATGGCGGAACGAGTTGACGTGATGAGTTCGATGATTTATCCTTCTCACTGGGGCGAAGCCTTCTTCGGCTATACTTACCCCGATCTCTATCCTTATGAAATTGTCTCTGCCTACATGGATCATGAAACACAATTATTAGCCAATGTCGAAAACAAGGTGCGAACACGGCCTTGGTTGCAAGACTTCACCCTACCTGGACCGCCAGGAACCTACTTAGAATATGGAGCCAATGAAGTTCAGGTTCAGATTAACGCGCTCTATGAACATGGTATTCACGAATATCTCTTATGGAATGCTTTGGGAGAATATACAGAAGGCGTCGACTATTCTCCAGACATCCAACCGGTTGAGGATAGCAATTCACAAGTCCAATAAATATATAAAATAGTATACACAATAAAACATCCCCCTATTCACAATGAATTTGAGGGATGTTTATTTTTTGTTTCGCTTTAACCAGCAAAGAATCCTTAGAATTAAAATAAAATCGTAACGATTTCTTTAAAATCTAAGAGGATTAAATTCGCTTTGACTTCCTTGTGGCCATAAATTTCTTTGAGTGCTTGACTATAAATTTGCATCTGAAATTTATATTTCTGATAAATCTGCTCTAATTGCTCTTGCTTCGTTCGAGAACTTTGTGAATGATAGCTATCGGTTTTGTAGTCTATTAATATAAGTGAATGATCTTGAGGGTAGTAAGCATCGATTACCCCATGAATCAATAGGTCGTCTTCTTGCAACTGGCTTAAGTCGAATTCATGTTCCTGAGAAGCAAAGACTTGCTTTGCTGGTATGAGATACGAGAAGGCCTGCTCACGACGAACATGATCTGCCTGAGTAATGAACTCTTGACCTAATTCAGTTTGCAAGAACCACAGGATTGCATCGATATTGATCTGTTTCAGGTGTTTGTTGTTAAATAAACCTTGACGAACTAAAGACTGACTACAAGTTGATAAGATACTGGCATAATTCTCACGATCCTGATTGGCAAAAGCAGATAAAGGTAAATGTTGTAAGAATAAATGAGTAAGGCTACCGACTTCTGTGGCCGCCAATTCTCCAGCTTGGCCCATAAACTGAGGTTGAGCGAAACTATCCTCTGTGTAACGAATCCCTTGAATCCCTTTGTCTTCAGCGGGTGCTTGTTTAAGCTGTTGTATCGAGGAAGGTCGGCGATCAGAATATGTATCCAACTTATCATTATTAGGTTCTTCAAAGAATCGTTTCAGTTCAGATACCGATTGATAGCTCGAAGTTCGTGAGGCCAACGGATAAGGATAGTCAATCTGCCAGAGGGTCTCCCATGAATTCGATTCCCCCTGAGGCGGTAAATCTTGTCTTAAGAAGTCAATGACCCTATCTTGACGCAGTCTTTGTTGATGATCGACTGATTCCTGTTCGGCTGCGCTGGTAATCATTCCATCTTGATAGAAATGAACTTCAATTTGACTTTGTTGAAAGTCAGCCGTCGATGAATCTTGCCTAGGAATTGCGATGGCATAATTTAACCATTCTAGCCAAGAGCGACTAGTCTGACGCAAGAACTGATTAACTAACAAGCCTCCACTATGAAGTTGCTGACTCCTTTGATAATTTGCCTGCCATTGTTCTTGATTTTTAACACTCCCAATAATATAGAGTTTCTGTTCACAACGGGTCAAAGCAACATATATTTTTCGCATTTCTTCAGCTTTGAGATCGCCTTCAGCTAAGATAGCCAGCGCTTTACGGGTTAAACTATCAAATTTCAACAACTGTTGGTCATCGAAATAATAGGACGACACCCCATACTCTTTAGAGCTAATGTATTTCCCTCTTAGATCCTGTAGATTAAAGCCTTTGCCGGTATTTAAGAGGAATAACACCGGAAATTCAAGTCCTTTGGAAGCATGAACCGTCATGATGCGTACGAAATTCTGATCAGCTTCCAAGATGAGTGGCTCGGCGATATCATGGTCACTTTCGATCATCTGGTTAATATAATTGATAAATCCTTTCAGTCCTAAATAAGACCGTTGTTCAAATTCTTTGGCATGTTGATAAAATCCGTGGAGATTCGCCAAACGTTGTTCAGAATGGTCTAAAGCAGCCACATAATTCAGGAAATTACTATCTAAATAGATTTGCCAAATGAGCTCAACTAAGGAAACATTTTGAGCGAGGTCCTGCCACTTATGTAATTGTTTTAAGAAACGATGAATTTTCAGCTGAAGTTGGCTGACCTTTTCTGGATCCCACTGACTTTGGGAAGTCTGAAACTGGATCAATGCTTGATAGTAGTCTCCTTCTTTATGCGGAATCCGAATCTGGGCCAATTCTTCATCGCTAAAGCCAGCAAAAAATGATCGAAGCACGGCGACCAAGGGAATGTCTTGACGCGGGTTATCGATAATCTTTAATAAGGCTAAGACAATTTGAATTTCATGTCGCTGGAAATAGGATTCAATTTTCTGACTATAGAGTGGGATTTGGTATTGTTTGAAGACTTCTTGAACCTTGAGAAAAGGTGAACGCGTAGCTGATAGAATAACAATATCCCGATATTCAATCGGTCTTAGAGTTTCTAAATCTTTATCGTATATTTGAAATGACGAATCGACTAAATCTTTAATCTTCTGGGCCAAGATATGACACTCGGCTTCAATCGATTGATCGAAGCCCTCTTCATCATCTTCCCTTTCTTCTGCCTGACTTTCATATAATAAGAATTCTACGTTAAATTGCGCGTCGGGGGCTTGAGGGACGAAACTGTGGTTGCCAGTCTTGAGAGACTCTTGTTGGCCATAATTCATTTGGCCAAATTCTTGACCCATCAACCGTTCAAAGATAAAGTTGATAAATTGAAGGACCTCGTGGCGTGAACGATAGTTACGATCTAAATGGATTAAATGGTTGTCAGGATCTTGAGCAAATTGCTGATATTTATTTAAGAATAAGGTTGGTTCAGCCATCCGAAAACCATAAATCGATTGTTTAACATCGCCGACCAGGAATTGATTCCCAGGTGAAGCGGCTTGATCGGCTTGTGATAAGAAAGATAATATGGTCGCTTGCGTCTCATTGATATCTTGATATTCATCGACCAAGACTTCCTTAAATTTCTGCCGGTAATATTGGCAAGCCACGCTCTCCACTCGTCGACCCTTATCTTCTTGATAAGGAGCGAGGATATCCAGGCTATAATGTTCGAGATCGTTATAGTCCATCAGTTGATGGTCTTGCTTATAGCTTTGCAACAAGCGGTAGAAGTCTTGAATAAGTTGACTTAACTGGGTTAAATCATAAGCTAATCGTTGCTCGACTTCCGCATAGGTCTCATAGCTTAAATCAAATAGGGATTGAACATTTCGCTCTAGTATTTTTTTATATTGATCGCGTTGAGCTTTTAAGGCTTCAATGTGTTCATAATCTTCATATTTCTTTGAATTTCTAGGCCAATTGCTGAAAGAGAAACTATCCAGCAAGGTCATGAAGTCGCTTAAAGGTTGTTCCTGAAAGACATCTTTTAATTCAATGATGTGGGCTTGGTCCTCAGTTAAAGCAGCCAGATATTTGGGCGCATGTTCTTGACTTAATCGCTGACTCGCATCGATTGCCTCTTGATTCAGTTTTAGAACTGTATTTATGCTTCCAGTGATCTGTCGCGCCAAACTATTTTGGAAAAGATCAGACTCTTCGAAATAAGCAAAATCTCGGTGAATCCGGGGCAATTGACGGAGCCAGACCTGGGGTTCAGGGTGGGCCATGGCGAACTGATAAATTTCAATCACTAAATCAAATAAGCCTTGATCAGATTTCACAGAAGAATAGCAATATAGTAAATTCTCAAAATTTGTCGAATCAATGCCTGCCCTTCCTGCTTCAATTTCTTGACAGAGCTGTTGCCAAACTTGCTGATAGATTAGGGCTTTTTGACTTTCATCGGTTAACAAATCAAACCCAGGATCCAAGTCATTCAAATAGAAATACTGACTGATAACCTCTAAACAGAAACTGTGAAGGGTTTGAATATTGGCCACGGCCAATTTATTTATTTCTTGAATAAAACGTTGTTGTAATTCAGGATTGCTTTGTTGATTAACCTGATTTTTGAGTTGAGACTCGATACGCTCTTTCATCTCTCGAGCTGCCATCTCGGTAAAAGTCACCACCAATAACTCATCGACCCGGGCCCGTTGATTAAGAATATGCTGCATAATCCGCTCAACGAGAACGGTTGTCTTTCCGGATCCGGCAGAAGCCGAAACTAAGATATTTCCTTCTTGTTGATGAATGGCTTGCCATTGTTCAGGATTATATTTTGAGTTAGCGGGTTGGATTGGAATTTCAGTCATGACGTTCCTCACTTTCTTGGCTGTCCAAGATAATTTGCTGGATAACCTGCTCTTTATTTATGGCTTGATGACGGTAGGCTGAGAAATGAATCGTCGGATCAAACCCCGTTAAAACGCGGTAACCTTTCTGTAAAGATAAACTATAGGGATCTTCATAGAATGGACGCAAAGCAATATTGCCCGATTGGATTTGCTGACCAGCTTGGACAAATAACTTCTCCAGATGTTGATAGATGAGCTTCAAGTCTTGAGCTTCGATATATTGTGAAGCTTTCTTGTGATAGGTTCCGCTTTTTGTAATTTTTGCTGGGTAATATTGACTTTGTCCTTGTTCCATGAGTCCTTGGTCAATCTTTTGAAGTTGGTCTGGCCCAATCGTTACGAGTCCTGCCAAACGATTTATTTGGAAATTAGTTTGTTGAGCACTTAACAGATCCGCTGAATCACCTTTAAGGTATTGCTGCATCAGAGGCTGATAGAAAGCGCCAATTGGTTGTAAATCAGGAAATGTTTGTTGGGCAACATACAGATAGGTCATAATTTGTAAATCTAAACCGTAATAGAAATCCGCCAAATTAAAGGATTTATTCCCTGTCTTATAATCAATAATCTGCAGTAATTTATCTTCTGCTTGCCAATCAATCCGATCTATTTTACCGGTTAGTCTTAACCGACCGCCTGAAGGCAACTGAAATTCAACCGGCTTTAGATTATAATCCGGTCCCAAACCAAAGACAGCCTCTGATAGCATGGGTTGTAAGTGAATCTGGCTAAATTGATTGGTAAAAGACTGCAAACTCTTCTCAATTTGACGTTGAATCATACGCTGGATAAACCGATGGCGGGCTTGACTCGCAAAAATATTAAAGCGTACATCTTCATCCAAGACTTGACTTATGTGTTGGAAGATATTTCTAAGCTGATCTGGACTTAATTTGCCCAATTCTAAGCCTAACGTCTGGATAGCTTTGACAAAACGATCTAAGAATTCATGGAAGTAATCCCCCGCTTGAATCGGCGTAATTTGATACTCTGCTCGTTCTCTCAAACGTAAACCATACACAATAAAATGGGCAAAAGGATCCTGAAAAAATGTTTCAATCTTAGAAACTGAACTGATTAAATTCTGACCATATAGAGCCAGGGCCGTCTTGGCTTCAATGGCTTGAGGCAAGTTGGAGAAACTGAGCAATTGACTAATCGCATCGATGAAACTCGCCTGCTGGCTTGGATTCAAATGCCGATAAAGCGTCAGTAAATTTTGATTGAGTACCTGGCCGGCATCAAGCCGAGCTTGAATAAATTGACCCAGATCAAAAAGCATAGGACCAATCATGATATTGGCTTGGCCGAGCAAGGAAGGATGTTCTCCTGTTTGAGACAAAGGTTGAAAAGCATTAAAACTAAATAGCTTCATCCGTTGGCTTAAGACCAATGGCCGATAATAAGGACTTAATTGCAAGTCTTGTTTACTATCCCCTTGATGATAAGAAATATAGAGATAGTCTTGCCCACTCAGAAGATTCTGATAAGCTAGCCATAAGTCTTGCCGATAATTCAAGCGCGCAGGATCTCTTAGAAATTGATGATGGAGCGTCAAGCCATTAATTTGTTCACGTTGGTCCGCATTAATCAGCGAATCTGTCTTAGGATGACTCGGGAGCGCTAATTCGTCCATCCCAATGATAAAGGCGATTTTGAAATCTTTAGCTTGAGGACTCTCAATACTGGTAAAGACCACTTGATCGATGGTCGGCGGAATAATATGAAAACTTGCTTGTTTAAAGCCTGATAATAGAAGGTTTTTAAAACTAGCGAAGTCAACAGCTTGGTCCTTAAATATCTGGTGGAATTCATCCAACATAGTGATTAAAACCTGCCAGACCTGTTCATCATGACGGGAATCTTCAATATTTCCAACTTCAATGGCTTGATCTCTTTTCAAGATTAAACGTTCCCGAACGCCTAATTTAATCAGTAATTGGTATAACCACTGACTCGCCTCTTGACCTGTCATCGAATCTTGCCAAGCTAAATACCGATTGGTGAAAATTTGAATCATTCTTTGACGAATAGGTAATATAATCTCTTTGAGCTGTCGTGGCTCTGCTTGGCCATGATGATTGACATAGATTTGGTCTTCCTGACTAAAATGCCAGATAAAATTAGGATCAAAGAAACGATAACCTTGAAAGCCATTAGCTAACAAAATATTCTCAAAAAGATTTACTTGATGGAAAAATTCTTGTCGGTCAAGGGCACCTTCTAGCTGCACCAAATCCGATTTTAATATATTAATAATATCATCAATTTGCCAATAGCCTAACACCAGTTGAAAAATGGATTCGATTAAGGAAACCAGACTGTGCCCTTGCATAGTTTGTTGATGGTCAAAGAAGATCGGAATCTGATTCTCATTAAAATAAGGCTCGATAATATGTTGATAATCATCTAAGTGCCGCGTTTTGATAATAATATCTTGATAGCGATACTTCTTTACTTTAACCAGGTAATTGATTTGATTGGCTAAGTGGCGTAATTCAGTTTGAATCGAATCGCACGACCAAATTTCTTGATAGTTTGCGGTATCTTGGCGACTTAAAGATTGATTTTGATTTAGCACATTTAAGGTCATTTGACTAGTTTGAATAATTTCTGGCCGATAAACTTTGATTGGCTGTGAAATCTCCCAATCGGCTTTGATTTCTATATCTTCTTGAAGGAGAATGCGTTTGATTTGCTGATAAGTCTCTCGAGTGAGTTGATACACCGGTTGGTAAGATGCCTGGTTTGCCTGATGATGGCTAAGGGGTAGACTCAAATAAACATGGTTAAAATTCCGCGCTAAAGCACGAATTAAGGCGATTTCTTGGGCATTAAAAGCTTGAAAATGATCGATAATCGCATAATAATTTCTACTGAAATCTTCTTGATCAAGATAAGCTTGCAACCTTTCAAAATCCTGATAATTATCTAAAGATTGATCGTTAATTTTTTGGCGATAAATTGCATAAAGGTAAGCCAGTTCTGCCAAGCGTTGATTCTCATTTGGGTTTTGCTGCCAGCTAGGATCTGTCATCTGCTCTACGATTCCTTGTAAATCATCAGGGTGGATATTTGCTTCATACAATTCTTCAAAGAGTTTCAGCAGTTTATCAATAAATCCTTGATGGTAGATTTGACCGCGATATACTCTGAGATGATCTTTCTCTTGAAGGAGTATGGCTTGAATCAGCATGGCGTTGCCGATTTGAGAAAGTTGGGGTTTCTGATCGAAACTCTTGGGCAAGAGAAACCAAGCCAAACGTTTAAAACTGGCCACTTGGATATCCGTCATCGCCGCACTTGATCGTCCTTGAAGCTGGCGCAGTTCTTTCAACATGCGCTCTTCCATATCAAACTTAATATGGTCCGGCACCAGATAAAAAATCTTGGCCTCTGGTTGTTGTTTCTTCAGTTCAACTAATTTATGTATGATTGCAACTGGTTTATCTACCAAAAAACTTCCAGTAATAAATTGAAATGCCATAAGCAGTCTCCTTATCATAGTCTCATGTGCTAATTATAGCAAATTTATTAATCAGATTCAGATTCAATCACGATAACGACATGAATTCATATCCACAATCTTGAACATACTGTGTCCCAACCTGCTCGATCCAAATTTAAACATCATTTGAATCTTTCATAAAATTTTAAACAAAAAAGACTGAATGAAGATCGGTCGACCCATTACATCGGTTACCATCTTTTTCAGTCTTTAATATTGTTGTTCTAGATGAAATTACTCTCTATTAAAACCAGGCGTTATTTATTTAAGCTTACGATTTTAATAATCACTTCAGTTGCTTTAACCATGGATTCAACGGCGACAAATTCATAGCGACCATGCATATTCTCGCCGCCGGCAAAGATATTCGGAGTTGGAATTCCCATGAAGGAAATGACCGAACCATCAGTTCCCCCTCGAATTGGCTTGATTAAAGGTTCAATCTCAAGTTCTTTCATCGCTTGTTCGGCCAAATTAACTGGGCGCATATCTTTCTTAATTACTTCAGCCATGTTATAGTATTGATCTTTTAACTCTAAGGCAATCGGTGCTTTGTCATAAGCTTGATTAATCCCTTCAACGATTTCTTGCACCAAAGTCTTCCGTTGTTCGAAAATTTCACGATCATGGTCACGAATAATCATGGATAATTGAGCTTCATCAACGGTTCCACTCATCTCAGTCACATGGTAGAAACCTTGGCGTCCTTCAGTTTTTTCTGGTACTTCATCTTCAGGGAGTTGGCTGATAAATTGATTTAACAGGGTAATCGCATTGATCATCTTATCCTTGGCTGTTCCTGGATGAATATTCTTACCCGTTACTTGTAACTTGGCAGCCGCTGCGTTGAATGATTCATATTCTAATTCACCAACGGGTCCTCCGTCCATCGTATATGCAAAGTCCACCGCAAAACCTTCTGCATCAAAGTGCTCTGCTCCGCGTCCAATTTCTTCATCAGGACCAAAGGCTACTCTTACTTTGCCATGTTTAATTTCTGGATGCTGAATGAAATATTCCATCGCCGTCATAATTTCAGCAATCCCGGCTTTATCATCAGCTCCTAGTAAGGTCGTGCCGTCAGTAGTAATCAATGTTTGACCATGATAGGTTTTTAAATTCGGAAATTCACTCTCAGCCATCACAATGCCTTGTTCTTGATTTAAGACAATTTCAGGGCCTTGATAATTTTTAACGATTTGGGGATTGACTTGTTCTGAATTGAAATCAGCTGTATCCACGTGGGCAATAAAACCAATTGTTGGTAGCTCTTCCTCAGTATTGGCTGGCAAAGTAGCCGTTACAAAAGCATTCTCAGAACTTAAACTAACCTCTGACATCCCGATTTGCTTTAATTCATCGACGAGTAAATGAAGTAAATCAAATTGGATCGAGGTTGAAGGAATGGTCTCTGATGCTTCATCGGAGCGCGTATTAATTTTGGCATATCTGATAAGACGTTCTTGAGTGAGTTGACTGAGATTCATAAACTTCCTCCTTAATAATATTCAAAGGGACTGGTAGACACAGAACTTTCCAACACTTCAATCGACCAAGCAAAGTGTTGAGAAGCTTCTCTTAATATTTCAGCCATCTTGTGATTAAAGATTGACTCGATATAATGACCACAATCAAGGGTCATAAAGTCAAAATCTTGGGCTTGGTGCCCCTTGTGATAGGTAATGTCACCCGTAATAAAGACATCCGCCTGGGTCGCGGCAACTTGTTCGAGCAATGAGCTGCCTGAACCGCCGATAATCGCTATCTTTTGATAGGATGATTTTGGTTCGGCCTCAATGACCGTCAACTGGTTTAAAGCAAATCGCTCTTTAACTAAGTTGAGTAAGTCAATACGACTCAAAGGCTGGTCGAGTGTACCTACTCGACCTAATCCAGGTTGATCTGTATCACTGGTTGAAGCGAGCGAATGAATATCGCTTAAAGATAATGCTTCTGCCAGCCAATCATTCATCCCGTCCCAAGCAATATCAAGATTGGTATGGAGCGCATACACTGAAATATTATGTTTGATAATTTGACTATACATTTCTATGTTAGGAAAATCAAGATTAAATCGTTGAATCGGTTGGAAGATAGGTGGATGATGGACAATCAAGGTATCAACTTTACGGTCAATCGCTTCTTGAACGATTTGTGGACGCAAATCTAAGGCTGTCATTAAGCGTTGGACAGGTTGGCTAGAACGACCAAAATGTAAGCCAACTTGGTCCCAGGATTCCGCAAGCGATTGGGGATATTTATAATCTAGAAAATCAGTAATATCTTTAAGTTGTGGAGTATGTTTGGCTTCAGTCATCGATAATTCCTCCTGAATCATTTGAATCGATTGGCGTAAGGGTTCAATCAGTTGAGGTTGAGCTTGTTTTGCTTGCAAGATTTGTTTGAGGATCCGTCGTCGTTGTTCTAATTCTTTGGTCCACTTGGCTATAAATTGTGGATCTTTCTTTTGGCGATTAATCGGTCCCATCAGCAGATCCGCTGCCGATAATTCTTGATTAATCGCTTCACCGGTTCTCTGGGCTACGATAATTTGATAGTCGTGCTTGTGTTCATTAATAATCTCTTCGTCTACAATTTGATAGTCATGTTGACTTAACCATGATCTAATCCATTGGCTACCATTATTGGATTGCAGGACTAGCGTATGGTGGTCCGGCAATACTTGAGGGGCTTGATCTAGGATCTGACTGATCAGTTTGCCACCCATACCACAAATCGAAACGACATTCACCATGTCTTCCGGATCTAAGACCGACAAACCATCACCTAAGCGTACTTGAATCCGGTCTGCTAAATGCTGACGACGGACTTCAGCTTGGGCAGACTCAAAAGGCCCTCGGACGACCTCGCCGGCAATAGCTGATTCAATGAATGATTGTTTTATCAGATAGACAGGTAGGTAGGCATGGTCAGTACCAATATCAGCCAGTCGAATAGGATTTTGGCCATATTTTTCAATATATTCAGCGACTTTTAACAGTCGCATAGATAAGTTGTCAGAATTCATAAATCCTCCAAAAAAATTCACCTTATGACCGGCATAAGATGAATAGTAATGTTGTTATTCTAAGAAATCTTTTAATTGTTTAGATCGGCTAGGATGACGTAATTTACGTAAAGCTTTGGCTTCAATTTGACGAATCCGTTCTCGGGTTACTCCGAATACCTTACCGACTTGCTCTAAGGTCCGAATATTGCCATCATCCAGACCAAAACGTAGACGTAGAACATTCTCCTCACGGTCAGTTAAGGTATCCAATACATCTTCCAGTTGTTCTCTTAATAAAGAAGAGGCAGTGAAAGCTTCAGGACTCATGGCTCCTTCATCTTCAATAAAATCGCCTAAATGGGAGTCATCTTCTTCACCGATCGGAGTTTCTAAAGAGACGGGTTCTTGAGCAATCTTCAGAATTTCACGGACCTTCTCAGTCGGCAGATCCATTTCCGCCCCAATCTCTTCTGGTGTTGGTTCTCGACCCAAGTCTTGCAATAGATTACGTTGGATCCGGACTAATTTATTAATTGTTTCGACCATATGAACAGGAATCCGGATGGTCCTAGCTTGGTCAGCAATCGCCCGCGTAATCGCCTGACGAATCCACCAGGTTGCATAAGTTGAGAATTTAAAACCTTTGGTATAGTCGAATTTCTCAACGGCTTTCATTAAGCCCATATTCCCTTCTTGAATCAAATCTAAGAAAGACATGCCCCGACCAACATAACGTTTAGCGATCGATACGACCAATCGCAAGTTAGCTTCAGCCAATTCTTGCTTAGCTAATTCGTCACCGTTCTCGATCCGAATCGCTAATTCCACTTCTTCATCGGCGTTCAGTAATTCAACGCGTCCAATTTCTTTCAGATACATTCTGACCGGATCCGAAACTTTAATCTTTGATTGAGTCGCTTTCGATGCCGTGGTATCCACATCAACTTGTTCTGCACGAACCATTTGTTGTTTGGTAGGGCCACCATCATCACCAACAACAGCAATACCACTATCTTCGACTTCTTGAATTAATTTATCCATTTGATCGGCGTCGAGACGATATGGGCTAGCAATGGTTTCCGTTAACTCATCGTAATGAATTTGTCCGATGAGTTTCTTTTCTTTGATCAGTTGTTTCTTAGCTTCAGAATAAGTCAGTTTAAGTTCTTGCTTATTTTTGTCTGTCTCTTTTTGTGAAGATGCTTTGTTTTCTGCCATGGCAACTGCCTCCTTATTTAATTTTCCTTAATAGAGTCATAATGCGAAGCATTGTTTGATTTTCTTTGTTTTTCTGATTGGTTAATCTTAGTTGGTTTAACTCTTCACTGAGTTCCTTCACTTCTTGCTTGATAAAAGCCCGCTCGATTGTAGCTAAGCAATCTTCCATCACTTTGCGATTAAAGTCTAACTTTTCACTTTCCCAGAGAATGGAAGTTAATAAATCATTCATCCGCACATCGGTCACCCGATCTGTCACTTGAGTCAAAGGTAAGGGATTTCCTTCTTCATAATAATATTCTTGAACAATTAGGAAGAGTTCTTGCGCTAGCGGATGGAATAAGACGATCGGCTGGTCTAGTTCCTCTATGAACTGCCACGCTTGAGGATAAAATATCAAATTAAATAGAATCGTCTTTTCACTTTGTAAAGCTTCTTTTGAATAGAATTCTTCCATTCTTGGGCTCAAATCGACTGTCGTGGTTGAATCAACCACTTGGGGCTGTACCTGTGTTTGATCAACATGGTGCAAGATCTGACGGTTGACTTGTTCTTGAATCATCGCTTCTTCTAATTGATAGGTCTGACTTAAATCGGTAATTCGTAGCGAGCGTTCAACCGGTGACTTAATTTGGCTAATTAATTGGATCAAATGCTCAATATACTGAGCCAATCCTTGGTCATCATTCAACTGATACTGAGGCTTGATATATTCGCGCTGGAATTCATAGAAAGACTCGGCTTGATCAATCAATTTTTGGAAACTTTCCCGACCATATTTCTTAATCCATTCGTCAGGGTCTAATTGATTGGGAATTTTAATGGTCTTGGCTTGGATCTGATTTAATTTTTGAACCAGATCGAAAGCTCTGGCGGTCGCTTTTTGTCCAGCTTGATCACCATCAAAGACAAAGATAATTTCTGAGGCAATCTTTCTCAAGCTTTCAAGGTGATTAACAGTTAAACTGGTCCCCATCGTAGCTACTACGTTCTCAAAGCCAGCTTGGTATAGACTGATAACATCCATATACCCTTCACAGACGATGTGATAACCCAGTTTGCGACTAGCTGGTCGAGCTAAATCTAAATTGTAAATTAAGCGCGACTTATTGAAGATTTCAGTTTCAGGTGAATTAATGTATTTGGCCTGGTCAGCTTGGGAATCCAAGAAAGCCCGACCACTAAAAGCAATCACCCGTCCCTGTTGATTTCTCAAGGGAAAGATTAGCCGGCCCCGGAATCGATCAACTAATTGACCTTGCTGGTCCAAATAGAAGATGCCTGATTGGATAGCTTGTTCTTGACTGAAGCCCTTCTCTTGAATCAAATTGATGAGCAAGTCTGAATTTTGAGGAGCCATCCCTAGCTGAAATGTTTCAATGGTTTCGGTCGCTAATTGTCTATCTTGAAAATAGGCTAAGCCAGGCTGAGCTTTCTTGGTATTGACCAAGTAATAATGATAGAACTCAGCCACCCATTGATGAATTTGATAGAGATGGCTGTGGGCTTGAGTGGGTTTATCTTGGCTTAAATCCAAGTTTAACGGCACATGGGCAAACTCAGCCACCTTTTGGACCGCTTCTGGGAAGGAGACCCCTTCCATTTCTTGAATAAATGAGAAGACATTGCCCCCTCTGCCACAAGAGAAACACTTGAATATCTGTTTATCCTGCGATACTGAGAAGGAAGGGTTACGATCCTCATGGAAAGGACAGGAAGCGATATAATTACTACCACGTTTTCTCAGGTCAACGTACTGACCGATTAAATCTACAATATTCGTTTGAGAGCGAATCTTTTCAATCATTTCTTGTGGGATATGTACCATCTTATCCCTCTTTCTATTAAACAACTTATGGTATAAGAAATGATACCTTTTAATCTAGAGCTAGATAATCTTCGATAATTTGCCAAATATCTTCCTTACCTGAACCCGTCTGACTAGAGAATGGGAATAAGGCGTCGGTGCTGGGTAAATCGAGATCTTTCTTAAACATGGCCAAATGTTTGTTCCATTGATTCTTCTGTACCTTATCAGCCTTGGTTAAGATTAAGGCAAAAGGAATATCCAATTGATCAATCCAGTCGTACATTTGTTGGTCAAGTTGACTGGGATGATGACGAAAATCCATTAAAAGAAAAATCAGGGCTAAATTTGACCGAGTTTGTAAGTATTGACTAATCATGGCCTGCCATTGTTGCCGCTCTTTCTTTGAAACACGCGCGTAACCATAGCCCGGCACATCGACGAGTCTGAAGCGGTGATCAATCTGATAGAAATTAAGGGTTTGAGTCTTCCCCGGTTGGCTCGAAGTGCGTGCTATATGACGACGACCAATTAATTTATTAATGAAAGATGACTTCCCAACATTGGACCGACCTAAAAGAGCAATTTCATTTAAATTACTCGCCGGATATTGCTTGGGACTGACCGCACTAATTTCTAATTCTGCTGCTTGAACTTGCATAGAAATTCCTTTCTAGGAAGCTAATTTCTTACCATGGGCCCCATAGTATTGAACCGGTGTCTTATCGATGACATTATCCTTATTAATGACCACCTTTTTAATTTCTTCTCGGCTAGGCACTTCATACATAATATCTAACATGACATCTTCAATAATTGAGCGGAGACCCCGAGCTCCAGTATTTCGTTCAAGAGCTAAATCGGCAATAGCTTCCAATGCCTCTTCTTTCATTTCCAATTTCACGCCATCCAGGGCCAAAATCGTCTCATATTGTTTAACTAAAGCATTCTTCGGTTCGGTCAGAATTCTTACTAAATCTTGACGATTCAACTTATCCAAGGCGGCTGTAATTGGAATCCGGCCAATAAATTCTGGAATTAAACCAAACTTTAATAAGTCCTCAGAACTTAAATGTTGCATGACCGATTGGTCGTTATCGAATTGTACATTGGATGAGCCAAAACCAATCACTTTACTTCCGAGTCTTTCTTTGACAATCGTTTCAATGCCATCAAAGGCTCCACCAACAATAAAGAGGATTTGACTGGTATCCATTTGGATAAAATCTTGACCAGGATGCTTCCGACCCCCTTTAGGCGGAATGTTAGCAACGGTTCCTTCAAGAATCTTGAGTAAGGCTTGTTGAACACCTTCCCCACTGACATCACGAGTAATCGATACATTCTCACTCTTACGTGAAATTTTATCAATTTCATCGATATAGATAATGCCCTTGGAGGCTCGTTCAATATCATAATCGGCAGCTTGGACTAACTTAAGCAGCACATTCTCAACATCTTCACCCACATAGCCTGCTTCAGTTAAAGTCGTCGCATCGGCAATAGCAAAAGGCACATTGAGAATGCGAGCTAAAGATTGAGCTAGGAAAGTCTTCCCTGATCCAGTCGGGCCAATTAAAGCAATATTACTTTTCTGTAATTCAATGTCATCGCTATGATACAAGTTATGATTAATCCGCTTATAGTGATTGTATACCGCTACGGCTAAGGTCTTCTTGGCACGGTCTTGACCAATCACATAGTCATTCAAAATAGCTACAATTTCATCCGGTCTTAAGACATTTATAATTTCATCATGATGGTCAATTTTAAGTTCTTCATCCATAATCGATTTACATAAATCGACACATTCATTGCAAATATAGACATCAGGACCGGCAATAATTTTGTCGACTTCATCTTGACTTTTACCACAGAAAGAACAGAAAAATCGTTTCTTCTCATTTATATTTGTGTTCATAGTTCCTCCTTGATAATAAGAAAGAGGTATGCGAATGACCACTAAAGAATTCACGTGACTCATGCATACCTACATAAATTATTATTAAAGCATTATTCTTCTTCTGCTGATTCTAAGACTAAATTCATCGCTTTCTTTAGCTTGATATCTGATGTTAACATATCATTGCTTACATAGCCACGAACTTGATCTTCTTTCATATTATATTGCTTCGCAAGATTAGCAATTTCTTCATTAATTTCTTCTTCAGATACTTGAAGGTCTTCAGCCTTAACAATGGCTTCAAGCACTAAGTTGGTTTTGGTTCTTAATTCTGCTTCACCTTCAAATTGTTTATGTAAATCTTCTTCGGTGGTTCCAGTAATTTGATAATAAAGTTCAGGTTGGATACCTTGGCGAGAAAGATTATTTAAGAAGAAGTCCATTTGACGGTGAATTTCTTCATGAACCATTTCACTTGGAATGCCGCCTTCGATTTCTGCATTATCAACCGCTTGGCGCAATACCTTGTCTTCAAAGGCGTCTTGGCTGGCTTTTTCAGCTTGACTGGTCAAATCAACTTTAATCTTATTCTTTAATTCTTCTAGTGTTTCGACTTCATCATCCAAGTCCTTAGCTAACTCATCATCTAAGTCAGGTAGACTTTCGGATTTAACTTCGTGAACTTTAACTATGAAAGTGGCTTCTTTACCCGCTAATTCTTCCGCTTGGTAATCTTCAGGGAAAGTCACATTCACATCTTTTTCTTCTTCGGCTTTAACCCCGACTAATTGATCTTCAAAGCCTGGAATAAATGAACCAGAACCTAATTTCAAGGAATGATTGCTTCCTTGTCCACCCTCAAAGGCTTCTCCATCGATAAATCCTTCAAAGTCAATAACCACCGTATCGCCTTCTTCAGCGGCTTCTTCTTTTACGACAAGTTCAGCTAGGCTGGCGCGTTTTTCTTCTAGAGATTTCTCAACATCTTCGTCGCTGATTTCAACAGCGTCTTTCTCAACTTTAAGCCCTTTATAATCCCCTAATTTAACTTCAGGTTTTAAACTTACCTTAGCTGTTAATTTCCAAGGTTGGCCTTTCTCGATGCTTTCAACATCAAATTCAGGTTGACCTACCACTTCTAAGTCCGCTTCTTTAACAGCTGCTTCATAAGCTTCTGGTAATAAGAATTTCAAAGCTTCATCATAAAGTGCTCCTTCGCCATAGACATTATTGAAAATTTGGCGAGGCACCTTTCCTTTTCTAAATCCTGGTACAGATATTTGTTTTTGTATTCTCTTGAAAGCAACGTCTAAGCCTTTTTTTACTTTGTCTTGAGCAATCTCGAAGCTAAGCGTTCCTTCATTTTTATTGGTTTCTTCAAATTTTACTGTCATGTCTTTACCCTCCAACGATATCTGTATTTATTACATACCTTGATATTTTAACGTATTATTGCTGATTTGTAAATACATTTAACCGAATACAGCTGATAGAGTCAATGTTTATTTGCTTATTGGTCAAAATATGTCTCAGAGTATTGTTCTTCTTAATCCATAGTCAACGATAATATGCTAAAATATAATTAATTCACACTTTTACAATAAATTATTCAACTATAGTCCTAACGGATAGGCTATAATAAGATAGGTGATTCAGATGATAAATTATCCACTAGGCCACCGTCCTCGCTCAAATTCTCATCCGCAGTCTCAACAACAGACGACGTATTATGGGAGCCGAGGCATGTCCTTGGAAGAAATGATTAATGCATCCAATCAGTATTATCTACAACATCAAATTGCGGTCATCCATAAGAAACCGACACCCATTCAAATTGTCAACGTGTCCTATCCCCGTCGGTCGGCCGCTAAGATTACGGAAGCTTATTTCCGCCAAGCTTCAACTACAGATTATAATGGCATCTATCAAGGCTATTATATTGATTTTGAAGCCAAAGAAACCAAGAATAAGACTCGCTTTCCCTTAGACAACTTAAAAGCCCATCAATTAGAACACATGGCTCAGTGTTATCAGCAAGGGGGAATCGTCTTCTTGCTGATTTCCTTTGTCAGCTACGGGGAAGTCTATCTATTGCCCTACCCCACTTTAAAGACACTGATTCAAGATTCCAAGAAAAAGAGTCTTTCATACAAAATCATCCAAGAAAAGGCCTATTTATGCCCAGTTGGGGTGTTTCCCTTAATAGATTATTTAAAAACGGTAGATTCTTATATTCAGTCAGAATCTAAGAATAGGAAAGGAAGTTACTAATGGTCACAGGTAGTCGAGTAGAAAGAAAAAAATATGAAAAGAACCACCGCCGTCCTGGTAAACAGCGCGGACATCGAATCCTTAAAAAAATCCTGATTGTCTTAATCTCTCTTGCCTTTATCGTGATATTAGCGGGAGCAGGATTATTTGGTTATTATGCGATGAATGCCCCCGAGATCAGCAAAGAAGAATTAAGAGGCCAGGTCGCCAGTAAAATATTTGACCGCCAAGGTCAATTAATTAAGGAACTCGGTTCGCAAAAAAGAGACCTCTTAGAGAGTTCAGAAATTCCCCAAGTTCTTAAAGATTCGGTCTTAGCTATAGAGGATGCCCGTTTCTATAGTCACAAAGGGGTCGATCCAATTCGAATCATTGGGGCGCTTTTGGCTAATATTCGCCAAGGAGACATTGTCCAAGGTGGCTCTACGATTACCCAACAATTAGTCAAACTTTCGGTCTTCTCTACCGACTTCCAAGACCAAACCTTAGAACGGAAGGCACAGGAAGCCTGGTTATCTCTGCAAATTGAGCAGGATTATAGTAAAGATGAAATCTTAACCCTTTACTTAAATAAATTATTCTATTCTAATAACACCTATGGGGCCAAGACAGCAGCTAAATTGTTCTTTGGTAAAGACATTCAGGACATTAACTTAGCGGAAGCGGCCTTACTCGCCGGCATCCCTCAGGCACCTAGTGATTATGATCCTTATAGTCATCCTCAGGCTGCCCAAGAGCGACGTGATACCGTCCTCGCTGTTATGCTAGATCGTGACTTTATTTCCCAGGCCGAGTACGACCAAGCCGTCGCTACTGATGTTTCAGCTATGTTGGTTCCTCTCGCCGAACAGAATCGCGATAAAGTCGACTACGTGATTGATGCCTATTTAGATGTGGTCGCCAAAGAAGTTCAAGATAAGATGAATATTAATATTTATACCGACGGTGTTGAAGTTTATACCAATATGAACTATCAGGCTCAAGAACACTTGTATGATTATGTCAATCAAGAGAATGGTGTTTTTCCAGATGACAAATTACAAACAGCAGTTTCTATTATTGATGTGGATACCGGTGAGTTACAGGCAGTGATTGGCGGGCGTAAGCAAGATGTTACCATGGGCTTGAACCGGGCCAATACTCTTAGTCGAAGCATCGGTTCGACCATGAAACCTTTAGCGGATTATGGCCCAGCTTTTGAATATTTAGGTTTCTCTACTGGTACTCTAGTTGTGGATGAACCTTATACTTATACCAGTGGGGACGCCCTTTATAATTACGACTTTGAATACAAAGGGAATATGACCTTGCGGGAAGCACTCGCTAGCTCACGGAATATTCCAGCTTTGAAGACGTTGCAAGCCGTCGGTCTAGATAATTCTTATGCTTTCTTACAGAAACTTGATATCAATCTATTGAATAATAATCGCAAAGAATTAGTCGAAGCCAATGCGATTGGAGGCGAAGTCAATCCGATTCAACTCTCAGCGGCTTATGCGGCGATTGCCGATTATGGTCAATATCATCAACCTTTCACTGTTAAGAAAGTTGTTACAGGAGCAGGAACCGTGGAAGAATTCGAGTCTAAAGCACGCCAAGCCATGAAAGATTCGACAGCGTATATGTTAATCGATATTCTTAAAGGGGTTCCCGGTAACTTTGCCTCAAGATCCGGTATCGATAACTTCTATCACGCGGGTAAGACTGGGACCACGAACTATACTGATCAACAGCTGAAAGAACTTGGCGTTGAACCGGGAACGTATGCTGCCCCCGACGGTTGGTATGTTGGCTTCAGTCCTCAGTATGCCATTGCCAGCTGGGTAGGCTATGATAATCCCTTAGAAGCCGGGAATTATCTCAGCTTAAATGAAACAGCGATTCCTCAAGATATTTATAAAGAAATGATGACCTTCCTGAGTAAAGATGTGACCAATGTGGATTGGCAGAAACCAGACAGTGTCGTCGAAGTCGAAATTGAGAAGTACACGGACCCGATTATGCTACCTGGCCCTTATACACCAGCCCAAGCCCGGTCTAAGGAACTCTTCCTTAAAGGGAAAGAACCTAAAGAACAATCCCTAGCTTATGGTAAATTCGTCAATCCACCGACTGGCTTTGATGCTAATTATGATCAAGAGAAGAAGACGATTCAAGCCGTATGGGATCCATTAACCGGCCCAGGACAATTTGAACTATCCATCAACGGCGTCGTAGTCTACACGGGTACCGATACCAGCTTCACTTTCCCAGTCGAAGAACTCGGAACTTATGTCCTAAGATTAAGAATCATTGACGGAAATTCTTCTTCCGATACCCTGGTTATCACCCTTACCCTAAAAGATGATCAGTCTGAAGAATCGAGTGATGAATCAGAAGATGAAACCAGTACCGCTGACGAAACTGATAGCTCTTCCCAATCAGAAACGACCAACTCAATCGAACCCAATGCTGATATTTTAAATAACTTTTCAGATCCTCAATAATTTTTTCAGTCTGATTCAAGGTTGATATCTACACAAAAATCCACCCTAGTCATTTGCGCCCACTGTTAAAGTGGAGCGATCATTAACTGGGGTGGATTATTTTATCTTCATTAAAATCACAAAAAACCTCCCAAATCGGAGGTTTCGTTTTGCTGTTATTTTCTTAATCAAGAGAAGTCTGTTCGACCATATCTTCAATCCCTAGCAACTCAGCACATTGGCTAGAATTTGCTTTAGAATAATAGCGACCGAATAAGACCATTAAGAGGTGGGCTTTAGACCACCACGCTTCTGGCAACTTCTCAGTCATGATGCGTTCAATTTGACGGGGTGTCGCATCCTGAGGAACCATTCTTAACCGCTTGCTAATTCGTTCAACATGAGTATCGACAGCAAAGGCTGGTTGATTAAAGGCTAAACTGAGGACCACGTTGGCAGTTTTCCGGCCTACACCGGCTAACGATTCCAAATCTCGACGATTATCCGGTACCTGACCTGCGAATTTCTCTACTAGATCAGTTGCCATGGCTTTTAAATATTTGGCTTTATTTCGGTAAAGGCCAATGGTTCTTATAAGTGCTTCGATATCTTTGGTTTGAGCCTGACTCAGCGCCTCAGCTGTCGGATATTTAGCCATCAGCGCAGGCATAATTTGATTAACAGCTTTATCGGTTGTCTGGGCGCTGAGAATCACTGCAACTAATAATTGAAAAGGATCTTCAAAAGCTAAATCTGATTCAGGATTAGGAATGAGCTCCTCCATTGCTTGAATTGCTTTAAGTGTTTCGTTGGCATCTAGCATCGAATCACCCGCGATTCCAATCAATTTTCGGGATATTTATCTCAGGGAATTCATGGTTGGGTTGTTGTTTCAGTTGCATCTTCTCTTGAAATTGATAAATTTCTTTCTCAGCTTGCATGACAGTCTGAATATTCTTCTTACGCCAATTCAGTAAGATTCGATCAATATAATTAAATGATAAAGCTTGATGGATCACTGCTTCACGTAAGGCAATTTTAATTAAGTCGGCCTTGAATTGATCCTTATTGATCCAATTCGATAGTTTCTCTAATTCAATCGGCGATAAGGGACGGCCAAATTCCGTTTCAAAGCTGGCTACCAAGTTCTGACTTTCATGATACCTAGCATCTTCTTTCACCGAGTTCGTCGATTCAAAGAAACGTTCATTAATGGTCTCAAATAAGGGGCGCAAGCTGAAATGGTCTGTCTGTTTCCCATCAGGATTTGGTTTCAACTCTAGAGAAAGATACTTCTTAGTCATCAGTGAGTTGACCACGTCCATTAATTTAGGCCGAGGCCAGCCTAATTGACTGCTAGCAAATTCAAGCTCATCGACGCTCTCTCCTTGGGTCAACCGTGACAGTAAATAAGTAATCAGAACAAATTCATCACTATTTAAATTCAAGTCGGCATAGTGGTTAAATAATTGATTGGGAATCATGGTATTACCTTGCTTTAACCAATCATAAAAAGTAGTCATCTATAACCTCCTAGCATCGGGAGTCATTGACGAATGAAACTCCCTCATTATGGATATAATCGATTTAATAATCTTGGGAATGGTGAGGTCTCCCGAATATGTTCAATACCTGATAACCAGGCCACACAACGTTCTAATCCCATGCCAAAGCCACTGTGAGGAACTGATCCATATTTAGTCGTGTCCAGATACCATTGATAAGCCGCTAAATCGAGACCAAATTTCTCAATATTAGCTTTCATAGTCTCATAATCATTGTCCCGCTCTGAACCGCCAATAATCTCGCCATAACCTTCAGGGGCAATCATATCCGCACAAAGGACGGTACGAGGATCTTCTGGATTAATCTTCATGTAGAAAGGCTTGATGGTCTTGGGATAATTCAAGATAAAGACTGGTTGGTCGAAGTGATTTGCAATATAAGTTTCATGAGGAGAACCAAAATCATCGCCCCATTCAATATCATCAAAGCCATTATCTTGCAGTAATTGAATGGCATCGGTATATTCAATCCGTGGGAAAGGTGTCTTGGTATAATTCTCAAGCGTAGCAATATCACGGTCCAAACGCTTCAAAGCCAATTGACAATGATCAATCACATTCCGAACCAAAAAAGCCACATATTCTTCCTGTAAAGCCAAACTAGCTTGATGATCATAATTTGCCATCTCAGGTTCCATCATCCAGAACTCGATCAAATGACGACGGGTCTTAGATTTCTCAGCACGGAAGGTTGGTCCGAATGAAAAGACTTTACCAAAAGCCAAGGCTGCTGCTTCCATATATAATTGACCACTTTGAGAAAGATAAGCCTCTTCATCAAAATATTCTGTCTTGAAGAGTTCTGTCGTTCCCTCAGGCGCTGATCCGGTTAGAATCGGCGGGTCAATTTTAATAAAATCACGGTCATTAAAGAATTGATAGGTCGCGCGAATGATTTCATTACGAATTTGCATGATCGCATGTTGACGAGAAGAACGCAACCATAAGTGACGGTGATCCATCAAGAAGTCTGTACCATGTTCTTTAGGAGTAATTGGGTAATCTTGACTGTCGCCAATCACTTCAAAATCTTTAATCAAGACTTCATAGCCCAGTTCAGAACGAGAATCTTCTTGAATAATCCCTCTGACTTTTAAAGAACATTCTTGGTTCAAATGTTTGGCTTGGTCGAATAATTCATCGCCCACTTCAGCTTTCAAGACAATTCCTTGGAAGAAGGCTGTCCCGTCACGAAGTTGTAAGAAGGCAATCTTCCCACTGGAGCGTTTATTCGTCAACCAAGCATCAATCATCACTTCCTGCCCAACAAAATCAGGCGCTTGCTTCATAGTAATAGTTTCCATACTTTCCTCCTAAATATTTCCAATCGTCTGTATCCATTTACCATCTTTAGCATTAATATAATAATATTGCATGTTGTCTTTGTCGTCTTTAAAGACCACTTCCCACATCACTGTATCTTTTAATTTTCCCAGTCTAACATTTAGTAATTTAGCAATTTTATACTCCGAAGCCGCAATCGAAACAGCGTCTTCACTGGAGATTATATCTCTCGGCGTATAAAAGGCCACATCGCCATCTTCCTGATCAACAATCGCGTAACGTTGCTGCCCTTCTTTATCGACAAAATCTAAGGCGAATTGGGTATTCGCATTCGAAGTCCAATAAAAATTATTAATCGTTTTGACCGGATAATCCAGTTCAACCAGAGCCACGGTTTCCGCTTCTGCTTGGGATATCTTTTGTTGGCTTTGCATAAATACCCATAATAATGACCCAGAGATTAACAATAATAGGATGGTTAAGGTCGATACGGTGCGTCGACTCAATCTAAATTTTCTTTTTGCTGTCATGGGTCCTCCTTTTTATAGCAGCTCGAAATGAATTAAAGCGTTGAGATCTTGTCGCAATCGATTAGCGTAAGCCTTGGTAAAAATACGCTGATCGAATATCGTAACTTTATTAAATATATAAAACTCCTCCATATAAGTCAACATCTCTTTGAAGTCTTGAACCATCTGCGGATAGACGATTTGTTCAAATAAATATTGGTCCTCCTCTGCCATTAAATAATCCATTGCCAGAATGTAGGTGTGTTTAGGAGATAGAAAAGGTAAGCGAAGGACAAACAAATCAATCTCTGCTGGTTGATATTCATTATGGAGTGTCTGTAACTGATCAAAACTCAAAACCAAAATCCCTTGAGTAGATTCTAAAAATCGGCGATATATTTTATGGATTGATCCGGATAAAGATTCACTAAACAAACGGTAAGCCTGATAAACGGCCTGATTTTTAAGCAAATAATTGAGAATGCTGGCCGAAGCTTCTTTATTTTCCGCTAAAATAATTAATTTAGCTTTCAACTGATCGAGATGGTCTTCTAGATAGTCAACCAGAAGTTGATATTGGTCAGCTGAATTTGCTTTGGCCGAGCAATAATCCAAAGGCACTTGACCAATGAATTTTTGCTTGCGTCCGGGTCCATGTATGTTAAGCATATAATGTTGCTCCAGGGGAATCACTTTCTTTAACAAAGGTACTCGTTGATTTAAATAGCCCCCCATACTGATGAGAATGGAGTGACCGAAGCAATAAGGTTCGATTATGCCACTATTAGAGAAAACTAAGGGAAACTGATTCATTTCAAAATGAAAATAATACGAATGAAATTGATGTGCTCTTAATTCAATATAGGTCAGTGGCCGAAGAAGATTGAACCGCTTAATCTGTTGAAAAAGTGCCAATATGGCTATATCAGCCGGACTCTTACCGAGATAATCTTCGATGAAATGACTGCAAGTCTTGGCCTGATCCAACCAGTTTTGAATTAGGTCCACAAATTCTGGCCAAATCGCTTGTCGCGGATCTAGATAAAGCGATAAATTTATTTGCTTAGGACTTGGTTCAGGCTGATGATCCTTAAATTGCAGATCTAACCAATCCATTAATTGGCTACTGGTCCTAAGAAATTCTTGCAGACGCTTGGTTTGTTCAAATTCTGCTCCCCTTAATCGACCTTGATCTATAAACCGATTAACGACGTCAAAGATCCGACTGATGTCCAAGCTTACCCGCTCTTGCCAGCATTTGGTTTGAATATAATGACCTAAATTGTCTAATAGTAGATGCCATTGAGAATTAACCAGATGGGATAGGAATGAATGGGGTTGCTGCAGTAATTGAATCAAATAAGCGTGATCAATTAACAAGACTTGGGCTTGTTGAGCCTGAGACTTCATCCGTTCATAAAAAAGATGAGTCGCTCCTGACCCAAAATCTGAACGATATTTATCAATTAATTGATCAGCATGTAACTCTTGATTAATTTCTCGGTAATGTCCCTCTGTACTATGGGAAAGCCAATGGATACTAGCTGCTAAGACGGTCAACTCATGCTGATTCAAGGCGAGTTGACTTTTGCGTGCTAAAAGCGTTTCAATCATATTTCGATCAATAAATTGAGTTTGCGGACTTAACTGCTGATAAACTAGTTGTGGATCGGCTTGGTCTAACCATTCTCTCAAATAATCGATTTGGCCTGAATGGCTCAGAGCGATCAGGACTTTATTTCCTTGGCGGATCAAATAATCAGCCAAATGAAATACCGTCGAAGGTGACATAGGCATCTGGTCATCTTCAACGAGAAGATGAGCGTGGTCCTGATAGGCTTCCAGAATGGGCAAGAGATAATCCGTTGCTGAGTTTAAGTTATTTGGCTTTGAATTTTTCTGAACCGAAATTTCTGTCTTCTCTATCGGCATGTCAAAGAGTTCCGGTTCTTGGAAGAATCTTTGGGTCTGATAAGGTAGTTCGGCGACCAAATCAGCAATTTTGCTTATCAGCTCAGTATCGATCGTTGTGACAATCTTTGCCATTCGCGCGAGAATTTGACAGGTAATTCGCGCATCTGATAAAGCGTCATGGGCCCCTTGAAAAGGTAAAGCGAAATAATGACTCAAATCGGTTAGATTAAAGCCAACCGCATCATAACATAGGATTTTAGCTAAAATGACTGAATCAATGGCTATTGGCTTGAAGTCAAAGCCAGATTGTTTAAAATTATGCTCCAAAAATTTATAATCAAAATTCAAATTATGGGCAACAAAAATACAATCCTGTAAACGATGAAACCACAAATTTGCCACTTGTTCAAAGCTTGGTGCTTTATCAGTCTCCCCTTGTTGAATACCCGTCAAGCGTTGGATATGCTCGGGAATGTTGCGTTCAGGGTTAATCAACATATTATATTCATTGATAATTTGTCCCTCGGAATAGATAATAGCGGCGATTTGAATGATTTTGTCATCTTTGTGATAATTGGGTCCAGTCGTCTCGATATCAATGACCGCAATTTTGGCTTTATTTTGCAAACTATCACCTCAATGGTCCTTTGGTTCGAATATAAGCTTCGAGTGCTGGATAAGTATTCTCTAATTCATGGTACAATATCTTACGTTCAATCTCGGCCATCAGCTGACCAATCATTGGTCCCCCTTTGGTCAACTGCAAAATAGTCATAATATCATGACCATTTATGGCCATCTCTTGGCGATTTTGAATGGCAAGTTGTTTAATCCGCTCAGCAATATGATAGTTTTGTTTAGGATAATGATAGGTTAAATAGGCTTCAATCTCTAATAGCAAATCATGATTTGCCAAGTACAGATCCATGGTTCCAAGTTCATGCTCGATCATTTTAGGTAAGAGCTGACGAATCTCAATCACATCATAAATCAATTGTTTACTATGTGTCCAGGCTTTAAGATAAGTAGCAAGGTGCTGAGTCTCAATACCCACTGCAAGCGTATATAAGGCCCAAATTAAGGATTCTGAGACTTGGCCTTCTTGTTGATTGACCGGTTTGAGCCAGTTCTGTAAGCGGTCCATACCCTTTGGCTGAGTCACGTATTTAATTTCAGGCAAATAATCCCATAGACCCGACTCAACGATTGTTTGGGCCCGCTGATAGAAATAAGCTCCTCGAAGAAATTTAGTAAATTCTACCCGAATTCGTTCACGGGAAAGATAGGCTAATTTTTCCTTTTGTTGGCTTATAGCTTCAAAGGTCAAGGGGTCAATATCGAAACCTAATTCACTTGAGAAACGAATAGCCCGTAGCATTCTCAGGGCATCCTCATTGAAGCGTTCACTAGCTAAACCAACGGCTCGAATCTTATGATTCTTCAAATCTTGCAAACCTTGGTGGTAGTCAAACAGCTCTCCATGTCGATTAAACGCTAGGGCATTAATGGTAAAATCTCGTCTCAAAGTATCTTCTGCTAAGTTACGGACAAAAGCTACCGAATCAGGACGACGGAAATCAGAATAGCTGCCCTCAGTTCTAAAGGTCGTAATCTCAAAATTCTGACCTTGATAAATGACAATGATGGTTCCATGTTCTTTCCCTAAATCAATGGTATGGTGGAATAAGGCTTCAATTTCTTCGGGTCTAGCCGAAGAAGCCAAATCGATATCATGGATCGGCCGGCCCAAAATTGTGTCGCGGACACAACCGCCGACAAAATACACCTCGTATCCGGCCTGTTCAATCAAATCCATTACCGGAAACGCTCGGGTAAATAAAGGATGATTTAAGTCAAATTGCAAGCTAAACCCACCATTCTATTTCTATATAACAATGACTATTATTCCTCCGCTTGCTCGTGTTGGCGCCGGAGTTCCTCTCTTAAACGTCGTAAAGCTTTATTATCATAATATGTACGTTCATAACGTTCAGATACCGTCAATGCTTCTTCAAGTTTGTTTTGATCTTTTAAAAATCGCGCATAGTCCAAGGCTAAATTTGGTTTAGATAACAAATTATTTAAAGCTGTCTCATATTGAGCGGCGACCAGACTCTCAATTCCCAATGCTTGATAAATGCGCGCATAATGATAACTCAAATATACCGGATGCATATAAGGATCTTCTATATTCTTTAAGAAGTCTAGCGCTTTTTGAGCTTGCCCTGCCTGTAAGCAATAGTTCACATAATAATCGATTAAAGCTTCTCTTTGGTCAAATTCTTCACTCAGTTCATAATACTCTAAGACCTGATCAGCCAGCTGAGAGTCATAATAGGCAAAGCGACCTGCTAATTCAATCAAGTGTAAATATAGATCACTATAAACAGGCAGATTATGCTTTAACCAGTCTATACTTTGTTCAAATTCCAAATCTTGGCGTAAGAAATGATAATCTTCCAACAGAATAAAATGGGCCGAGAAATCATCAGGATTTAAGTCAATCGCTCTTTTGGCATATTGGGCAGATTGTTCATAGGCATAAATATTCAAGTAAATTTGAGCTAACAAACTATAATCTTGACTGGTTAACTCAGGCGCGTCCGTATCTTCAACCAGTTCTTTGATTTTGGCTAGATCCAACATTTCCTGTTGACTATAAGCGCCTAATAAGTCTGTTCTTAATTGTTGAAAATCAATATATTTACTGAAATATTGATAGAGTATTTCCAGAAAATAGATTTGTCGATCAATATCATTCTGTAAATAAGCTAATTCGGCCGAACTTTGATAAGCTTCTGCTCGATCGGGGAAGGACTTTATTAATTTGTTCAAGATTTTCTTACTGAGGCTATAATCACCCAAGTTCATTAATATATTGGCATGCAATAAATTTTTTTGGTAAGAAAACTTGGACGATTTAGCGAGATTGATCCATTTTAAAGCCAATTCAGCCTGATTAAATTCATCATAAAGTTTGGCTAGTTGATAAGCAATTTTATGATGCTGACTGTGATCATACATCTTAAGCAGAATTTGTAATTGTAAATCGACATAGCCTAAATCATGCAGATACTTAGTAAATTTCAAATAATCTGTTAAATAATCATCTAAAGGATATTGCCAATAATATTCCGTCAATTCTTGATAAAAATTATTTAAATCTAAAGTCTGATTAAAAGCTTCTACTAATCGATCAAACATAACATCAAGCCCTTCAATAGAAATCCTATTCATTATACCATTGGACAAAGATTATTAAAAATAAAAATAAAAAAACTACCCCGAAAGGTAGTTTGAAAATCAATTATTATTTAACAGCGTCTTTTAAAGCTTTCCCTGCTTTGAATCCAGGAACACGGGTTGCTTTGATCTTAATTTCTTCCCCAGTTTGTGGGTTACGTCCTTTACGCGCTGCTCTTTCACGTACTTCGAAAGTACCGAAGCCAATAATTTGAACTTTATCCCCATCAGCTAGAATTTCTTCAATAGATTGGAATAAGGCCTCAACAGTTGCAGTCACATCTTTCTTCGTTAAATTGGTTTTGCTTGCAACTTTTTCTACTAATTCTGCTTTATTTGCCATAAAGTAAAATCCTCCTTTAGTAATCTTATCTACTAGAGATACGAAATGAACCATATGGGTTATTTCAAGTAATAGAATATCATATAAAAGGCTTAATGACAATGTTTATTGCTTTAACCACGAAATTATTCCCGCTCCCTGGCAATTAATTTAATCGGGGTTCCCTCGAAATAAAAAGTCTCTCTAAGTTGGTTTTCTAAATATCTTTCATAGGAGAAATGCATTAACTCTAAATCATTGATAAAGACTACAAAAGTAGGCGGCTCGACGGCAACTTGAGTCATATAATACAATTTCAAGCGTCGACCCTTATCCGTTGGAGCTGGGTTCATCGCAACTGCATCGATTAGCAGATTATTTAACAGTGAGGATTGTATCCGTCGCCGTTGATTTTGATAAATTTCTTTTAACATTGCTGGTAGCTTCTTTAAGCGTTGATGAGACAAGGCAGAGACAAATAATATCGGCGCGAAATCCAAGTATTTGAATTCTCGGCGGATATCTTCGGTAAAGGTCTTGAAGGCCTTATCTTTTTCTTCAACTAAGTCCCATTTGTTGACTAATATAATGATTCCCTTACCTGCTTCATAAGCATAACCGGCAACATGCTTGTCCTGTTCCTGTATCCCGGTTTCGGCATCGATGACTAGGCAGACAATATTTGATCGGTCAATCGCTGATAGTGAGCGCATGACGCTATATTTTTCAGTACTTTCAGCAATCTTACCCTTACGGCGAATCCCTGCCGTATCAATCATAGTGAATTTCTGTCCGCTCTCATCGACAAAATAAGTATCTACAGCTTCACGTGTGGTTCCTTCAATATTGGATACAATAACCCGTTCTTCTTGCAAGATTGCATTGACTAGCGACGATTTACCAACATTGGGCCGACCAATAAAGCAAAAATGAATTCCCTCATCTTCTTCGCGTTGAGCCATATTATCCGGCATGTTGGCAAATATTTGATCTAATAAATCACCCAAACCGGTCCCATGAGCACCAGAAATAGGTAAAGGATCTCCAAACCCTAAAGCATAGAAATCATAAATATCTTGTCTTTGTTCGGGATTATCTGCCTTGTTTACAGCCAAAACGACCGGATGTTTACTTTGGTAAAGACGTTGGGCAATTTCCTCATCTTCTAAGGTCAACCCCTCTTGTCCATTGACAATAAAGACAATAACGTCGGCTTCTTCGATGGCAATATCAGCCTGAAAACGAATTTGATTCATGATCGGTTCGTCAACCATTTCAATACCACCGGTATCAATTAAACGATATTCACGGTCTAACCAGGAAGCCTTCGCATAGATTCGATCACGCGTAACTCCTGGATAGTCTTCCACAATCGAGATTCGGTCTCCTACGAGTCGGTTGAAGATGGTAGATTTACCGACATTAGGTCGTCCCACAAGTGCAACAGTTGGTAAGATATTCATGGCTATCCTCCTTTACAAATAAAAATAGAGACTGACTTACAAGAGTCAGCCTCTTAGATAAACTTACTTAGTCTTGGTCATCAAAATTTAATTTACTAAAGGCGTCGCCTAATAAATCTCCCATCGTAAATGAAGAATCTGGAGTATCTTCAACTTGATTTTGTGGAGCTTGACGTTTTGTGTTGCGACGAGCTTTATTTTGGGCTGGAGCTTTATTGGCTTCCTTTTCAGGACGGAAAGTTTGTTCGCTTTCTTGACGTTCTGGTGCTTCTTCTAAAGCTTTAATTGATAATGATAATCGTTGTTCTTCAGGGTTCACAGAAAGAACTTTAACCTTAATTTCTTGACCTTCAGTCAATTTATCATTTGGTGTCGCAATGTGTTCGTGGGCAATTTGAGAGATATGAACTAATCCTTCAACGCCAGGGAATACTTCAACGAAAGCACCAAAAGTAGTTAGACGTTTAACAGTTCCATCAAGTACAGATCCTGCTGGAGCTTTCTCTTCAATATCATCCCAAGGTCCAGGTAAAGTATCTTTAATAGATAGAGAAATACGTCCTTCTTCTTCATCCACAGAAAGAATCTTCACGTCAACTTCTTGGCCAGGTGTTAAGTAATCACTTGGTTTATTTACATGTTCGTGGGCAATGCGACTGATATGAACAAGTCCATCAACCCCACCTAAATCGATAAAGGCACCAAAGTTTACTAAACGAGCCACTGTACCTTGAACTGTTTCGCCTTCTTTTAGTTCAGCTAAACGTTCTTGACGTTTCTTTTCACGTTCTTGGCGAGCGATTTCTTTATGAGAAAGAATCAAACGATTTTCGCTTGGTTCAATTTCAATGATCTTGAATTCTAAGGTCTTATCTACATATTGTGAGAAGTCTTCAACAAAATGATCTTCAACCATTGAAGCTGGAACGAAACCACGTACGCCAGCATCTACAACTAAGCCACCTTTAACTACATTTTTAACAGGGGCTTCGATGGTTTCATTGTTTTCAAATTTCTCTTGAAGTTCTTCCCAAACTTTCTTAGCATCTACACGTTTCTTAGATAATAAGAAATTACCATTTTCTTTATCTTTAATTGGTTTTAAAACAACTAATTCAATTTCATCACCAATGTTAACAACTTCAGAAGCTTCTTCAATCCGTGTGTTAGAAAGTTCATTCTTAGGAACAACCCCTTCTAATCCGCCACTTTCTTTAATGGCTACTCGGACTTGGTCGCTATCATCAAAGGCTAATACATCAGCCATCACAGTATCGCCAACTTTGATTTCACGAACGCTATCTAAAGCATCTTCCATCGTCGTCATTGGGCTAGATTCTTGTTTAACTTCTTCTTGGCTATCTGTAGATTCAGCAACTTCTTCAGTGGCTGTCTCTTCAGTTTCCTTCACTTCTTCTTGCTCAGTAACTTCTTCTAAATTCTTGTCTTCTACAAAATCTGACATCTACCGGTTCCTCCTAGTGTTCCCTAAATACATGATCCATTATCATAGCATAATAATAATAAATCAGATAGATTTATTTTAACAAACAATAATATATTAGTCTAGTATTATCCGCGATTTAATAGGTATTAATCTTATTAATTTACCTTTTAACTTGATTTAAAATAATTTCGAGGACTTCTTCGATGCTATACTGACTTGTGTCGATTTCAATCGCATCTTCGGCTTTCTTCAATGGCGACATCGATCGGTGACTATCATAATAATCGCGATCAATAATGGTTTGCTCTATTTCAGCGAGACTTTGATTCGATAAGCCTTTTTCCTGATTTTCTTGATAGCGTCTTAGTGCCCGAACATGGGCATTGGCCGTAAGATAGAATTTGTAATCAGCATCTTTTAAAACAACTGTGCCAATATCTCGTCCGTCCATAATAACTGACATTTCTTGGCCAATCTTCTGTTGCATGGCAACCAAATAATGACGTACCTCTGGAATTGCTGAAACAGCCGATACCTGAGCATTGACTTCGGCTGACCGAATTTGCTTTTCAATTTCTTTGCCATTTAGCAAGAGGGTTCTTTCATGACCTTGTCCACGGTATGAGAGTTGACATTCCTCTAGAGCTTGTTTGACCTGATCGGGTTGTTCTAGGTCTACTTTATGTTCGATAAAGAACAACGTAATTGCACGATACATAGCCCCTGTATCCAAATATAGTAAGTTTAATTTTTGGGCTAATAATTTAGCAATCGTGCTTTTGCCTGAAGAAGCGGGTCCATCAATCGCAATCTGCATAAGTTCCTCCTGATATTGATTCATATTTGTTTTTAATATTTACAGTAAAATGCCCGAATATCTGAAATCCTCAATCCATTCCATCGCAACCAACGATAGTATATCTAGGCTTCAACCAAGCTACTATCTAGTGGTCAGGAATGATTCTTGATACTTCAAATACTCGGACAGAAAAATCTCTATAATTATCTTATACAACTTGACTAAGCAGACTTACTAATCTGTGCTCCACCAAAGTCAATTAAGGAATTTGGACAGTTAAGCCTGGATAAAGTGCTGAATCAATGGTTGATCCATTATAAGCTGCTAATTCATAAGGATCGACGCCGTAAATTCGAGCAATGGCCCACCATGATTCACCCGCTGAAACAGTATGAACGGTTCCACCTTGTTGAGGTTCTGGGGTTGGCTCTGGTGTAGGTTGTGGTTCTGGAGCAGGTGCTGCCGTTGTTTCTTGAATCTCTTCCGATGAGACATTGGCCTCTGTGGTCTGTTCAGTAGACTCTTTCTTACTTTCTTGAGTCGTTTCAGAATTTTTACTCTCTTCAGACATGCTTTCATTTCGGGAAATCATAATCTCATTGGTTGTTCTAGAAGTAATTTCTTTGTTATTTCTTTGCATTTGAATAATACCAAAGAGAATAAATGGGATGAGTACCAATAACGTAATCATCAATAACAAAATTTGTGATAATTTTGACGCTTCTTTCACCGGCTGATTGCGTGCTGCTCTTGAGTATTGCCGATTTTTTAGATTTTCATTCTCGCTAAATCTACTATTCCAAGGTTTAGCTGTTTTCTTTGAATGGGGAATGTTACGTTCCTCGCCCATCTCCGATGACGAATTGTTCATTTCGTGATCATGTTCTCTCGACATAAGAAATCCTCCTAAATACGCAAACAACGTATATTTCTACTCTATCATAATACCATAATCATTTTTACTTTGCTTGAATTTCAAATTAATGTGGAGGATATTTTAACTAAAATTAACTTGTCTGTAACCTAACTGTAATCATTTTGAGGGGTGAACCCATTTAGTTAGAAAATATACCTGCTTTTTCTCTAAGATTGGCTTCATAATACGAATCACCAAGACTTGACCTAGAGCATAAATGACTCCTTTAATCAAATTGAAAGGAATAATAATGGCCCAAATATATTCGCCAAAGTTCTCAATCGGCAAGCCCATTATCTTAGTATAGAACGGTAAGGCGACATAGTAATTGATCACTGACATCACACTGACCAGAGCGATAATTAACGTGGCAGACATATATATTCGGCTTAAATTCTCTGGACGGCGGTCATAGCCTTTAAGAATAAAATAAGTCGGTAAGAACATGGCAAGCGAGGCGGTGATACTCATAAATTCACCAATCGGCAAGCCGAGGTCCCCTCCGGTAACCATATACCAAACTAAATCCCGAAGACACGCAACAACAATCAAACCTAAGGGTCCATGAACCAAGGTAGCGATTAATACCGCAAAATCAGAAAAATCCATCTTAAGGAACGGGGCTGAAGGTAATAATGGAATCTCAATCATCCTTAATACAATTGCCCAAGCACCTAAAATTGCTAATAAAACCATATTGCGAACCGTCAATTTCTTCATTTTTCTAACTCCTTCTTCGTCTTAGGCATAGAAAAACAAAAAGGCACTATTTCGCCCCAGGGTAAAATAGTGCTTCACAAATAAATTGATGTGAAATGTCATTCTATCTTCTTTATCCAGACTGTACTGTCGGTCTTGGAATTTCACCAAATCGGCTCTTAAGAAAGAGTTCGTGGACTGTTACCACCGGTCGGGAATCTCACCCTGCCCTGAAGACTATATTTTATTTTCCTTCATTATAACTTATCATCATTCTTTAATCAATTATTTAGCTTCATTAGCCATTTTCCGTAATTTGTCCACTTCAAATGCGGTCAATTCTCGCCATTCACCCGGTTGTAACTTACCTAAATCAAGAAAGGCAAAGAGTTCCCGTTTTAATTTAATTACCGGGTAGCCTACCGCCTCAAACATCAATTTGACTTGATGATTCCAACCTTCAGCAATGGTCAATTGAACGATAGAGGTCGACTGATCTTGATTTTGCGAAATGAGCTTGGCTTTTGCCGGAGAAGTTCGATTGCCTTCAATACTTACCCCTCTTCTTAATTTATTCAAAGCGGTGGGTTCGATGAGTCCCTCCACTTTAGCGATATATGTTTTGGGTATTTCATAACGAGGGTGCATCATGAGCTGGGCAAAATCGCCATCATTAGTTAACAATAATAGGCCCGTCGTATCAAAGTCCAGCCGACCAATTGGATAAATGCGTTCTTCAATACCGTGAATGAAATCGGTCACCACCGGTCGCCCCTTATCATCGGCTACTGCGGAAATAGAATTCTTAGGTTTATAAAGTAAAATATAGCGTGGTTCCTCTCGATAGATCGGTACGCCATCGACTTCGATTTTATCATGGGTAAGCACTTTAAAACCTAATTCAGTAATGGTTTGACCATTCACTTTGACTCTTCCATCGACAATCAGTTGTTCTGCTTTGCGGCGACTAGTGATGCCGGCATGGGCAATAACTTTCTGTAATCGTTCCATCCTATTCCTCCTCAAATAAGGATTGCTCTTGTTCTGGAGTCCAATGTTTTAATGAGAATAAATTACTTTCAGCAAGTTCAGCGTTCAAGGCTAAGTCTCGTAAAGGGGGCAGGTCGTCTAAAGATTTCAAACCGAAATAATCCATGAAATAATCGCTGACCCCATAAAGATGTGGCCGACCCGGGCTTTCAACTTCACCAACAATCTCGACCAAATTTCTTTGGATTAATCGTTGAATCATATTCTGCGAAGAAACGCCCCTAATCTGATCAATACTCATCCGGGTAATTGGTTGTCGATACGCAATGATTGCCAAGGTCTCAACTTGGGCACGGGAGAGTTTCTGATTGATCGGGTTTCTGGCCCATTTGACGATATCTTCTGCGTATGCCTCTTGGGTAACCCAACGATAGAGCTGATTATATTCTTTTAACTCGACGGGAATCCAGTCTGATTGGCTTACCTTTTCTTGTAACAACTCAATTTGTTGGCGAATGACGGTGGGCGATTTGTCCAAAATGTTGGCAATTTCATTAAGGGAGATGCCTTGGTCGCCAGCTACAAAAATTAAAGCCGCTATCCGTTTAATGAGCATGCTGGTCTCCCTTCTTCTCTGTGTTGATTTTTAGATAAATGGGTTGATATAGATCTTCTTGAACGAATGAAATCGACTGCTTACGCACTAATTCGAGCATGGCAATAAAGCTCGTAATAATCACCGATCGACTTTGTTGATAGATCACTTGATTGAATGACAGGAACTCGTCCTTAGGGGTTTGTTCAATCTTTTGCAAGATATAGGCCATCATTTCATCGACACTCACATGATCTTGTTGGACCTCTTTGGGACTCGGTTGGCGTTGAATTTGTTCTAACAAAAGCTGTTCCATCATCCCCTGTAAATCAGTTAAAGAAAGCTGACCCTCAATTAAGGGAAGATTCTCTTGATAAGGAGCTATGTTAAGCATGGGTCGAGTATACAGTTGGCCACGTTCTTCTTCTTTCAATTGCAATTCTTCAGTAATTTCTTGAAATTGCTGATAGATCAGAAGCTGTTCGACCAAGCCCTCGCGCGGATCTACGTTTGAATATTCGCTTTCTTCATCCACGAATGTTTCAGTGGGTAGAAGCATGCGACTCTTAATTTCAATTAAGGTGGCTGCCATAATTAGATAATCGCCGACTTGGTCTAACTGCAATTCTTGCATCTCATGTAAGTAGACCATATACTGCTCAGTAATACTAGCAATGGGAATGTCATAAATATCAATTTCCATTGTCTTAATCAGATGGAGTAATAAATCAAAAGGACCTTGAAAAGCTTCAAGGTCAATTTGTAAATGTGTTGAATTCATAATAGGCACCCTAGTGTTTTTGATTGTATTGATTGGTCCATTTTAGGACGAGATCAACATTATCCATCGTTCCAATAATCGGCGAATTTGGATAGCGATCCTTTAAGCTTTCAAACATTCGATAGCCGACTCCTTCATTCCTGAATGAAGGGACCACCGCGACCCGTTGAACGTTGATGGTTAAGTTAGGATCTGCCTGATCTTCTGACCGACTCATACCGACCGCAATTAAGCCGATATAATTATCTCCATCATCTTCTTTGTAAAGGAAGATATGTTGGTCAGGATTAGCTCGATATTCCTCAATTAATTTTTTAATTTGATCGATACTAGGAACATCTTCAGAATAAGTATAAGAAAGCAAACCAATAACAATCTTATCATTTTTATCGGTTGAATTAATAAGCATACTTATTCTCCTTTCTGATAAAATAGCTATCCACACGGAGCCGATAATACCATTATCTTCAAGAAATAGCAATTTATTTTATAACTGGGATATGAGTTGGCGTAATAAATGTTTGAATTTTGGTTTGACTTGTTGGGAGATTTCAATCACTTCTTCATGATTTAAAGCCGATTGCAAACCGGCTGCTAAATTGGTGATGCATGAAATCCCAATGACTTCCATTCCAGCATGTTTGGCCACAATTGCTTCGGGTACGGTAGACATCCCCACGGCATCGCCACCGATGCGTTGAATCATCCGGATCTCTGCTGGCGTTTCATAACTAGGCCCGGTCATCCATGTATAGACACCTTCTTTAAGGTCAATGTCTTCAGCCTGAGCAATCTGCTTCAGTAAATCAATCCCCCGTTTAGAATAGGTCTCGGTCAAATCAACGAAACGAGGTCCCTGCTGATGAACATTTGGTCCGATTAAAGGATTATTGCCGGTCAAATTTATATGATCAGTAATGACCATAATATCTCCCGGTTGAAAATCTTGATTGACGCCGCCAGCCGCATTGGTCAAAATAATACTGCTCACGCCTAATTCCTTAAATAAGCGAATGGGATAAGTCACATCCGCTAATTCATAACCTTCGTAATAATGGAAACGTCCTTTAAGAGCAATGACCCGTTTGCCTGACAGATTACCATAGACTAACTTGCCTTCATGACCTTCTACCGTCGATACCGGAAAATTAGGAATCGCTTCATAGGGAATAATCACTGCATCTTCAATCTCATCAGCCAAATCGCCCAATCCTGACCCTAAAACTAAACCTAATTCAGGTTGACGAATACCTTTGTTGGACAAATACGTTAATAATTCTGAATACATCATAGTATGCCTCCGTCTTTCATATCTTAGTTCAATTGGTCAAGGAAAGATTGACCGTGAATCTCTGCTGATACATTGAAATTATCAAGAATGGTCGCCGCAATATCAGAGAAGTATTTAGCGTGTAATGCTTGGGGTTGTTTAAAGGCAGGACTATAGACTAGAAGCGGAACGAATTCCCGGGTATGGTCTGTTCCCTTATAGGAAGGGTCATTGCCATGGTCAGCGGTAATCATCAATAGATCATCTTCCCCCAGTTGTTCCATCAGTTCAGGAATCCGTTGATCAAAGGCTTCCAAGGCTTCAGCATAACCTTGGACATTGCGTCGATGTCCATAGACCGCATCAAAATCAACCAAATTGGTGAAAGATAAACCGGTGAATGGGGTTTTCATCACTTCAAGTAATTGGTCCACCCCATCCATATTATTTTTTGTACGAATTGCCTGAGTGATTCCTTGATGATTAAAGATATCAGAAATCTTACCGACCGCAATAACTGAGTAATCCTTCTCTTTGAGATAATCTAAAGCTGTCTTACCAAATGGATTTAGGGCATAGTCATGACGATTACTGGTTCGAACAAATTGACCGGGTTGACCGATATAAGGGCGAGCGATAATTCGGCCAATCATATAAGGATCTTCGAGCGTTATCTTTCGCGCAAATTCACAAATAGAATACAACTCATCAAGCGGTATTACTTCTTCATGGGCAGCGATTTGTAAGACTGAATCGGCTGAAGTATAGACAATTAAGGCACCGGTCTTTAATTGCTCAGCTCCATATTCGTCAATGATTTCGGTCCCAGATGCAACTTTATTACCTAAAATCTCCCTTCCAGAGAATTCACGTAGTTGATTCATTAATTCTTCCGGAAAACCATTGGGAAACACTCTAAAAGGAGTGTCAATTTGCAAACCCATGATTTCCCAGTGGCCGGTCATCGTATCTTTGCCCCGAGACCGTTCTTGTAACTTGGTCCAGTAAGCCTGGCTGTGTTCCTGGGCCGTCATGCCTGACAGGTTTTCGATATTAGTTAGTCCCATGGCCGAAAGATTCGGTAAATCTAAGCCGGCAATTTCGGCAATATGCCCCAGCGTATGTGCTCCCACATCGTCAAACTGATCGGCATCAGGGGCTTGGCCAATACCGACTGAATCCATAACGATGAGATGAATCCGATTAAATTTCATCTTTCTTCCTCCCTTTATTCTTTCTTAATCTAATAATCTTTTACGCTCGTGGAAAAGAGCGCCGATATACTTCTTGCAAGCGATGTTTAGAAATATGCGTATAAATTTGTGTGGTTGAGATGTCTGCATGACCCAGTAATTCTTGAACTAAGCGTAAATCTGCCCCATTTTCTAATAGGTGGGTGGCGAAGGAATGCCTTAACATATGGGGAGAAATATCCTCCCCCATCCCAACGCTTTGAGTATATTTTTTAATTTTCTTCCAGATACCTTGACGGGTAAAGGGTTTACCCCGTTGGGTTAAAAAAATATAGGCCGAAGCGCTCTCTGTGCCCTTACTGAGGAATATATGACGGACTTCCGTCAAATATTTCTCAAGCCAGAAAATTGCCTCATCACCCAAAGGAATGATCCGTTCCTTATTTCCTTTACCTAGGGTTTGGATAAAACCTAAGTCCAAATGAAGGTCAATTAATTTTAAGCTAATCAATTCACTGACCCGTAAACCGGTAGCATACATGGTTTCAAGAATCGCTCGATCGCGAATCCCCCAATGTGTCTGAATATCAGGGGCATTTAATAATAAATTTATTTGATCCATTTGAATGGCCTTAGGTAGGCGCTTAGCTTGTTTGGGTAATTCGATTAAGGCCATAGGATTATCCTGACGAAGGCCTTCACGCAGCAAGAAAAGAAAAAATTGGCGCAAACTTGAAATCATCCGAGCCGTACTACTTGCAGCATAGCCAGCTTGATGGAGCTGAAAGAGATAAGCTTGGATCGTTGCTCGGTCAACCTGATCAAGTTCCAGCTGTTCTTGAGCGATATAGGTTTTAAATTTATTTAAATCGCGCTGGTAATTCACCACAGTGTTGTGAGCCCGGCCTAAATCGATGATTAAATAGCGATAGAATGCTTCGAACTGGTCATCCATTGTGTTCGCCACACTGATTATTCAGATAAATCCCTTCTCCTTTTACTTGATGAACCTGACCAGCTTTCAAGAGAGCACCCAAAGCTCGTTTGAATTGCCCTTTGCTAATACCTAAATAATCATGGATCACTTGGGGATCAGTTTTATCATGGAGGGGTAGGAAATGATCTGGACGTTTCTTTAACAAAGTAAGTAACATCATCGCATCCTCATCAATGGCCTGATAGGCTCGAGGCCGGGTTGAAATATTAACTTTCCCATCAAGATGAACATCAATAATTCGGCCTTTAATTTTTTGACCTAAGCGTAGGGGCTCGATCATTTCACTTTCATGGATAAAACCTAACATATTTTGTGTAGTATAGACTTGAGCACCCACAGTTAATAAGCGATAAACATAGGCTTCGACATTATGGTTCATCATATGTTGCTGGGCCTTCAGACCAATTCTTTGTAAATCTTCTTCAAGTCCCAAATGGCCCCAAAGACGTTCTTTGTTATCTTTCTTTAATTTAAGATAGAGGTGGTCACCTTTTTGCGGCCAATCTTTATAATCATCTGGCAAATCATCTAAAGACACGACAATATCTTTGTTCTTAAGGCCAATGTCGACGAACACCCCTAAGTCCCGTCGACTTTCTACGACCTCTCCCCAGTCAAAATCTTTAAAATTCACCCGCGGCAGTTGGGTCGTTATTCTTAGTTTTTGATCCTTATCCAGATAGGCAAAACCTTCCACCAGTTGACCAGGTTTCAATTCAAGTTCCTGACGATCTAAGGCATATGTTATCCCTTCTGCCTGCAGAAAATATTCTTGGTCATTTTGATCCATCACTTTTGCTTGTATCATGTCGTTGTTCATCGTAGCCTCCCTTATTGTCTAATTATAAAAAATGTTTCCCCTTGCTGCTAACAAAAGGAAACAAAATCTGGTTAAATTACGGCAGTTGATCCACGATATACTCGACCTCGGCGACCATCCACGGTAATAATTTCGTTCTCTTTGATTGAGGCTAGGACCCCTTTTGCATTCACTACTACTGGAATACCTAATTCTAAGCCCAGAATGGCCGCATGAGAGGTCATGCCCCCTTCTTCAGTTACAATGGCTGAAGCAAGTTTTATGGCTGGCATATAATCCATATTCGTTTGACGAGTTACTAAGATATTGCCTTCTTGCATCTTCTCATTGGCTTCTTCACTGGTATAGGCTACGGTAGCCTTAGCAATGGCATTCTCACGGCCGACACCCTCACCTTGACCTAACAAGACCCCAATCTGCTGAATCTTCATTAAGTTCGTCGTACCGCTCTCACCAATCGGAACTCCGGCTGTAATCATAATTAAATCTCCTTCTTCAGCAAACCCTTGGTCTAAGGCCAAATTGGTCGCAACATTAAAGAGATCATCGGTGGAGTGAACTTTCTCAACTTTGAAAGCATGAACCCCCCAGCTTAAGGTTAACTGGCGGCAGGTCGAAAGATCAAAAGTTGCTGCTAAAATATGAGATTTTGGTCTAAATTTCGATATCATCTGTGCGGTATGACCTGAGCTGGTGGCTGCCACAATGGTTTGAATATCTAAGTTTTTAACCGTATGGCCAACCGATTGGCCAATCGCTTCGGTCATATCACGTTTGTCATAAGTCTTAAGGACCAGGGCATCTTGACCAATTAAGGCTTCTTCCGTCCGTAAGCAGATACTCGCCATGGTTTTTACAGCTTCAATTGGATAGGCCCCGGATGCCGTTTCGCCGGAAAGCATAACCGCATCGGTTCCATCATAAATCGCATTAGCCACATCGCCCGCTTCTGCCCGTGTTGGACGAGGATTGACTTGCATAGAATCAAGCATTTGGGTAGCCGTAATCACCGGTTTCCCCATTAAATTACATTGGTGAATAATTTGTTTCTGAAGGACAGGCACATCTTCGGTAGGAATTTCCACCCCTAAATCACCACGGGCCACCATAATCCCATCAGAAACCAACAAAATTTCTTCCAGGTTATCGACGCCCTCTTGGTTTTCAATTTTGGAAATGATTTTAATGCCAGGTTTGCCTTCTTGTTCAAGAAGTTCGCGAATCTCAAGGACATCTTTAGCACTGCGGACAAAACTGGCCGCAATAAAGTCAATGCCTTCACCCAAACCGAAACGAATATCATCAGCATCTTTCTCGGTAATCCCCGGTAAATTTAATGAAACGTTGGGAACGTTGACCCCTTTTCTTGATTTAAGGGTGCCTGTATTCAGAATTTGGCAGGTGATCATCCCTGTAGCGTGATCAATATCGGTAATTAAGAGGTCAATCAGACCGTCATCTAAAAGAATATGGCCGCCAACTTTGACATCATTGATTAATTGACTATAAGTTACCGAGAAGATATCTGCGGTACCTGCTACTTCGGTCATCGAAATCTTGACGGTTTTACCCTTGATTAATTCAACTTTATCGGTAGCCATTAGATGCGTTCTAATTTCGGGCCCTTTAGTATCCAATAGAATCCCAATATTTTTGCCGGTATTCTCGCGGGCTTGTTTTAATTTGTCAAAACGCGCTTTTTGTTCTTCATGGCTTCCATGAGAGAAGTTGAAGCGAGCAACATTCATTCCATTTTGAATCAACGCTTCAATAATTTCAACAGAATCCGTTGCCGGACCTAGGGTACAGACGATTTTTGTTTTCTTTGTTTTCATGGCACGCTCCTTTTATAAATCACGATCGGTCAATTCATAGTTCAGTTGGTATAAGTCCTCACGAATTGATTTATCTTTCTTCTTCAAAGTCTCGACAATATCGAAGGTCGCTAAGCGTTCTTGAATAATTCCCATATAAATTCCAGAAAGGCCATTGATCAAATTATCCACCGCTTTGGCTCCCATTAGTTGCGCAAAGACACGGTCACGAGCGGTTGGGGCCCCACCCCGTTGAATATGGGATAAGGCGATGCCACGAACATCTTGTTCTTGGGCAATTGTCGTATAGCGAGTGACGAATTCGTCTACCTTCATCACACCTTCAGCGAGAATAATTAAGGAATGATCGCGACCACTGCGGCGACCACTACGAACCCGTTCAACAATCTCGGTCATCTCGAAACCTTCTTCTGGAATAATAATCGCATCAGCCCCGGCGGCAACACCTGCCCAAATTGCAATATCACCCGCTGACCGTCCCATAACTTCAACCACGAAAGTCCGTTCATGGGAAGCGGCCGTATCAGAAATCTTATCGATGGCATCGAGAGCCACCGTCACTGCCGAGTCGAAACCAATCGTATATTCGGTACCGGGAATGTCATTATCAATCGTTCCAGGTATTCCAATGGCTGGAAAGCCTAACTTGTTTAAAGCGAGCGCGCCTTGGAAAGACCCGTCACCGCCGATAACAATCAGACCTTCAATTTGATGTTTCTTGAGTTGTTGTAAAGCTAATTGTTGAATTTCTGCTTGAGCAAATTCTGGATAACGTGCTGAATAAAGGAGTGTCCCCCCTGTTTTTAGTCGGTGGTGAACTTCTTTCACCGTTAATAATCTAAAATCACCTTCGACCAAGCCTTTATAACCATGAAAGATACCATAAACTTCTAAACCATGATGCATTCCTTGGTCCAGAATCGCCCGAATGGCTGCATTCATTCCGGGTGCATCGCCACCACTTGTTAAAACTGCTATACGTTTCATAATCTTACCACCTTATATCTAAAGTACTTTTCATGTGATTAATTTAATTTTAACATTCATAAAAATAAATGTCATTTAATTTCATGAAAACTTGACATGTAAACGTTTTTGTGCTTTTTTATAAGCTTTTGCTCGCAATCTGTAACTGAGGAAATTGGTGTTTAAAGGCATCTATGACCTGCGTACTAACATCAATTTGGAATTTGTCAGTTAATTGATATGTTCGATGTTTTTGATCGACCAAAATAACAGGATGTGGGCCTTTATGAGCTTGAATAAAACTTTTGATTTCTTCGATTAATGCTTGATCTTGATTGACATCATTGATCTTAATAAAGCAGAAAACTTGTTGATCTTGTATTTGTTTGAGATTTGGTAAAGGGACGACTTGGTCTAAGACTAATTGTCTCTCCTGACGTCGATCTAAATCAAGACGGGCTCTAAAATGAATTAACTGCCCCTCTTTCAGTTGATCACCATATTGCTTGTACTTATCAGGAAAGATCACCATGGCATAACTTTGGATGTCATTGCCGACTTGGGCAAAAGCCATTAATTCATTACGTTTGGTACGAATCACTTTCATTTCTTGAATGACCACAATACTTTCAATCAGTTGACCCAAGTCTTTTTGACCGATTTCTGCTACTGTAGTATATTGTGAGTACGCTCGCATCCACTGCTCATATTGGGACAACGGATGGGGATCCAATGTAAATCCTAAGTAAGCCCGTTCATACTCTTGTCGCTCTTGTTTAGAGAACTCCGGATAAGGATCAATCGTGGGTTCCATTTCCTTGAATAAACTTAGATTATTACCGGTAAACTCAATCACCTGAATAAATTTGCTTAAGTTATTATATAGAGTTGCTCGATTATAACCCAACTGATCAAAAGCTCCGGTCAGAATTAAAGGTTCCAGATAATCTACTTTCAAATATTTACTTGAAAGACGACGTAGAAAATCTTCAAAAGACCGATAAGGTCCCAAGTTCGAACGATCGGACAAAATATCAGCGATGAAATCCTGGCGTAAGCCTTTAATATTATTCAAACCAAGTAAGAGTTGCTCCTGGCCAGCGACCGTATCCGTCAAACTTTGATTAATATCGGGCGCTTGGATCCGCCCTAGTCTTAACTTAGCTTCCTGAATATAGGATAAATAATTTGTATCATTGCCTGAACGGAGCAGACACGCATAAAATTCAATCGGATAATGACATTTTAAGTAAGCTAACTGATAGGCCAAGAGCGAATAGACGACGGCATGGGACCGGTTAAACCCATAATTTGCAAACGCTAAAATATAAGAGAAGACTTCTTGAGCTTCTTTTTCAGTAAAGCCTTGGGCTTTAGCCCCCTTTATAAAGTGATTTTCTTCAAGATCCATCAAGTTTTTATCTTTTTTACTCATGGCTCGTCGGAGAATGTCAGCTTCACCTAGACTATAACCAGCCATGACCCGAACCATCTGCATTACCTGTTCTTGATAAACAATAATGCCATAGGTCTTACTTAGGATGGGTTCAAGTTTAGGATGGAGATAAGTTATCGGCGCTTTGCCTTGCTTGCGCGCCACGAAGTGATCAATTTGTTTCATCGGACCAGGTCGGTATAAGGCGATCACCGCTACAATATCTTCAAAGCTTTCGGGATGAACTTTCTGTAAAACTCTTCGAATACCGATAGATTCAAATTGAAACACTCCACTAGTATCTGCATTCTGAAAAATCTTTAAAGTAGAGGGATCCGATAATGTAATCTGATTAATGTCTAAATTATTCTGATAATTGACTTGTACCGTATTCAGGATATCGTCTAATAAGGTCAGGTTTCTCAAACCTAAAAAGTCCATCTTTAATAGGCCAATGGCTTCCACATCGTACATGGTATATTGTGTTTGTAGAATTTGATGCGACTTGGCAAACACAGGCAGAATCGTTTCCAAGGCTTGATCGTGAATCACAATGGCTGCAGCATGTGTCGAAGTATTGCGCGGCAAACCTTCTATCGTTTGAGCAATCTTGAAAATTTGTTGATGATGAGTGGATTCTTCGACAAAATTGCGGAAGCGATGTGATTCTTGATAGGCCCGTGTTAACGTCATGGGCTGATTTTGATCAGAAGGAATTAATTTCGACCAAGTCGTCAGAGTATCTTGATCGTAGTTCAAGACCCGTAAGGTATCACGAATAGATAGCTTAGCTCCAAAAGTTCCGAAGGTAATGACTTGAGCCACACAATCTGCACCATATTTGTCTTGAACATAATGAATGACCCGTTGTCGTTGATTATCAGGAATATCAATATCAATGTCGGGCATCGAATGACGTTCAGGATTTAAAAAACGCTCAAATAACAAATCATATTCAATCGGATCAACTAAAGTGATTTGTAATAAATAAGCCACTAAAGATCCAGCCGAAGATCCCCGACCAGGACCCACGCGTATCTTGACTCGGCGACAATATTCGATAAAGTCTCCCACAATTAAAAAATAATCTGAAAAACCCATACGATCAATCACTTGAAGTTCATATTCCAAACGTTCAACATAATCTATTTTTTGATCCAATCCCTTTTCTTTCAAAGCTTGAAAAGTAAGTTCATTGAGTAATTCAGCAGCCGTCTCATGCTGTGGGTGGGGAAATTTTGGTAGATAATTCTGTTTATCCGGAAGTTGAACGTTAAGTTGATTGATTAATGTTTGAGTATTTTGGATAATCGCTGAATAACCCATCTGTTGGTATAATTGTTCAAGTTCCTCGGCTGAATAGAGATAATGAGGACCTTCATAAGGTAAATCGGCAGAATTTAAGCTAGTGCCCTCATCAATAGCTTGGAGAATCGTCAAACTACTGGCATCCTCAGCTTTTAGACTATGAACCTTTTGACCAATCACAATCTTGAGTCCCGTTGTTTGGGCAAAATCAATGATGTGTTGTGCCTCAATATTATTATAAGGACGGACACTCAAGCTAAGGTACATATTCTGCCCCATAATCTGCTGCCAAGCATTGAAGATCTTTTGACAATAATTTTGGTCTGTTTGAATCAGCGCTTGGATTAATTCACTCTCCTTGCCCAAGTGAATCATGATCAGATCGTTGGAGAATTGTTCAAGCAGCTGATAAATTGAGTTTGAATCAATCGGTTCTTGATTTAGGTGTTTGGATAAAATTATCAAGTCTAAATATCCTTGATAGTTTTTAGCATAAAGTAAGAATGAATATGTGTGCATGGTATCTATCAAACCAGCAAGTGTCACTTTCATACCGATTAAGGGCTTTAAAGAATGGGCTTGAGCTAATTGATAAAACTGATAACAGCCATGCAACACGTTCTCATCAGCAATACCGATGGCTTGGTAGTTTAACTGCTTGGCTTGGTCGACATAATCTTCAATGGTTAAGGTAGAATGTAATAATGAGTATACCGTTTGAACATTTAATAACATGGCCAAGCCCCCCTTGCTCTTTGATAAATTCCTAATAAATTAACATAGCATCGCCAAAACTAAAGAAACGATACTCTTCGGCCACAGCGTGTTGGTAAGCAGATAATATATGTTCACGATCATAAAAAGCAGACACTAACATCATTAACGTCGACTGTGGCAAATGAAAATTTGTGATGAGGTGGTCGACGGCCTTAAATTCATAACCAGGGGTGATAAATATATCAGTCCAGCCTGATGAAGGAACAATCTCCCCTTGATGGTCGCTAGCGATGGTTTCTAAAGTGCGTACTGTGGTGGTACCTACCGCATAAATATCTCCACCCGCTTGCCGAACTTGATTTATCCGTTCCGCTGATTCATGAGATAGCTGATAGAATTCTGAATGCATCTTATGGTCAGCGATGTTATCGACCGATACCGGTCTAAAAGTCCCCAAGCCGACATGAAGGACTAAGGGAATAATCTCTACTCCCATGGCTTTTATCTCTGCTAGCAATTGGTCAGTAAAATGTAGCCCGGCCGTTGGCGCAGCTGCCGATCCATTTTCCTTAGCATAGACCGTCTGGTAACGTTCAGGATCGTTCAACTTCTCTTTAATATAGGGCGGTAAAGGCATCTGACCCAGTTCTTGTAGAATTTCCAAAAAGACGCCCTGATAATCAAATTCAATAATCCGACCACCGTGGTCGAGTTCTTCAACAATCTCAGCTCGTAAAGTCTCTTGATCTCCGAAAACAATTTCGGTACCGACTTTGGCCCGACGCGCTGGTTTAACTAAGGTTTCCCAGCGATTCCCTTCAATATTATGAAGTAACAACACTTCTAAATGTCCGCCGGTATCGGGTTTCGTTCCGAAAATCCGGGCCGGGATCACTCGCGTTTGATTCACCACCAGGGCATCCCCAGCTTTTAAATAGTTTTTAATATCAGGGAAATGACCATCGGTCAGTTGATGGTTCTGCCGGTTCAAGACTAAGAGACGAGATGCCGCACGATTCTTTAAGGGGGTCTGAGCAATCAGTCCTTCAGGTAAATCATAATCAAAATCTTTAGTTGTATACATTTTATCCTTCTTTCATCGGCGGAATAATCCCTAAGTGTTGATAGGCTTTGTCGGTGACCATTCGCCCTCTTTGTGTTCGTTTAATCAAGCCTTGTTGAATTAAATAAGGCTCATACATATCTTCAACGGTTTCAATATCTTCACTAATATTTACTGCAATAGTCGCAATACCTACAGGTCCGCCTTGGTACAAGTCAATCATTGACTTCAAAATCCGGCGGTCTAAGGCATCAAGCCCAGCTCGGTCAATTTCTAAGACTTCTAAAGCTGCTTGGGCAATATTAAGATTAATCTGCCCTTGATTCTTGACCAAAGCAAAATCTCGGACTCGGCGCAGGATACGATTGGCAATTCGCGGAGTTCCCCGACTTCTTAAGGCAATTTCATGCGCCGCTTCTTGATCAATCTCAATTTGGAATATACGGGCACTTCTGCCAACAATTTCTTGTAAATCAAGCAATTGATAATATTCCATATGGACCATAATCCCAAAACGGTCACGTAAAGGATGACTTAATAGACCTGCTCGAGTCGTTGCACCAATTAAAGTAAATGGAGGCAATTCGAAATGAATAGGTTGACTGGTCGGCCCTTGACCGACCACTATATCCACATAATAATCTTCCATGGCTGAATAAAGAACTTCTTCAACAATTTTGGGTAGGCGATGAATTTCATCAATAAATAAAATATCGCCAGCATTCAATTCATTCAAGATGGCAATCAAGTCCCCCGGTCTTTCGATAGCCGGCCCACTGGTCGTTTTGATTTGTACCTCTAATTCGTTGGCAATCACCATGGCCAGAGTCGTCTTACCTAATCCTGGCGGTCCATAAATCAGACAATGGTCTAAAGCTTCTTGACGCATTCGCGCGGCTTGAATATAAACCTGAAGTTCATCTTTAATCTTATCTTGGCCAATATATTCCTTAAGCCGATGAGGACGAATGGATAGAAGTTCAGGTAGCTTCTCTTCTTCGAAGGCTTCATTCGACATTAACCGATCCACTGCACTCTCCCCTCCTATCCATGAACTAATTGACTAAAAGCATAGCTTAAAGCAGCCTGCGTTGTCGCAAAATGTTGTTGATTTAAATCCTTCTCAATCCGTTTAATTTCCCTTTGCGAATAGCCTAGACCAACTAGGGCTTGAATGGCTTCATCGACGACTGCCGTGCTAGTCGATGGTGCTGTTTTAACCGAATCGACTTTGAAATCGGTTAGCTTGCCGCTTAAATCTAAAATCATTTGCTGGGCCGTCTTTTTACCGACTCCAGGAAACTTGGTTAAATATGTCGAATCTCCTTGGTCAATCGCTTGCATTAGACCTTCATGATCGCCAACCGCTAAGATAGATAGAGCGCTTTTAGGACCGATGCCGGAAACCCGATTCAATGTATTAAATAAATCTCTCTCTTCCTGACTATAGAATCCATAGAGTAACTGGGCATCTTCACGAACAATCAATTCAGTATAACAACGGACTTGCTGGTTTAAATCGTCTTGCCAGACAAAAGGATTCGGACAATAAATCCGATAAGCTAGATTCGTAGTTAGGATGACAATATAGGTCGGTTGAATCTGAATTAATTGTCCTTGAATAAATTCGTACATGTTCTCACTCCACATATTTTATGTAATCTTGATAACCCGCATCCGCCATCTCTGCCAAGGGAATAAATTTTAGGGCGGCGGAATTGATACAATAACGTAGTCCACCACGATCTTGTGGTCCATCCGTGAAGACGTGTCCTAGATGAGAGCCCGATTCTTTGCTTCTCACTTCGGTTCGATGCATACCGAAACTGTCATCGCGGTGTTGGCTAATTTCTCTTTGAATGATAGGTTGACTAAAGGAAGGCCAGCCACAGCCCGCATTGTATTTATCCCGACTAGAAAATAACGGAGTCCCGGAAACAATATCGACATAAATCCCTTTCTGATAGAAATCATCATATTCGCCTGAGAATGCCGGCTCAGTTCCGGCTTCTTGAGTGACATGATAAGCTTGGGGGGATAGATTTTTGATCTGTTTTTGATATTTATCTGCTTTCATTTATGATTACACTCCTTCTAAAATTGAGCATCGAGTCGACTCGTGTGACTATCTTGGATTCGTTTGAACCATTTTTCTAGTTGTTGTAATGAAATGTAAATCAGTACCGGCCGGCCGTGAGGACAATGATAAGGGTCATCTAATTCCGCTAAGTCTTGTATTAATTGTACAGCTTCTTGATCCGATAAGTAGTGATTCGCCTTAATCGCTCCGCGACAAGATTTCATAATCAAAGCTGACTCAATCACATCTTTGATGCCTGCTTGCGGATGTTTCTCAATAAATTCGCATAAGTCTAAGACCTGACGGGATAAATCTTCAGCATCCAGCCACAAAGGATAAGATTCTAATTGAAAACTTTGAGGGCCAAAAGCCTGTAGATTTATTCCTAAACTTTCTAATTTTGCTAAAGACTCTAAGATAAATTCTTCTTGAGCCAAACTTACCTGCAGATGAATCGGCATTAAGAGATACTGCTGTTCTAGGGGATAATCTGCTTTCATAAATTGTTCATAACGAATCTTTTCTTGCGCTGCATGTTGATCAATCAAATAGAAACCGCCAGCCGAAGTGGCTAAGAGATATGTTCCATGAATTTGGCCGACATAATGCAAATCATAGAAATTGACAGTCTCTGCTTGAGGTTGCTCTGTTATAGTGGCGCTTGTATCCTCGCTGACAGGTCTTTCTATCGGTCGATGATCATGGGCACTTAATTCTGGGGGGATGATGCGATCATGATCCCTTGATACTTTTGATACCATTGACTTTTCTGCATTATTTCGAGCTTGATAGTTAAAATCTAAGGCTTCTTGGATTAAAGAGTTGTCTTGATAAGTCATCGTCGCTGATTGAGCTGGCAAATCCTCCTGATTAATTTCGGGAACTGGATTTTGAGCTTGGATCGCTCTTTGAACCTCTTGGGTTAATAGACTCGCCAGTTCGTCTTCTAAACTTAGGCGAATTGTTTGCTTGGTAGGATGAACATTCACGTCAACTAAGCGTGGATCAAGTTGGATATGAATGACGGCAATCGGATAGCGACCAATCATTAATTGTCGACCATAAGCGCGAACTAGAACTTCTGACAACATACGCGAACGAACCGGCCGTCCATTGACAATCCAATGTATGTAGGACATGTTGGTCCGCGTTAATTTGGGCGATGACAGATAGCCCTGGATGGAAAAATCCTTATCCGCGGCATGGATTTTAATTAAGTCGCGAGCAATTGCTGGCTTATAGACTGAAGCAATTGCCTGTTGTTGGTCTCCATTGCCAATCGATTGAAATATTTGATGCTGATCACTAATTAGTGTGAATTTTATCTCTGGATAGGCTAAAGCAATTTCCTGAATGAAACTCAAAATATGGCGTAATTCTGTATTTAAACTTTTTAAGTGTTTTAAGCGAGCTGGAGTATTGTAAAACAATGAACGAACCGTCATTGAGGTTCCTTGCCGTGATTTAGCCTGACCTTGGTCCAAAATTTTTGATCCTTCGATTTGAATAAAGGATCCGGTCAACTGATCACTGGTTTTGCTTTCCAGATAGACCTTGGCAACTGAGCCGATACTCGCTAAAGCTTCACCACGGAAACCTAAAGAATGAATGGCAAACAAATCATGGGGATTAAATATCTTACTAGTCGCATGAGGTACAAAGGCGAGTTCCAAATCACTAGCGTCCATCCCCTGGCCATCATCACTCACTTTAATCAAGCTAATTCCAGCTTCTTCAATTTCAATAATGATATGACTAGCCCCAGCATCAATCGAATTCTCAACTAATTCTTTGACAACTGAGGCCGGTCTTTCGACAACTTCACCCGCAGCAATTTGATTGGCCAGACTCTCTGGCATGATTCTAATCTTGGTCAAGCAAGCCCTCCTCTCTGAGTTCGTCTTTTATTTTAACCAAAGTATTTAGAGCCTCAATCGGCGTCATTTCATTGATATTTAAAGTCTTAATCAATTCTTGAATCTGTTTCATACTTTCTCGTTCTGCTTGATAAGGTGCTGAATCGAAAAGATGGGTTTGTTCAATCTGCTCACCCAGGAAGATACTACGAGAGTTAGCTTCCAAGTCGGCTAATTTTGCTTGTGAATAATCAATCAGATCATCTGGCAGGCCAGCTAATTTAGCCACATGAATCCCATAAGATCGATCTGCTGGCCCAGGTAGAATCTTGTGCAAGAAAGTGACCTGACCATTGACCTCACTGGCACCTACATGAATATTTTTTAGGTAAGGAATTTCTTGATCTAAGTCAGTGAGTTCATGATAATGCGTAGAGAAGATGGTCACCGCTTTAACCTTTCGTGCAATATACGCCAGAATCCCTTGAGCCAGTGCCATCCCATCATAGGTTGCCGTACCACGACCTAATTCATCAAACAACAATAGACTGCGCTGGGTCGCCTGCTTGAGGGCAATATTTGTTTCTAACATTTCAACCATAAAAGTACTTTGTCCTTGGGAAATATCGTCAGCTGAGCCAATCCGAGTGAATATGCGGTCGACAAGCGGTAATTTAGCCACCTTGGCTGGAACAAAGGAGCCAATCTGATTCATAATGACAGCATAAGCAACTTGGCGCATGTAAGTGGATTTACCAGACATATTGGGTCCTGTTAGTAAGAGCATCGGCTTTTGTTCATCCACCCATAAATCATTGGCAACAAATTCTGCCTGCCCCACTAAATGTTCGACCACTGGATGGCGGGAATCAATTAACTCATACTGATAAGGATGGTCGCTTATCTCAGCACGGACATAATTTTCTTGTTCAGCTAAACTGGCAAAATTACAATAAACATCTAATTCAGCGATTTGTCGAGCTAGAATCTGCAACTGAGGCACATATTGATTAATTTGAGCTCTTAATTGAGCAAAGAGTTCATATTCCAATTGTTTGGATTTTTCTTGAGCATCTAATATTTTGCTTTCCATTGCCTTAAGTTCATCGGTGATAAAACGTTCTGAATTAGCTAGCGTTTGTTTGCGCTGATAACGTTCATCCTTTAAGGATTGAGCTTGTAAACGTGATAGTTCCAAGTAATAACCAAAAACTTTATTATAACCAACCTTTAAATTCTTAATGCCAGTAATTTCACGTTCGCGCAGTTGCAAGTCGATCAACCAATCTTGACCATGATTAAGTGCTTGACGATATTCATCTAATAACGCATGGTAGCCATCTTTAATAATATTTCCTTCTGTAATCGAAATAGGTGGATCATCAACTAAGGCCTGATCTAGTTCAGCTAAAAGCTCTTCAAATTCTGCCAAAGGCGCTAAAGCAGATGGATTATCAGCAACATTCGCATTGACTTGAGCTAGCAATTGATTAATGGCAGGGATTCGACTCAAAGAAAATCTTAATTGATCTAAATCGCGAGCATTCGCCGAAGCCAGAGATATTTTTGAAATTAATCGTTCCAGATCATAGATATCTCTCAATTTCGGAATTAATTCCATCCGTTCAAAGAAAGCTTGCAGAAGATAAGACACTTTTTGATGACGGTCAATTAAAGCGGTCTTATCATAGAGAGGCTTATCAATCCAAGAATGTAACAAGCGTCCCCCCATAGCGGTCTTAGTTTGATCTAAGAACCATAATAAAGACCCCTTCTTCCGTTGAGTCCGTAATGATTGAGTCAGTTCCAATTGTTTCTTTGCAAAATAATTCATTAATAAAAATTGATTTAAACGATAACGTTCTACTGCTTTAAGGTATTTCAAACTTTGTTTTTGGGTATAGTTTAAATAAGAGAATAATAAAGATAACACCTTGACTTCCCCATCGCTCGGTTGATCAAGTTGCCAAAGTGGTTCTAAGGTTGAATTAATCGGGTATGGTGAGATCGTTTGCTGATAAATCGACTGCAATGGGGTCAAAAGGCTTTCCTTCTGCCTGATATCAACAATCAACTCTGCCGGCCCAATCGATTGAATTTCGCTACTTATTTGTTCCCAACTTTGGGTATGTGTCAGAAAGATATCCCCGGTAGTGACATCACTATAGACGAAATAAAATATGGTTTCATATTCAATCAAGGCAGCTAAGAAATTATGTTCTTTCTGCTTTAGAGAATCGGGTTCCATAATCGTTCCCGGTGTAATGACTTTAACTACATCTCGCTTGACCATACCTTTAGTTAACTTAGGATCTTCAAGTTGTTCACAAATGGCGACTTTATATCCGGCTTCAATCAAGCGTCGAATGTATTGGTCGGCCGAATGGTGTGGTACACCACACATAGGAATTGGCTGGTCGGCTTGCTTATTTCGCGAAGTTAAAGTAATTTCTAAAACTTTAGCCGCTTCTAGGGCATCCTCATTGAACATTTCATAAAAATCGCCCAATCTAAAAAATAATATGGCATCAGCATATTCTTCTTTTAAACGATTATACTGTTCCATCATTGGTGTGGTTTTCTTTGCTTTATCTGTCATCTTGTCACCCTATCATAAATATGTTTCGTCAAATGTTATAAGTAAATCTGTCGCATCTTATTATAACACAGGTTATTCACTTAGACTTAACTCAGTACCATGAAAGGCAGTGATTAAGTGTTATCATAAAAAAGCCAAATCGAATTCTATTATCTTTAGATTCATAGAAAACAAAAAAACCAACCGAAGTTGGTTTTTTATAAAATTATTTTGCGACTTCAACGGCTCTCGTTTCGCGAATAACCGTTACTTTAATATTTCCAGGATATGTCATTTCGGTCTCGATACGTTTTCGAACATTACGGGCCAATTTAGAAGCTTGGGCATCGTTAATTTGATCAGGTTGAACAATCACTCTCACTTCGCGCCCAGCTTGGATCGCATAAGAGTGCGATACCCCATCAAAACTATTAGAAATTTCTTCGAGTTGTTCTAGACGACGAATATAATTTTCTAATGATTCGCTACGTGCACCAGGGCGAGCAGCTGATAAAGCATCAGCAGTTGCTACAATGACAGCAATGGTTGAGCTAGGTTGTACGTCACCATGGTGAGAAGCAATCGAATTAATTACAATCTCTGGTTCATGATAGCGTTTGGCAATCTCTGCCCCAATTTCAACGTGAGTCCCTTCAATCTCATGATCTAAGGCTTTACCTAAGTCATGTAATAAGCCGGCACGTTTAGCTAATTGAACATCTTCACCAAATTCCCCTGCAATAAAGCCGGATAATTTAGCAACTTCAATACTATGTTTTAAGACATTTTGACCATAACTTGTTCGATAAGCTAAGCGACCAATGACTTTAATCAGATCAGGATGGAGTGAGTGAATACCCAGTTCAAAGGTAGCTTCTTCCCCATACTCCCGAATGCGTTCATCAAGTTCTTTGCGAGAACGTTCGACCATTTCTTCAATTCTAGCCGGATGAATCCTGCCATCTTGAATTAATTTCTCCAAGGCCGTCTTGGCAATTTGACGACGAATTGGATCAAATCCACTTAAAACGACGGTTTCAGGCGTATCATCGATAATTAAGTCAATCCCGGTCATTGATTCAAAGGTGCGAATATTGCGTCCTTCCCGACCAATAATTCGACCTTTCATATCATCATTCGGTAATGACACGACACTGACTGAATTATCCGTGACTACATCCGTCGACGTCCGCTGCATCGCTTGGAGTAATAACTGTTTTGCTTTTCGGTTAGATTCGTCTCTGGCCTGATCTTCAGCTTGGCGAACCATGATAGCAATCTCTTGAGATAATTCTTGCTCGGTCTCGGCTAAAATTTGAGATTTAGCTTGATCACGAGACATGGCTGCAACACGTTCTAATTCCGTTTTTTGCTCTTCAAGCAATTTTTCTATCTCAGATTCATGTTCTACCATTTGTTCTTGACGTTGACGATAATCTTGTTCTTTATTCTCGAGATTTAATTCTCTTTGATCGAGCAAGTTACTGCGTTGATCTAGATTATCTTCTTTTTGATTTAACCGACTTTCATTTTTTACTACTTCATTGCGTCGATCTTTTAACTCATTCTCTACTTCATTACGGTACTTTAAGTTTTCTTCCTTCGCTTCAAACAATGCTTCCCTTTTTAAAATCTGGGCCTGTTTAATCGCATCAGATACGATTGCTTCAGCGTTGGCTTTAGCACCATTGACTTGTTTCTCATCTGAAATTTTACGAATGAAATATCCAACAACACATCCGATTATTAAAGCAACGATTACGAAGGCGATTGACTGTAAGTCCATAAGAGTCACCTCCGAATCTATTATGATTTCTATTCATTTTAGTTAATTAAAATAAATAATGTATTGCTACATAATTTTATCATACGTTTTTATCGAGAATTAGTCAATGAAAGAAAATAATATTTGCTCAATTGTTGAATTAAGCACAGATAAATCGATTTCATCAAGCGTTCAAATCTTTAATCAAGGACCAATTCAGTGGATTCTTCTTCTTTCACTGTTTCATCAGCCATATTAAAATGTTGGCGAACCTTGTGCTCTATTTCGCGATAAATCTCTGGATTGTTGAGTAAGAAAGCTTTCGCATTCTCACGTCCCTGACCAATCCGTTCTTCACCATAGGAATACCAAGAACCTGCCTTATTAATCACATCAATCTCAGCTGCCATATCAACGAGTTCGCCTACTTGAGAAATCCCTTCACCATAAATCAGGTCAACCATGGCTTCTTTAAAAGGTGGGGCGACTTTATTTTTGACAATTTTAATCCGCACACGGTTACCATAGGAATTGCCACCTTCCTTTAAGGTTTCTGCTCGTCGAACTTCTAATCGGACTGAAGCATAAAACTTAAGGGCTCTTCCTCCAGGAGTCGTTTCCGGATTACCGAACATGACTCCAATTTTCTCCCGAACCTGATTAATAAAGAAACAAATGGTCTTAGTTTTATTAATCGAACCAGATAATTTACGCAGGGCTTGTGACATTAGACGCGCTTGTAAGCCCATATGAGAGTCGCCCATCTCGCCATCAATTTCAGCGCGTGGAACCAAGGCTGCCACGGAGTCAATGACCACAATATCAATCGCTCCCGAAGAAACTAAGGCATCCGCTATTTCCAATCCTTGTTCCCCCGTATCAGGTTGAGATAAAAGCAGTTCATCGATGTTCACACCTAATCGCTTAGCATATTCAGGATCAAGTGCGTGCTCAGCATCAATAAAGGCTGCTGTGCCTCCCTGTTTTTGGACTTCAGCAATCGCGTGAAGCGCCACGGTGGTCTTCCCTGAAGATTCGGGACCATAACATTCAATGATTCTTCCTCGAGGATATCCACCCACACCCAAAGCAACATCAAGAGCTAAGGAACCCGATGAAACGGTTGAAATCTTGGTATCTGTCTTATCCCCTAACTTCATGATGGCACCTTTACCAAAATTCTTTTCAATATTTTTTAAAGCCATGTCTAAAGCTTTTTTACGATCTTTATCTACCATCAGTGTACCTCCCACTTTCATTTCTATCATATTATAACAAAACATCGACAAAATACAAGAACATTTGTTCTTATTTAAGCACACTGGCCAACAACTTTAAGGCTTCTTCTTTAGCAAGTAGTCTTATTTTATCACGACTTTGGCACCCTAGGTTCAATTCCTTAATCAAGACTTGCTGATCAGGTTGAGCTAAACCAATAAATACTTGACCTACAGGGTGACCATCGAGTGAATCAGGACCTGCCACACCGGTTAAACTCAAGCCGTAATCAGACTGGGACTGTTTTTGACAATTCACAGCCATGGCTTGCGCCACTTCAGCCGAAACCACTGAATAGTGATCAATAAAATCTAAATCAATCCCTAAATATTTGTATTTACTTGAGGTTTGATAAGTTACAAAACCACCGACCAGCACTTCTCCAGCACCAGGAACAGTTGTTAATGAGCTACTGACCAAACCACCCGTTAAACTTTCTGCTAAGCCTAGTGTGGTTCCTTCTTGGGTCATTTTATGAATAATCATTTCTTCTAGAGTTTCATCTTCTTTTAAGAGTTGATCAGCCCCTAAGCGAGTTTCAATTTGATCGGATAAATCCGCTAATAATTTCTCAGCAGTCTGCTGAGAATCTGCTGTAGCAGTTAAGCGAAGTTGAAGCTTATTTGGCTTGGCATAGATTGCGATGGTAGGATTCGTTTGATTTTGAATCAGCTCATCTAGTTTATCTGCAAGATAAGCTTCACCCATCGGTTTAATTTCAATATATTTTGATTGAATGACTGGCTGCTGATTAAATTCGTCTTTTAAATACGTCAACAGGTAGCGATCAACCATTAACTCAAGTTCACGCGGTGGACCGGGTAGAATAATAATATAGCTGAATCGGTCCAAATAAGGAAACTTATAGGCACAGCCCAAAGCCAATCCATTATCATTATTAAATATTTTCGAATGAGCTAAGATTTGTGCTTGTTTTTGATCCAAGGCAGTCATCGACCGACCCCGCTCTTGAAAGTAGGTCTCAATTTCCTTTAAGTGAGCTTGATCAAGCAATAAATCAATCCCCAGCGCCGCAGCCACAGCCTCTTTGGTGATGTCATCTCGGGTTGGACCGAGTCCACCCGCAATAATAATCAATTGCGAACGATCTAAAGCTGTCTTCAGACTGGCTTGAATCCGTTGCGGATTATCGCCGACAGTTTGTTTAAAATAAGTTCCGATGCCCAATGATTCCAACTTCCTGGCAATATAACTCGAATTAGTATCTAGAACAGTGCCCATTAATAATTCTGTCCCCACCGTAATTATTTCAGCTTTCATAACAACCTCCAAATATAGATACAACAAAAATAAAGAAAATCCGATAAAAAAAGCATTTCAAAAAGACAGCTTGAAATGCTTAATGATTATTTATTATAAAATACAAAACGTCCCTGGTAAAAATATTCGATTCCCGAATAAATAGTAAAAAACAGACAAACATATAATAATAGCTTGGCAATTGAGAAAGGTAACTGATTTAAACCAAAATCATCCATTAAGAAAAATATAATAGCAAACATTTGGGTAAAGGTTTTAATTTTTCCGGGCATCGCCGCAGCCATCACCTTACCATCATGTTGGGCCAACAAGACCCGAAGCCCTGTTACCAGAAGTTCACGACCCAGTATAATTATACAAATCCAAGCAGGAACTTTCTGCATAGAAACCAAGGCGACAAAGGCGGCCATGACCAACAGCTTATCGGCCATCGGGTCGAAAAAAGCCCCAAATGAAGTTACCAAATGATATTTACGTGCCAAATAGCCGTCCAAATAATCCGTAACCGAAGCTAAGGCAAAAATAATCGCCGCTAAGAAATGAGCTAAGGGAATTTGCTGGGCTATAAAATTTACTGAAATCGCTGGATCAATCAGATAAAGCACGCCAACAAAAACTGGTATTAGAAATAGTCGCAGTAAGGTTAATTGATTCGCAATATTCATCATTACTCACCGCTATAGTTAGGATCATAAACCGCAGGGCCTTGATATCCAGTATTTTCAGCCGCTGTACTTTCCGGGGCCTCAGTCGCTTGGCTAGTCTCATCATTTGGTAGATCGAGCGGAATGGATTCAGCTGGCGTTTCCTGAACATCGTCAGCCAATTGGAAGACGATGGTCTCCTTGATATAATCACTTTTTGCTTCAATTTCCTTACCATTGACGTAGAATTTACCACCTTCAGGATAACCTAAACGAAGTCTAATAGTTTTAGCACCTGGTTGTGGCTTGAAGGTCACTGATTCTCCTTCAGCTACCGGCGTATCCACTTGAATCACATCATCTTGATAAATCCCGACCCAGACAAAGGCATCGGCCTTAACTTCGAATTCATATTCTTCAATTGGATTTTCTAATTGATACAAGGTTTCCTCGGTCGGTTCAGATAGCAGAGTAATTACTTGTTTTCCTACCTTAATTTGGTTTTCTGCCAAACTTTCTTGAGTAGACTCTGTATTTGTTTCTTTTGTTTCTTCTACTTCGACGGTATCAGGTTCAACCACTGATACGATCGCAGACTCCTGTTCTTTTTGACCGGTCTCTACTTTGTCTTTTTGACTAATACTTTGAATGGCAAAAATTAATGTAGCGATAATTAACAAAATAATTGTAATTAACAAAATCATCGGTAAATAAGATAAAACATGTTCCCATTGGCTTTTCTCACCTTGTTGATGGCGCTCCAAGCGAGACGGAATCGCACTTTCTTCAACGAACTCCTCCTCTTCTTCTACCGGATTAATGATCTCTGCTTCATAATCCTCTAGAAGTTGGTTACCGTTTAGGCCAACAATATCCGCATATTGTTTCACAAAAGCTCGGACGTAATATTGACCCGGCAACATATCAAACTGTCCATCCTCGATCGCCTGTAAATATTTTTTTTGAATTTTTGTTTTTTGTTGTAAAGTATTTAAAGTATAGCCTCGTTCGATGCGGGCATCACGTAGTTTGCTTCCTAACTCGCTCATTTATTTACTCCCTTTTACAAATGTATTTATTTTATTATAGCATAAATTAAGCAGTCTGCGAGTATGTCCCGAAACTCTTATCCATAAAAAAATGACTTTGCTAACCCCTTAAATTCATAAGAAGTCGCAAAGTCAACTTTATATATGATTTATTTTGATTTGACATAAGTTCGTCCACCGGCAGCTGGTCCACGTGATTGACCCACAAAACCAACTAGGACAAAAATAGTAATGATATATGGAGCAATTTGCAGTAATACAGATGGAATCTTAGCGATGAATGGAATTTGCGAACCGATGACTGATAAACTTTGGGCAAAGCCGAAGAATATGGCAGCTAACATCGCTCCAATAGGATTCCATTGGCCAAATATCATCGCTGCCATGGCAATAAATCCTTGACCGGCTACAGTCACATGTGAGAAGTTCATCGAAATCGATTGGGCTAAGACGGCTCCCCCTATTCCACCCAGGAAGCCTGATATCATGACCCCATAATATTTCATGCGATAAACATTAATCCCTAAAGTATCGGCAGCTTGCGGATGTTCCCCTACAGATCTTAAACGCAATCCAAAACGGGTTTTATAAATAATAAACCAAGAAATCACTGCGAACAGAATCCCAACATAAGCGGGTAAAGAGGTCTTGGTAAAGAAGATCGGACCAAGAATAGGAATCTTAGCCAAGACAGGAAAGTTGAAATAACCAAATGACTTACTAATAATTTCGGTCTGACCTTTGCCGGAAAAGAACACACGGGTCAAGAAAATACCCAAGGCAGGTGCCACGAGGTTCAAGACGGTCCCAGAAATAATATGGTCTGCTCTTAAATTAACCGTGGCCAAGGCATGAATTAATGAGAAAGCGACCCCTACCAGCCCGGCAGCTAGTAAAGCAAACCATGGAGTCCAAGCACCTAAGGAATCAGCAAAATGTAAATTAAACATAACCGCTGAGAAGGCTCCTATGACCATAATTCCTTCCAAACCTACGTTGACAATCCCACCTCGTTCAGAAAAGACGCCACCCAATGAGGTAAAAATTAAAGGGGCTGAATAAATTAAGGTTGAAGAAACGAGTAAGGCTAATATTTCTAAATTCATTCTGTCTTACCTCCTTGTTTAGCTTTCTTAGACTGATGACGTTCTACAAAGTAACGAATCACATAATTGGCACCGACGAAGAAAATAATAGAAGCGGTCACAATCCCTACAATTTCTTGGGGAACCTTGGCTGAGAAAGACATAAAAGTGGCTCCGGTCTGTAAACCACCAAATAATAGACTCGCTAAGATAATACCGAATGGGTTCAAGGCTCCGAGTAAAGCGACTGCCATACCGTCAAAACCGATCGCTGGGGCAACCCCGTTGGTTAAGAAGATGTTGCGAAATTCGCCTAGGCCGTTCATCACCCCACCCAAACCAGCAAGCGCACCTGAAAGAACCATCGCTAAAATAATATTCTTTTTCGCATTCATCCCCGCATAATTGGCTCCATGTTTGTTGAGCCCGACTGCTTTTAATTCAAAACCAAGGCTTGTGCGTTGAATAAAGACGTAGACAATCACTACCATTATCAATGCGATAAAAATACCACCATGTATTTTTGAGAAATTAGTCAACTCTGAGAGTTTTGGAATTACTAAGGAAGCATTATCACCAATCATCGGGGTAGCATCTGCCTGATCGGTAATCACATTACGAATGATAAAATCAGTGACATAAACCGACACATAGTTCAACATAATCGTCACAATAACTTCACTGGTATTAAAGAAAGCTTTCAAAATTCCCGGAATTGCCGCAAAAAGGGCTCCGGCTAACATACCAGCGATAATCGCCAAAGGCAAAACTAGCCATTTGCTCTGCTCGGGCATCAATAAAGCCACCCAAACAGAGACCAACCAGCCAAATAAAGCTTGCCCAGACAAACCAATATTAAAGAAGCCAGCGGTGTAAGCAATCGAAAAACCCAAACCAGTCAGAATTAAAGGCGTCGCTGCCCGAATCGTTTGACCAATATTAAAGGGATTCCCTACCGCACCTTCCAAAAGGGCTTTATAACCAACAATGGGATCATAATTAAAGCAAATCATCACAATGGCTCCAAAAATTAAGCCAATAACGACGGATAAAATTGAAACCAGCATACCTGACCATTTATTTTGATACATTCTGGACACCTTCCTTTTCCGGATGACTTTGAACCTGGTCCGTTTGTCGCATTTCTTTGACTTCTTCGTATGAGGTTCCTGACATCATTAGACCAATTTCTTGTTCATTCGTCTCAGAGGCTGGAATATCGGCAACAATTTGTCCTTCATACATTACCAGAATTCGATCAGAAACATTTAGAATTTCATCCAACTCAAAACTCATTAAGAGGACGGCTTTGTCCTGATTCCGTTGTTCAATCAGTCTCTTGTGAATAAATTCAATCGCCCCCACGTCTAATCCACGAGTTGGATTAGCAGCAATCAGCAAATTCGGGTTACTATCTAATTCACGAGCAATAATCGCCTTTTGTTGGTTACCACCCGACAAAGACCGAATCGGGCTCTTTTGTGAGCTGGTGCGAACATCAAAATGTTCGATTAATTCTTGCGCATGTTTTTCAATGGCTGAAAATTTAAGGAATCCAGATTGAGAATAATCTTCTTTGAAATAATCTTTAATAATGAAGTTTTCTTCCACACTCATATCTAGAATCAAACCATACCGATGACGGTCTTCTGGAATATGGCCGACACCCATTTCATTAATAGCACGAGGTGATGCTTGAGTAATGTCTACATGTCCTAAATTAATTTGACCTGATTTGACCGGCATTAAGCCATTAAGCGCTAGAATCAATTCAGTCTGTCCGTTGCCGTCAATTCCGGCAATCCCAACCACTTCACCACGACGGACTTGGAAGGACAGATGGTTTACTCGCGGTATCCCCTTTTGATCCTCAACGACCAAATCCTTAACCGCGAGTGCCACTTCTTTAGGCTCAGAGGCTTTCTTCTCTGTTTTAAAGGAAACAACCCGGCCGACCATCATGTTGGCTAAGGTATTGGCATCAGTATCTGCGACCTTTACCGTATCAATGGATTGACCTCGGCGGATGACCGTACAGTAATCAGCTACCTTCTTAATTTCATCTAACTTATGAGTAATAATGATAATAGACTTTCCTTCACGGGCTAATGCCTTTAAAGTTACCATTAAATCATCAATTTCTTGAGGAGTCAGCGAGGCAGTCGGTTCATCAAAAATCAGCATATCAGCTCCCCGATATAAGACTTTCAGAATCTCAACCCGCTGCTGCATACCTACTGATATATTCTCCACCAGCGCTTCTAAGTCAACATTCAATCCATATTGCTTTGATAATTCTTCGACTTTCTTGCGTGCTACTGCTTTATCTAAAAAAATCCCCTGCTGAGGTTCTTGACCAAGAATAATATTTTCTAAAACAGTGAAAGCATCAATTAGCATAAAATGTTGATGAACCATCCCAATACCTAACTGGTAAGCTTTGGTGGGTGAATCAATCACTTCAGCTTGGCCATTCATATAAATTTCCCCACTTGTGGGTTCTAATAATCCTGACAAAATATTCATCAAGGTAGATTTACCTGCACCATTTTCTCCAAGTAATGCATGTATTTCGCCACGATACAACTTTAAAATAATATCTTTATTGGCATAGAAATTTCCAAACTTCTTACTAATTTGGCGCATTTCAATCACAGGGACTGCTTGAGTTTCCATAGCCGCCTCTCCTTCTAAATGAGATAATAATGAAATTAGTACACTTAAAATAATATCATAAAAGCTGAAAGCAAGCACTAGCAATTTCCATCATTAAGCAAAGTTAGGCCAAATACATTGCATTAAAATAATATTAATAATTTTTGATCAATCAAGTTAGAGGAATTATTGCAAATCTCCCCCTAAGATGAATGGCTTGATAAAGCATATAGAATGATCAAAATAAAATATGCTTGCCTAGGTCAACCCTGAAAAAGAAAACCATCAGATCAGCATACTTTACTCACATCAGTCCCTTGAAGCCTCTGGCTTTTAGAAACGTATCCTGTAAAAACTATATACTTTGAGAAAATATAATCTTACTACTACTCAAGGATTGATATTTATGACGAATCCTTTATGATCAAGATTTTGTAAGCGTGATTTAAAAATTGCTTGAAAAAATAAAAGATAAATCTGGGTGAATCGCAAGAATAAAGAAGATCCACGCAGCTTACAAGCACTTAGGTACATACCGCTTTATATCTATCTTGATAATCTTTACTTCTCTAAAATCGAATATTTATTCTTCTATCTGTTAAGAAATTAGACTCAAAGAATGATATTACTAATTAAAACCAATAACATTACTGACAGCACATAGTTTTCAGAAAGTAAAACATGCTTGTCTAGGTCAACCCTGAAAAAGAAAACCATCGGATCAGCATACTTTACTCACATCAGTCCCTTGAAGCCTCTGGCTTTTAGGGACTGAGTCGTAAAGTAAGTCTGTAGCTTATGAAAATAAGCGAAAGACGGTGCCCGATAGTTTGAGTTTTTCATGGGAATGACCTAGACAAGCAGTTATTATCAATCAAGATTATTTTTTGAAACAGCCACATTCAGAATTGAATGCAATCGTAGTAATGTTTCTACTAGGAAGAGAAATCATTGAGATAAACCTGGCGGGGTTTTGATCCATCTGCGGGACCAATATAACCCAGAGCTTCTAGATCATCAATCAGTCTAGCAGCCCGATTATAGCCAATCCGGAACTTCCGTTGAAGTTGAGAGATAGAGACAGTTTCTTGATCTTTAATCAACTCAACAGCGTCCTCAAAGTACTCGTCTTCACTAGCTTCAATCGCATCCATCTTTTCATCAGAAATAATCATTTCTTCATCATATTCTGCTTCACGCTGGTCTTTGATAAAGTTGGTTATGCGCTCGACTTCTGCGTCTGAGATATAGGCCCCTTGAACCCGAATAGGTTTGTTTAATGACATAGGTTGGAAGAGCATATCCCCTTTACCAAGTAGCTTTTCAGCTCCATTCGCATCCAAAATCGTTCGCGAATCGGTACCTGAAGTTACAGCGAAAGCCAAGCGTGAAGGAATATTGGCTTTGATAATTCCAGTAATGACATCGACCGAAGGTCTTTGCGTGGCTATAATCATATGGATCCCCGCTGCTCGTGCCATCTGAGCCAAGCGAATAATCGCATTCTCAACTTCATTTCCAGCCACTAGCATCAAATCGGCTAACTCGTCAATGAAGACGACAATTTTAGGCATCTTGGCATAGCCGGTTCCCTCGGTTTGGTTTAATTTTTCAATATATTCATTATAAGATTCTTGATTACGAACATTGGTTTCGGCAAAACGTTCATATCTGCGTTCCATTTCTTCGACCACCTGATTAAGTGCCTTGGCCGCTTTTCGTGGATTGGTCACCACAGGTGCCAACAAATGCGGAATTTCGTTGTACATGGTTAATTCGACTTTCTTCGGATCCACCATCAGAAATTTGACTTCTTCAGGATAAGCTTTCATTAATAAGGAACAAATGATCACATTCATACCCACTGATTTACCTGAACCTGTCGAACCGGCAATCAATAAGTGAGGCATCTTACTTAAATCAGCCGTAGAAATCGCCCCTGCTACATCACGACCTAAAGGTACTTCCAATAAATTATCGCTAGATAAAGCAGCGTCGACAATCTCGTTGAAAGAAACTGGACTAATTTGGCTATTTGGCACTTCAATCCCAATTAGGGATTTACCAGGAATAGGAGCCTCCATCCGGATATCGCGAGCCGCCAGGGCCAACGCAATATCATCGATTAAGGAAACAATCTTAGAAACTTTGACGCCAATAGCGGGCTCGATTTCATATTTTGTTACCGCCGGTCCCAAATTAGCCTTTACGACTCGGGCATCTACCCCAAAACTTTGGAAAGTTTGCTCTAATTTTTTAATATTTTGATTAATTTTTTGATATTCCTCAGATTGATCGACTGGCGGACGTTGAGTCAAGAGATCCTTGCCCGGAAGCTGATAAGCTTGATCTTTGGTCTTAGCTTTTTTTAGTCCTTTTGTTGTTGTTTGTTGATCCTCAGCTGCTAATTCATTTTCTAATCGATCATCGGTTAGATTCTGCCGTTGATGAGCTTGATCTTGCCAATGACCAGCCTGTTGGAGCAAGCTTTCGTCTGATGGTTCTGGCTTAACATCCATCATATCTGCTTCGCTCTTATTTATAGTGTCTTTCTTTTCAGAGACAAAGACTGATTGTTCATCCGCTTGAGATTGTGTTGAAGATTCAGCAATAGGACTGTCTGATACATTGGCATCTGTATCTGTTGTCGTGTTTTGGCCCACTGACTGTTCAGCCGATAGTTGGTCGAAATAATCAAGATCAAGCACTACGTCACTCATCTGATCAGCATGCCGTTGACGAGCCCAAGGACTCATTTGATCACTAGCCTGGAAGGTTTCAGTCGGATAGGGCTGAGTCTCCTCAAAAGCTGGCTGGTAGGTCTGATCATCTTCCTGATCTGTCTCCACTAGTGAATGATCCATTGACAAGTTGTATTCGCGGTCGATAAAAGATCGCCAACGGTCAAGCAGACTTGAATTATGTTTAGCTGGGCTTGACGCTTGTTTTGGTTCAGTTGTCTCCGCATCAATCACCTGTCGTTCCATCTTTTCCTGGTAAGCTTGTTTATTTTTAACAGAAATCTCACTTACCTTACTTGAGACCTGTTGGAGATTCCCACCAATCTGGCTAAAGAGAATCCGACAAGCTTGATAGACCTCGGTAATCTTAATCCGAGTCAGAATAAATAAACCTAGAAAAAAGACGACAGCAGAAAAAAGATAGGTCCCCCATTGACCAAAAAGGTAGCCAAACGTCTTATAGAATAGTGCTCCAAGCATCCCACCACCTAACGAAATCCGTTGCTGACCCGTTAGAAATTCATTCTTAAAAATATCGAAGGTAAGACTGAGGATATCTTCCGTTAAAGGTTCTTGCCTGGCAAATTCATTGAAATGACTGAGCGTAGATAAAGCAATAAAAACTAAGCCTCCTCCAAGCAAATGGCGCCAGGAAATAACCGGTAATTGCCCTCTTAACATCATCCAGATGCCAGCGAATAATAATACCAATAACAACAAGGGATAATTCTCACCGACAAATAGACGGAAAAAGTTACAATAGATGGTTCCCAAGAAACCCCATTGGAAGAAAGCAATAAAGGTCATAAAACATAAAATCAGACCGATCAAAAAATATTGGATATTGAAATTTTTATAACTATTTTTATTTTGTTTGTTGTTTGAATGAGTTTTCGCCAAAACGCTCTCGCTCCTTACATAAAATCAGTGTTTTAAGCGTACATCCTATTATATCATTAAACTTTTACCATAGCGATAGCTAGACACCAGCTAAAGAGACTCTAAATATTCCTTGATCAGCGAAAGACCCTATTCTAGAAAATTTCGGCAATGACCGGTTGACTTCGAGACAAATCTGAAACAGTTTTCTCTGAAACAATTGCAATCAGACCATTTCTTTTATATAGTAGTAAAGATGAAAAATAATGGAGTGAAGTGAATGAAATTTAATCAAAAGAAGTTACAACTTTTTTTCTTATTGTCTTTTCTGGTATTAACATTATCAGGTTGCGTTTCTTATGATGCTGCTGGTAACCCTAGTGGCTGGGTCTATGAATACCTTGGCCATCCAGCGGCCCTCTTCTTAAACTGGTTAGCTAGTATGTTCGGCAATAATTATGGAATTGCCATTATTATTGTAACGATCTTAACCCGTATTCTGATGTTACCGTCGTCGATGAAGATGACCCGATCAACTATCGAATCCAGTGCACGGATGAAAGTGGCCCAACCTGAACTTGATGAAATTCGTGCTGAACTAGAACTCACTGAAGATCCGAAAGAAAAGCTAGCCCTTAACAGTGAATTAATGGCTGTACAGAAGAAATATGGTATTAATATGTTAGGCGGATTAAGTGGTTGCTTACCGCTACTCTTACAAATGCCTTTTATCTCTGCTATTTATGCTGCGATTAGAACGTCGCCAGAAATTAAGAACTCTGTCTTCTTAGGCTTGAACCTAGGCGAACGATCCTTGTTATTGACGGTCATTGTGGCCTTGATTTATGGTTTACAAGGTTGGTTGGCTTCCAAGACCATGCCACAATCAGCCAATCCTCAAGCGGCTTCTACGTCTAAATCAATGATGCTCGTTAACCCTATTATGTTAGGTTGGATTACCTATGTATCTGCGGCGGGATTGGGAATTTATTTCTTAACCGGTGGACTCTTCGCGATTGTGCAACAGTTATATATGAATCAAGTAGCTCGACCAAAAATTACTGAACAAGTTGAGAAAGAACTTGAGAAATTTAAGAATATGCCACGTAAGCCTCGTAAAAAAGTGGTAAAAACAGTGAATCCAGAAGATAGCGATCGCCTCGTCCCGACCAAAAATCAAGTCCGTAATCAAAGCAAACGCCGCCGAAATGAAGGTAAACAACGGCGTAAATAAGTTAGCTCATAACCTTTAATTTGCATAATTTATCGAAGATCTAAGTGTCTAGGCACTTAGATCTTTTTTTAACCTTTTTTCAGTGAGCACAAGATTATTCCCATCCAGAGATATCATTCAGTAGAATGCTAGCTATTAGTTGATTTAGCCTGATTCATAGATTTCTTACTGACCCCTATTATACCTGTTTAGGAGGATATGATTTATAATCCATGGCAGATTTTTTTATGATGGGTCATCATTCGCATTTAAGTCCTTCATAGATGAATATAGTCAAAATAAAAAAGCTTGCCTAGAAAAACTCCTAGGTAAGCTCTGAATTAGATGGCTTTGAGTTCAGCCATTTGTTTGCTCTTATAAATCTGCCGGGTATCGGTCAGAATTGGTAGTTCAATGTAAAAAATCGAGCCATAGTTTAGCGAAGAATCAACTCGAATTTCGCCACGGTATCCTTCGATTAATTGCTTAGCAATACTTAAACCAAGACCATTGCCACCCTTCTCCCGAGACCGGGCCTTATCAACTCGGTAGAAACGACTAAACACTTGCTCTTTGTCCTCTTCAGACATTCCTTCACCGAAATCTTGGACGGCGATTTCAATTTTATTTAAACTCTGCGAAATAGAAACGTGAATTTCTTTTCGGTTTTGCGAATATTTGACCGCATTATCCAAGAGGATAATCAGTACTTGTTCGAAATGATTTCGGTACATTTGAACATACACTTCTTCTTCACTTTCATCACTATCTAAGAAAAAGTTAAAATCAGGATGCAACATGACAAAATTATTAAAGGTCTGACGGGTTGATCCATAAATATCAGTAATTTCATATTTATAATCGATATTGACATGATCAGCTCGCGACAGATCAAGCATCTCTTGAACCAACTCTTTCATCCGTGTTATTTCTTGCAAGGAAGCTTTAATCGATTCATCGAGAACTTCAGGATCGTCTTTGCCCCAACGACTTAATAGCTTAAGGTGGCCTTCAACGATAGCCACAGGAGTTCTTAATTCATGAGAAACATCTTCGACGAATTGCTTTTGATTGGAAACATACTTATCAATTCGGTCAAGTAACTTATTAATATGGATAATTAAATCGGACCATTCATCATTTGACCGCGGTTGCTTCACACGCATATAAGACAAGCTTTCTTCTTCCACCAAGTCTAAAGAATTATTTAAGTAATGCAAAGGTTTCAAGAACAAATGACTTAGCAAGAATGATAATAGTAAAGTAAAAATCATCATGATTCCCATCGAAAAGATTAGGAAATTATCAAGCTTCACTTTCAATTTGTCATAAGACGAGATGTTGACTATATATTGAATGATGCCCATAGCCTGATTGTTGGCTCCCACACCTACTTTATTTGAAGTAATCAACAGTGAACCACTGGGGGAATCCACGAGCTTGATTTTATTATCAAAATCTCCCGTCGAAATTCCTAAGGTATCCGTTTCATAGACTAATTGATTCCGTTGATTAAAGAGACGGATCATCGTCCCGTCTCGTTCAATGACATCAATCGTCCGCATCAATTCACTTTGATTGTAATCATTTATCTTTTCTTCGAGTAAGCGAACTGTGGCATCACTTTTTGCCTGATAGGTCTCCATATAAATGTTTTTTTGATAGTCTAAGGTTAAATTGCGATAGGCCCCTAAGATGATACACCCAAAAATTGAGAAGACAATAAAGAGAATAATCCCCCATTTCCAACGAAGAGATAGGGGATGCTTCAAATGGTTTTTGACAAATTCTTTCATGTGCGCATAACGTAGCCCGTGCCACGGACTGTTTGAATATAAGATTCTTTACCAGGCACATCAATCTTATTTCGGATGTATCGAATGTAGACATCGACCACGTTGGTTTCTACATCCGATTTATAACCCCAAACTTGATCTAAGAGAACGTCACGGGATAGCACCATGTTTACATTCTCCATTAAATATAACAAGAGTTCAAATTCACGCTTGGTTAAGTTAATAATCTCATCACCACGTTTAACAATACGGCTGGCTTTCTCAACCACAAGGTCACGATATTTAACCGTTGGTTGATGGCTAGCTTTTTGATCATCTTCATGGTTAATTCGCCGGAATAGCGCTCTTAAGCGAGCCAGCAATTCTTCAATCGCGAATGGTTTAACAATATAATCATCAGCCCCTTGATCCAAGCCAGACACCCGATCAATGACTGAATCACGCGCGGTCATAATAATAATCGGAGTATCTTTAATCGGTCGAATCCGACGGGTAACTTCAAGACCATTTAATTCAGGCAACATTAAATCAAGCAGAATAACGTCCCAATCTTCATTCAAGGCTGTCTCCAACCCAGTACGGCCATCATAGCAAATTGCTGTTTGATAACCTTCGTGTTTCAATTCTAATTCTACAAAGCGGGCTAGATTTTTTTCGTCCTCAATAATAAGGACTTTAATATTATTTTCCTCAGTCACCGCTATCCTCCTCATCTAATTCTAATATACTTATGAGTATTTTATCGCATTTTTATCAATCAAACCACTAATTAATCTTCTAGTTTCTCCTCATTACCTTCTTTCCAAAGGAAATGATAGGTTCCTTCCAGATCATTGCGTTGGTAAGTATGAGCACCAAAATAATCCCGTTGGGCTTGAATCAAATTAGCCGGCAAAACAGGGGTACGATAAGAATCATAATAAGCAATAGCCGCAGATAATGTAGGTACAGGGATACCCAATTGAACAGCCTTACTTACCACACGTCTCACCGCTCGATGATGTGTGTTCACAATCTTTAAGAAGTATGGATCTAGCATTAAATTCTGTAAATCAGGCTTAGTTTGGAAAGCATCAGTGATATTTTGTAAGAAACCAGCGCGAATAATACAACCAGCTCGCCAGATAGAAGCAATCTCAGCAAATGGTAAGTCCCATTGATAAGTTTCACTCGCTGTCTTAAGTTGAGCAAAGCCTTGAGCATAAGACATTATCTTGGCAAAATATAAAGCATGGCGCAAATCTTCAATAAATGCTGTTCGGTCTTCCTTGGCAATACTTTCTGTCGGCTGGAAAGCTGGAATAAGTTGACTAGCCTGAATTCGCTCTTCTTTTAAAGCTGAGATGAACCGAGCGAAGACAGATTCAGTAATCAAGGACAAAGGTTCACCTAAATCCAAGGCACTCTGAGAAGTCCACTTCCCAGTTCCTTTGTTGCCCGCTTGGTCTTTAATCATATCAACCATGGGTTCTTGACTACGAGGGTCCACTGTCTGCAAGATTTCAGCAGAAATCTCCATCAAGAAGCTATCTAATTCTGCTTGATTCCATTCAGCGAACAAGGTCCCAATTTCTTGAGCAGATAGGTCTAAACCGCGTCGAAGTAAATCGTAAATTTCAGCAATAAGTTGCATATCACCGTATTCAATTCCATTATGGACCATCTTGACATAGTGACCCGCCCCATTTGGGCCAATGTAAGTCACACAAGGACTACCATCTTCAGCTTTGGCAGCAATATCTTTAAGGATGGGGGCTACTAGCTCATAAGCCACTTTCTGACCGCCTGGCATCATTGAAGGACCTAAGCGCGCCCCATCTTCACCCCCAGAAATCCCAGTCCCGATAAAATTAACGCCAGTACTGGCTAACTCTTCACTTCGGCGCATGGTATCTTTAAAGAAGGTATTCCCGCCATCAATAAGAATATCCCCTTCTTCTAAGTAAGGTAAAAGGCTTTCAATCGTAGCATCCGTCGGAGCACCAGCTTTTACCATTAAGATAATCTTTCTTGGTTTTGCTAAACTTTGGGTAAACTCTTCTAATGAATAAGTGGCCAAAAGTTGCTTATCCGGATAAGATGCCACCACATCGTCAGTCTTTGCCCGACTCCGATTAAAAATCGATACAGAATATCCTTTACTTTCAATATTTAAAGCCAAGTTACGACCCATTACGGCCATTCCAATGACACCAATTTCTTGTTTTGCCAAATCATACTCCCCCTTCTCAATGTTACTAGTTTATCAAATTCTTAGCGAAGAATAAAGATAATATCCTGATAAAAGCTTATTTGCTAATTCAAAATGATTTCGTTAAAATATAAGAAATCAAAAAATTTAAGGAGTTATATTTAATGAAGAAAAAATCTAAAATGGACCGAATGACCAAAACATTAGCCATCATTATAATAGTGGTCATCCTAGCTTCAATTGTTGGAAATCTAATCCTCTCTATGTCCTACTAATCTATCATAACAGATTCATGCCTCGAATGCTGGATTCTTTGACAGAATCATTCTATAAACCCGCGGGACACACTTTATTCCAAGGATAAATTCGCATCCAGAACCAGTGTACCGATAAAAAGCCCCAACCATTTTACTTTATACCTGGTAAAGATGGTCTGGGGCTTCTTCCGTCTTGAATGACTTAATTTTTATGACCAATGGGAGGTCGCCAATTTCTATTTAATTAGTATGGACTAATTATAGCAAACTCTTGGTTTTACCGAACCATTGACTAAACCCACCTTTAAGAATGTAGATTGATGAATAACCATTCTTCTTCAAAATATGGGCTGCTCTAGAAGCGTAATTCATATGGTCATCATACAAATAAACTGCTTGGTCTTTACGAATTTCACTAAAGCGCATCTTAAATTGAGAAAAAGGAATATTTCTAGCACCCAAGATATGATTGGCATCAAACTCCGGTGTTTCACGAACGTCGACAACTTGATTCTTACGCATGTTTTCTTGAATCTCGGGCGTATCCACTAACTCAGCTGAATTTCGACGAATAATCCAAAGGTACAACTGATATAAACCATAAGCCAAGACAATTAAGGCTAATAAAACAACTAAGGCATATAATAAATTCATTCTCTAACTCCATTCTGAATTAAATTAACAAGTTGAGCCGCACCCAGCAATCCTGCATCATTTCCTAAACGTGCCAGGACCAGGTCTGTGCTTTCTCTAACTTGAGTAAAACAATACTGATTCATATACTGGTGAGTTCGCTCCAATAAATAAACTCCGGCGTGTGAAACCCCACCGCCCAAGACAATTTTTTGAGGGTTTAGCATATTAGCGATATGGGAACAAGCCAAGCCTAAGTATTGACAGAATTGTTCAACCACCGACTGGGCAAAATGATCGCCCAATTGAGCTTGATCAAAAATATCCTTAGCCGAAACTAGCTGGGCATCATCAATCATCTGTTTAATCTCAGAATCTCCGGCATAAGATTCAGCGAAATGGCGAGCCAAATTGATAATGCCGGTAGCTGAAGCGACTGTTTCTAGACACCCTTTTTTGCCACACGTACATTCAAAGTCCAATTCAGGATCAATGGTAATATGGCCAATCTCCCCGGCTGCGCCGACCGAGCCATGGACTAATTGGTGGTTAATCACGATACCCCCACCAACTCCTGTGCCCAGGGTCACCATGACCACATCGCTTAAACCGTCACCAGCACCTTGCCACTGCTCACCCAGAGCGGCCACGTTCGCATCATTATCCATACAGAAAGGCAAGTCAAAAGCTTGGCTAAAGAGTTCTCTGACTGGCTGAGCCTGAGCCCAGTTAAGATTATAGGCTCCTTCTATCGTACCAGCTGCTTGATCAATCGTGCCTGGCGATCCTAGACCAATGCCTAGGAAATCAGCTTCAGTCATATTGTAGAGTTCTAAGCGATCTTGCAGGCTTTTAATCATATCAGGAACAATGTGTTGTCCCTGATCGAGAATATTGGTAGCGATACTCCATTTTTGTAATATTTCTCCTTGGCCAGATACAATAGCCATCTTGGTAGAAGTTCCCCCTAAATCGATTGCGATAATTTTTTTGGACATCTGATCCCTCCTAAATTACATACTCTGATAACCAAGATATAAAAATAGCATACTGAGTCCAACAAGGAGCAAAAAGGCCAGACCTTTATGAGTCTTGCGGGCTGCTTGTTGAGGCCTTAAGAGAACCACCGTTACCAAAAAGCCAAAGATAGCTCCACCAATATGCCCCCAATTATCAATATCTGGGATTAATAAACCATTGATAATATTTAAGGCGATTAACATAATAAAGTTTCGGGCTCGTTGACGGATCCAAGTCGATTGAGGATAAATATAGGCTAAGGCTACGAAACTCGCAAATAAACCAAAAATACTGGTTGAAGCCCCTGCTGAAATATTGGCTGGATTAAAAGCGAAAGAAGCGAGATTTCCGCCTAACCCAGCTAACAGATAAACCAGGCTAAATTTGAAACTTCCTAAGAGTGGCTCGAGCTCCAAGCCCATAAAATACAGAGAAATCCCATTAAATAGAATATGACTCAGGCCAATATGGATAAAGGCTGCCGTGATTAAACGCCACCATTCCCCTTGAACCAAGATGAGATAATTGAATTTGGCTCCCATTAAGAGTAAGACTCTGGCATCAGTCGTCGTTCCATAAACCACTAGCATATAGAGAAATACTAGAATATTAAGCGCCAAAAAAAGATAGGTCATAATTGGCTTTTTATTTGTGGTGTTCATGAAGACCTTCTCCCTTTCTGGCGACGATTAGCTGATCCACTGCCTGATCATGGTCTTCTACCGGCCAAGCTTCTTGCTGACAAAGTTGAAAATCAAAAGCCAAAGAAAGCGTAGCTAGCTTGGGATGGGCCAACAAGACTCGATCATAATAGCCACCGCCATATCCTAAGCGGAAGCCGGATGCTTGATAAGCTAATCCAGGCACAATCAAAAGATCTAGGTCTGCCAATGAACCTTCTGCAATCTCCTTAGCTGGCTCCATGATCCCCATCTTCGAACTGACTAATTGATCCTCACCCATAAACTTGCGAAAACTTAATTGTCTTTGCTTCTCAACCCGCGGCAAATAGATTTCAATCGCTAGATGATTGAGTTCTTTGATCATCCAGGCCGTATCAATTTCAGGGGCTCGTCCCCAATAGAAACCTAATTTCTTAACTTGCTGTTGAGTAAGTTGGTCTTTTAGTTTTTGATAAAGAATTTCTTCTTGAGCTTGTCTTTCCGCTAAAGGCATTTCCGCTAGCTGATTCAGCATCTTCTTTCTCAAGTCATTTTTACCCATGGACGATCCCTCCCGTCAGAATACCACTATTCTAGCATATAAATCGTCATAAATATATAAATAGCAAAAAACCAGCAAAAATCCGAAGATTTTGCTGGTGGACGATAATCATTAACTATTTCTTAACTTCGCGGTGTAAAGTTACTTTACGTAAACGTGGACAATATTTCTTCATTTCAATCCGATCTGGATTATTACGTTTGTTCTTAGTGGTTAAGTAGTTACGATCGCCACATTCAGTACATTCTAAGTTGATATTAACGCGCATGTCTTTCCCTCCAAACTGAAAAATTTTGTTCACAAAAACAATACTAAAGTAGTATAGCATTTTGACAAGCGTTTGGCTAGCAAAATTTTTAGCTTCTTATAAACAAATTTTTAGCTTCTTATAAAAATTCGACCGATAAAGTTTTTTCTATTAAGAAGACGCATTAGTTAGCAAAATCACTCATTACCAGGCAAGTTTTGAATAGTGGTTGTTTTTATATTGGCACATCTGAATTAGTTTGATAAAATATAGATTAGCAGATTAGAAAGAGGTGTAATAATGGAAATTTGGTTATTAGTAATCATACTATTAATTATTGCTATTATTTGCTTAGTAGCATCCTTATTTACAAAAAATGATAATGACTTGGAAGATTTAGTCAACGAAAATATGATTCAAGTATCGCAAGAACTTAATTCAATTAAGACCCGCCTATCTGAATTAGAAGCCGTTGTCTATCAACCATCTTCACATTCAAGTGCGACAACTTTCCCAGAAGCGAAGGCCAATGATCTTGAAAAAACATTAGTCTTAGATCGAGAAGCCTTGGCTGACCAAGATGAAGTGGTGAATATTAGCGAAGAAAGTCGTCAGACAGTTATTGAAATGTACACTAAAGGATATACTCTGCAAGAAATTCAACAAGAAGTAGGTCTAGATACTTTCACGATCCAATCCTTAGTTGATGACTATATCGAAAATCGTTAGAAAGGAGATTCCCTATGAAAAAGAACACCTATCGCTATCTTGGGATTGGTTTCTTGCTTTCTGCCCTATTAACGGCCGGATTTGAAACCTTAGTCCGGGGTAATCCGCCCCTTGAGGGAATGTCTGTTCAAGCAATTTTCAATAATAATGAAACTGCCTTGAAAGAAAAAGAAAGCGAAATTAGTCAATTAAATGAAGAACAAGCTTCTTTAAACCAAGAAATTAAGACGCTTCAACAAGACAAAGACAAGCTAGAGAAAAGCAACAAAGAAAATCAAGATGAAATCGAATCCCTACAAAAAGCCAATGCCTCATTAGTTAAAGAATATGGCGGAGATACCGATGAATCCACTGATGAAACTACCGATGAAAACAATAGCCAAGAAAATCAAAACAACGGTGAACAAACAGTGACCATCCCTGAAGGTCTAAGTTCGGCTGAAATTGGTCAACTCTTGCTAGATCAAGGAATCATCACGGATGCTCAAGCCTTGCAAGATTTGATTGATACTTGGGAATTGAATGAATATATCCAGGCCAATGACTATCAACTTTCTGCCGATATGTCCCTGGATGAAATCCTCTCAATCATTACCAATGGAGCTTACTATTATTAAGAATATCGTAGTCCTTCATAAGGCGAGACTAAAGAAATAGAATCAGTTTGATCAGCTCAATAATTAAACCGATAATGCTCGAAGTCATGATGACTTTTCAAGCACTATCGGTTTTTTATTTGATGCTTTTTACACTATACAACCTATCGCCTTAGGACAAATTATTGTACCCAGGCATCCGCATCTGGATTAGCTTTAATGTATTCTTGAATTTTCTTGCTGGTAGTATCCTGCATTTCAAAGTATGCATTCATCACTTCATAAGCAATCCGCGTACTTTCACGGCCCCAAGAAGCTTCCTCTAAGTATGGCACAACCACACTAATCGCTATCTCAGGATCATCAAAAGGAGCATAACCTACGTAAGTGGCATTGGTTACTGGTTTATTGGCCTGATATTTAATCGGACCCGCATAGAATGCTTCAGTCGTTCCGGTCTTAGAACCAATCGTAATCGGATAATTTAAGAAGAAATAACGGGCGGTCCCTGCATCTGTATGCGATACTTGACGCATCCCCTCTTGGATTCGACCAATGACTTGTGGATCCAGATTAATTACGTTCAGAATTTTTGGTGGAATGGAAGTTTTCACTTCACCGAGTTCGCCATTGGCATCAGTTCCCCGGATTTCTTTGACCAAACGTGGGGAATAGCGAATACCCCCATTAGCAATGGTGGAAACATATTGGGCCATTTGTAAAGGCGTATATAGGTCAAACTGTCCGTAGGATAAATCGAGGGCCGATACTAATTGATCACTCTCAGGACTAAAACCTTGTGATTCAATCGGTAAGTCAATGCCAGTAGCAGTTCCTAACCCAAATTCAGCTAAGTCATTACGTATAATTTGAATCGTATTTGGTTTAATTAAGAGTGGGCCATTCTCTTCGTGAGAGTTTTGTCCCCCAATCCGCATGGCTAACTTAATCATATAAATGTTGGAAGATTCTTGTAAGGCACGAATATCGTCGATTGGGATCTTACCCGTTCGATTAAATACAGAGGATTTCTCTTGGGAAGCCTGGAATTTCAACGGCTCGTCTATAATGACATTATTATCAAGTGAAATGACCCCTTCTTTATAACCGGTAGCTACCATAGCGGGTTTGATACTTGATCCCATCCCATAAGAGGAACTCATCACCCCTAAAGTATCATCGACAATCTTATCATAGTTATAAGCATCGGTCGCTTCATCATAGGCAAAGCGCTTGCCACTCATGCCTAGAATGTCACCATTTTTAGGGTTAATGGCGACAATATACACTCGGTCATTTAGGCCACGATTAGTCATTTGTTTTAAGGCGTTCTCGGCGATATCATCCAATTTCTTCTGGAAATTGATGTTGGTGGTAAGTACAAGATTATCCCCCTTCTTACCTTCATAAATCATTTGGTTAGAAAGAATGTCATCGGCCGAATTTGTAACAATATTATAAAGTGATTTGGTACCACGCAAGACATCTTCGTATTGTTGCTCGAGATATGAAATCCCTACGCGGTCGTTCATCGCATAACCTTTAGCAATTAAGTTCTTGGCTAATTCACTCGGCAACCCCCGTTGTTCGCTTGAGACTTGGCCAAAGATAGACTTCATCATCTCGCCATTCGGATAGACCCGTTGCCAATCGGTCCCAATACTTACCCCGTGAAGGTTAGCCAATTGTTCAGAGACCCGAGCGACTTCTTCTTGGGTCACATTTTGATTCTTGACGGTGACCGTTGATAAGGCGAAGGCTGAATTCATTTTAGTAAAGAGAGCGACAATCTTTTTCTCAGCATCGGAGAACTGGATATCTTCAGCCGTCACTTTACTTAATTGAGCTTTATAGGCTTCAGAGCCATTTAATAATTTCTCTTCTTTGGAGAGCCGGCCATTAATAACCTTAGGATTCTTGACTAAGAAGTAGTCCTTCATATCGCGTTCAGTAATAGTATTAGTCGGAATATCGATTAATGAAGCCAATTCAGTGGCGGTCTTAATGATATCTTGGGCAGATATTTTAGAATCACGGTCGCGTGTATATAAAATAGCTAATTCCGGTTTATTACCCACCAAGACCTGGCCTCGACTGTCATAAATCATGCCCCGCGGGACCGACCCCGTGGATTGGGTAGATTGGGTGCGCTGGACCATGTTTTTGAACATTTCTCCATTATATAATTGTAAATAGCCTAAACGAATAAACAAGGCTGCAAATACCACAAAAGCAATTAAAAATAGTAAATTTAATCGGCGTGGAATATGAGATTGATATTTATTCTTTTTTGTTTGAAATTGAGCCAAAGTCAATCACTATTCCTTTCTTCTTTTAATCATGAATCATAGTATATCAAATTGCAGGCTATTAGGGTAGCAGACATCTTTGATTTTACCAAATTTTATATTATTATAGACCTTAGTTTGAATCTTAAAAAATGATTTACTTTCTGGAGGCATTATGAAGAAATATTATCCTTATCTGATTGACATTGTCTTATTTACCTTTATATTTCTCCTCATTTGCCTAAGCTTATCAGTCGCCCCCTTTGGTCCCAAAACTTTATTAACCATTGATTTGGGTCAACAATATATTGATTTCTTTGCATTATTTAAAGAAGCTTTCCTCCATGATCATAGTCAATTTATCTATTCTTTCCAAAAAGGATTTGCCGGCGAAACCATTGGGCTATGGACCTATTATTTATTAAGCCCCTTTAATCTTTTATTCTTAGGCTTTAAGGAGATAGACTTTCCGATTGCGGTCACGTTAATCACTTATTTAAAATTACTTACTTGTAGTTTAACCTTTTTATATTTTACTCGGCGGAAATTCAATCTTAGCCTCGCCTATCAACTGAGCTTCGCCCTATTCTATGCCTATAGCTCCTACAATATAGTCTACCTACTAAATATCATGTGGTTAGACGGGATGATTCTCCTACCGATCATTGCCTGGGGCTTGGAACGGTTGATGCTTCATCATGACGGCAAACTATATTATCTTTCCTTAAGCCTGATGCTGATGATCAATTATTATATCGCTTATATGATCTGTCTCTTTCTGATTGGTTATGCTTTATACATCATCTTTGGCCAAGAAGGTAAACTATCCCTGAAAAATTGTGGGCAGCGATTCATTCATTTCGTAGGTAGTTCAATCTTAGCTGCTGGAACGGCCGCCATTATTTTGATCCCAACTGTAAATTCGATTCTGCAGAGTAAGGGACAACATTTCCAAGCTCAATTTGATTGGCAAACGCAGATGAGCCTGGCTGATAGTGTGGCCAAACTGTTTATCGGCGCATTTAACTTCGAAGAGATTAAGACAGGGGCCCCTAATTTATATATAGGTAGCCTACCCCTATTGGCTTTGTTATTATTCTTTAGTCAAAGCACCATCCATTGGCGGAAGAAAGTCAGCGCGGCTTTGTTCATCGGCTTTTACTTGCTCTCTTTTATTTATAATCCTTTAGACTTAATGTGGCACGGCGGCCAATTCCCAATCTGGTATACTTATCGTTTCGCTTTTACCTTAACTTTCTTTGGCTTAGTGTTAGCTCTTACTAGCTTAGAGCAGATTCATCATCAGCAAACATTCAGCCCATTGGTCTTGTCTCTTCTACTCTATAGCTTGTATGCGATGTATTACTATTTCAATTTAAGCCATTACAGCTATTTGTCTAGTGCTAAGATCTTGACTACGTTGATTATTTTTAGCAGTTTTACCCTCTTAGTCTATCTAAATCCTAGCAAAAAAACAGTGATTATCTATCCTTTAATTTTATTAACCTGTCTGGATATTTACGGCAATGCAAGCTTAATCCTATCTGAATTCTCTTATCTTGATCAGGCAAAATTCCAGGATTATGTTCAAGTTTTAGACCGATCAGTTCAGGGTTTAAGAAGTGGCACCCATGATTTCTACCGCATTGACAAAGATTTCATGCGGACCAAGAATGAAGCGTTCTTTGGTCAATACAATGGGCTAGACCATTTCAGCTCTACATTAGAAGCAAAAACTTCCAAACTTTACGGTTATTTAGGTTTAGCTGACGGCTCAGGCTTTGCGACTTATACCAATCCAAATTTATTTCTCGATGACTTCTTTAATATTCGCTATCATATTTTGACCCGTCCTGATTATTTAAAAACAGACCACCCCGGCCAATATGTTATCCACCATGAAGCCAGTAACTTTGACAAAGAAGCCTATCCAGTTATTGATCAACAGGATCGTTATCTGATACGTGAGAATACAAGTCGCTTAGGCTTAGCGATGGAAGTGTCTGCTCGGATCGGCGAAGACTTGACGCCTTTCAAAGACCATCAACCGGTGGCGAATCAAGAATATCTCTTACAATTATTAAATTTCGATCAGCTAGCGCCCCACTTCTTTGAACAAGTGCCTTTGGCCGAGCCAAGCTATGATAATCTGGTCGTCGTCAGTAAAGGTGACGGAGATTATTATACGTATCATAAAAATCGAGCGGATCAAGTAGGAACGATTAATTATCAACTTTCTTTGCCTACAACCGATCCCTATTATTTAAGTCTACCAAGTCAATATGATAATGACGCCGTAAGTCTAAATATTGACGGCCAAGGTCTCAAATATTATCGACCTTATAAGACTCGACAACTGCTTAATATTGCCTATCAAAATAAGCATCCCAATATTGAACTTGCCATCAAATTACATAAAATGCCTTTCAAGGCTAATTTACCTCGGCTTTATCGCCTAAATCTTGAACAATATCAACGGCTAATTAAGCAACGGCAAGCCAATATTTTGCAGATTGATCAGTTTAAACATGATCAGATTCAGGGACATGTGCATATCCAACAAGACCAAGCCTACCTCTTGTTCACGATTCCCTATGACCCAGCTTGGAAAATTTCGGTCGACGGCCAAGAAGTAAAGAGCCAGGCGGTCCTGAATCACACTTTATTAGCTATTCCAATCGAACAAGGGGACCATCAAATATCGATGATTTACCGGCCAAAAGCTCTTTTCTTTGGTATAATGATTTCAATTGCTAGCCTTCTAGTAAGATTTATCTATTTGTATATGACAAGAACTAAAAAAGGATGTAAATAATGACAGATTTATTTCGATTAATTGCTAATAGTCTTAAAGAACCCCGTTTTTATATTGAGGTTCGCCAATTTAAGTTGAGGAAACTTTTTGTGCTCAGTTTAATCCCGATTTTGTTGATGACTTTGAATAGTTACCTTAATTTACAGCCTATTGTGGCCAATATTCAAAATCAAATCTATCAAGTGGGCCAATATGTGCCAGACTTCAACTATGAACAAGGTTATTTAGCCATCAATGAGGCCGATAAACCGCTCTATTATCAATCGGATGATGTTCAAATTGTAATCGATCCAAGTCTCAAGTCCAATCCACTCTTCCATAATATTCCTATGTCCCAAGAAAAGTTCCAACGGATTGATGCGACTAAACGGTTTCAACTGTATTTACTTTACGACCAAGCCTACCTAAGTCTCGATCAAACTGCTTATGATCTAACCGATCCAGCGAAGACTTTCGTCGATCGTGCTCATTTTCTGAAACTTCTAGAGAATTTTAAAGCAAGTTCTTTGATTTTCAAAGCAGTGGTCGGTGTGACAAGTTTCTTATATGCGGTCTTAGCCTATGCAATTATGCTGACCCTACTGACCTTGATGGCTAAAATCTTTAATCGCTTCCTCAACCATCCTTTAGGTTTTAGACCCCGCTTAAAGATTATGATTGCTATTACCCTTGTGCCCCTCATCCTCTTTGAACTCTTAAAGATGATTTGGCCAGCACTGAATTTACCTTTATTCATCTTTGTGCCTTTCATCCTATTCATTTATTTCCAATCCTTTAAGGATTACACCGAATTAGTTCAAGGCTTTATCAAAGTCAGTCAGAAAATTCAGGCCGAACAAGAAAAGTTGGAAACCGACCTGCGCAAGGAAGATGATGACTTCAATCAACTCAAACTTAAACAAGAACAGGTTCAGCAAGAATATCGGACGATTTATCAAAAACATAAACGTAGCCAATCACAACAAGAAAAATCCACCCTTAAAACTCAAATGCAACAACTAGAAATTGAACTCATTCAACTGGAAATTCAAATTCAGGAGTATGTAAACCAATACAAAAAAGACCACCCTGATCAGCAGGATGATTAATAAATTAAAACTAATCTTTATAAGCGGTAATAATCATATTAATTAGCATGAAGATAAAATTATCAAATTCATGACAATCAGCCCTGATAAGTGAGTAAACAGGCTTGCTTATCAGGGATTTTTAATCGTTTTCAAATAGATTAGAAACCGCTTACCAGATACTATTTTATCATTAAGATATAATTAATCATTTAATGATTATTTAGTGCGAATATTAAAATTTTGGCATTGAATAGCTTTAAATCCATGATAAACTATCAGTGTAGGGTGAATCAAGTATACTTTGGATGAAAAGAGGCGACAATGAAAAAATATCAGTTCAATAAGAAGTTTTACCATCATAAAAATAGATTTTTTGTGCTGTTGATGATAATCTTTTTTGTACCAATGGTCATGTATACTAATTACCAATCCATCATTCAAACGATCATTACGATTTATTTCGGCCTTATACTACTCCACTCTCTCTTCAAGATTCTATTTATTGAAGTGAAAGAATAGTCTAAAAATAAAGACCAAGTGTTGACTTTAATGAACCTGTAAGTCAACACTTGGTCTTCTTTTATATTGTCTTATATTTTATGCTTACGCGAACACTTTTGCCAGATCCAGGGGATCAACGGCTTGATGATTGGCATCAAAGGCTCGCATATTACCGCCAGAAATCTCATCAATTAAGAGAATTTGACCTGTTTCTTTATCACGACCAAATTCAAATTTAATATCGAATAAGGTCAAGTCATGCTTGGCTAATTCATCCCGGACAACTTTGGCTGCCACAATGGTTAAGTCACGAATCTCTTGGTAATCTTCCTTGCTTAAAATACCAAGAATGGCTAAGACCTCTGCTGAAATAAAAGGATCTTGCCGTTGGTCATCTTTCAAGGAGATTTCTACATAGGCTGGCAAGTCTTGACCAAATTCAATGTAATCACCATATCGTTTAATAAAACTTCCAGCTGCTTTAAAACGGCAGATGACTTCTAAGCCTTTGCCAAAAATAGATACGGGACGAACATCCATAGTAGGTCCTTGTAAGTCAGTTGCCAGGTAATGTGTCGCAATGCCAGCCGCTTGCATTTTCTCAAAGAAATATTGAGTCAATTGTAAATTCGCTTGACCAGAACCCGCAACTTCTAAACCTACCGCATTCTCACCAGGGTCAAAGACACCATCTTTACCGGTCATACTGTCTTTAAATTTTAAGCGAATGTCGCCAGATTCTAATTGATAGACATCTTTTGTTTTGCCTTGATAGATTTTTTCCATATTTATTTCTCCTTATGATACATGGATTTCATTGTTAATAAGAGTTGATCTGTTTGAAGTAAGGTTTCTAATGATTCAATATCTTCAGCAAGTAAGGTGAAGTGACCCATTTTACGTTGGAACTTAGCTTGGCCCTTGTCATATATATGCACCATGGCTTGAGGGAAATGATCAATAATTTCATCAAGCATAGACATATGTTGACCCATAATATTAATCATCAAGGCTGCTTGTAATAACTTAATGGGTTGGATACTTCGCCCTGTGACTGCCAAGATATGTTGATCAAATTGAGAAAAATTGCAGGCTTCAATACTATAGTGGCCACTATTGTGAGGTCTAGGAGCTATCTCATTGACCAACACTTGATGGTCTTCAGTTACAAAGAACTCTACTCCACAGACGCCCACCAATTTACCTGCTTGGGCAATCTTAGTAGCTGCTTCATGAACAGCTTGAGTCACTGCTACAGGATAGGTCTTACCCACCAGACTAGAGAATAAGACACCTGCTTGATGATCATTCTCACTAATGGGGAAGAGTTCAACCTGCCCGGCTTGATCACGAGATACCATCACCGAAATTTCATAAGCAAAGGGACAATAGGCTTCGATAATGCAACTTTGCTCATTCATAATCGCCTTTAAATCTGCTTCATTTTGTTCTAAATCTGCTGGACTGATCAGGCGAAATTGTCCTTTCCCATCATAGCCAAACCGGCTGGTCTTGATAATCACAGGATAGGATAAGTCTTCAATACCTTGTTGAAGCTGATCCCAATTCTCTGCTTTACGGAAGGGGACTACTTTAACTCCAATACTTTCTAGCCATTCTTTCTCCATCAGACGATGTTGAGAATGAATCAAGAGATCGGTTCCTTGAGGTAATTTATTGGTTTGAGCTAAGTTTTCTAGGATTTGACCATTAATATTCTCAAATTCATAGGTAATGACATCTGCTTCCTTAGCAAAATTTAGAACAGCTGTTTCATCGTCGAAACTTGCAGCTTGTTTCCAGTGAGCTAAAGGAAAGGCACAGGCTTGGGAATTGGGATCATAGACACCTAAGCGGTAGCCCATTTTTTGTCCTGATTGAGCCAACATCTTGCCTAATTGGCCAGCCCCAATAATACCGACACTTTGTCCAGGTAATAATCGTTTACTCATTTAAATCAGCGGTCATCTTTTGAGCCATCTCCTTTTGTTCTTTCATCAATTCTTTTACTCGGTCACGAATAGATGCATCTTGCAGGGCTAAAATTCTCCCTGCCAGAATGCCCGCATTCTTCGCACCAGCTGTGCCAATCGCCATGGTCGCCACGGGAATGCCACCCGGCATTTGGACAATGGAAAGCAGGGAATCTTGACCATTGAGTGTAGATGTCTTCATCGGTACACCAATCACCGGGAGGACCGTATTAGAAGCTACCATACCTGGTAGATGGGCAGCCCCTCCAGCTCCGGCAATAATAACTTGATAACCCTTCTGCTCTGCTTGACTGGCAAATTCTAACATTTCTTCTGGCATGCGGTGGGCTGAGACCACGGCTTTATCATAAGAAATTTGTAATTGATCTAAAATCAGACAAGCTTCACGCATTTGTTTCCAGTCTGAAGAAGATCCCATAATAACAGCAACATCTGCTGACACATTAATCACCTTTCTTTATGTGTTTCTGAGCAATGTCTTTCCGATAGTAAGTTTGATTAATTTGTATTTGATTCAATTTTTGATAGATTTCCTGACTTAAGTTATCGAGCTGGTCACCTGATTGAATCAGCATTAAGATTCTACCGCCCTGGCTGATCAAGGGATAGTCTGGCGAAGATTTCACGCCGGCAAAACGAACTTGAGCCAGAAGATTCTCTGGAATCTGAATTGGCATACCCTTAGGATAGGTCCCTGGATAACCGAGTGCAGCCACAACCACTCCTAAACAATATTCAGGCTTGAGGGTCACCTGGTAGATTTCTTGATTGAGATGGACTTGGAGTAAGTGATAGAAATCATCAACAATTCTTTCAAGGACCACTTGAGTTTCAGGGTCACCAAATCGAGCGTTAAACTCAATCACTTTCGGGCCATCTTTTGTCATCATCAAACCAGTATACAGGATACCCGTATAGCTGATTCCTTCGGCTTTCAAAGCTTGAATCAAGGGCCGGACAATGATTTGATTACATTCTTCCATCAGCGCTTCTTCATCATAACCGGGAACGGGTGAGATTGACCCCATCCCGCCAGTGTTTGGTCCCTTATCGTCATCAAAAGCACGCTTGTAATCTTGAGCTAAGGCCAAAGGAATAATATGATCACCATTCAGCAAAGAAAAGTAAGATAACTCTTCACCTTCTAACAATTCTTCGATGACCAAATCATGGTTTAAATCTTTCATGATATAAGATAAATTGTTCTCAATATCGTCAAGATGGTGGTGGATGTAGACACCTTTTCCAGCAGCCAGGCCATCTTCTTTGACCACTAGACCTGAATTTTGTTGACGAACAAATGCAATCGCTTGATCAAATTCATTGGCTTTAAAGGCTCGATACTCCGCTGTGGGTACTTTGGCTTTGGTTAAGATATCTTTGGCAAAGGTTTTAGAACTTTCCAAGCGCGCTGCTGATTGGCTCGGACCTACAATAGCCAAATCATGTTGACGGAAAGCATCTACAAGACCAATGGCTAAACTTGTTTCAGGACCGACCACGGTTAATTGGATATCTTCTTTGCGAGCAAATTCGACCAAGGCTTCCTTGTCCACCGCTGAGATATCGATGCATTGTATTTTGTGGGCCGAGGGATTAATGGCTAATTCCATACCAGCATTCCCTGGAGCGACAAAGACCTGACTGACCTGTTTGCTTTCAGCTAACTTCAGAGCTAACGCATGTTCCCGGCCCCCGGAACCGATGACTAATACTTTATTCAATGGTGCTTCCTCCTAATGTTTGAAATGACGCATGCCTGTTTTTACCATTGTGAGTTGGTGCTGGTCTGCTAATTCGACCGAATCTTGATCACGGATCGATCCACCGGGTTGAATGATTGCTGACACACCATACTTCAGGGCTAATTCAACCGTATCTGCAAATGGAAAGAAGGCATCACTGGCTAAGACTAAAGGTTGCTTAACTTGAGATAATTTGGAACTGGCTGCTTTAAGGGCAATTTCAGCCGCCCCAACCCGATTCATTTGACCCGCGCCAATGCCTAGGGTCATTTCCCCATTGCTGACCACGATGGCATTCGATTTCACATGCTTACACACCTTCATGGCGAAATTCATCGCTTGCAGCTCAACTAAATCCGGTTGACGTTGGGTCATCACTGTCCATTGAGTCGGTAGGTTCGATTGAATCGAATCTGGTAATTCATCAGAAGCATCCGTTGCTTGTCCTAAGAGTCCTCCAATAATGCTGGTGTATTCAGTCTGATAGAAAGATGATTTGGCTGAGAAATCCAAATTCAATAATCGTAAATTTTTCTTAGTTTCCAGAATGGCTAAGGCTTCTGAACTAAATTCTGGCGCGATAATAATTTCCAGGAAGATTTCTTGCAGTTTTTGAGCTAAGTCGGCTTCTACTGGACGATTTAAAACCAAAATCCCACCGAAGATTGAAACAGGGTCTGCCTGATAACAATTAGCAAAGGCTTGCTCAATATCGGCACCGAGGGCAACGCCACAAGGATTCATATGTTTCACCGCCACAGCGCAAGGTTGGTCAAATTCACGAGCGATTCGAATAGCTGCATCAGCATCCCTTAAATTATTATAGGATAACTGTTTGCCCTGTAATTGTTGAGCCGCTGCTAATGAGAAAGCTGGCGGGTTGATAGCCCGATAGAAAGTCGCAGCTTGATGACTATTCTCACCGTAGCGGAGTGGAGTCGCCTGATCATAGGTCAAGGTCAAATAATTCCATTGATGTGGTTCGGGGAAACTCAAATCTTGATGCGCTGACGTCAAATATTCGCTAATCATGGCATCATAATGGGCAGTTAATTGAAAGACCTTGCGGGCCAAATAAGCTCGGAAAGCTAAGGAAGTGTTTCCCTCTCGGTCCAGTTCTTGAATGAGATACGGATAATCTCTAGGATCAGTGACCACAGTGACGGATTGATAATTCTTAGCAGCTGAGCGCAACATTGACGGACCACCGATATCAATATTTTCAATCGCTTCTGATAAAATGACATTTTCTTTATGAATCGTTTCCTTAAATGGGTAGAGATTCACCACCAGATAGTCAATCGCAGCAATTTCAAACTTCTCACAGGCGGCCAGGTGGTCTGATTTATCTCGCAAGTGAAGCAGGCCCCCATGAACCTTAGGATGTAGAGTCTTAACCCGGCCATCCATCATTTCGGGAAAACCCGTATATTCTTCGACGGCTTCAACGTTCAGTCCGGCCTCTTCAAGCACCTTAAAGGTCCCTCCGGTTGATAGGAGCTGAATACCGTGTTGACTCAAACTTTGAGCCAGTTCGACAATACCTGCCTTGTCAGACACACTCAATAAAGCATACTTCTTCACAGAGATTCTCCCTTCAATTCTTTAATAATTTCTTGAATAACTTGTGGATATAAACGATGTTCAATGCGATGAATTTCTTCCTCTAATTCTTCGAGCGTCATTCCTTTGGGGATAGTAAGCTTTTCTTGAGCAATAATCTCTCCCGTATCAATCCCTTGATCTACATAATGGATGGTGACTCCTGTTTGATTAACGCCTGCTTGATAAGCATCCAGAATACCTTGTCGGCCCGGAAATAAAGGCAACAGGGATGGATGAATATTCAGAATCCGTTGGGGGAAGGCTTGAAGCAGACCTTTTCCCAATATCCGCATAAAACCAGCTAAGACAACTAAATCAATCTGTCTTTCTTTCAAGAATTCAATAATTTCTTGCTCCCAGGCGCTTCGACTTGGATACGCCTCAGGTGGACACAGTAAAATATCCAAAGAATAAGGTTGCACTTTACTTAAGACTGGGGCTTGAGCTTGATCGCAGACTAGAGCTACCGCCTGAGATTCAATCTGGCCCTGATCAATTGCTTTCAAAATGGCCATGACATTGCCCCCATTACCCGAGGCAAACAGAGCTAATTTCATCCTATAAACCCTCAATCTGAACTTGTTCTTCGTCGGCAGCCAGCGCGCTGACCTCACCAATCCAACGACTTCCCGGAATGGCTGCTAGAATGTCTTCCTTATATTTAGTATCGACCGCTAAAACCATGCCAATCCCCATATTGAAGACATTAAACATCTCTTCCTTGGAAAGTTGGCCTAATTCTTCTAACCAAGTGAAGACTTCAGGGATTTCCCAAGATCCATATTGAATATTCGCCTTAAGTTGCTGAGCGAACATGCGAGGAACATTCTCATAGAAGCCACCTCCGGTAATATGACTGATTCCTGAAATTTTACCCGCTTGAACCCATGGTAAGACTTCTTTGACATAGATTTTTGTGGGTTCTAATAGGGTCTCAATCACAGTTCTACCAGACGGTAATTGGTCAGTAAAAGCAATTTGATGGTCTTTAAAAAGAATCTTACGCACCAAGGAATAACCGTTGGAATGAATTCCTGAACTGGCTAAGCCAATGAGTTGGTCGCCTTCCTTAACTTGTTGACCATCAAGCAAGTGAGTTTTATCAGCAATTCCAACCACAAATCCGGCTAAATCAAATTCATCCGCAGAATACAAATCAGGCATTTCAGCGGTTTCACCGCCAATCAGAGCCGCTCCAGCTTGAACACAACCTTCCGCGACACCTGCTACGATTTGTTCGATGGTTTCTGGCTGGTTCAGGCCAACTGCTAGATAGTCTAAGAAGAAGAGAGGTTCTGCTCCTTGAGCTAATACATCGTTGACACACATGGCTACACAATCAATGCCAATGGTATCAAATTTCTCTGCTTGTTGAGCCAGCAAAATCTTGGTTCCAACACCATCAGTTCCTGATACCAAGACAGGTTGGTCAAATTTCTTACCAGATAAATCAAAAAGCGCGCCAAAACTACCTAAATCGTTCATGACTTCTGGACGTTGAGTACGAAGTACATGTTTCTTCATCCGTTGAACTGCTTCATAACCCTTATGTATATCTACACCTGCCTGTTGATATGCCTTACTCATCTACATTCTCTCCTTTTAATATTCTTTGTTGCAATGGGGTTAAATTCTTCTCAAATTCCTGGCGATATTCGCCTAAATCAGCTGTCGTCTGTCCATTAAAACCTGCGGTACAGATATCTATGGAATGTGAATGATCTTGACTTAGAATACCTTGACGCAGACCGTCAATTGACAAGAAGGCCAGGCTATCAGCGCCAATATATTGGCAAATCTGCTTGACCGTTCGATTGGAAGCAATGAGTTGCTGATTCGTTTGAACGTCAATCCCAAAATAATTTGGAAAGCGAATCGGCGGGCTAGCTATCCGCATATGAATTTCGCGAGCACCAGCTTCTTTCAGTAGCACGACCAGTCTTTTAGAAGTCGTTCCTCGAACAATGGAATCATCTACCAGAACAATCGACTTGTCTTGGACAATTTTTCGTACTGCTGATAATTTTTGCTTAACGCCTTGTTCACGCATGGCCTGAGTCGGCTGAATAAAGGTGCGTCCCATATATTGATGCTTAATTAGACCCATTTCATAGGGTAAACCACTCGCCTCAGCAAAGCCACTCGCAGCAGATAAGGAGGAATTGGGCACGCCTATGACCAAATCAGCTTGTGGGGCGGGTGCTTCTTGGGCCAAAATTTTACCGGTTTCTTTTCTTGCTGAGTGAACATTAATATTAAAAATATCAGAATCCGGCCGAGCAAAATAAATAAATTCCATCGGTTCAATACTAATGCCTAAAGATGGTTTATATGAACGAATCTGATAGCCATCATGGTCAATCTTGACATATTGGCCTGCAGAGACAATATCAATCACCTCTGCCCCCACACTATAAATTGCGCAGGTCTCACTGGCTAGAATAAAGGCTCCATTTGTGGCCCGACCAATCAATAAAGGACGGAAACATGAAGGATCTACAATCCCATATAGACCATCTTCGACTAACAAAGCAAAGTTAAAGCCCCCAGTTAAATGTTGAACCGCCTCAACCAATTTGCGCTCAATATCTTGTTCAGAACTATGTTGCATCAGATGAACTAATAATTCAGCATCCGAACTCGAATGGAAGACTGCTCCTTGCTTTTCTAATTGTTTTCTCAAGGTCTGAGCATTGGTAATGTTGCCATTATGGGTAAGACTTAAGTAGCCATAACTTAATTTGAAATTTAACGGTTGGATATTACTATTCTCATCCCGATCTAAATGAGAGGCAGACCGAACATGGCCCAAAGCATAAGAGCCTTTTAAATCATTTAATAAATGTTCTTGTTTAAAGACATGATTTAATAAACCTAAACCACGATGGTTATAAATTTGTCCGCCCTCTCTACTGGTTATTCCGACACTGGTTTGTCCTCGATGTTGCAAGGCATGCAGACCGAAATAGGTGATTTGAGGTGCATGGGGGTGGTTCCAAATTCCGAATATTCCACCCGATTCACTCACACCTGTTGGACTACTCGCAACATATGCTTGATCTAAGCTAATCGCCATCGATTTATTCCCTTCTCTTAGTTTCTTATTTCACCCTTAAAGTAACATGCAAGGCCATGAAGTTCAAAGAAAAACCGAATATTCATAAAATATCTTTATAATCGTTCGTGTTTTTAGTAAAAGTTTATTCATCAGCAAAATTTAAGCTGTGGCTAAAGAAAAGTACTTTGCTATTGCGAACAAAAAGTTTCAACGAAGCTTATTTTTTTTAGAAAGTATTTGTATTCTGACGGCCATCGATATAAATTATTTTGATAAGCCAGTCTACACTCGCTGAAACTAATATTTTTACCTTCTTAACAAAAAAGACCTAAACCAAGTGAGCTTAGATCTTTTCCAACAGAAGAAGCTCGAAATAAAAATGTAGAGCTTTTCTTATTTTTTATTAAATTTTGATTGAGTATGGGCCCGACGAATTTTTTTAATATTTTGTTTGAGTTTTCGTTTATAACCTGGTTTGACTTTTTTATGTTTTTGTCGATTAACTAAACGATTGATTTCGGGCAGGTCCTCTTTTGCCTTTACTTTACGTCGTTGGCGTCGGTCACGTTGATGTGTTTCAACCAACTCACCATCTTTCCAACGGACAGGAATAAATTGAATGCCTTTATCTTCTAATTGATCAATAGCTTGATCTTCCGCGGGGTCATAGAAGGTGTAAGCTTCTCCAGGTAAGTCATTCCGTCCTGTACGACCAACCCGATGAACGAAGAATTCCAGGTCCTGAGGCAATTCGGTATTAATTACCAGGGATATGCCCGGGATATCAATGCCCCGAGCGGCTAAATCGGTCGCTACCACATACTGAAATTCTAAATTGCGGATTTGACGCATAATCCGTTTACGTTCTCTGGAATCAACATCGCCATGAATTTTAGCGACTTTGAGCCCTCTATGTCTTAAATAATCAACTAATTGATCCGCGTATTCCTTGGTATTGGTGAAGACCAAGGCTAGAAATGGATGACCCTTCGTCAACAAATCATAGGTTAAGACTTTTCGATCCTGTTGCTTAGTATTTAATAAGTAATTGCGGATGGTTGGACTAATGACATCTTGATTTTCTATTTTAATTCGTTGCGGATGATCCATATACTTATTTAGAAATACTTCTAAGGCTTGAGGAACCGTTGCCGAGAAGACCATCATTTGCAAATCTTCTGGCATGCGTGAGGCAATTTCATCGACAGTATTCAAAAAGCCCATGTCCAGAGTCATATCCGCTTCATCTACCACCATCACTCTGCTCGTTTGAACCCATAAAGCATGTTCAGACATGAGGTCAAAGATTCGCCCTGGCGTACCAATCACTAACTGAGGTTGATTTTGACTGCCTAATTTATCTAATTGACGTTTTTTGTCAGTCCCACCGACATAGTTCTCAATTCTTAAAGGATTCGGACGAAATCCATTGATTTGAGTAGCCATTTGATATATTTGTTCGGCTAATTCGCGGCTGGGAGCGGTCACTACGGCTTGAACTTCAGCCAATTCACTATTTAATTGGTCCATTAAGGGTATCAGGAAACTATGGGTCTTCCCTGACCCGGTTTGCGATTCAACAATCAGACTTTCTCCTTTTAAAGCAAGTGGAATAACTTGTTCTTGAACGGGCTTTAAACTTTGAAAATTCAGGCTGCTTAAGGCAGCTTTGATATAATGTTGTATATTTAAGTCTTGAATATCCATAATTTCCTCCTATTATTACAAGTTCCATAATTATTATAATATATTGAGTATTTTATCCCTAATCAAATTGTCAGTATTGCTAAATTAAGCTATAATGTTTACTGTCTAACATACGGAGGGATAGCATTGAACGATAACCGCCTAATTTTGTTTCTTTTTGGAGCTACTGGGGATTTAGCCACCCGCAAATTGTACCCGGCTATTTACCGTTTATATAAAAAGAAACAACTTGCTGATCATTTTGCCGTCATCTGTACGGCTCGAAGAGAATGGACCGATGAACATCTCCATGAAGTCATTCTTAAGAGTATTGCCAAGGAAATTGAAGACCATATTGATGCTAATGAATTTGTCAGTCATTTTTATTACCAAGCCCATGATGTACATAATGCAGACCAATATTATAAATTAAATGATTTAGCAAAGCAATTAGATCAAGAATATCAAACACAAGATAATCGCGTCTTCTTTATCTCTTTATCACCTAGCCTTTTCCCAGAAATTACCAAGCATATGAAGGAACAAGGCCTACTAGCCAACCAAGGATATAGCCGGCTGATTATTGAGAAACCATTCGGTCATGATCTAGCTTCAGCAGAAGAATTACAAAAACAATTAAATCGATCCTTTGAGGAAGATCAAATCTATCGAATTGACCACTACCTGGGTAAAGAAATCGTTCATTCTTTACATTATTTGCGTTTCAACAATTATGTGCTTCGACGACTATGGAATGCAAAAGGGATTAATCATGTTCAAATTGCTTTGGATGAAGAGGTCGGTGTCGAGAAACGAGCAGACTACTATGAAAGTTCCGGCGTAATTCGTGATATGATTCAAAATCATCTCTTACAAATCCTGGCTCTAGCTGCCATGAAAGAACCTGAAGATGATAGCTCGGATGCGCTGAGACAAGCTAAAATTGAAGTTCTCTCCCACCTCAAGCCTTATGCTAATTTAGAAGAATTGAAGAAAAATGTTATCCGGGGCCAATATGGTCCTAATCCTCAATTAAACTTGCCAGGTTACCGTCAAGAAGCCGGTGTTGATCCCCAATCAAACACAGAAACTTTCTTAGCGGCAAAGGTCTTTCTAGATCTACCACAGTGGCAGAACGTCCCCTTCTTTATCCGTTCAGGGAAGAGACTACAACGGAAAGTTTCGGTGATCAATATTGTCTTTAATAAAGAGGAGAATGAAGCACAAGCTAACCGCTTACGGATTGAAATTGGGCCAAACTTAAATTACCAACTTTTCATCAATTCTAAAAAACCAGGCTATGATCATCAAACAGAATCGATTGCCTTTAAGTTTGAATATACTGCTGAAGAAGTCGCCGCCATGCCGGTTGACTATGAACGATTAATCTATGAATGTATTTTAGGTGAGTTAAATAACTTTAATCATTATCAAGAAATTGTCCAGGCTTGGAAATTTGTCGATCATATTATTGCGGGTTGGCAATCCTTACCAGCGCCGGACTTTCCAAATTATCCAGCCGGTATGGCTGAACCTCAAGCAGCGATCGATTTGTTGCAGGGCTATGCCCATCAATGGTATGGCTAGAATTGAAAGCACGATCATAAAATAAAGAACACTGGAAAAATTCCAGTGTTCTTTTTTGGTCACAAAATTTATAAGTTTTAAGCAGCTTGTCCGACCCTGTCTTTTAACATGGCAAAGAACCAAACTAAGCCAAAGGTAATAATAATATGACCTAAACCAGCGATTCCGTTTACCATCGCGGAATCAGCGTATCCCTGAACAGTCATTATTCCTTTGACAAGCATCATCGTCACCGTCCAAATCAAGCCTAAATTATATGAAAGATAGAAACGATTAAATTTAACATGGTCATGCAAGTTAAATTGACGATCAAGGCTTAAAACAATTAAGAAGAAGACCATTCCTAAAACCAAGAGATGGGTATGGAGCACATTTAATTGACTTTGACCAGTAAAACCTTGCCAACGCGTATATTCACGGTAAAATACGCCAGCAATCAAGCCTAGAATTAAGTATATTTTTGCGGTAGTATAGATTTTTTTCATCTTAGTCGACTCCTTCTGTATTAATAAATTGACTCTGATAAAGATTCTTGTACTTGCCATTTAACGCCATTAATTCCTGATGACTGCCCTGTTCGATAATATCACCTTTCTCCATATATAAGATTAGATCAGCATTACGAATGGTTGATAAGCGGTGGGCAATAATGAATGAGGTCCGTCCCATCATCAATTCATCCATCGCCTCTTGAATGAGTACCTCTGTCCGTGTATCGACCGAACTGGTGGCTTCATCCAGGATCAGCACCGGCCGATCAGCCAATATGGCTCGAGCAATGGTTAATAGTTGTTTTTGACCTTGGGAAATATTGGTCGCTTCTTCATTGATTTCAAAATCATAACCATTTGGTAATGCCTCGATAAAGTGATGGGCTCGGGCTTGTTGGGCAGCAGCTTGGACTTCTTCATCGCTGGCATCAAGACGACCATAGCGAATATTCTCGCGTATACTGCCCTTAAATAACCATGTATCTTGTAGAACCATGGCAATTGCCTGCCGGTAAGATTCACGATCATAGTCCAAAATATTATGCTGATCTAAAGAAATTTGACCTTGATTCACTTCATAGAAACGCATTAATAATTTCACAATGGTTGATTTCCCAGCCCCTGTTGGTCCGACTAAGGCAACCTTCTGTCCTGGTTGAATCTCTGCAGAGAAATTATGAATGATTGTTTGGCCTGGATTATAAGCAAATTGAATATGATCAAAGCTAATGTGGCCTTCGACATCTTCTAAAGGCAATTTATTGGCTGAACTAGCTACTTCTTCCTCTTCCTCCAACAATTCATAGACACGTTCACCCGCGGCTGCCATTGATTGCAACATGGTAACTACTTGGGCCATCTGACCCATAGGTTGGGTAAACCGATTCACATATTGGGTGAAGGCTTGAATATCACCTACAGAAATCTGGCCATGAAGGGCAAAGTAAACCCCTGAGATGACCACCCCAACATAACCTAGGTTGGAGATGAAATCCATAATTGGAAACATTAAACCAGAGAAGAACTGGGACTTCCAGGCGGATTCTTTAAGGGATTCGTTCTCTAGATTAAAGTCACTCAACACCTTATGTTTTTGGTTAAAAGCTCGGACAATGGTTTGGCCCGCAATATTCTCTTCAATTTGGCCATTGATGACTCCTAAAGATTTCTGTTGTTGTTTGAAATACTGTTGGGAGAATTTCATTAAGCTAGCCAAGACACCCATGCTTAACGGAATCATGATCAAGGCAATCAAAGTCATTTGCCAAGAAATTGTTAACATCATGTATAAAATACCCAGCATGGTCACAATCGAGGTAATTAACGTAGTAATACTTTGATTCATCCCGTTCGATAAAGTATCGATATCATTACTAATTCTTGAGAGAACTTCACCATAAGGACGTGATTCGAAGTAGGCCATTGGCATCCGATTAATCTTGTCAGTCATCCGTTGTCTTAATTTGAAAGTAATATCTTGGGTAATGGTCGACATAATATAGCCCTGCACCATGCCAAAAATCGATGATATAACATATAAAACCAGAACAAATAATAGAATTCGGCCAACATTATCGAAATTAATATCACCTTGACCTTGGATTTTTAACATCAGGCCTTTGAACAATTCAGTAATCGCCTTACCTAATTCCTTGGGGCCGACGATAGAAAAGACGGTAGACAATAAGGCAGTCACAATCACCACCGCAAATGATGCAGGGTACTTCATAATCTCGTGTAGAATTTTACCCATCGATTTGGAAAAATTCTTCGGTTTCTCAACCGATCCTAAAGCCGGTCTGCCTGGACGCCCTGCTTGACTTTGTTGATTTTTATTCTCTTCTTGGGCCATCTTAATTCCCCCCTTTCATTGATCGCTCAATTTCAGCAGCTGATAATTGAGATTGGGCAATCTCTTGATACACTGGACAAGTTGTCATCAATGTTTGATGCGTTCCTTGACCAATCACCTTGCCCTCTTCAAGAACAATAATATTGTCTGCATCTAAGATCGTCGAAACGCGTTGGGCAACAATAATCACTGTCGCTTCTTTGGTAACTAGTTCAAGTGAACGGCGAACCTGCGCATCGGTCTTATAATCCAAAGCAGAAAAAGAATCATCAAATAAATAAATCGTTGGGTCTTTAGCAATCGCGCGCGCAATCGATAACCGTTGTTTCTGACCACCGGAGACATTTGCTCCACCCTGGGAGATACTAGCCTGGTACTCTCCATCCATTTCTTGGATAAATTCATCGGCGGCTGCAATATTAGCTGCTTGCACCATCTGTGGATCAGCAATTTGATCATCGCTATACTTAATATTTGAGCTGACTGAACCTGAGAATAAGACCCCTTTTTGGGGAACATAGCCAATTAAGTCTCGTAAATCATGCTGACTTAATTGACGGATATCTACCCCGTCAATTGTAATTGTTCCTTGACTGACTTCATAGAAACGCAAGAGCAAACTCAACAAGGTTGACTTCCCACTACCTGTACTACCAATGATGGCCGTTGTTTTACCTGGTTCGGCCCTAAATGAAACTTGACTGATACTATCTTGTTTGGCTCCTGGATAACGGAATGAGACTTGATTGAATTCAACCTGGCCATGAGCTTGATCAATATGTTGAACTTGATCGGCATCGTGAATTTGAATCGGTGAATCAATGACTTCAGCGACCCGGTCAGAAGATACTACCGCCCGTGGTAAGAGCACTGCCATCATCGAGAAAATCATAAAGGAAAAAATAATCTGCATGGTATAAGAGATAAAGGCAGTCATCTGACCAACCATAATCCCACCCGATGCAATTTGATGGCCGGCAACCCAAACGATTAAGATTGATGTTGCATTCATGATTAACATCATTAGTGGCATCATCATTGACATGGTCCGATTGACGAAGAGCATGGTTCTTTTTAAGTCACTATTTGCCGTATCGAAACGTTGGGTTTCAAGTTCTTGCCGACCAAAAGATCGAATGACTTGTAGTCCAGTTAGGATTTCTCGGGCGACCAAATTGAGTCCATCTACTTGTTTCTGCATAATTTTAAATTTCGGCATGGTTAACACTAATAAGCCACCAACAATAATCACGACCGCCAAAACAGCTAGCACAATAATCCAGGATAAACTGGTTCCAGTACGGATCACGTGATAGATACCCCCGGCAGCCATCACTGGGGCAAATAAGGCAAAGCGCAAAATCACTGTCATTGTCGTTGAAATTTGTTGAATATCATTCGTTGAACGAGTAATTAAAGAAGTGGTAGAGAATCGATCGATTTCATAATGAGAAAAGCTTAAGACCTTTCGATAAATTTGTTCGCGCAAATTATAACCAAGATCCGCTGAAATCCGTGAGGCAAAGAAATGGGCACCGACTGCTACCAGAATCGAAGCCAAAGTAATCATTAACATTTGGCCACCTTCGCGGAAAAGATATTGCCATTGATAGGCCTGCAAATCATTGCCACTCGCTTCATACTGGTCTTTGACGAAATTAACCGCGGCGGATCGAAGCATATTTTGGTCCATCTTTTCAATTTGCTTCTTAAACATCGAACGCAATTGAGTTTTAGGGATTTGACTTAACATCTGAGGATTCATATTTCCAAAGCTGGATGAAGTCTCTGTTCCCGAACTTTTATTCAGAAATTCCAGCACGGCAATCGGTTCTAACAAACTCTTTTCTAAATCTTTCAGTGCCTGATCATCCTTGGCAATTTGATCATTCAAGCGAAGCGTCTGATGATCGGTCTGTTGGTAATTACTGGCTAAGACTTCTTGTTCAGCAGGAGTCATCATTTCGCTTAATCTTTGCGCATCCTGAGCAGTGATTTCTAGTGGAACGGCATACTCAAAGCCAGAGTTCTGAATACCAATATCGATTAAACGTGAAGTATAATCAGGCAAAAGCAAGGTTGTATAGGCTCGTCCGACATGGAAGAGCATGATTAATAAGATTAACCATCGATAGGGTTTTAATTGTTGCCATAAATTTCGCATAAGTCACCTCTTCATTCTAATTCTTAAATTCTTGGCTCATAAGAGCTTCAATCTTTTGGCCAATTTCAACCCAAGTCTTTAATTCTTCTTCAGACAATTGACCGAAAATGGCTTCCATTTTCTCTTGAAATATCTTGTTTTGGGCATTGAAATGTTGTTGTCCAGACGGTGTCAAGCTCATATAAATAATTCGTCGATCATTCGGATTCTCTTGGCGTTGGACCCATCCGCGATCAATTAAGTTTCTACTCGCCCGCGAGACTGCCGGCGCAGAAATATTAAAAGTTTTAGCCATCTGACTGACGGTTAACATGTCTAGTTCTTGGGCATGCCGATCTAAGTATTGGAGCAATAAATATTCTCCGTGGGGAATTTGACTACAATAATTAAAAATGGGGAAACGACTCAGTCCCACATGGACTTGATATATCTGTTCGAGTAATTCCTTCTTCATGATATACTCCTTCCAAAAATACTTAACACTGTTATTACTTAACATTGTTAATTGTTTACTTGGTTAATATATCATCTCGCTTAACAAATTTCAAGAAAAAAGTTTATCAAAGAGAACAATTATGGGTAATTTAGCTCCTAACTCGTAAAGCCTACATATGAGATCAGGTCTCTCTTTTTGATTTAAGCTGGGTGACTTGTAGCCGATTGCCTCTTTAAGTAAATCAATCAAATAAAAAAACTGATATCATCGTCTATTTGTCATAGACGACCCTATCAGTCAGATTGAAAAATTTATAAAATAGATTGAATCACAATGGGTTAAGCCTAGCCCATGGCTTTCAGGCTTTTGAATCTGCTAGACTAACTTGCGAAAGTTCTTGAATTAATATCATCTTCTCTTCTTCACTGTATACATTGGCGCCACTAGCCAAAGGATGACCGCCACCTTCATGAAGACTAGCAATTTGATTAATGCTGGATCCTTTGGAACGAATGCGACAGCGCCAATAAGACGGTTGGGTATCCTGCTCAACAAAAATAACCCAAGTTTGCACATCACGAATCCGACTCGGCAGATTGACAAATAAATTAGTATCTTCTTCGGTCAATCCATATTGTTGACGTAACGCAATTGGAATTGACAACCAAGCCACACCAGAATCATTGATTTGTAAGTGATCAAAAAAGTAACCTTCAAATTTGGCTTGCTGATAACTTAATAACTGGAATTGATTATTAATGTCATAACGATCAAAATCATATTGACTAAGCCAAGCTGCAATCTTAAAGGTATCGGCGCTAGTTGAGCGGAACATAAAGCGGCCCGTATCCCCCACGATACCCGCATACAATAAGCGAGCTATTTGGGCATCCATCGGTAATAACTCACTTTTGGCTTGAGCCAGTTGTCCGATAATTTCACTGGTTGAGCTGGCTTGAGGATAAATGATTTGCAAATCCCCAAAATCTTCTACTAGGGGATGGTGGTCAATTTTAATTATTTTTTGACCTAAAGAATAATATTTGCCATCAATTCTTTCTTCGTTAGCTGTGTCACAGATAATCACTAAAGCTTGAGCATAATCTTCTTTGCTAACTTTATCCATAGCCCCAAGCCATTCTAAGCCTCGGCTCTTACTACCCGCAGCTAACACACGTTTTTGAGGAAAAGCCTTACTTAATAAATGCTTCAAACCAAGTTGAGATCCTAGGGCATCAGGGTCTGGCCGTTGGTGACGGTGAATAATAATCGTTTCATAAGATGAAACCAGTTTGATAAATTTTTCTACTTCTTGCTGAGTTATATACATAGACTACCTATCCTTTATCAATAATTTGGGCCGAGATGATTGCCTTGGCCGCTAAAGAATTCTGATTAAACAAGTCGACCTGCATGAGCGCTTGTCGCCGATTAATATTAAAGATTTCTACCTTAATTTGGACATTAGACCCCAGCTGAATATGGGAGAAATAGTTTAAATCCATCTTCTCGATGATACTATTGTGTTTGGTCTTCTCAATCAATTTCTTACGTGACGCGTAAGTAATAACCTCACAGAGAATCCCATAGGAAACTGTCCCTGAATTGTTGATCATCCGCGGTTGAATCTCAACTTGATAATCATAATGACGATGAAGATTGTTCAAAGGATAATCCGTCAGCGTCATCATAATTTCATCTTCAAAAGTATTGTTGATTTGTGGCTGTTGTTGAATCATCTGCATGGCTTTCATCACATCTTGACGAGAAACTACACCAGCTAAATGATAGTTATCTTCAATCACCGGTATCATTTCGATATCTTCCCAAACCATCTTATAAGACACACTGGCTACCGACGTATGCTTATTGACTGTAACGACTTTCTTCGTCATTACCCGTTCGATACTGGTAGACTGTTCTTTACCAATAATATCCTTGGCGGTAACGACTCCTACTAAGCGCTGATGGTGATGAACCGGAAAACGCGAGAGGCCTGATTGATCTGCCAATTCATAAAAGCGTTGAATCGTATCACTGGGTTCCAAGGCATAAGTTTCTTCAATCGGCGTAAAGATCTCATTCACCGTTAGAATTTCTTTTTTTATTTCTTGATTAATGATTGACCGGTTAATCAGACTAGCTACCGTATAAGTATCATGTTCACAAGAAATTAAAGGTAAGGACAAATCATTAGCTAGTTGGATAATCTTCTGGCTGGTCTTAAATCCACCCGTAATCAAGACAGCGACTTGGTTATTCAGGGCTAATTCTTGAACCGATTCCCGGTTACCGACAATGATCATCGAATTCTTGTCAAAATACCGCTTCATCGATTCTTCGGTCATCGCCCCGATAATAAATTTATTAAGATGTTGATGTAAGCCAGCTTCCCCACCTAGAACTTCACCATCAATGATTCTGACAATTTCATCAAAGGTCAGCATTTCTGAGATTTTTTTCTTTTTCTCGATTCGTATGGTGGCCACCCGCTCAATGGTTGTCACCAAACCTTGAGACTCCGCCTGCTTGATGGCCCGATACACGGTTCCCTCACTAATCGAAAGCTTACGGGCCACGCCGCGAACTGAAATACGTTCGCCAATTGGTAGAGTTTCAATATAGTTAATTACATCATTTAATTTAGACATCGCTTAACCTCACATCTTTTAATGATACATTTAGTATATCATATTTAATCGAGCCTGCTACTTTAGATTTCACGCTAAGAATTTTAAAGCTTAGCCTAAGGCCACGTCTAGAATCATCATAATCGTAAAGCCGCCCATCAAACTTAGGGTGGCTAAGTCGGTGTAATTGGAGGCTTGAGATTCTGGGATTAATTCTTCGACCACCACGAAGATCATCGCACCGGCGGCAAAAGATAAGGCATAAGGCATTAAACTAGTCACTAGAAGAACGCCAAAGGCCCCCAACACGGCGCCAACAGGTTCAACGAGGGCGGAAGCTTGGCCAAGTTTAAAGGAATCCCACTTGCTACGTCCTGTTCCGCGAATCGGTAAGGAAAGTGCCGAGCCTTCGGGAATATTCTGAATCCCAATCCCAATCGTCAAGGCAATCGCACCAGCGAGGGTCGCTGAATCTTGGTGAAGCGCTGCGGCGGCAAAAGCGACACCCACCGCCAGCCCTTCAGGAAAGTTATGAATCGTCACTGCAAGGAATAATAAGGTCGTCCGAGAGAGACGATTTTGATTAGGATTCGTATCGCCATGATCCTCTGCATAATGGACATGGGGCACCATGACATCCAAAAGTCTTAAAAAAAAGCCCCCGAGGATAAAACCAAAAGCGACCGGCAGCCATACTGGCAGACCATGACTATTAGCTGCCGCATATTCTAAGGCAGGCGCTAGTAAAGACCAAAACGAAGCAGCAATCATGACTCCTGCAGCAAATCCTTGCATCATTGCCAGAACTTTACCGTTCACATCTTTCATAAAGAAGACGAAAGCCGAACCCAATACCGTACATAACCAGGTAAAGATCCCCCCAATCAAGGCTTGACCAACAGGCCCTAAATTCTCAAAAAATTCTATTATCATTCCACCCCTATATATTTAATAGGCATTCTTGTTCCAAACTTCGGTCGAAATTTGAGACAGTAACTCCTAATAATCGTATTTTTTCTCCTAATAAATTAAGGCTTCGCCATAATTCTATCACATTTTCGAGAATCTGTTGGTCATTTTTGATTGGTTGGGTTAGAGAATGCTGACGGGTTACAGTCTGAAAATCTGCGGTTCGCACTTTTAAAGTCACGGTATAGGCTTTCAAGCTTTCTTTAATTAAATGCCCTCCTACCTCTTGACTAAGTTCAGTTAAACTCGCCATGACTTGTTCTTCGGCCGTTAAGAAATTTAGAAAAGTTCGTTCTTTGCCCAGAGATTTTCTTAAACGTGAAGCTTCTACCCGGTTACTCGCAATCCCTCTGACCTTATAATATAAAGATAAACCGGCTTTACCAAAGTGCTTTTCTAACTCTTCCAGGCTAAGCTGATATAAATCGAAACCATCAGCAACATTCATTTCTTTAAGTAAGAATTGGGTCTTGGTCCCAACCCCATGGAAATGTTCAATCGGCAACTTCATCAGAAATACGTGGGCTTGTTCAGGCTCGATAACGGTCAAACCGAAAGGTTTCTGAAAATCTGAGGCCACTTTAGCCAAAAATTTATTATAAGAAATCCCTACTGAACAGGTAAGACCGGTTTCTCGCCGAATTTCCTGTTGAATGGCTTGACCAATCAACGTGGCACTAGGACAATTAAAATGATTCTGACTAATATCGAGATAGGCTTCATCAAGAGAAACGGGCTGCACCAGATCGGTATAGCGATAAAATATCTGCCGAATATTTTGTGAAACTTGCCGATAAGTTGACATATCTCCTTTAATAAAGATAGCTCGAGGACAACGACGGTATGCTTCGATCGCTGGCATGGCCGAATGAATGCCGTATTGACGGGCTACATAATTGCAGGTCGAAACAATGCCCCTTCCACCAGTTAAATTTGGATGCTTGGCAATCACAACCGGTTTATGTTTTAATTCTGGACGCTTTAATATTTCAATCGACGCATAAAAAGCATCCATATCTACATGAAGAATCTTCTTACTAAGATCTGGTAAAGGATCCGCAAATTCTAACATCCCATATTTCATCACCAACCCTCCTTTTGGTCTAGTATACAAACATTTGTTCGTATACTCAAGACCTATATTTCATTTAGGGTTAAATATTCATCAGAAATGACTTTTAAGATTCGCAAAATTGTCAACAAAAAAGACGACCAGCCGTTAAATCTAGTCGTCTCACGATTTTGTTATTTATTTTCTTGTGGATCTTCTTCAATGTCGCCTTCAACGACTTCTATTTCTTCTGAATGCTCTTCAGGGGATAAATCCTTGACTGAAACTGTCGCATTGGTGGCCGCTGGAGTGTCAACAACTTTGGCAATCGCTGAAAGTTCGAAAGTTAAGTAAACTCCTTCACAGTCAATCACAATTTTATTGGTATCATGTTGGACCTCTTCAACTAGTCCGTGAAGACCGCCAATAGTCACTACTTCTTGACCCGGACGAAGTGAAGAAAGCATATTTTTCTTTTCTTCCATTTGTTTCTTTTGGGGTCTAATCATTAAGAAGTACATGACCACAAACATTAACAACAAGGGAACTAAATTAACTAACATATTCATGATAAAACTCCTCTTTTTTTATTATTTATTGTAACATGTTTATCCTATGATGGCGATTATTTTAGAAAGCTGGTGCGTTGGCCTTGAAGTAACCATAACGTTCAAAGAAGGCTTGTCTAAATTCCAAGAGATTATCATCGCGAATCGCTTGACGGACATCCCGCATCAATTGTAACAAGAAATAGGTATTATGAATTGAAGCCAAGCGCAAACCGAATATCTCATCCGCTTTAAATAAATGACGAATATAAGCTCGACTGTAATGTTGACAGGTATAGCAATCGCAATCTGAATCAATCGGCTTGAAATCACGAGCATATTTGGCATTCTTCACGACTAGACGTCCATCATGGGTCATACAAGTCCCATTACGAGCAATTCGCGTAGCTAGCACACAGTCAAACATATCAGTACCACGAATCACCCCATCAATTAAAGCATCTGGAGAACCCACACCCATTAGATAACGCGGTTTATTATCAGGTAATTCGGGCACCAAATAATCTAGCACGGCGTTCATTTCTTCTTTGGTCTCGCCGACCGACAAGCCACCGATCGAATAACCGGGGAAATCTAGACTGACCATATCTCGCACATGACTTAATCGTAAATCTTTATAACCTGCGCCTTGACAAATGCCGAAAAGAGCTTGCCGGTCAGGGTGTTTATGAGCTTGCAGGCCACGTTCTGCCCAGCGTGTTGTCCGGGCAATGGAATTCTTTACATAGTCATAAGATTGATGGAAATCTGGGCATTCATCGAAACTCATGATAATATCAGCCCCGAGGGCATTTTCAATATGGATCGCTTTTTCTGGTGAGAGGAATAATCGTTCGCCAGAAATATGATTGCGAAAGTACACGCCCTCTTCTTTGATTTGACGAATGTCACTCAATGAAAAGACTTGAAATCCACCTGAATCAGTCAATATTCCTTGATCCCAATTCATAAATTGGTGCAAGCCTCCGGCTTCTTCGACAATATCTTCTCCAGGTCTTAACCATAGATGATAAGTGTTGGACAAGATGACTCCAGCACCCATCTCTTTTAATTCCTCTGGCGACAAAGACTTGACTGTGGCTAAAGTACCTACCGGCATATACATCGGCGTTTCAAAACTTCCATGCGGGGTATGTAAAATTCCTAAACGGGCCCCGGTGTGTTTCTCAGTTTTAAGCGGTTCATACCAGACTGGGGCTTTCGCTTCATTCATAAATTTCCTCCTTTAATTCAATTCAACTTCAAAAATAATCGGATAGTATTTTCCAGTTAAATAAAACAAATTGTCTTTGATATGGGCAATACCATTTAAAACATCCATAGTTTGGCGCTGGCTGGGTGAAATTTTTGCCTGGTCAATAATAGGTGAAAGGTCATACACTTTCTTAACCTCGCCTGTATTCCCATCGATAGCGACAATAGAATTACTATACCACACATTGGCATAAATTAAACCATTGGCGTACTCCAATTCATTTAATAATTCAACCGGTTCTTCATCTAAATGGACTTGAATTTTGGCTAACAGATCAAAATTTTGGGCATCTCGTTGATAAAGCGTAGAGCTACCATCAGACATCCATAAGACATCGGCTTGAGCATCATAAGTTAAACCCCATCCTTCAGTATCATAGGCCACTTCCTTAGTCAGCTCGAAACTTTGATCATCCCAGAGGAAAGCCTTGCCAGATTTCCAAGTCAATTGCCAAATACCATAAGGTGTATCCGTAATGCCTTCACCGAAATATTCATTGGCCAACTTCACTTTACTCTCTAAAGTCCCCGTGTCAGGATTTAAATAACCCAATTGTGACTGATCATATTGTCCCGATCCGATTAAAATCCGTCCTTGCTTATCAACTGTAAAGCCTTGGGTAAACAATTCCTGATCACTAGGTAGGATAGATACTAACTTAACCGGAGAATTCATGATGGATAAATTCAGCATCATGAATAAGCTTAGAATACAATAAAGCATAATCATCCCTCCAGACTAGCATGATAAATTATAAATTGATACAATGAGAATACTTTTGAAGAAAGGATAGCCAAACATGTACCATTTTTTCATTACTATTATATCAGGTCTATTTAAGTTATTAAATGGGCGACCGCTTATCCAGGGACTCGAGAATATCCCTAAAGACGACAGTGTCATCTTTGCAGCGACCCATCGGTCTGCCACTGATCCCTTCTATCTTGCCATTAATTTGAAAGACAGAACGATTGCTTTTATGGCTAAAGAATCAATTTTTAAATTTAAACCGCTGGCAGCATTATTAAAATCAGCCCATGTATTCCCAGTCAATCGGGATAAGCCATCGACCAAAGTCATTAAACACTCGGTCAAACTCTTAGCAGATGGACTTGACTTGGGTATCTTTCCCACCGGCTCTCGTTACTCCACAGAGGTCAAAGGGGGAACTGCCTTTATTCAAACTTTAAGCCACAAAGCGATTATTCCGGTATCCATTCAACCGCCAAGCAATTTCTGGCAATTTATCAGTCGTCGCAAAGCTCGCATCGCCTTTGGACCAGCCATTCCCTATATTGAAGGCAAAAAATATAAAAAAGCTGATTTGGCAGCCATTGATCAACAAATTGCTGAAGAGTTTGACCGCCTGGATAAATTAAATAATCCGGATTATAAATATATTCCCAAAAAGAAAAAGACAATGTAAAATATTCCACTTCGGCGGAGCAAGCCTTAACTGCAGCAGTTAGAATTTATCTTATAAAAGCAAAAAGAGTTGCCTACTCGAGCTAGCAACTCTTTTTCTTTTGGTTATGTTTACCCTTTTTCTGCCCTTTGAGCGAAAAATTGGCTTATTATATTTCTTTCCACAAAAATGAGTTTTCAAACAAAGCTATTTAGATTGCATCTTCATTGAAGCCATAATTTGTTTAACTTTCTTTTGTGATGGTTTTTGTCCCATTTGGGCCATCATTGTCATAATCATACGTTCATCAATCGGTGGATTTTCTTTAAAATAATCCATCATGTATTTACGTGAAATAAAGAATCCGCCAATCAGTCCTCCAATAAGGGCTAATAAAACAATCAAGATCCATACCCAAGTTTCCATCCTATCCCTCCTTCAATTAACATCTTAAATATTGTACTAAAAAATGAGTTTAAAACCAAGTAAAATTTAAGGTCGATGTAAGCCTTTATCTTTTTGAATTTTTTTGACTTTAGCCGAGGTAAGGTCATTTCCTTCAGAATCGACGATTTTTATTCCTTCGATATGATTGCGCATACCACGTCTGAAAGCTTGTAAGTACTCTTTACGAAGGGTGACTTGTTCTTTCAATTCAGCGTCAGTCAATGATTCGGTCTTTTTCTTTCGAGCTAAATAATTTAATCGATCCATCTTTTCTTTCTCTAACATAGAATCTCCTTTCAGCGAACATTTGTTTGCTTCATCACTTTATCTTTGTTATAATAACATTAAGAAATAGAAAGGTACAACGCTTATGACAAAAATTAGCCAAAAACAATTAAATATTCTTAAATCCATTCATGAAACAATTGAATGTAAAGGCTATCCACCAACCGTCCGCGAAATTGCCGCTGAAGTGGGTCTGGCTTCGACGTCGACGGTGCATGGCCACTTGTCTCGCTTAGAACAAAATGGCTTTATCAGTCGCGACCCCAGCTTAACCCGAGCCATTGAACTAACCGAACAAGGTTTTCAAGCATTGGGACTCAATCAGCAGCCAGCTTCGATTCCCCTATTAGGACGAGTTGCTGCCGGCAGTCCTATTCTTGCTGTTGAAGATGCCACCGACTATTATCCGATTCCCAGTCATTTAGAGAAATTTGATCCTGACGAATTGTTTATGCTTGAAATTAATGGTGAAAGCATGATTAATATTGGTATCCTCGATGGTGACTTGATAACCGTCCGTAAGCAGAGCCAGGCTAATAATGGGGACATTGTAGTTGCCATGACCATGGAAGATGAAGCAACCTGCAAACGATTCTATAAAAAAGATGGTTATTATATACTCCGACCTGAAAATGACTTCATGGAAGATATTATCCTTAATCAAGTCAGTATCCTAGGAAAGGTCGTTGCCTTATACCGAGAATTTTAATCGATATTTAGACTGATTAGAGGCTATTTTTCAATTTTATGATACGAGTCTCACTCAGTTCGCCTGATTGAAAGAGATTGAAGTCACCAATTTGTACCCTCCATCAACCCATCAACAAGAAAAATCCACTTCTTTCTAAGCCCTTGCCAACCAAATGGCAAGGGCTTATTTCGTGGATCAGTGAACCTTAAAGTATAGCTCAAATCATTCATTTAATAATTTACGCTAAAACACACTATCAACCAGTCTGACCAATGATAAAAATAGACTTTTCATCGCCGATTTAGTATTTCATTAAGGCTTTATATTGATAGCCTTTGAGCTTGTCTTTACCATTTAAGTCGACTAACTCAATTAAGAAGGCACAACCAGCGACAATCCCACCTAATTTTTCTACGAGTTCAATGGTCGCTTTCATGGTTCCGCCAGTAGCTAATAGATCATCAATAATCAGGACTCTTTGTCCGGGTTGAATAGCATCTTTGTGAATGGCCAAAATATCAGTGCCATATTCTAAATCATATTCCACTTCTATGACTTCGCGAGGTAGTTTGCCCCGTTTTCTGACTGGAGCAAAGCCAATTTCCAAAGCGTAAGCAACCGGGCAACCTACAATAAAGCCACGTGCTTCGGGTCCAGTCACAACATTTACTTGCAAATCTTTGGCATAGTCAACGATTTGTTGAGTTGCATAGGAGAAAGCTGGGCCATCCGCCATGAGTGGCGTGATATCGCGAAAGATGATACCCTCACTTGGATAATTATCAACACGGGCAACATAGTTTTTTAAATCAATCATTGATCTTCTTCCCTTCAAAATACTCTTTCACAACCTGCAAAGGTTGGAAATTTAATAACGCTTCAGCTTCTAGACTCGCTAGGTAAGTCTGGTAACTCGGTAAAGAGAAGATATCAATCTTCTCATGCTGGCTTGGATCTATATTCTGTATCCAACCATCCTTTATTGTAACAAATCCTGCTTCGAAAAACATCATAATCAAGACTTTCAATTGAATTACCGGTATATTTAAACGAGTTGATATCATCGGTAGGCTAGTCCGGATTGGATAAGCTTCTTGACTCATCTGCCATAGATAAAATTTCTTGACACTTTGATAGGTCGGATTACCTGCCAAATATTTAGAACCCTGATGATAACTCGCCAGAATAATCCGACGCCAAGAGTGATTTTCCAGAATTCTCTGTAAATCTTCGAGGCGCTTTGGCAACTGGAAGATGACTAAGTTTTCTAAATCTTGCCACTGAGATTCCAGAGTCTGCTCATTTAATAGTATGGCGCGACTATCAGTTAATAAATGCTCTTGATATTTAGTTAATAAAGTCTGACTAGTAAATAAATATAAAGCCTGATCGAATTGAAAGATATTCTCATCGACGGTTGAAGACCGCCAATCAATCCATTGTTGGCCACGGATCCCCAGATCTTCAATCACAATTTGAGCCTGGCTCTGGTTTCTAAATTGATTAATACTAGCCTGACCCACCAAAGAAATTTTTTGCCCCTCATTCAAAAATTCTCCTTGGTCTGCTTTATGGAAACCAATCGCTTGACCGACTGCAGACTTATCTTGATTGGTAAAATTCAATTTGAGATGTTGGCTGTCGTTGCCTAAAAACCGAACAGATTCAAGTTCAACATCCCCCAATAAAATTAACGGCTTGGCATTATCCATACCAAAGGGCCCTAATAAATTCATTTCTTGAATGAAATCCACGGTCAATTCTTCAACCCTTAATACCAGATCAATATTGATGCTTGGTGGAATAGCCAGTTGCTCTTGATAAGCTAGCATTGTCTCTTCTAAACCGGACTTAAATACTGACCAATTCGTCTCAGTCACCGTCATTCCAGCTGCCTGGGCATGTCCGCCAAAGTATTTTAAATGGGGTTCTTGTGTTTTTAAGATATTAAATAAGTGAATCGCGGCCGTACTCCGTCCACTTCCCTTATATTCTTGGAGATCTTCAAAATATTGAAAAAGCAGCACCGGTCGCTGATAAGTCTGACACAAACGTCCGGCAGCAATTCCTAAAACCCCTGCCTGCCAATTAGCATCGGCTGCAATAATAATATTTGGTAAGGCTTGTCCTTCCAGTTCGGCTTCAATCTCAGTCATAATTTGATTAACAATATCTTGCCGTTGTTGATTGGTCTTCTCCAACAAGTCAGCCAAGAGACTAGCTTCTGCTGCTTGATGAGTGGCGAGTAAATCGTAGGCCGGTCGAGGATTAGCGAGTCGGCCCATGGCATTTAAGCGTGGACCAATAATAAAGCCAATCGTCTCTTCATCTAGGTCATCAAGTTCTACCTGACCTCGCTTTAACAATTCGATGATCCCCGGTCTTTGACTGTGTTTCAATAAGCTGAGTCCACTCTTGACAATCGTTCGATTCTCATCAGTTAATGAGACCATATCGGCGATAGTTCCAATCATAGCTAATTCTAAGGCTTCGGCCGGGACCTCATCTAATAAGGCGGAAGCTAACTTCAAGGCGACCCCAGCTCCTGATAAATCAGAGAATGGATAAGTACCCTCTGGGTGACAAGGATGAATTATTGCATAAGCTTCGGGCAACCGATCTTGGATTTGATGATGATCGGTCACAATAACATCCACTTGGGCTTCTTTGGCCAGGGCTAGTGCATCGAAGCCAGCTACCCCATTATCACAAGTTATAATCAACTGAATACCTTGATCGATAAATGCTTGGTATCGTTCAGGATTGGGGCCATATCCATCGGCAAAACGATCGGGCAAATAGACCTCAACTCTTGCACCCAACGATTCTAAAGCTTCACTAAGAATCAGTGTGGAAGTAATCCCATCGGCATCGTAATCTCCATAAACTAAAATAGCCTCTTGTTCAATAATCGCTTGTTGAATTCGCTCCACGGCAACATCCATCTCATGAAGCAAATGAGGATCATGAAACAATTGAGGTTGAGCTTGGATAAATTCCTTTAAGTCCGGCAGACTTTCAATCCCACGCTGAACGACTAAACGCAAAAAAGCTGGCGAAAATTGATTGCCGGCTTCTTTAAGAAATGCTTTTTGATTGTCGGTATAATTTTGTGAAGGAAGTTGCCAATCTTTCTTCGCTAGATTGTATCTCACTCAGAGACCTCCTTCTTGACTAAAGTTTTTGATCCGTTACATATGAATTATCCTCTTCAGCCAGAGACGGGTCGTCGGATTGACTTGCTTCATGATGATTAAAATCCGTTTCTGTTGTATGGCTTTCAACACTTTCTGATTCATAAGTAGCAATGTGACGTTGCTGCTCAATCTCTTCACGGAGTTGACGGATTTGTGCATCTTTTTCATTTAGGTTTTCTTGATGAGTCCGTTTCAAGCTGTCAAGTTCTTTATTCAAGCTGGTATTATCTTTACGGTTGGACTGGATAGCCGCCATGGAAGTCAATAAGCCAACAATCACTCCCACAAGTAGACTAAATAAAATCACCAACACTAAAGGAACTTGAAAATTCACTACAAATAAATCAACTAGAACGGCGCGGGTATTTTGTAAGGCAAAGACCACCACTAAAATTAAAGCAATAATCATGGTAATCACTTTCCATTGTTCTTTCATCACAAATCCTCCTTAAAATTTAAAATCTCACTGGACACGAAGTCACCAAAGTTGGGAAATAGCTTATAGCATAGATGCAACAGATTAAAGTAGCAAGGCAGGGTAATCTCTCTTAGCTTTTCTTGCACAGAGATTGTCAATTACTTTTTTGCTTACGTATTGGGGAGAAATCAAGAATCGTTTCACTTTTTGATAATAGGTGATTAATTCTGGACTGGTCGCGAAAAAAGGCGTCGCTACGGGCCCAGGGTTGACCACCGTCACAGAAATCCCCTTTCGCTTCAATTCTAAGCGTAGACTATTTGCATAACCAATTATAGCAAATTTACTAGCAGAATACACGCTAGATCTCATCGTCGCCATCTGCCCAGCCACTGAAGCGATTATGGTAATCTGGCCAAATCCCTGGTCTACCATCCTTTGTGCCAGGCGAGTGGTTAGATACATGGTCCCTAAAGTGTTCACCTTAAACATGGCCATCATTTCTTGATATGTAAATTCAATCGCCAATTTGAACTGACCATAACCCGCACAGGCAATCAGCGCATCGATTCGCTGAAAAGATGAATCAATGTCTTCAATGAACTGATCGATTTGTTCAGCCTGGCTCAAGTCATATCGATAAGGCCAGGCTTTAGTAGGCGTTGTTTGCTGAATGGTTGCCACTACATCCATTAAGCGTTGTTGGTTACGACCTACTAAAATCAAGTCATATTTACCCTGCTGGGCTAAATCTAAAGCAATTTGCCGGCCAATCCCGCTGGAAGCTCCAGTAATGATGATGACAGAATTTTGCATGGTTCCACCTATCCTTTGATTGAAATCTGGTCGAAATCGTTCACCACTTTGACCGAAGCGAATGTCTTTCCAGCTTCAGCCTGTAATTGTTGAATATCTTGACCTAAATAACGGGCGGAAATATGGTTGAGTAATAAATGTTTCACTTGTGCTTGTTTGGCAATATTCGCAGCTTGTTGGCTAGTAGAATGATGATATTGATGAGCCATTTTATGTTCATTGGCACGATGTGTCGCTTCATGTACCAAGCAATCTGCCTGCTTAGCTAGAATGACACTGTTAGAACAAGGACGACTGTCGCCTAGAATTGTTACAATCCGCCCCGCTTTTTTCGGTCCAATAAAATCCTTACCATCAAGGATTTGACCATCTGGCAGCTGAACTTGCTTTCCTTGCTTGAGTTGGCCCAATAGAGGTCCATTTGGCACCTGATACTTAGCTAACTTATCCATTAATAGTTGCCCTGGTTGATCTGGTTCAATGACTCTAAACCCAAAAGATAAAGTACCATGATCCAGTGGTAAATATTCCATCGTCCAGTGACCATTGAGTTGAAGTTTACCCCCTTGAGGATCAAGCTCGACTATTTTCAAAGGATACAAGAGTTTGCTTTTTGAGAATTTCAAACTCGATTGAATATAATTTCTTAAGCCTGGCGGACCAAATACTGTCAAGTCTTCTCGTTCAGCTATTTGAAAAGACCGACTAGATAAGAAACCAGGCAGCCCAAAGATATGATCTCCATGGAGATGACTAATAAAAACTTTACGAATTTTACGAGGTTTTAGACTCGTCTTTAAGATTTGATGTTGGGTTGCTTCACCACAATCAAATAACCAAATCTCATTTAATTCATCTAATAGTTTCAAGGCAAGTGAGCTGACATTTCTTCCCTTACTAGGAAGTCCGGCTCCAGTTCCTAAAAATAAAAGTTCCATAGCATGCCTCTTTTCTTCACGATTATTATAACAAATATTTTACCATTGAAATAAAAAAATGTTCAAGACAACTAAATTCATTACAGGAATCTTCCAAATTTAGTTGCCTGAACATGGTATGAGTTCTTATTCATTTCTTAAACGATAGACTTCTTGGGCGATAAATTTGGCAAATTCTTTAGCTCCATCAACATTAGGATGGGTTAAATCATCATAAAACCATTCATCGTGATCATTTGAATAAGATTTCCAGTCAATAACGTTCACATTACCGAACCGTTGAGCGGCAGCAAAGAGTTGATTATTGGCATCTGTTTCCCAAGGTTTATCAACTTTAGCGGTCACAAAGAAAATTGACCGATCGCTACCAATCGCTTCAATATAATCATTCAACTGGCCTTCCGTAAAGGTCCCGTTGGACCCTAAAATTGTCACTACAACTGGTTTAACCATCTGTTCTGATTGTAACCAACGAACATGATCTACCGTTAAGTATAGCTGCCGGCCCACTTCGCCATCGACACTGGCTTTAGGGAAAATCTTCTCGATATCCTCGGTCGCACTTAATAAGACCGAATCACCAATAAAGGAAACATCTAAACCATTAGCATATAATAGTTCTTGTTGATTTAAACCTTCAATATTATTAATAACTTTCTCTTGTTGACTCTCTTCTGTCTGAGTTTTTTTGGCGATTTCTTGATTTTTCTCAATGACTTCTTGAATCTGTTTAGCCGTGTCATTCTTGGCTTCGGGAGCTAGGATCCCACCGATTAAACTTAAGGCCAACAAGACAATATAGCTGCCACTGATGATCTTTAATGGCAGATAACGACCGGTGGCTTGGCGCAGATAACGAAATTGTTCTTGAGCTTTCTTTAAATTGAAATCTTGGCCAACAGGTAAACTAATCTTCTTCTGTTCAAAGATTTGATAGCTAACCTCACTTAAGACTAATAATAGAACCATCTGCACAGTAATCAACAGATTTAAATTCTTGGTCAAGCTAGCTGATAAAGATGGCACAATTAAATAAATTGGGTAATACCAGAGATAAATTGAATAGGAACGTTTACCTAAATAGGTCAACAAGGGAAAACTTAACAGCTTATTAATGATGGTTTGGGGATGCAAACTTGTAATCACTAAAACGGCAGAAACAATGGTAAATAAAGTCATACCAAAGTTATAAGCAAATGGCATGGTCCCATACATAAACTTGGCCATTAAAAATAATAAAAGAAAAGCAACGATAGATATCCCATTAAAAATTAATTTATATCTTGGACTCAAAGGTTTCGCTTTAAGTTTCGGTGGCAAGATTAAGCCAATCACGCCACCAAAAGTATAGGCAAATCCTCGAGTGACCAAACTATAATAAACATGGGTAGGATCTTGGCCTTCCTTATACCAATAAGCCATCATAATCATCGACAAAATCGAGATAATTAAAAGGAAGTTGGCCGCGATTGATGGTTTTTTGTGCCAGGTGTAGAACACGGTAATCAATAACGGTGTCAGAAAGATTAATTGGCCAAGTAAAGATACATACCAAAGATGGGTAAAGGCTGAAGGATTGGCAGCTTGCACGAAATACGATTGTTCATTAATGATTTGAAAGTAATTATTTAGAAAAACTAAGCTCGATAAAGCCATATTTCTCAAGTTAAATAAATAGTCACGGGCAAAGACCAAAATGAAAGGGATGGTCGTGATAATCATCGCCAACATTGGGAAAAAGAGCCGGTTTAGACGTCTTTTGAAGTATTCCAAATAGGAGAAACTTTCATTTCTCAACATTTTTAAATAAAAGTAGCGGAAATTAAAGAATCCAGCAATCAGCAAGAAGGTATTTACCGCTAGAAAGCCCCCTGGCAAAATATGTTGAAAGAAATAATAAAAGATGATCATCAGGATGGCTAAGCCTTTTAAGCCATCAAAGATTTTGAGTCTTTTACCAGATTTATTGCTAACATTCATGATATATTCTCACCTAATCCATAAATTCAAATTGGAAACCTGAAATTTCAACCAGATCTCCGCTTTGGGCACCCTTGTCCCGCAAGGCTTGGTCAATTCCCATCGACCGCATTTGACGAGCAAATCGCTGCAGGCTTTCATCATGGGCAGTATTGGTCATGGCAAATAATTTCTCGATCTTCTCGCCACGAATCACAAAATAGTCGCCATCTAAACGGTCAATGGTAAACTCTGCTGTCTCATCGGCTAAGGTAAAGGTCTTATGATCTTCGATAGTCGCTTCTTCTAGTGGGATAAATTCACTTGTCTGCAGGACTTGATAGGTGCGCTCCATTAGCGCTTGTATCCCTTTATTCTGCCAAGCAGAAACCTCAAAAATTTCGGGCATATTATCCTTTTGGTCCTGATAAATGGTCGCTAAGGACTGCTTGAAGCTAGCTAAATTCTCTTGCGAATCAGCCTCATCCATTTTGTTAGCGACAATAATCATTGGTCTTAATAATAGACGGTCATTATAAGCCTGTAATTCAGTCATAATCTGTTGGAAATCAGCAAAGGGATCGCGTCCATGTTGAGCGGACATATCAACGACATGTAGCAAGACTTTCGTTCGTTCAATATGTTTCAGGAAATCAATGCCTAGACCCACCCCTTCTGAGGCGCCTTCAATCAATCCGGGCATATCCGCTACTACAAATTCACGGTCGACGGACAATTTTACAACCCCTAAATTAGGACTTAAGGTCGTAAATTGGTATTCGGCAATTTTAGGTTTAGCATTGGAGATGACCGACAATAAGGTTGATTTACCCACACTTGGATATCCGATTAAAGCGACATCGGCCAGTACCTTCAATTCTAACTGTAAATCAAATTCTTCGCCGGGTTCACCATTCTCCGCAATCGATGGTGCCGGATTCTTATGAGTTGCAAAACGAATATTACCTCGGCCTCCTCGGCCGCCTTTGGCCACGACGACTTCTTGTCCATGATGAACCATATCCGCAATGACTTCTTCACTGTCCGCCAATCGAATAATGGTTCCAGGAGGAACTTTCACATATAAATCATCAGCAGCCGCACCGTATTTACTCTTGCTCATTCCATTTTGGCCGGATGCCGCTTTAAAGTGACGATTATATCTAAAGTCCATGAGAGTATGAAGACCCTCATCGACAACGAAAATAACTGAGCCGCCTCGACCGCCATCGCCCCCAGCTGGCCCTCCATCGGGAACATATTTTTCCCGCCGAAAAGCCACCATGCCATCGCCGCCTTTGCCCGCTTTTACATTTATCGTTGCATAATCTAGAAAAGATGACATTGCTTGGCTCCTTTCTTTAATCTATCTATTTGAAATTAAAACTTGCTAATTAGTCGCGTTGGATCAAAGACACTTAGAATATAGTGTGATAAGTGACCCATGGTTTGAAGTCGATTCTCTCTAATGACAGGATCTTCATGATTGACCATATTTTCTTCAAAATAGGTCGCAATCATTGGACTGGCTTGAGCCATTAAATTAATAAAATCAACAACTGTTTTAGTCGATTTTACCATATTCAGCCATTCAATCAATTGAAATTCAGATTTAGATTGTAAGGCCTCTTTTTGTATCACTTTTAACTCATCGATATCTCGGCCTAAGTTAACAATCCGGCTGATATTCTCTACCATTTGTCGATAGTCTTGGGCTGCTTGATTCTTGAAAGTCTGCAAGTGTCGTGCAGTTTGAGTCATCTCTAACAAATTTAACTTAGGTTGAGCTGTGATGGCTTCGATAATATCATGGTCAATATCTTCTTTAGTCATTAATTGAGCAAAGCGAGCTTGATGGAATTCTTTAAGAGCTTGAATCAATGATTCTGAATTCTCTGCTTTGTCACCGGCCAATTTATCGAATAATTCAACTAAATCAAAATCCCACTGACGATCTAAAATAATTTCAACAACACCCATGGCTTGACGTCGTAAGACATAGGGATCATTAGATCCGGTTGGAATGAGACTCACATTAAAGTATTGGAATAATGAATCTAATTTATCAGCTAAAGCAATTAAGGCACCAGCTAGACTTTCAGGCAAAGCGCCCCCACTATGGTCGGGGTAATATTGGCTACCAATAGCTTGAGCAACTTCTTGACTTTCACCATAATGCTCCGCATAAACTTGTCCCATGTGGCCTTGGAGTTCAGAAAACTCGTCCACAATATAAGTCATCAAATCAAATTTATAGATTTGACTGGCTCGTTGAGCAACGATGAATTCCTGGTCGTCTAAATTAGGAATTAATTCGTCTAATAAATTAAGAATCTTACCAACCCGACTTTGTTTTTCTGCATAGGTGCCTAACTTATAATGTTCTTTCACTTGACTCAATTGTTCAAGATAGAAATGCAAAGGTCGTTTCAAATCTTCTTGATAGAAGAATAAAGCATCTTCTAAGCGAGCACGTAAAACTTTTAAATTTCCTTGGCGTACATTATCTAAATAATTGCTATCGCCGTTTCTAACTGAAATAAAATAAGGCAATAAATCTTTACTTGCTTGATCTTGGACGTAGAAATACCGTTGATGGTCGCGCATGGCCGTAATTAAGATCATCGCCGGAATTTCTAAGTACTTGTCGTCGAATTGACCAGCAAAAGCGGTCGGCCATTCAACAATGGCCGTCACTTCTTCCAATAACCCTTGATCAATTGGAACCACCCATTGATTTTCTTGCTCAATATCTGCAATTTGCTGGCGGATGATTGCCTGGCGTTGGTTAAAATCGGCAATCACATTGTGTTGCTCAAGTAAATTCTCATAATGATCAGCCTGGTCAATAATAACGTCCCCGGCTAAGAAACGATGGCCTCGACTCGCCCGGCCTGCTCGAATATTTAGAAATTCAAAAGGAATAATGTCTTCATCTAATAATGAAACCAACCAATGGACCGGCCGAATAAAGGCAGTCTCAATCTGGTTCCAGCGCATAGACACTGGAAAGGTCATCGCCGACAAAACTTGATCAACTTTGGCTAGAATTTCATTAGCCATTTGACCTACAATATGCTTCTCAACGAAAATATATTCTTGACCCTTCACCGATTCAATGACAATATCCTCAACTTCAGCGCCTTGGCCTTTAAGAAAGCCTAAGGCAGCCCGAGACCAATTACCTTGGTCATCTTTCGCGATTTTTAAAGAAGGTCCTTTAGCCTTTTCGAAGCGATCTGCTTGCTTGGCGGCCACATCTTCGACTAAGATTGCTAGCCGTCTTGGCGTTGCATACTGGCGAATATTTGCATAAGCCAGTTGCTCTTCATTCAAAAAATTGGCCATCCGTTCAGCTAATTGATTACTCAAGTCTTTCAAAAATCTAGCCGGGATTTCTTCCAACCCAATCTCTAATAAATAATTGGCCATAATTAATCTTCCTCCTGCTGATGTAATAATGGATAACCTAGGGCTTCACGTTCGGCAACAAACTGTTCGGCCACGCCGCGCGCCAATTTGCGGATTCTTCCTAGATAAGCGGGACGGTCTGAAGCTGCAATCACACCGCGCGCATCCAATAAATTAAAATTATGTGAACATTTCAAAATATAGTCGTAAGCCGGATGCACCAAACCAGCTTCAATACAACGTTGAGCCTCTTTCTCATAAGCATTGAAAGCCTCAAATAGCAATTGGCTGTCAGATAAATCAAAGGCATAAGTTGAATGTTCCCGTTCTGGTTGCTTAAAGATATCACCATATTTGACACCAGGTGCCCATTGTAATTGATAGACATCCTCAACATCCATGATGTACATGGCCAGACGTTCTAAACCATAAGTTAATTCACTGGTTACCGGATGGCAACGTAAGCCCCCAACTTGTTGGAAATAGGTAAACTGGGTGATTTCCATCCCATCAATCCAAACTTCCCAACCTAAGCCGGCACAACCTAACGAAGGATTCTCCCAATTATCCTCAACAAAACGAATATCATGTTCTAATGGATTGATGCCAATTTCTTCTAAGCTAGCTAAATAAAGTTCTTGGATATTTAAAGGGGAAGGTTTCATGACCACTTGGAATTGATGATGTTGATAAAGTCTATTTGGATTCTCACCATAACGACCATCAGCTGGACGCCGAGATGGTTCAACGTACGCGGCATTCCAAGGTTCAGGGCCAATGGCACGGAGGAAAGTATAAGGACTCATCGTCCCCGCCCCTTTCTCAGTATCATAAGCTTGTAATAACAAACAACCTTGGTCTGACCAAAACTTCTGTAAAGTCAAAATAATTTCTTGCATACTCTGTGCTTTCATAGCTTCTCTCTCCTATCCTCCATAAAAAAATCCCCATGATTACCCGTAAGCAATCATAGGGACGAAATAAATTCGCGGTTCCACCCTAATTCTAGCAAGGAACTAGCACTTAAGATATCCAATTGTATTTGAGTCCGCCTACGATATTGACCTAGCTCCCACTATCCTAAGTTCGCTGAAACATCTTCTTGTTCTTGTCCTCATTGGTTTTAATTCTACCGACTTGCTCGATATTTGTCAATCCATGATCTGCTTTTATCGAGGCTTATTTATCATTAGAAGATGGTTTCAATGAGCCTTGAAATTGTTCTATCTGTTCTAAGAAAGATTTACTTCTTAAACGAATCCCGACAAATTCTTGGTAAATCTGATCCATAAAGTACCGCATCTCTTTTAGCGTTTCAGGTCGGACTTGAATATTATTAATCTGAGACAAAGGTGTTTGGGCCATGAGGATCAAGACTTTCACTGTATTGGAGGATAAATGTAAGCGGTGAGGATCGGCCAAATAATGTTGCTGACAGAGGACACCTTGAAGTGCCATTGAAAAATCCAGTTCTCCCTTTAATCTTCCGCAAAGCTTGCATCCCTGCCAATGCAAATATATACCAAAGCGTTGCAATAAATGGAGCTCGCCATAGATGGTCAGGAGTTGGGCTGATTTGCCCTGAGCCATAGCCTGAAGAATATTCAAAAATAGTTGAAATAATGCATGGTCAGCTTGCTGATCTTCAATACTGGCATCGAATAATTGGGCTAAATAACTCGCATGGGCTTGTTGGGTCAAGTCTTGACGAATCGATAGAAATCGATTCAGCGCAACCCCTTCACGAATAAAAGAAAGTCCATCTGCATGAATCGTGCCGACATATTGATTATAAGTGAGGGGAAATAAAATAGAATGCAAGGGGTGATTAGCCCGGTGGTAATTCTTAATAAAAAACATTTTAAAACCGTATTCTTGGGTAAATATTTTGACCAAGGCATCACGTTCTCGGTAATCTTTTTTATAAATGACTATTCCACTAAAGGAATCACTCATCTAATCACATCCTTAATACTCATCAGGGTGATAGCCCAAGTCCTTTAATTGTTTTTGATGATTGCGCCAATCTTTTTGAACTTTGACCCAGAGATTGAGTCGGACTTTCTCTCCTAAAAGACCTTCAATATCTTTGCGCGCCAATTGTTTCACTTTCTTAATTAGCTGGCCCTTCTTACCGATCACAATGCCTTTTTGACTTTTGCGTTCGACAATGATATCTGCTTCAATGGACATTATCCCCTCTTCATCTGGCCGCATCTTTAAGACATTGACAGCGATTGAATGAGGAATTTCCTCCCGGGTAAAGTATAACAACTTCTCGCGAATAAATTCAGCAACAACAAAATATTCGGGATGGTCGGTAATTTGATCCTGTGGATAATATTGGGGACCTATAGGTAACTTGCTTTTAATGGTCTGAAGTACTTGGTCTAAATTAATCTCTTGGAGAGCCGAGATGGGAATCACGGCATCGAAATTTACTTCTTGACGGTAACTATTAATAATCGTTAGTAATTGATCCGGATGAATCAAATCAATTTTATTAATTAACAAGATTTTGGGTAAAGGATTTTCCCGCAGGTGGTCTAATATCCGCCGATCACCGGGACCAATCGCTTCGCTAGCATTGACCAACATTAAGACTAAATCAACGCCTTGACTTGCTTGAAAAGCCGTTTCAACCATGAATTCGCCTAAAGCATGCTTAGGTTTATGAATTCCAGGTGTATCAATAAAAATTATTTGAGCTTCATCATCCGTATAGATCGCCTGAATTTTATTCCGAGTGGTCTGCGCTTTATCTGACATAATCGCAATTTTTTGTCCAACTAAGGCGTTCATTAAGGTAGACTTGCCCACATTCGGGCGACCGATCAGTGTGACGAAACCTGATTTAAACTCTTTATTTCTCATAATGTCCCCCAATTCCTTCCCCACTCCCAAAGATATGGAATAAAAATTAGACAGCCAATAATTACAGCCATAATACTCGCCAAAAAGACGGCGCCTGCACTCGCATCTTTGGCGACTTTGGCCAAGGGAGCATAACGATGATCGGTGATTAGATCAACTGCCGCCTCCAAGGCTGTATTAACCAGTTCCAGTGCTAACACAATTGAAATGGTTAAACACAGGATGGCCCATTCCGATAAGGCTAGACCAAAAAAACTGGCCATCCCAATTACTAAGATGCTGATGGCAATTTCAATTCTAAAATTCAGTTCACTGCGCCAGGTTTGCCGAATACCTTGGCCAGCATATGAAAATGAGCGAATAACTTTCCGCCAAGCATGATATTTATCGTGAGAGTCCATAACGCTTCAATACCTCTTCTTGAATGCTGAACATCTCTTCAGCCTCTGCCGGTGTTTGATGGTCATAGCCATTTAAGTGTAGAAAACCATGAACCGCTAGAAAGCCAAGTTCACGCTCAAAAGAATGGCCATAAGCTTCAGCCTGTTCCCTAATCTTCGGATAAGAAATGATGATATCACCTAGATGGCTAGGAAATAAGTTTGCTTGTTGATAGATATCAGGGAAATTATCCTGATCACTCTCTTCTTCAAGAGCAAAGCTTAAAACATCTGTCGGTCGATCAATGCCGCGATAATCTCGATTAAGTTGATGAATTGTTTCATTGTCTACAATGGAAATATCCACTTCAAAATCTTGACGACGGTCAATATGAGCCGCTGCCAACTGGATTAAATCGGTAATGATATCGATTTGAGCTTGCTTTAAGCGGTTTTGCTCATCAATCACTTCAATATTCATCTGATCACTCCCTATCTTTAATCAATGTCTTTCAATGGAATGCATTGGTGCTAGAAGCTTTCTGTGAGCTAATTAGATTCCAAGTCTAAATTGAAAATCTAATCCCTTAAAGTATTATTCTTCTTTCTGACTGTATGCTCGAATAATGTCTGCGACTACTGGGTGACGAACGACATCAAATTCATCAAAACTCACAAATTTAATCCGGCGTAGGCCAGCTAACTTTTCTTGAGCATCTTTTAGACCGGATTTAACGCCTTTAGGTAAGTCAATTTGTGTTTGGTCACCATTAATAATCATCTTGGAGCCAAAACCTAGACGAGTTAGAAACATCTTCATTTGGGCGATGGTTGTATTTTGAGCCTCATCCAAAATAACAAAAGCATCATCCAAAGTTCTCCCCCGCATATATGCTAAAGGAGCAATCTCGATTAATCCTCGCTCCATCAAACGATTGGTATGTTCGCGACCATAGATGGCATAAAGGGCATCATAGATTGGTCTTAAATAAGGATCCACTTTCTCTTTAAGATCACCCGGAAGAAAGCCCAGATTTTCTCCAGCTTCAACAGCAGGGCGGGTTAAGATCATTTTCTTAACTTGGCCTTTGCGCATGGCTTCTACCGCCATTACGACCGCCAAATAGGTCTTACCAGTTCCAGCAGGACCAATCCCAAAGACCACGTCATAATCGCGCACTGCGTGACTATATTGAAGTTGGCCGAAGTTCTTAGCCTGAACTGCTTTCCCATCAAAGGTACGGCCAATGACCTCATCATAAAGATTTAAGAAATATTCTAAGCGATTTTCTTTCAACATCTTGATGGCCGTAATCACGTCCATCGTGTGGGGAGTAATTTTGCGTTCTAATAAATGTAATAAATTCATGAACAATTGATAAACTTGATCCACCATCAGCTGATCATCCGCAGAAATAGTTAAGACTTCACCCCGATTAGAAATCTGAACCGGCAAACTCTCTTCAATTAAGGCCACATACTTATCATTGGTTCCTAATACAGCCAATAACCAGTCACTATTCGTGATCACAAGTTGTTTAGTAAATAAGAATTTATCCTTCAAATAATAATCTCCTTCTATCCTCGAATAAATAAAGCATAGCATAATCGCTCACAAAATACACATAGAAAAGTTGACTTCTCCCCTAAATAAACTGACAGATAAAATAATCCAGGCCGAGATGATCAAAAGTACGTGTCGGGCTTCTATTCAATGTCCTCAGTTGAAAAACAAAAAAGCACCACACGGGTGCTTCTCTGTAAGAAATAAGCTATTTCTTAAATACTTCATCGCTCACTGTGAACTTACTAAAAACTAAATAACTATATACATATACAAAAACCAAAAGGTTCAAGAAATATTGCTACTATGTTAAGATGCAGTAAGAAACAGTAGTATATAAGTTTCTACTAGAAATTAAAATTTTCTCTTACGAGCGGCTTCTGATTTCTTTTTGCGGCGAACACTTGGTTTTTCGTAAAACTCACGTTTACGAGCCTCGCGTAGAGTACCGGTTTTAGAAACGTTACGCTTAAAGCGACGAAGAGCGTCGTCTAATGATTCGTTTTCACGAACAACTGTCTTAGACATATAATCCCCTCCTCCCAAGCTTTCATAACCATAATCGCTTAAGGAAAGCGAATAAAGTTCTTGTCTATTATAGCAAAAACCTTGTTCTTTTCAAGCATTTTTATAATCTGTTCTTCATAAATCAACAAAAAACATGCTTAAAGATGGGAAAGTTATGCCTTCATACACTTCTGACATAAACCAAAAACTTCGAACCGGTGAGATTCAACATAGACATCGTCCAAAGCAGAACCCACCAAATCCATGGGACAGACATCAAGGGCAATGGTCATTCCACAAGAAGTACAGATAAAATGATGATGGTGGTGGTTATGATTACAAGCAATCCTGAAGAGTTGTTCTTGATTATACTCAGTCGATTCTAATATACCATTCTCCACAAAATCATATAAATTCCGATATGTTGTATTATAAGACATGGTCGGATACTTCTTGGTTAAGGTTGAATGAATTTCCTTAGCACTATGATAATTTTGTTCCTCAGCAAAAATCTCTAAGATTTCACGACGTTTTTTGGTCATTTTAAAGCCTTGATCTTTTAAAAGAGCTAGAGAAGCCTCTACGAGCTCTTCCGGATCGTCATAATGACCGTTCAATTGAGAAGCCTTCTTAAGGTCTTCGATTTTTTCCATTATTATTCAACTCCAAAATTTCTTATGATACTATAGTAACGATAAAGGAGGAAGTCCATGGTAAACAAAACGCTACACTATTATATACTTTCAGATTCTATTGGCGAAACAGCCCTAAAAGTAGCTCGTTCCGCCCTATCCCAATTCCCAACTGCCCACACAGTATTACATAAGTATAACTTTATCTCCAACAAAGCGCAATTAAAAGATATCATCGACCATGCTCAAAAACACGATGGGCTTCTTTTTATGACGATTGTCGATCCTGAGTTAGCCCAATTCGTGGAGAAAGCCTGCATTGAAACAGGCTTGATCTGCTACAATCTCATCCAACCTTTTATTTTAGAAATACAACGTCGTTTAGATTTAAAACCATCGACCATTGCTGGTGCTCAGCATGAACTCTCGGAACAATATTTCGCCCGGGTCAAGGCGATTGAATTCTGTATTCATTATGATGATGGGAAAGATTTATCTGGCTTAGATGAAGCGGAAATTGTCCTGCTAGGGATTTCTCGAACCGGGAAAACGCCTCTAAGTATGTATCTAGGAACCTTAGGCTATAAAGTGCTCAACCTGCCCATTATGCCGGAGAAAGAAGTCAGTCCAGAATTATATTCAATCGATCCTAATAAAATTATTGGCCTAACCAATGAAGTCGACGTTATTAATCGTCACCGCGAAAAGAGAATGGCTGAATATGGTTTGGGACCAGGAAGTCACTATGCCTCTAAAGAACGGATTGAGGAAGAATTGACTTATGCCCGCAAGCTTTACCAAGATTTAGGTTGCCGGACGCTGAATGTCGCTGATCGAAGTATCGAAGAATCTGCCTCAATTATTCTTGATATGTTAGGACTCACTCCGAGATAAACATTTTAAATCTAATAAAAATAAACCCTCAGTTGAAAAAAGAAATAACAATAGTCGCATATTTATCTGGCAGGATAAATATGCGACTATTGTTTATTAATCGAGGCCTGAGCGACAGCGACTAAAAGCTCAGATTACATTTCAGTTTATTTGTTGGCTTTAACAGCGAGGTGCAGTTCACGAAGTTGTTCATGAGCCACTTTGTTAGGCGCTTGCATCATCAAGTCCATCCCTGAACCGGTCTTAGGGAAAGCGATGACTTCTCGAATATTTGGTTCTTGGGCTAAAATCATGACTAACCGGTCCAACCCTAAAGCAATCCCACCATGAGGAGGGAAACCATATTCGAAAGCATCCAATAAGAAGCCAAATTGTGCATAAGCTTCTTCAGGGGTAAAGCCTAATAAATCAAACATCTTCTCTTGCATTGGTCGGGTGTGAATTCGAATCGATCCCCCACCAACTTCGTAACCATTCAAGACGATGTCATAAGCTTTGGCTAAGGCTTGTTCAGGATGTTCCATCAAACGATCGATATCATCAGTTTGTGGTGCAGTAAATGGATGGTGCATAGCCACATAACGGTTTAATTCAGGATCGAATTCAAGCAATGGCCAGTCAGTCACCCAAAGGAATGCCAATTCGTCTGCGTCATATAATTGATGTTCCTTGGCTAGATAATTTCTTAAAGTACCTAAAGCTGGTTCGACAACTTCTTTTTTATCCGCCATAAAGAAGATGATATCGCCAACCTCAGCTTGTAAAGGTTGGGTTAAAGCCTGGTAGGCTTTTGGATCGGCAAAGAATTTGGCAATCGGACCATTTAAGCCTTCTTCAGTAACCTTAGCCCAGGCCAAACCTTTAGCCCCATATGGTTTAACGATATTAAAGAGATTATCAGCAGTCTTGCGAGTATATTCATCTGCTAGTCCTTTAAGATTAATCGCTTTAACCATGCCCCCTTGGTCTACCGCATTTTTGAAGACGGCAAAATCAGACTCAGCCGCCACTTGGCTTAAGTCTACCAATTTCATTTCGAAACGGATATCCGGCTTATCGGTACCGTATTCAGCCATAGCTTGAGCATAAGTCATGGTTGGAAAATCTTCTGTAATCTCAACTCCGCGGGTCTCTTTCACCACTTCTTTCAACATGGCTTCCATAAATTCTTGAATTTCTTCTTGTTCCATGAATGAAGTTTCAATATCAACTTGGGTAAACTCTGGTTGACGATCTCCTCGTAAATCCTCATCGCGGAAGCAGCGAACAATTTGATAATAACGGTCAATACCGGCTCCCATCAATAATTGCTTAAAGATTTGAGGTGATTGAGGTAAAGCATAGAATTGACCAGGTTCACGACGCGTTGGCACTAAGAAGTCGCGGGCCCCTTCTGGGGTTGATTTGGTCAGATAGGGGGTCTCAATGTCAATAAATCCCAAATCATCGAGGAAATGTCTCATGGTCTTAGTTACTTGATGACGTAATCTCAAGTTCTCAAAGACGGGTTTACGTCGAATATCAATGAATCGATGACGTAAACGTACTTCTTCCTCGGAATTAATTTCATCTTCAATATAAATGGGCGGTGTCTTACTCTTAGCAAGAACTATCAATTTGTTGGCATTTAACTCAAATTTACCGGTTGGAATCTTTGGATTTATCTGATCAGCGGATCGGTGAACCAATTGTCCAGTCACTTCGATAACGAATTCACTTCGCAAATGATCAGCTTCGTCCATTTGATCAGGAATATATTGTTTATCAAAGACAACTTGGCAGAAACCTTCGCGGTCTCTTAAATCGATAAAAATAACGCCACCTAGGTCTCGTCTTTTTTGGACCCAGCCTTTCAGCGTGATTTCTTGTCCAACCCATTTTTCATCTACTAAGCCACAATATGTCGTTCTTTTTGCCATGCTTACTCTCCTTCAAAAAACTTATCAATTATACTTGTATCCATGGTATGCCGGCGAAATACACCGATGAAATCATCCATGATTTCATCCATGGAAACTTCTTTTTGTTGACCACTGGCTAGATTCTTAACTTGAACGACATTGCGTTCAAGCTCATCTTCACCGACGGTTAATAAGAGTTTGGTTTGATACTTACCAATGGTCTTGAATTGTGATTTAATGCTTCGGTCTAAATAATCCCGATCGGCCGTCAAGCCTGTCTGACGAGCGGCTTGCACTAAACGTAGCGCCGTTCCTTGAGCTTCTTGACCAATGGCCATCACGTATACATCTAGATTATCTTCAACAGGAATTTCAATCTCTTGTTCATCTAATAATAGTAACAAGCGTTCTAAACCAATGGCGAAACCAAAACCTGGTGCATTGGGACCGCCTAATTGTTCAACCAAGCCATCATATCTTCCTCCACCACAAATGGTCGATTGGGCTCCGATAGAATCGTCCTCCACAATAATTTCAAAGATGGTATCTTGATAGTAGTCCAAACCACGGACAATATATGGATCTACCTGGTAAGGAATTTCTAAGATATCCAACATTTCTTGCACTTGATTAAAGTGATTTAAACTTTGTTCAGACAAGAATTCAGTAATAATCGGGGCGTCTTTAACAAAGGCTTGGTCTTGTTCGTCTTTACTATCCAAAATCCGTAAAGGATTGGCATGAAGACGTCTTTGAGAATCCTCACTTAACTCTTCAAGATGCGGCTCAAAGTAATCAATTAAAGCTTGGCGATAAGCATGACGTTCCGCGGTCTTACCTAACGAATTTAAATAGATTTTGATATTTTTTAGGCCTAATTCTTGGAAGAAATCCCAGGCTAAGGCAATAGTCTCTGCATCAATCGCCGGATTTGAGGTCCCTAAGACTTCCACGCCCAATTGATTGAATTGACGTTGACGACCCGCTTGAGGACGCTCATAACGGAACATCGGACCCATATAATAAACTTTGAGCGGTTGAGGAAACTCAGGCCCGAACAATTTATGTTCGACATAAGCCCGGACCACCGGAGCAGTTCCTTCCGGACGTAGCGCAATTTCACGCTCGCCCTTATCTTTGAAGTTATACATCTCCTTCGTGACGATATCTGAAGTATCGCCCACACTCCGTTTAAAGAGTTCTACCGCTTCGAACATGGGTGTCCGGATCTCACTAAAATGGTAGGATTCGAAAATATCACGCGCAATCTCTTCTACATAATGCCATTTGTTAATCTCAATCGGTAAAGTATCTTCGGTTCCCTTCATCTTGTTAATCATTTGGCTTCCTCCTTAAATAATAATCTATAATAAAAAAAGTCCTATGAACAAGCCATAGGACGAGTGAACGTGGTACCACCTAAATTCGTAATTCTAATGAATTACCTTTAGACTTTAACGCAGTCAACGGAATAACTTTGCATTATTCATCTCCATAGTGTCTTCAACGATTTACTCCCTTTCAGCATTTGGCAGCTCTCTGTCATCATCGTTTACTTGTCTACTTCACTGATTGTTAATACTAATTTAACATAGGCTTAAACTTTGTCAAGTTATTTCTTGGATTTTTAAAGATGTCATTTATTTGACATAGAGATTACTATTAGGTAACAGTAAGAAATAAATTTGAATTGCTTAATCAGCATTCTTATAATATAGATAAGTGACTATCTGAAAGGAGGGCGTCCAGCTTGACTCAATTTCTTCGCCAACCATCCAAAATAAATACACAGCGGCTGCCGCTCTTCATCAGTTTAATTTTACTAGTCATCCCTTTAATTTTAATCAACTTTCTTTTTGTCCAAGAAACGTTACAAATTCAACGCACTAACACTGTCTTAAGAGAGAATCCGGCCAGTGACAGTAAAGCGGTCTATTCTTTAAAAGACCAAGAAGTTGTTCAAGTTCTTAAAGAAGACCATCAATGGTTACTGATTCGAACCTTAGATCACCAACAAGGCTGGCTGGCTAAGTGGTATTTAAATAATGAAAGCCTACAAGCCGATAGTCCACTTAAAGCTAAAGTACGTCAAACGACCCCTTTTTACCAGAAAGCTAGCCAAGATAGTCAAGTTCTGGGTGAGTTTGAAACTGGCCAAATCTTGGACCTTAATCAGGAATCTTTGGGCTGGTCGCGAGTTCAATACGACAATGCCTATGTCTTTGTCCCGACCAATCAACTAGAGATCCTCTCGGAAGAACAAGTACAATCACAAATGCCAGACCAAGATCAGGAACCCATGAGCGAAAAAGAAATTGTAAAAGTGCGAGTAGCTAACCAAGGAGCCTTTGATCAGCCTTCTAGCTATGGTCAAGTGATTTATAATCCAAGTTTACAGGAAGAATTCGAATTTATATCTGACGAGATTGATGTGGATGGTAACGAATGGTATTTAGTGAAGAATTCTGCAGGCGTACAGATGTACATAGAAGCTCGAATTTCAGCCTTTGTTTCTGATTCTAAGAATCATAGCACAGATACACCGGCCCGCGCTTTGAAAGATGCTACCATCGTGATAGATCCAGGCCATGGTGGGGAGGACGTGGGTGCCTTAAATTCAGATGTGATCTTCGAGAAAGACTTCAATCTAAATACTAGTCTTGGCTTGAAAGATGCCCTGGAAAAAGCTGGAGCCAAGGTTATCATGACTCGCGAGAGCGATCAATGGGTAGATTTAGCCGAACGTTCTGCCATTAGTAACCAAACGGATGCTGACATATTCTTAAGTATTCACTATGATGCATCTTCCGACCCAAGTTGGAATGGGACAACCACCTATTATTTCCACGAAGCAGACTACGATTTAGCGGTGGCGATGAACACCGAGCTAAAAGGTCTCCCTCTTGCTAATGTTGGGGCTAGCTTTGGTAACTATCAGGTGATCCGAGAAAACCATCACCCGGCATTATTATTAGAATTAGGTTATCTATCTAACGCGGAAGACTTACGCACCGTCCAACAAAAAGACTTCAACGATAAAGTCTACCAGGCAATTATAAATGGCCTCGATAACTATCTTAAATTACGCCAACCTTAATGGCTTGAAAGAACTTTTATTATTCTTACCTTCAAATTAATTAGCAGAACAATAATGTTGAAGACCTTTTTCCCACATAATTTTTACAAGCTTAAATAATACTATGTCGAATACCCCGATGAAAATAAAATATAAATAATTCACTTCTCCCTGTATTATTAAAACGGGAGTATTGACTACCAATAATAGAGGAATAATCCAGGATAATAGAAATCTAATACTTGATGGATATATCGACATAGGCCGAGTTGAAAAATCAAAAAGTTCTTCTGGAATTCCCTGAACAGATTCCACCCTTTCAAACCAAAAAGAAAAACTGACAGCAATTTGATTCAACAAAAAAAGAGTAAAAACACCTATAATAATTGATAGTACGTACATTAATAAATGCAATAAATTAATAGGATATTTTGAAATTAAATATAGATCAAAGATTGATACAACAATAAGATTAATTATACTCCCAACATCTATTCGAAAAAAAATATAGTAGTAAAATGAATTTATCGGTCGAACTAAAGAATAATCCAATTCCCCCTCAATAATAGCTTCGGACAAATGTTCATGTGCAGAAATAAAGATAAACTGGTAAATGTAATTTATTAGATTAGCACTAGTGACTAATAAAAAATAATCAGTCTTCGACCACCCTAACAACAAATCAATTTCTTCAAAATAAATTATTCCTGCTATTATCTCAATAGAAAAAAAGACAAGACCGACTGTTGCTGTTATTAATGCAGTTGTTTTATAAATGAAAAATTCTTGAAGGCTTTGCTTTACAAATTGTAAATACAATTTTAAATTCATTATGCCCCCATCCCTTCATATTTTTTTAATCCCTTAGAAAAACTCCAATGATATATAATTATTAAAATAAATATCCAAGCCATTACAATCTTGATATTTAATAATGCTTCTCCAAAATCAAGCTTTTCTTGGATAAACAATGCATACTGATAAGAAGTCATCGCAAAGGGATTATATTTAATATAGGAAAATACTGAGTTTGGGAATATATTTAAAGGAAATAAAAAACCACCAAAAAGCATATATATAGAATTAATGAGTGGTCTTAATGGCCAAATGTGTATTAAGAAGAAACCTAAGTTTCCAATTGTTGTCATTAAAAGGTAAAACATTGGTAATATTAATAAAGAATAGAACCATAATAATATACTATAAGAGAATGAATATCCATTATTGTAAAGAAAAAAAGGTAAAAAAAATAATAATAATATGAAAAACAATTTTTTTCCAATAAATATCCAAAATCCTTCATATAAGATGGATACTGGTCTTATCAACTTGGTAGATAGTCTTCCAGTTTTAACCAACATCCCTGTTCTTAACGACTCAGCGGAAGAAAAAATTATTGAAGAGCCATTGGTTAGTAATAAGTACCAGAACATTTCTGATAAAGAAAAACCTGCAATAATAGTTTCGTCTGTACTGGCATAAATCGCATTCCAAGTAAAAATTGATAAAATGGTAGAAATCAAGATAGATACGATTCCTACAAAAAAATTGGTTTTATAAGTAATGCTCGCATAAAATTGATTGAGAGCTATAATAATATATTTCTTCACAAATTATCACTCTCCATACTAAACACTTTAAATATAACATCTTCAAAAGATGTTATTTCTCTGTTTATAGAATATATATTGCTTAAAGACAAATCATCTAATATTTTTAAAAAATGGCGGATTTTATAATCAACTTAGCCACCGCTAAAAAATAATAAAAGCCATGTAAATTCATGTTATATTTTAGTTACCACACAAAAATATAAGAAGGATGAATTTACATGACGCAAACTCACTTTACCACATCTGATCGTAAATCAAAACACTTATCGTTCAAAGAACGGAGCCAAATTGAATTGTTGAAAAAACAAGGCTATTCTAACCGAGCCATTGCTCGAATACTGGGACGGGCGCCCCAAACAATTCATAACGAAATCAAACGGGGTTCGGTGGAACAAGTCCGTCAACAAAAGCAACATGGGAAGGTTTATACCTATCAATATTCCAAGTATATCGCGGAAGTCGGCCAAGAAGATTATGAGCATCAGCGTCAACATTGTGGACGTAAACCACTTTGGGCCTATTCACGTGTCTTTATCGATTGGGCCGATCAACGGATGTTAGAAGATAAGTGGTCACCCGATGTGGTAGTGCATCGCGCCAAGCAGGTCCTCGACATTGATCCGCGTCTGATTCCTTGTACGACGACCCTCTATCATTGGATTGATTGCCAGATTATGCAGACCCGAAATATTGATTTAGTTGAAAAGTTGAAACGACATTCCAGAGTCAGCGCGCCGAAGACTCGACCCCATAAGAAAGTCCTAGGGATGTCCATCGACGAACGCCCTGAAGAAATTAACACCCGTCAAACTTTTGGACATTGGGAAATTGATACGGTCATTGGCAAGAAAGGCAGAGATGAACCCGTCTTGTTAACCTTAGTAGAAAGGCTGAGTCGTTTTGAAGTCATTCTAAAGATTGAGAACAAGACGGCTCAAGCGGTGGACGCCGCCCTCAAAAGCTTACGAGCACGCGCAAGCGACCATTTTTCGCTACTCTTTAAGAGTATTACGGCGGATAACGGCTTAGAATTTGCGGGGTTGAGTCAAACACTGGCTGACGACGTGGCCGTTTATTTTGCCCATCCTTACGCCTCTTGGGAACGAGGAACCAGTGAAAATCAACACGGGTTGATTCGCCGATTTCTGCCCAAAGAAACGTCCATGAAAGACGTGACTGAAGCCGATTGTCGGCGCATCCAACAATGGATGAACAACTATTCGCGCAAAATTTTAGGCTATGAGACCCCTTATGAAGTCTTCAAGCGCTGTTTCTATAAAGAAAGACAAGCTCGCGCACACGTGCCCGCTTGACAACGAGCCTCCTTCGGCATGGTTTTCTTGGTAAGGCGGTCAATGACCCATTAGTGAACCAAACTACCATGCCTCAGCTCATTGTCAAGCCGTCACTGACAGAGAGGATTAAAGTTACATAGCTAGTTACCCTAGGTGGCTAACTTATACTTGAAATTTACAATTTTTAAAAAATCTGAGTTTGACACTTCAATTGTATCTTTAGATAATTGATAATAATGAGTAAATTTCTCAGGAATTTTATTAAAAAATTTGATAATAATTTTTTCTGAAGCACTATATTTCTTAACGATATCTTTAAGGCTACTGTCCTCAAAAATCTTTCCCTGATTTAAAATTACGACCCTGTCACATAATGACTCTATATCTTTCATATTATGGGAAGTCAACAAGATTGTTATCCCTTTTTCGTGATTAATTTTTTTTAAGAAAGAATGTATAGCATACTGACTAGTAATGTCTAACCCAATAGTTGGTTCGTCTAAATATAGTATTCTTGGCATATGTATCAAAGCGCACATCAATTCAAATTTTATTCTTTCTCCTAAAGACAGTTTTCTTACTGGAATATTAATTTTGCTTTCAAGGTTTAATAAAATAAGCATTTCAGAAATATTTTTTTTGAATTTAAAATCATCAATCTCATATATTACTTGTAACATTTTTAAAGTATCTATAGCTGGTAAATCCCAAATCAATTGACTTTTTTGACCTATTAAAACACCTATATTTTTTAAATAATCTCTTTCTCTAAGATAAGGTATCATTTTATTACAATAAACTTTTCCCTGAGTCGGAGCTAGTATTCCCGTTAATATTTTTATCAAAGTTGTCTTTCCTGCACCATTTTTTCCCAAAATACCAACAATCTCGCCACTTGAAATCGACATTGATAGATCATCTAACGCTATTTTTTCAAATTTATTTCTTTTTTTTAAATCTCTCAATGTGCCTAAAAGGCCAACCTCTTTTTTAAAAGACGTATATTTATAGGTTAAATTATTAATCGATATCATAATATTCTCCCTCTAACTTAGCTTTCAAATAATTAATTATTTGATTTGCTAAATCTTGATCCATATATCCACTAATAACAGATTTGCATATAACAATTAAGTCAATATTTTTTCTTTCTTCTAATATTTTCTGTATTAAGATATCTAGTTTCGATATAATAATTGATATATTAGGCTTTTTTTACTTTTCTTAGGAAATTCATAAATAGATAAAAAATATTTTCCATCATATTTTTCCATTTTACAACGCTGGCCATAGGATAATCGCAAAGTATGATATTTGTTTCTATAAAAATCAATATACTCTTCTTTTGTCACTTCAACAGTTACTGATTCACCCTTAAAATCATTACACCAAAAAAAATCTAAGTCAATAGAAACACAAATAATTTCATCTCTAAAACTTAACAAATGATGTAACTCAGAGGACAAAAAAATTATTTCTTTGTCTGAAGTTTTCTTAGTTGAGAGACTTAATTTTGTATATGGATAATAATCATTATTTTCTATAAGCGAGACAAAGAAATTTCTATTAATTTTTTCATTATTTACCCACACAAGTTTTTTTATTATTCCTAAATAGAATAAAAATATAATATAATCACTTACTCTTAGTGATGAATATACAATCTTTTTCAAACTTTTTTCTGTGACAAAATTATCATTTACTTTAAGACTATCTAAATTTAACAGAGGAGAAAATAAATCAGAATGATTATCATAATTTATTACTGTTATTTTAGAATTCAGGCCATATCTTCTGAATAATTCGAGTACTAATTCATGATGCTCTTCAATAATTACCATAATAAAACTCCTCTAAATTTCTGATGGAATTAAATAGCAACCGTTCATAATAGCTTGAAAATTATCAGTTCCTGGAATAAACACTTTGATCGCATAAAGATTATTTTTATTATAGACAATATTAAAATAAAAATTAAAGTCTGCTTTTTTTAAATACATGGTCATTTTATCATATATTACATTTAAATTATTTACCGAAACGGAATCTCCGATTGTTTTGATTAAATTTGTTTTTTTATAATCTTTTTCACAAAAATTATGAAGGCGGATTTTATAATCAACTTAGCCACCGCTAAAAAATAAAAAAAGCCATGTAAATTCATGTTATATTTAAGTCACGACACAAAAATATAAGAAGGATGAATTTACATGACGCAAACTCACTTTACCACATCTGACCGCAAATCAAAACACTTATCGTTCAAAGAACGGGGCCAAATTGAATTGTTGAAAAAACAAGGCTATTCTAACCGAGCCATTGCGCGAATACTGGGACGGGCGCCCCAAACAATTCATAACGAAATCAAACGGGGTTCGGTGGAACAAGTCCGTCAACAAAAGCAACATGGGAAGGTTTATACCTATCAATATTCCAAGTATATCGCGGAAGTCGGCCAAGAAGATTATGAACATCAGCGTCAACATTGTGGACGTAAACCCCTTTGGGCCTATTCGAGTGTCTTTATCGATTGGGCCGATCAACGGATGTTAGAAGATAAGTGGTCACCCGATGTGGTAGTGCATCGCGCCAAGCAGGTCCTCGACATTGATCCGCGTCTGATTCCTTGTACGACGACCCTCTATCATTGGATTGATTGCCAGATTATGCAGACCCGAAATATTGATTTAGTTGAAAAGTTGAAACGACATTCCAAAGTCAGCGCGCCGAAGACTCGACCCCATAAGAAAGTCCTAGGGATGTCCATCGACGAACGCCCTGAAGAAATTAACACCCGTCAAACTTTTGGTCATTGGGAAATTGATACGGTCATTGGCAAGAAAGGCAGAGATGAACCCGTCTTGTTAACCTTAGTAGAAAGGCTGAGTCGTTTTGAAGTCATTCTAAAGATTGAGAACAAGACGGCTCAAGCGGTGGACGCCGCCCTCAGAAGCTTACGAGCACGCGCAAGCGACCACTTTCCGTTACTCTTTAAGAGTATTACGGCGGATAACGGCTTAGAATTTGCGGGGTTGAGTCAAACACTGGCTGACGACGTGGCCGTTTATTTTGCCCATCCTTACGCCTCTTGGGAACGAGGAACCAGTGAAAATCAACACGGGTTGATTCGCCGATTTCTGCCCAAAGAAACCTCGATGAAAGACGTGACTGAAGCCGATTGTCGCCGCATCCAACAATGGATGAACCATTATTCGCGCAAGGTTTTGGACTATGAGACCCCTTATGAGGTTTTCATACGCTGTTTCTATAAAGAAAGACAAGCTCGCGCACACGTGCCCGCTTGACAACGAGCCTCCTTCGGCATGGTTTTCTTGGTAAGGCGGTCAATGACCCATTAGTGAACCAAACTACCATGCCTCAGCTCATTGTCAAGCCGTCACTGGCAGAGAGGATTAATGTTACATAGCTAGTTACCCGAGGTGGCTAACTTATACTTGAAATTTACACAAAAATTATGAAATAAAATGTTCATATAAATTTGGTTGTTATTAAATTTCTGTAACGTAAGTAAATCCATGCTGAAATCTGCCTCATCCATTATTGAATAACATTGAAAAATTTCCATCAACGCTCTTTCAATCGCATACTCAGCAAATATCGAACTTCCCGAGCCTCTTAGAGGAAGCGGAAATTTTGAATGCTTTGCAAATGCATAATATGTATTTATCCCATCAACAGTTGTTATATCAAATACGGTAATTTCAGAACCGATTGATTCTTCAATATTTTTCCATAGTTTAACGAGGTTAACTGGGAGCGATAACATAGAGATATTCTTCAATTTTAATTCTTTTCTTATAAAATAGTTTTTATAAAGCTGTGAAACCGAATGCCTCTCAACTACCTCATTTATAGCATGTATAATTGCTTCTTCAAATCCTACACCGCAAGCCAAACCGTTATTAGAACAATATTTTCTCAAAAATCTTAGCCCTCTTGGTGGTTTATGATTGGGATTTATTAAAAAAGCTGGATAGTATATGACTTTATTTTCTTGTTCATTTTTAAATTCATAACAATCAATTTTATTCTCATATTTTTTCTTTTTAATTAGTTTTAAAGGGACATCATATTTTAACTTAATATCTCCTTCCAGAATAGAATTCAAGCTTATTGGAGTTGTTGTCATATTCATATTTTCGAATAATGAATGTTCGATAGTTTCAAAAATTGCACTAATGATTGCTTGTTGAGATACACCTTTTCCAGCAGCAAACGGGATTTTTTCATTATCTGTTACTTTTATTACCGTACAAAATTTACCACATTTGAAATTTTCCATATTTATTGTCAAATTTAATTTTTTTAGCATTTCTTTACCTAGAACCAAAGACTTATTCTGATCAATATGTCTTTCATACAAGATACTCACCTCCTAGAAAGTAATTAGTACTGGTAATATATAACAAGTTTGAATTAGTCATTTAGTCTTTAAAATAATTTTTCTAAGGAGTAGCATTTATTTTTCTTTATCATATTAATAAAACACATATGAAAAGATACATATCCTCATTTCATATGTGTTATAAAATTGAAATACTTAGAATTTATTTTAATGGGTTAATAATTTTTTTATTTCTAGTCTTTGAATTTGTAATAAATTCAGATGTAAGTTCTTTAATAATGTTTTCATCATCGAAAAAAGCACATAATACTTCTAATTCAGAGTCATCTAAAACAAAAGGATATTCTTTATCAACATTTATCTCAGTTCTTCTTCTTCCCATAATATCCCTCCTTTCTCGTCGAATACGAATAATTCTGTAATTTCAATAACTAGTCGATATCATGTAAATATATCATTATAAAATTTAACGTAATAGCAATATACATATCATTCTATTTTAATATTTCTTATCTATTTTTATTATAATCTTATTTAGAAATTAATCAAACCAAATCATTTGAAACTTTCCATTTTAATATAGAAACTTCTATTTCTGAAAACAATATAAATATATGAAATAGTTTTTACTACAAAAAGATTTAGGACACATCAGTCTACCTATAAAAATAATAGATATTCTTCAAAGTTCTCGATTGACCAATAATATCTATGGCTTGCAAAATGTATGTCCAACAACAAAGGTTCAATTTATACGATAAAAACAAAATAAAAGGTGTCAGTGGATGTTTCTCACTGGCACCTTTTTGATGGCTAGAATATTTATAAAATGATAAAGATAAAAGGATTATGATTGCAAATACTATAAATCTTTTTGTTTAGAATCCAAGATAATCGTCATTGGTCCATTATTGCTGATATCCACTTGCATCGTGGCGCCAAATTCTCCGGTTTCGACATGGTGACCTTTGTCAACTAATTGTTGATTAAATAATTGATATAAGTCTTGGGCCAAGGCTGGATCAGCAGCTCGAACAAAGCTGGGTCGGTTGCCTTTGCGCGTGTTAGCATAGAGGGTAAATTGACTTATCGACAAGATTTCACCCTCAATATCTTTTAAAGATAAATTGGTCTTTCCCTCTGCATCTTCGAAAATTCTTAATTGACTAATCTTTCGTACCAGGTATTCAACGTCTTCTGGCCCATCCTCTTGGCAAACACCAACCAGGACGACCATCCCTTTAGAAATCTGGCCAATCACCCTTTGATCGACCGATACTTTACTGGCTAAACTACTCTGAATGACTGCTCGCACCTTATGCCTCCTTAACTTGACATCCGAAAAACTTCATAAATATCGGGAATATTGCCTAACTTGGTCATTAAATCATTCAGTTGGTCTTTGTTAGCAACCAAGACTTTAACTTGAATGACTGCTTGACTATCAGGATTATTGCGGGCATTGACACTAATCAGGCTTTTTACCGAATGATTAATGACATGAAGTACATCATTAATTAAACCAGATCGATCAAAGCCGATGATTTTCAGATCGGTCTCATAATCTTCCAAAGCTGCATCGCCCAGATCCCATTCAACCGGAATCGTCCGTTTCTGCAATTCGGGTTCACTTAACAAGTTCGGACAATCTTTACGATGGACTGAAATACCACGCCCTTTGGTAATATACCCTACAATTTCATCACCGGGTACTGGATTACAGCAACGACTAAGGCGAATCATTAAATTGTCAACGCCTTCGACCACTACCCCACTTTCGTGGACCGATTTTTGTCGCTGAACCAATTTCTGTTGGACAGCTTGTTGGTTTTTCTTTTCTTTATCAGGAGTTTGACTTTCTTGTTCAGTTGACTCACTCCGCCAACCTAAATAATTCACGATTGTGGTTGGATTTAATTCCCCCAAACCAATCGCTCCATAGAAATCAGCCATGGTGGCGAAATTATAACGCTGCATGAGATCTTCTTCGATTTTTCGTTTTTGAATATCTTTCAGGCTATGGTCATTGGCCCGTAATTCTTTGTCCAATAAATTCATACCCAGTTCACCATTTTCTTCCCGGTCTTTGACTTTGAAGAAGCGACGAATCTTATTCCTTGCTTTACTGGTTGAGGTAATTTTCAACCAATCGCGACTTGGACCATTAGAATTTGAGTTGGTTAATATTTCGACAATATCGCCATTCTTTAATTTATAATTTAACGATACGATATTGCCATTGACCTTGGCTCCTACTGTTTTGTTACCGATTTCCGTATGCACATGATAGGCAAAATCAATCGGACCCGAGCCACTTGGTAATTCAAATACATCCCCTTGAGGGGTGAAAATATATACCTGGTCTTTAAAAATATCTTCTTTAACAAAATCCATAAACTCGCGGGCATCTTTGGCTTCATCTTGTAAATCGACAATATCCTTAAACCATTTCAATTGTTTCTGGATATTATCATCGGAAGAAACCTTCTCTAACTTACCTTCTTTATAAGCCCAGTGTGCCGCCACCCCATATTCAGCAATCTCATGCATCTGATGGGTCCGAATTTGGATTTCGACCGGCTTACCTTTTGGACCAATCACCGTCGTATGAATCGATTGATACATATTTGCTTTCGGCATGGCAATATAATCCTTAAACCGACCTGGCATGGGTTTCCATTTGGTATGGACTGCTCCCAAGACGGCATAACAATCCTTAATGGTATCAACAATGACTCGAATCGCTAACAAGTCGTAGATGTCATCAAATTCCTTATGTTGATCCACCATCTTGCGATAGATTGAATAAATATGTTTAGGCCGGCCATACACCTCAGCATTAATATCAATATCTTTCAGTGATTCATAAATCTCTTCAATCGTTGCTTGAATATATTCTTCACGCTCAACCCGTTTGGTATCCATTTGCTTAACAATTCGATAATAAGCCGTAGGATTAATGTAACGTAAGGCGATATCTTCGAGTTCCCATTTGATATTAGACATCCCGAGTCGATCGGCCAAAGGCGCATAGACTTCAATCGCTTCTTGCGATTTTTCAATTTGTTTTTCCGGCTTTTGATATTTCATGGTCCGCATATTGTGCAGGCGGTCAGCCAGTTTAACAATAATCACCCGCATATCTTTAGCCATGGCTAGGAGCATTTTGCGGTGATTTTCAGCCAGAGCTTCTTGTTTAGATTTGAAGTTAATCTTCCCCAATTTGGTAACCCCATCGACAAGAAAAGCGACTGTTTCGCCAAATTGTTCCTGAATTTCTTCCATGGTGACCGGGGTATCTTCGACCACATCATGAAGAAATCCAGTGGCTACCGTCGCTGGGTCTAAATGAAGTTCAGCTAAAATACCGGCCACTTGAATCGGATGGTTGATATAGGGTTCGCCAGAGAGTCGCATTTGACCTTGATGGCTACGTTCTGCGTAATCAAGTGCATCTTTAACTAAGGCCAGGTTCGATTCACTCATGTAAGCCTGGCAGCTTTCAATCACTTGATTTGCACTTAATTCTAAATTTGTCGCCATCACGGTTCCCACTTTCTCATTTCAAACTATTAATCTTTATTATAACAAATTCCCTATCAGCCCCTCAAGTAGCAGTATCCCACTTAGGGTGCTTCGACAATTTCAATTCCTTTAGAGGCACCAATTCGAGTAGCTCCCGCTTGAATCATAGCTTCAGCTTGTTCTCGGTTAGAGACTCCTCCGGAAGCTTTGATGCCGATGTCAGGCCCCCCTGCTTGGCGCATCAATTGAATATCTTCAACACGCGCTCCGGCTGTTGAAAATCCAGTCGAAGTTTTAATAAAATCTGCGCCGGCGGCAGTCACAATTTTTGAAACTTTTTGAATTTCTTCCGCTGTTAACAAGCTAGTCTCAATAATGACTTTCACAATGACCTCTGTCGGTACAGCCTGGACGACAGCTTCAATTTCTTTTTTAACTTGATCTTCATGCTGGTCTTTTAACCAAGCAATATTAATGACCATATCAATTTCTTCTGCCCCCTCTTTCACGGCTTGGCTTGCTTCGAAAACTTTCACCGCCGTGGTATTGGCGCCGAGAGGAAAGCCGATAACAGTACAGACTTTGACTTCAGAATCTTTTAAAAGTTCACTGGCTAGGGATACCCAGCAGGGATTAACACAGACCGACATGAAGTTGTATTGCTTCGCCTCTTGGCAAAGTTGGGTGATTTGTGATTCTTGAGCGTCTGCTTTAAGTAAAGTATGGTCAATATATTTGTTTAGTTTCATGCTTTTTCCTCATTTCTTTCTATTAATTCCATTTGATAACTAATTAAACTCATTAAATAAGCGGGTGCGGTTTCTGCTCTTAGAATCCGCGGGCCTAAACTAATCGTCTTAAATTGAGCTTCAATCAATTGATTCGCTTCAACGGGATCGATTCCCCCTTCTGGTCCGAAGACCGCGAGAACCTCTTGCTTAGGGCTAAGCTGATTTAAATCATGAACCAAGCCCCCATGTTGACCAGATTTGGCCGTTTCCTCATAGGCCAACCATTTAACATCATAATCCGCACTAGATTGAATGAGTTCTGCCAAAGTCATTGGTGCTAGAATTCGCGGAATTTTTAATCGTTTAGCCTGTTGGGCTGCATTATTGGCAATTTTCTGCAAACGTTCAAGCTTTTGGGCTAGCTTATTGGCTGGCCACTGAACCACATTGCGCTCAAGCTTTAGTGGAATGATCGTCGTTGCTCCCAATTCAGTAGCTTTCTGCACTAGCCAATCCAATCGATCATTCTTACTAATCCCAACAGCTAAGCACACATTCACCGGCAACTCACTAATAGGGGTATCTAGGCTCTCTAATATAATAAGGTCGGCTTGCTTAGTCTCATTTGACTCCTCAACCTGGGCTAAATATAAGTGACCGGCTGAATCCACGATTTCGACCATATCGCCAGCTTTTGCCCGCATTACCTTGAATAAATGATGGTGATCCGTGTCCTCAAGTTCGACCAGTGAACTCGTCTCTAAACTACTTTCTGGTATAAAATATCTCTGCATCTTAGTCCTCAATTCGTTGATAGATATAACATAACCATTGTCCGGTAACAAAGCGGTGACTCAAGGAGAACGCATAGGCTTCCATGGCTTCTTCAATCTCTTGACCTTTGTCAACGAGTATGCCCGACAAGATTAGATACTTGCCGATGGCCAGTCTCTTCTCGGCATCCGCTAACATATTGACTAGAATATGGGGCAATATATTGGCCACAATGATATCCACTTGGTCTTCAAAGCCATGCATTAAGTCATTGACTTTGAAGTCTAATTTATTTTCATGAATTAAGCGATTGAGGGCCTGGTTCTCTTGTATTTTAAGATTTTCTTGGGCGGCATGAACCGCTTGTGGGTCTAAATCAAAGCCCCAAACCTGACTAGCTCCTAACGCACCGGCAATAAAACTCAAAATCCCTGATCCCGTTCCCAGATCCAGCACCCGATCGCCTTTACGTAGGACTAATTCCAGGGCCAAAGCTGATAGACGGGTGGTTTGATGGTTACCGGTGCCAAATGCTAGACCTGGATCAAGCTTAATCACAATTTCTTCTGGACTCGCCGCATAATCTTTCCATAAAGGGACAATCTTAATAAATCTTGAAAGATGTTCCACTTGATAATATTTCATCCAGTTGCGCTGCCAATCCTCTTCTTGGACGGTTTGATACTCTACTTTAAACTGAGGATAGGATGAATGGATTTGTTCAATAATTTGATTTAAATCGACTTGATCATCAAAATATGCTCTAATCATCGGGCTTTGACTTATGGGCTTGCTGACTGGTTCTTCTCGTATTTCACCAAATAAATTTAAATCGTTGTCTAAATATTGGTCAATTTCCTCATATTCGATACCTAGAGCCTGATATTCTGTCAGCAGATAAGTGACGTTCTCGATGACTAGCGGATCTTCTGTCAACAAACTTACTTCTATTTTATTCCACATAGTTGTCCTCACTCTTCTTTAAATAATAAACGATGGTCACTAAACAATTGTTTATCTTTCAATTGCTGACGAAGGGCCTCAAATTCCTGCGCATTCCATTCTAATGAGAAAGTTTGATTTGCTTTGTCTTCCTTTAGAAAGTTATACCAAGCAATCCTGACAGAAGCAGACAGGATTTTTAAATAGCGCACAATCGCCAAAGCATCTCCTTGACGAATTCCCTTATCCCAGTCGATGGGAAAAGCCATCAACGCTCCAGCCTTATCTAATTCAATTTCACGAGGATTATAAAAAACCACCGAAAATTGATAAAATATTTCTGGTTCAACACTTTCACCCTGATGATTATCCTCAAGATGGTAACCCTCTTCATTGGCCAAAGGACATTGCAGAACTAATTCAAAGTAAGATTCAGTTTGATCCCAGACCATAAACCATTGTCCATGAAAGTATTCTTCTTCCATCAGGTTTTTGATGAAATCATAAGCCCGCATTTGTATCATCTCATCACCTACTTATGCTTATTATGAAGCAATTTCTTAAATAATTCAATTATAGATATTTAACCCATTGATTTTTAAAATCTTTTGCACTAATATAATAATGATTTTAGAAATTTTGTATTTTTTTCAATTTCATAGTAAACTGAGAGATGTTAGATAGCAATCAATACAAATAAGAGGTGACGATATTGGCAGAAAAAAATCTGACAGCTAAAGATATCCTGCAGAAAGAGTTTACCAAAACCATGCGTGGATATAATACTGCTGAAGTAGATGAATATTTGGATAATATTATCCGTGATTATGATTCCTACCAGAAAGATGTCGTATATTTAAAAAATGAAAATGAACGCTTAATCTCAAAAGTTGACGAGTTGACGAAACAACTTGCACTGGCAAAGAAAAACGCCCCAGCAACGGTGGGCAGTGGCGTGACTAATTTTGATATTCTTAAACGCTTGTCCAATTTAGAAAAACATGTCTTTGGTTCAAAGATTGAGAATACAGATAACACCATCGACTATCATCAAACAAGATTATAAAATCAACGTGTAAATTTCAGGTAATCGCGGTCGTCTCGTCGAGATGGCTGAGGAAAGTCCATGCTCGCACAGACTGAGATGTCTGTAGTGTTCGTGCATAGCAAAGTCATAAGCTATGGTAACAAGATTTGTTAACGGCGGATGAAAGTCCTAAGGCTTAGCTAAGGGTCAGTAGTCTATAAAGTGCCACAGAAACGAGGCTTTCTAGAAATAGAAAGCGTGGAACGGGTAAACCCCTCGAGCGAGCAACCCAAACTTTGGTCGGGGCACCTCTATCATGCAGGAATTCAACTGGCTTAGAGGACACTTCGGTGTAGATAGATGATTACCCATTAGAATCTGGCCTATACTGATTCTAATGACAGAACATGGCTTATCGAAGTTTACATAATAGGCTTTGACTCTGTTTACAGAGTCTTTTTTATTAGATTTTTACAAGTTTATTATTCAAAGGAAAGGAAGACCTATGCAAACATATTCGCTAATAGCCACCTGCGCGGCCGGTATCGAGTCTATCCTCACTCAAGAGCTTAAAGATTTGGGTTACAGCACACAAACCGAAAACGGTCGGGTAAGATTTCAAGGAACGGCCAAAGATATTGCCTACACGAATTTATGGCTTCGAACCGCAGACCGAATTAAGATTTTGGTCGGCGAATTTCCGGCCCGTAGCTTTGAATCTCTCTTCGATCAAGTCTATGCCCTTGCTTGGCAAGATTTTCTGCCGATGGACGCCAACTTCCCAGTAAGTGGTAAATCAATCAAATCACAATTACATAGCGTGCCGAATGTCCAACGCATCAGTAAGAAAGCAATCGCCAAGAAGTTAATGGACTATTATCATCGACGTAGCCCTCTTCCTGAAACAGGTGCCCTATACCCGATTGATGTCGCCCTTCGCAAAAACCAAGTCGAAGTCAGCCTCGATACCAGTGGTTCTAGTCTGTTTAAACGGGGTTATCGCGCTGAGAAAGGCCAAGCCCCGCTCAAGGAAAATATGGCAGCAGCTTTGGTCAAACTTACCACTTGGTATCCAGATCGGCCCCTTTATGATCCAACCTGTGGTTCAGGAACCATTCTTATTGAAGCGGCCATGATGGCTCATAATATCGCACCTGGTTTATTCCGCCATTTTGCCGTGGAAGATTGGGAATATTTCCATCCTGAAATTTGGTCTGACCTGCGCCAAGAAGCTCGCCAAGCCCAGAATTTTGATCTGGACTTGGATATATTGGGGACTGATATTGATCCTAAGATGATTGAGATTGCTAAGCAAAATGCTGAAAAAGCTGGCGTTGCCGAAAGTATTCATTTCAAACAAATGCAATTGGCTGATTTCACCACCGATAAAGAATATGGAATTTTGATTGCCAACCCACCCTATGGCGACCGTATGCTTTCCACCAATCAAGTTCACCAACTCTATCAAGATATGGGAAATCTGTATCGTCCTCTGACAACCTGGAGTAAATATATCTTGAGTTCCGATGAAGCATTTGAAGAGTATTATGGCCAGAAAGCAACTAAGAAAAGAAAACTATATAATGGCGCAATTAAGGTTGATTATTACCAATTCTGGGGCAGTAAATAACATCAAAATATTTAGGTTTCCAAAATATTGATAAATACTTTTTTTATAGGCCCACTTGCTTACAAAATAATATCTTTTGCCCATTCTTTCGCAGATGTTATTGATTAATGACTTTCATATTTTCTCCAACCAGACCCTTTAAGCTAAAACAATAAACTTTCCTTGTTGGTTCAAAGCTTGACGGGCTAATTGATCGGCTCCCCTATTTTGTTTTTCCGGAATCCACTGACTTAAGAATAAAGGATAAGTTTCAATCCGAGCCAATATCTGATTAAGAATTGGCTGATACCGCTCGTCTTTAACATAATTTTTGTGTAGAGAGTCAATAACGAGTTGACTGTCAGAAAAATAGGAAATAATCGAGTCTTGCCACTCATTTTCCGCCAGAATTTTTAAAGCTTGGTCCATAGCCAGGAATTCAAGATAATGATTATCAGGAGCTTGACTTAGATAATACTTGTATTGAAACAGTTTTTGATGTTCAATGATAATACCTAAGCCTCCCGCTTTAGTTTGGGGCCGAAAAGCAGCATCTGTATATATTTTTATCATCATTAACCTCTTTCATGTTTATCTTAATTAGAGAAAGGATTATTATGGTTCAAATCAATCAATTTCCCGAACGATCAGAAGATTTTCTGAGAAAAGGACACCAAGCCCGAAGACAGGCTAAATTCGACCAAGCCCTCGAATATTACCAGAAAAGCTATCAACTGGAACCTACGGTCAGGGGTTTTGAAGAAATTATAGATTTAGCGTTTCATCTAGAGGACAATCAAACTTTGAAAGAATATTGGCAAAATTATGCCCCGAGTATCGAAGAATTTCATGATCATGAAGGCGTCTTCTTCTTATGGCTCGAGTCAATCGACCGAATCTACCCCTTATCAAGAGCGATAGATATTCTCAGCCAACAGATGATTATCTTGACCCAATTAGAGAGTCCTCAAGTTGGTAAAATTCAGCAAGCCTTGCAAAGCCGAATTAGTCTTAAAAATCAATTGAGTCAGATTCAAACTGACGATGTTCAGCAGATTCGCTCTTTTCTCGCTGACTTCCTCACCAAGCCCAGACAAGACCTGTTAGATCTACTTCAAAAAGTTTATCAATACGGGGCTAGTCCTCTTTTCTACCAAGAAATTCTAAAAGAACCGAAGATTGAAAATTTCATCAAAACTGATGTTCTTCATCACTTGATTAACTTGGACTGGGACTTTCCAGTCGAGTTGTCTTGGTTCAATGAAACGAAGCATGTTATGCCCAGCCAATTAACCGTATATTCTAAGCAAACAGCTTATCAAGATAATCTTAATGCACTAGAAAACTATTTCAACCGGGAGAATCCTATTTTCTACGATGAAGCCATCGATTTATTCCGCTTACATTATCTCTGTCTGTATCCCTACGCCGAGGAAATTTTGAACCCAGCCAAAGCCTGGCTCAATTATTTTCTTAAACATTATTTGTACATGAGGAATCGCCCCGTCCCTGACCACTTGGACCAATATATTCAACAAGCCGAAGTTGAATTACAGAATATTTTCCACTCTGAATATTGATGCCATATCAGCCAGTTTATCCGCGCACCGCACATGTATATTTAGTTTAATCAACAAAAAATCTCAGAAATTGCTGATTGACAATCAATTTCTGAGATTTCTTATTTAGTCTTGTTTTAGACTGTCTAAATCAATAATCTTTGGTTGGGGATCGAGAACTATACCATCATCTTCTGCTTGCGGAGGTAATTCAACAAAGGACACAATATCCTTAAAGTTGACAATGGTTCGATCTTCACATAGATCCTTCATGGCCGGATCGGACCGTTGCCAATAGATTTCAACCACCGCACTATTGGTTAAAAGTTTTGTAATAATACCGGTCATCGAACTTTCTCTAAATTTAAAAGTAATTTGATTGCCAATCTCAGGGCGAATATTGTCTTTGACCGCAGAAATTAAATCCATGCCTTCTTCATATGAGACATCCAATAAGGCAGCGATGCGCGATTTACTGGTTCCTCGTCTGAGTTCCCTTTCAATCAAGGCGCTTTGATTCTTGTTTAAGTTATTATCAGTCACATTGATCCCTCTCCTTGTCATACTACTAATAACTCAGCATAGTTATTATACCATACCTTGACAAGGATAGCGGACTTTTAGTCTTTAGCGCGAGGGACGTAGACGTTTAGAGCATTGGCTTCAACACTTAAATTCAATGGCAGATTAGGACCTGCATCCCCATCTACATTACTGGCTACCGGTGCTCCTTCCATTGATTCAATCAGAAATTCATGGTCTTTGAGAATTAATAATTTATCGGTCGGTAGATCGAGCAATTTATTTCCTAAGACAGCTACGCCCATTTCCAATAAGTTACTGTCCTTAAGAGCGGTTAAATACATTAGACCATCATTCACTTCAGCTTCCGTATTCATTTGTTCAAAGCCCCCCACCGAATTTGTCAAGCCAATCACTAAGATCGGTGTTTCAATCTCATGGATACGATCGCTAGAATCTTTGATCTTTAAACGATACGTTTGACCTTCAATGGCGGCGGCTAAACCATCGCGAATATAGGCTAATCGACCGATTTTATTCTTTTGATCAGATGAGGTATCGCCCACCGATTCTGCAATGGTGCCTATCGCAATCGTATTGACAAAATAAGATTGATTATTTTTGCCGATATCAATTTGTTGAGTCTCAACCTTTGCGAACTCGCGGATAAATTGGTCGGTATTTAAAGGCATATGGAGGGCACGGGCCAAATCATTAACTGTCCCCATAGGCACAAAGGAGAAATATGGCCTTTGATTCGGACTAGCCAAGATGCCAGCGACGGTCTTGTTAACTGTACCATCCCCACCCAAGCAAATTACCGTATCATAACCCTGATCAGCCGCTTGTTGCGCCCAATCAAAGGGATCATCCATATCTTCAGTTTGTCTTAACTCTACCTCCGATTGGTGACTCTGCACAAGGACCTTACGTAAGTCTTCGCCATATTTAACCGCTTGACCTTTACCTGAACCAGGATTAACAATTAATAATACTTTCTTAAGCATACTTGTACCTCTGTTCTTTATTTTTGTTCAACAATTACTTTACAAATCATTTACTAGCCGCATTCATTTAGCTAAATAATGATAAGCTATTCTGCTGAATGTAGGCTTCTCCTCCTCAGACTGTATCCGATTAAAGAATGATGAAACCTTGAGACCCTGTCAATAATTCGCTATAATATATCCTTAGAAATACTGTAGCTTGCAACTACAAGGAGGAAAATTTATGTCTAAACCTTATCGTGTTTTACTCTATTATAAATACCAACCCATTGAAAATCCAGAAGATTTTGTGGCCAAACACCTAGCCTTCTGTAAATCCATCGGGCTAAAAGGCAGAGTTCTAGTCAGCCATGAAGGTATCAATGGGACAGTGTCTGGTACTGTACACCAAACAGAAAAGTATATGGATTATGCTCACAGCTTGCCTGGTTTCGAAGACCTTTGGTTTAAGATTGATCAGGCAGAGGATTATGCCCACCGTAAAATGCATGTCCGCGTCCGCAACGAAATTGTCGCTTTAAATTTAGACAAGGATATCGATCATGATCCTAAAGAAATTACGGCGGCTTATCTGAGTCCGAAGGAATTTCACCAAGCGATTCTAGATGAAGATACCGTTGTATTAGATACGCGTAATGATTATGAGTATGATTTAGGTCATTTCCAAGGGGCGGTTCGGCCAGATATTCGTAATTTTAGAGAATTACCTCAATGGATTCTTGACCATAAAGAAGAATTTATGGATAAACGAGTGGTCATGTACTGTACTGGTGGAATCCGCTGTGATAAATTCTCTGGCTGGATGATGAAAGAAGGCATCGGCAAAGATATCGGTCAATTACACGGTGGTATTGATACTTATGGTAAAGATCCAGAAATCCGTGGCGATCTCTGGGAAGGCAAGATGTATGTCTTTGATGATCGCATTTCCGTACCGATTAACCATGTCAACCCTACGGTCATTGGTAAAGATTATTTCGATGGAAGTCCCTGTGAACGTTATGTAAATTGTGGAAATCCTGAATGTAATGAGCAGATCTTATGTTCTGCCGAGAATGAAGCCAAATATGTCCGCGGTTGCAGTCCTGAATGTCGCCGAAATCCTCGTAACCGTTATGTTGCCGAACATCATCTGTCACTAGAAGAATGGGAAAACCGCCTAAACCAAATCGGTGAAAGCCTAAAAGTTGATCATACTGCTTAAAAATTCCAAAGAAAGAGGGTGGATTCATGCCAGAATCGAAGTATCCCAAACAGCAAGACGGGAATACTGAAAAGCATGCTCATTCCCGCCGAAGACGAGACATTCATCAAAAAAATAAATTAAACGAATTTCGTTTCAAGGAAATTAATTTCCAGAAACATAAAAAACAGCCGTCTTCAAATTTTGCTTCAAGATGGAAACAATTCATTCAAGGCCTCCCTTTCGCAAATCAAAACCGTTCAAAAAAGACCGATACAAATGTTGATTCAGACAGCACCAAAAAACAAACATATTTTGTAAAAGAAAAATCAATGAATCCAAGCGAAAGTGGATTACAGCTAAAACGCCGTCAAAATGAATCCACAAAGAAAGCGAATCCCTATCAAATTTCAAATCTTGATTCGAAAGAGCGTACCCTCTTTTCATTGAATGTCTTCTTAAATGTTATCGGTAAATTATTAATTTACTTATTAGCCATATTAATCCTAGGTGGTTCAGTTGGTTTGGGAGCCGGTGTTGGCTATTTCGCCCGACTAGTCTCTCAAACCCCACCCCCAAGTCAGGAACAAATGCTCGAAGATATTAATCGGTTAGAACAACAGAGTACCATTTATTACGCTAATGGCACACCGATAGCGAATGTGCAGTCGGACTTGGTCCGTAGCTTGACTCAACTGGATGAAATTTCGCCAGAAATTAAAGATGGTATCATTGCCACTGAGGACGAATATTTCTATGAACACCCTGGAATCGTTCCTAAAGCCATCCTACGGGCCGCGATTGAAACCTTGTTTAAAGGATCAGGAACCGGTGGGTCCACCATTACCCAGCAATTGGTGAAACAGCAAATGCTTTCCAATGATGTTACTTTCTTCCGTAAAGCCAATGAAATTTTGTTGGCCTTACGTTTAGAAAATAATTTCTCGAAAGATGATATCTTAACGGCCTATTTAAATGTTTCACCTTTTGGACGCAACAATAAAGGTGAAAATATTGCCGGAATCGCTAAAGCAGCCGAAGGAATTTTTGGTAGGTCTACCGAAGAGGTCAATTTGAATCAAGCTGCCTTCCTGGTTGGACTCCCCCAAGATCCTTATGCCTACACTCCATACAACCAAGATGGGTCATTAAGGTCCGACGAAGAATTGCAACGAGGTTTAGATCGAATGAAGACCGTCTTGTACCGGATGTACCGGGCGCAGAAATTAAGTAAAGAAGAATATGAACAAGCTTTAACGTATGACATTCGTAAAGACTTTATTCAGCCAGAGGCTAAACGCGAAGATCGACAATCTTATCTATATCAAGCCATGGCTCATGGAGCCATTGAGAAGTTGATGCACATCAACATCCTGGATGATGGTTATACTTTAGACCAAGTCTATAGTGATGATGAGTGGTATAATGAATATTATTTCAAAGCAGAAGAACAACTTCGTACCGGGGGTTATCGAATTTATACCACGATAGATAAAGAAATCTATGACCAATTACAACAATCTGCTCAAGCCTATGAAGATGAATTAGGCGTGCCTTATGAAGGGGTTTATGTCAATCCTGATACCGGTGAAGAAACTTACTACGTTGAACGGGTTCAAACTGGCCTAGTGGTCATCGAGAATCAAACTGGGAAAGTTCTAGGATTTATTTCGGGAACTAATTACGAAGATAATCAAATTGATCATGCTTTTAGAGTCCGTAGATCCCCAGGGTCCACGATTAAACCACTTGCTGTCTATGGTCCTGCGGTTGATAACGACATTATTAACCCATCAACGATTGTTCCCGACACACCTTTTGTTCAAACATTCGAAGATGGTAGTACTTGGGAGCCAACCAATTATGGGACAGCGGTCTCCAACACCTTTATGACCGTCCGCAAAGCTTTATTAAGATCGGACAACCTCCCCGCCGTGCGAGTTTACCAAGAATCATTACGTCAAGGTGTGCCGGTGATTGACTATCTTAAGAAAATGGGCTTTAATCCTGTAGATTCTTATACTGCCGAAGATACTGAGAATTTAGCCTTCGCTCTCGGTGGTGTCACCACTGGACCGACCGTCTTTGAAGAAACGCGAGCCTTCACTACCTTTGCTAATAATGGGAATTATGTGGATGGCTATTATATTGAAAGAATCGAAGACGCCTTCGGCAATACCGTCTTTCAACAAGATGCTGAACCTGTGCCAGTCTTCGCTGAAGACTCAAACTATTTAATGGTTGATATGTTACGAGATACCATGACCGAAGGTACAGGACGAACAGCTAATCAATATAAAGAAGTCCCAGGAGATTGGATTGCCAAGACTGGGATTAGTGAGAATTCAAAAGACATTTGGGTGCTTGCTTCTACCCCAGCTCTGACCGTGGGTTCATGGATTGGTTATGACAGTCGCTACGCTGAATATACAATTGATGTCAATGATGGTTATGGTTTAGAGAGTGTCCGCAGTCAAATTTATTGGGCACGGATTGTCAATGATTTATATGCACTCAGACCCGATATATTCGGCACTGATTTGACCTTTAAACAACCTGATTCTGTAATGCAAACCAATATCGTCGAAACTACTGGAACTTTACCAGGAACGACTGAATTTAATGGCATGCGCTTCAGCGTTAGCCAGCCACTAGTCCAAGAAATCTTTAAGACCAGTAACCCTGCTCCAAGACTCACCTATAACTTTATGATTGGGGCAAATGATGAAGAACTCGCTCAGTTCTGGTCAAATCTAAGAACTCAATATTATCAACAACAAAATTCAAACAATAATCAATCTACTGAAAGTCAAGAATCGACGGATGAAAGTAATGAATCAAGTCAGGATGAAACCGCATCGAGTTCAGAAGAAACCATTCTAGACACCGAAAATCAAGAATAATTCGCCGATCTTATTTGTAGAAACCGATAAAAAGGAGCCTATGACAAACGTCGACTACATTGACTTTGTCACAGGCTCCTTTTTAATTTATTCGATAACTTACTTTAAGAGAACCATTAGCTTACTTTCCGATTGAGGAAAGAACCGAAATTTATAAAGGAATAAAATCATAACAAAAGGTAATTGGTTTAATTGAAAGTGAAATTATAATAAAAGAAGAGATAAAAAGTTTTTTTATACTTCATCATTCAATCTATCCGTTGCTATTTTATAAACTGCATGGTCTGATCGCTTACCAATTGCAACAATTTGGATAATCTGAATCTTTCCCGCTTCTTCCGTAAAAATGATTCTTAATCCCGCTTTACGGTGTTTTAACTTGTTGCATGCTTTGAGATTACCTTGTAAAGGTTGTCCAGCTAACATACCCTTCTGACGGATTCTATTGAGTGATTTATCAATTAACAATTTCTGGCTGCCATCTAAATTTTGATAGTCTTTTTTAGAGAATTCGGTCCATGAAATTTGATACAAACTTATTCCCACCCATCATGATCATCAATAACGATTGGGTCGTTGGCAACAGAACCCCTTACCTGGAAATCTGAATAAGTCTTCACATCATGATTGTTCAATCGCATGGCAACTTCATAATTTAATATTTTTTCTTCAAGTAAATCAATGCGATGATTCAAAGTTTCATATTGCTCCTGACTGAGCATCACGCCACTCACAACGTTACGATTAAATACGTAGACACCTGTCTGTGCTTTTTTGGCTTGTTCGAATATTTTGTTTGGATTTTTCTTTACTTCGGTTACCGATGTGGTAGGTACGTCTAAAATCCTCATGTTAGCACCCTCTCTTTCATTTTTATTTATTCTATATTTATTATAAAACTTTTAAAAGTCTGTGTAAAGTTTTTTAAAAGAAATATAAAACAAGATTTCTCACACACATTGATAAAATCCACGTAGCTTACAAATACTTTACGACTTGTTGATTAGAACTTGTCTAGAGAATCTAGTCCGAAAATGCCAAAGCTATGAAAAAGAGTTACTTGCTAAGTTATTAATTGAATAATTTCTGACAGCAATTTTTATCAGCTATCGTTTTGACAAATTTATAATTCGCTATGCGCTAGCTGGGATTCACAACCAATGGATCAGCCTACTTTACTCACATCAATCCATTGAAGTCTCAGGCTTTTAGGAATTGAATCGTAAAATAAGTCTGAAGCTTAGCTGGCTAAGCGAAAGACGGTGCCCATCAGTTCTATAATCTCAGGTTAAAGACTATCGCGAAATATATTATGTTTCAGTATGATGAACCCTCTATTGGTCGCAGACAAGAATAAAGAGCCTAAGCATCTAAACTGCTCTAGGCTCTTTTGGTTGATAAGATTGAGGATATTTATAGAGTTGACCCTCGTTCAATTAATTGATGTGGTAATACAACTTGGCGTTCATCGACCTCTTCTTGGTTCATCAATTTAGTTAATAAGCGCATCGCTACAGCACCAATATCATAAAGAGGCAATTGAATACATGATAATTGTGGGCGAACCAGTTCAGCAATAATCGAATTATTACTTGAGAAGACAGCAAACTCTTCCGGAACCCTCATGCCTCTATCAAGGGCTGCATTCATCACCGCTGCCGCAATGGTGTCCTGGCTCACAACCACACTGTCCACACCTTCAGCTAGGAACCCGTCTAAGATAACATTCCCATCTTTTTCGGTATAATCTGCTTGAGCAATCAAGTTCTCATTGAATTCAATTTTATTAGCTGCCAAGGCATTTTTGAAACCGTTAAGCCGGACTTCATTATTCATATATTCACTTGGCCCAGTAATCAAACCAACTTTTCGATTACGTTTAAGTAATAAATCAGTGACTTCTTGAGTTGCTTTCTCGTAATCAATGACAACGGAATTAATTTCAGGATCTTCAATCACTCCACCCGCAAAGACGACTGGTGTATGGGTCCGTTTCACTTCATCGACCAAACGTTGATCTAAATTGTGACCAATAATGATAATGCCGTCGACTTGACTGGCTAAGAGAGAATTAAATACTTTGAGTTTTCTTTCCGTGTTCTCATCTGAGTTTGCTAGAATAATATTATAGCGATACATGGAAGCAATATCATCAATCCCTCGAGCTAAGGCGGCAAAGAAGATATTTGTCACACTTGGGATGACCACACCAACGGTCGTAGTCTTTTTGCTCGCTAGTCCACGGGCCACTGCATTAGGACGATATTGTAATCTTTCAATTACATCTGAAACTTTTTTCCTAGTGCTAGGCTTAACATTCGGGTTTCCATTAACGACACGAGAAACGGTAGCCATTGAAACCCCAGCTTCACGTGCAACATCATAAATTGTAATGGTTTGTTTATCCATCAGATGTCCTCCTAATAATCTATACTATAAATCAAAGAAATTTTACCATAGGAAACCTTTAGATGCAAGCGCTTCATTTACAAAAAAATGTTATTTTATGGCATTTTATATGAAAAAATAGAGCCTAGATCAACTAAGCCCTATCAATCAATATTTTTTATTCAAAATGAAATATTTTATTGTTGATCTTTTACTACGTCAACCGTTTCTTCGACTTCTTGCGCACTTTCTTGGGCTTCTTGGCCTAAATTCTCAGCTTCTTCTTTGACCACTTCGCCGAAGGCACCAAATTCGTCTTTAGTAGTGTTGACAACTTCGCTACCTTTTTCAACTAATTTGTCTTTTGATTTTGAGAATTCATCTTTCATCCGGTTCATTTCATGATTTGCTTCATGAGAAACATCTTCAAGTTGAGATTTCAATTGATCGGCTGAATATTTTAAATTCACTTTAATATCATCGGTCGCTTCCGCAGCAGCATCATAGAATTCCATACCACGTTCATAGGCATAATCTTTATAATCATTCGCCCGGTCTAACCAATCTTCGAATTCATCACGTAAGTCTTCTCTTAATTCTTCTCCAGATTTTGGTGCGTATAATAAGGCAGTCAATCCTGCTACCGCTGCTCCAAAAATTGCTCCTAAGAAAAATCCGCCATTATTATTCTTACTCATTGTTCATTCCTCCTAATTAATGAATGGTTATATCTCCAGCTGCACTGGCTGGGGTTTCGGTAGGTCGATAAGCTTCTAGTTTTGATGTTTCAAAGTCTACTGACTCAGGCTCATAATTCGTTTGATTAGGTTTCTTGCGCGACTTAAAGCGATTCAATGATGTTTGAACAATCTTATCAAAGGATGAAGTTTTCTTCTTACCGACCCCTTTCATTAAGTTCACAGTCATCTGTCTCGTGGAATCATTTAAATCTGAAACGGTAATTCCTAAGTCGCCAATGGCAGTAAATAATGGATCAGTCTTGGCAACTTTTCCATTCACATCATCCACTAACCCATTAGCCTTGTTAAGTAGACCCTCCACCTCAATCGATAAATTATCGACATCCTTGGTGACAATGTCTAAAGTTTTGTTCGCTCGTTGTACTGTGGTTTTTAGTTCATCCATGATTTTCATGAGTTTCGCTAAATTTAAGCAAAGATAGATTACTAATACTGCAAAGGCAATCGCAGCAATCAGTCCCGCAATCGCTCCCATTCCCATTAAACTTCCTCCTTTTCTTATCTTGATAGATTAAATATACCATGTTTTATCTTATCTTCCAAAAAATAAGACTTCTTTGTCATAAAGCTTTCATTTCCATTTATCAGGATTTTTGATATATTAAGATTGAGGTGAAGCTCGTGGAAAACTTAGGCTTAAAAATCAATCTTGATCAATTATTTCCCCAATTAAATGAGGCGACCATCAACTTATTATATGTCATTGGATCCTTTTTAGTAGCTAGTTTATTAGCCTTTCTGGCCAGTAAATTGATTCGATATCTTTTCCAATATCGTTTCCAGCAACACCTTTACGATAAGTTTAAGATTCATTCCGTTTCACGCTTGAAAACGGTTAGTGCCCTGATTGAGAATCTCTTATTATATATTATTTATTTTATCTATATTTATCATATCCTTACCCTGATTGGCATTCCCATCGGCACGCTCTTAGCCGGTGCCGGAATATTTGGGGTCGCCATTGGTTTAGGAGCCAAAGACCTCATTACAGATATTATTAATGGTTTCTTTATCATCTTCGAAGGACAGTTTGAAGTAGGAAATTTAGTCCAAATTTACAATCTTTCGATTACAGGAACTATCCTGAGTACCGGCTTAAGAACTACGAAAATTCGTTCCATTAGTGGTGAAGTTTTCTATATTCCTAATAGCGATATCTCGATAATTAATAATATGAGCCAATTAAATCGACAAATTATTATTGAAATTCCCCTACACCCGGAGAATAATTTGCACCTCTTTGAAGAAAATTTAAAAGCGACCAGTAAAATTCTTGAAGAAAACTATAAAGATTTAATTGTTCAATCAGCTAAACATGTTGGATTGGTAAAAAATAAGCAAAATGCGTTTGAATATCGGATATTTATTTCCGTGAAGAACGAATATTATTATGAATTGCTCAGTATCTTCTACCAAACTTATATCGAAAACCTACAAGCAGCTGATTTTAAAATTATTACCCAACCTGCCGTCTTACCGCTAAATTGACTTAAATGCATTAAAGGCTAAAAATTTGGTCTAATTGCGGAATCGGTTGATTATCTTCTGAGTAATAATTAACGATGACTTGATTATTTTCAATCGTTACTAATAAATAAGTTTTTCCTTGATAGTGTCCTCTTGGTCGATTCAAACTTCCTGGATTGGCTAAGAGGATGCCTTCTTTAACTTCTGCATATAGCTTATGAGTATGCCCATGGAATACAAAGCGACAGTTAGAATTCTTAGCTATAGCTAAAAGTTCATCATTGCCATAATTTACGCCGGTCAGATGGCCATGAACTAGAAGAACATTCCCTTCGGCTGTCTCAATGACTTGTTGACGGCGATATTGAGGATCAAAATCCATGTTCCCGGTGACGACGGCATCGACTTGATCCCATAAGGGATCATCGGCTGGAAATTCTGAATCACCGCAATGGAAGATATAGTCGACTTGGGGCCGCCAATGCTTAATAATCTCATCAACTAAAGGCCACTGGCCATGGTTATCACTCATCACTAGAAATTTCATCGTTTAATCCCTCCAACCATTTTGCGAATGCTTCTTGCAATTTTTCAAAAGCTTTAGCCCGGTGTGAAATTTTATTTTTTTCGGCTAAGGCCATTTGAGCAAATGTTCTATCTTGCTCGGGATAGTAGAACAAAGGATCATAACCAAAACCACTCTTACCTTGAGGTTGGTTCAAAATAGACCCTTCAACCTGACCCTCTACCACCAAGCTTTCATGTCCTGGATAAGCCGCGACGATACATGATACGAAGCGAGCGGTTCTTTGTCCCGGTTCAATCTCTGCCAATTCTCTGAGTAACTTTTGATTGTTTCGGTCATCATCTTTGGGTTCTCCGCTATAGCGGGCAGAGTAGACACCAGGCGCTCCGTTCAAAGCATCGACCATCAAGCCAGAATCATCGGCAATCACGACTTGGTGTAAGCGCTGGGCGATAGTTTCGGCTTTTAAACGTGCGTTCTCTTCAAAAGTTGTTCCCGTCTCAGCGACTTCTTCAATGTCAGGATAATCAAGTAAAGATTCAATCTCATATCCAGAATTCCCCAGTAGCGCCTTAAATTCTTCAACTTTCCCTGCATTATAACTGGCTATCAGTATCTTCAATGATCATCTCTCCTTTTATCCGGGCTTGTTTAACAGTTAAATATGGATCTTCCAACCAATTCCGAGCAAATCTAGCAAATCTTTCGGGGGCGCCAGTCGTGTAAATCTGGTGATGGACCCCGTAATCTGCCAAATCAGCTGCCGACCGACTAAGATTAAAATAATCCAAAATGGTCGACACTTCGTTAATCGTCTCAACCCCCGAGTCGATTAATTTAATATTTGGTCCGACGGCTTTTTGAATGGTATCTTTTAAATGTGGATAATGGGTACAACCCAATACGAGCGTATCAATATCCTTATCTTCAAAATAGCTTAAGTCTTCTTTAACTTGATGATATGTTTGGGGGGCTTCCACCCTATTTTCTTCGACAATTGAGACGAAACGAGGAACCGCATGGCTATAAACTTGCAAACGAGCATCTTTCGCTAAGAGTGTTTTGGTATATTGACCACTATGAATGGTTCCCTCTGTCCCGATAACTCCGATATGATTATTATTAGTATGCTTGATAGCAGCTCGACTGCCTGCATCAATCACGCCTAAGACAGGAATCGGCAGCGTCATCTTTAATTCATATAAGGCAGCAGCGGTCCCAGTATTACAAGCGATCACCAACATTTTGATACCTTTTTCCCTGAGGAAATAGGTCAATTGCCAGATAAACTTACGAACTTCAGCAAGCGGTCGAGGTCCATAAGGGGCTCGGGCACTGTCACCCAAGTATAAGACGGATTCATTGGGCAGTTGCTTCAAACATTGCTTAACAACGGTTAAACCTCCAAATCCCGAATCGATAATCCCAATTGGCAATTCTTTCATTTCAACACTTCCAATCTGCTACTTAACAGCAAAGACTTAGGGACTAGTCTTGTGCTTCTCTATCGCTCTTCCATAATTGGAAAGAACGTTTAAGGGTATTAATGACTCCTTTATCAGAATAAGTCAGCACATTACTCCGATAGAAGATTGTTGCAATCCAAAAACAAACAACCGAGAAGATCAATGAAATAATAATGGCAATAATTAATTCGTTTTGGGCCACTGTTTCAGTAGAAATTCTAAATGGCATCACAAAAGGCGTCGTTAAAGGAATATAAGACATGACTTTAACCACAATATTATTTGGGGATTGCATAGCAAACATTCCTGTATACAGTCCTGCTACAGCGAATAAGGTAATTGGTGTAATGGTTTTATTCACTTCTTCCACTTTAGAAACAAGCGAACCTAAGAATCCAGCTAAGGAAGCATAAATCAGGACACCCATTAAAGCGAAGACAGCACCTATTCCAATAATCCCTTTTGATTCAGCAAATATCTGCTTCAAATCAATAAATTCTAGACCTAAGTTAGCCATCAAATCCGTTTGATCAAAGACAAATTGTAATACTAAGAATAATACGATATAAATTACTATTTGAGTTAAAATAACTAAACTGATACCAATCATTTTGCCGTAAAAATGGGTCGTCGAAGAAACACTGGACAGAATGATTTCCATAATCCGCGACCCTTTTTCAGTGGCAATTTCCTGAGAAATGACCGACACATAATTCATAATAAACATAAAGACCATAAAGACGACGAAATAAGCTACGCCGTTGCGGATAAACACTTTAGGATCCTGACTGGATGTTTCCTTTGTTTGACCATCCTTGGATTCAGCTATATTAATAGTTTCTATATTAACGTTTGAACTTTGTAACTGAATAATCTCATCCTGATTGAGTCCAATCTTTTCAGCCATGTTCTTGATCTGTTCTTCATTTAAGGCTTGTTGAATTTTAGTTAAATTAATATTACTGCCGGTCGTGGATTTATAAAATTTAACCACAAAAGGATCTTTTTGTTCAATGGTAATATAACCATCAATTTTTTGATCCATTACGGCCTGACGGGCTTGATCAATACTATAATCTTTAATAATAGTATTCTCTTCATTCGCCGTTTCCACCAATTGTACAATCTCTGGCTGATCACTTATAATCGCAAGCCGGCCAGAACTTTGGCCCATTTCATCTTTACCAATAAAATAAACAATTAAACTAACTATAGCAATTGTAATAATCGGTCCAGCAATCATCCAGAAAAATGACCAAGATTGTACATTTTTACGATAAACTTCCTTAATAATAATCGCTAATTTACTCATAATGACCTCCTCCGGCCTTCATCTTGAATATTTCTTCCAAGCTTGGTGGTTGTTGGGAGAATGTGGCAATATATTGGTGCTGGGTGATGGTTTCGAAAAGATGTTTACCGGTCTCAGCTTGATCAATTTCCAAACGGAAATGATGGGGGCGCAATTCTTTCACTTTCAATACACCCTCCAAGTTAGCTAGACTTTCTTTCGTCCAACCCGTAGTCTCAAGAAAAATCCGGGTCCGGCCAAAACTTTCGCGAACTTCCTCAACCGTGCCGTATAATAACTGCTCACCATTGTGAATCATTACCAACTTGTCACAGATTTCTTCCACATTATTCATGTTATGACTCGAGAAAATAATGCAAGAACCCTTGTCTTTGAGTTCGCTAATCCCTTGCATTAATAAATCTGCATTCACGGGGTCTAATCCTGAGAAAGGTTCATCAAGAATTAACACCTTGGGTTGGTGGATTAATGTCGCAATCAATTGTACTTTTTGTTGATTCCCTTTTGATAAAGTAGAAACGCGATCTGATCGCTTTCCTTTCACTTCAAACTTATCCATCCAATAATCAATTTGTTGATCAATTTCTGAAGGGGTCATTCCACGTAATTTAGCAAAATATGCAATTTGTTGCTCAATCGTTAGCTTCTCGTATAGACCACGTTCTTCAGGAAGATAACCCACCAAATTATAAATCTGCTGAGCCATCGGTCGACCATTCCAGAGTACTTCACCTTGACCCTCAGGCGTCAAAAAATCCAGAATCATGCGAAAGATAGTGGTCTTTCCCGACCCATTACGACCAATCATTCCTAATATTTGTCCATGATCAATCTCAAATGAGACATCATTGACAGCGACTAAATCGTCAAACGTCTTCCGTAAATGTTTTACTTCGAGCATAAGAGCCTCCTTCAAATCTACTTTGCCTATATCATAACATATTTATACTAGGCTAATCAGTCAATATTTATACCAATCAGCTAAACAATAAGCCAATCAATTGATCGGCTTAAGGTGATTCATCCTTACTCATTAATCTGCTTAATCTCTTTGATTTGGCCTTGTTCATTGGCCTTAAATTCAATCATTTGACCCTCTTTCATAAATGGGAGTTCTCGACTCAGATGGATATCTGCTTGATAAATGTCTCCATCAATCATGAAATAATAAACACTATTGCCATCCACTACGACAGCTTGAATGTTCTCAACTTGGCCTTGAATATCTTTCAGAACTTCCTCATTAGAAACCTCGGTAACATTGACGTTATTATCTGCTTGATACGCGGTTAATAATTGTTCTACAGAAGATTCTACATATACTTTTTGATAGTTTTGCGCATCCACCAAGGCATATTTACGAATCAAGCCTGAATTATCTTTCAAGGTCAATACATACATCGCTCGTCCGTCCAGATTGACTAGCAAGGGGAAAGTGGCTTGATACTCTGTCTCCTGAACACTCCCTTCTGCTGAACGCATGGCCGAGAATTCTTCTGCTGCATCTAAGGTATAAATCTTGCTCTCCTTGGTACGCAAATTCACTAAGACAAAACCAATATTAGAATCATCAGCAGCCACTGAAGTCAAGCCTGTATATAGATATAAATCATCTTTCAACGGAATATAATTATAACCTTCGGTGGGTTCGGTGACACCCGCTTTAGCAAATAATGAGTTAAAGAAGCCCCCCTGATAGAGGCCGCGCATACTGATTTGATGAAGCATAATATCAGCACTATATACACGGTCAATCCAACTTGGAGTGTCTTTCAGATTATATTTCTTCGTTTCGCCGGTCATCGCATTCACCAAGATTACCCCATCAGCTTCCGGCTCACGTAGAATGAAGTTTCGCCGATAAGTTGTCGCAATATAATACGGTTGTCCTTGGTCATCTACCTCAAAAGAAGGCCGTGAAAAGATGGAAAAAGGATAATTAAATCGCAAATGTCGCATAATATTCCGATTAAATTTATCTGCATTAGAATACTTAATCGGTTGGTCTGGCGTCATCACAGTAACATCGCCCGTGACTGTATCGACTTGCAAATAATGAGGAATTCCCGCTTGGAAATTATTTAGCCATTTAAAGAAACCGGCATATTTTAAAGGGGTGACACGCACCGGTTGACTCTTAATATTAATCTGAGTATAGTCATCGGCTACTTCAAATTGAGAGACCAATTTTGACAAGGAACCTAATTTACGACTCCCCAGGCGCATGGCTGTATCCCGATCAATCAGTGGCACCTGACTTAAATCAGTGGGTGGGAAATCCTCGGCAAAATTGGCTTCTTGAATCTTAATCATATTGGCATATTTATCAGCAATAAAGATGGGTGACGTTGCCAAATAGATTACTAAGCCAAGAAGGGCTATCAACGGCCACGGATACAAAAGACACTTGTATTTCAGACTGAGCCCTTTAAAATTCAGAGTTGAATGATCCGCAGACGATTTTATAAATTCACCACCATCATGTAAAAGTTCAATAACTACAATACCCGCAATACCGATGAATAAAAAAATCCAAAATTCTAAAACCGCATAATTTAAGGCCGGCAACTTGATATAGAAATAAAGGAACATAATCAGCGCCCAAACAATATATAAGTAACGAATATTCTTCGGTCCTTGTTTACGCCAATGGGCTTGCCAACGCTTGAATTTCTGCTGAAATCTTAATTTCGCTTCAACACTATCTGTTACATCTTTCATTTCTTATCCCTCACTCTCCAATCGTATGGAACCGCTTAAAGATATCACGCATAGGTATATATAAGACAGGAACGAGAATGGCCGTGACACAAGCCGTAAATAGACTCGCTGGCATGCCGGTCGCTGCTACCGCCAAAGCCGTAGACCAAGTCGCCTTTAATAAGAGTTGTTGAATCACAAATTTGACAAAAATCACCACTACCTTAACCAAGGCACCCACAATTCCCAAAATTATAATATTTTTCAGATCATCTTGTTTATGCATCCAGCTGGCATAAATCCAGTAAACCATCGCAATCACGATCAAATTTTCTAATACGGTAAAGCCGGCGACAGCGATATAGCCATTAAGTGCATCGAAAAGAAACAAGCCGATACAAGCCGCTAAACTGCCCCGCTTAAGCCCCATTAAGAGGACGGCCAATATTACCAGAGCATTCCCGGGATGGACAAAACTATTAGAAATTTCGGAAGGCATCGGTATACGAATATAGGTGATGGCCACAATGATTAAAGCAGCATAGATGCCAATTTGAATGGTTTTAAATAATTGATTAGACTTCAAAGTAATTCCCCCTCTTCAATATATCGTATTGTCTTAGGATAAGTATACTGTCAAAATTCTAGGCTGGTCAGCAAGTTTCTTGCTGCCTTTTTAATTGATCAAAATGATCAAAGATTTCGCCAATCTGGTTCTCAAAAGCAATCCCTTCTTGAGGCGGTTTGTCTTGACTTAGAGTGCTTGAGAGAATCTTTTCAATTAATTGAGCAATCCAAGTTAAACTTTGCTGAATCGAATCATTGTATAAAGCAGAAGCAGCTAACAAACTCACTGTTAAGTCGCCTGTCCCAAAGAAATTGAAATCAAAATAACGATGACTCATATAGTTGCCTGTCTGGTTCTTTGCCGAATAATGATAGAAACCAATCTGATCAGCCTCAAATTGCACGCCCGTTATAATCACATCTTTAATCTGCCCTTCGCCTAATTTAGTCGCGATTTCTAAGACTTCACTTTGAGAGAATTGATTTTTGTATGGGGTTCCTGTGAGTAAACAAGCTTCGGTTAAGTTTGGTGTCAGAATATCAATCATCGGGAATAAATCATGATAGGCTTTCAAATAGGATTCATCAAAACCAGAATAAAAATGACCATGATCTGCCATAATCGGATCGACAATTAATTTGGCCGGGTGGCCTTGCTTTAGTTCTCGTTGGTAGAAAGCTTGAACCTCCTGCAATTGGCTGGGATCAGCACAATAGCCGAGTAAAATTCCATCAAAATGAACTTGATTATCTTGCCAATGGCTAAAAAAGTCAGCAAAACTAGTGTCCAAATCATGTTCAATCGGTGGACTATAATACGATCCTGTCTGGCTGGATAATATTTTGGTCGGCAGGATGGCCGTTTCGAGCTGGCTAGCCACCAAGACGGGAACGTTCACGTTAGCCGCCACCTTGCCCGCTCCTGGAACGTCATTAACTACTAAAATTCTCTGATTCAAACAAATCCTCCTCGCACCATAAAAAATCTACATATCAAATAGCTTTAACCCATTTATGGCTTTCGTTTGATAATAAAACTAAATAGTATCTTTATATAAACAAGCTTGATCGAAAAAAATAAGACCCAACTAGGATGCATCGTCAAGCTAACTTATCAGTATGACCATGCCCAGGGATCTAAGATTTAATACAGTTTCGTTGGCAAATTTCTCTTAAAGACTGGATATGGTCCTATTTACCAAGAAATTTAGCAGAAGCTACACCGACTTAACCCACGATACCTTTACTGGTATCGACCGGTGTCATGATGTGTTCTAAAATTCCTGAAATTTTCTCTAAATCGACATTGCCCCCAGAAACTAGAGCCACTGTATTTTTATTTTTGATCCATTTAGAGTCAATTTTACCACTTAGTAAGGCAGCTGTCGATAAAGCCCCTGCCCCTTCAGTTACCGTTTTAGCACGTTGCATTAACATACGCATGGCTTGTTCGATTTCCACTTCATTAACTAAGACAAATTCATCAACCAAATTCGATACAATCTCGAACGTCAGATTACCAGGGACTTTAACATCACAACCGTCAGCCAATGTCGAATTGGTTCGGTGCGGAGTAATTTGACCTTCTGCAACCGACTTAGCCATGCCGTGGACATTTTCCGCTTGAACCCCAATTAAATGAATCCCCGGGTTGAAAGATTTTAAAGCAATGGCGATTCCAGAAATTAAGCCACCGCCACCGACTGGAACAATAACAGTATCCACATTCCAAAGCTCATCTAAAATTTCTAAACCAATCGTACCTTGTCCGGCAATAATGTAAGGATCGTCATAGGGATGGACAATGGTCAGATTTTTTTCGGCCGCCAATTTTTCCATATATAAGCGCGAATCGTTAAAGTTATCTCCTTCAAGGATGACCTTGGCTCCATAACCCTTGGTAGCCGCTTGTTTAGTTAAGGCAGCCTGTAGTGGCATAATCACCGTCGCATCAATCCCTAACTGTTGACAAGATAAAGCCACTCCTTGGGCATGATTTCCCGCAGAGACGGCAATAATTCCTCGATTTTTCTGTTCTGAACTCAAATGATTTATTTTATTATTAGCTCCCCGAAATTTAAATGAACCAGTATATTGCATATTTTCTAATTTCAGGAATACATTACCTTCAGCCACGCTTTGGCTTAGAAAAGTAGAGCGAATTAGGGGTGTCTTACGTATATATGGTCTGATAATTGCCTTGGCTTCTTCAATATCTTTCAAGCTGCAAATATCCTGGATATTACGTAACTCGTTATAAACTAACATCACTTATTCCTCATTTCAACAAAAGATTTTGACAAAAACGCCCAATATAAGCGCTATCAAAATTCATTATATACTCTTATCGAGGCGCTTGCTAGGAGAATCCACTACTTCTAATCAGATTTATAAGCGTGTCTCATCTTCATAGTAAAGATTCATAACATTCTTATTTATCTAAGGATCAATGAAATAAGCTAACTTCCTTGAAAAATATAAAAGCCCGAATCCACATTCTTGGCAAAAAGAAATTTTGCCAAGAAATGAACTCGAACCCTTTTCTATAGTATCCGTCATTCATGGTTAATGTGTACTGATTACAATAATGATTTAAGGTCAGTATAAGGGAATTGACTCGTTTCAGCGACCCCTTCATGAGTTAAATAACCTTGATAAATATTCACCCCTAAGGCCACGGTCTCACTGTTTTGAATCGCTTGTTCAAGTCCCTGATTGGCAATCATGGTGACAAAACGAGCCGAAGCATTGGTTAAAGCCTGTGAGGCGGTTTGTGGCACAGCGCCTGGGACATTCGCTACCGTATAATGAATCACATCGTGCACCTTGTAAATTGGATCAGATAGTGTGGTTGGATGGGTCGAGGTCTCGATATTCCCTCCTTGGTCAATGGCAATATCGATAATCACTGATCCTGGTTCCATAGTTTTAACCATATCTTCACTCACTAGAACCGGAGCCCGGCGACCTGCTACTAGGACACAACCAATGACTAAATCCGCTTCAGCTACGGCTTCCGCAATATACACGGGTGAAGAAACTAAAGTTTGAACGCGATTATTAAATATATTCTCTAATTCAGCCAAACGCTGGGTATTGATGTCAAAAATTTTGACTTCTGCTCCCATCCCCAAGGCAATTTTAGCGGCACTTTCGCCAACATTCCCTCCACCAATTACAACAACCTTACCTCGAGCTACTCCAGGAACCCCGGCTAATAACTTCCCTTTTCCACCATTCTGCTGTTCTAGATAAAAAGCCCCTGCTTGAATCGCGAAACGACCAGCGATCTCTGACATAGGCTGAAGTAATGGCAACTTACCATTCTCAACCATCGTTTCATAGGCAATGCCGATGACCTTATGTTCAATCATCGCTTCAACCAAAGGCTCATTGGCTGCTAAATGCAAGTAAGTCAAAATGATTAAGCCAGGACGGAAATATTTGTATTCACTTTCAAGCGGCTCTTTTACTTTGACAATCATCTCAGCTTCTTGCCAAACTTGGTCCACCGGACAAATTTCAGCCCCAAAATCAATATAATCTTGATCAGGAAACCCTGAGCCCACACCGGCCCCGGCTTGAATTAAGACCCGATGTCCAGCATCTACTAAAGGTTGGACGTTCGCTGGGACTAAACCGACACGTTTTTCATTATCTTTGATTTCTTCAGGTACTCCAATAATCATTAGTTTTGCCTCTTTCCATTCTCATTGTTTTATAATTTAGCTATTATTATGCTATCATACAAAACCGATCAAATCGAGTCATTTCTGCTGAAATATTTTCACTATTTTAATTTTTTGCAGTATAAATTTTATAGTGCAACCATTATCGACTAAGTTTCTCAAGTTCAGGCCAATCACAAGGAGTGTAAGTCATATGAACATCCGAGCAACTCACAAAACTTAGCGACGTGTCACTTAGAAAGTGTCTAGTGGATTGAGTCCGGAAAAGCAAAACTTTAAAGAACGGTCACTCGCCAATTACACAGATTTATTTATCTTTTATTTGGGAGCTATTATTTTTTGAAAGTAACCAGCAAGGTCCACTTGCATAAATATCTATTGTAATTAACCAACTTTATTACTATCTCCATGACCAATCTCTCAGCTCAAAACAAAAAACCTAGGCAACATGCCTAGGTTTAATCATCAAATGTAAATAGAGTTTTTGAACTTCTAACTCTTTAATCAACTTCACTGAGTCTTTGGTTTAAATTGCTGAAGAACCTCACCATTCCGATTTAGGAATGTCTACATATATTGTTTCAAAATTTCTGATAAACGATTTTTATCGTGGAAGCCCACTAATTTTTCAACAACTTGACCGTCTTTTTTAACGATTAAAGTCGGAATTGACATAATCCCAAAAGAACGAGCTACTTCTGTCTGTTCATCGACATTCATTTTGAAAAATTCCACTTGGCCATCCAATTCTTGAGCCAATTCATCGACTACAGGGGATTGCATCCGACAAGGACCACACCAAGGAGCCCAAAAGTCAACCAGTACAACACCTTCTGCTGTTTTATTTTCAAAATCTTTATCTGTAATATCTAATACCATTTTATTTCTCTCCTCTCAAAGTGAAGTTATCTTAACACATTGCTTCTTAACTGTCATCGAATTTGCTTCTATTTAAAATATACCACAGTTGCTCCACTTCCTCCAGCATTGGCCGGAGCATATTCAAAACGGTCAACTTGGGGATGACGTTTGAGTAAATCTTGGATACCTTGTCGCAGCGCTCCAGTCCCTTTCCCATGGACAATAGTTACCATCGGATGGTGGGATAAGAGTGCCTGGTCTAAATATTTCTTAGTATTCTCCATCGCTGCATCAAATCGTTGGCCTCTTAAATCCAATTGTGTTTGAACCTTACTGCCAGCCTGTCGTTGAACATTGACTGTCACTTTAGGTTCAATTTTATTGAGTGGTTGCAATTCATCGGCAGGAATTTTCATTTTTAGAATACCCATTTGAACCACATACTCTTTATGGTCCAAGACTTCAATAATCGTTCCTCGCTGACCATATGAAAGTACTTCGACATCATCGCCAACCTTCAGCTTCTTAGCCCGCTTGGCCTTCTTCAAGACCCGATTTTTCTTTAAGAGTTCGGGTTGTTTTAATTGGTCAAAACGTCCTTTCTTATCAATGAGGACATGTTCTTTGATTGTCTTATCCTGACCTTGCTCTAATTGAAGATCACGAATTTCTTGAATAATCTTCTCAGCTTCAGCCTTCTTCTCTTCAACTTGAGCATTCGCTTGGCGCTTCGTCTTCTCTATGAGCTCATTTTTTTGATTCATGAACCGTTGATATTCTGTCATTAAATCAGCATGAATCTTCTCGGCTTCAGCCAAAATTTGTTGACTTTGATGATGATCTTGTTCGGCCAGACGATGTTCTCGTTCTAGCTGAGAAATCATCTCGTTAACCGATTGATCAGCTTGGGAGATTCCCGATTGAGCATATTGCAGGATCGAAGCAGGTAGACCCAGCCGTTTGGAAATCTCTAGGGCATTAGACCGTCCGGGAATACCGATTAACAAGCGATAAGTAGGCGATAAACTATCACTATCAAATTCCATACTAGCATTTACTGTATCTGCTGCTTGATGGGCATAAACTTTTAATTCTGGATAGTGAGTCGTCGCCATCACCATGACCCGATGTTGCCGTAAATGATCCAAGATGGCCATCGCTAAACTAGCCCCCTCTTGCGGATCGGTCCCTGAACCTAGTTCATCGAAGAGGACCAGTGAATCTGCGGTCATTTGTTCGAGAATCGACACAATATTGGTCATATGACCCGAGAATGTAGACAAACTTTGTTCAATCGATTGTTCATCACCAATATCCGCAAAAATTTGGTCAAACAAAGCTAATTGGCTCCCAGAATCACAGGGAATATGTAAACCTACTTGGCCCATCATCTGAATTAAGCCAAGTGTCTTGAGTAAGATTGTTTTCCCACCGGTATTCGGCCCTGTAATAATTAAAGCCCGATAATGTTGACCCAGAATAATATCATTAGCCACAATCTTATCCTCAGCAATTAAGGGATGACGAGCCTGCCACAAGGCGACATGCTGTTCCTTTGAAAAAATAGGTCGCACACCCTTTATCTCACGAGCATAAAAAGCGCGAGCCTGAATGAAATCTAATTGACCCAAACAAGTTTGATTATCCCTAATATCTTGGGAATAAGGCATCAAGGCTTGAGTATTTTCTTCAAGAATGCGTTCAATTTCTTTACGCTCAGCACTTTGCAAATCGGTCAATTGGTTATTTAATTGAACGACGGCTTGGGGTTCAATATATAAAGTCTGACCCGTAGAAGATTGGTCATGGATCGTGCCACCAAACTGATTACGATATTCGGCCTTAACAGGAACCACATAACGATTATTTCGAATGGTAATCAAAGCATCCGACAGATAATTAGCCTTGGACTTGAGTAATTGATTCAGCTGTTGGCGAATCTGACTTTCTAACTGATTTTGGCGACGCCGGATTCGAGCTAACTCACTGGAAGCTGTGGATAATATATTCCCCGACTCATCCACAATTAGATTAATTTGTTGCAACAATTTAGGCTGTAGAATCAATTGATCCGCCCAGAATTGCAAGGCTTCGATCATAACTTCTTCAGCAGCTAATTGCTTAAAGAAATTGCCTAAGTCGAGAACCGTTTTTAACAATCTCCCAATCTGAGCAAATTCTGGACCATTTAAGCTCGCACCGAGTTCTAAACGCTTCAAAGCAGCAGTTAGGTTATCAATTCGCCCAATCGGCATCGATTTGTCTTGCAGAATTAAATCTAAAGCTTCCGCTGTTTCGGCCTGCCATTGTTCCAGTTGGTTTACATCATCAGACATCTTCATTGCGCTAATATGCTCTTTGCCCATAGGCGTTTGTGCATATTGACTCACTTTCTCTTGAATCCGAGCGAATTCTAAAGTCTGGTATATTTTTGGGGTGTTCAATGTCTACTCCTTTCTTATTATTTAATAAATCCCATTAGCTAAATGGGTTTGCATTCAGCCAAGCATTGGCCGCCAAATCCGATAAGATTGGCGTCTGGGAAACAATCCAATATAATAAAGGATTATTCACAAATTGTTGTTGAATCCATTCAATGGGCAATAAAGATAAGACAAATAAGAGTAAAAATACCATGATATAAGTAATTAATAAATTGACAATACCACCAGCAATCCCGTTGGCCGAATCGAGTAAGTTATAATATTGCACCCGACTGAAGAAGACGGAAACAATTCGAGTCACAATATAGCCAATGACTAAAATGAAAATAAATGAAACCACCCGATAGAAGGCATCATTAATCAGGAAGCTAGTTGCTTCATTATATAAGGTAAATTCGGTATCTGGCTGAATCGCTGGAAAAGGAATCAACATTTCGGCCCATTTTGAAATGGCCTCATAATAACGACTGGCCACAAAAAAACTGATTAAATAACCCAGCAAGCGAATTAACTGCATGGCCAGGCCTTGACGGTAACCTTGATAGAAACCAAGTAATAAAATAATTAAAACAATAATTGTAAACATACTTCCACCTCAAAACGAACTATCCATGATGAAAAGGAATCGTTCGATCAAATTTCTGACTTTCTTTCGTCGGATTTGGTTCATGTCCTACAGAATTCATATCACTATATTCGGCTAAGGCATGTTCCAATTCCATTATTTTTTGTTCTTTAATAAGCTGATCAGACACTGCATTCACTGCCATTAATAAAGCCTTATCTTGAGAAGATAAACGACGATCTAATTGACTCAGTTGCTTTAATTGGGAATTTACAATTTCTACGACGGCTTCAATGTGCTGAGCTGACTGGCGACCAATAATCGTATAATCGCGACCTTCAATCGTCACTTTCACTCTTCGTTTACTTTGCATGCGACATTCCCTTTCACTATATTATATACTCCGATGGTATAGATGCTTAATTCATATTTTAACATTTATCATTGATTAAGTATAATAGATAATAAGTGAAGATGAAAGGAATTTTCTATGAATACAGTGACACTAACTTTAACTGCTCAGCAAATTCAAACGCTTAAAGCCTTATACCCTCAGGCAAAAATTAGCGCCGTTCCCTATGCTCATTATCGCTTGCAAATACCTCAACTTACGATTACTGCCTATCATTCTGGTAAGGTCGTATTTCAAGGAAAGCTCGCCCAAGACCATGCTAATCCTTGGCAAAGCAAGTCCTCCACCTGGCAAAGTCCTAGTAAAGAAAAAAATAAACCTCGGAAAAGTTCAATCCACTCTACCAGTGTATTGATGGGTTCGGATGAGGTAGGTAATGGATCCTATTTCGGTGCCCTAACAGTGGCTGCGGTGTTCTTAACAGCTGATCAGATTAAATATGCTCAGACTTTAGGTATTAAAGATTCAAAACACTTGAACGATCAGCAGATAATTAAACTGAGTCAGATTATCCGGTCTGAATTCAAACATAGCCTACGGGTTTGTAATCCTAGCGAATATAATCGATTAATTGGGCCCTATAATGCAGTCAGTCTTAAGGTCCACCTTCACAACCAAGTCCTCTTAGACCTATTGAACAAGCTCAATCCTAAAGAAAAGTCGCTTCTCCAAGGCATCCTGATTGATCAATTTACCTCTCCGGCTAATTACTATAAATATTTAAATAAAGAAGAGACCCCGCTGAAGCAAGGTCTCCACTTTAAAGTTAGATCAGAATCAATTCATCTATCTGTCGCCAGTGCCTCGATCCTTGCTCGAGCCGCTTTCTTGCAATCCTTACAGGATTTGGGGCAAGCTTATCACACTAAACTGCCTTCCGGTGCGGGTCTACAAGTTGACAATTTTGGCCGACAATTGGTCGCTCAATGGGGCCCTGAAGTTCTAAAAAATACCGCAAAGTTACATTTCAAAAACACACAAAAAATCTTAAATCCTAATACTCGCTAACCGATAAATCGAGAAAGACAAATGATCGGGTGGGATCGACACTCTCCACCTGCCATCTTGAATGGTAGACCACTTGTTCAGTAACTGGATCGAAGACTTCTAATTGATATTCTGTCGCTGAGATTTGTTGTGCTAAATAAATCTTGCCCGCAGCTAAACATACTGATTGATAATCCTCACCAAATTCTTTTATTTTTTCTAATTTTTTATTTTTCAAGTTAAAGCTGGAAAGAATTCCTTTACCCATCGCTGGCATTTGACCTTGCCAAGACAGGGATTCTTGAGGAATTTCTGCTGACTCGTATAGATAAACATGGCCTTCGTGGACCCAATAATGTTTAGTCGATTGATCGATAAATCCTTCGTCGGGTAAATCGACTTCTTTTTCCCCTTGATAATTATATAACTCGTAATTGGGCTGGATTGAATGATAACTAACTGTTTCTGGATTCGTTGATCCATCCTGATAGGCCGAAAGAACCATATATTCCGGATAAATGCCCATCATCGGCCGACTATACTCTAGGTAAAGATTCTGTTGAGGTCGAGAAATTTCTGCGACTTTACTGACTTCCCCGGCTTCGACATCTAAGGTCAATAGCAGCCAATCGCCGGCTGCTTGATATATCCCTGCATTATCCGGTGCTATTCTTTCTATTAATATATTGATCACTTGTTCATGACGGACAAATCCGAGAAATTTATAGTCGTAGTCTCCAGGTTCGAGCGAGTATGCTTTATCGGTAAAGCTCTGGGAAGCTTGGTCGAAGATGGCATAATTGAAAGTCTGCTCGACATTCAACCAATAAGCTAAATGAAGGGGAATCCAGATTTCTTTACCTTTATTCTCAGCCACTTTTGTTAAAGAATCTTGTTTGCTCCGTTTATTCGGAGCGATTTTTTTGAGTTTTTTCTCCCAGACATAGCGGTCGAGTTTCATAATCATTGGATTATCGACTGCTTGTTCAACCCGTCCCTGGTCGATAACAAAATCCAATTCAATGGCATCTTTGTCTTCGGTTGGCTTTTCCTCGAGGACGGAAGTCCGTAACAGTACCTGATCCAGCAAGCTAGAATCGCCACTTGCTTCAATTTGCTTGAATTTCACCGGAACATGATAAGGCATCATTAAGATAATAAAACCAAGACTAGCCAAAATGATTAAACTGAGGGTATATCCTTGACGTTTCATAAGCGCCTCCTTATATGCTGATAACTCGTTGACTGATAAAGGACATCCATAAGCCTTGCAAGAGATTGATAAATAAGAGTTGCCAAATCAGCCAGACGAAAGTTTCCCGATCCGTTAAATGAAATACAACTGAATCCAACCAAATCGCAAAAACGATTAATAAAATGGAAAGAATCAAATAAATCCCTGTCAGGCTGATACTTCGTTTCATTGATTGTTGTTTCAGACTATTAAATAAAATTTGAAGATTACTAGAAATCAAAATAACTAGTGAGATGAGTAAAGCGATAAAGGCAAATCCCTTCAAATTTAAAGGAATCAGTACATTTAAGGGGGTCAGATTTAAGAGTTCTAATCGCCATCCCATACTGATGTAGTTATCAAACAGCGCTTGACAAAGTTGATCCACAATGATGAAAACCAACCATTGAATCACAATCATCGTTAAGGACATTAACATGCTGGCGGACCATTTAGCCCAGGAAATGGCTAAACGAGAACCTGGCAGGCTCAATAATCGATAGATAAATCGCCCCTGTAAATGCCACTCACGAAACCAAATATAATGAACATATAGAATGGTAACCGCTAAACCGACGGCCACAATCATCCAAAAAAGATTGTTCTCAGCAAATAGATTTTCTAAACCAAAATCTTTCTGAGGCTGAAATACTCCTTGAAATTTGATCATGCGGACAAAACTTAGCCCCTCAGCGATTAATAAAATCATCACAAAACTCACGAAGAAATGTTTACTCCGATTCATTTCATCTACAAAAAGATTCCAAAATTTCTTCATTTAATACACCTCCCGCATCACATCAAGAATAGATTGCCCTTGTTCTTCTCGGCGCTCCTCTGCTTTGAAATTCTCAACGATTTCTCCATCTTTAAGAATTACCACATTATCAATTAAACTTTCAATTTCATTCACTTCATGCGTTGAAATTAAGACCCCCCGCTGTTCCATCAAATTTGAGGTGAAGACTTGAAGAATTTGTTCGCGGGCTAAAGCATCGATCCCAGAAAAGGGTTCATCCATGATTAAATAATCGGTATCGAGGGTCAAACCTAATAAAAGATTCATCTTAGCTACATTCCCTTTGGAAAGACTGCCAATCTTGTCTTCTCGCTTCAAACGAAAGAATTCTAATAATTCACTAGCCCGACGTGGATTATATGTGGAATAGTAGCGTTGCATCATCGCCAAACTTTCTTGGACGGTCATCGAATTTAAGACAATAATTTGATCGGGCACATAGGATAAGCGATCCAAACTATCCGGGCAAATCACTTTCCCATCGATGGTAATGTCCCCACTCTGCCAAGGTAATAAACGCATGATTAAATTCATCAGGGTCGTCTTGCCTGAGCCATTTAACCCCACTAAGCAGGTAATTTCACCCCGAGGGATTTCAAAAGAAATATTATTGAGCACTTGCTTTTTGGCATAAGCATAACTTACTTGATTAATCTTGATCATCTACTGACTCACTCCATTCTGCTTTATTCAAATATTCAATCGCTTCTTGACGTGAAATGTGCATGGCACGAATTTCCTTAACAAACTGACTGACTGCTTGGCCGACCATTTCCTCCCGTAACTGGGCCAACCTTTCTGGGTCCGTGGTTAACTGACTTGGAACATTAGCTTGAGTGACGATCAATGCCTGCTCTTCCATTTCTTTAAAAGCTTTTTGAACGGTATTGGGATTAATCTTGAGTTGTTGAGCAATCTCTCGCCGAGAAGGAAGTGACGCTCCAGGTTGGTAGGCTCCACGAACAAAAGCTAGTTTAAATTGGTGGATCAGTTGTTGATAGATTGGTATCTGCGCATCAAATTTCATAGGCACCCTCCTCTTTTGTATTACCTATGTAATACATCTCACTTGTATTATACAATTAATACAGATAAAATCAATCACAAAATAAAATTTAACAGAATTTCCTCACCCGTAGCATAAAAATATAGATCAAATATACAAATACAATACGCAAAGAGACCCTCAGTAAAATCACAGATGACTATCCATCCATGATTGTACCAACGGTCTCAATTAGCTAAGCTATTCATGCATCTATTCAATTAGAAATATAAATGGTGCCCATAGCTGATCATCATCATTTAGATTAACACTTTAGTCTATCCACTGAACGGAATAGCTCATTTAACACTCGCTTGTCTTAACGAATTTCTAAGCCATCAATCGTGACTAACGCTTGATAAATCTTGTCCATAGCCAAATTAATCTCTTCATCACGAATCGTAGCCTCTGGATTTTGAAAGGTCAGATGATAAGCTAATGATTGCTTATCCGCATCAATTTGTTCGCCAATATATTGGTCAAATAACTCGACCTCTTTTAAATAACTTCCACCATGGCTTTCGAGTAACTTAACAATTCGACCATGTTGAACGTTTTGTGGTAGGACCATAGCAATGTCTCGTGTGCTGGCCGGATATTTGGCTAAGGCCAGTGTTTTCTTCATGGTCCGTTCCGTCTTTTGGATTGCTTCCAAATCTACTTCCATGAAATAGGTCGCTTTGGCTAAATCGTATTGATCACAAATATTAGGATGAACCCGACCCATAAAGCCGATTCCTTGCCCATCCAACAAGATACTGGCCGTTTGACCTGGATGCATGACCGGAATTTGGTCGGATGGCACAAATTCAATTCGTTCAAGAAGATTAAATTGAGCAAAATAGGTTTCAACCATACCTTTTAAAACATAAAAATCATAAGTATTTTCAGAACCATACCAAGTTTTAGCTTGTTCCTGACCGGAAACCATGATGGCTAAACGTTCTTGCTCTAACGGTTGTTGGTGACGGCCTTGATGAATAAAGACCCGTCCCATCTCATAAATAGCAATATCTTTGGCTTGTCGAGCTAGATTATATTGAGTGACTTCAAGCAAAGCAGGAAACATACTTTGTCTTAAGGTTGTTCGATCCGAACTCATTGGCAAGGCCAAATGAACAAGTGGTTGAGCTACGGGTTGATATAGCTTGGCCTTGTCCTCGGAGGTTAAGATATAAGAAATGACTTGATTTAGTCCGAATCCCTCCAGAATATCCTGACTTCTGCGATTAAATTTCTGATTGGTGGTTAAGGCTCCCGGTTGCCCCTTGCTAGCCGGTAGACGGGAAGGAATCCGATCATAACCATATATTCGAGCAATTTCTTCGAAAATATCAGCATCGATATGTAAGTCTCCTCGCCGACTTGGAATCCGAACCGTAAAATCAGCTTCTCCATAACTCACTTCAAAATGAAGGCGATCGAAAATTTCTTTCAAGGCTTCACGACTTAGATCAATGCCAATTTTTCTAATAATATCCTGATAAGGAATAGTAACTTGATGTTCTGTTTGATCGATATGTTCAAGCTGGCTGACTGATTGAACTGGGTTGGCTTCGGCATACTGACCAATCAGCTGACCCGCTAATTGACTGGCAACTAGGACCCGATTAGGATCCAAACCTTTCTCATTTCGTAGACTGGCTTGTGAACGTAGATGATATTTATTAGCCGTTCTACGAATTGGCGTCGCCATAAACATGGCCGATTCTAAGAGAATTTCACGTGTTGACTCCGTTACTTCCGTATCAAAACCGCCCATTACCCCTGCTAGGCCGATTGCTTGGTTATTTGAACTAATTACGATATCTTGATCAGTAAGTTGCCGAGCTTCACCATCTAACGTCTTTAGCTGTTCATCTGGCTTGGCCAGACGTACGGTAATATCTTTGCCTGGCAATTTCTCATAATCATAAGCATGCAAGGGTTGCCCCAGCAATAACATGACATAATTGGTCAGATCGACAATATTATTTAGCGGCCGTATCCCCATTTTCATCAAGCGAATTTGAATCTTCAAAGGACTTTCCTTAACGGTCACATCAGAAATATGTCTTAGCGAGAAAATTGGCGCTAGGTTCGAATCTGCCAGCTTAATCACTGTCTCTTGCAATGGTTTTTCTTCGGTTTCAGGGAGACCTTGCTGCATGGCAGACAAATTAACGTCTTGTTTCAAAATAGCTGCCACTTCATAAATTAAACCATGCATGCTTAAAGCATCGGCTCGATTGGGGGTCAGATCTAATTCTAAGATCGGATCATCTAAAGCAAATAATTCAACGATGTCTTGACCTACTTCAGCTTCTTCGGGAAGCAGATAAATTCCTTGAGCATATTTCTTAGGCACTACGCTATCGGCAAAACCTAACTCTTGTAGGGAACAAATCATCCCTTGGGAAGCAACTCCTCTTAATTCTGTGGATTGAATCTTAATGCCGCCAGGTAGCTTAGCGCCAGGTACAGCGACGATGACTTTCTGACCTTGACCAATATTAGGTGCTCCACAGACTATCTGCAAAGGCTTTGATTGACCAACATCTACTTGTGTAATCTTTAAGTGATCACTGTCGGGATGGGGTTGACAATCTAATACCAAGCCAACTTTCAATTGATCTAGACTATCGCCATAATTGTGAATTGACTCAATTTCAATCCCTGTACGTGACATTTGTTCAGCTAATTCTACTGCTGACACACCGGTTAAATCTAAATATTCTGCTAACCATTCTAAAGATAAGTTCATTAATAAGCGCCTCCCTTATACTGTTGAAGAAAACGAATATCATTTTGATAGAAGTGGCGAATATCATCAATATTATTTCTTAACATAGCCACCCGTTCAATCCCCAAACCAAATGCAAATCCAGAATAAATACTTGGATCTATGCCTGACATCCGTAAGACATTGGGAAGTACCAAGCCGGCACCGAGGATCTCAATCCAACCACTCTTTTTACACATAGCACAGCCTTGACCATGACACTTGAAACAAGTCACGTCAACTTCTACAGAAGGCTCAGTAAAGGGGAAATAAGAAGGACGTAGGCGGATTTCAGTATCCTCGCCAAACATTTGTTTTGAAAAGGCTAGTAAGGTACCAGATAAATCAGCCATAGTAATTCCTTGATCGACCACTAAGCCTTCAATTTGTTGGAATTGATGAGAATGCGTCGCATCATCATCATCGCGTCGAAATACCTTACCTGGAGAAATCATCTTCAATGGTCCTTTAGAGAAATCATGAATTTCTAAAGTCCGTGCTTGAACTGGCGATGTATGGGTCCTTAACAAGACTTCTTCATCAATATAAAATGTATCCTGCATATCGCGAGCTGGATGATCTTTAGGCAAATTCATACGTTCGAAGTTATAAGCATCTAATTCGACTTCTGGCCCTTCGATGACTTGATAACCCATACCTAAGAAGAAATCCTCAATTTCTTGTCGCGTTTGGGTCAAGATATGACGAGTGCCATATTTTCTACGTTTACCTGGTAGAGTAACATCGATAGCTTCTCTGGCTAAGGCTTGAGCCATTTCTTCAGCCTGAATGGCTGCACTGGCTTCGGCAAAGGCTTGATTGAAATCCTTTTGGAAATGAGAAATCGCTTGGCCGAGTTGCGGTTTTTCCTCAGCAGACAGCTGTCCCATTTGTCGGGTAAATTGATTTAAACTTCCTTTCTTACCCGTATATTTCACCCGAATCTGTTTTAACGCATCACTTGAATCTGCTTGCTCAATGTCGTTTAAGGCTTGTTTTAGTAACTCTTCCATCGCATGAATTAACTCGTTAATCTCTTTCATCACAATCATCTCCTTGAATAAAATAAAAAAAAGCCCATCCCCCGAAAGGGACGCGCTACCGTGGTACCACCCTTATTTTTAAATCTTTATTACCTAAAAATTCAAACTCTTAAATCTTTAACCGGGATAACGGGATCCTTTTCAACAGATGTCTTAACAGATCAGCTCGGAAATTGAAGGTTGATAACGACTTACTGATCTAGTTTCAGTCATGCTAAATCTCCCTGTGCTTAGCGTTTCAACGGATTTCGTCAAGGCCTTTATTACCTATAGTATAGCGAGATTTAGCTCATGGGTCAATCAGTTATTTATTTCAAGGAATTAGAAAACCGAAAAGCTGGTTTAATTAATGATCGATAAGTATCCGCAGCTTGCCGCCATTCATTCACGAAGACGGAAAGATAACCATGATACAATTCACTAATCGCAGCTTCTTTATCCATTAAGGTGACAACCCAGCTTTCAGCATAACGTGGTAAATCTAAGGTCGCCCCAAACATATGTTTCAAAATAATATCTTGTTCCATATCTGATAATTCTACCAACTTGATCGCATTGGCCAAAGCAATCCGTGGATGCTCATAATTGTGCCCTTTACCACCTACGGTTGATTTCTCATGACTTTCATAGAAAAATAAATCATGCAACAAGCCTGCTCGAGCAATCGACCGTCGATTTAAACCTAGACGTCGCGCCCAACGAAATGAGCGATAAGATACTGAAATTGAATGAGCCAACCGATTGGTAAAACGATGATGGACATACTTCTCTAGACCTTTAACTTCTTCTAGATTCATGATTTCTTCTACAATGGACATATATTCACGATCTGCTTGCCAATTTAAAGTCATCAACAATCCTCCAATACACTATTTCTCAATACCACAGCTATTATAGAGAACCAATGTAAATTATTCATGAAGGATTGGTTAATTTATTGTAAAAATTGTGTAAATCTGCCAATCCTGCGTACGTTAACCAAAAAAAGTCCCCATGAAGTAGCTTGAAATCAATGTTAGCAAGCTACTTAAGAGGGAGCTTTTAATTTAAAATAGCAAGATTTATGAACCTCAATGCGGTCATTTTGCTATGGATACATAAATATTTTTGAACTTTATTTTTCAATAAAAATTTTCTTTTGACTGAATCTGATGGACATCGAACAATCTCTTTACCCTAATTAGGCTTCAGTATCAGGCAAAGAATAAAACATTAAAATGCTGGCTGCCACTGCTGCATTCAAAGATTCAGCTTGACCCGGCATCGGGATATGGACAAGCCCATCACTTAAGGCTTGGATTTCTGGCGAAACTCCCTGACCTTCATTGCCAATCACATAAGCTAGGTCTTGATCTCGAGATATTTGCCGATAATCTAGCGATGTCTGATCAAGTGCTGAACTATAAACCTTAATCGCTGCGGCTTGTAATTTTGGGATTAAATCAGCTAAAGGATAGCTAATACAAGGAAGATGCCAGAGAGAACCCTGGGTCGCCCGAATAACCTTGTCATTATAGATGTCCACCGTTTGCGGACTCATAAAAACCGCTGAATAATTCGCAGCATCCGCAGTTCGAATCATGGTTCCTAAATTTCCTGGATCTTGGATATTATCTAAAATTAGGAAGCGACTCCCTTGATTGATTAAAGTTTCAAGATTCACAGAATCATGGTTATTTTTAATTACTGCAAAAATGCCCTGGTTTTGTTCCGTCTGACTGATTTCTTTAGCAATCTCTGGACTAATTTCAATAGCTGGACAACGATCTTGCCAGCTCGGCTCAAGAAAATTAGGGTCGGTGACCATCAACGTTTGCAACTGACAACCCGCTTGGATGGCTTCTTCTACCAAATGAAATCCTTCAATCAAATAAGTCTGGGTCTGTTTACGACCTTTTGCGGTATGCAATTTTTTCCATTGTTTGACTTGAGGATTCTGCTTGGATTGGATGACTTTCATGCTATCTTGTAAGTTCATAAATCGCTTCAGCATAAATAGCCGTTGCTCTTAACAAGTCTTTAACCGCGAGGAATTCATTAGCCTGATGCATGGTGTCGATCGAATCAGGGAATAGGGCTCCGTAGGCAACACCGCGAGGCATTAGACGACCATAAGTGCCGCCACCAATCGTTTGTTCATGAGCTGGTAAGCCGGTTTGGCGATGATATACGTCTAGTAAAGTGGCTACAAGCGGATCATCCGCTGGCACATAGTGAGGTTCTTTATGGGCACCCATTTCAAAACTTAATGCCGTATATTCCGTCAATTGATTTTTCATTTGTGCTAGCATATTTTCTGGATCTGTACCTTCAGGGAAGCGGAAATTCACATTCATTGATACGCCATCATCCAGGTTGAAATTAACAATGCCGACATTCATTGAAACATCGCCCATTACCGGATGATGGTGGGCTACGCCCACTTTGCTCGCATCAAAGCCTTCAAATAATTCTTGACTTAATAATTGAATCATTTGTTGGGCATCTAGACGCGTCCAAGCATAGTCAGCTAAGAACTTGGCCAAATGAGTCGCTGCGTTGATCCCTTTTTCTGGAGTAGATCCATGTGCGGATTTTCCAACTAAGGTTAAATCAGCGATTTGATCTTTGATATCTATTTGACCCTTAAATTGATGCTGCTCAAGGTAATGATTAAAGGCATTCGCCAAAGTCTCTGCAGATAAGTTAGCATCAACTAGTTTAACTTGAGCTTGGGCCGATTCAGGCACCATGTTCGGTCTTAAACCAGCTTGCCAATTGACTAATTCTAGTTGGCCAGATTGTTCTTCAGTATTTTTAGAAGAGAATAGAGCCGAAACATTTCCTTTCTCTCCATTGATAATTGGGAAATCAGCATCGGGTGAGAATCCTAAGTCTGGCATTTCAGCATGTTTAAAGTAATAATCCATACATTGCCAGCCACTTTCTTCATCAGTTCCAACGATTAGGTGAATGCGTTTATTAAATTCAACCCCGAGTTCACGTAGCAATTTCAAAGCGAAATAGGCGGCAACGGTTGGCCCCTTGTCATCACTTGAACCACGAGCATAGATTCGTTCATCTTTGATTACCGGATCGAAGGGATCAGTTTGCCAGCCCGAACCTGCAGGAACAACATCCAAATGTCCTAATATTCCGACTAACTCATCTCCCTGACCAAGTTCGATGCGTCCGGCCCAAGGTCCAAATTTTTGGGTCGTAAATCCATCTTCCTCAGCCATCTGCATAAATTCATTCAAGGCTTTCAAAGGTCCTGGTCCCACAGGAGCTTCTTCACTCGCTAAAGCATCATCTCGAACTGATTCAATCTTTAATAATCGAAACAGATCGGCTAATAAATCCTCTTTTCTCGCAGTCACTTCGTCTAACCAATGAATTTTTTCCATTTTCCCACTCCTTTTATTCTATTAAGCCAAAAGGCTTTAATTGTTGCATTTCTTCAGGCTTTAAAGGACGATACTGTCCTAAAGCTAAGTTGGGGTCTAAGACTATCGGGCCCATTTGAATCCGTTGCAAAGTCAGAACTTGATGATCAAAGGCTGAAAACATACGCTTGACTTGATGGAATTTCCCTTCATAGATTTCAACTTCAATATATGTCCGATCTTGTGCCGGATCATAATTGATCATCGATAGCTGTGCCGGCAAAGTGATAAAATCGCCTAAGTCAATCCCATCTGCAAAGGCTGTGATGACATTCGCTTCAACCCGGCCTTGGACCCAAGCTCGATAGACTTTACCAATCTCTTGCTTGGGCGATAATAATTGATGGGCTAATTGACCATGATTGGTTAATAACAATAAACCCGTGGTATCCCGGTCTAAACGGCCGACCGGAAATAGGTCGACATGACCATAATCTGCAGCGACCCAGTCAATGACGGTTTCAAAATAATGGTCCTCAGTCGCTGAAACAATTCCTGAAGGTTTATTCAGCATCAGATAATAATATTGCTGATAGTGAACAGGCTGCCCTTCACAGGTAATCTCAACCAATTTCGGATCTAAGTGGAAAGCCGGATCTTTAATGACCTCTTGGTCTATTTCTACTTTACCTGCTTGAATCATCTTCTTGACTTGTCGCCGTGTTCCTAAACCTGCATGGGCAAGCACCTTATCTAATCTCATAGTTTTATCCTAATCTTTTCTTGTAAGGCTTGGTAACGATCACCAATCAGAATGGATAGCATCCCCTGAACGGCCAGCAAGACGAGATAGATAAAGACAGCGATAATGACTACCATCATGACCTTGGAGAAGGTTAGCAGACGTCCCACAGGTCCAAATAAAAGATTGAAGACCCGATTCCACATCAAGGCAGCAACACCCATCAACATGGCCGGTACCAATATCTTGATGAAGTCTAAGGTTAACTGATAAGTGTTAAATTTCAGAACTCGGTTGAGTTTGATCCACATCAATAAGCTAGAAATGGCCAAAGCAAACATGGTTGATAGTAAAGCACCATGAGCTTGGAAGAAGACTACCAATGGATATTGCAAGAGAATCTTAACAATAATTCCGACGACTAAGAAACGAACTGCTAAGCGTCTAAAGTTCATCGATTGTAGAATCGTCGATAAGACCGTATATAACCCTAGAATAATCGCCGTAAAAGAACCGGTAATTAAGAGTGCTGGCCCCATTTCACTACCTAAGGGGTAGAATAATTGATAAATATTATCTGAAATGGCCATTAAACCAATCGCAGATGGAATCATCACCATAAAGAATACAGAAAGAATATGTTGGACCATTTTGGCCGTTTCTTGATATTTCTTCTGAGCGAAGACCCCAGTTAAGGAAGGAACAAAGGCTGATGAGAGCGCAATTGATAAGGAAATAATAATCATGATCAGCTTATCGACGTCCAAACTCATGACGCCATATAACTCATCGATTTCGGTAAGCAATAGAATTGAGCTCTTTTCTAGAATTTTACCGAAACTATAGGTATCAATTAATTGCATAATGATAATGCCTGATCCCAAAATGATAAACGGAATGGAATCAAAGGTCATAATTTTTAGACTATCCTTAAAATCGACAGTAATCTTATCTTCGGATTGTTCTAGCAATTGCTTAATATCAGGCAAACGACGAAGATAAATAATTACTAAATAGACCAAGGATACAAGCGCACCAATAAAGGCAGCAAAGGTTGACTGTACCACCGCTGGCGTCACCTCGCCCTTCATCACGACCATAATCGCGTAAGTTGCCACTAACATATAAATGACCCGGGCAAATTGTTCAAGTAATTGAGAGACCGCCGAAGGTTTCATGTCATTAAAGCCTTGGAAATACCCTCTAAACAGACTCATTATCGGTAGAATAAGCAAGGCTGGGACTAAAGATCTTAAAACCAAGACTGCCCCTTCTTTATTAACATTAGGTGACATTTCAGCCAAGAAAGGTGCTAGGATAAATAAGATTAAGCCAGAAATTAATCCCGTGGCCAGCATAATCATTAAACTATGCTTGAAGAGTCGATCAGCCACGCGATATTCACGTTTTGCATGATACAAGGCCATTTGTTTGGCAATTGCCGAAGGAAATCCAGCCGTACCAATCGCTAAGAATAAAGAATAAGGCTTATATCCGGCACTATAAAGGGTATTGGCTTGCTTCCAACCTTCGCCAAACCAAGTCGCCCAAGGAATCACATATAAGGCCCCTATCACCCTGGAAATTACGTAACCGACCGATAGCCAGGCCGCCCCTGAAACAAAATTATCTTTTTTAATCAGTTTATCACTACGATCAATCTCATCTTTCTCTTCATGAATCTGTTGTTCAATCGTAATATCTGCTTCAGCAGTCACATCACTCAAGACCGTATCCGTCAAAATCGGTTCTTGGAATTCAGCGGTTGCTGATAATACTTCTTCTTCAAGGTTATTCTGGTTTTGGTCAGCAGATAAGCTTGGTTCTTCAGTCTGTTCTTCTTCCGGTTCAGTCGCCACAATCGCTTGTTCTTCTTCGCTACTTTCAGCAGAGATATTCGGCGTCGAAGGCGTCGGTTCAATCTCAATCGGATCTACTCGCTCAAACGACTCGTTTTCGTTATCAGCAAGTTCAGAACGATCCATATTTTCTCGGTCACGAACATAATAGACCGTTTGATCTTTTTCAAGTTCTTGAGTGGCTATGCGATTCTTATCCTGGATTTCAGCTTGATCATTCTGCTTCATGGATTCAGCTGATGATGGCTGATCCAGTCCAGTTGCATCTTGCCGGAAGTTTTTAATTTTCATTTTTGCTTGGGCAATAGAATCTAGAAAGCTTTTCTTCTTTTCTTTCCGTTGGACGATTTGTTCACTTGAAGCTTGTAAGTGATTAATCGAACGACGTAAAGCTTGAAATATTCCAGGCGAAGATTCTGCATCGCTTGGTGATCCTTCAATCGCGGAAGCTTGACTTTCATTCAGATCAGCGTTTTGTTCAAACTCCTCATTGGAATTATCTGCAACAGGGGTCTCTTCCTTCTCTGCTTCTTCTGGAAACTGATTGTAGGATTGGATCGGTTCTAATTTATTTAGATCGTAGTATTCCTCATAATTCTTTTGAAAAAGATCACTTAATAAGTTACTTTTTCGATGAACACGACTTTGTTCTTGTCGTTGTCGAATTAAATCATCTTTAATTGAATGATAGCGGAATTCATTCTCTGAAGCTTTTTGTTTAGCCGCTTGTAAATCATGAAGCTCTTGATAAGTGAAATAATCATCATCTAAAGGTTGCTTGTTCTTTTGTCGATAGGATACCTGACTTAACTCCTCATTGGCATCCATATCATGGTCTTGATTTAGTTTATTATTCAGATCATTGTCATTTAAAGGACTCTTCAAGAAAACACCTCCTTAAATTATTTAACCACTATGTTCACTAACCGATTTGGAACCACAATCACTTTCTTAATTTCTTTGTCTTGGCAAGCTTGTTTGACTTCATCTAGAGCCAGTACTTTCTCTTCTAAGGCATCTTTAGCCATATCTTTTTCTATTTGAAGTTTTGCCTTTATTTTACCATTAATTTGGACCACAATCTCAATCATTTTCTCTAATGTTAAGCTTTCATCATAACTTGGCCAAGCTGCTAGGCTGATAGATTCTTGATGACCTAAATATTGCCAAATTTCTTCCATCAAATGAGGCGCAATTGGCGCTAAGAGTTTAACAAAACCTTCAATATATTCTCGTGGAAGAATTTCTTCATCCTTCGCTTGGTTTAAGAAAATCATAAGTTGTGAAATTGCTGTATTAAAATGTAGGATTTCATAATCTTGGGTGACTTTCTTAACAGTTTGATGATAGATTTTCTCTAAATTAGGGTTGGCTGCATCTTGGATACTTGCTTGCAAGCGATTATTCTCTTCATCGATAATCAGGCGCCAGACACGGTCAAGGAATCGCCGGCTACCCTCTAGACCATTCTCACTCCAAGCAATCGAAGCATCCAGAGGCCCCATAAACATCTCGTATACCCGAAGCGTATCTGCCCCATATTCTTTAACCACATCATCCGGATTGACCACGTTCCCTTTTGATTTTGACATCTTCTCATTATTTTCGCCTAGAATCATTCCTTGGTTAAATAGCTTTTGGAAAGGTTCTTTAGTCGTAACTAGTCCCAAATCATACAGAACTTTATGCCAGAAGCGAGCATAGAGTAAATGGAGCACAGCATGTTCTACACCACCAATATATAAGTCAACATTTTGCCATTTTTCCATCGCTTCTTTCGATACTAATTCCGCTTGATTATGAGGATCCATATAACGAATGAAATACCAAGAAGAGCCAGCCCATTGTGGCATGGTATTTGTTTCTCGACGACCTTTCATTCCGGTCTCAGGATTGGTCACATATAACCAATCTTCAATATTAGCTAGTGGCGATTCGCCAGTTCCTGACGGTTTAATATTGTCAGCTTTTGGTAGAACGACTGGTAAATCGGCTTCAGCAACTGCCGTCGTTGTACCGTCTTCCCAATGAATGACTGGGATAGGTTCTCCCCAATAACGTTGACGAGAGAAAATCCAATCCCGAAGCCGGTAATTAACCTTTCGCTGACCTCGATCATGTTCTTCAAGCCAAGCGATCATTTTCTCACTCGCTGCTTGATTATTTAGACCATCTAAAAATTGCGAATGAATATGGATGCCATCTTCAATATAAGCCTCTTGACTTATATCCCCTTCAATCACAGCTTTCAGAGGTAATTCAAAGTGATGGGCAAATTCATAATCTCTTTGATCATGAGCAGGTACGGCCATCACCATGCCGGTTCCATAGCTAGCAAGTACATAATCGGCAATCCAAATGGGAAGTTTCTCTTGGGTCACTGGATGAATGGCGTAAGCTCCAGTAAATACCCCTGTTTTTTCCTTAGCGAGTGAGGTCCGATCTAGGTCAGACTTACTAGCAACTTGGGCTTGATAGGCTTCTACTTGTGCTTTTTGTTCATCCGTAACAATTTGACCTACAAGCTCATGTTCCGGTGCTAAGACAATATAAGATACACCAAAAAGCGTATCAGGTCGTGTAGTAAAGACTTGGCATTCTAGTTCTGCATAACCATCTACGGCAAATTTAACTAAAGCCCCTTCGGACTTGCCAATCCAGTTTCGCTGCATATCTTTAACATTCTCTGGCCAATCAATCTCGTCTAAATCTTCTAACAAGCGATCGGCATAGGCCGTAATTTTTAAGACCCATTGTTTCATCGGTCGGCGTACAACTGGATAGCCTCCTCGTTCTGAAACACCATCAATAACTTCTTCATTTGCTAAGACCGTTCCTAGGGCTTCACACCAATTTACCATAATGTTATCTTCATATGCTAAGCCCATTTCAAAAAGTTTAGTAAAAATCCACTGAGTCCAACGGTAATATTCTGGATCTGTGGTATTAATTTCCCGATCCCAATCATAGGAAAATCCAAGCGAATTTATTTGTCGTTTGAAATTTTTAATATTATCTTGAGTAAATTCAGCTGGGTCATTACCCGTATCCAAAGCATATTGCTCAGCGGGCAAACCAAAAGCATCCCAGCCCATTGGATGGAGTACATCATAACCTTGCGCACGTTTCATCCGCGCCATCACATCCGTCGCTGTGTATCCTTCAGGATGTCCCACATGTAATCCTTGTCCTGATGGATACGGAAACATATCTAAAACATAGTATTTGGGATGATCTATTCCTCGATTTTGTGTCTTAAAAGTATGGTTGTCTTGCCAATATTTTTGCCATTTTTTCTCAATGGATTGATGTTGATAGGTCATATAATGCTCCTCCTAATGATTCTAATTCTTATTATACAAAAAAACCCCACATTATCTAGCTTTAGCAGATAATATAGGGCGAGTTAACGCGGTACCACCTATTATTCGGGATAAATCCCCTTAAAATCTTTAACGCAGAGTTTACGATTCTTCTTACTATCGTTCAGAAGAATAAGTCTGTTTGACGAGTTCAAAGCGATGATTACTTACTCGCAGCAAATGTAAGCTCTCTTAAAATCATTACACTTCTAATACTTCAAACCTTACACTATTTAATTTAAACTAAAACAACTTGACCTGGTAAAATCAATTGATCATACCCGGAAAATCCGTTTAAAGTCACTAATTCATCCAATGAAATACCATTTTTTCGGGCAATCGCATATAATGAATCCCCACGTTGAACAACATAAGTTCCTTGTGAGCTAGCGCTAGTAGCCACGCCGTTATCAGCCACAGTAGTTTCAACCGGTTGAGCTGTTTCAGCAACAGGTTCGGCAGGTGTTGTTTCTGTTTGATTATTTGTTTGGGCTGCTACAGCTTGGCCATTAATGGCTAAACTTTGACCTGGATAGATAAAATTATTAACAATACCATTGGCACTTACTAGACTATCCATTGAAATGCCAAAGCGGTGAGCAATGCCCCAAACAGAATCTCCAGCTTTAACGGTATAAGATGAACCTGACAGTGAACCCGTCGAAGTTTCTGCCACATTGGTTGCATCAATCGCTTGACTTGGTGTTTGTTTTTGAACTTGGCCAGCATTGACTTGCAGAACTTGACCTGGATAGATAAAGTTATTACTAATTCCATTGGCTGAAGTTAAAGCTTCCATAGATATACCATAGCGATGGGCAATACCCCAGACTGAATCTCCAGCTTTAACTACATAAGAACCAGCAGCTGCTTCCGTGCTATCAAGGGTAGCTGAACCTGTTTGATTGTTTACAGCTTGGCTTGGTTGACTTGCAATGCTTGTTCCGCTAACAGCTAAGACTTGGCCCGGATAAATAAAGTTACCTGATAAGTTATTAGCTGCTCGTAAAGCTTCCATGGTCATGCCATAACGGTGAGCAATGCCCCAGACTGAATCACCAGCCTTGACTTGATAAGAACCAGCACCCACAGCTTGTTGTGTGGAGTCACTTGGTGTAGCTGCTTGTGTTTCAACCGCTTGAGCATATCCGCCATCATATTGAGTCAAATTATAATTCGCAATTAATTGGTTTAATTTTTGACCATACGAAGTATCGGTAGCATAGCGACCCGTTAACCAACTTGTAGCATCGGTATATGAACTGGTATTACTCTTTCGCGCACCCTTATAGAAATTATAACGCCAAGAATCAGGATTATTATCTCCAGTTAATACACTCGCATAATCGGCTAATGATTGACCATAATTGTCATAAACTCTAAAGCCATCAGTAATTCCATAGTAATTACCACTACCATCATCTTCTAAGGTATTCATTTGAGCTGATTGACCATTATAAGATCCTTTAATCCCAAATAAATTGTGATAGTTTGTCGCTAATGTCGAATTTCCCCAGCCTGATTCCAAGGCTGCCTGGGCAATCATTACTGAGGCATATAAGTCATTTTTAGCAGCAACTTCTTTCGCATATTCAGCCACCAAACCTAAAAATTGACTTGGAGAATTTTTCGCTTCTACCGTTTTGGTTAGTACAGGAAGTGTATTTGTTGGTTTAACATTTTCCAGTACGAACACGCTTGATAAAAGCATCATACTCACATTAACTTTACTAAAAAGTTTTCTGCTTTTTATCCGACGGTTTTTTTGTGCCTTTTGGCAAATTATTTCTCGTCTACTCGTCACTATTGTCCCTCCGTTACCAACAAAATTTTAATTTCTCACAATTTTTATTATAATACTAAATAAACAAGTATAGGTGGTTTTGCGTTTGATTTATTAAAAGCTTAACAAATGTAATTCACTTGTAACATTAGGAGGCCTTGTTTTGTTAAATGCACTTCATTATAGTCATCAGCTATTACAACAACTGACCCAAAAGTTTCCTGCAGGGAACTTTATCGACGCAACCTTAGGTAAAGGACACGATTCACAATTTATACTCCAACAAGCTCACTTTCAAGGAAAGCTGTTTGCTTTTGATATTCAGGAAGCAGCCCTCGCCTATTCATTCGAGAAATTTAATCAATTTAAGAATTTCCAGGCTTTTCTGGCTAGTCATGAACAAGTTGATCAATATCTTCCTGAAAATTTACCCATCCATGGAGCCATCTTTAACTTGGGCTATTTACCAGGAGCCGACCATCAAATTACTACCCAGTATCCCTCAACCATCACGGCCATCGAGAAAATTTCCCGACAGCTTGTTCCACAGGGCATGATTATTATCGTCGTGTATTCTGGACATCCAGCTGGAAAAATAGAAAGAGACCAACTCCTTGATGTACTCAAAGATTGGTCCCAAGAGGAATATAGTATTCTTCAATATAATTTTATCAATCAGAAAAATAATCCGCCATTTACTTTAGTGATTGAGAAACGTTAGGCTTTTTGCATAAAGTTTTGAATTTCTTGCACTTTATCGAGTCGTTCCCAAGGCAAATCAAGATCTGTCCGACCAAAATGACCATAGGCAGCAGTTTGACTATAGATTGGTCGTCTTAATTGTAAATGATCGATAATGCCCTGCGGGGTCAAATCAAAAACTCGTTCAATCATTGCTTCAATCTTAGCTTCTGAATAATGACCCGTTTCAAAGGTATTCACATTAATTGAAGTTGGCTGGGCCACTCCAATCGCATAAGATAACAAGATTTCACAGCGATCAGCTAGACCTGCGGCCACAATATTCTTGGCTACATAGCGAGCCATGTATGAGGCTGAGCGGTCTACTTTGGTCGCATCTTTCCCAGACAATGCCCCACCCCCATGATGGGCAATACCACCGTAGGTATCAACAATAATCTTCCGACCCGTTAAGCCGGAGTCACCTACCGGGCCTCCAATGACAAATTTGCCAGTTGGATTAATGAAATATTTAGTTCGCTCGTCTAACCATTCGGCTGGACAGACTGGTTTAATTACATGTTCGAAAATGTCTTTATGCAGTTGTTCTTGACTAATTTCTTCCGCATGTTGACTGGAAACTACAATATTGTCAATCCGCCGTACATTCATTGCTTCATCATATTCAATGGTAACCTGAGTCTTACCATCAGGACCTAAATAAGTTAAAGGTCCCATCTTACGAACTTCAGCGAGTTTTCGGGCTAAACGGTGGCTTAAATCAATCGGTAAAGGCATATAGCTTTCAGTTTCTCGGCTAGCAAAACCAAACATAATCCCTTGGTCACCTGCACCTAGGGTCTCTGCAGAGTTATCAACTTGATCTCGACTCTCAAGAGCTCGGTCAACACCCTGAGCAATATCGGCTGATTGCTCATCTAAACTTACTAAGACAGCTACATTATCAGCATCAAAACCATATTTACGATCGGTATAGCCAATTTCTGCAATTTTCTGACGGACAATCTTTTGAATATCGACATAAGCACTGGTTGAAATTTCCCCAAAAACAAAAACTAGACCCGTCGTAACGGCTGTTTCAACTGCGACACGTGCATTAGGGTCTTGGATTATGATAGAATCTAGGATAGCGTCACTAATTTGATCGGCAATCTTATCGGGATGCCCTTCAGTGACAGATTCAGAAGTTATTAATTTTTTATACATTAAGCGTTCCCCCATTTTCTTTATTGGTTACAAGGCATATTCACTGATTTGTGAACCCTTTCGGGAATTTTTATTGTAACGAGCTTCATTATATCTTATTATAGAATACAATGAAATAGTAATTCTAAACGAAAGGTCAATTTTATGAAATCATTTATCAAGATATTACAGAACCCCTTTGTTAAATTATTCTTAGCGCCAATGGCCCTGATGCTTTTTGGTAGTGTATTGGGCGCAAGACAAGTGGGGCAATTTCACATTAAAACATTTTTACTCCTTTATATGATAGTAGCAATCCTTGAGGTAATCAATCATTTCTTAAGGATTCGGCTAGATCAAAAGATGAGTGAACAGGCACCCAACTTCATTCTCATCGCTTGCGAAGTCATCTTGCTGATCTTATATGTCTTATTTGCTCTCAGCCAACACTGGATTATTAATGTCCTCGTTCTTTTAGCCATCGCCTATAATCACTTAATTTATTTCCCATATAAATTTACCACGAGTATCTATCATCTCGTCTTAAATGTGTTCTTTAATGGATTTATCTGGCAAATAATTGCCTATTTCTCACAAAGTTCAGCCTTACATGCGGACTTCTTGCTCAAAGTCATTCCAATCACAATGGCATTCTTGGCTTTAGAATTAGAGAGTAATCAACTTAAAATCAGACAGATGCCAGATAGAAGAAATCCACAATTCCCTTTTAATAAATATATAAGTGCAGGTCTAGCTTTGCTTGCCATTGGTTTAGCCAGTTATGATTCACTTCCAAGTCATTCATTTTTCTTGGTTCAGATTGTATTTGTGATTCTATCTCTACTAGTTTTTGCTCCGCTTTTGGTCGAGTCAACCCGACAACACCAAGTTCAAAATAAATTAAATTATTTAGCCAGTATTTTCTTAATTTTTAACATTGGCTATACCCTGAGCTATATCTTTTAAGCAGAAGGACTGAAGCAGTAACAAGCTCCAGTCCTTTTTTATAATGATCTTTAAAACTATTAATGAAAATCAGAAAAATGACTACTCATGAACAATCCTTGAACGAGCAATTAACTCTTTTATTAAGTGCAAATTCTTTTAGAAAAAAAGCTGAATTGACGTCGTAATCGGCTAAAAATATGCAAAATAAAAAGACCTTCTAAAGGTCTTAACAAAGCGGGTGAGGAGAATCGAACTCCCGACAACAGCTTGGAAGGCTGTAGTTTTACCACTAAACTACACCCGCAAAATGAAAGATTGCGGGGGTAGGATTCGAACCTACGACCTTCGGGTTATGAGCCCGACGAGATGCCAGCTTCTCCACCCCGCGATCCATTGATAAGGAGGATGTGGGATTCGAACCCACGCACGCTTTTACACGCCTGACGGTTTTCAAGACCGTTCCCTTCAACCGGGCTTGGGTAATCCTCCGTTGAATAAGTTTATATAGTCCGTACGGGATTCGAACCCGTGTTACCGCCGTGAAAGGGCGGTGTCTTAACCACTTGACCAACGGACCAAGATAATAAGAATAAAGCAAAAATCACGGAGAAGGAGGGATTTGAACCCTCGCGCCGTATTAAAACGACCTACACCCTTAGCAGGGGCGCCTCTTCAGCCTCTTGAGTACTTCCCCATAGCCAATATAACAGCTATGGGCCTGAATGGATTCGAACCATCGACCTCACCCTTATCAGGGGTGCGCTCTAACCGACTGAGCTACAGGCCCGTATAGTGGACAAAGCGGGTGAGGAGAATCGAACTCCCGACAACAGCTTGGAAGGCTGTAGTTTTACCACTAAACTACACCCGCATAGTATAAACGGTCCGGACGGGATTTGAACCCGCGATCTCCTGCGTGACAGGCAGGCATGTTAACCCCTACACCACCGGACCAATTGCGGGGGTAGGATTCGAACCTACGACCTTCGGGTTATGAGCCCGACGAGATGCCAGCTTCTCCACCCCGCGATAATAATATAAAAAGGAGGATGTGGGATTCGAACCCACGCACGCTTTTACACGCCTGACGGTTTTCAAGACCGTTCCCTTCAACCGGACTTGGGTAATCCTCCAGAACTGAAATGGACCTTGTAGGACTCGAACCTACGACCGGACGGTTATGAGCCGTCAGCTCTAACCAACTGAGCTAAAGGTCCAAAGTCATATAGCGGCGAAGGGGATCGAACCCTTGACCTCCCGGGTATGAACCGGACGCTCTAGCCAGCTGAGCTACACCGCCAACAAAAAAATGGAGAATAGCGGGATCGAACCGCTGACCTCCTGCGTGCAAAGCAGGCGCTCTCCCAGCTGAGCTAATCCCCCATAATAATATATATCGGGAAGACAGGATTCGAACCTGCGACCCCTTGGTCCCAAACCAAGTGCTCTACCAAGCTGAGCTACTTCCCGGATATATACACCCTACAGGAGTCGAACCTGTAACCTTTTGATTCGTAGTCAAACACTCTATCCAATTGAGCTAAGGGTGCACTATTCAATTTTACACAATCAAGTGCAATGCCGAGGACCGGAATCGAACCGGTACGGTGTTAACCACCGCAGGATTTTAAGTCCTGTGCGTCTGCCTGTTCCGCCACCCCGGCAAAATATTGCCAACATAATGATTCAGGCTAAGCGGAAAACGGGGTTCGAACCCGCGACCCCAACCTTGGCAAGGTTGTGCTCTACCACTGAGCTATTTCCGCGTAAATGCCGGCTAAAGGACTTGAACCCTCGACCCTCTGATTACAAATCAGATGCTCTACCAACTGAGCTAAGCCGGCAAATTATTTTCTAATGCGGGTGAAGGGACTTGAACCCCCACGCCTTGCGGCGCCAGATCCTAAATCTGGTGCGTCTGCCAATTCCGCCACACCCGCAGATTCTAAATCGAATTCAGAAATGACCTGTGCAGGAATCGAACCTGCGACCCACTGATTAAAAGTCAGTTGCTCTACCGACTGAGCTAACAAGTCAAAATATAGTGGGGGTTAACGGGATCGAACCGCTGACCCTCTGCTTGTAAGGCAGATGCTCTCCCAGCTGAGCTAAACCCCCAACATCATTAAGCGAAAATTACCCTGCGCGGCAACGACCTACTCTCACAAGACCAAAGGTCCCACTACCATCGGCGCTAAGAAGCTTAACTGCTGTGTTCGAGATGGGAACAGGTGTGTCCTTCTTGCCCTCATCACCACACAGGTAATCTCTTCGCTGAGTGTCTAATCACTCAAAACTGAATATCAACCCTTCATCCAAATAATTCCCATCACTTCCCTCAAATCCGTGGTTAAGTCCTCGACCGATTAGTACTAGTCCGCTCCATACATCACTGTACGTCCACTCCTAGCCTATCTACCTGATCGTCTCTCAGGGGTCTTACGAATTGGGAAATCTCATCTTGAAGCTGGCTTCGCACTTAGATGCTTTCAGCGCTTATCCATCCCGCACATAGCTACCCAGCGATGCTCCTGGCGGAACAACTGGTACACCAGCGGTGCGTCCATCCCGGTCCTCTCGTACTAAGGATAGCTCTTCTCAAATTTCCAACGCCCGCGACGGATAGGGACCGAACTGTCTCACGACGTTCTGAACCCAGCTCGCGTACCGCTTTAATGGGCGAACAGCCCAACCCTTGGGACCGACTTCAGCCCCAGGATGCGATGAGCCGACATCGAGGTGCCAAACCTCCCCGTCGATGTGAACTCTTGGGGGAGATAAGCCTGTTATCCCCAGGGTAGCTTTTATCCGTTGAGCGATGGCCCTTCCATACGGTACCACCGGATCACTAAGCCCGACTTTCGTCCCTGCTCGACCTGTCTGTCTCGCAGTCAAGCTCCCTTCTGCCTTTGCACTCTGCGAATGATTTCCAACCATTCTGAGGGAACCTTTGGGCGCCTCCGTTACACTTTAGGAGGCGACCGCCCCAGTCAAACTGCCCACCTGACACTGTCTTCCGTTTCTTTAACGCGAGTTAGAGGGGTCATTCACCAAGGGTAGTATCCCACCAGCGCCTCCATGTAGACTAACGTCCACACTTCATTGGCTCCTACCTATCCTGTACATGGTCAACAAACACTCAATATCAAGCTACAGTAAAGCTCCATGGGGTCTTTCCGTCCTGTCGCGGGTAACCGGCATCTTCACCGGTACTATAATTTCACCGAGTCTCTCGTTGAGACAGTGCCCAAATCGTTACGCCTTTCGTGCGGGTCGGAACTTACCCGACAAGGAATTTCGCTACCTTAGGACCGTTATAGTTACGGCCGCCGTTTACTGGGGCTTCAATTCGCACCTTCGCTTGCGCTAAGCGCTCCTCTTAACCTTCCAGCACCGGGCAGGCGTCAGCCCCTATACATCACCTTACGGTTTAGCAGAGACCTGTGTTTTTGATAAACAGTCGCTTGGGCCTATTCACTGCGGCTGACGTCAGTCAGCACCCCTTCTCCCGAGGTTACGGGGTCATTTTGCCGAGTTCCTTAACGAGAGTTCTCTCGATCACCTGAGTGTGCTCCACTCGACTACCTGTGTCGGTTTGCGGTACGGGTTACCATTTATTCGCTAGAAGGTTTTCTCGACAGTGTGGCTAGTTCCCTTCGCTACTTCATTTCACTCCCGGTCACAACTCAATGTTACAATGAGAAGCCTTTTACTCCTCATCCACCTCGTTGCTTCGACATCCTCTTCCATCCGGATGCGGAACATTACCTCCTGTGTCACTCCATCACTCAATCACAAATGATAAGTACAGGAATCTCTACCTGTTGGCCATCGCTTACACCACTCGGCTTCAGCTTAGGTCCCGACTAACCCAGGGCGGACGAGCCTTCCCCTGGAAACCTGAGTCATTCGGTGGACGGGATTCTCACCCGTCTTGCGCTACTCATACCGGCATTCTCACTTCTATACGCTCCACGACTCCTTACGGTATCGCTTCGCCGCCTATAGAACGCTCTCCTACCACTCATCTTACGATGAATCCACAGCTTCGGTATACTGTTTAGCCCCGGTACATTTTCGGCGCAGGGTCACTCGACTAGTGAGCTATTACGCACTCTTTCAAGGATGGCTGCTTCTGAGCCAACCTCCTAGTTGTCTAGGCAACCCCACATCCTTTGCCACTTAACAGTAATTTAGGGACCTTAGCTGGTGGGCTGGGCTGTTTCCCTTTCGACTACGGATCTTAGCACTCGCAGTCTGACTCCCAAAGATACGTCTATGGCATTCGGAGTTTATCTGGATTGAGTAAGTCGATAGACCCCCTAGTCCAAACAGTGCTCTACCTCCACGACGCTTACTTTGAGGCTATACCTAAATATATTTCGGAGAGAACCAGCTATCTCCAAGTTCGATTGGAATTTCTCCGCTACCCACACGTCATCCGAACACTTTTCAACGTGTTTCGGTTCGGTCCTCCAGTGTGTTTCACCACACCTTCAACCTGCACATGGGTAGGTCACTTGGTTTCGGGTCGATAACACCTGACTGTCGCCCTCTTCAGACTCGCTTTCGCTACGGCTCCGTTTCTTCAACTTAACCTTGCCAACTATCATCACTCGCCGGTCCATTCTACAAAAGGTACGCCATCACCCCTTAACGGGCTCTGACTACTTGTAAGCACACGGTTTCAGGTTCTTTTCACTCCCCTCCCGGGGTGCTTTTCACCTTTCCCTCACGGTACTGGTTCACTATCGGTCACTAGGGAGTATTTAGCCTTACCAGATGGTCCTGGTCGCTTCCGACGGGATTCCTCGTGTCCCGCCGTACTCAGGATCCTCCCGGGGAGGTTACAGTTTCACCTACGGGGTTCTCACCCTCTTTGACTGACTTTCCCAAGTCATTCGGTTACTGCGTCCTCTCCCGTATGGGAGTCCTACTACCCCATGGTGCATGCACCATGGTTTGGGCTCTTCCCCGTTCGCTCGCCGCTACTTAGGGAATCGATGTTTCTTTCTCTTCCTGCAGGTACTTAGATGTTTCAGTTCTCTGCGTTTACCTCACTTGCGTGTCACAACCTTCAGTTGTGGGGTTCCCCCATTCGGAAATCTCCGGATCAAAGCTTACTTACAGCTCCCCGAAGCATATCGGTGTTCGTCCCGTCCTTCATCGGCTCCTAGTGCCAAGGCATTCACCGTGCGCCCTTGGTTACTTAACCACTCTTTCGCGCTCTTGGTTTGTTATACTTTCGTACAACTCGGTTTATTTCTCGGTTCATTATCTAGAAATTATTTGCCATAAATTATGCTCGCATCGAGACACAATCTATGGTGTGTTTGATATTCAGTTTTCAATGATCATTGAGTGAAAGCTCACTCAAAACTAAACAAAGACAGCCACTTGTTTCCAAGCTCCTTAGAAAGGAGGTGATCCAGCCGCACCTTCCGATACGGCTACCTTGTTACGACTTCACCCCAATCATCTGTCCCACCTTCGACGGCTCCCTCCCTAAGGTTAGGCCACCGGCTTCGGGTGTTACAAACTCTCGTGGTGTGACGGGCGGTGTGTACAAGACCCGGGAACGTATTCACCGTGGCGTGCTGATCCACGATTACTAGCGATTCCGGCTTCATGTTCTCGAGTTGCAGAGAACAATCCGAACTGAGAATGGCTTTAAGAGATTCGCTTGCTCTCACGAGGTCGCTGCTCGTTGTACCATCCATTGTAGCACGTGTGTAGCCCAGGTCATAAGGGGCATGATGATTTGACGTCATCCCCACCTTCCTCCGGTTTGTCACCGGCAGTCTCATTAGAGTCCCCATCTCAATGCTGGTAACTAATGATAAGGGTTGCGCTCGTTGCGGGACTTAACCCAACATCTCACGACACGAGCTGACGACAACCATGCACCACCTGTCTCGCTGTCCCGAAGGATTTCGCTTATCTCTAAGCTATGCAGCGGATGTCAAGACCTGGTAAGGTTCTTCGCGTTGCTTCGAATTAAACCACATGCTCCACCGCTTGTGCGGGTCCCCGTCAATTCCTTTGAGTTTCAGCCTTGCGGCCGTACTCCCCAGGCGGAATGTTTATTGCGTTAACGCCAGCACTGAGGGGTGGAAGCCCCCCAACACTTAACATTCATCGTTTACAGCGTGGACTACCAGGGTATCTAATCCTGTTCGCTCCCCACGCTTTCGAGCCTCAGTGTCAGTGTCAGACCAGAAAGTCGCCTTCGCCACTGGTGTTCCTCCATATATCTACGCATTTCACCGCTACACATGGAATTCCACTTTCCTCTTCTGCACTCAAGTGACCCAGTTTCCAATGACCTTCCACGGTTGAGCCGTGGGCTTTCACATCAGACTTAAGCCACCACCTGCGCTCCCTTTACGCCCAATAAATCCGGACAACGCTTGCCACCTACGTATTACCGCGGCTGCTGGCACGTAGTTAGCCGTGGCTTTCTGGTTAGATACCGTCAAGTCCTGTACAGTTAATACAGGATGGTTCTTCTCTAACAACAGTGCTTTACGGACCGAAGTCCTTCTTCACACACGCGGCGTTGCTCCGTCAGACTTGCGTCCATTGCGGAAGATTCCCTACTGCTGCCTCCCGTAGGAGTTTGGGCCGTGTCTCAGTCCCAATGTGGCCGATTACCCTCTCAGGTCGGCTATGCATCATCGCCTTGGTAAGCCGTTACCTTACCAACTAGCTAATGCACCGCGGGACCATCCTTTAGTGATAGCAAAACCATCTTTCCCCAATGAGTCAGGCGACTCACTGGCCTATGCGGTATTAGCATCCGTTTCCGAATGTTATCCCCCGCTAAAGGGCAGGTTTCCCACGTGTTACTCACCCGTTCGCCACTCACGCGGAAGAAGCAAGCTCCTTCTTTGTGCGTTCGACTTGCATGTATTAGGCACGCCGCCAGCGTTCGTCCTGAGCCAGGATCAAACTCTCATGAAAGATTGTTTGAGTCTTTACTCAATTCAATACTGACTGTGTGATACCAAGTTTAGACTGGGGTATCGCCAGTGTCTCGAATTTATATTCGGGGGTGTTCATAATGAACCCCTATTACAAGTTTGGTGTGTCTTTGTTCAGTTTTCAATGAGCTTTCGTGCGCCGGTGACCTCATCGAGGGGTTGTGACGCAACTATTACATCATACCATCGAGCGATGACTTTGTCAACAAGTTTTTTTAATTTAATTTAAAGTTTCTTGCGGACTTTCTTCTCGATGTAAGCGCTACATTGTTTGGTGTAGCGACATTTAATATAATATCACGTCGCCTTCAGACTGTCAACAAAAATTTAAAATTAATTTTTATTAATTATTAAATACATTTTTGTCTGCTCCTTAGCGACAAGAAATAATATACCATACAAGTCTTTTTAGAGTCAAGGATTATTTTAAATAAATTTTAAAATACACCTCACTAAGCGATGCTCCCATTTATAGAGTTCACAAAAGTGTTTACTCAATGGCCATCTCTCAGCAGAGGTGTATAGGTTAATTTTCTAAATTCAGTTAAGTTTATTCGTTCAATCGTTGGTTTAATTGATCAGCGAGTTCTTCAAAGCCAGGTTTACCGAGTAAGGCAAACATATTTTTTTTATAGGCTTCAACGCCGGGTTGGTCGAATGGATTTACCCCATTTAAATATCCGGACACAGCGACGGCTAATTCAAAGAAATAGATTAATTCTCCTAAATAATGTTCATTCATTTGTGGAATGGTGATGACGAGGTTTGGTACGCCCCCATCAGTATGAGCTAATAGGGTTCCTTGATAGGCCTTATGGTTAACGAAATCTACTGTCTTGCCTTGAAGATAACCAAGTCCATCTAAATCTTCTTCTAAGGAAGGAATTTCTATATCATATCGAGGTGTATCTACTTTGACCACCGTTTCGAAAATATTTCGCGTACCATCTTGAATCGTTTGCCCCACTGAATGAAGGTCCGTTGAGAAGTTGGCACTCGATGGATAGATTCCTTTTTGATCTTTTCCTTCAGACTCGCCGAATAACTGTTTCCACCATTCGGCAAAATATTGCATGGTGGGTTCATAGTTGACTAAGATTTCAATAATTTTCCCTTTGCGATATAACAAATTACGGATAACTGCATATTGGTAGGCTTCATTCTCAAAAATATCATCAGAATGGTAACGTTCCATCGCCACTTTTGCCCCATTCATCAAGGCTTCGATATCCGCACCACTGACCGCGATGGGTAGTAGACCCACAGGAGTCAAGACAGTGAAACGACCACCAATGCCGTCGGGAATGACAAATGTCTGATAACCCATTTGGTTCGCTTCTTCTTTAAGGGCGCCTTTAACTTTATCAGTAGTCACATAAATACGTTCTTTAGCTTTCGCTTCGCCGTATTTTTCGATTAATTTCTCTTTAAAGATTCTAAATGCTATGGCAGGCTCAGTCGTAGTTCCTGACTTAGAAATCACATTGACAGAGAAATCTCGATCTGCGATAAGGTCTAGTAAATCATGAATATAGGTAGATGAAATACTATTGCCCACGAAAATAATTTGTGGCTTCCCTTTTTGTCCAGCCTTGATATTATAGAAAGCATCATTCAAGAATTCGATGGCGGCACGGGCACCTAGATAGGAACCGCCAATACCAATTACTAATAAAATTTCAGAGTCTTGACGAATTTTTTGGGCTGCTGATTGAATCCGTTCAAATTCAGCTTGATCATAATCCTCCGGCCAAGATAGCCAATCAGTAAAATCTGCTCCTGCCCCGGTTTTTTCCTGTAAGGCTTGGTGAGCTAAACTCACTTGGGCTTGCATATGTTCTAATTCATGTTGATTAAAAAAACTTTGTGCATTCTTATAATTAAATACTAAACGTTCCACCTAATCACCCTTGTCTGATTTATTTTTATTTAAATTTAAGCCATCTTTTTCAATGAGTTCAAGTCCCTCTTCAATCCAATTCGGCATCATTTTCTCAATCGTCTTAAAGCCAATATTTGCTTGACGGCGTCGAGGCTTATGTTTGATTCGCGCCGGGAATGGCGGTGTCGAGGTTGCCTGGAGTTGTCTCAGCGAAAGTGAAATTTTGTGAGAATATTCGTCAACATCGATGACCATGACTTTAATTTGATCTCCAATAGCCACAATGTCTTCTAATTCCGACACGAAACCATGTTGGCATTCCGAAATATGAATCAGTCCTTGGTGTTCTTCATCAAGTTGCACGAAGATGCCATAATTTTGAATTCCGGTCACTTTTCCTTCTACAATGTCACCAATTTTATATTCTTTCGTCATGAATACTAACTCTCTATTTCATATTTACAGTAATCGATTGGATGACTACGTCTTCTAACGGTTTGTCTTGACTATTGGTTTCTACATTTTGCATCTTTTGTAAAACTTCTTCTCCTTCAAGAAGATGTCCAAAAACGGTATGACGTTGATCTAACCAAGGAGTCCCCCCGACTTCAGCATAGGCTTCAATAATCTCACTAGGGAAACCTGCTCCTTCTAATTGTCCCTGCATTGAATGAGGTACTTGACTGGCTGAAACGATAAAGAATTGACTTCCATTAGTATTAGGCCCCGCATTTGCCATCGATAAGGCACCATGCAAATTAAATAGAGTAGGAACAAATTCATCTTCGAAGCTGGCTCCATAAACACTTTCGCCGCCCATACCTGTTCCGGTTGGATCGCCACCTTGCACCATAAAATCTTTTATAATTCGATGGAAAATGACACCATCATAATAGCCGTCTCGAGCATGTTTGACAAAGTTTGCAACTGTTTTAGGAGCTTCATCGGCAAATAAAACAAATGATAAGTCACCTAGATTGGTATGAATAACAACATCTGCATTGTTTGGTAAATTTAATTGTGGATAGTTCAATATCTTGACTCCTTTATATTTAATCTAATTATATTGTAGCTATTTTTAAAAGATTTAACAAATCTTTTCATAGTTATCACTGACATTTTTTGTTATCATTATCATGTTAGTTAATATTTTGAGAAAGTAGGTTTTTTAATGAATTTACCTCTTATTACTGCTTTCATAGCTATCTTTTTTACTCAAGTTATTAAATATCCTATTGCCTATCTTACGAATCGGAAAAAGGCAAAAATTTCGGTGATTACTTCTACCGGGGGCATGCCAAGTTCTCACTCGGCTGCCGTTTCTTCATTGATTACTGCACTTACCCTAGAATATGGTTTCTCTTCCCCGCTAGTGGCTATCTCAACTATTTTTGGTGTGATTATCATGTTCGACTCGATGGGAGTGCGAAGACAAAGTGGAGAGCAAGGAATCGTCTTGGATATTATTGCACGCCACCATATTGCTGAGATTGATAATATCAAGCACCACCCAAACGAAAACTCAAATCCACTGATTACTAAATTTGATGTAAAAAATTATGATCGGATGATTATTAATCGTTACCTAGGTCACAAACCTAGTGAAGTCGTCGTCGGCGTTTTGACCGGCATGGTTGTCGCCATGATTGTACGCATGATAATTCCAACATGATCAACTGAATAGATAGGAGAATTTTTTGAAAAAGGATATATTTGATATTACGATTATTGGCGCTGGGCCGGTGGGTTTATTTACCGGGTTTTATGCTGGACTACGCCAAGCTAAATTCAAAATTATCGATAGTCTGGAGAAAGTTGGGGGTCAACCCCGTTACTTATATCCAGAAAAGAATATTTACGACATCCCAGCCTTTGAAGCGATCAAAGGCGATCAATTAGCTAATAATCTTCTGCACCAACTTGATCGCTTTGATTATGACTTGTGTCTGGGGCAAGAGATCAGTCAAATCAACCGACAAGAAGACTTGTATCAGTTAATTTCCTTGAACGGGGACATGCACTGGACGCGTTCTATTATTCTCGCTGTGGGTAATGGTGCTTTTAATCCTAAAAAATTATCACTCGAAGGCGCAGAGGATTTTGAAGGACATAACCTTAATTATTATGTTCAACCGATTAATTACTACCATAATAGAGAAGTGGTCATCTTAGGTGGCGGCGATTCAGCAGTAGATTGGGCGCTCGAACTTGAAAAAGTTGCTCAAAAAGTCACCTTAATTCATCGACGAGATAAATTTAGGGCTATGGAAAGTTCAGTAAACAAATTAAAAGCTTCATCCGTAGAAATCATTACTCCTTATGTGCCAGAAAGTTTGATTGGTCAGAATGGCAGACTGGAGCAATTGGTTATTAAGGAAGCCTGTGGCAACCAAACCCGACAAATTCCCCTTGACGAACTGATTGTAAATTATGGTTTCTCTTCATCCATGGGCTCCATTCGACATTGGGGAATGGACATTGAGAGAAATTCAATCTGTGTGAATGCTGATTTAGAAACATCACGACCTGGCATCTTTGCCGTTGGGGATATCGCCACTTATCCTGGTAAGGTGAAATTAATCGTGACTGGTTTTGGTGAAGCGCCTCAAGCCGTTAATAATGCCCTGCTTTATATTAATCCAGCTAACGTCCAACCACCCCTACATAGTTCAGATTTATTATAGGAGTGATCTAATGCATAAGAAACAAAAAATATTACAAGATAACACCGTCTATGACTATGCCCTAGCTTTATTGGAACGTAGAGGAGTTCAACTGACAGATATTGCCGAAATTGTATATGATTTACAAAAAGATTATGTTGAAGGGTTAAACCTTGATACTTGTCTAGAAAATATCAATGCTGTTCTACTGAAAAGAGAAGTTCAAAATGCGATTATTACCGGCATTGAATTAGATATGGCAGCCGATCAAGGTCACCTTTCACCGATTCTTTCTGATATGTTAAAACGTGACGAAGGCCTGTATGGTATTGATGAAATTCTCGTTCTTTCGATCGTCAATGTTTACGGATCGATTGGGTTTACCAATTTTGGTTATGTCGATAAAATCAAACCAGGCATTGTCGGTCGCTTAAATGCGGATAAAGTTACTCAATGTAATACCTTCATCGATGATATTGTGGGCGCAATTGCTGCAGCCGCAGCTAGTCGGATTGCCCATGCCCAGCCAGCAGCAAAAAATTAACGACGATTCATTAAATCAAAAAACTGCTTGAAAATAGGCTCAAAGCCAAATTTTTCAAGCAGTTTTTATTTTCAAAATGTTAATCAGAGCATTGCTGTAAGCGTCATTAACGGCGAACCCAACTATATAAGCCAAATTGGATTAATTCATAGCCCAAGATCGCCACAAAAAAGACAAGAAAAAAGAATTCTTGGGGCAAAATTTGAATGACTGGATCCGTTGCCGGATTCAAAAGCCAATAATCATTGGCAAAAAGAACTTGATGAAATAAAATAAAAAAGCGATCAAAGGCAAAAATCATCGCCAGTAGTAAAAAAATCGGTAAAGCCATCGAGAAATAAAAATAAGTCTCGATCTGGCGTTTCAGTCGTCTTTTTCTTTTGCTTTGCAGGAAGTAAATGAGACCTCCAGCCGAAATCATAAAAATGACGATCAGTAAAAAAATCAAAAACTTAACATCGACAAAATGTTGAGCCCCTTGAGCTGAACTCGCAAAATAACTTAAAGAAAAAGATTTCTGTTGCGGATTCAAAAGAAATTTAATGATTTCATCATAAGTTAAAGCAATTTGATAATAGCTGAGTCCAGTCAACTGTTCTAGTTGAAACCAAGTAATAAAGGGACGATACAGCCAGGGTGAAGTCAATAGAGTCATTAACACTGAACCAGACAGAGAGAAAATAATAAAGTTTAGGCTGGCAGCTACTTTTAACCCACCGTGTTTAGCCAATTACCATCACCCCATTCTGATAAATCATTGACAACATATGTAGGCAAGTTAGTTTTACCTTCGAGGTCAGATCTTTGACTGACGCCCGTCAGGACCATCAAGGTGTCCATCCCAACTTGAATACCGGCTTGGATATCGGTCTCATAATTATCACCAATCAGGAGGCAATTTTCTACGCTTTGGTTTAAGCTCGCCAAAGCTCCCTCTACAATCGGTCGGTGCGGCTTGCCAAATACTTTGGGTTCTACTTGGCTGGCATAAGCAATAAAACTCGTTATCGCTCCCGAACTCGGGAAGAAACCATCTTTAGTGGGAATCAGTCGATCCATATTGGTCACCAGAAATTCTCCTCCAGCTAGGAGAATTCTAACTGCTTGTGACAATTGTTGATAATCTACCTGACGTGATAAACCTTGAACAACATGTTGAGCCTGACCAGAATCCGCTACAGACAGACCAGCTTCTAACAGGCTGGTCTGGAGGGCAGACTCACCAATCACGAAGAATGTATCATTTGGATGGACTCTTTTTAGATAATCAATTAAAGCCATCGTTGAGGTATAGATATTTTCGACATCGACTTGGATATGATGATGTTTGGCTAAAGTTTCTACCAAGACCTCAGGTTTAACAGTCGCATTATTCGTTATGATACGAAAAGGCAGGCCTCTTTCTTGTAGCGTCTTGATAAATCGTTCAGCCGTCGGTATCCGTCTTTCCCCCGCATAAATCGTTCCATCAAGATCAATCAAATATGCCTGGTAAGATCGATTAATTTTGTGCATTATTTTTCCCTTTTTGTTTTTTGATAATAAAAGAACCTTTGCTTTTATTATGGACTCGCTCGGCTTTAAGCGTCCTCTCTTCTGATTTGTCGACTAATTTTGTTTTTTTAATCAGAAAATCATCTTTTTTCCGAGACTTTGACGACTTACGTTTACGAGAACCTCGATCACGATTCATATCATTGGTCTTCATGTCTCTTTTTTTCATTGGTTTTTGATCTTGTTGATTTTGATAGGCGGTCAAATTCTGATCAAAATTCTCGACGACTTCTGCTTTTCCTAAAACAAAATAAGCACAACCAAAATTACAATACTCTTTTAAATAATCATCAAGAAAATTTATAAGTCGGTCTTTGGGAGCTTTTCTGGCTCTTAATTGATAAAAACCACGTAATCTCAACTTTTCATGAGCCCAGTCACCTACAATATAATCATATTTTTCATAATAATCTTGATATAAACGTTGAAATTCTTTGAAGTCAAAGCCTTCACGATAATTCATGGCGAGTTTATAGTGCGCTTCTCGAATGAGCACTTCCTCTTCATCGACTAAGGTCATGGGAACCAACTCTTCATCTATTTGATCTTGGACGATCTCAGCCAATAAATCATCAAATTTGTTAGACTTCGTTTCACTTTTATCTAATTTGGTCAAAATCTGACCTCCTTTTACTCTGTATCTTTACTCGGATATATATATTTCAAATAATTAGCGATGACATGACGAAGAAAATCAGGGAATATTAACTCAGGCTGTCCATATTGGTCAATGGCTGGAAAGAAAGGCAGGAACCAAAGATGATCGACGGTAACTAAATGATAAATTTGATCATCATCAATATAAGCTCCTTCGACTAGCCAGCGATCCTGAGGGTAATGATATTCAATCCCTTTAAAGATTACTTCCCCGAAGACTTTACCTCGGAAACCCAGACCATTCACCATTTGGTATTGTAAATCTTCAACCTGATCAGCCACCTCATATAATAGCTCGGTGAGCTGTTTCCCAGTGAAACGTAATTTAGCTAAATGCATGGGGTGTGGTAAGGCTTCATGAAGTTCTTTTAGACTAATCGTCCCCTGAGCCAGATCACTAAGAAATAAGCCTGTATTCAACATGGCCAAGGGACAGTCTGTTGCCCAAGAAATAGCCTCTAAACCAAGCTGAATGAAAGATTCAGAACTGTGTGTATCCATCACTAAGTAATTTTGCGGCGAGGTCGCTATTTTGATCTGTTGAAGTGCTCTCTGCCCCTGCTGAAAATAGGGGTCCTGGCCAATTTCAATTTGAAATTGCTCAGCTAGATGGCGAATGTCATAGGTTTGGGCAACAAGATCAGCTTGATGATGATGGGCATCCCATTCAATCGTTACTTCCCCAATAAAATCTCCATATCTTCCGGCGCCAGTTAATAAGCTTTGATTGGCCCATTCTCCTTGAGCTAACAGGTGATGGGTATGTCCTCCAATAATTAGGTTAATTTCTGGGAAAATTTCAGCGATGTCTCGATCTACATCTAAGCCGAGATGCGACAAAAGAATGATAATATCTGCCCCTTCTTGCTGAATCTGGACCAAGGTCTGTTTGATGGCTACTAGGGGATCAATGATTTCATAATGATTCAGCTGATAAGTTTGGTAAGGTGCAGTAACACCCAGAAAGGCGATCCGGCACTGGTCAACTTCCTTCAACAAATACGGTTGTGCCCATTCTGGTGTTTGAAGGGTCGTTTGATTCACTAAATTTGCAATAACAACCTGAAAATCTGCTTGTTGATAACGCTGACCTAATTGTTCTTGGGTAAAATTCAGGCCTTCATTATTACCGATTGTAACCACGTCATAAGCAGACTGGTTAAATAAATCGACCATAATTTGTCCCTGTGTAGCTTCAACCAGAGGATGTACCGTATCCATCGCATCACCATCGTCAACGATGAAATAAGCTTCTCCAGCAACTTGAAATTGGTCTTTTTTTCGACGAATAAATTCTTCAATGATTGGCCAATGTTCAAGGTGACCATGTAAATCATTGGTATGAATGATATTAAATCGCATCCTCTGACCTCCTTGCTCCCCATTATAACAAATTAAAGGATAGGTATGCTATAGCTAGCTTGATGGATGTCAGAAGTCAGCGATTAAATGGCGATCTTTCCACACAGGTCTTAAAATATACTTTTTGTTGACAGGGTTCGATAATGAATCTCAGGGCACCATAGTCCGCTGTCGAATAATACGGAATAGCCAATATATCTAGTCGTTCTAAAACCTCAGGGCTCGGATGACCATAATAATTTTTCTGACCAACCGAGATTAGAGCCATTTTTGCTTGAGTGCTTTTTAAGAATTTTTCTGAACTAGAACCCGCGCTTCCATGATGACTCAACTTAAGATAATCTACTCCTTCTTTGCTTAGAAGATGGATGGTCTGATCTTCAACTTCTTGGGACAAGTCTGCTAAACTCCAAAAATAATTTCCATTCAAAGTGACGCGAACCATTAATGAATGATCATTCCTGTCCGCCGATAAAACCGTAGGCGGATAATGGATTTGTATCTGGCTATTGACATCACTAAAGACCTCTCCGGGCGAAACGACTGTTAATGGATAATTTTTTAGCAAGTTTCTCATTGATGCGCTTAAGTCTTGAACACTTTTCAGACTTAAAATGACTTGGCCAATCTGAAATTCCTCAACCAAGTAAGCTAGGTTCCCACAATGGTCTTGGTCCAAGTGAGTTAGCACTAAATAATCTATTTTCTGGACACCGAGTGCTTTTAAGGCTGTGATAATGGACCTCTGAGCAAATTTTTGCTCTTGGATCTCACGCTCCTTCGCCGTCAAAGTTTCCGTCATAATCACTTTGCCTCCAGTATCAATCAACCAGTTTTCCCTCGACATGGCTGGTTGAAATAATGTAGCATCCCCCTGTCCCACATCTAATATTGTCAGATAACCCTGATACCTCGGCCAAAAGAAACTTGACCAAAAAATTATATAAATCACTGATACCGATTGTAAGGCTCGTTTCCTCTGATGACTTGTAAAATACTTTAAAAAGACAATGGCTCCAACCATCAAGACAATCCACCAAAATAAAGATAACTGACCCACATGGTAATTGAATGCTTGATAAACTTGCTTGACGGATTGCCAGAGAGGGAAGCATAGTTTATCGGTTAAAGACCAAACATCAGCCAAAACAAACTTAAAAGAGGGAAATAAGAAAACTAAGCCAATGATGGCTAATAAATAGGAAAAGCTTAAATCAAAGAAGAGGCTAAAGACGATGACCGCTAATAACTGCAGGGGATTCCACTGATGATTCACGTTAATCAGGATAGGCCAAGAAAACAAGGAACAAACCAAGGTTATTGAAGCAGTGTTCAAAATTTTTCCTGAATAGGAAGCCTCGATTGAACCTTCTTGATAAAAAAATAAGATAAAAGCCATCAAAAAACTTAAAATGTAGGCCAAATCATGATAATAAACTGGATGATAGACTAACATGCATAAAGCTAGCAAAGATAACTGATCTAGTCCCGACAAAGGCAACTTGAACCAGCGCACTAAGTTAGCGATGAGATAGGTCATTATGGCTCGAAACGCACCGACTGGCCATGAAATTAACCATCCGTAAGCCATTAATAAACATATCAAAACCAGGGGAAGATATTCAATTCTAGGTAGAAACCGCCGCAACAAATATTCACCGTTCCTGATGATTAAGCTGACATGAAAGCCGGAGATAGCAAAGAAATGAATAATCCCCCATTCAATCAATTCATCTTTTGTTTCTTGATAGGTCAAACTATCAATATTGAAAAACATTTTATTAAAGAAACTGATGAGCGGATCTGTCCCCCGCTGGTTAAGCCAAAATAAGATCGCTTGCTTCATCCAATTTATTGACCACAAGCCCGAGTCTGCTGGCTTCACTGCATTCACTTGCACAATTTCAAAAGGTCCCAAAATCTGCTGTTGATTAAGATAAGCCGAATAATCAAACACATAGAAATTTCTGAAAGTTTCTATATCGGTCCGCTTTATACAAACTTTGCTTTTTAAAGCACGCTGTTTTAATGCTTTGGACCAAGCTTCAAAGCCAGATTGCTTAACCTTAAACACCACTGGAAATTGGCGTCCTTCTGTTGTGATGATATCGGCTGATCCTTGAAGATAATATTTAGTTTCTTTTAGATTATAAGGTTGGGTAATCAAATCTACTTGCTGATTGGCCTTATAATCCTGATAAAATTGGTTCATTTCACTTTTGCTAGCATTAAGATTGAAGCTAGCCAATAAAGTCAGAATGACTGAAATGATTAATAATTTTGGATAATAACGTGCGAATCGATAAGTTAATAAAAGGATGATCATGAGAGCGAGAAGATTTCTCTCTGACAGAAGATATAGGCCTGAATAAGTAAACATCAAGACCAGAAACCAGAGATATTTATAAGCTTTGAAAGTTTGCATCATTTCACCACAATCATCGCTTTAATATTTTCAAAGATTTTTGGCCCGATTCCTGGAACATCTTTGATGGATTCAATGGATTCAAAAGCCCCATTCTCTTCACGAAACGAAACAATAGCCTGTGCTTTTGCCGGGCCGATTCCTTTCAGTGTCTGTAATTCTTCAACTTCCGCTAGATTAATATTAATCAAGGCCGATGAATTGTCTTCTTTTTTGTCAGGATCCTCTGGTCGAACAATCGCCTCAATATTTATAGCATCCTGTTGATTAATCTCATGAATGTTTTCTATATATATCGACATTTGATCTTCTAGAATCATAGCCCGATTAATATTACGGTCATAGGCTTCTTGGGTTAGACCGCCGGCTTTCTCTAATAAATCAACCATCCGGCTTCCTAGCTCCAATTGGTAAACACCAGGACGCTCGACTTCACCTTGAAGGTCGACAAAAATCAAAGAGTGGTTGCTTGTTTCTATTTTTTCACTATTGGTCTGATTTTGCTCAGTCGATGATTCTGCTAATTTCTCTGAAACTAAAGTTAGTTGATCATCTGATTGATTCGGCTGTAAATAGACGACCAGGACTAAACCCAATAAAATCAGCAGAAAGATTGGCTTCTTAATCATTCCTTGTAATTGATCCATTCACCCCACCTCATTAAGCAATTACCCGATAAAAAGATGAGATACGAGTTTAAAAAGCAATTTATAAAATTTCCAACCCATTCCCTGATGACTATCACATAAAACCTAGCTTGATCAATTCCGTGAGCTAATAGTTGCAGTAAAATGAATATTTTTTATCAAAAATATTTTACCCATTGGTCATTAGAACGAGCTCACTTTATTTAAATCAGAAGCATTTAATAAATTGCTGGCTAAAACTAACATGTCTGACTCCGAATCAGTTCCTAGAAAGATAGCGACGAACGACCCATAATGCAAAAAAAAAAGAGATTTTAATGAATCTCTTTCTGCATAATAAATATGGTAACTTCTATTTAATGCGTTTCAACAGACTAATTAATGTCTTCATTTCACTTTCTTCTAAATCTTCAAAAGCTTCTTCAATCCGATCAGCATGACACGGGAAAGATTTTGCAATCAATTCTCGCCCTTTCTCAGTCAAATGAACAATACAGACCCGCCGATCTTGACAAGAACTCTCGCGATAAACCAAATCTTTCAAACACAGTTGATCGATTATATAAGTCGTTGATGAGTTGGCAATCAGAATCTTTTCGGTAATTAATTGAACCGTAGAAGGCCCCTTATGATAGAGTACCTCAAGCACGGCAAATTCATTGATATTTAAACCATATTGTTTTGCATCATTTTTTGCCAGTTTAAGTAATCGGTCTGATGTCCGCCGAATTCCAATAAACGATTTTAAGGCAGCTTCTTTATGAGACATTCCGCCTTCACTCCTTTACTTGCTCTGTTGTAGAGCTAATTCTTTCTTACGAATCTGCATGGCCTGATTCACATTCTCTGGAACCATATCAGTGATATCTCCATCGAAATAGGCAATTTCTTTAATCAAGCTAGAACTTAAATAGCGATATTGATCTGACGCGAATAGAACCACCGTATCCAAATTCGCGCATTGTTTTTTGTTAGCTGAAGCAATTCCGTATTCATATTCAAAATCGGTGGAATTACGAATTCCGCGAACCAAAGCCGATGCGCCGACCCGATGATAATAATTAGCAATCAGTCCATTTCTTAAGGTGTCGACACGAACGTTCGAAATTTGATCCACGGCTTGCTGAGTTAAGAGGACCCGCTCCTCAGCAGTGAACCAGGTTTTCTTACTTGTGTTGATGGCAATCAAGACAATCAATTCATCAAAAATCTTGCTAGCTCGCCGAATAATATCAATGTGTCCATGGGTCAGCGGATCAAAACTTCCAGCATAAATCCCAATTTTTTTCTTAGTCATGATTGCTTTCACCTTTCTGATATATTCTAATGTAACTTTCACCGTAAATCTTCTCTTTTAATAAAGAAAAAGCACCAATCTCTTCTCTCAAAGTAGTGTCTTTTCCAGTTTCAACCACGATTAAACTGCCCACTTTGACACAATCCATCTCTTCAAAAAAGCTAACATCTTTCTCAATAGCCGCTTGCTTATAAGGTGGATCTAGAAAAATCAAATCGAATTGGCTTGGCTGCTCACTAAGATAGACCTTCAAACGATGATAATGGTCGCCAGCCAAAATAGTAAAGCGATCAGCTTCTTTGGTTACTGACACATTTGCTTTAATCGTCTCAATCGCTGGTCGATAATTATCACAAATCACAGCATGGTCCATCCCTCGTGAAATCGCTTCGATGGCCAAGGCTCCCGATCCGCCATAAAAATCGAGGACGCTGCCTCCACTAAAGTTCATCCCTAACATATTAAAGATAGATTCTTTAACTTTATCTGTCGTCGGCCGAGTATGATTACCGGGAACAGCTTTTAAATGACGACTCCCATATTTTCCAGAAATAATTCGCATGCTCTTCTCCTAATCTTGAGCCTGATTTTCACGAATTTGCTCGGCAATTTGTAAGAAGAATTCACCGTTCTCGTGATTGCTATCATCCTGATCTTCCTGGTCAAAGACATCTGCGAAGGTCATATCAATATCGTCCTGATAAGAAAGTTCAACATTTCTTACAAAATGTAATTGCTCCAACTGTTTGATGGTTTTATCGGTTTGATCTTGGTCAACATACATCACAGCATACTTTAATCGTTGACTGATATAGTGAACAAACCCATAACGTTTTAATACATTGCTATGTTTCAATGTGTACAACCAAACAATGAGACCCTGCCGCTTAATTAATTCCATCTTATCACCTACTTTTCTTGAATTGCCTGTTCTTTATTATCTATATATATCATCTTTAATATTAAGAAAACACCAACCATACTTATAATGATACTTGAACCGCCCGAACTTATAAAGGGTAAGGTTACACCTGTTAGCGGAATAATGCCTAGCACACCACCAATATTGGTAGCTGTTTGAATCACTAAAACCAAAGCAAGACCAGTAATAACTTTAGAACGATAGGGATCAACCATCAAGGCCGCTTTACGGAAGAGTCGCATAAAGAACATCAAGAATATTATTAATAAAATAATACCCCCAATGAAACCCAGTTCTTCAATAATATTAACCAAGATAAAATCATTATTAATCGCTGGAATTTGGCCATATTTCATAGTGCCTTGGCCTAAACCTTGACCTAACCAACTGCCTTTGCTCATTGCTGTATAACCATTGACTAATTGGTAGCCCACCCCACTTGGATCAGCGAAAGGATTCACAAAAATTCCCAATCTTTCAAGAAAATGGGTACCTGATTGGATTAAATAAGTTGAAAAATAAGACGAAAACGCATAAAAGACCCCAAATAAGACGATACAGGCCACATAAGCAATTAAATTCCGACTTTGTTTCTCTTTCTGAATCAACCAAAAAAACCCAAGCGATAAGGCAATAATCAATAACATGCCCAAGTCAGGTTGTAAGAAAATCAGCGCTAATGTGATGATCAAAGAGACGACGAGTAAATTAGGAATGGGAAACTTGCGAAAAGCTTCTTGAGTTAAGCGGACTTCTCGACTTGTATATTCCGATAACCAAGCGATCGATAACATAGCGAAGACTTTGGTTAATTCAGAAGGTTGAAAAGAAAATCCAAAAAGAAAAATCCAACTCTTAGCTCCGAAAGCTTCTTGACCAAAAAAACGAGTATAAAGCAATAATAAAATAATGACTGTCATCGCAAGCAATAAGATCACTGGATTGCGATAATAACGACTCGGCGTGACAAAAGCAATGACGCCTAACAATAAACCTGCCATTACTGCGGCTATTTGCCGCCATAAAGCTGAAAATGGGTCAGCCGGCCCCCCATTTATCGGTAAAAACATGGTAGATGAGAAAACCATGACCAAACCAAAAATAATTAAAGTTGCCATAAAGAAGAAAATTGGCCAATCAAAATTGGTCTTAAACTGTGACCAATATCCCGTAAATCGATCATGTTTTCGTACAGGAGAATGTTCGGTTTCGTCATAAAAATGATTTGACGTCATTCACTGTTCTCCCCTTTCAATTTTATCCGTCTCATTATAGCAAACAATTTCTCTCGCCTCAACGACCTCTGACTAATTCCTTTGTCATTCAAGCTTTCTGCTTAAATCCCTCAGCCAACCATTACAATAAACCAAAAAAAGACCTAAGTACAGGCACTTAGGTCTTAAAAATTAGCTTATAAAACGAGTTATCTCAAATATTTTCAAGTGAATGATGAATACGAGGACAAGGCATTATGCTAAACGTGAAGCAACTTTATCCCAGTCAACAACATCCCAAAAAGCCTTTAAGTATTCAGGACGACGGTTTTGATATTTTAAGTAATAAGCATGTTCCCACACGTCTACAGCTAATAACGGAGTTTTTCCTTCACTGATTGGGTTGTCTTGATTTGGAGTTGAAACTACTTCTAAAGTTCCTTGATTATCAACTAACCAAGCCCAACCAGAACCGAATTGACCTTTGCCTGCGGCTTCAAACTTTTCTTTGAAAGCGTCCACCGAACCAAAGGCATCGACTAATTTATCTTCAAGTTCTTTTGGCATTTCTTTTTGTGAACTTGGAGATACTAACGTTTCCCAGAAGAAGCTGTGATTTAAGTGACCGCCACCATTATTTCTTACTGCGGTTTGAATGTCTTCTGGAACTTGATCAAGATGAGCAACTAAATCTTCGATACTCTTATCAGCAAATTCAGTACCTTCTACTGCCTTGTTAAGATTCTCAACATAAGTGTTGTGGTGTTTGTCGTGGTGCAATTTCATTGTTTCTGCATCAATAACAGGTTCTAAAGCGTCGTAAGCATAAGGTAAATCTGGTAATTTGAAAGTCATTCTAATTCCTCCTGTATCTTTTGGCTTGCTAACCTAAGTATAGCATCGACCGACCATCAACCAAAAGAAAATGCTCAAGACTTATTTGGCTTTTTTATTCGATTTCTCCCGGGCTCCCTTATCTAGGATAATTTTTCTCAGACGAATGGATTCTGGGGTAATTTCACAGTACTCATCATCATCCATAAATTCAATGGACTCTTCGAGGGTTAAGATTCTAGGTTGTTTAATGACGGCAGTTTGATCTTTGGTCGCTGAACGAACGTTCGTCAACTGTTTGGCTTTAGTAATATTGACCGTTAAATCATTCTCACGACTGTGTTCTCCCACAATCATACCACTGTATACTTCAGTACCGGGTTCGACAAAGATAGTTCCTCGATCTTCCAAGTTCATAATAGAATAAGTCGTGGCTTGACCTTGATCAATTGACACCAAGGCTCCTGAACGCCGTCGACCAATATTACCTGGAACCACTGGACGGTATTCATCAAAAGTATGGTTCATAATTCCGTATCCACGCGTAATAGACATGAACTCGGTAGAGAAGCCAATCAAGCCCCGGGCAGGTACTAAGAAGATAATACGAACTTGACCCGTTCCCGTATTAATCATATCTGCCATCTCGGCTTTTCGTTGGCCTAAGGCTTCAATAACAGACCCCATATATTCTTCTGGTGTATCAATTTGAACACTTTCGAACGGTTCATGTTGAACGCCATCGATTTCACGAATAATTACCTTTGGCCGTGACACTTGGAATTCATAGCCTTGTCGACGCATATTCTCAATGAGAATCGATAGATGTAATTCACCCCGTCCAGATACGATAAAGGCATCGGGTGAATCCGTCGGTTCAACACGCAAGGATACATCAGTATGAAGTTCTTTCATCAGACGATCTTCCAAATTGCGAGCAGTCACAAATTTTCCTTCGCGACCGGCAAATGGAGAATTATTAGTTAAGAAAGTCATTTGTAAAGTTGGTTCGTCAATATGGAGAATAGGTAGCGGTTCAGGATGACTTTGAGCTGTCACGGTCTCACCGACATAGATATCTTCCATACCGGAAACAGCGATGAGGTCACCCGCACTCGCTTCTTGAATTTCTACCCGATCTAAACCAAAGAAACCAAATAATTTGGTAACTCGGAAATTCTTTTTGCTACCATCTAACTTAATCAAGGTTACCGCATCACCTACCCGGACTTTCCCCCGGAAGATCCGACCAATCCCAATTCGACCCACGTAATCGTTGTAGTCTAACAGGGAAACTTGAAATTGTAGCGGTTCTTCTGAATTATCAATCGGCGCTGGAACATATTTTAGAACAGTATCAAAAATAGCATCCATACTTGCTTCTTGATCAGCTGGGTCATCAGATAAACTTGAGGTTCCATTAAGAGCAGAAGCATATACGACTGGAAATTCAATTTGTTCATCATCTGCTCCGAGCTCAATAAATAAATTAAGAACTTCGTCAACAACTTCTTGAGGGCGAGCAGAAGGCTTATCAATTTTATTTACCACAACTACCGGGGTTACCCCAGCTTCTAAGGCTTTCATGAGTACGAAACGAGTTTGAGGCATGGTTCCTTCATAAGCATCTACGACTAAGAGCACCCCATCAACCATCTTCATAATCCGTTCTACTTCTCCACCGAAATCCGCGTGCCCAGGAGTATCTAAGATGTTAATTCGATGCCCTTTGTATTGAACAGCTGTATTTTTGGCCAAAATGGTAATACCGCGCTCTTTTTCAATATCATTATTATCCATCACGCGGTCGCCAAGTTCAGTACGGGCGTCCAAGGTGTCAGACTGCTTGAGTAATTCATTGACCAAGGAAGTCTTACCATGGTCAACGTGAGCAATAATGGCAATATTTCGAATCGTTTCTCTTGTTTTCATATTTATTTCTCCTATTTATTCGTTGATTCAACCATCGACATGATTTCTCGATGGATTAGGGGCGGTGCAAAGATCATTGTAGAGGCTCGAAGGATGTCGGGAGGCAATCCATCTAAGGTTGTCACTTTAAAACCAAGGGCTTGACAAATTGCGTAACCAGCCGCAAAATCCCAGGGTTGTAAACCAACCGATAGATAGGCACCCAATTCCCCTTTAAGGACACCAATGATTTCAAAAGACGCTGAACCATAATAACGAATCCCTAAGGATTTACGATAAATATGGAAGAAGGCATCTTCATGATCCATAAAGTGAAAAGGATTCCCAGCAATCAAACAATCTTCAAGTTGACTTACTGGCAAAGGCTCCAGCGGAACATCATTAAGGTAGGCTCCTTCACCCACTAGGCCATAATAATAATTACCTTGAATAACGTCATAAATATAGCCCGCCAGTGCTTGGCCATCTTTATAAATGCCTAACATAATTGCAAATTTATCTTTTTGTTTAATAAAGTTCATCGTTCCATCAATTGGATCCAGTAGCCAAAGATACCCTTGGGTACTTTGTAAATGTTTGCCTGTCTCTTCTTCACCAATCATTCGATGACTTGGATAATATGTCTGCATCTTATCACGGAAGAAGCGTTCAACTAATCGATCCATTTCAGTAACCAAATCACGAGGACTCTTCTTCTCTTCAATATGTAATGATTCGTTGAGGGATTCAAGTAAGAGTTGGCCAGCTTGTTTCATCCAAACCCCTATCCGTTGATGTAATAAAAAATCCATTCTTCCTCCTAGTTCATCTTCAATACAGTTGCCTGATCAAGGCTTCTTCGTTTCTTAACTAATTGATAGATTGAATAGCCACTAACCTCATTAAATTGGCGGTCGATTTGTTTCTCACCAGCAATACTATCTACGACCTCTTTAAAGGCCTGATAATGCTGGTCAAATTCTTGACAAGAAATTTGAGATTCATAGGCCTTCTCGACCACATTTAAGAACGATACGACCTTGATAATTTCATCGGTGGTCCAATCTGGATCAATCGGATATTGATAAGTCTGCATCCCTTGCCTCCTTTATACCAGTCAACTAATATAATAGCTTATTTAAAAAAGAATGTAAAAGTCTTGACAAATGTAAACGAATCCAAATAACAAAAAATATGATTGAGTCTGCCCATCATCGATCAATCATTCATCAAGCAAAATAAACTGAATATTTACCCAATAATAATTACTTGAAGAAACCAGTAATATTCTTGAAAATATATCCGAGATTGACTTAGATAGGACAAATATCAGTCAACGCCGAGATAAATTTCACATCTGATGGGTAAATATTCAGCTTTTGCTTGAAGTTAATTCCATATTTTATGAATTGAACGAATGACCTCTCACTAAACGAGCTTGGTCAAAGTTTGTCATAATGGGTTTGATCAGTATAGGCCTCACTTATTTATGACGGTGAATGACACGACCGGGTACCCCCACCACCGTTGAATAAGGTGGGACATCTTCCAAGACTACCGCTCCAGCCCCAATTTTACTATGGTGGCCTATAGTAATATCACCAAGAAGAATCGCATGGGCTCCAATTTCGACATCATGTTCAACAGTTGGATGGCGCTTTTCACCGGCATGTCCATGAAGTCCACCTAGGGTTACCCCATGATACATCTTAACACGGTCACCAACAATCGCGGTCTCACCAATCACAACACCCATACCATGGTCAATAAAGATATTATCGCCCAATTCAGCTCCTGGGTGAATTTCAATGCCTGTCTGATGTCGATTACGTTCTGAAAGCTTGCGGGCAAGAAAGTGACGTCCTTTCAAATAAGCGCGATGGGCTGGCTCATGATTTTTTATGGCTTTAAATCCTGGATATAATTGAACCACTTCACGGTAAGAAGGATTCGCCGGATCATTGGCCATGATATAATGAGCTAGTTCCTTCCATTTCTGCTTATTCGCCTTCATTTCCGAAAATACCTGAAGATAAGTAACGCTCACCAGTATCTGCTACAATCGTTACTACGTTCTTTCCTTTTCCTAATTCTTTAGCCATTTGCAACGCCATAAAGATGTTAGCGCCCGAAGAAATTCCGGCCAAGATGCCTTGTTCTTTGGCTGTGGCTACAGCAGTATTAATCGCGTCCTCATTCGCAACCACTTTCACTTCGTCGATATGTTCTAAATTTAATACATCAGGAACAAAGTTCGCTCCAATTCCTTGGATCTTATGGCCACCTGCTTTTCCTTGGCTAATTAATGGTGAATCCTTGGGTTCTAAAGCCCAAACTAAAGTATCTGGATTATTAGCCTTAAGCACTTTACTGACCCCAGTGACAGTTCCCCCTGTTCCAAAGCCAGCAACGAATCCATCGACCTGATTCAAATCGGCTAGGATCTCTTTAGCGGTAGTTTCTTCATGAGATTGTGGGTTCAGCTGATTGGTAAATTGGCCAAAAATTAGACCTTGACGCTCTTCAGCAATTTCTTGTGCTTTCTTAGCTGCAGTCGCCATTCCACCCTCTCCGGTAAGAACAATCTCAGCGCCATAAGCCGTCATTAATTTGCGACGTTCAATACTCATCGATTCAGGCATCACTAAAACCACTTTTAATCCCAAGGCAGCTCCAGCTGCTGCTAAGGCAATCCCAGTATTCCCACTGGTTGGTTCAACAATCACGCCACCTTCTTGAATCGCATTAGTTTCTAACATGTTTTCAAGAATCGCACGAACGGGTCTATCCTTAACACTTCCGCTTGGGTTTCTGCTTTCTAATTTTACATAGATATTGGCCATTTCTTCATCTAATCCGTTTAATTTAATGAGTGGAGTATTTCCAATCGCTTCGACAATATTATTGTATAACATCGTATCCTGCTCCTTCTATTCATTATTTCTAATTCTACTTAATACGATAAGTTAATAAGTAACATTATAAGCAAAAAATTCCTTATTAGCCAATGAAACAAACTAGACTAATAAGGAAAATTTTTAGGGTTTTAACTTGCTGACTTCGAGCATATTCAAAGCGCGTTTCAGACTGAGTTGAGCCCGCTTGTAAGCTACGACATCTTTACGACTCAATGCTGCAGCTGCTGCAGCTTCAGCTTCTTGCTTCTCAATCAATACAGCCCCATCATCAATATCGCGCGCTCTGATGGCATAGGTAGCGACAATGGTACACACATTATCGTGCATTTCTAGCACACCCCCGTTAACGGCGATATAATTTGGTAATTCCTTATCATCGGTCACCCGAATCACTTTTATCACTCCGATATCAACCGTTGTAACAATCGGCATGTGATTATAAAGTAAGGTCATACCGGAGTTTTGCGATTGGAGGGAGATACTTTTGACCCGATGAGAATAAATTAACCCTTGGGGGGTAATAATTTCACAACGCATGAAGCGTTTCTTCGTCTCAGTCATCAGCTATCGCTCCCTTTATCCGTCATTGATTGGGCTTTAGCAATCACATCCTCAATCGGGCCGACATTTCGGAAAGCTTCTTCAGGATAGTTATCGTACTTACCTTGTAGAATGCCTTCGAATCCATCAAGTGTTTGCGATACTTTCACAAAGGAACCAGGAATACCCGTAAAGGATTCTGCCACATGGAAGTTTTGTGATAAGAAAAGTTGAATCCGTCGAGCTCTTTTAACGATAATCTGTTCTTCATCACTCAATTCATTGACCCCGAGGATAGCAATAATATCTTGCAATTCTTTATAACGTTGCAAGGTTGCTTGAACTGAACGAGCGATACGATAATGACGCTCTCCCACAATCTCTTCTGATAAGGCTATAGAAGTAGAGTCTAAAGGATTCACCGCTGGGTAAATTCCTTGCTCAGTTAATTTACGATCGAGGTTAGTCGTCGCATCCAAGTGGGTAAAGGTCGTTGCTGGAGCAGGGTCCGTATAGTCATCTGCTGGCACGTAGACGGCTTGAATCGAAGTAATAGATCCATCTAAAGTAGATGCAATCCGTTCTTGCATTGAGCCCATCTCAGTCATTAGCGTCGGTTGATAACCTACTGCTGAAGGCATCCGTCCCAATAAGGCGGATACTTCAGAACCTGCTTGAGTGAACCGGAAGATATTGTCTACAAAGAGTAAGACGTCTTGTTTCATGGTGTCACGGAAATACTCTGCCATTGTTAAACCTGTAAGAACAGTACGCATCCGCGCCCCAGGCGGTTCATTCATCTGACCAAATACTAAGGCAGTATTTTTATCTACTCCAGATTCGCGCATTTCATAGACTAAGTCATTTCCTTCACGTGTCCGTTCTCCAACACCAGTAAAGACTGAAATCCCGCCCAGTTGTTCGGAGATATTGTGAATCAGCTCTTGAATCAGTACAGTTTTACCGACACCGGCTCCACCAAAGAGGCCAATTTTACCCCCTTTTAAATATGGAGCAAGTAGGTCAATGACTTTAATACCGGTCTCAAGGATTTGATAATCATTGGTTAAATCTTCATAGGTGGGAGCAGCCCGATAAATCGATTGTCTTTGAACAGGTTCTTCTAGATCTTCCAATCCATCGATAGTATCTCCTAATACGTTGAAGACCCGCCCCAAAGTTTTGCGACCCACAGGAACTTCTATGGTTCGATCTAAATCAACCACAACCATCCCCCGAGCTAATCCTTCGGTGGCTTCCATGGCAATTGTTCGAACTAAGCCATCGCCCATATCTAAAGCTACCTCTAACACAATAGAGTGAGCTTGGGCCATATTCTCTTCAGTTAATTCTTGATCATTTAAGTCTGGATAGACTACTAGGGCATTGTGAATATCGGGGAACCCTCCTTCCACCGGGAAATTCACATCGATTACCGGCCCCATAATTTGTTCGATATGTCCAATTCTCATTCTTTAGCCTTCTTTCACTTATTGCTGTGCTGCCGATCCATTGATAATGTCTAAGATCTCATTAGTGATTCTTAATTGACGCTGTTGATTGTATTGCTTCTTCAAATTAAAAATTAAATCCTCAGCATTCTGGGTAGCTTGGTTCATGGCTTGCATCCGACTAGCTTGCTCAGCGGTTTTGGCATCAATAATGGCTCCATAAATTTGACTTTCAACGAATTTAACCAATAGCTCATCCAGAACCACTTCTGGATCCGGTTCAATAATATAATCAATATCTTCATTAGCACTGTCCTCAGGGAATTCAATATTTCCTAAGGGAAGAATAGTTTCTAAGCGTAATTGGGTCTGCATAATATTTTCAGAGTGATTATAAGCCACTTTCAAAGCGTCATAAGTTTTATTATTGTAACCCTCGATAGCTTCTTTAATCACTTTTTGGACTTCAGTAAAGGTTGGATAGTCAGAGATATTATGCGTTTCAAAAGTCATTGTGATGCCATTTGCTTTGCAATACTTGATAATCGGATCCCCAATTCCCAGTACGACGATCTCAGAAAAATCCTCATGATGAGTCTTTAGATATTGATCGAATTTCTTAATCAAGGAAGAGTTATAATCGCCGGCTAAACCTTTGTCCGAACTAATTACCAAGTAAGCAGTCTTAACCACAGGTCTTTGAACTAACATATGGTGGTAATCAATTGGATCGAGTCCAATATTACTTTGAAGATCCGTATTTACAAAACGAGGGATATTACGCGAAATAATATGATAAACCAACTTACGCACCATTAAACTATATAAATCATAATTCTTAGCCTCTTGAACCATCCGATTATATTTAGAAGTGGAAACTAGACGCATTGCATTGGTAATTTGTTTGGTTTTATTTATCGAATCAATCTGTTTTTTAATTTGAAATAATGACATGCAATCATCCTCTATCCTCGTTGACTTTCTACTTTAAACCATTCATTAAAATTGGATAACAATTGATTTAGGATTTCTGCATCCGGTAATTTTCCATCGATTTCGATTTGTTTAACAAGGTCAGAATAATTAGTGTCTAGATATTCATACAATTTTTCTTCATATAATTTTACTTGTTCACTTTTGAGCTCAACCATAAATTGATGGGTCAAAGCATAGATCAGAATCACTTGCTTACCTACGGCGATTGGATGGTGAGCTGCTTGTTTTAGAATTTCGACGGTTTTCTCTCCATGGTTTAGGGCGCGTTGGGTATCATCATCCAAATCAGAACCAAATTGGCTAAAAGCGGCAAGTTCACGGTAACTTGCTAAGTCAATCCGTAAGGTTCCTGCAACTTTCTTCATGGCTGGAACTTGGGCAGATCCCCCCACCCGAGACACTGAGAGCCCTGCATTAATCGCAGGTAAGACCCGAGAGAAGAACAAATCGCTTTCTAAGAATATTTGACCATCGGTAATCGAAATAACGTTGGTAGGTATATAAGCTGAAATGTCTCCAGCTAGAGTTTCAATAATCGGTAAGGCAGTTAGGGACCCTCCACCTAATTCGTCACTTAATTGAGCAGATCGTTCTAATAAGCGAGAGTGTAAATAAAAAATATCCCCAGGATATGCTTCTCGACCTGGCGGACGTTTCAATAATAAACTCATTTCACGATAAGCAGTCGCTTGTTTTGATAAATCATCATAAACAATCAATACATCACGGCCATTATACATGAATTCTTCAGCCATCGCCGTCGCCGCATAAGGGGCAAGATATAATAAAGAGGCTGCTTGTGAAGCGGAAGCAGACATCACAATGGTATAATCTAAAGCTTCATACCGACTTAAAGTTGCTACAATATTTTTAACTGTTGAAGCTTTTTGGCCAATTGCCACATAAATACAGATAACGTCTTTTCCTTTTTGATTCAAAATGGTATCTACAGCGATGGTCGTCTTCCCAGTCTTACGGTCACCAATAATTAATTCCCGTTGACCCTTTCCAATCGGAACCAGGGCATCAACCGCTTTAATTCCTGTCTGCAAGGGGCGATCGACTGATTTGCGTTCCATGATTCCAGGGGCTTCAGCTTCAACCGGCCGCGTCTTTTGGGTATGAATCGGACCCAAACCGTCAATTGGCTGACCCAGCGGATTGATGACTCTACCTAATAGTTCTTCACCCACCGGCACTTCCATCATTTTTTCGGTTTGGTAGACGACGTCACCTTCACCAAGATCGTCATAATTTCCAAACATAATAATTCCAACATGATCGGATTCTAAGTTTTGAACCATACCAATCGTTCCATTAGAAAATTCGACCATTTCTCCGTAACGCGCACGATTTAAGCCAGTCACATTCGAAATCCCATCCCCAACAGAGACGATCGTTCCTATGTTCTCAACTTCAGCCTCGACATCGAACTGGTCGATTTTATCTAAAATATTCTTTTCAAAAGATTTTATATCCATTTGTATGCCTCCTAGGATTGACTGGAGATTTCGTCAACCATCGCACTGATTTCCTTACTTTGTTTGATTTCGTCAACCATTTCATTAATAATTCGACGACCACTGTATTCAAATCCAATCGAATCAGATTTCACACTGACTCCACAAATTAAACGTGGGTCGATAATGGATACAATTTTATCGTAGTTTTTATCCGTATTTTTTGAAACAATTTGAATAATTTGTTGACGTTCTTCTTCTAAGAGCGGAACTGCAGAACGTATGGTCAGGACATCTTGATGTTGTTTAACTTTCTTCTTGATACTTGATCTCATTTGAACTCAGCATCCAATCTATTGATGAATTCATGGATATATTCGCGATGGTCAGCTTCTGTGATTTCACGTTGAAGAACCTTTTGGGCCATCATGACTGAAATATTAATCACACTTTCTTCCATTTCATGATGGAACTGACGCCGTTGACGATTCAAGTCGGCGTTGGTCTTTTCAATCAGTCCTTCTGCTTTAACATTTGCTTCTTCAATGACTTTATCCGCCATTTCTTGACCATGAGCCTTCGCATTCTTTACTAATTCTTGAGCTTGGCTAAGAGCTTTTTCAACTTCTACTTTAGAGTCTTGAATTTCTTTCTGACTATTTTCTTTTAATTGGTGAGCTTCATTGATATCTTTAGTAATTTGATCTTGACGTTCTTTCAAAATCTTATCAATCGGTAGCCACGCAAATTTATACACAATATAAATAACTAAAATAAATGAAATTAAAGTCATTAATATTGTCCCTATCGGGGTCGATCCCAATATAGCTGACATAATTAATTCACTCCATTTCTTATTTTATTATCTGAAGACCAAAATAAATGCAATAACCACAGCCATGATTGGGATTGCTTCGATTAACCCTACCCCAAGGAACATAGTGGTTCTAATTTTGTTTTCCATTTCTGGTTGACGCGCCATTGATTCAATGGCCTTAGAGATAACCAAACCATTCCCAATGGCGGCTCCAAAGGCAGCAAGGGCAATTGCAATCGCAGCAGCTAATCCATTCATATTTCATTCTCCTTTGATTTCTATTGAATTTTATTTTTTTGTTTCTTACTGGTTGGTAACGGAATTTCTACTTTATGTGACAAATAAACTAATGACAGAGTGACAAAGATATAAGCCTGGATACAGCCAATAAATAACGAGAAAGCTTGCCAAATCATCTGCAATGGAATGCCAACTAGCCAGGTTGCTAGACCAAATTTATTCCCAACAGAAGAAATCAGATTCAGTAAAACTTCACCCGCAAAGATATTCCCAAATAACCTTAAAGCTAGGGTAAAGATATTAATGACTTCTTCAACAATCTTGACTGGCATCAATACAATATTTGGCTTAAGGTAAGTGTTGACCCAGTACTTGCCAACCCCTTGAGCCCGCATCCCTAAAATATGGGAAATCAGGTTCATTATGACCGCCAATGAAAGAGCAACGACGGCATCTGCGGTTGGACTCTTCCAGTAGGATTGCTCATGAATATGGACGATAAAAGGTAGGCCCAAGAAATTTGCCACTAACAAGAACAAAAATAAGGCCAAGGAAATAATAATATAGGCATCCTGGTAGGACCCTTCAATCGTGTCATGAATAATCCCCTTGATAAAGTCAATTAATGACTCCAAAATCACCTGTGGTCGCGATGGTTTATCGACCGACAAATTACGAGTCATTAAGATACATAGAATAAATACAATAACGACAGTAACGATTAAGGAGACAAGAACGTTGAAGCTCATATCAATGCCAAACAAATTTATGATCTTTGTCTCTTCCACTTCGCTCTCCTCTTTCTATCTAAGATTTGGACCTGATTGCTCAAAGCCCACGCAGTCTATTCTACTCTTTCACCCTGTATTGTCAAAAAGTTTTTGAATAAATTTTAGACCTAACTTCATTATAGGGTTTAATAAGATTTATGTCCATTCTAGTTACTTTGTTAACAAGCATAACCCCTTATTCCTAGCAATGATTCCTTGAACAGACGAATGGTCTAACAAATATTTCTACACAATATTAGTATATATAATAAAGTTAAACACAAAAATAAACCGAATATTTACTTGAAGCAAGATCTCCTCATTGGAGCGGAGACCCTTAGAGAGGTTTCAAGCCATTCAACGTAGTTGAGAGGGTTAAACTCCCATGCAAAATCGATGAATCTACGACTTAAACAAGTAAATATTCGGATTATTAATTTTTAGATAACATAAACTTATTCAAAGACAGACAAGTAAATTTGATACCAGCATCCAAGCATTAGCTAGTAATGAAATAACTGGATGTTTCCAAGTATCTTATAAATGAATTGGCATGCCTAAAGCAAGTTCAGCAGCATCCATCGTCACTTCAGCTAAAGATGGATGTGAATGAATGGTTAAAGCAATATCTTCAGCATTCATACCAGATTCAATGGCTAAGGTTAATTCAGCAATCACATCAGAAGCATTAGCTCCCGCAACTTGGGCTCCAACTAAGATATGATCTTCTTCCGTGCTAATTAAGCGAACGAAGCCATCTGTCGCATTTAATGACAGAGCTCGGCCATTGGCTCCGAATGGGAATTTAGCAGCTTTGACCTTCAAACCAGCTTCTTTAGCTGAAGCGAGCGTATGGCCTACTGAAGCTAATTCTGGATCGGTGAAGCAGACCGCTGGTAAGGCAATATAGTCTACCACACTGGCTTGATCTCCAGCGATAGCTGCTGCCGCCACTTTGGCTTCATAAGAAGCTTTGTGGGCTAAAGCGGGACCAGGAACCGCATCCCCAATCGCAAAAATGTTCTCTACATTAGTCCGACCTTGTTGATCGACTTCAATTAGACCTCGAGCGCCAACTTTCACGCCAGCTTGTTCTAAGCCCATCTCGTCAGTATTAGGACGGCGCCCTACGGTTACCAAGCAGTAATCTGCTTCGACAGTATGAGTTTTCCCGCCAACTTCATAAGTCACACTCACCCGATCACCATTAATGACTGCTTCTTTAGCCATCGCGTTGGTAATGATATCAACGCCCTTATTTTTGAACTCATTTTCAACTAATTTGACCATATCTTTCTCGAAGTTTGGAATAATCTGAGCAGAACCTTCTAATATTGTAATTTTTGTACCAAAATTAGCGAAAGCTCCTGCCAGTTCAGAACCGATATAGCCACCACCGATAACCACCATTTCCTTAGGAATTTCAGTTAAGGCAAGAGCCCCGGTAGAATCAAGGACTCTATCTGAGAATTTGAAACCTGGAATCTCAATCGGTCTAGATCCTGTAGCGATAATGGCATGTTTAAAGGAGTAGGTTTCTGCAGCTTCTTCGTGGATTACGCGTAAGGTGTGGTCATCAACGAAGAATGCTTCCCCTTTAAGAATTTCGACCTTATTCTTCTTAAGAAGCATCGAAACGCCACCGGTTAATTTACCGACAACTTCTTGGTCTTTCCATTGTTGAGTCCGTTTGAAATCAACGGTAATATCTTGTGTATGAACTCCGAAGAAATCTCCGTGTTTAGCATTATGGTAGACATGCCCCGCATTAATTAATGCCTTAGAAGGAATACAACCGACATTTAAACAAGTTCCACCAATGGCATCGCGTTCAATAATGGCTACTTTTTGACCTAATTGGGAAGCTCGAATCGCAGCTACATATCCCCCAGGTCCAGAACCAATCACTACTGTATCTAGTTCTACGGCAAAATCTCCAACTACCATTATTTATTCACCTTATCCTTCCATTAATAGCAATTCTGGGTCGGCTAAATATTTCTTAATCTCGTTCATGGCATTCTGAGCTGTCGCACCATCCATTACACGATGGTCAAAGGTTAAGGAAAGCTTAACAACACGACCAACTGCAAGTTCTCCTTCTTCATTAACAATTGGTTGTTGGACAATCGAACCAAACCCTAAGATAAAGACTTCAGGATGGTTAATGATTGGTGTAAACCATTTACCGCCAGCTGATCCTAGATTAGAGATCGATACACTGCCATCGCGCATGTCAGCCGCAGCAAGTTTTCCTTCATGGGCTTTCTGAGCGAGTTCAGAGATTTCTTGAGCGATTTCGAAGATTGATTTACGATCTGCGTCCTTAATCACAGGTACAAATAACCCAGCTTCAGTATCGGTAGCAATACCAATATTGAAGTAGTCTTTCATAATGAGTTCATTGCTAGCTTCATCGAGACTGGCATTGATGATCGGATATTTCTTAGCAGCCACGATGAGAGCTTTCACGACATATGGTAAGAATGTTAATTTAATATCACGTTCAGCTGCCACTGTCTTAAATTTCTTGCGATGATCCCATAGCTTGCTCACTTCAATTTCATCAAAGTGAGATACGGATGGAATGGTCGTTGCCGAATTTACCATCGCTTTAGAAATAGCTTTACGCATAGGTGTCATTGGCACACGAGTCACACGTTCTTCATTCACTGCTGGTGAATGTTTCTTGGCTGTTTCTTGAGCTTGACTTCCACTTTGTAAGTTTTCTTGATCAACCCGAGGCACCCGAGGAGCCACTTTTCCTTGAGCAGGTTTCTTAGCTGAACCATAATTATTGATATCTTCTGCTGTGACCCGGCCACCTTTTCCTGTTGGTGTGACAGTATTGATATCAATGCCTTTCTCCCGAGCCAACTTGCGAACGGAAGGCATGGCTAGAACATGACCAGCAGGTGTTGACTTGGCTGCAGCTGTTTCAGTAACTTTTTCAACTGGCGCTTCGGTTTGTTCTGCCACTGAGCTTTCGCTCGTGATCTGTTCTGCACTTCCTTCATAGGAATCTGATTCGAATTCAAACAGGCTGTCACCGACTTTAGCGACATCCCCCTCAGCGAAATTAATCTTTAGAATCGTTCCGGTAAATGGTGAAGGAATTTCTTCAACAGCTTTATCATTTTGAATTTCTAATAAAACTTGGTCTTCACTAACTTGATCCCCTTCATTCACTTTCCAAGCTGCAATTTCTCCTTCATGAATGCCTTCCCCCAATTCAGGCATTGCAAAAGCAAAGCGAGCAGAACCATTCCCTGCTTCAGCCACTGGAACTTTAGCTGGTGAGGCTGGTGTCGATTCAACTTGTTCTTCTACAGCATCAACTGATGTTTCTTCCCCTTCCACATCAATTTCTACCAAAACATCACCGACTACGGCCACAGTCCCTTCAGTGACATGAATTTTCCGAATCACACCTTCAACGGGTGAAGGAATTTCTTCGACGGCTTTATCATTTTGAATCTCAACTAGGATATCATCTTCCTTAATCGTGTCACCTTCTTGGACATGCCATGCTACAACTTCGCCTTCATGGATGCCTTCGCCAAGTTCTGGCAAGGTAAATTTATAAGCCATTAATTTTCATCCTTTCATATCTTTACGTGTCGAAATCCGAATCTAGAAATCTGTCGTTTCTTTAACTTTTTCAATAATATCTTGAGCGTTCGGTAGCCAATCTTTTTCAGCCATACCAAATGGATAAATCGTATTTGGTGCAGACACAAAAGCAATCGGAGCTTTAAGCGATAGGACTGCGCGTTGGGAAATTTCAGAAATTACCTTTTCTCCAACTCCAGCTTGTCGTTGAGCTTCTTGAACCATCACCACCCGACCTGTTTTCTCAGTGGTTTGAACTAAAGTCTCAATATCTAAAGGATAAACGGTTCGTAAATCAACCACCTCTGCTGAAATTCCTTCTTCTGCTAAGGCGTCAGCCGCTTTCTCAGCTTCCTGAACCATCGCGCCATAGGCAATAATTGAAACATCGGTTCCTTCGCGGACAATATTAGCTTTGCCAAGCGGTACAGTATATTCTTCTTCAGGCACTTCGGCACGGAAAGAACGATAAAGTTTCATATGTTCTAAGAAAACCACCGGATCATTATCACGAATGGCTGAAATTAATAATCCTTTGGCATCGTATGGGTTTGAAGGGACGACAACTTTAATGCCGGGTGATTGGGCAATTAAGCCTTCCAATGAATCGGCATGCATCTCTGGAGTGGCTACACCACCTCCAAATGGTGAGCGAATGGTCACTGGCATATTTCGTTTACCACCCATCCGATAGCGTGTTCTTGCCATTTGACCCACAATAGAATCCAGTGTTTCGAAGACGAAACCGAAGAATTGAATTTCCATAATAGGACGGAAGCCTTCCAAAGCTAAGCCCATTGCCATACCACCAATTCCAGACTCAGCAAGTGGCGTATCGATCACTCGGTCTTCCCCATATTTATCAAATAATCCTTCAGTAGCACGGAATACTCCACCGTTCTTACCAACGTCTTCGCCAAAGATTAATGTCTTGTCATCTTTAGCTAATTCAAGGTCTAAAGCCTGAGTGATAGCTTGTATCATGGTCATTTGAGTCATCTTAATTACGCTCCTTTGCTTCGAAATGTTCAATTTGTTCTTGAATAATGGTATCTGGTGTTTCAAACATATTCTTTAAGAAATCAGAAACTTTTTGTTTTGGTGTGGCATCTGCTTCTTTAATGGCTTCTTTGGCCAGCTCTTTAGTTTGATTTACAATGGCTTCTTCTTTTTCTTCAGACCAGAGACCTTTTTCAGTTAAATAAATGCGCATACGGTTTAGCGGGTCACGTTGACGCCATGTTTCTTGAACCCCTTCAGGTTGATAACGTTTTGGATCATCACCGGATAGAGAATGTGGACCGTAGCGATAGGTTAAGGTTTCAATGAGTACTGGACCGTTGCCTGCTGCGGCATAAGCACGTGCAGCTTTGGTCACTGCATAGATGGCTAAAGCATCCATCCCATCTACTTGAATGCCAGGAATCCCAGCGGCGACTGCTTTTTGAGCTAACGTTGGCGCAGCCGTTTGACGTTCGCGTGGCGTTGAGATCGCCCAACCATTATTTTGAATCACAAAAATTACCGGAGATTTGAAAGCTCCCGCAAAGTTCATTCCTTCATAAGTATCTCCTTGAGAAGATCCACCGTCACCGGTATAGGTAATAACAACAGCGTCTTCTTTCTTCTTCTTAATTCCTAAACCAACTCCAGCAGCTTGAACAAACTGAGCACCGATAATAATTTGTGGAGGATAAGCATGAAAATCTTCAGGATACATTGAGCCAGCTACATGTCCTTTAGACCAAAGAAATGCATTCTTATAAGGCATTCCTTTTTTTACTAACTGAGGAATGTCGCGATAACCAGGTAAGATCCGGTCTTGAGGTTCCATAGCTGAAATTGTTGCCATTTGTGAAGCTTCTTGTCCTTCAGTTGGACCCACAAAACCTAAACGACCTTGACGTGAAAAAGCTTTAGTACGATTGTACCATTCTCGTTCCCAAACCATGTCTTCCATTAAAGTTACTAATTCTTCGTCCGTTAGTTCCGGCATCAGATCTTCATTAACAATTTTTCCTTCTTCATTTAATACTTGAACAGTCTCAAAATTAAAGTTATTTGGATCTAACAATTGTTCGAAAGTCTGCTTGTTTACCATAACTTATTCACTCCTTATCATTTTGCCAATTGAAACAGTTGGAAAATTCTGTATCATTATTATATATAATTTACCACGATTGATTCGCTTTGACAAGAAATAAACAGTGTGATATCAAGTTCTATATTGCTCAGTTGTTAACTAATACATTAGAACTGTTTTGTTTTAATTATTTATGAGTTTTGTAATATTATTAATTGCTATAACAAAACGGTTTGTTTGTATTAGTACAGACTTCCCCTGTTAAATCCAAGGTGAACATTACTGCACAAAGTCAAAAAAATAAGATGGCTCTCGCCATCCCATTTAAATTATTTATTCAATTGTTGTTCAATATAATGCACAAGATCGGCCACGGTAGCTAAATCTTCATCCGTATCAATTTCCACATTCAAAGAGTCCTCGATTTCACTAACAATTTGAAAGACATCTAAGCTATCTGCTTCTAAGTCTTTCTGGAAATTGGTATCCATCGTAATTTTATCCGCATCAACTTCTAATTGATCGACAATAATTTCTTTTATTTTATCAAAAATCATAGTATCCCTCCGCTTAAGCTATTCTTCTTTCATAGCTTATCTAAGCCGGTCTATGATGTCAAACATAAAGAATGAAATTAGCGAGTCATTTTAAGTTGTAAGCGCTTGGTAAAGAAAGAGCTATAGGTCAGGTAAGCGATAGTGTAAGCTCCAATAGCTGTAGAAGATAGCATCATAAACATAATCACAATTTGATATAAGATTGCTTTCGCTGGATCTACCCCGGCAAACATTAGACCGGCCATTAGGCCAGGTAAAGTTACCAAACCTGTGGTCTTAATACTGTCTAATGTTGGTTGCATGGTATCATTAATCACAATCTTAATAACTTCTTTTGAGGCTTGCTTAGCATTCGCTCCCAGAGCCAACATCTCATTAATTTGTTGTTGACGATCCTTAAAGATTTGACGCATATAATTAAAGACCATGCCACATTTCTGCATAGTAGTTCCGATGATCATCCCATTCACTGGAATAATTTGGGCAGGGGTAAATTCCAAAGTGCCAGACCCTACCATAACAGATAAAGCGATGAAAGAGGATAAACTGATAGCAATTAAAGAATAGATAAAGGAATTTTCTATCCCTTTGCCCCGTTTACCGGCATTCCAAGCTGCGTTGACAATCATCACCAATACCATAATCAGGGTAAGCCATACATTATTCACTCTAAAAATCCATTGCAAAATTAAACCAATGACAATCAGTTGGACAATCATTCGCACAACCGAGATAATAATATCTTTCTCTAATTTTAACTTTTCACGATAAGAAACAAACAGGGTTAATAAAACTAGAGCGAAACTTAAAGCAACAGATAATGGTGTCGCATGTAAATTATTGTTCACTATCTTTTTCCTCCTTATCAAGTTCTTTAGTCGCTGACAATTCAAGACGACGGTCGGCAAGATCTTGTTCACTTTCATGGTGACTTACCATGACCAGGGCAATATCTTTCTCTTGACGTAAATGAGATAAGCCTTGCCAAATTTTCTCTCGTGTATTTACATCTAAAGCACTGGTGACTTCGTCTAGCAACAAAACTTTAGGTTCAAATAATAAATTACGGATTAAAGCTACTCGCTGCTTCTCTCCGCCTGATAATTCATGAATCGATTTATCTAAGTAAGAAGTTGGCAATTGCATCTTGTCTAGTAACTCTCGTGCTTTATCCTCATTAAATTCTTGATTACGGATATCATAAGGAAACGATAAATTATCGCGCACGCTCTCACCAAACAAATTTGGTGACTGAAAACAATATGAGACTTGTTTTCTTAATTCGATGGGGTCCATGTCGTTAACTTTTTTGCCTTCAAAAGTGTATTGGCCAGAACAATTTAAATTAGGATCCAAGAGTTGGGCCAAAAACTTCAAAATAGTACTCTTTCCTGAACCTGAAGGTCCTGTGATGGCCACAAACTCGCCTGATTGTAATTCTAACGAGAAATCTTGAATAATATGTTTCTCTTTCGACTTTATATTTAATTGATTGACTTCGATTAACGCCGACAAAACGATCCCTCCATATCTTTAGTTTATAATCATTATAACATAGATTAGATCGAAATATTTTTTCTTGCTTTAGAGATATGAGGAAGTTGATGAATTAATTGTAAAATATCAAAAATTTCTATGTTATAGTTTTCCTCCTTGAGCGTCCCCAGGAAAAAGATGATTGAATGATATGCTCGGCCAGCATCAGAAGTTTTCTATATTTGTAACATATGTTTGACAACTCTAGAATTTTTTATGATACAGCTAGAAATTATCCTTGCTTCAACAGTAGATTCTGTGCTAATATATAAATATTGTCTGGTGAGTAATTATATTTATCAGTCTGTTGTTCCAGTAGCTCAGCTGGATAGAGCATTCGCCTTCTAAGCGAACGGTCGGGGGTTCGAATCCCTCCTGGAATATAAGTAACTTTTTAATAGGTATCAAAGTACTCGATAAACTTTGATAATACAATGCTTTCATGAAAACTTGATTTAATTTGATATGGCGTAAAATTTTAACCCCCCTACAGACGAATGGAAAGGACTAGCATAGGCTAGTCTATTTTTTTAACTTAAATTTTAGTAACTTCGATGCTCCAATCAATTTAAAAAAAAGAAAAAAAGTATCCGCGGCTTTGCCAGCAGATACTTGTGCAAAAAATATTTAAAAAGAGACCCCTACTCTTCCCCATCCCATGGCACTAGCGCTTCTTTCTCTCGCCGTTGTGAATAGCGCATGGTTTTGCCATCGGGTTCATACTGAATCACTGTATAATAAGGATCATGGTAGAAGAAGAAATAATAGCCTTTTTCAAAGGCTTCGGTTAACCATTTCTCTTTTGCAGCAATGGTATCCATCGGATAATCGTCGATACCAGTGACATATAGAGGGTTATTATGCCAGTGCGTAATAAAATTATCAGAAACATGAATCATTTTTTCATCATTCTGGCTCAGAATAATATTTGAGATACCATTTGAATGGCCACCCATGTGATGCATTTCTATATTTTCCATTATTTTAATCGAGTCATTAAATAAGATGACTTGGTCTTCAATAGGTTGCCAATTATCTTTCAAATATGTTCCTTGGGTGCGTTTATTTGGCTCCGTCGCTTCCTTCCACTCGATATCGTTAATATAAATTTTGGCATTGGGATAATTCTTAACAATATCTCCTGATTCTGTTTTACGACTTAAGCCACCGATATGGTCATTATGCATATGGGTCACTAGGATGATATCAATATCTTCTCCTGTAAGTCCCAATTTCTTTAGGCTATCTAAGGTAAAATTCTCCGAATAAATTTCTTCATTTCGAATTTGTTTAGCTGTCAATTTACTATTCCCATGACCCGCATCGACCAAGATGTTGTGGTCTTTGTATTGAATCAAGATTGGGTCTACGGTTTGAGAAACCCGGTTCTTCTCATCATAAGGCATCTTTCTCCCCCAAACCACGCGAGGCACGGGTCCAAAATATTTACCCCCATCGATCAGTGTCTGGTTCCCTTCCAAAAAAGTTAAAGTCATATCGTGAAATTCAAACGTGTTCATGCTTATCCCCCATTATTATTTTTATCATTTATAGTATATGTGTAATGATTTTATTGCTCAAGTTCTTTGCTTAGAAAACGATTTGACAATTAGAATATTATGAGTATCATTAGATTAAAATGATAACAAGGAGTGAGGAGATGTCGGTCGAATTAATTGAACAACTGTCCAATGCTTTCGGGGTTTCAGGTTTTGAGGATGAAGTTGCTAGCATTGCCCAGAATTATCTACAATCGATTGCTAAGGTGCAAGAAGATAAAATGGGGAATCTATATTTCTCAAAAGAGGAAGAAAAAAACAACTCGTCAAAAGTCAAGGTGTTGTTAGATGCCCATCTAGATGAAGTAGGTTTTATTGTTCAGGCCATTCAACCCAATGGCATGATTGAATTTCTTCCCGTCGGTGGCTGGGTCAGTCATAATGTCCCCGCTCATCCAGTCATCATTCGAACAGAAACCGGTCAAAAAATCTCCGAATTAACAGCTTCCATTCCACCCCACTTTCTATCGGCCAAAGAACGTCATCAAGTCTTGCAGATGGATGACATTTTGATTGATGTGGGCACATCTTCTAAAGAAGAAACACAAAAATTAGGCATCCAAATTGGTGATCCGATCGTTCCCGATGTTCAATTTAAATCAATGCGTGAGGGCAAACTATTCAGAGGTAAGGCATTCGATTGTCGGATTGGTTGCGCTTGCTTATTGGATACTTACAAAACATTCTTAGCTAAAAATGAATCCCATAAAGTTCAAGTAGAAGCCGTCTTGACCACACAGGAAGAAGTGGGTGCTCGAGGGGCCCAAGTCGTTGCCAATCAAATAGATGCAGATTTAGCGATTGTCTTCGAAGGCTGTCCTGCGGATGATACCTTTACTCCCGACTATAAAATCCAATCGGCCTTAAATAAGGGACCCATGCTCCGAGATTTTGATGTTTCGATGATTACCCACCCTGGTTTTCAGGGCTATGCTTTAAATTTAGCCCAGAAACATCAAATTCCTGTCCAACGTTCTGTCCGTAAAGGTGGAGGCACCAACGGGGAAGTCTATCATATCGCCAGCAAAGGAATCCCAACAATCGTCGTCGGTATTCCGGTCCGTTATGCCCACACTCATTATGGCTACGTCGCTTACCAAGACTATTTGGCCGCCAAGGAACTCGTCTTAACTCTCTTAGCAGAATTGACTCCAGAAATTTACCATGCAATATAGAAAGGAACTGCCATGAAAAAAATTAGTAAAATTATCAGCCTCATCGCACTATTAACTAGCCTGATACTTTCTCCGCTGACTAGCTTTGCTGAAGGTAAGGTCTTAAATTTAGCGACCAGTGCCGAACCGCCGACGATTGATCCAAGCTTGTCGACGGATACGACTTCGGGATCAATTATCGATAATGTTTTCGAGAATCTTACTGAGATCACACCCGATCAAGAAGTTGTTCCAGGTGTGGCCGAATCTTGGGAAATTTCAGAAGACGGTCTGGTCTATGTCTTTCACTTAAGAAAAGAAGCCCAATGGTCAAATGGCGATCCAGTGACAGCGCGTGACTTTGAATTTGCTTGGAAACGCATGCTAAACCCTGATACTGCTTCGCCGCGAGCTAACTTGTATTACGACATTCAAGGGGCTGAAGCATTCAACACTGGTCAAGGAAAAGTCGAAAACGTTGCTATTAAAGCCTTAGACGATAATACGCTTGAGGTAACTTTAAATAGTCCGGTGGCTTACTTCCTTGAATTAATCAATCATTATGCTTTCGCACCCGTCAATCAAAAAGTAGTGGAAGCTAATCCTGACTGGGCTTTAGAAGCAGGTCCAGATTATGTTACTAATGGCCCCTTTGTCTTAAGCCAATGGAATCACCAAAGCGATTATACTCTAGAAAAATCATCGACTTATTGGGATAAAGATCAAGTTCACTTAGATCAAGTCAATGTTAAAATCATCGAATCCGAAGCCACGGCCTCCTCTGAGTTTCAAGCAGGTTCGATCGATTTCTTAGGAGCCCCTTATGGCAGTATTTCTTTAGATTCTGTTCCTATTTTTAAAGACCAAGGTATTCTTAACAAAAAAGCTTTCTCAGGAATTTACTGGTACAAACTCAATACTACTGACCCAGTGATTGCCAACGTAAATATTCGTAAAGCCCTGGCACTTGCCATTAACCGTCAAGCGCTCATCGAAAATATCACTTACGGAAATAATCAACCAGCCCTCGGCTTAGTTCCTGCAACGATTCCAGGATTTGAAGAAGATCGTCAATATCTTAAAGATGCTGATTTCAAACAGGCTAAAGAATATCTCAACAAAGGGCTAGAAGAATTAGGCATGAAAAGTCCTGAAGAATTAAATTTAAAAATTTCCATTAATACTTCTGAAGCCCATTCAGCCATCGCTCAATTTATTCAAGAAACTTGGAAACAAGAACTCGGTATTCAAACAGAAATTGATAACACTGAATGGCAGGTCTACTTGGATAAGATTGATACGCTTGATTACCAAATCGGTCGCATGGGTTGGTCGGGTGACTATAATGACGCTGCTTCATTTCTAGAAATGTACAAAACAGCTGATACCCCAAATAATTCAACCGGTTGGGAGAATAATGATTTTAAAGAAAAATTAAATCAAGCTCGCTTGGAACTTGACCCTGCTAAACGTACCGAAATACTTAAAGAAGCTGAAGCAATCATGATGGAAGATATGCCGGTCATTCCGATTTACTATAACGAGTCAATCTTTGTTCAGAAAGACAATCTAATGAATATGAAACCCGATGCCATTGGAAGATATAACTTAAAATACGTCGATCTTAAATAGCTCCTCGTCTAAGACTTTTATCAACTGACTTGCTAATTTATATTCATTTGTTAACTTTCCCTTTTTCTGGGCAGTACTAACCTGAATCACTGAAGCCTCTAGATGGTGTTCAGTGATTCGGGTTTTCATTTTATGTTAAGAAGCGAGTTAGTTAAAAGTTCACGAAGGAAAAGTTTCCTTTCTCATATAAAAAACCAGAGTAAGCAATTCACTCACTCTGGCTGATAAAATTTTGGGTGCTACTATTTAAAATTAACGTGTTTTCTTTTTATCGGTTTGATAATTAAGTAATCCTAAGCCCGCTAGAATTGTGGCACTTGCACCAAACCAGACAAGATTTTGCTTTGCTTCACCCGTTGCTGGCAAAACGCCCGCTTCTTGAACTGCCTGTGGTTGTTCAACTGATCCAGGAGCTTCAGGTGCGGGTTGTTCTAGCTCTGGAACTTCAGTCTCTGGCACTTCTGGCGTTGGTTGTTCTACCTCGGGATCTTCGGTTTCCGGCACTTCTGGCGTTGGTTGTTCTACCTCAGGATCTTCGGTTTCCGGCACTTCTGGCGTTGGAACTTCTGGTTTTGGCTTTTCAGGTAATTCTATCTTACATTCAGGACAGCTGTTTTTTACAATATCTTCTTCATGAGGAAGATCGATATTATTGAAATACCATTGTCCTTCAAATTTCATTTGAGCTTTCTGTAAGTTATTCGAGAAATCTTGTGGACTTTCAAACACTTTGGCAATTTGAAGGGCGAAAGCTGTTCGTGAAGGAAGGACTAAATCACTTAGATCCAAAGTAACCACCTTACCTTCGACGGTAATTCGATCTAAGAGATTAATTTTTAGTAAGGAGTTAACATTTGAATATACGGCTCCTTCAACAGCTGGATAATATCTTGAAGTTAACCAATGACTGACATCTTGAATGGATTCTTTAGATATTTCATAAGGTAAAGTCAGTGTTAATTTTCCATTAGCTACTGAATAATCGTTAGCGAAGACGAAACGCCAGAATTGTTTCTGCGTCGCTTCATTTGGTCCATCTTGCCAATGTTGAACTTCTACATTGCCCGGGCCATAAAGACCAATATTGTCTGAAATGCCATCATTATTCTGATCCACTTTTGCATGACCATGATTGTTATCATTAAAGACTTTTTCTAAATAGCCATTATTTGAATAATCTTTAAGGGTGGTATCAATGACTGATTCAGCTTGCAAGGTGAAGTCTTTCAGAAATTCAACCGTGCGTTCAATATTGTAGCAATATATTTTATTGCCTTCTTCATCTAAGACCGGTTTGCCATCTTGGTCAACTTTTTCAGTAATAGACATAATTCGATAAGTTGTTTTCTTTTGAGAAATATAGCCATTTTTAGTCCCATCAAAACCTGGACGGGTTACATTTTCTACGAAATCGAATTGATCTCCTACCTGAACGGTTTCTGCATCATATCCTATGCTAGCTAAGTCTCCTTCATAATTTTCCCAGCTGGTTTTTTCTACTGGTGTTGGTAGGTCAATATTAGTGAAATTATATTTTCCGGAGGCATTTGCAGAAGCTTCTGTTCCTTTTTTGGCAATCAATTCATCATATTGAGCTTCATTCGCAAAAATCCGTTCCACTTGTATGGATAAAGCTGTGCGCGGATCAAGATTTCCTAGCTTGAAAAGCAGTGTATTCTTGTCAAATGATACTTCAGGAACCGTATCAATAATCCGATCATATAGGGATTCATTGCGATAGAGACGGGTAACTAACCATTCAGAGGCGTTAGATAATTTTAATAAGCCTTGCTCATAAAGATCTTTCAAAGGAACATCGGTGTAAGGCAAAGTAATTGAAAGGATTCCGTCCAGAATCTCATGTTCGGTGCCGAAGTTAACGCGATAATGCTCAGTGTAAGTATTGGCATACTTGTTGGAATTCCAATAATTGAATTCAAGATCACCCGGACCATAGAATTTAGCATAATCAGGATTAGTATGATCATGAGCTGGATTATCCTCATTCTTTACCTTATTGACATGGTCAAAACTCTTTTCATTAAAGATAATCTTCGTATTCATATCTACGTCATTAGAAACTTCAATTTTACTACGTTCGGTACTACAAGTTTGCTTATCTAATTCACAACCAGACTGACCTTGAGTCATCCCATTAGTAGGCTCTTCAGATGAAGGATTTGAGCTTTGATCACTGTTAATTTGATAATTGACAACTTCTCCTGACAAGGCAGTATCGACATCTCCCTCTGATTGTCCCCCTATTCCTTGAAGAACTTGGGTGTTTACCGTGTCATCTACCACTTCTTGAGCTGAAGCCGTCACGACCTGATGTGATAAGTCAAGCATACTCGTAGATAATAAAACCGAAGCAACGCCGGTCTTAAACTTGCGAATCGAAAAATTCCCTCGTAAGATTGATTCAAAATTTTGCATGGCAAAAATCCTCTCTACTAAAAAAATTCAGAATGACTTGTGAAACAACGAACATGGATTCCCAAAAAAAAGCCGATCCCCGAAAATATTTTCAGACTGACACAACTATTTTCTTACAAAATTATAACATTGTATGCTTCGAATTCATTCTAAATATTTCTTATAGAAAAATAATTTAAACTAATAATTTAATCAAATTATCAATAAATTTCTTTACACTACGGTAGGAAATAGCAATTCACTTCTGGCTAACTTCAGTTCATAAACTATCTTCATTAACTAATCAGTTCATTAAGTTCAGCACATCGTTGTTTCACAGCAAAATTGTCAACATCATAATTTGTGATTGATATATTATTTAAGACAAAAAAATAAAAGCCCAGCCAGGCTTTTATAAAAGTTCGATTCCTTGACTATCCCATGGATTTTTAGGATTAATGTGGTCGTAGAACATGATTCCTTTCAAATGATCAATCTCATGTTGAACCACAATCGCTTGGAAATCTCGTAATTTTAATTCGTGTTTCTGTCCATCCAAGTCTTGGTATTCAATCCGAACCCGTTTAGGACGCGGGACTAGACCAGGAACGTCACGAGGGACAGACAAGCACCCTTCCCCTTCCCGGATCGCAATTTGTTGAACCGCATGGGATTTGATTTTAGGATTAATTAAAATTTGATCCATAATCACAGTTTCTTCATCGGTTTCTGAGTCATATTCAGTCAAATAGATAGCAAAAATTTGTTTACTGACACCCAATTGAGGTGCTGCTAAACCCACACCAGCTCGAAGATGATATTTCTCAGCCATTTCCTCATCTTGGCTATTAATCAAAAAAGTCCGCATCTCTTCACAAAGTTTCAAGAGGTCTGCGCTTAAAGGAAACTCAACAGCTTCAGCCTCTTGTCGCAAAATTGGATTATTCTCTGCTATAAAATCTTTCATCGTAATCATTAGCGCTTCCTCCATTCATTGTTATTTTTTGAAACCTGTCACGATATAATTTTGTTTAACTTGATCAAAATCAATTGATTCGACAATACTATTTTGCTTATATTCGTAAATCTTTTGGGCCTGATCAGCTGGAATCAGAATACGATAAGGTTGGGCGATAGACTTGCAAGTCTGCCAGATCTCCTCTTTCAACAATTCAATACTTTCTTCCCGATAAGCTGAAATTTGAACATTAGGAAATAAACTAGGCTGAAAAGGTTCATTTAGCGTATCTATTTTATTATAAACCACTAATTGAGGAATTTGATCCATCTTTAGATCCTTTAAGAGTGAAAGAACGGTTTGTTCATGAAGAAAACGGGCAGGATGTCCAGCATCAATGACGTGTAATAATAAATCGACATCACTTATTTCTTCTAATGTAGACTTAAAGGCGTGAATTAGTTTGGTCGGCAACTCTTCGATAAATCCGACAGTGTCCGTCAAAGTAAAATTCTCAAAGCCTCGAATCGCAAAAGACCGAGTCAATGGATCCAAGGTAGCAAATAATTTGTCTTGGACCAAAGTATCACTTTGGGTAAGCTTCGTCAAGATAGTCGACTTTCCAGCATTAGTATAACCGACTAAACCAATATTAAATTCATTACCTTGCTGTCGCTTCAATCGCGTCCGCTCTCGATGCGCTTCGATGGTACTGAGATCCTTTTCGATCTTCCGCATCCGCGCTCTCAAATAACGTCGATCCGACTCTAATTTAGTTTCCCCCGGACCTCGTGTGCCAATACCCCCACCTAGACGTGAGAGTTCCAATCCTTGGCCAATAATTCGCGGTAATAGGTACTGATATTGGGCGAGTTCAACTTGTAATTTCCCCGCCCGACTCTTCGCTCGTAAAGCAAAGATATCAAGAATGAGTTGAATCCGATCAATGACTCGACAACCCCAAGCTTCCTCCAAATTACGGTGAACCACTGGTTTTAGCGGGTTTAAGCTTACTACTAAATCAATGTTTCTATGTTCAATGATTTTTTGAATCTCGCTAACTTTACCTTTTCCCAACAGGGTCTTGCCGTCTTCTTTGGCCAACTTTTGCATCATTCGACGGTCTAAAAAGGCCCCAGCTGTATTGACTAGGGCTTCCATTTCTTGCATCAAATTTTCAAATTCGAAATCCGTCCATTGTGGTGTTTGCACACCAACTAACAATACCTTTTCTTGTTTTATTTCATTATTATAATACTTATCTGCCACTTTCATCACCTTTTTCTAAGTCATTCTGGATGATTGTTAGCATGTTATCTAAAGCTTTTTGCTCATCATCAATTTCTAACCAATGTTTATCTTTGAATCGATTGCGGAACCAAGTCAATTGACGTTTAGCATAACGTCTTGAATGTTGTTGAATATCTTGAATAATTTCTTCTTGCGATTTCTCATGGTTAAAAAAAGGAAGCCATTCTTTATAGCCTATCCCTTGTAATGATTGCCAGGAACTCCCTTGACTCAAGCTAATTAGACGAGCGACTTCTTCTGCTAAACCTTGGTCGATCATTTGTAAGACGCGGTGATTAATGCGCTCATATAATTCGGCTCGCGGTCGATCGAGGACGATTAAACAATGCTGATAGCGAGCTTGATATTGTTGGTGGCCCCTTTGATCGGAGAAGAGTTGACCGGTACTACGAATCACTTCCATCGCCCGAATCATTCGTCGAGTGTTTGCTTGAGGGATTTTCTTAGCGGCTTGGGGATCAATCTCATTGAGTCGTTGCCAAAACGCGCTGGGTCCTACTTTTTCTAATTCTTGTTCTAATGCTTGCCGTATTTCAGGCTGATTGGAACCTGGCCGGCCTAACTCTAAGGGATATAGGAGAGCCTCAATATAGAGCCCACTCCCGCCCACAATAATAGGTAGGCGCTGACGTGCTGAGATTTCGATTATTTTTTGATGGGCTTGCTCAACAAAAGCACTTACGTCGAAGGATTGATCTGGTTCCAAAATATCCAACAGATGATGAGGAACTTGATCCATTTCAGTAGGCATGATTTTCCCAGTTCCAATATCCAGACCACGATAAAATTGCATACTATCCGCATTAATAACTTCACCATTGAAATGATGGGCTATTTTAAGGCTAAAGGCGGTCTTGCCCACTCCCGTTGGTCCAGCTAAAACCACCACCGGTATCTGATAACTTGAAATCATGCTCACATCCTTATTCATTCCTTCTTAACACACTCATCATCGATCGTACCACCTCGATAGTCTGTTGATCGACATGGTGACCGGCTAATATTTGACCAATCACTTGTAATCGCTCGGACTCAGTTAAGTGACTTACCTTGGTATAAGTTCTTCCTTGTTCAACTTTCTTTTCAATCAACAACTGATGATCACTGACCGCAGCGACTTGAGCTAAGTGAGTAATTGCTAGTACTTGATGCGACCGTCCCACTTGATACATCTTTTGCGCAATCACATCTGCTACTCGACCACTGACACCCGTATCAATCTCGTCAAACACCATCACCATCGACGAATTAGAGCGGCTGAAGACCACTTTCAAGGCCAACATAAAACGAGATAATTCCCCACCGGAGGCCACCTTGACTAGGGCTTTCTCTTCTTCCCCCGGATTCGTTGCAATCATAAACTCAATTTGATCCAGACCTGCCGAACTTAATTGATAAATAGGCTCAGCTGGATTGCCCAGTTCGCTCATCTGTGAATCCAAATTTTGGTCAAGAAATTGAACTGAGAATCGACTATGGGGCATGTAGAGATCTTTCAATTGATTCTCAATATCGGCTTTTAAGGCTAAGCTAGCTTCTTGACGAAGTTGATGAAGCCGCTGAGCCAAATCATAGGCAGATCGATAAGCTGGTAACAGCTGGCCTTGTAAATCTTCAAGATAGCGATCTCGATGCTGAATTTTATCAATTTCTTGACGAAGCTCTTCTTGATAATCAATCAGACCTTGGTAATCTCGCTGATATTTGCGTTTAAATTGGCCAATTTGACTTAACCGTCCTTCAACCTGATCAATATCTAGCTCATCCATATCTAATTCACTCATTGCCTGGGCACAAAAATGAGCTAATTCAGCCGTATTAATCTGCACCTGATCCAATAATTCAGCCGCGTCCTGATAATGATCATCGATTTCAGCAACTTGTTGGAGTTCTGTACTAGCTTGTTGGAGTAGAGACAGAGCCGCCGTATCGCCTTCACTTAACAATTGATTGATATTTTGTAATTTTTGCATCAAACTTTGAGAATTTCTTAAAAGCTTACTCTGTTTCAAAAGCTCATCCTCTTCACCAGCAATGAATTGAGCTTGATCTAGTTCGTCAAGTTGATACTGCAAATAGGATAGTTGCTGAGCTTGATCATGTTCTGCTTGATTAGCCTGTAACCATTCTCTTCTTAAACCCCGATAATTATCATAAGCTTGCTGATATTTCGCAAAAGTTTCGGCCAGGCTATCTTTGGCATACTGGTCCAATAGATGAAGATGGTGCTTACTATTCAACAATAATTGGTGTTCATTCTGCCCATGGATATCAGCAAGAAATTGGCCGATTTCTTTCAGAATTTTAACCGTGGCCAATTGACCATTCAAACGAATCAGATTCTTACCTTTCTGATTAATCTCTCGATGAATAATCAAATCCTCGGCTAATAAGTCGATATCAAATCCATATTCGCGCAATATATTCTGTAATTGGGGGTCAAGCTGATCGAAAGAAAATAAAGCTTCCACAATAAGTTCCTCACAACCTTGGCGAATAAAATCACTAGAACCCCGTCCACCCATTAACAAAGAGAAAGCATCAATAATAATGGATTTACCAGCACCCGTTTCCCCCGATAAGACGGTCATTCCTGCTTGGAAATCGATTTGAACCGACTCAATAATAGCAAAATTCTGAATGCTTAAACTTCGTAACATCTTGGACAATCCCTACCTTTTTATAAAGTCTGATGTGCTTGCTCCACTACTTGTTCAATATTGACATCTTGATATGACAAATTATGGGCTTGTTTCGCATTTCTTAAATAGACCAGAAATTCAATGTTTCCTTCTCCCCCCGTTATCGGTGAGAAAGTGAGTCCGTGGATGGTATAACCTATTTGGCAAATAAATTGGAGGACTTCTTCTAAAACTTCACGGTGAATCCTAGCATCGCGAATGACTCCCTTCTTACCTATTCGTTCCGGCCCTGCTTCGAATTGTGGTTTGATTAAGGCAACAACCGGGCCGTTATCAATCAGAATAGCCTGTAAAGGTGGTAAGATTAAAGACAGGGAGATAAAAGAGACATCAATACTGGCGATGGTGGGCTGACCTTGGCTGAAATCTTCAGGCACAGAATAACGAAAATTTTGACGTTCCATTACCACAACTCTCTCATCTATCCGCAGTTGATAAGCCAGTTGATTATAGCCAACATCTAAAGCGTAGGATTTCTTCGCGCCAAATTTCAAGGCTACATCAGTGAACCCCCCGGTCGATGCGCCAATATCCAATAATATCTGGTCTCGCAAATCTAAATCAAAGCGTTGGATAGCCTTTTCCAATTTTAGGCCACCGCGGGAAACATAGGGAAAAGGTTTGCCTTTGATTTCTAAGACTCGTTCCGTACTAATTTTCTCGCCAGGTTTGTCATAACGTTGGGCTTTCTCATCATAAATTTGTCCTGCCATGATGAGACGGCGAGCCTTTTCCCGACTGTCAACCAATCCTTGTTGCACGACTAATTTATCTACACGTTCTTTATTCAAAGCTATCATTCCTGACTTAATGACTATGATAGTCTAAATTTAAATAATCAATAAATGTTTCCAATAAATAATAAGGCTGCTCAGTAAGATTGCTTAAACGTTTTAAAGCAATTTTGGCTTTTTTAATCTCTTTATTTAAGGAGGCCTTAGATTCTTCCACACCAATCAAAGCCGGATAGGTAGCTTTGTTCAAAGCCGCGTCGGCTTGCCCATGCTTTCCAGTCACTTGTTCATTGCCTAGAACATCCATCAAATCATTGTGAATTTGATAAGCAATACCAAAAGCGTTGCCGAAACGTTCTAATAACTTCCGCGCTTTGTCTTCCATATTTAAGATAATCGCTGCCGCTTCTAACGAATAATTAAACAGACAGCCTGTTTTGAGGTGATGAATTTCATTAAGTTCGGCCAAGTTCAGTGTACTATTCTGTCCCTCAATATCTTTCAGTTGTCCAGCGACCATACCCACACTTCCCGAAGCCTGGACTAACTTACTGATTAAGGCCACTTTCTGTTTGGCTTTTAAATGATCATCCTGGGCGATAATCCCAAAAGCATCCGTCAATAAAGCATCTCCAGCCAAGATGGCAGTGGCTTCATTAAACTGAATATGACTCGTTGGATTGCCCCTTCTTAAATCATCATTATCCATCGCTGGCAAGTCATCATGAATTAAAGAATAGGTATGAATATGTTCTAAGGCAATCGCCGTTCGCATTCCATACTCAATCAACTGACGATTATTAATCTCCAAAGTAGCTAAGAGTAAGAGCGGGCGCAAGCGTTTGCCGCCCCCTTTGAGCGAGTAAATCATCGGCTTTAAAATATCAATCGACACATCTAAATGAAGAATATAGTCATCTAGGGCTGCTTCAAATTCGGCCCTTAATAAACTTAAATCTAGTTGTCTCATGTTAAATCACCATCCAATAAAGCCTCACCTTCTTCAGTCATAATCTTGGCGACAGTAGCTTCTGCTTTATTCAGGCTTTGCTGACAATATTGACTTAATTCAATACCCTTCTTAAAAGCTTCTAAGGATTCTTCTAAAGGGAGATCCCCTTTTTCTAACTTCTGAACGATTGTTTCTAATTCAGTCATCGCTGTTTCAAAGCTAGGTTTATTCTTATCTTCCGTCATTCCTATTCTCCTTACTTATCATTTGATCCACCGTACTGACTATCATACCATCATAAAGCTGTATCGATAAGGGATGATCTGGATTTACGTCGTTTACGCTACGGACAATCATTTCATCCTGCTCAACAATCGCATAACCTCTCTGCATAATCTTTAAAGGACTAAAAGCATCTAAAAGCTGAATCTGAGTCATTAAAGCGTTCTGCTGGTTCTTGAGCTGTTGATTAATCTGTCTATGGACTTGTTTATCCAGTTCTACTAAACGTAGCCGAGTTTGATTAATCATCTGACTGAGATTCTGTGACTTCAACCGCTGTTGCAAATATTCCAAGCGCTGACCCTGATTCCTAATCATCTGTTGACTTTGCTTATTCAGTTGCGAGGTTAATTCATCTAAGCGTTGAGCATAAGTTTGATAAATTCTAACCGGATCTTGGAAAATAAAGGACTGCTGACTATACTCGAGGCGCTTCTTAAGCATTTGAATTTGTTTGTTAAAGACAGATTGTAATCGGTGATCATAGGTCTTGAGCAAGCTTAGAACCTCACTGAGGACTGGGACTGCAAGTTCTGCTGCCGCTGTAGGGGTTGCTGCGCGCAAATCGGCCACATAATCTGCAATAGTCACATCTGTCTCATGGCCAATTGAAGAAATGATAGGTAAAGAGCTTTGAAGCATGGCCTGAGCCACCATTTCTTCATTAAAACTCCATAAATCTTCAATGGAACCGCCACCTCGGGCGAGTATAATCACGTCAAATTGATCTTTGAGTTCTTCAACTCGTTGAAGAGCACGAACAATTTCATATTTAGCCTCTTGTCCCTGCACCCTCGTTGGAAAAACAGTCACTCCAACAATGGGATAACGTCTTTGAACAGTTGTCAGTATATCACGAATGACTGCTCCGGAGGGGCTAGTAATCACAGCAATATTCTTAGGAAAGCGAGGTACTGTCAAGCGAGGTCGGTCAAATATCCCTTGTTCTTTAAGTTTATTTTTTAATTGTTCAAAGGCTTGGTATAAGGCTCCCACGCCGTCCGGTTGCATCGATTTAATTGTAATCTGATAGCGACCACTGGGCCCGTAAATTGAGACACGACCTTGAACAATGACCCGCATGCCTTCTTCGGGTTGAAACGTTAATCGATCAAAATCTGATTTGAACATCACCGCATTTAACTTAGATTGATCGTCTTTTAAAGAGAAATAACGATGGCGTGTTGCTTTGGGATTAAAATTCGATAATTCACCTATTAAGATGACATCTTTTAAATAAGGATCCACATCAAATTTACGCGCTAGATATTTAATCAGCGCCGTCACAGTTAAATAATTCTTCTGTCCTTCTTGTTCTACCTGCATTCAATCACCTGTTGATAATCTATTCCGTGCTGATAACACGTTGCCATAATCGTCTGCTCCATTAACATGGCAACCGTCATCGGCCCTACGCCACCTGGAACAGGAGTTATCTTAGCCGCCTTATTAATCACTTTAGCATAATCGACATCGCCGACCAAGGAACCATCGGCCAATCGATTCATGCCCACATCGAAAATAATTACACCACTTTTGACATCGTTTGAACCAATCAAATTAACGCTTCCTGCAGCCGAAATAATGATATCCGCTAGCTGACATTTTGCAGACAGATTCGCTGTCAATCGGTGACACAGTGTTACCGTAGCATCTTGGTGAGTCAAGATAATCGCCAAGGGTAGACCTACAATATGGCTATTACCAATAATGACAATATCTTTGCCAACGACATCGATATCATAGGCATCCATCAAATACAGAATGCCTTTTGGCGTGCAAGGAAGGAAATGTGCCTGATCCGTCAATAACCAACCCATGCTCATCGGGTTCAAACCATCGACATCTTTGTCAGGACTAATCCAAGTTGATACTTCTTTCAAGTCATATTGCTGAGGAATCGGAAATTGAATAATTATTCCGGAAGTTGAAGGATCATTATCATATTTTTTTACGCATCGTTTAAAATCTTCTTGAGAAACTGAGTGATTAAGTCGATGGTACTCAAAATCAATCCCAATTTGTTTAGCTTTCTTGGCCTTTTGTTTGATATATACTTGGCTTGCTTCATCGTCAGAAAAGGTAATCACAACGAGTTTAGGGATTATGCCGTCAGTTTTTAGGTGTTGGACGACTTTTTGCTGTTGTTTGAGTAAGCGATTGGCAATTTCTTTCCCATTAATCTCTATGGCCGTCATGATTGAACCCCCTCTTATAATCTTAATCTATTCTATCATAGAATTAGCTTTCTGAATATCTGCATTGATTGGTTCACTGACGTGATACATTGATTGGTTCACTGACGTGATAGAGATTCCAACGAATTTAGCTAAATCATCTGATATCTATGACTTACCCAAGTTCAGTTAAAATTTATCACCTTAAGTAAACCCCATAATTAAAAATCCACCCACCCATGTCGTCTCAGCATTGAAATGCTCTAACATGGGTTAGTGGATTAATTTGGATTAAGGAAGCGAATGAAATGTTAACACTTAGCCGACAAAGTGGCCAATGTTGAAGTAAAAATTTTATCTTACGCGTGACCGATCAATCTGTCTAATTACTCAGCTTGATCAGCTACTGAACTTTCTTCTTCGCTAACTTGGTTATCATCCTCAGAAGTGACATCCTCTTGACTAGTTGCCCCTTCAGTCGCTGTGATGTCCTCAACTGCTTCACTAGCAGTGGTCGTCTCTTCTTCAACCGTCGTTTCTGATTCAGAACTTTGCGGATTTTCTAAATAGTTTTCTGGAACTTGATAATCAGCCGGAATGGTTACTGGATTTGATCTTAAATCTTCAAGATTCTTGCCAAAAATCGAAGTATAATCCATTGGCGTGACTGGTGTATCGGTTACCGCATCAAGAACAGTACCGGTAGCTAAATCATATTTGTAGTGAGAGGTATTAATATGATCACCCGCATCTTCAACGACATCAATAAATACCATAGAACCTTCTTGGTCCATCACATGGTATGAATAGGCTTGTGGCATTAAGCCGGTTTGAATTCCAATTTGTAGATAGATTTCTGCTAGGATTGGGTCTGAAAGTTTAAGATTCTCAAAGCTGTTTAAATTTTCCGTCCATTGACTTTGCAATTGACTAGATCCAAACATCTCTGCCCATTGACCATTCAAGTGATAGAATATTTCGGTCCGCAAAGCATTCAAGGCTTGTTTATTTTCAGTTGTCATCTCTGGATTTAGACTTTCCAAGACAAATGAATAGGAATAATTAGCTAGAGGACTTAATGCTTGATCAAGGTCATTATAGAATTTGCTAGTTAAAGATTGAATTTCAGGCATAATATTATCATCTTGGCTGAAATCTAAGCGTGGTCGTGCTTGTGCATCAGCATAGGTTAAAGAAGGATCTAACTGAATTAGCGCATCTGACCAGACTGGAGTCGTACTTTCTTGTAACTGTTGAATCGTATCTTCATTAGCTGCCGCATCTGTTTGAGAATATTCCTTAGCATAGTCTTTCAATTCATCGACAATTTCAGGATGTTCCTCTGGATCAATCCCTTTTTCTTCTATAACGGACACAATGATATTATTAATCACGGTTTCATTGACTTCTGTCTGATTCACAATATTATTGGTAATTTCAGTTTTAACTTCAGCGACTGTTTGGTTAACTTGGGTATTATTTAATCCGGTTTGTTTTTCTAATTCATTGACTAAAGTGATTTCTTTTTGAGCAACCGCCACGTCTTCTGTCTTAACTTCAACCCCTGATTGTGCCAATAAAGCATACACTCCGGCCAAAGCACCTTCACCCGTTACCGGTTCTACAGTAGCAACACGAATTTGAGCATTCTTAGCTCCGGCAGTAATGGCCGCATTCTGATAGGTTAATTGTGACACATTCAAAATGTTCTGCGGAGTCACAATTTGGACTTGGACACCATGTCCTTCAGGCATTTGTTGAATAAAAGCTGAAGAATAAACTACGGTGCTACTATTTGACCCATCTTGTAAATATTGATTGATAATATTACCGTCAACATACTTAATTTGTCCGGCAGGAAAATCCCCGGCACCTAGAAGTTGAAGCGTTTCTTGGGCTTGCTGGTCTGATAAAGAAGCTCCTAAAGCAACTAATTCTTGTTGTTGAGATTGTGTAGCTTGGATGGCAGACACTGTATGAACATTCGATACTGCTGAATAGATTGGCAAAGTCAACATTAAAGTTGCTGCACTCGCCGACAAAATTTTATTAAATTTTTTCATAAACTCGCTCCTTTTTCTTTCTTGCTCACATCCTTATCTTAACAAATTTTAGATATAGAGTCTGCTGAATCCACTTTATTACTATGAAATTTCATAAAAACTTCTAATAAATAGATATTTGTGGATACAGTCTATGATAATTTTAGCCAAAATAAAAAGAGTCCCAGAATTAGGGACTCGATTCTGAATTTATTTGCCTTCATTTAAACGTTTCATTAAGATACCTGAAACAAACTGTCGTGATTTATCATCGGAAAAACCGCGAGCTAGCTCAATGGCTTCATCCACTGCCACAACTTTAGGAACCTCTGCTTCAGGGAGAAATTCCATTTCAAATAAGGCTAAGCGTAAAATGACACGATCAATCTTTTGTAAACGTTCTACAGACCAATTATCTAACTCTGTGGATAAAATCTGATCTAATTCTTCTTGATGTTCAAGTACACCATAAACCAACTGATTCAAAAATAAATAATTTTCGGCAAGATAACCTTCATCAGGAAAATTACCATTTTCCAAGGCATAGGCTAAAGCTGCTTCTACGCTAAGGTTATCAGACCCATCAAGAAGTTGATATAAAGTTTGAATAGCGACCATACGCATATGCCGTCTATGCTTCAATGGTTTATTCACATTATTCACCATCGCGATCGAAGATTGTCAATAGATTTTCAGTTTCTATGGCTTCGATATGAACATTAACCTGACTCACATGAATATCAGTCATAAAGAGAATTTGCTCTTTCACCCGATCTTGAACACTTATGGCAACTTCAGGCACTTTATAGCCAAACTTCACACTAATAAACATATCAATCACAATCTCACCGGATTCATTATTCACATGTGATTTAATCCGGTCTCGATCCATACCTAGAAAACTACCGGCCTCTTTTTGTAATTTCGATTTAGTGGTGGCGACACCTTTGACTTCACTGGCTGCTTTAGCAGCAATGGATTCTAGGGCAGCCAAGCTTAAATTTACTTGCCCTAAATCAGCGCGGATATCTGATGATAATTCTTTCGCACTATTCATAATATAACCTCCTTAGAATCATGAGTTCTCATCTATTGTAGCGGAAAGAAGGTTAGATTACTAGAGAATTATCAGTTCTTTCGCTGAGCGGTTAATTGATTCAACGCCATCTTTATGGATAATCAAATCATCTTCAATACGCACGCCGCCCAAGCCAGCAATATAGATGCCTGGTTCATCGGTAATGACCATATTTTCTAAGATGACATTTTCTCCTCGAACAGAGACTGCAGGTTGCTCATGCACATCTAAGCCGAGTCCATGTCCTGTTGAGTGACCGAAGTATTCTCCGTAACCTTTTTCGGTAATATAGTCGCGTGCAATGGCATCAATTTCTTTACCCGTCATTCCAGCCTTTGCTTCAGCAATCACTTTCAAATGGGCATCCAAGACAATTTGATAGATTTCTTTTAGTTTAGGATCTACTTCGCCGACAGCAATCGTACGAGTAATATCTGAAGAATATCCTTTGTAATAGCAGCCAAAATCTAAAGTGACCATATCACCTTGTTCAATCAATTTTTCACTGGCTACACCGTGAGGCATGGCTGAGCGAACACCCGATGCGACAATCGTATCAAAAGACATCCCTTCTGCGCCTTTGCCCTTCAAGAAATGCTCTAATTCATTAGCTACCGCAATTTCACTAACGCCAGGTTTAATAAACGTTAGGATATGATCGAAAGCTTCATCGGTAATCTTGCAAGCTTCTTTTAAAATTTCTAGTTCAGCTTCATCTTTGATAAGACGAATATTTTCAATAACATTTTGTGTCTCGATGAGTTCAGCTGGGAAGATATCAGCCACTTTACGATATAAGGACAGTGATAATTCATCTGCTTCTATGGCTAATTTTTTGATACCGTCCTTCGTCATAATATCGGCTAAGCTTTGATACAAGTCCCCTTTATGAATCACAATTTCAAAACCTTTAGCCTGTTGACCGGCTTGTTCTGTATAGCGAAAATCAGTAATGAAATAAGCTTTATCGGCCGTAATAATAACTTCACCTGCAGATCCGGTAAAATTAGCAAGATATCTTAGGTTTTTACTATTAGACACCCAAATCCCATCAAGTTGTTCTTTGGCTAAATATTCTCTGACTTTTTCAATACGTTTCATAGAAACCCTCCTCTTTCTTTATCTGCTATTATAGCAGAACAATAATAAACAAGGAATGGTTATAAAATTTGTTGATTGGATTTAGTTCGATGGCAAAAAATTAGCAGGATTGTTATCAAAGTGGATAATTTGTTTAATCAAATGGATCATCAAGTTTCTGCCATTTTTCTCCATATCCATGGATTGTATAATTAAGCTTTCGTTGAGGAAAATATTCTTTCATCTTGAAATCTTGTTGGTCGACTTGGCTAGTCAAAACCAGTGATTCTGAATCTAGCTTATAATTCTCAACCCAACCCGTAGAAAAATTGATGACTTGATCTATACTAGGTAAGCATTGCCATTGATCAGTACGGCTTAACTGGTAATCATCCACTTTTTGATAGCCTAGTTCTAGAAGATCCAGACTTGTTTGTCTTAACCATTCAGCTTGTTGACTTTGGTCTTGAGTCAAAGAGGTTAAAGCTAAGAACGATTTCTCGTCGGCTCGACCAAGTTGACGAATGTCTTCAGGTTCGATTTCCAGATACAGATAATAAAGACAGAGAGTTTCTGACTGCCCAGCTTGATACAAAATATCTCGGTCTAAATTATTCTCTAAAAGATTTGTTACAGGAAGTAGTTGACTCAAATCTTTCATTAATTTCGTTCGGGTCTGATCCAAAGACTGTTCAAAACTCTCTAACTGATTAGACACATCTTGATAAAGATCGGTCTCGACCATAGCTAACTGAATTCTACAAATATAATAATTTTCAAATAATTGATGTCGTTCTAAAATCCCTTGTTGAATAGTTAACAGACAAACATATAATATTTGACAGATCATTAAATAGACCAAAAAATATGGGAAGATAAATGCTCTTTTGCCACATTTAGCGGATCGGTAGTGATGATGGAGACTGGTACCATGCCAGCCTAATATGCCCTTGATAGAGTTTTTGGTCATCCATTAACACCCAAATCTTTAAGAAATTTTCTTCCACTTCAATTTGCCAGGCAAGAACCCCTTGCAAAAAAGGATGAAAACCGGGTCGTTTGTAAATCGTTTCCTGCTGACAGACAAATTCAAAAAAATTATTTTCTTCAATATCTCGAACATAAATCATATCGTCACTGGCATTTAATACTTGATAATGATCCATTTCTTTCTCAAAAATCACTAAAAATTGGGCAACATCTCGCGCTCGGCTAGCTTCAAAATTCTCAGCAAGCCCATCATAATGCCAAATAATAACTTGGAACAGATACAGGACACTGGCCAAAACCATCAGTCCGATGAGCAACTCACTAAAAGTGAAAGCTTGCTTACCCTTGACTTCTTTCCACACTATATTGTTGGTCATCAATTGTAATTGCGCATCGATATGCATCACAGTCAAATGCCTCCACATGTCTCTGTGTCTGTTGTTCAAATTCGTAGATTCGTACGGGTACTTTATCTGAATTCATCAAAGCTATCTCAGCCAGCTCTTTAAAAAATCGATAATTTTCTAAGTCAACTTCTGCTTGCTGAAATTGTTGTTGCAATTGATACATACCTGGTAAATATAGGGAGAGAATCAAAGCTAAGATGATTAATCCCAGCAAAGCTTCATAAACAATATACGCTCGTTTCATAATTGGACCTCTTCAATGATAAAGATACCTGACCCTAATTGAAAACGAAGAGCAAAAGCTTGATCAGTTTGCGATTGATAAAAATTTACAGCGCGAAAATCACTGATACGTCCATCAGCTAAATACGATAAACGCAAATTATTTGTGAGATCCCAAGTGTCCGGTAATATGTGTTTCAATAATATTTCCTGTTCATCTTGGTTCATAACTGTAATTACTTCTGCTTCTGCATCGAAGTCAATTAAGTAATTTGTATTTTCTAAGATAGACTTTTCCTTGTAATAATTTATTGTTTGAACAATTTCCTGGATATAAGCGCGACTCTCAAGCTTAAACTGATAGGCTTGGATGTTAGGTGGCTGAACTAATATTAAGATGACTGAGATTACAAATAATACGGCACTAATCTCAGCAAAGGTAAAGGCCGATTTCAGCCTCATTGACTTTGGAATTCAGGCCGGATCTCAACTGGATCCCCAAGATCTCCTTCAACTAAGAGAAATTTTTCTGCTTCACTAACTTGTTTTTCAGTCAAATAGCCATTTTCATAAAGTTCATTCAAGCTCACTTGGTCATCATTCTCTACCAGAACATAAGTATTGCGTTGAGTCTCGACAATTTCTTTGATATTCTCGGCCGCTTGTTGATTAATTCGATCTCTCTGTCCTGATACATTGGGGATAATGATGGCCATTAACAAAGCTACAACGATTAAAACAATTAACATTTCTAATAAGGTAAAAGCCGATTTTGATTTCTTGCTTTTCAAAAATTGAATCCATTTATTCATTATCTATTCCTCCTAAAATGTTTGCATAGTAAGTAAAGGCAACATCATTAATAAGTACATCGAAATAATTAACAGGGCAATCCATGAGAATAACACGGGTTGAATATATGAAATTTTTCGGCGTATATCTTTAATTAACTCTTGATAAAGGCGTTCAGAATATATTCGACATTGGTGTGATAAGGCGCTAATCATCGTACCTCGGCGTATCACCAAGGGAAGTTCAGCGGTAAAAATATTGACTTGTTTTAGTTGATCTTCTAAATGATGACCAGACTCAAATCCAGCAGCCAAATGGGCTGCCATCTCAGTTAGAAAAGCATCTAATGGATATTGGCGTAAAAAATGAATAATTTGTTGCATCGAAAAACCCGCTTCAAAAAAGAAAGCAAATTGATAAGTTAATTTATAGGAACAATAATATCTTAACCAACGACCAAACAAAGGAACTTTGACACATTTTTGATATCGTTGCAAAAGTGACATCCGTAGCAAATAATAATTTATTCCACAATAAGAAAAGATTAGTAAAATACCGATACCCGTCAATATTTGCGGTAAATATCTAAAAAAATTCACTAGAATTTGTACCAGCAAACTTTCTTTATAAGTGCTTTCACTTATAAACGAAAGCATTTGTGGCAAGATAAAACTGCGAACACCGAAAAGCATGATGACAATACAAACCAACAAAAATAATGGATAGGTCAGTACTTTGATAATCGTCTCTCGGTCTTTTTGGATTTGCTGAATTTGGCGACTGGCGTCATAGAGTCCTTGAATGAAGCGACCCTGTTTCTCTGCGAAAAAAATTTGGGCAATCAAGGACGAGCTATAGCCCATCTCTTTCAAGCTAGTCTCAAAAGGCAATCCTTTAAGAAGTTGCTGGCGAATGAATTGAAAATTGGCTGAATATCGGGGAAGTAAGACTTCCATGAATTCTAAGCTTTGATTCATTGAGAATCCCTGCTGGGCTAAATCAGCTAAGGTCAGCAAAAAATATGCCCGATCGCGAGAACGAATCAAATACTTCGCTTTAGACGACTTCAAAATGTTGATAGGTTTGCTCATCAATGTAGCCATATAACCAAGCTCTCTTTAATTTATCATTCAATCGAGTGAATTTTACTTCTTCATCGGCTAAATACTGACTTAAAGTCTGGCCACAAAGTAATTCAAAGATAGCAGCGCGCCGACTCTGAATAGGAAGGTAAGGACATAAAGCATCACAAGCTCCCTGACAAAAAGGACAATAGCGAGGGAGCAGCCTTTGCGATACGACTCCGATTAAAGTTTGAGCCAATTGTTGTCGACTGATTTGTAATTCTTCCAGACGAGCAATCACACCCAAGGTATCTTTAGCGTGAATAGTGGCAATCATCAAATGACCCGTTAATGCACCCCGTATCATCATCCGGGCGGTTTGTTCATCTCGAACTTCTCCTATTAATAAAACATCTGGATGATGTCTTAAAGACGATTTAATCAATAAATCATAGCTGATTTCTGCTTTTTCATTGACTTGAGTTTGTAAAAAATTAGGTTCAAAGATTTCGACCGGATCTTCCATCGTGATGACTTGAATGGCTTCTTGATTCATCCGCTTCCTAAGTAGATAATAGATGACAGTCGTCTTACCCGAACCCACAGGACCTGAGAATAAGATGAGTCCTGATTTTCTAGCTACTAATTGAACCATCACTTCTAAATCTAAGGGGAAATACGTCTGTAAATCTCTTTCTTGTGTTTGCTGACTTCTTAAGATTCGAATGACTAAAGATTCATGGAACAAAAAATTAGTAATCGTTGATAACCGTATTTCAATCCGTTCCTCGGCTAAATCAAAAGCGGTAGATCCTGATTGGGGTTTGCGTTTCTCACCGACGTCTAAATCGGCCAAATATTTCAGATAGGAAATGAATTTCTGTCCCCATTCAATTGTCCGACTAAACATATAATTCAATTTTCCAGCTAAACGAAAATAGACAAAATAACTTTCATTATGGGGAAGGAGATGAATATCTGAGCTTCCCTGATTAACCGCTAAAGTTAATAATTCACGTGCTTGATCTTCGATTCTATCCCCCCTAACGTTTATTAGTGACTCATCATCTTTGAGGTCACTAATCATAATTACAAGATGATCTTGATTTTACGTTTTTATCTGATAAAAAATTTTATTTTCTACAAAAGAGTGTCTATTTTGTAACTAAACTCATAAACTTCAGCTTATATTCTCTCTCTGGAATTAAAAACTATACTTGAAAATGGCCTTATGATAGAATGTTAATAGCTGACAGCATATTGCGACATATGCTGATTAATATATGAAAAGGAGTGTCATAATGATATACAAAGTATTCTACCAGCCATCTAAAGAAGAATCCCCATCCCGGGAAAACACGATGGCTCTCTATATAGAAGCAGATTCTATCGTAGAGGCGAGACAACTTATAAGTGCGAATACACCATACAGAATCGACTATATTCAAGAACTTTCTGCGGCTCACCTCAATTACGAAAAAAATCATCATCCAAATTTTGAGGTCGTGAAGTTTTAGATGACAGTGAATTTAAAAAATAATGAAGTTGGCGTCTTCGCCATCGGTGGTTTAAATGAAATTGGAAAAAATATGTATGGGGTTCAGTTTCAAGATGAAATCATTCTATTAGATTGTGGTATTCTCTTCCCTGACGATGATTTATTGGGAATTGATTACATTATCAATGATTTCTCTTATATTCTTGACCACCGAGATAAAGTCAAAGCGCTCATTATTTCTCACGGACATGAAGACCACATCGGCGGTATTCCTTATTTACTGATGCAGCTGAATGTACCGATTTATGCGGATCCGTTAGCTTCTGCTTTAATTCGCAATAAATTAGCTGAAAGAGGCTTATTACGGGATGCTAACATTACGGAGTATAATGAAGATACGGTCATTAAGTTTCGTAAAACTTCTGTCAGTTTCTATCGGACCACTCACTCTATTCCGGAAGCTTTCGGAATTGTTGTAACTACACCGCCAGGCAATATTGTCTTTACCGGCGATTATAAATTTGACTTCACCCCAGTAGGGGAACCCGCAAACTTACACCGGATGGCAGAACTCGGTCAAGAAGGCGTTCTACTCATGCTTGGCGACTCTACAAATGCAGAAATTCCTTCATTTACCATGTCAGAAAGAATTGTTGGTAAATCCATCAATGATATTATCCAATCGGTAACTGGTCGGGTAATCTTTGCCACTTTTGCTTCCAATGTTTCCCGTTTACAACAAGTTGTCGATACTGCGATCAAAACGCATCGCAAGATTGCTGTGTTCGGTCGTTCGATGGAGAATGCGATCAAGATAGGTAAAGAAATTGGCTATATCGATGAAAAAGGTCAAGATATTTTTATTGGTACTCGGGAAATTAATCGCTATCCGGCCAATGAAATTATTATTCTTTGTACCGGTTCTCAAGGTGAACCGATGGCTGCCCTGAGTCGAATTGCTAATGGGACTCACCGTCAAATCGCTATTCAAGAAGAAGATACCGTTATCTTCTCTAGCTCACCGATTCCAGGAAATACGAAGAGTGTCAACCGAGTTATCAATCAATTGACTGAAACAGGCGCAAATGTTATTCATGGTAAAATCAATAATATCCACACCTCTGGTCATGGTAGTCAACAAGAACAGCTTTTAATGATGCGTTTGTTGAAACCGAAATTCTTTATGCCAGTCCACGGGGAGTATCGGATGTTGAGTATTCAGGCTCGACTGGCCGAGTTAGTCGGGATTGACCGAGACCATAGTTTTATTCTATCCAATGGGGACATGCTCGCCCTAACTGCTGATTCAGCTCGCCGAGCTGGACATTTCCAAGCTGGCGATGTCTATGTTGATGGGTCAGGAATTGGTGATGTAGGTAATATCGTCTTGCGTGATCGTAAAATTTTATCCGAAGATGGTTTAGTAATTATTTCTGCGACCCTAGATTATGAGAATAAACAACTTATCTCCGGACCTGACATTATGTCGCGCGGTTTTATTTATATGCGCGAATCAGGTGACTTAATTCAACAAATTCAACAAGAGATGAAAGCTGCGATTAATCGAGGTCTCAACGAAAACGGCAATAACATTAACGAAAAAATGATTCGCGACATCATCTTCACCTCTTTGAAACCTATTCTATTTGATAAGACTCAACGGTCACCAATGATCCTACCGGTTTTACTAGATATCAATAAAGGCGTTCGCAAACGTCACAATCATTAATCTGGTTCAATTTGCTTAACATAACACAATAAAAACGGTGCTGACTATATGTATAATCAGTACCGTTTTTTGTTTCGATATTTTTTAGACTATCTACATGTAAATTTCAAGTATAAGTTAGCCACCTAGGGTAACTAGCTATGTAACATTAATCCTCTCTGCCAGTGACGGCTTGACAATGAGCTGAGGCATGGTAGTTTGGTTCACAAGTGGGTCATTGACCTCCTCCCCAAGAAAACCATGCCGAAGGAGGCTCGTTGTCAAGCTGGCACGTGTGCTCGAGCTTGTCTTTCTTTATAGAAACAGTGTATGAAAATTTCATATGGGGTCTGATAGTCCAAAACCTTGCGCGAATAATGGTTCATCCATTGTTGGATGCGACGACAATCGGCTTCAGTCACGTCTTTCATCGAGGTTTCTTTGGGCAGAAATCGGCGAATCAACCCGTGTTGATTTTCACTGGTTCCTCGTTCCCAAGAGGCGTAAGGATGGGCAAAATAAACGGCCACGTCGTCAGCCAGTGTTTGACTCAACCCCGCAAATTCTAAGCCGTTATCCGCCGTAATACTCTTAAAGAGTAACGGAAAGTGGTCGCTTGCACGTGCTCGTAAGCTTTTGAGGGCGGCGTCCACCGCTTGAGCCGTCTTGTTCTCAATCTTTAGAATGACTTCAAAACGACTCAACCGTTCGACCAAGGTCAACAAGACCGGTTCATCTTTGCCTTTTTTGCCAATGACCGTATCAATTTCCCAATGACCAAAAGTTTGACGGGCATTAATTTCCTCAGGCCGTTCGTCGATGGACATCCCCAGGACTTTCTTATGGGGTCGAGTCTTCGGCGCGCTGACTTTGGCATGTCGTTTCAACTTTTCCACTAAATCAATATTTCGGGTCTGCATAATCTGGCAATCAATCCAATGATAGAGGGTCGTCGTACAAGGAATCAGACGCGGATCAATGTCGAGGACCTGCTTGGCGCGATGCACTACCACATCGGGTGACCACTTATCTTCTAACATCCGTTGATCGGCCCAATCGATAAAGACACTTGAATAGGCCCAAAGTGGTTTACGTCCACAATGTTGACGCTGATGCTCATAATCTTCTTGGCCGACTTCCGCGATATACTTGGAATATTGATAAGTATAAACCTTCCCATGTTGCTTTTGTTGACGGACTTGTTCAACCGTACCCCGTTTGACTTCGTTATGAATCGTTTGCGGCGCCCGTCCCAGTATTCGAGCAATGGCTCGGTTAGAATAGCCTTGTTTTTTCAAAAGTTCAATTTGGCTCCGTTCTTTGAACGATAAGTGTTTTGATTTACGATCAGATGTGGTAAAGTGGGTTTGCGTCATGTAAATTCATCCTTCTTATATTTTTGTGTCGTGACTTAAATATAACATGAATTTACATGGCTTTTTTATATTTTAGCGGTGGCTAAGTTGATTATAAAATCCGCCAGACTATCTACATCGTGATAAGTCTTTTTTTATTTATACTCAATATTTTTTTAAGGCGCGATCAATATCTCGTTTCATTTGTTCTTGCTTCAAGGCTTGACGTTTGTCATATTTCTTCTTACCCCGGGCTAGACCAAGCAAAACTTTTGCCCGACCGCGAACTAAATAGACTTTCAAAGGAATAACGGTTAAACGGTTTTGCTTAACTTCTACTCCTAGTTTATAGATTTCACGTTTATGTAAGAGTAACTTACGTTCCCTTAAAGGATCATGGTTAAAGATATTCCCTTGCTCATAATGACTAATATGAACATTCTTTAACCAAGCTTCGCCATGGTGCAGGCTCACAAAACCATCTTGAATATTAATCTTTCCAGCTCGGATCGATTTGATTTCCGTTCCTTTAAGAACAATGCCTGCCTCATAAGTCTCTAGAATTTCATAGTCATGGCGGGCTTTTCGATTTTGAGCTAAAGGTTTATCTAAGGGTTTTGCCGACATAGCATCACTTCTTCCTAAACTTACAACTTATTTGCGTTTTCTAATCTTAAATTTCTTCTTTTTCTTTGCCATAGGTTTCTTTTCGGTCTTTTTATTTCGTTTCCGTTGGTCCGAACGAGAACGTCCACCCCGATCACGAATTTGTTTCACCGGATAGACAGCAATTCCTTCGACCACTTCGGCATCAATCAGCTTGAAATCGATTTCTCTTTCTTCAACATCGACATGTTCCACTTCGATCCGCACTGCTTGGCCAATTCGAAAGACTTTACCTGTTCTCTCACCAATCAACATCATGTGCTCCTGATGAAATTTATAATAGTCCCCTTTCAAGTCAGAAAGTTTAATTAAACCTTCTACCGTATTCGCTAAGGAGACAAAAATACCAAAATTCGTCACGGAAGTAATAATACCATCAAATTCTTGGCCAATCTTATCTTCCATGTATTCGGCTTTCTTCAGGGCTTCGGTTTCCCGTTCAGCATCAACAGCTCGCCGCTCCATCTTTGAGGTGTGTTCAGCGATACCGGGAATCTTTTCTTCCCATCGGTGACGTTCCTTAGCCGATAGCTTCCCACTTAAATACAGATGAATTAGGCGATGTACTAACAAATCTGGATATCGACGAATAGGTGCAGTAAAGTGGGTATAATCTCGAGTCGCTAGTCCATAATGTCCTAAGGGTTCTTCACTATACTTGGCTTGTTGCATACTACGTAGCATCATCATCGAAACTACAGTTTCATAGGGTTCATCCTTAATGGATACTAACATCTTCTGTAATTGTTTAGGGGTTATATTCGCTGTGTTCCCGCGCAATATAATACCAAAAGCCGTCACGAACTCGGCGAATCGATCCATCCGTTCCTCATCAGGTTGTTCATGAATCCGATAAAGAAATGGCAGATGCTTGGCTTGGTAATCGGCGGCAATCGTTTCATTGGCCACTAACATAAATGATTCGATTAAACGTTCTGCGGTTTCCCGTTCTCTTAAAAGAATTTCAGTCGGATGTCCTTGGTCATCGACCACTATTTCTGCTTCTTTAGCATCGAAGTCCAAGGCTCCGCGTTCTCGACGCATTTGTTCAAGAATCTGATGAACCTCAACCATTTGTTCAACCATCGTCGCAATTTCTTGGTATTGATCGATAACTTCGCTTTGTCCTTCAATCATGGCATTCACATCGTCATAGGTCATCCGATATGACGATTCAATCACTGACAAAGCCAATTGATGTTTAATGACTTTACCCTGACCATTAATATCCATAATACAAGAGACCGCCAAGCGTTCTTCATGAGGAAGCAGCGAACAGATACCATTCGATAATCGTTGAGGTAACATTGGAACCACACGATCCGTCAAATAAACTGAAGTGCCTCGATCTAGGGCCTCGCGATCAATGGCCGAGCCTTCTTGAACATAGTGGGCTACATCGGCAATATGGACACCTAGCCGATAGGTGTCTGGTCCTAATTTTTCCAAGGAGATGGCATCATCAATATCTTTAGCTGAAGCCCCATCAATGGTAATAATTAACTGGTCTCTTAAATCTAAGCGACCTTGAAGATCTTCTGCTTGAATCTCCTGAGGGATAGCTTCCGCTTCTCGCTTAACTTCTTCAGGAAATTCATGAGGAATATTAAATTGATAGAGTATTGAAAGAATATCCACACCTGGTTCATCTTTATGTCCAATTTCCTTAGTAATCAACACTTCAATGCGTTGCGGATGTTCGCGGCTAGGATAGGACTTAATTTCAGCAATACAGATACTACTTGCTGCCGGGTGAATGCCATCAGGCAAGACAAATACGCGCAAATCTTTAGATAATTCGCCTTGTGGTATTAAACATCCTAGATAACCTGTCTGTTGACGCTCATCACTATCAAAACCGACAAACTCGCCAACCACTTGTTGACTAGCTCGTTCGACTACTTTAATAATTTTAGCCAAAGAGCCTTTACCGGTCTGTGGGTCAACTTCTTTAATAATTTCGGCTTCAACAGTATCCCCATTCAAAGCATTCCCTTGATCGCCTTGAGGAACAAATAAATCGGTTAGATTCTCATCATAAGTAATAAAACCAAAACCCTTGGCATTGGCACGATAAGTCCCAATCACTCTTCGTTGGGATGGTCGCCACTGGTACTGCCCTCGTTGGTTAATATGTAAATCTCCTTGATTTTCTAAGAAATTTAAGGCTTTGACTAGTCGTTTGTATTGTCGATTTGAAGTCATTTCAAATAATGCAGCCAAATCTCCAGCCCTAAAGGCCTGTTCAGCATGACCTTCAAAAAAATCTAATAAATCTCGTTCTAATTTAGATAGACTCATGGTAGCCACCTTTCTTCTGCGAGCGATTCTGATCAATAAATTCTAACAAATCCTTTTCAAAGTCAGAACGTTGGGGATTTACCGTAATAACATGGGTATTCTCGGGATACTCATGATAAACGACTAAGTTATCAGGTAAAGCTTGAGCTAATATAGCGGCATCGTTTGGATTTATCAGTTCATCTTGTAAAGATTGGGCAATAAAATAGGGACGCTTAAGTTGGCTCATTAATGGTCGGAGACTTTCCTTAAAGCTTTCGATCTCTTGAATCTGTGCTCGATGAGATTTAAGAATATCTTGACGAACAGTCTGATAATCTGATGCGAATTTATTTTGATAGAGCGTCTGAGCAAACTGGTCAAAGGCTGATTGAATATTTATCGGCCGTTGGGTCATTACCGGAGAATTAAAAATCCCCCCCGCCCTTAACGCAAAATCATCCTGACACAAAGCCCAAGAAGCTAACAAACCGCCCATCGATAAGCCAAAAATAAACAAATCACGATAATCACGTTGAGTCATCCAAGCGATGGCATCGCGGGTCTGTTGTTGCCAAATTTCTATATTTCCTTCAAAAAGATCATAAATATTTTGGCTACCATGACCGGCAAATAAGGGGCTTAAGACTTGATAGCCTTCCCTTTTTAACCGGTTAGCGAGCAGATTGACATCCATCGGCGAACCCGTATAGGCATGGAGGAGAATGATTCCGACCTCCGAATCATCTCCTTGATAAAATCTTGCTCCTTCCAATCTGTCCAAGTCGCCATACCCCTTCCTGAATATATTCATTCTAACATGAACTATTAAAAAAATCTCTGATGACCCTCACCAGAGACCTAAAGTTAAATAATTAGCCAATAACAGCCAAACTAATCGCTAATACAAAAAATAAAATTGCGAGTACCGTCGTAGCTCGAATTAAAAAGGCTTCAAAACCTCTAGCCTTCGCTTTAGGTTGGCCATCATCGCCACCACTTAACATACTTGCCGCATTAGACTTTGAAGGTTGCATAACGACAAAGATGATAATCAACACAGCAACAATAACTAATGCAGTTAACAGAATCTGTTTCAAAGTGATCCTCCTTTAATCAAATATACAAAGGTAATTCTAACACAAATAAATTTAAATAACTATAAGCGGTTAAGAATTTATCAATCAGGATCTCTAGAGTTGTCAAACATATGTTACAAATATAGAAAACTTCTGATGCTGGCCGAGCCTATCATTCAATCATCTTTTTCCTGGGGACGGTCAAGGAGGAAAGCACCGCGATCCTTGACCGTCCCCAGGAAAAAGATAAACTGGTTAAGGCTAGGACATCGTCGTCTCAAAATATTCTTTAACCACTTCATTCGGGCTTTTAAAGTTTAATTGTTTGCGATGAACGTTATTCCCGCGGTTTATGTAACGTTGATGGGCCGCGATCAACTGGGCTTCTGAATCAAATACACGACCATAAATGCGTTCACTATCTTCTCGATGACTCCGTTCTACAATGCCATTTTGCCATGGAGAGTAAGGTCGGGTGCGTTGATAACGAATCCCTTTCATGGCTAGCACTTCTTCAAATACACTGAGCTGTTGGGTATCATGCATTGAGTTTGTAAATTCTGACCCATTATCGGTTTGAATGGTGTCGATCTTAAAACCAAATTTGTCTTCTAAATCAATGAGAAAGGTCGCCGTATGCGTCACACTTTTTTCGTCAACAATTTTACAGACTCGTTTTCGACTGTATTCGTCGATGGCTGTGATTTGATAATAACGTTTCCCATGGCTATCCCAACGAATACACTGTTGAGGAACATATTTGATATCGATTTGGACCTTTTCACCCGGATATGTGACGAGATGAGGACGCCAGTTTGTTTTCGGATAGGTCTTTTTGACCGGTTTCTCGTTGCGATTCCAACCTCTTAGGCGCACTTGCTTACACATCGAGTCATAGCTTCGGGTGTATCCTTGACGACGGCATTGAACGTATACCTCGGCAAGTCCTTCATGACCATACCGTTGATATTTTTGTTGAATGATTTCAAGTTCTTTAGGACGATGCTGATTCGGATGGGAATGGGGTCGGCGACTCTTTAATCGTAAACTATCCCAACTGCCATCGTAGCGATCCCGCCAACGTTTCACATTCTGGCGGCTCGTATGATATCGTCTAGCGGCCGCTGCATTGTTATTATATTTTATCGCATATTCGACAACTTTTTTCCGATAGCGCATTTCTTCTGTTATAATGAGTTTCATAGGAAGCTCCTTTCACTGTTCTGCTCAAACATAGTGTATCAGAAGCTTCCTATTTTTTTATGTTTTTTTGTCACATATGTATTATCGTCTAACACGGTTAAGAATTTATCAATCAGGATCGGGATTGAATCAGACTGGTCCAATTACGGGTCCGATAAATATAATAACCATACAATACAATAAGCATATTTGAAAGTAACATGGCAATCCAGATCCCTGTTGAACCTAAATCTGTAAAATAACTCATGATCATAATCAGAGGCAGACGGATAAACCAAAGACGTCCCACTGACATATACATGGCATACTTGGTTTGGCCGCAACCCTGGAAGAAACCATTAAAGGCAGAAAACAGTCCCATAAAGAAAATAATAAATGCTGTATAATCCACGTATTCTTTCGCTTGTAACCACAAATCAGGATCCGCTTGTCCGGCAATGAAGATTCCTAAGACCTGGTCCTTAAAAATTAAAACCAAAGCGGAAGCAATCACCGACATCAGCATAATAAATTGAATCGCTCGTTTAAAGATCAAGAAACTACGATCGTATTGACGAGCTCCCATATTCTGACCAATAATCGAGGTCAAAGCCATTCCAATGCCTAATTGAGGCTGCATCAATAAATCAGAAATACGATTCACCATCGAGAAAGCAGCCAAGGTATTGGTTCCATAAGATTGAATTAAGGAATTCATTACTGTAAACCCTAGAGCTGCCCCACTATAACCCATTGACGAAGGCAAGGCGACTTTTAAAATATGCCAACTAATGGCCGGTTGATATTGCCAATTTAAGAACTTCATCGGAATCGGTGTTTGCCGATGAACCGCACTAATCGCTAAGAGATAGAGCACAATCTTGGCAATAATGGTTGCCCAGGCAGCACCAGCGATTCCCATACCTAAACCAGCTAAACCAATCACAGGCACTTTCTGATAAATAAAGAAAGGGTCTAAAATAATATTCAAAAACATTGAAATCGCTGAAATTAACGTAATGGTTTTCGTCTTTCCTTGAGCATTTAAAATCGCTTGATAACCAAAGAAACCAAAATCAAATATAATACCAATAAAATTTATCTGTAAATAAATGATCGCTTTTTCTAAAAATTGGCCCTGCCCACCCATCAGGCGCAACATCCATGGGGTTAATAAATAGCCAAAAAAAGCAATCGTTAATCCAGCAAGCGATGTGATCAATAAAGTATTATCTATATAATATCGGACAAAATTGTTTTGTTTTGCACCGATATGTTGAGCAATTAAAGCAGTCGCTGCCACTCCAATCCCCATCCCGATTGAAATAAATAGAAAATTTAGTGGCCAAGTGAAAGCGGTCGCTGCGAAATCTTCAGCAGACAGCTGCGCCACATATAATCCGTCCGTTACCGTATACAAGGTCCGAACCAAATTGTTTAGCATTAAAGGAGCAGAGATGGTTAGAATAACTTTCATAATGGGTCCATGTATCATAAAATCCTGCTCTGTTTTATTTTTCTGCATGGCTATCCTCCTACAGGATATTATTATACACTAAACCAACTTAATCAGGTCAAACTTATTGACCAAAGATATACATTCTTAATTTGAACCCAGTTATTTGAAATTCATGACTTGCTAGGAATTAGATGGCAGAGTGAAAGCCATCGGCTCAGCATACTTTACTCACATCAGTCCCTTGAAGCCCTCGACTATTAGGGCCTGAGTCGTAAAAGTAAGTCTGAAGCTTATCAGATAAACGGAAGACGGTGCCCAATTGATTCACCCTGTTCATGAATTGATGTGAATAACTCAAACTAGATTTTTATAAATAACCCACTTAATATTTCGTTCAATTCACATAATTATTATTGTACAAATCTTAATTTTCTGAACCATATCAAAAAAAAACAAATTTTGAACCAGAGCTACTGGCAAGAAATATGAAAATCCACCCAGCTTACCATCACTTTGCAACTTGTTGCTTAGAGATGGTCTAGTGGATTTAGTCTGAAAAAGCGTATGCTTTGAAAGACGGTCTCTTGCATGAGCGATGGTTCAATAAAGTTTGTTTTTGGATAGAATAGACTCAATAAAATAAAAGACCTAGGCTCATTAAAGCCTAGATCTTCTGGTGGAATTGATTTTATCAACCAATTTTTACATTTTAAATATTTTATTCTCGGGTAATCCCTTGTTCGCGCGCACAGTCTGCTACAGCCTTAGCTACCACATCCGCAACCTCACGATTTAAAGCTGAAACGATAATATTTTCTGCTGTAAGCTGATCATCTGGAACCATCTTGGCAATCGCATAGGCCGCTTCCTCTTTCATCTTTTCGGTAATTTCTTTAGCGCCCACGGATAAAGCGCCTTTAAAGATTCCTGGGAAAGCTAAAACATTGTTAATTTGATTTGGATAATCTGAACGACCCGTACCGACAATCAATGCACCTGCTTCAAGGGCGTCTTCTGGCATAATCTCTGGAATCGGATTAGCCATGGCAAAGATAATCCCCTCATTCATTGATTGAACCATTTCCTTAGTAACCGTACCTGGAACTGAAACACCAATAAATACATCCGCACCCTTTAGTGCATCCGCCAATGTTCCCGTTTGATGGTCTAAGTTAGTAATTTTTGCAATTTCTTCTTTTTCTTGGTTGAGTCTTGGATCGCCTTCACAAATGATTCCATGACTATCACACATAATAATTTGACCAAACTTCATCGTATCTAATAATTTAGCAATCGCTACACCAGCAGCTCCGGCTCCATTAATGACGATTTTTAATTGTCCCATTTGCTTGTTTGAAATCTTCAGGGCATTAATCAAAGCCGCCGCAGTCACAATCGCCGTACCATGTTGATCATCGTGGAAAATTGGAATGTCACATTTTTCTTTCAAGCGACGTTCAATTTCAAAGCAAGCGGGAGCAGAAATATCTTCTAAATTAATCCCGCCAAAACTTTTTGAAATTAATGCAATGGATTCAACCATTTGGTCAATATCTTCAGTATCGACACAAATAGGGAAGGCATCAACACCGGCAAAATGTTTGAAGAGAGCACATTTTCCTTCCATAACTGGCATCGCTGCTGCCGGACCAATATTCCCTAAACCAAGTACAGCAGTCCCATTGGTAATGACCGCGACGAGATTAGAGCGACGCGTAAGTTTAAAAGATTCATTGTAGTCTTTAGCAATAACACGACAAGGTTCCGCAACTCCTGGAGAGTAGGCTAAGGATAAATCTTCTGAACTCTCAATCTTAGCACGAGAAATGACTTCAATTTTGCCATTTAAGTCATAATGCATTTGTAAGGCTTTCTCAAATACGTCCATAATATTTCCTCCTATTTAGATCATTTCTTCTGGTTTAATGATTTGATCATACTCTTCTTCACTTAGGTAACCTAATTGAACACTGGCTTCTTTTAGACTGATAGACTCTTCGTAGGCTTTCTTAGCGACTTGAGCAGCTTTCTCATAGCCAATCACTGGATTTAACCGGGTTACCAACATCAAGGACGCTTGTAAATTCTCTGCCATGACGGATTCATTAGCTTCAATGCCTTGAGCGCAATTCTTATTGAAGGAATTTAAGGCATCCGCCAGTAATTGGATCGATTCAATCACGTTCTTAATCATCACTGGCATATACACATTCAATTCAAAATTTCCTTGAGACGCAGCTAAACCAACAGCTACATCGTTAGCCATGACTTGAACAGCGACCATGGTTAAAGCCTCGGATTGGGTCGGATTGACCTTGCCAGGCATAATGGATGAGCCTGGTTCATTAGCTGGGATGGTAATTTCAGCTAAACCACAACGAGGACCAGAAGCGAGCCAGCGAATATCGTTGGCAATCTTTAAAGCATCCGCAGCTAAAGCTTTCAAAGCCCCATGTAGAAAGACTAACTCATCCTTAGAGCTTAAGGCATGGAACTTATTCTCAGCTGTTCGAATCGGATAACCCGTCAAATCAGCAATTTGCTCAGCCACACGTTCAGCAAAGCCAGCCGGTGCATTGAGTCCGGTACCCACCGCAGTTCCACCTAGAGCAATCTCGTACACATCTTGCAGACTCCGCTCAATCATTCTTTGGTCACGGTCCAAGGAAGCCTGCCAACCAGAAACTTCCTGACCAAAAGTAATCGGCGTAGCATCTTGCAAATGAGTGCGACCTACCTTAATCAAGTGTTGGTACTGTTGACTCAAATCTTGGAAGGTTTGACTTAAATCTGCGATAGCAGGTAGCAACTGCTCTTCGACCAGATTCACAGCAACTAAGTGCATCGCCGTTGGGAAGGTATCGTTCGAAGATTGTGACATATTCACATGATCATTGGGATGTAACAAAACTTGCCCGGCAATTTCATTCCCTCGATTAGCAATCACTTCATTCACATTCATATTCGATTGGGTACCAGATCCCGTTTGCCAGACAACCAAAGGAAAATGCTCATCCAAACGCCCTTCCTGGATTTCATCACAAACTTGACAGATCAGTTGACAACGCTCTTGATCCAACTTACCTAGCTGATAGTTAGTCAGTGCAGCTGCTTTCTTCAAAACGGCAAAGTTATAAATCAGCGGAAGCGGCATCCTGTCCTGACCGATTTTAAAGTTTTGGAAACTTCGCTGGGTTTGGGCCCCCCAGTATTTATCAGCAGGTACTTTGACCTCTCCTAATGAATCGTGCTCAATACGAAATTCCAAGTTATAACCCCCTGTTTATTTTGAAATAAATTTTTATACCGGCTCAATTATACTATAGTCGGAGAAAAATGAAACCCTTTTCAACTTCTTTACTTAATTAATTCAATAAACTTGCGTAAAGCGTTGGAATGATAACGATCTCGTTTCCAGTAGAAATACAGATTCCGATGCGCTGGCTGATCATCTAAGCGATAATAAATCACATTATCACGACCGGGTGTCTTTGAAATCAAGGTCGTCCCGACAAACGAAACCGCCATGCCTGAAGAAGTAATATTATAAGCGGTCATTTGTTGGTCCACTTGAAAAGAAACCAGCGGTTCAAACTCATTGTCCTGACAAATTTGGCGAGCTCGCTCACCGGTGTCATTATCTTCTTTTAACAACACAAAGGGTTGATCTTCCATTAAATGCAAAGGTAGACTTGGTTTATGAGTTAAGTTTGGATAGGACTGGCGAATTTCTTGAGCAGTGAATTGATATTCCTTTAACTCTTGATTAATCGAAAATTCTCCAGGAATGGCTAAAAATAGCGACTCATGTCCATATAAAACGCGATCAAAAATTTCTGCATCTAATTCAGTATTATCGATCAAAATATCGATTTGCCCGTCATTCAACATTTTGACTAATGTATTGGTCGTCTCCTCCACTAAATCGAGATCTAAGTTAGGGTAAGTTTGTGAAAATTCGGCCATCAATTTAGGCAAAATGAGTGACGCAAAGAGACTGGTCCCACCAAAAATTAATTTCCCCCGTTGTAAATTAGAGTAGTCGCTAATATATTTGGCAAAGTCATCCTCAATTCGGGCAATTTCCTGCGCCTTAGTAATATATTCATGACCAAATTCTGTCAGTGTCAATGGAATCGTCGACCGATCAAATATCGGTAACCCCAATTTCTTCTCGATTCGTTTAATATTGGCACTTAAGGATGGCTGGGAAATAAATAATTTCTTGGCGGCTTTAGAGAAACTTTTCTCCTCATAGACGGCCATGACATATTCTAAGCCTTGAAACATAATTCTCGCTCCTTCTATAAGCTTTTGATTATATCTATTATAAACTAAAATGTATTGGAGTACATCCTTTTACCCCCCTATAATAAGGGCAACGCTTACAATAATAGGAGGATTCTGAATGCTTAAAGATAGCAAGTCGTATAGAAAAGAATTTGATTCCATTGGTTCACATGATGTTCCTATTGATGCCTATTACGGTGTTCAAACGATTCGCGCCAAAGAAAACTTCCCAATTACCGGATACCAACTCAATCCAATCTTTATCAAAAGTTTGGCTTATATCAAGAAAGCGGCTGCCTTAACCAATGCTGAAATTCAACTTTTGAGTCAAACAAAGGCACAAGCTATCAGCCAAGCCTGCGATGAGATCATTAATGGAGAGCATCTAGAACAATTTATTGTAGATCCGATACAAGGTGGAGCCGGAACTTCGATGAATATGAATATTAATGAGGTCCTAGCTAATCGCGCTTCAGAAATCTTACATGGCAAACTCGGTGATTATCAAACAGTCCATCCAAATGATCATGTCAACTATGGTCAATCGACTAACGATGTCATTCCAACCGCTGGTAAAATGACTGTCATTCAACTTAGCAAAGATTTACGTCAAGAATTAACTCGTTTGGCCTCAGCATTTGGCGATAAAGCTAAAGAATTCGACCATATTATTAAGATGGGACGGACTCAAATGCAAGATGCTATCCCTATCCGTTTAGGTCAAGAATTTACTGCCTACCAAGAAGCCGTCGAACGTAATATTCGTCGTTTGGATAAAGTCTTAGAGGAAATGCATCAAGTAAACTTAGGGGGAACAGCGATTGGAACAGGTCTTAATGCAGACCGTTTCTATGTCGATCACGTCGTACCTAAATTAGCTGAATATAGCCAACTTCCATTAGTCCAAACCGAAAATCTGATTGATGGCACTCAACATATTGATACCTTTGCCGCTGTTTCAAGTCAACTTAAGAATTGTGCCATTGCCTTTTCAAAAATTGCCAATGACTTACGACTTATGTCTTCCGGTCCTAAAACAGGCTTTAACGAAATTAACTTACCTAAGAAACAAAACGGTTCTTCAATTATGCCCGGTAAGGTAAACCCAGTCATTCCAGAAGTAATCAACCAAATTGCTTTCAGAATTGTGGGTAATGATACAACCATTACCATGGCCGTTGAAGCTGGTCAATTGGAATTGAATGCCTTTGAACCGATTATCTTTTACTCACTGTTTGAATCTATCACCATCTTAACCCACGGTATACGCACCTGGATTGACAATTGTATTGTAGGCATTACTGCCAATGCAGGTCGAAGCCAAGAAATGGTCGAAAATTCAATTGGTATTATTACTGCCATTGTTCCTTTTGTTGGCTACCAGAAAGCAGCCGATTTAGCCAACCAAGCTCTGGCTTCAGGAAAATCAGTCCGTGAATTAATCCTCGAAGAGAAATTATTAAGTTCAGAAACGCTTTATAAGATTCTGGATCCATACAAGATGACTGAACCTGGCATCTCAGACATTAATGAATAAATAATTATCTGAACCGAAATTGTCATCGGCTTAGTTTCTTATTAAGAATATCAAAATCTTCAATACAAAATTTTCTAAAAGACCGGTCTACAAAAGATACTTTTGTGGGTCGGCCTTTTATTCTACATACTCCCCTTGAATGTTCAAAGTCATCAGACTATCTTTTTGCATCTTCTCAACTAAGAAAAAACTTATGGTATGATAGATATAATTATAAAATTATATAAATAAGGAGGTCGTCTATGTTAGATAAAATCAAAGAAGTCATGATTGCGATAATACCGATTAATATTTTAGTGATATTCATTGATTTATTTATTTTATCACTACCCAGAGCATCCTTACTGATATTTTTTGCCTCGAGTTTATTGCTGATAGTAGGATTGGCCTTATTCATGCTAGGTGTTGATATTTCTGCCAGCCAGATGGGACGGATGTTGGGGCAAGGATTAACCAGACTGAAAAGTAAACACCATTTATTTCTTGCAACTGCAGGGGTAGGTTTTATCATCTCGATTGCGGAACCCTCACTCACTATTTTAGCGCATCAAATTGAGCGGGGAAGTTTCCAAGCAATTAGTCAGCTTAGTGTGATTATTATTGTCTCGCTAGGAATTGCTGTTTTTATGGCCTTGGGGATTTTTCGAATTGTATTTCGTTGGAATCTGCGAACCATCATGATGTTGGGGTATTTACTCGTATTCTTACTTTCTTTCTTTATTGACGATACGATATTTGCCTTTGCCTTCGATGCTTCTGGGGCCACGACGGGCGTGATGACTGTGCCTTTTATCTTAGCGATTTCTCAAGGGATTAGCTCGATGACCGACAATCCAACCGAGGACGATCACTTTGGTCTAGTTGGCATTACCTCGATCGGTCCAATTCTAGCAGTCATAATTTTAGGCCTATTAACCCCTCAACTTAATATAGATATCACTGACATAGAAGCGGTTGGCCTTAATCCTTCGGAAAATTTTATCTCTTTTTTCCTAACCCAGGCTTTTCAAAGTATCAAACAAGTCATTTTTGGATTAGGACCACTTCTATTTATCTTCGCCATGTATCATTATTTCATTGAGAAGCAAAGTCAGCGAATGATTCGAGATAGTTTACTAGGTTTTCTTTATCTAGCTGTAGGGTTAACCCTCTTTCTACTGGGAGTTTCAACCGGTTTTATGCCTCTAGGGCGTATCCTTGGAGAGAATTTATACATACAGGTATCGACCATATGGTTAATGCTGATTGGCTTTATACTTGGGGTGGTCGCCATCTTGGCTGAACCGGCTATTTACGTATTAATCGACCAAATGGAAATGGTGACAGGTGGAGCAGTAGCCAAATTACCGATACTCATGACACTTTCAATCTCGATAGGTTTGGCTATTGTCTTATCAATCGCCAAAATTCTAGTCCCTAACCTTAATTTATGGGGCATCTTATTTATCGGTTTTGCTTTGATATTAATACTTGCCAATAAGGTTTCGCCGCTCTTTGTCGGACTCGCCCTCGATTCGGGGGGAACAGCCTCAGGGCCAATGACTGGAACTTTTATTTTTGCTTTTATCCAGGGGATTGCTCAAGCTCATCCCCATGCTGAACCTTTAAGAGATGGTTTTGGTATGATTGGAATTGTAGCGATGACCCCGATTCTTTGTGTTCAAATACTTGGACTCATTTATCAAAAGCAACAAGATCAAGCCGAAGACTGAAAGGAGGAATTTGATGAATACTGAAGAAAAGAACGAACTAATGATGGCGGTCGCTATCGTCAATCAAGCAAATGATCGAAAGTTTATCAAACAAGCCACTAAATACGGTCTAGCAGGTGGGATTAGTATTCCCGCTGAGGGCTTGGTTTCTTCTAGCTTGCTAAAACTGATGGGCATACGAAAAGAAAAAAGAAAGATGATTCTTCTTTTTGAAAGAAAAAATCGTCTGATACCCATCTTAAATCAATTGGTGAAAGACTTTAAGATGGATCAAGCCAATCATGGCATTATTTTCTTATTATCAGCCAACTTCAACTTGGATTTACATAGTAATTTGAGCGACAATGATTGGCAAGAACCATCCCTATCAAATCAACTTATCTTGGCAACTTATCGACACCAGCGACGTCAAGATTTCATTGACCATTTCCAATCTTATCAACCACGCGGTGGTACTATATTTACCGGCATTAGCTTAATAAAAGAAGAAATCTCTAGAGTTCTGGGGCTTGAACAGGCTCCCCAAAAAGATTTACTATTATCGGTCATGCCCAAGACAAAGGTGAGTGAAGTTTTTAAAGGACTAGAACATCAATTTCAAATTAGCCAAAGTAAAGGCATGCGACTATACTCATTCGATGTCGACCAATTTAGTAAAGACATAACCAAAGACAAGGAAAGAACACCAGTACTTATGGATAAGTCCTTAAGTTTATTGGTGGCGATTATCACGGACCCCCTCTTTGAAACTCTGACTGATTTGCTAGAAGAACTGCAAATACATGGAGGAACCTTACTACATGGCCGAGGAATCCTTAAAGAAGAAGCAATCGAACATTATTTCCGCATACCAATCAATCCAGAAAAGTTTATCTTTTTCATTATCGATACTAAAGAACAAACAGATCGAATTTTTACAAGGATTCAAGAACATCCAAAATTGATGTCCGCTCATCAGGGAGTGTATTTCACCCTACCTATTCAACAAGCATTTGGCTTACATCAAAGGAACCATAATAAATAAAATAATAAAAGGATCATCGATTAGTGATATTTTTGTTTGTATAACTTAATGATAAATAAGCCCTAACTGTCTTTTTCAATCAGTTAGGGCTCATTTTTTTAATCAACTTAATATCCTTATGAAATCGTCTTTAACAAGGTTTGTTGTAGATTTTCCTCGATTTTCTTAATTTCTACTTCTGCTTCTTGGCGCGCTTTCTTTGCATTTTGATGAATCTGAATGGACTCTTCAATGGTAGAAATTAAATCTTCATTGACCTTCTTCAAGGTTTCAATATCAATGGTGGACCGTTCAGCTTCTTTAGCGACTTCAACTGTATTCTTCTTCAAGGCAGCTGAATTTCGCTTTAATAATTCATTCGTTGTATCAGAAACTTCACGCTGCATTTCTAAGACTTGTTTTTGCTTATTCATACCTAGAGCAATCACCACTTGCGATTTCCATAATGGAATGGTATTGGTAATCGCATCAGACACCTTATCAACCAACAATTTGTCATTATTTTGAATCAGTTTGATTTGGGGTGCGGTTTGGATTGCTACCGTTTTTGACGTTTTTAAATCATGGACTTTCTTTTCGAATCGGTTAACGGTTTCTTGGAAATCATTGACCACTTGGCTGGCCATCGGATCCCCACTGGTCTTGGCTTGCTCAAGTAAAGAAGGGATTACTTCTTGGCGCAATTCTTCAATCTTCTCTTCACCCGCTACAATATATAACTGAAGCTCATTGAAATAGGCTACATTCTTCTCATAAAGCTTATCAAATACGCCGATATCCTTGAGTAGTTCCATCCGGGCATTCTCTAACTGTCCTTGGATTTTATCAATTTGATGTTCCATATTATCATAACGTGCCAGGTATTTTTCTACCGAGCGTTTAGCATTTTTGAAGAAAGGAAGTTTGGCTAATAAGCCCTCATCTTGAATCTGCGTAATATCTAGGTCTTTAACTTTGACCATCAAATCAGCCATTAAATTACCAACATCCCCAACATCTTTCGAGCGTACTTCGGCTAGAATGGTATCAGAGAATTGCGCAATGTTCTTCTGAGATTCGCTCCCATAGACGGTCAGTAAGGTTGAGTCCTGCATATCGATCTCTTGTTTGATTTCATTAACCCGTTGACGATCTTCCTCAGATAGTTCGGCGACCTTTTGTTCGACCTGTTGAGTCAGGACTGCTTTATCAGTAGTTACAGAATCGGTCAGCGCATTCGCTTTCATCAGTGAATCTAGGGTAATTTCAGATTTAGTCATATTTTTCCTCCTACTTTATGGCGTCCATCAGTTGCTGCATCAGTTCAAAATTCGGCATCGGCATGATTTGAGTTACTTCTTTGGCTAATCCTGGCACACTAAATTCATTCACATCACCCGTTCCAGCGACGATGGTGCGGAAACCATGTTCCTTCCAGGCTAGGTTCTGTACTTCTTCATCGAGCAAGGCTTCAATACCCACTTGAGCTTGGTCATTTAAAGCAATATAGACATGACTGGACCAGACCGTCGGCCTTGGATACAAGATAATGATATCGTCTTTGACTTGTTGATAGGTCTCTGGTTGAAGTTTTGAGAACTCGAGGAGTTGATTCTCATAACCAGCAATCAAAGGATAGGCCCCCACCCCTAAACGCAAGAATTGATTAAACATATCTGACGAAGAGGTTTGCATATACCCTAAGGCCTGGTAAATCTGTTGAATGGTAGGCAAAATATCACTTAAACTTTGCTGATCCATAGCCTGATTATTATTCAAGGCGTTTGCTAATAGGCCTAAAAACATATTCCCTGAATTTGATTTATTAGGGTCCGTGGTAGCGACTAAGATGCGACCATTTAACGCATTTAATCCCACATCTTGCCAAGTCTTCTTCTCCTTGATTAATTGGGCCAAATTAGGCATATCCACATAATAGGTCCCGGCTTCCTGTTGGACGATCCCCTGTTTAATTAAGGCATCTACCACTAATTTACGTGAATAAAGAACAATCGGAGTATTCAGAACAATTTCATCATCCTTGGCGGAGTTCCCCTGATTTTTAAAAAGTTCTAAGGCTAATTGACTGGAGGGAAAAAGATAATCCTGTTGAGAAAAATCGCCTTGGATCATCTCATAGGATCCATTGACATGAAAGTCCAAAGTCAAATTGTATTTCTTCTTGATGAGCTTCTTAAAGTCCTCATTCTTAAAAAGCCCCGACTTCTCTCCTCCCAGATAGCCATTCAAGTTGGCTTCAGGTTGGGACTGGCTCCGGAATAAACTATAAGCGATGGCTGAGATCACTACGGCTAGCAGGATCAGCACACCCCAAAATTTGGACTTCACCGTAAATCTCCTCCTAATTTAATGGTCTTTTCTAATAAATCTGTTTCAATTTCTAAGGCGAAGAGTTTATCTTCGTGGTAGGCTTCTAATTGCTTAGTAAAAATTTGATCAAGTAAGCTGACAGATTCCGATGTTTTCTGTCCTATCTGTTCTAATTTTTGATTTGAAATGTGGGTTAAATGAATTTGATGATAATTATTGATAATTTTAGCTGCTGTCTCGAAATAATATTCCAGAAAATGACGAGATTTGGAAATTTCTCTGGGATGGTCAGCAAGATAAAGCATAATATCATCAGCAATTTGAATTAAATGTTGAACCTGGTCTTTCAGCCTTGAGTTGGCCAAGGCTTGATGATCTTCTTTCATCTTCTGCAGATCCTGTTGGGCTGCCACATATAAATCCTTTATTTCCAAACCATTTTTTAAGTTGTCCAGGTCAATATCACCTATTTTATTCGCTGGCTGACTGATTAAATACACGGCAATAAATATTCCCACAGCTAATAACAAACTAATCAACCAGTACCATTTAAATAGTAAAAACATAAGAAGAAAAGCGAGACTTGATAAGATTCCCGCCCATAAATTCTGTCGTGTCATCTTAATTATATCCTTTCACACTTTGGAAAGCTTCGATTAAATCTTTCCGCCCATCGAAAATCCGTGCTTTCGATAAATTGGCTAAGCTTTGTAATTCATCCTCATAGGCATCGCCAAACATAATTGAGAAAATAGGAATATCCATATTTAAGGCTTGGTATTGCTCCATCAAATGACTATCATCATCATTGGCTCGGCCATCTGAGAGGACAATAATCGCTGGCGAATAATCTTGGATGGTATCTTGATAATCACTTTGGATAATTTCTAAAGCCCGACTCAATGCAGTATACATCGCCGTACTTCCATTTGCCTTAATTCGTTCAGCTTTTTGATAAAGTGAAAGAAGCTCTTCCCCATTGCCTTGACCATGTTCTTCAGCTACGACATCATCATTGAAGGCCACGATATAGGTTTGATCCTTACTTGTCCCTTGCAATAAATTCTCAGCCGCATTTTCTGGAATTAATACTTTGTTCAAAGCTTCAACCATTTGATCACGTCCCTCACCATACATTGAGCCAGAGTAGTCTAGGACATAGATGGTTAAGGCAGGCTTCTTAAATTGAGTCTGATATAAGTTTAAGGCTTCAAGAATCACAGGAGCTTGAGGATAATTAATGGGTGAGAGGACTTGATCTAATTGGATCCCCCATTCGGATTTGAAGATGGAGCGATTTTCTTGGCGTACTTGGCCAAAAGCTGACCGCTTTCCAGTTGCTTCTATCCTTGATTGCACCTCATCCGTTAACAAATAATTTTGTAATTCAAGAAAAGCCTCTTCCTTCTTATCATCGCCCTGATCAATATAAGCTAGTGGCGAATCACTAATCGCTAAACCATCCTTAGGGTAGACCAGATAAAGAGGTTCTTTACCTGCTTCGATTAATTTTTGATTAGTTTGGATCAGGAGAGCTTCATAGTTGACCATGGCATCATAATTGGAATCAATAAATAGATCGACTAGCCAATTTGAACTTCCTGAAGAACGATTGACCCCGGAGAGCAAACGGGTCACTTTGTCCTGTAAATCTGTATTTTGCAAATCTTCGGCCGCTAAACCTTGTTCTTGTTTGCCAGCCAAGGCAGTGAGAAAACCCAAATAAGCTGACGCACCAGAATTCGATTGACTCGCCGAAGTCATGGCAAATTTCAGTTTGCCTGCATCAATTGCCGTCATGATTTCTTGAATACTGACATCATCACGACCGACAAAACCTAATTCTTTGGCAAGACTCTCACGGATCCCAAAAGCAATCGGCGAAACTGAAATCGTGGCAGCGTGTTTTAATTGATGGGCCTGATCGCCTAAATTTAACCAAATGCTAGACGCGGGCCACACCGCATCATAATTGGTTTCCTCGGCTTGTAATAGTCGCATAATATCGAGCGAACCTAAATAATCCATTTCAAGATTGTATTTATATTCTTTAGCGAAATCTTTAAGAATCGGCTCTAACTCCTTATTCTCTGACCCACTGACAATTCTTAAAGTCTGACGGCCATGGCCATCGGCAACAAAGTCTGCACCCTTATCGGTTGAAGTTTCATTATCATTGGTGCAGGCAACAATAAATAATAGACTACACAATAACAGCCATATTCGATGTCGCTTCATAAGATCCTCTCCTTTAATCTTATTATACTGTGCTTTATTCCTCTATTGTGTAAAAAATATGTAAAGAGAAACAGATTATCTCATTAAATTATCATATATTTCTTTTTTATCCTTCATCTTATAAGAAAATATGATAAAATAGTTAACAAATCTTTGAAAGTCTATAGAAAAGTCGAGTGATGGATATGAATATTAAGAAGAAAGACATTATCATCTGTGGTTTTGCCCTATTCGCTATCTTCTTTGGTGCGGGTAATTTAATATTTCCCCCTTATCTGGGTGTGATTGCCGGAGATCGTTGGCAGACAGCCACTTTAGCCTTTATTTTATCGGATCCCTTATTACCGATTTTAGGGGTAATCGTGACCGCTTTTATCGGCGGACGGTCACAAGATTTGGGCAAGAGGGTTAGTCCCGGCTTTGCCAAAATCATCGGTGGCATCGCTATTTTGTTAATTGGTCCCTTCTTTTCAGTGCCAAGAACTGGAGCGACCACTCATGAAATATTCGTTCAATCTTTTTTCCCTCAAGCTCCTCAAGTGATAACTTCACTCATTTTCTTTGGTTTAACCTTATACTTAGCCTTAAATTCAAGTAAAGTGATTGATTTTATCGGCAAGTATTTAACACCTTCTTTAATTATCATTCTTATCGCCGTCTTTATCGCTGCGCTAGTCAATCCCCCAGCAAAAATGGTACAGACGTCCACAGAGAATTTATTTGCTTTAAGTTTTCGGGAAGGCTATCAGACCATGGATGCTTTAGGAGCCTCATTGATGACTGGGATTGTCATCAATGATTTGAAACGGCGAGGTTACCAGGAAAGACAGCAACAACTTAAAGCCAGTATTTGGATTGGAGTCGTTGCTTTTATCCTACTCGCCCTCGTCTATGCTAGTTTAACTTACGCTGGATCAACGGTTTCGGCTTTTTATCATGCCGATACACCGCGAACCACGATTCTGATTCAAATGATTGAACAACTCTTAGGTAGTTGGGGTAAACTCGCCATGGGCTTGGTCGTTGCCCTTGCTTGTTTAACCACATCAACGGGCTTAACCTCAACCTGTGGCCAGTTCTTCGAAGAAGTTAGTCAGGATAAATTTAGCTATCGCCAGATTGTCATCTTGACAGTTGCCATTGAATTTATCATCTCGCTACTGGGTGTCGATGCTTTGATTAACATTGCCGTGCCGATTTTATCAGCCATCTATCCTGTAGTAATTGTTCTGATTTTCTTATCCATTTTTGATCGTTACATCATTTATGATTGGACTTATCTAGGCGCAGTCTCAGGAGCCTTCGTCATCGGGGTGATCCAAGCGATTTATATGTTTGGCCAGATGCAAGGCCTGCCATTATTGGAAAGCTTGGCTAAATGGACTTATCAATTACCCTTGAATCAATACGGGTTCGAATGGGTCTTACCTAGTGTAGTCACGGGTCTATTGTTTACTGCTTGGCAAATCTTTCTACAACAACGACCGCTTAAATCCTGATAACCAACTTATACATCCATACGACGCACATAATCAATCAAAGGCTGAATCGAAGAACGATCGAGATAAGAAGTTGATTGCCCATAAGCTTCTAAGATTACTCGCTCTTCCGGCTTCAACTCTTCAAATTCCATCTTGTCTAGATGGAATTTTTTCATGGCCCAAAGTAATAGCTTGTGATACCAAGACAAATTGGCAAAATTTAAAGCTCCTCTGAAATGAAAGAATTTAGCACGTTCAATAACATGTTGAGGGAAATTTCTTTGTAAATAGGGCTCAAAATCTATTTCATCCGGATTTACCATCCCTACGGTAAAAATAATTAATTTAGCAGCGGGATTTAAGTCGTAGAACTGATGATGGTCAATTCTCCCTGCATAGATTGGCGCCCCAAAGATCATCAAGTCATAATCAGACACATTCACCGCCTGTACCTGATCGGCTTTAACTAAAATACAATCTAAAGCTTCACTAATCCATTCCGCATATTGTCGGCAAGGGTTCTGTTGCGAAGTTTGAAAATCAAACGCGCCCTCTCTGAACTCCAAATATCTTAGGCTGTTATTCCCATTAATACCTTGATTTCAGTAGACACCGAAAAGCCGAAGAGCGTTCCATTTCTTCGGTTCTTTTTATATATTCCTCGAATGGTCTCCATGCCCTTAATCGTGGAAGAGGCTGTACGGAGACTTTGATAAAATTTATTTCGTCGTTTAATAGGTCGATGGTCTTGTTCTATTAAATTGTTAAGATACTTCACAGTTCGGTGCTCTGTCTTAGTATATAAACCCACACTCTGTAACTTTCTAAAGGCGGAGCCAAGAGAAGGTGCTTTATCGGTCACAATTGCTTTCGGCTCACCAAACTGTTTATGGAGTCGTTTTAAGAAAGCATAGGCTGCTTGCGTATCCCGTTTCTTTCGTAACCAGATATCTAAGGTTAAGCCGTCCGCATCAATTGCACGATAAAGATAATGCCAACGTCCCTTAATTTTGATATAGGTTTCGTCCATTTTCCATGAATAGAAGGATTGTCTATTTTTCTTCTTCCAAAGATAATAGAGGACTTTGCTGTACTCTTGCACCCAACGATAAATCGTAGTATGACAAACATTTATTCCACGATCATATAACAATTCCTGAACTTCACGATAGCTTAGATTGTAACGCAGGTAGTAACCAACAGCGACAATAATGACGTCTTTTTTGAATTGTTTGCCTTTAAAATGATTCATTACTCTGTCCTCTCTGTCTTTTTTCTCAATTTTACACTAAAATAGATTTTTTGGAAAACTTTGCAACAGAACCTTTTCGGTTGATTCTGATTCGAGTGATTATGGTCTTTATCTGATTTTGACATTTAAAAACCTCCTAAGTTTGTATGCTACATACTAATTGGTTTTATTTTTCTAATTCATTAACATGAGTTAAGACTTGTTCGAGAATACTAAAAACATGAAGGTCATCTAAACTGTAAAGCATACTTTTTCCTTCTCTTCTTGATTTCACTAAGCGTGCGTCTTTCAACGTTTTTAATTGATGAGAAATAGCGGACTGTTCCATGTCCAGAGAAATAGCGATATTTCCAACACTACACTCTTTTTTCTGTAAAAGAAAGAGAACCGACAATCGTGTAGGATCACTAATCACCTTAAATAGTTTGCTTATTGACAGAATAGATCCTTTATCGATTGGAGAAGTTGTTTTTATATCCATAGTGTTTTTATTCCTTTCATATGACCTTTCGTTCATATCTATATTACCATATGAGCGAAACAATGCTAATCTTTTGTTTATAAAAGAGAAGTGGCGTTCTCTTTATCTTGACAAAATGTATATAGCGATATAAAATGAGTATACAAACATATGATTAATTAGTCATATGTAAAGTGGATTCATTACGATTTACTTTCGGAATAAACGAAAGGAGTCAGAAATAGCAGAAATTTATGTGATTCAAGAAGTAAATGATGGAAAACAAAGGAATTATAAATTATATAGGGAGGCAATAGAAGTGGAAACTATCCAAGAACAACAGTCTCAAGAAAAGCATAATCATAATCACAACCACGATCACGACCATGATCATGGGAAAATGCCAGTCGTTTTGTACTTTGTTGGTTTAGCATTAGCAGTGATTGCTCTATTTTTGAATGAAGATTATCAGTTGGTACAAAATGTTTTGTTCTCAATCGCTACAATCAGTGCCGGGTATCACGTTATTCTTCTTGAAGGCCTTGGAGAAACAATTGAGAATTCAAAAGCACAAAAAAAGTTCATACCTAATTCTCATATTTTAATGGGATTAGCGGCAATTGGAGCTTCTTTGATGGGGAATTTTTGGGAAGGAACATTATTGATTCTTATTTTTTCTGGCGCACATTTTTTGGAAGATTATGCAGAAGGAAGAAGCAAACGAGAAATAACGAAATTACTCGAAATGAATCCAACGACTGCCCGGTTAATCCTGCCTGATGGTAGTACAAAAAATGTGGATGTCAGTGAATTAAAAGTGGGAGATCAACTTCAAGTGTTGAATGGCGATCAAGTACCTATTGATGGCGTCATTTTGTCTGGATCTACATCCATTGATGAGTCGTCTATTAATGGAGAAAGTATCCCGAAAGAGAAATCCAAAGGAGATGGCGTCTTCGGGAGTACAATCAATGGAACAGGTACCTTCACGATGAAAGTCACCAAAGAAAACAAAGATACAGTATTTTCAAAAATTTTACAATTAGTGAATCAGAACCAAGATAACCAAACAAAAGCTGCGAGTATTATCCAAAAATTTGAACCGAAATATGTCACAGTTGTTTTAATTGCCATTCCTCTATTCATGTTATTGGCTCCTTTTCTACTTGATTGGACATGGTCACAAAGTGTCTATAGAGGATTGGTCCTTTTAGTTGCAGCTTCACCGTGTGCTTTAGCAGCAGCTACTGTCTCGGCAACGCTATCGACGACTTCTAATTTAGCCAAAAAAGGAGTCCTTTCAAAAGGTAGTTCTTACCTGTCTCAATTAGCCGATATTAAAGCAATTGCATTTGATAAGACGGGCACCTTGACCAAAGGAAAACCTGAAGTAACCAATTATTATTTTGCTGATTCCGTGAACGAAGAAAACATGATTGATATCGTAGTAGCTCTTGAAAAAGAATCCAATCACCCCTTAGCAGATGCTATTCTAAGAAAGTTTGAGCAAAAAAACAAACTAACTATTGAAGTAGAAAACCAAATTGGTAAAGGATTGACGGGAGATTACAAAGGGAGAAATTATCGTATAGGAAAACCGACTTCGTTTGATGATGTTTCAGATGAATATAGTCGTTTAAATAATGAATGGGCGTCAGAAGGTAAGACAGTCGTATACGTAGCAGTAGATGAAGAGGTTATAGGCCTTATTGCCCTTATGGACGTTCCGAGTGAATATGCTAAAGAAACCATTGAATATTTTAGGAAACAAGGTATACACACCACATTAATTACTGGTGACTCAGAAATGACGGGAAAAGCGGTTGCTAAACAATTAGGAATAGATGAAGTGATTGCGAATGTCATGCCGGAAGACAAATCCAGAATTATAGACGAACAAAAAGAAAAATACGGCGTGACCGCCATGGTTGGAGACGGTGTAAATGATGCTCCTGCTCTTGTTAATGCAGATGTGGGAATCGCTATGGGAGATGGGACTGATGTGGCAGTAGAGGTATCTGATTTAGTTTTAATGCAAAACAATTTATCTAAATTGGTACAATCTCATAATATTTCTTCGAAAATGAACCGTGTTATTTGGCAGAATATTATTTTTTCAATGGCCGTTGTTGCTTTTTTAATTGTCGTTAGTTTCTTAGGCTTAACGGATATTGCAATCAGTGTCATTATTCATGAAGGAAGTACTTTGGTTGTTATTTTGAATGGACTTCGATTGCTAAAGGCAGTCTAAAGAATGATTGCACAACTTCAAATTAATCGAGTAATAGAGATAATTAAGGATTACACTACATTTTTTATCTCTATTACTTGTTTATATTTATCTAGATGTTCAAAGTCAAAATGATATATCAACCATACTCTTGTGGCGCGGGTTGAATATAAGATACATGAAATTGTATAAAATCGTGTATCGAGAATCCTATATCTATAGGGTTCTTTTTTTATACCGGTGTCCAATACACGATTTCGTGGTATAATGAATGAAATCATGTATCCTTTTTGTGAGAGGAGAGACCATTTCAATAAGTTATAATGTACAACCATTACGAACGCAGCAAGAAATCAACGACTTTTTATTCTGTTTGAGACGCAACAAAAACGCCGAACGCGACGTTTTCTTGTTTTTGATCGGCATTAATAGCGGTTCTGTTGCGAAGTTTGAAAATCAAACGCGCCCTCTCTGAACTCCAAATATCTTAGGCTGTTATTCCCATTAATACCTTGATTTCAGTAGACACCGAAAAGCCGAAGAGCGTTCCATTTCTTCGGTTCTTTTTATATATTCCTCGAATGGTCTCCATGCCCTTAATCGTGGAAGAGGCTGTACGGAGACTTTGATAAAATTTATTTCGTCGTTTAATAGGTCGATGGTCTTGTTCTATTAAATTGTTAAGATACTTCACAGTTCGGTGCTCTGTCTTAGTATATAAACCCACACTCTGTAACTTTCTAAAGGCGGAGCCAAGAGAAGGTGCTTTATCGGTCACAATTGCTTTCGGCTCACCAAACTGTTTATGGAGTCGTTTTAAGAAAGCATAGGCTGCTTGCGTATCCCGTTTCTTTCGTAACCAGATATCTAAGGTTAAGCCGTCCGCATCAATTGCACGATAAAGATAATGCCAACGTCCCTTAATTTTGATATAGGTTTCGTCCATTTTCCATGAATAGAAGGATTGTCTATTTTTCTTCTTCCAAAGATAATAGAGGACTTTGCTGTACTCTTGCACCCAACGATAAATCGTAGTATGACAAACATTTATTCCACGATCATATAACAATTCCTGAACTTCACGATAGCTTAGATTGTAACGCAGGTAGTAACCAACAGCGACAATAATGACGTCTTTTTTGAATTGTTTGCCTTTAAAATGATTCATTACTCTGTCCTCTCTGTCTTTTTTCTCAATTTTACACTAAAATAGATTTTTTGGAAAACTTTGCAACAGAACCGAAATTGAAATCACTTATTTAGAGAATGTCAATTTACAATCTCGTACTGAAATTTTTAATACACTCAAATTAGAATTTCCTAAATCAACAAATATTGTACCCTTGTACAAGTATCTGCTTAACTTAGCCTATAATAATCGCTTAGCCATCAATAAATTAAAATAAAAGTTCTTATAAATCTAGGAAAAACATCAAAGTGAATGTTTCTTTAATATATAATACGATAATATAAATACGCCTTTCTACGATTTATAGAAAGGCGTATTTATATGCGTTTTACGCAACAGACTCATATTCTTAAGCTATTGAGTTTATTTCTTCAAGTTATAGAATGATTTGATGCCTTGGTATTTGGCTAATTCGCCCAACTCATCTTCAATGCGTAGTAATTGGTTATATTTCGCAATTCGGTCAGTCCGAGATAGGGAACCAGTCTTGATTTGGCCAGCGTTAGTAGCTACGGCAATATCAGCAATGGTTGAATCTTCAGTTTCACCTGAACGGTGAGAGACAACTGCAGTATAACCTGCGCGTTTGGCCATTTCAATGGCATCAAAGGTTTCAGTTAGGGTACCAATTTGGTTCACTTTAATCAAGATAGAGTTAGAAATACCTTTCTCAATGGCTTGAGATAATTTCTCAGTATTCGTTACCAATAAATCGTCACCAACCAATTGAACTTTATCGCCTAAGCGATCGGTTAATAATTTCCAACCTTCCCAGTCATTTTCATCCATACCATCTTCAATGGTAATGATTGGGTATTTATCGACAAGTTCTTCAAGATAGGCCACTTGTTCTTCTGCATTCCGTTTAGCGCCTGCTTCACCTTCGAATTTGGTGTAATCATAAACGCCATCTTCATAGAACTCGGAAGCTGCACAGTCGAAACCTAAGAAGACATCTTTTCCTGGTTCTAAGCCAACTTTCTTAATCGCTTCAAGAATGGTCTCAACGCCGTCTTCAGTACCTTCGAAGCGAGGAGCGAACCCACCTTCATCACCAACAGATGTTTCTAAGCCACGATCTTTAAGAATGCCTTTTAAGGCGTGGAAGATTTCGGCTCCCCAACGTAAGGCTTCTTTAAAGCTTGGTGCTCCCACTGGCAGAATCATAAACTCTTGGAAAGCAATCGGCGCATCAGAGTGAGAGCCACCGTTAACAATGTTCATCATTGGGGTTGGCAAGACTTTGCTATTGAACCCACCTAAGTAATTGTATAAAGGAAGACCAGAGAAATCAGCCGCCGCCCGAGCTACTGCAATAGATACACCAAGAATTGCGTTGGCACCTAATTTACCTTTGTTCGGGGTGCCATCTAAATCAATCATAATTTGGTCGATGGCTTGTTGTTGGCGAACATCATAACCAATTAAAGCTTCAGCAATAACCGTATTTACATTCTCTACCGCTTGACTAACTCCTTTACCTGAATAACGACTTTGATCGCCATCACGTAATTCAACGGCTTCATGTTCTCCAGTTGAAGCTCCTGAAGGGACGATTCCCCGACCAAAAGCACCTCTATCAGTCTGAACTTCTACTTCCACAGTTGGGTTACCACGAGAATCTAGAACCTCACGAGCATAAACATCAATAATATATGGCATTCTTGTCTCTCCTTTATTTTAAGTCTCTGGGACTATTGTATTGTTTTTGTTATCGAAATTCAAAATTTATCCTTTAAATAGGTTCAATTAAGGATTGTCCGGTCATTTCACTCGGTTGGGCTAAGCCCATTAAAGCTAACATAGTTGGAGCTAAATCCGCTAGAATTCCGCCATCACGCACTTTAATACCTTGCTTAGTGATAATAATCGGTACAGGATTAGTCGTATGGGCCGTCATCGGATGGCCTTGTAAATCAATGACTTCATCCGCATTACCATGATCGGCAGTAATAATTGCGGCTCCGCCTTTAGCTAAGATTAAATCGACAATCTCTCCAAGACACTCATCCACTGCTTCAATCGCCTTGACTGTCGGTTCTAACATTCCTGAATGACCGACCATATCTGGATTGGCAAAGTTGAGAATGATTCCATCAATCACATCTTCATTAATTTTGGCCACTAAGGCATCTTTGACCTCATAGGCTGACATTTCTGGCTTGAGATCATAGGTAGCTACTTTAGGTGAATTAATTAAAATGCGCTCTTCTCCAGTAAAGGTTTCATGACGTCCTCCAGACATAAAGAAAGTGACATGGGGATATTTCTCAGTCTCAGCAATCCGTAGCTGTGTCTTACCAGCCTTAGAAATAACCTCTCCAATCGTATTCTTTAAATCAAGTTTCTTAAAGGCGACTCGTCCCTTCACACTCTCACTGTATTCAGTGAAGGTAATAAAGTTAAGTTGACGTGGATAAACCCCGCGGTCGAATCCTTGAAATTCTGGATTGGATAAGGCGGTCGACAATTGAATGGCACGGTCTGGTCTGAAGTTAAAGAAGATCACTGAATCACCTTCTTGAATCTTGGCTCGGTCTTCATCAGTATCTATCACGAATGGAACGACAAACTCATCAAATACTTCCTGTTGATAGGAAGCTTGAATGCCTTCCTCAGCACTGGCATAGACGGGGCCAACCCCATGGACGATTGCATTATAGGCCAGTTGCACCCGGTCCCAACGCTTATCACGGTCCATAGCGTAATAGCGACCAGAAACGGTGGCGATTTGACCGACACCCATCTTACTTAATTCGCCTTCCAAATCTTTGATGAAGCCTAGTCCGGTAGAGGGTCCGACATCTCGTCCATCCAGGAAGGCATGGATATAAACTTGGTCTAAACCTTGCATTTTGGCTAATTTTACCAAAGCTAACAAGTGATTTTGGTGTGAGTGGACACCCCCATCAGAGACTAAACCCATAATATGAAGCGACTTTCCTTGACGTTTAGCTGAATCGATGGCGTCAAGAAATTCAGGAATGTTAAAGAAGCCGCCCTCTTCAATCGATTTATTAATCCGGGTTAATGATTGATAGACTATTCTACCGGCACCAATATTCATATGGCCGACTTCTGAATTCCCCATTTGTCCCTCAGGCAAGCCAACATTTAGACCATCTGCTCGCAATTGATTATGAGGGAACTGTGCCCAATAACGGTCGAAATTTGGTTTATGGGCAGCCTTCACCGCATTCCCTTTCACTTCGTCACGGCAGCCAAATCCATCAAGGATAATTAAAGCGACTGGTGCTTTAGCCATTATTGAATCGCCCCCAATAATGCTAAGAAGGAATCTACCTCTAAACTAGCTCCCCCGACAAGGGCGCCATCAATATGTTCTTGAACCATATAATCGGCGATATTATTAGGTTTCACTGAACCCCCATACTGAATCCGGACTTCCTCTGCCACAGCAGGGTTGGTCATTTCAGCAATGACTTGACGAATATGGCCACAAGTTTCATTGGCTAATTCAGCCGAAGAAGACTTCCCTGTGCCAATCGCCCAAATAGGTTCATAGGCAATCACCAATGATTGGATTTGATCATGGGTCAAACCAGCTAAGGCTGCTTTGATTTGCCCTTCAATGAATTGCTTCGTTTCACCGGCTTCACGTTGTTCTAGACTTTCGCCACAACAGATAATTGGCAACATCTTGTGTTTGAATATCGCATGGGCTTTTTGATTAATGTCTTGATCTGTCTCATGGAAATAATCTCTGCGTTCAGAATGACCAATAATCACATATTGAATACCTAAATCAGCTAAGGCCTTAGGTGAAGTTTCTCCAGTAAAAGCCCCTTCATCTTCAAAATAACAATTCTGAGCAGCTAATTTCAAGCTGCTATCCCCCACTGCACTGACCATCCGATCCAATAGTAGACTTGGCGCTGCAATTACCGCTTCTACTTTCTTTTCATCTGGTAAGTCTTTGCGAACTTGTTCCACAAAGGCTTGAGCTTCTTCAACATTCTTATTCATCTTCCAATTTCCAGCAATGATTGGTTTGCGTGTCATTGAATTCATCCTTTCATCTTAGCAAAGAAAACTTATTTATCGTTAATTGATTCTACTCCAGGTAAAGCTTGACCTTCTAAATATTGCAACGAAGCTCCCCCACCTGTTGAAATGTGACTGAATTTATCTTCATAGCCTAATTGAGTCACAGCAGCGGCTGAGTCGCCACCTCCGACAATGGTAATGGCTTTATCTTGTAACTGAGCAAGTGCTTCAGCAATACCGTTGGTACCTTTAGCAAAATTCTCCATTTCGAAGACGCCCATAGGTCCATTCCAAACAACCGTCTTGGCATCTGCTAATATGTCGGCAAATAATTTAACCGTCTCTGGGCCAATATCTAATCCTTCCCAATCGGCTGGGATTTCTGAAGATTTGACCAGTTGGGTCTTCGCGTCATTAGCAAATTGATCAGCTACGACTGTATCAATTGGCAAGACTAACTTATCGCCTGCCTTGGCCATAACATCACGGGCTAAATCTAAACGATCATCTTCAACGATCGATTTACCAATTTCATAGCCTTTAGCCTTAAAGAAGGTATAAGCCATGCCCCCACCAATCAGAACTTTGTCTGCTTTATCTAATAGTTTTTCAATAACTTTAATCTTATCTGAGACTTTGGCTCCGCCTAGAATAGCCACAAATGGTCGCTCAGGTTGGTCAACGGCATCGCCAAGGAATTTGACTTCTTTCTCTACTAAGAAACCTAGACCTGACTCAAGATATGAAGCGATACCGACATTAGATGCATGAGACCGGTGAGTTGTACCGAAAGCATCATTGACAAAGACATCGCCGAGTGAGGCCCAATATTTTCCTAATTCAGCATCGTTGCCTGATTCTTTCTTCCCATCTAAGTCTTCATAACGCGTATTTTGTACCAGTAAGATTTGTCCAGCTTTTAAATCCTTGACTTTTGCTTCCAAAACTGGACCATGAGTATCTGGGGAGAAAATCACTTCTTGGTCTAAGAGTTGACTCAAGTGTTCAGCAACGGGTTTTAAATCATTGGTTGCCTTATCTTCTTCCTTCTTAACTTTACCCATGTGGGAAAAAAGAACAATCTTGGCTTGATGTTCAATTAAGTACTCGAGCGTTGGTAGAGAAGCTTGAATGCGTTTATCATCGGTAATCTTGCCATCTTGCATCGGAACATTGTAATCTACCCGAACTAGGACTGTTTTTCCATCTACATTTAAATCTCGAATCGTTTTCTTAGCCATATCTTTTGCTCCTTTATTAGTATCTTAAAAAAGCGAGAAGCGCGAAGGCTTCCCGCTATGAATAGCTTACTATAAACTTACGAAATATTCTAATGTCTTCACCATATTTGAAGTGAATCCATATTCATTATCATACCAAGATACAGTCTTAACTAATTGTCCATCTTCAGCATCCATAATATTCGTTTGAGTAGCATCAAAGACAGATCCTTGAGGGTGGCCAATAATGTCTCCGGAAACAATTTCATCCTCGGTATAACCAAAGGCTGAGTTCACTTCAGAGAATGCTTTCATCGCTGCATTAATTTCTTCTACGGTGACTTTCTTGTCAAGAACAGAGTAAAGTTCAGTCATTGATCCGGTAATAGTTGGGATACGAACTGCTGTCCCATCAATCTTACCGTTTAATTCAGGAATGACACGACCTACAGCTTTGGCAGCACCGGTAGATGCTGGAATCGCATTGAAGGCACCCGCGCGGTTCTTACGTCCACCAGGAGAGTCTTGTAATTTTTGAGTAGCAGTATAAGCATGGATGGTTGACATTAAACCACGTTTCAAACCAAATTTATCGTTCAAAACTTTAGCCATTGGTGCTAAACAGTTGGTCGTACATGAAGCAGCAGACACAATCTTATCTTCTGGCGTTAAAATATCATGGTTCACTCCATAAACAATGGTCTTTAAATCTCCTTTAGCGGGTGCTGAGATTAAGACTTTCTTCGCTCCAGCTTCCAAGTGAGCAGAGGCAGCATCTTTAGAGGCATAGAACCCAGTACATTCAAGGACGAAATCAATGCCAAGTTCAGCCCATGGTAATTTGCTTGCGTCTTTCTCAGCGAAGGACTTGATGGCTTTACCATCAATGACTAGATCGTCATCTTTAACTTCCACTGAATAAGGGAAACGCCCTTGCGCAGAGTCATATTTTAATAAATAAGCTAAATCATCATTATCGGTCAAATCATTGATTGCTACGACTTCTAATTCTGAACCACTTTCTAAGATACGACGTAAAGCTAAGCGGCCAATCCGTCCAAAACCATTGATTGCTAATTTTGTCATTATTTTTCCTCCTATAATATCTGGGAATCTACCCATTAATAATCTGATTTGCGATACCTTCGTCACATACTAACCAACCGTGCTTAGGGGCCAACTTGTAGAAAGCTTTGACGGCCTCGGCTTTTTTCTTACCTGCCACTACGGTAATTAGTAAAGGAACAGCCTCAATATCTTCTAATTGCATGCCCATGCGTGGATATTTGAAGACCTCCCGCCCGTCTCGATCAAAGAATACACCGAATGCTTCACCCACTGAAGAGCGATCGTGAATTTCAATCTTTTGATCATCGGTTAAATCACGTCGTTCAGCAATTATCTCCGCCGATCCTACACTTAAGATTAAACTATCCGCTCGTTTGGAAAGTTCAACGGCGCGATGAATCGTTGGATCTTTTAACAATACTTGGGAACTTTCTTGTGAGATATTCTCCGGAACAAAAAAAGGAACATACTTGGAGTTGGTTTGTTGAGCCATAATACCGCCAATGGTATTAGACTGAATATCATAGGCTCCACCGAACCCACCCCGTGTCGGCACAAACGTTATATCGTGATCTTGACTTAACTCGGCAGAAAATTCTTTACCAATACGGGCTAAGGTCGAACCACCGGTAACAGCAACAACACATTCTTGACGAGGCAAAAATCTCATTAATATCTCTTGGACCGCCTTACCAAGTTGTTTATAAACATATAAATCTAAATCGCCATCTCCCGGAACGACTCGGCAGTGGTCGATACCCAATAACTTCACCAGTTTCATTTCCATTTCTAGGAATTGCTCCGTCCTAGAATTCATGAGAACCTGTTGTAAGTCCAAACGAGCATCATGACCAAATTTTGTAAGGGTTATGCCTTGTTGGTTGACATCGACTAGACCTTGTTCACGCATGTGATCGATCACTGTTCGTAAAGTACGCTCAGTCATCCCCACACGTTGCGCCACAACTTTGCGCCCGATACGTGTTTCAACCTTATCCAATAACGTTAGAATATTAAAACGCAACAGTAAGGCTTCATTCACCTCAGGAACCAAGGATTGAATTAATGAAAAGACATCCTTCATGATGAACCTCCTCAATAGGACGATACCCGACCAGCGAAAATCGCAACTAGAATGAATTTTCACTCAACCTGTATCATACTATGGTTCAATCATAGCACAAATTGGACAACATTCAACCAATACGCCCGTTTTCAATCATATTGATGGTCGTTTTATGTCCATCTAAACTGATGTATTTTTCTCTGATTGGACTTCACTTGTCCTTAGCTTTCGAGAGGTCTTTATTTCTTGTTTGTCGGTTTTCTAGCTCGCAAACTAGCCAATCTTTATCTTTGTTCAAGTAATTTAGTAGACGTGATCATATCTAAAGATATCCAGAGGAAAAAAGACCGAATATTTACCCAGCAGGGAATCATTCCTGGTTAAGTAAATATTCGGCAATTTTAAGAAACATTTACCAGTAGAGGTCGCTACTATATGAATCTTCCAGTAGTTACTTCTAGCAAAATTCTATCAACATTCAAAAAATGTGAAGACAAGTATAATCAATGATTATTTAATTAAATCAGCATAGTATTCAACCAAACGAATCATATTACAGGTGTAGCCATACTCATTATCATACCAAGCGACTGTCTTAACTAATTGATCACCATCATTATCTACAATCTTGGTTAAAGTAGCATCAAATACAGATCCCGCAGTTGAACCAATAATATCCGAAGATACAATTTGATATTCATTGTATTCGAAAGCTGGATTGCTCGCAGCCTTCATGGCAGCGTTAATTTCTTCGACAGTCACTTCTTTTTCTAGATTAGAATAGAACTCAATAACGGAACCAGTTGCTACTGGAACTCGCATCGCTGTCCCATCAACAATTCCTTCTAATTCAGGAATAACTTTGCCGACTGCCTTGGCTGCACCGGTCTTATAAGGAATAATGTTCATGGCTGCAGCACGACCGCCACGATAAGTTTTGGTTCGTTTATCGAGAACAAATTGAGAAGCGGTGTAAGCATGAATTGTTGACATCACCCCAGAGATTAATCCAAATTGTTCATGAAGTACCTTAGCCATTGGTGCCAGACAGTTGGTTGAACATGAAGCAGAAGAGATGATTCGATCTTCAGGATTAATAATATCTTCATTAATACCGAAAACAATTAATTTAGTGGTTTCATCTTTTGCTGGTGCAGAAATAACGACATGTTTAGCACCGGCATCTATATGAGCTTGGCATTGTTCCGCTTTTAAGAAAATACCCGTACATTCTAAAACGATATCAACATCTAATTCACCCCAAGGGATTTTGGCAGCATCACGTTCGGTATAGACTTTGATGGTTTTGCCATCAATAATCAATTCGCCAGGACGCGCTTCAACTGAATAAGGAACCCGTCCATAGACAGTATCAAACATAAATAGATAAGCTAACTGCTCACTATCCGTAGTTGAATTAATACCCACGATTTCTAAATCCGTATCAATTTCTAAAATACGACGTAAAGCTAACCGTCCGATTCTACCAAAACCATTAATTGCTACTCTTGTTGTCACACTACATCCTCCTATTATTCAATTGAACATACTATATCATAATTTAATGCGTATTAATAGCGTGAAGTATGACGAATTTATATCTTTAACTCATTTTATTAAATATTAATGCCCCTTTAATGAAATAGGACTAATTTCCATAAAATCTCTCGGGATTCCTTATAGAACTTTTCTTAAAAAAATCCACTTGATCTAACGCTCATACTGAATGATCAGCAGAGGCAGTCAAGTGGATCATTAATGGAAGGAGCTTTGCCATTCAAGCGACCTTCCTAGTTAATAATTAATGATGGTTTACATTTAAACGTCTGAATTTAAAGTCAGGCACTCAAACAGCATATCTAAGAAATTTTATTTATTTTTTTCTTTTAGTTTTTTACTGTTTTCCATGATGCCGTCAATCAAACCATATTCCAGAGCTCGTTCAGCTGACATAAAGTTATCCCGATCAGTATCGCGTTCGATCACTTCAATCGGTTGACCGGTCTTATCAGCCAAGATGCGATTTAATTTCTCCCGGGTTTGTAGAATATGACGTGCCGCAATTTCAATTTCGGTAGCTTGACCTTGTGCACCACCTAAAGGTTGGTGAATCATGACTTCAGAGTTTGGCAAAGCCCATCGTTTACCTTTAGTACCGGCCGCGAGGATGACCGAAGCCATGGAAGCAGCCATACCTATCACTATGGTTTGGACATCTGCATTAATAAAATTCATGGTATCATAAATTGCCATCCCAGAGGTCACACTACCACCAGGGGAGTTAATATAAAGATAAATATCCTTTTCAGGATCTTGCGCATCTAAGAATAATAATTGACTAATAATACTATTAGACATGTTATCATCAAAGGGACCACTCAGCATAATAATTCTGTCTTTTAATAAACGTGAATAAATATCGTAGGCTCTTTCGCCCCGAGAAGTTTGTTCAATGACTGTTGGAACTAAGTTCATTCTATTTCCTCCTTTATAGTACTTGTTAAGTATAATCTATAGGTCAAAATAGGTCAAGCAAGACAAACTATCTTAAGTGCCAAATAAATTCAATCAAACAAAGGCTCTCCTTCAATAAGAATCTCGGAATTAAATATTAAAAAACGCCTTTAAAATTGAAGTCAGCATCAGTATAACTTTGCTTAACTTGTTTTAAAGACGTTTGGATATTTTTTCGAACCTTCGCTTTATAAATTAATTAGCTGAAGTCTCGCTCTCTTCCGAACTTTCTTGGCTATCTTCACTCTCTTGACTAGACTCTTCACTACTTTCTTCGTCACTTTCAGAGTCGGCTTCGCTACTATCTTCAGCGGCCTCAGTCGATTCTTCTTGATCTTTATTATCTTTATTCTCTTCACCGGCTTCTTGATCCTTACGAATACCAAAGCTGTGAACTAATTCCACTTTACGCTCTTCATCTTTTGTCAAGTCGCCAGAAACTTGATAAATTTGAATTAATATTTCATCTTTTTTGACAGTATAGACGGCAAAGTTTTGAATCGAAGAATCACGGTTATTCGAATGAGATTCAGCAAAGGCTTCTGATTCACCAGGTTGGTTGGCAAATGCGAATAAGCTAGCCCAGTAATCAAATTGTTCTTGGGTTAACCAGTTTAATTTTGGTCGAACTTTAACTAAATGGTCTAAACCTTCAGAATAGATATCATCATAAAGTTTAGTTCCACCAGTATTTGGCAAGATAAAGATAGTTCCTTGCGGATTATTATAGTATTCAACCCCATCTTCTTCAGTCACATTGGCTACTGCTTCTTCATCAATCACACCGTTTGAGAAATTTTCTTCAGAAGGGACATAATTCAGTGGATAGGTTCTTGAGTTGACATGGTCATGCCCTTGTAAAGCAATATCGACGTCTAATTCGTCAATTTGTTTCATAAATTCGTCACGAACATTTTGAACATCGGTATCTTGAAGTGAATGGTATGAACGCGAGAAGATCGGTTTATGGTAAACCAAGATAATCCATGATGCCCCATTGTCACGCGCTGCCTGAATATCTTCTTTCATCCAAGCCATTTGTTCTTCGCCAATCGCTTTCTCTGCTTCGTTCTTATTATCATTGGTATTCATCACCACAAAGTGAGCTCCATTATAATCGTAAGAATAATAAGATCCACCATCGATGGCATCATTCTCGGCTGGCACATTCATATGTTCATTAAATTTGGTAATCAGTGGATCCCCACCATAAAGTAAGGAATATTCGTCATGGTTCCCCGCTGTAGGAGCTACTGGAACAGAAAGGAATGATTCTTGAGATTGACCCATAATATCAATCCACTCATCCTCGACCTCTGCCGTTTCAATAAAGTCACCCGTGTGGAGAACAAAGTCTGCTTCAGCGGTTTCTAAAGCATTCTTCAAGGTGTCGGCCCCGAATTGAGCTTCGTTACGTACATGTTCGTTCCAATAAGCATTCTGAGTATCCGTATATTGAACGAAAGTAAAGTCCTCACCCGCTTCACCTGAAGTGGTAAATGTGCCGACATCAGACTTCTCACCTGATTCAGAACCTACTTGATAATAATAAGTCGTATTGGCTTCTAATTCGCTGGCAAGGGCCTTATAAGAGTATTCTTTAACCTCACTCAAGCCTAATAAACCAACCGCGTCGCCACCCATCCATTCTTGGCTAGGTTCAATATTTTCATCGGTAAAGTAACCAGTGACTTTCACTTCACCATTCTCTTCGATTGGATTGCCTTCCTCATCATATTCCAATTCAGAGAAGATGAAATAGCCATTCTCATCACGTTCACCATATTTATTATTGACTTCAGTAGCTTCAGCTTCAAAAGTCTTGGCATCTTTCATATCTTCCGAAGTTGAAAGCCAAACTTTGGCATCTTCGAATTTTTCTGAGGTATACCAGTTAAAAGCCATTTGAGACTGAGTATCTCCATTAAAAGAAACGATAATCCGGTTAGGGGTATTGTTCACAGCAACTTCTGCGACAGCGGGTTTCTCATCTAACAACTCATATTCAGCAGCTAAAGTAGAAACAGGGGACAATAATTGCGAAGCCAATAAAGCTCCAACCATCAATCGTTTAAAAGACATCCATCTTCCTCCTAATAATTATTATAAGCCAAAACACTTATAATTTTATTATAAAAGCTGAATGTAAATCCTTAATTAAAATAATGTAAAGAGCAAAGATAAGATTGTAAAATTTATGTAAAGATTACTGCTTATCAGGAAGAATTCTGCCGTTGAAACAGATGTGAACTTGGCTAAAAAACAAAAATCCACTGACTAAGAAGCTGTGCTGCACTTAATCAGTGGATGATGATAATTAATCAACTTGTTCGCCATTATAATGACCACAGTTTGAACATACCCGGTGGCTTAATTTGAATTCACCACAATTTGGACAAGCGTTCATTCCTGGAACCATTAATTTTTTATGCGTACGACGTTTTCTTTTAGCTGCTTTAGATGTTTTACCCTTTGGTACTGCCATGTTTACACCTCCTAATATTCGTGGATCATTGATCTTCGTCTAACATTGTCTTCAAGGCGGCAAAGCGAGGATCGATATGATTCTCCTTGCTTTCCTTAAGCCGAGCCTCATATTGATCTTGAGTTAGGACCTCCCAATCTTTCCCAGATGGAAGTTGATCTGTCTCTTCACCAGGTGCCAGAATGCGATGTGGGATGTTCAGAATAATCGTATCAACGACACTATTATCTAAATCGATATAGTCGTGATCTAAAACTAGCACAGTTTCTTCTGAACTGTCTTCAATCATATCGTAATCGGCTTCCACATAGCGTTCTCGAATTGGGATGGTTAATGACAGCTCTACGGGTGTCAAGCTTCGGCTAGATGGTAATGTCAAGGTTGCTTCTATCGTTCCATGTAAGATATAAGCATCATCAATCACGGACAAGTAGCCATCTACTTTCACTTCTTGAACAGAAATAATCGAATCTTCCTTGGCCATTAAGGCCTGCTCAATCTCCAAAGATTCAGAGAAAGGCAGAATAGCCTCAGGATACTCGCGTATCTCTCTTAGTGTCCATTTCATCTTTCTCACCTCTAAAACGACAAAACCTATTATATTGAATCCCAAAGGTCTTGTCAATATTCTAATGCTAAAGTTCTTCGTATTTATCTAGAGTTGTCAAACATATGTTACAAATATAGAAAACTTCTGATGCTGGCCGAGCCTATCATTCAATCATCTTTTTCCTGGGGACGGTCAAGGAGGAAAGCACCGCGATCCTTGACCGTCCCCAGGAAAAAGATAAACTGGTTAAGGCTAGGACATCGTCGTCTCAAAATATTCTTTAACCACTTCATTCGGGCTTTTAAAGTTTAATTGTTTGCGATGAACGTTATTCCCGCGGTTTATGTAACGTTGATGGGCCGCGATCAACTGGGCTTCTGAATCAAATACACGACCATAAATGCGTTCACTATCTTCTCGATGACTCCGTTCTACAATGCCATTTTGCCATGGAGAGTAAGGTCGGGTGCGTTGATAACGAATCCCTTTCATGGCTAGCACTTCTTCAAATACACTGAGCTGTTGGGTATCATGCATTGAGTTTGTAAATTCTGACCCATTATCGGTTTGAATGGTGTCGATCTTAAAACCAAATTTGTCTTCTAAATCAATGAGAAAGGTCGCCGTATGCGTCACACTTTTTTCGTCAACAATTTTACAGACTCGTTTTCGACTGTATTCGTCGATGGCTGTGATTTGATAATAACGTTTCCCATGGCTATCCCAACGAATACACTGTTGAGGAACATATTTGATATCGATTTGGACCTTTTCACCCGGATATGTGACGAGATGAGGACGCCAGTTTGTTTTCGGATAGGTCTTTTTGACCGGTTTCTCGTTGCGATTCCAACCTCTTAGGCGCACTTGCTTACACATCGAGTCATAGCTTCGGGTGTATCCTTGACGACGGCATTGAACGTATACCTCGGCAAGTCCTTCATGACCATACCGTTGATATTTTTGTTGAATGATTTCAAGTTCTTTAGGACGATGCTGATTCGGATGGGAATGGGGTCGGCGACTCTTTAATCGTAAACTATCCCAACTGCCATCGTAGCGATCCCGCCAACGTTTCACATTCTGGCGGCTCGTATGATATCGTCTAGCGGCCGCTGCATTGTTATTATATTTTATCGCATATTCGACAACTTTTTTCCGATAGCGCATTTCTTCTGTTATAATGAGTTTCATAGGAAGCTCCTTTCACTGTTCTGCTCAAACATAGTGTATCAGAAGCTTCCTATTTTTTTATGTTTTTTTGTCACATATGTATTATCGTCTAACACTAATGCTAAAGTTCTTCGTATTTATAGGGATATCGGCCAATATTTTGTTCTAAGATTGCTGCATTGGCTAATTGATACATGCGGTCTGCTCGATGAACGAGTTGATAACTAGGATATAACTCCTGACGGAGATTACTAAATAAATGTACTGGACTGGTTCGTTTGAAATCCTTCAAGGCGGCCTGACCTTGATGATTATAAGCTAAAATACGTACGACAGGTCGATGTTGATAGAGTTCTTGATAATCTGCCCATTCTTCTTGCTGAATATTCAGTAGAATATTCAACAAGATTCGTTGGATACTTGCTTGAGTCCAGCGCCGCGAAGTCAATCTTTGAATATAGTCTGTCAACTGATTAGCTGAATCTAATTGTTCTATTAGAAGATATTCAATGCCTTCGCGAACTGACTGAATCTTGCTTAGGGCTTGGGCCGTTTTAGTCAATATTTGAACTTTTAAATACTTAAAAAAATCTGAACTATACACCAAGGGCCGATGTTTGAGTTCCTGAATTGTTCGCTCCGGTAATTCATCAGAAGCTAAGCAGCCACCCGCTAAAGATTGACGAATCTGTGAGCCCGACAAAAAATCAGGTTGACGAGGAATGGCCCAGATATCCATAGGAAAATCAAAAGTCTGAATCCATTGATAATACTTCAAAGCGAGGACATGGTTTCCTAAACTTGGATTGAAATTAACGGTGTGTTGATCGTCGAGTTGATCAATCGCAGCCTGCATACTAAAAGCATAGGAATGACCTTGCTGCATGGACCGGCGCACCCATTGATCCAAAGAAGTTTGGTGACTGTTGAGCCAGTCACCCGCCCTTTGAATCTCTTGACTTGAAGCCGATTCAGTGCCAAAAACAAGCTCATCGATGGCCAATTTACCCAACAAGTCGACGCCCCAACGAGCGAAATAGTCGGCGGATTGCATGGAGGCCAATAAGGGGAGCTCCAGCACTAAATCTGCACCCGCCTGCACTGCTAACTGACTCCGCGTCCATTTATCGATAATCGCAAACTCGCCTCGTTGGACCACATTGCCACTCATAGCGATGACGATCAAGGCATCCGGATATTTCCGTCGCACCTGGTTAATTTGGAATTGATGACCATAGTGAAAGGGATTATATTCAGCAATAATGCCAATTTTCTTCATAGGTCACCTACTTCACTGCTTTGATGAACCAACGGTCATGACCGACTTCCAGTTCATCCTCTCCTTGATAAGAGGTTCCTTGTAAATCAATGAAGATTTCAATATTATCTCGAGAAAAGCCAGCCTCAACCAATAAATCCAGATAGGTTTCTAATGGAAAAGTCTGCTCCACAAGATTAACTGAGATTCGCCGATAGTCCTCTTGATGAACCTGATCAAAAACGGTTACCTGATGCACCACTGTTTGTGGATTTAACAGGTTCGATTGCCAGATTAAAGCCGCCTGGTCATCTAAATCAGCATATTCAAAGTCAGCAAACTTACTTAAGCCCGCTAGAGTCCAGACATCAAAGAGCAAGATTCCTTGAGGCGTTAAAGACTGGTAAATTTGACTAAAACTGACTTCAAGATCATCTTGGCCCGGCAAAAAACAAAATGCATCTAAGAAACAAGTAATGAGAGAAAATTGTCGCTTAAGTTGAGTTAACTGACGCATATCTAAACAATAATAGGAAATCGCCGCTTCCGCCGAGGTTAACGAGCGTGCCATGTCAATCATAGCTGAATCATAATCGACTGCTGAGATTTCTTGACAATAGGGCGCTAATCTGCGGGTAAATTCACCATTACCACATGCCAAGTCCAGAACCTTCTTCAACTGATTTTGGCTTTGATCCAAGGTGAACTTCAACCATTCAGGATAAATGTCATTATTATTGAAGCGATGATAAACATGGGCAATCGCCTGAAAAGGATTCTCTATTGGAGCCATTGGGAAATATCCACGCTCGGGGCATCCAGCCAAATTTTTTCTAAATTATAGTGGGCTCGTTCACTATAGTAGAAAACATGCACCACGATTTCATGAATATCGATCAGCACCCAACGACCGCCGCTTTTACCTTCAATATTTTTAATCTCGATTTGATTTTTTTGACATTTTTCAACAATGGCATCCACAATGGCTCCTAGTTGACGTTCATTTGAAGCATCCATTATCACAAAATAATCGGCAATTGGGGTGAGCTGATGGACATCTAACACCAGAATATCCTGAGCTAAACGGTCATCCGCCGCCTTCACAACGATTTCTAATTTCTCCTGAATTTCGATAGTAATTCCTCCATCTAATATTATTTTTTAGTTAACCAATAATTATAAATCCGCACGCTTTTTTCAAAAAGGGGTTGGCGGTCTTTCAATAATCTTCTTAGGGATTCTGCCAATTTCAAAATAAACGTTGCCGTAAGATCTTCTTTAGCAAGTTGACGTGCTTCTTCTACTTGTGGGAAGTCTCGTTGAGGCTCAATATAATCAGCAACCGCAATCAACAAGGCTAAAGTATCCATATGATAAGCGCCAATTGTGTGCGCAGCGATAGCATTCAGAATACTTTGATCCTTGACTCCATATTCCTCGCGGGCAATTTCAGCAGCTGCAAAACCGTGCCAGATATTGCCATTCTCACCACTTAAGTCAACTTCGGGCCAATAGCTTTGGGCATACTTTAACATCGCTTGGTCATCCATATCTTTGGCAAAATCATGAAATAAAGCAGCGATAGAGACTTTCTCCAGGTCCAAATTCAGACCAAGTTGGTCGACCATCTCCAAGGCCTGTTGTTCAACGCGAAGAATATGCTGATATCGTTTGGCAGACACCATGGTTTGTAATTTCTCCATTAATTCAGAGCGTTTAATAGTTACATAGTTATCTGAATAAGTGATTTCGATCATCCTACACCTCCATTGCATAAAGTTGATGTTGAATAATATAAGCTTCGACCGCTGGTGGTACTTGATAGCGAATAGATTGTTCCAGATACACTCGCAGACGAATTTCGGTAGAACTCAAATCGATTAAAGGCGAATCGACCCAAATTACCGGAAAAATAGAATTGAAATTCTCGGTTCCAGGCCGTCTAATACCGACGAACTGAACGAGTTGACTCAATTCCTCCACCCGATGCCAAGTCGGCAAATCCCTCACACTGTCCTCCCCGACAATAAAATAGAAATCTGCTTCTGGGAAAGCTTGGACAAAGTGTTGCATCGTATCTACGGAATAATTAGTGCCTCCTTTATAAACTTCATAGGCCTGCAATTTAAATAAAGGATTATCTTGGATAGCTAATTTAACCATCTCTAAGCGATGGTTTGCTGCGATGGTTTGTTTACCTGGAGCATGAGGGGGTTTCGCTGTCGGCATAAACCAAACTTCATCCAACTCTAATTGCTTGCCCACTTGCTCAGCCATCAATAAATGGCCTAGATGAGGCGGATTAAAGGTACCGCCAAGAATACCAATTCGTTGTCGATGGTGGCTTTGGGGAGCTTGGACCAATTCTTCTAAGACTAAATCAATTTCTTCTTCAACTTTCAGATATAGTGTTTCTCGCGTCCTCACAATCCATCCACCCTTCTCTTACTTAATTTGTTTAACTTCTCGCGATAAATCCTGATACTTTTCTTGAGAAGAGGGACGAAATAAGATGACAGTGCTTCCGATCACTTGGACAATGAAAGCCCCCGTCTTTTCTGCGATTAGGGCACTTGCTTCATCAATATCTTCTGAACTATTTTGTAGAATATGAAATTTAATCAATTCACGTTTCTCTAAAGCCGCATCAACTTGTTCAATAAAGGTATCAGTAATTCCCAATTTGCCTAATTGAAAAAGCGTCTTATGTTGATGAGAAGCTTTTCTTAAATATTTTTGTTGCGCTTTACTATATTCCATGATGCTATCTACCTCCTTATATCTTAAATTTGCCTAAATAATGGATGGCCTGCGGGCAAACTCGACGCCCTTAGGTAAATGAAGTATTAACTGAACGGTTTGATGACTGGTGAACCAACCTAAACCAGAAATAGCAATATCCTCTCCCGCTGATAATTTAAGTGGATGTGCTATTATTTTTGGAAATTCTTTGGCTTGATCGAACCGCGGTGGACTTAGCAAATGGCCCAGTTGGTCTTGGTATAATCGATCGGCCTGACTTAGTTTGGTTCGATGGAGATACAGGTCACGACTCGTGTAAATCGTCAGAGCCATGCGCTCGCCTGCTGGATAGTCGATTCTAGCTAAGCCCCCTAAGAAGATTGTTTGACCCGAGTTCAATTGGAAAGTGGTCGGTTTCAACATCTTCTTCGGCATAATCACTTGTCGATCTTGAGGATCTAAATAATGAATCATCTGTGACCGACGAATAATCCCAGGCGTATCGACGATAGCGGTAGAGTCTGTCACTGGAATTCGAATTAAGTCCAAGGTGGTTCCAGGATAATTTGAAGTGGTGATAATTTCCTTGTCGCCCCCAAAATGTTCAATCAAGCGGTTAATTAAGGTTGACTTGCCAACATTGCTAATGCCGACAATATAGACATTCTGCCGACGAAGTTTCTCTTTAATCAGCTGGTACAAGGCATCTAAGTTCTGCTGCTTCTGGCTAGAAATCAGCAAAACTTGATCAGTCTTTAAGCCTTGGTCTTTGGCTAGTTTTTTCAACCAACGGATGACTCGATCTTGATTAATCGAAGCAGGAAGTAAATCCATCTTATTAGCCACCAAGCTAAATTTATTTCGACCGATATATCGGGGTAAGGCCGTCAATAAACTGGCCTCAATATCAAAAATATCTATCAAGTGAATAATATAGGCTTGGTCTTCACCAATTTCTGTTAAACGCTCCATAAAGACATCGTCATCAACGACAATGTCTGGAATTTCATTATAGTGACGTAAGCGAAAACAGCGTTGACAATAAAAACTGCCCTTCTCAATCCCTTTAGCGAATGCTGAGGCTGGCAAATATCCAGCTTGATCCGGGTCTTCAGTTTGAATAACGGCGCCACAACCCATACATTGATAATTAGAATCGTTCAAGCGAATCCCCCCAATCTTCACTGCGGACGAGGCCAATCTTTCGTAAAAGCAATTTTTCTACACTTCGGTTAAACCAAGTATAGACATTATCATGGTCTACCAAAGGCTTGACCAGGATTACCTTGAGTTGATTCCTTTTGGCGCCAATGACGTCGGTAATGATTTGATCGCCAATGACGACAATCTGATCAATTGGTAAATCTAAGAAGCGAATCGCCTCTTGGAAGCTCCCCCGTAAAGGTTTCAAAGCACGAGCCTTATGGGGAATATCAAGAGCTTCAATAACTTTGCCCACCCGTTTGGGATTATTGTTAGAAAGTAGGTAAATCTTAACTTGGGCATCGATCATCTGACTAACCCAATCCGCCATTCGCTGCGATAACTCATATTCATTCCATGCCAAAAGTGTATTGTCTAAGTCTACAATCATTCCTTTGAAACCTTGCTGCAAGATGTCAGCCGGAGTAATATGATAAATTGAATTAATCGTCCAATCTGGTGAAATGAGTTGCTTCATAGTCTCTCCTTATTTCAAAATTCTAAAAACATTATACCATATCTATAATAAGCGAGGTATGTCTATGCAGTATAGTAAACAAAGTCCACTGGCTATTGCAACTTTCATAACTTACATAGCATTCTTCACCGTAAAAATGATCAAACCGAAAGAAAGTTACTTCATCATAAGAAGCTGATTTAAGCAGATATTTGCCTACGGCAATCGGAAAATCTATTAACTTCAAAAAATCCTTGCCATCTCCGCCAGAAGATCGCAAGGATACACAAAAGTTAATAATATTCAAACAAATTAAGCTAATAAATCAAAAATCTCCATTGCTACTAAATCAATATCGTCAAAGCGATAGGTCGTATTATTGTCACTATCTTTTAATTCGAAAGAATCTTCATCTTTAAAATAACTTACTTGGCACTTTTCAACGCCATCTAATTCAAATCGGCGTACTTCAGTTTCAGACTCTGAATTAACCATTGCTTCGAGACGGTGGATAATTCCTACTAATACAGATGATTTCATACGTAACCTTCTTCCTAATTGACTAAGATCAATTAGTCAATAACAAAAATATCTACGCCCTACATACTAACAGAAAGCTCCCTAAATGCCAATAAATGTACTGATATTTTTTAATTTTTATCGCTGCCAACCATCACTTCACGGACAAAAGCGATCAAGCTATCTTGGAAACGTTCGAAAGTTTTCTTCGGTCGCTTCTGGGCATAATTATCTGCCAGTAATTGTTGATAGACTTGTTCTATTTGACAGCCAAATCGTTCCGCTGAAATAGAGTACAAATCTTTTTGATTGATATCGCGAATTAATTTTAATTGTTTCTTCTTACTAAATTGGCTCGCAATTGGTGCGAGTTCATCGGCTGTCTGATATAAATCACCGTATGCTTGACCTTGCATTAAATTCTCAAGGAAATCATTCCGTTTAGCAATAATAGGTAAATAATTAACAATCGATTCTAAATACGTCAAGCCCTGAGACTCAGATTCACTGGCATTCAAATATACATCCGCCATTTGATAATAATTGCCGACTTCTTCATAAGGAATTTCACCGACAAAACGAATTCGCTCAATGCCTAAGGATTGGGCTTGATTTTCCAAACATTCCCTTGCCGGACCATCGCCAACAATTAACAGAAAGGCTTCCGGAATCTGTTGTTGAATCTTCGGAAAGGCTTGAATCACTTGATCAATTTGTTTCTCCTGAGATAAGCGTGACAAAGATAAGAAGACCCAATCCGATTCAGCTAAGCCTAGAGCTTGTCGTTGAATTTTTCGATTTTCTAGGGCTTCTTCTTTACTAATCTTAGGAATATTTACTCCCGTCGGCACCACATGAATCGGCACGGTCACCCCATAAGAAAGTAAGGTATCGGCGGTCAACTGGCTCGGAGCTATCAACCGATCTGAATCATTACAAAACATCCGCGAAATTGTTCGCACATGTTTGGGCTGAATTAAGTGGCCATTCATAATGTAATGGGTATAATTCTCATACATCGTGTGGTAAGTATGCACCGTAGGAATTTTCATCCGACTGGCTACATAACGACCAGTCATGCCCAGAGAGAATTCAGTATGGGTATGAACCAGATCAATATTTTCTCTTTTTGCAATCTTTAAACAGCGGTCGAACCCAGCGTAAGCAATTCGTCGATCCTCAAAACTAATAAAAGGGATACTTGGCAAACGAACCACATTAGCTTCTGGGAAACTGTTGGGATCGGTCGTCGTGAAAATAACTACCTCATGACCCCGTTCAATCAGCTGTTCTTTCAATAACTTGACCGATGTTGAAACCCCACTTACCTGTGGGAAGTATGTATCTGTAAATAATCCAACTTTCATGCTTTCACCATCATTCTTGTCTTATTATGCTTATTATAAAGAACTCATCGCTAGTTGAAAAGGTATTATAAATACCATATTTAAAATAAATCCGAATGTTCAGCATGAAAAAGTTGATCAAAAATCAGAAAATTTATTTGCTTCGGTCATTTTTGGTAATATCAAACGATCAGCCAGCATCTTGCGCTGATGACCATCGACAACCTTTTTTGAAAATTTGCTGGCTAACTTATTGATTTCCAACTAGTAGAAAAAATATAGCCATCCTTCTCAGCAAAGTCATTTCAGATTAAAGATACTTGATAATTTCTAACCAAAAAGTTGATGAGATCTAGATAAGTTCTAAATTAAGTAGGTGGTGATTAAAAAAGTTAAAATGGTTTGTGATTACCTAAAAGGTTCACCGATAGCAAGTGTACTCTGGGACTTGCACTCTAGATACACGACATGCCCTTCATTCTAAAAATCCATCCTAAACGCGTATGTCTCACGTCAGGATGGATTTTTTTCAGTAGACCGATATTGTAGTCTTTCTAAATCACAATTTAAAATAATTATATACTTATTAAAATGATATTGATAAATTATTATCTTTTATTATTATCTCTTTACAATCTACTTCTAAATGATGTTCAACAAAAACAATCAACATTTTAGGAAAAATCTTCCTTATCGAAACCAAAATAGCAATTGCTTCTTCTCTATTTATCATTGAAAAAGCTTCATCTAAAAGTAACAATTGAGGCTCTCTAATCAGCGCTCTTAATAATCTAAGCTTTTGAACTTCTCCATTACTTAGAACTTCAAAATTAAATACATCTGTTGAATTAACACGACTATTAATATTTTTAAATAGGTAATCTATATATAGAATACTCACCAACTTAAGTAATAAATCTCTAGAATAATCGTGATTACCAATAATGTTTTGAACCTCTTCGCTGTTCAGTGTAAAATGTACTTGGGTCATGTAAAGTCCTCCTGGGTATGTTTTTGTGGTTAAAAACATTGTACCGTAAAAAGGGCTGCTACATGGCCTTTTGTCTTTTACACAATTATATGGACTTTATCTACTTTTTTGTGATTTTAATATAAATAAAATATTTGTAAATTTCAAGTATAAGTTAGCCACCTAGGGTAACTAGCTATGTAACATTAATCCTCTCTGCCAGTGACGGCTTGACAATGAGCTGAGGCATGGTAGTTTGGTTCACAAGTGGGTCATTGACCTCCTCCCCAAGAAAACCATGCCGAAGGAGGCTCGTTGTCAAGCTGGCACGTGTGCTCGAGCTTGTCTTTCTTTATAGAAACAGTGTATGAAAATTTCATATGGGGTCTGATAGTCCAAAACCTTGCGCGAATAATGGTTCATCCATTGTTGGATGCGACGACAATCGGCTTCAGTCACGTCTTTCATCGAGGTTTCTTTGGGCAGAAATCGGCGAATCAACCCGTGTTGATTTTCACTGGTTCCTCGTTCCCAAGAGGCGTAAGGATGGGCAAAATAAACGGCCACGTCGTCAGCCAGTGTTTGACTCAACCCCGCAAATTCTAAGCCGTTATCCGCCGTAATACTCTTAAAGAGTAACGGAAAGTGGTCGCTTGCACGTGCTCGTAAGCTTTTGAGGGCGGCGTCCACCGCTTGAGCCGTCTTGTTCTCAATCTTTAGAATGACTTCAAAACGACTCAACCGTTCGACCAAGGTCAACAAGACCGGTTCATCTTTGCCTTTTTTGCCAATGACCGTATCAATTTCCCAATGACCAAAAGTTTGACGGGCATTAATTTCCTCAGGCCGTTCGTCGATGGACATCCCCAGGACTTTCTTATGGGGTCGAGTCTTCGGCGCGCTGACTTTGGCATGTCGTTTCAACTTTTCCACTAAATCAATATTTCGGGTCTGCATAATCTGGCAATCAATCCAATGATAGAGGGTCGTCGTACAAGGAATCAGACGCGGATCAATGTCGAGGACCTGCTTGGCGCGATGCACTACCACATCGGGTGACCACTTATCTTCTAACATCCGTTGATCGGCCCAATCGATAAAGACACTTGAATAGGCCCAAAGGGGTTTACGTCCACAATGTTGACGCTGATGCTCATAATCTTCTTGGCCGACTTCCGCGATATACTTGGAATATTGATAAGTATAAACCTTCCCATGTTGCTTTTGTTGACGGACTTGTTCAACCGTACCCCGTTTGACTTCGTTATGAATCGTTTGCGGCGCCCGTCCCAGTATTCGAGCAATGGCTCGGTTAGAATAGCCTTGTTTTTTCAACAATTCAATTTGGCTCCGTTCTTTGAACGATAAGTGTTTTGATTTACGATCAGATGTGGTAAAGTGGGTTTGCGTCATGTAAATTCATCCTTCTTATATTTTTGTGTCGTGACTTAAATATAACATGAATTTACATGGCTTTTTTATATTTTAGCGGTGGCTAAGTTGATTATAAAATCCGCCTAAATAAAATATTATAAAGTATAATCAGTATAATCAGTAAATTAGAAACGTAAATTTCAACCCTTAAAAAACGTATATGCAAAATATGTTTTCGAGAGTTACATAATTTTTTTAGAATCAAAAATCAAAAATATTCATAAGAATCTAGGTAATTCAGAAGTATACAACCTTTTGACATATAGTCTATTAATATTTGACTAGTAGATTTATTCCAGAAAAATTGTGTTCGAAGCAGTATCTAATTTTATTCTATTAAGATAAAAAGATAAAAGGATTTATCCACACAAAAATAATTCTCAAGAAATAAACTTTTCTAGGGTCACAAGCGAAGCTGAAAATCATCGGAGTATCATACTTCAGACACATCAGTCTCTTAAATCCTCTTGTTTTTAAAGAATAAGTCCTAAAGCAAGTCTGTAGATTAAGTTAATAAACGAAGGACTATACCTGATAGTTTGACATTTCCTATAAAATAATTACTGTATTATAAAACCACTTTTTGCAGGTGCCCTTAATTCATAAACTCATTGTTTTGATAATAAATAAAAAACTAAAAAGACCCAAGCACCTTAAGGGTATGTACTGACCCCCTAAAGTTGGACCGAATGATCCAACTTTAGGGGGTATTTGTATGGCTAAATATAGTTTAGAATTTAAAATGAAAATTGTATCCGAATATCTTTCTGGAACCATCGGGATGAAGACGTTGACGAAGAAATATAAGATTAAATCCTCCCAAGAATTAAGAACCTGGGTGAACGCTTATAAAACTTTAGGAATAAAAGGGTTAATGCGCTCTCGAAAAAATAAGACATACAGTGTAAACTTTAAGTTAAAAGCAATCACTTTGTATGAAGCCAGTGAGAAATCCTATCAAGATGTGGCGAATGAATTGGGATTGAATAATCCTTCACTGATTCCTAGATGGCGTCAAGAGTATCATAACCACGGGATTGAAGGTCTTTCTCGCAAACCAGGGAGGCCACCAATGTCTAAGCAAGAACGAACGAGCAGAGAAAAACGAACTTCTTCTATTCCATTGAAGATAACGGATCTAGAGTGGGCAAATAAACGAATTGAAGAACTTGAGTATGAATTAAAGATGCAAACGATAAAAAATGAATACTTGGAAATGCTAAGGAGCTTGCGGCAACAGAAAGCAATGAAGACAAAGCAAGAATCATCCACAAGCTCCGACAACAAGAAAGATTTACTTTAGCTGAGATTCTTGCGGCGATTGATTTTCCTAAATCCACTTATATGTATTGGCAAGCTCATTGGAAAAAATCAGATCCAGACCAAAAAGTCAAAGATGCCATCTTGTTGATTCGTAAGAAACATCCGAATTACGGCTATCGTCGGATTCATGCGACCCTTGTTAACCAAGGGTGGCACATTAATAAAAAGAAAGTCCAACGTCTCTGTCAAGTATTAAAGATTCAGGTTAAAAACTTCGGACGTAAATATCGAAAATACAATAGTTACAAGGGAGTCCTAGGACGGATTGCTCCTAACCGGATGAATCGAAGATTTGAGACGTCCATCCCTAGACAAAAGATTACTACGGATACGACCGAATTCAAATATTATGAAGAAGATCATTCTGGTAAACTTCAAGTTAAGAAAATGTATTTAGATCCTTTTATGGATCTGTATAATCTAGAAATCATTAGTTTTAAAGTATCTTCTCAACCGAATCGGATCACGATGATTGAGGCGTTGAAAGAAGCTTTAGAAGCATCGAAAGAATGCGCCTATCGACGAACCTTCCACTCAGATCGTGGCTGGGCTTATCAAATGAAGGAATATCAGGCGTTACTAGTAGAACATCAAGTATTCCAAAGTATGTCGCGTAAAGGGAATTGTTATGATAATGCCCCGATCGAAAATTTCTTTAGTGTGATGAAACAGGAGATGTATTATGGGAAAATATATCGAAGTTACAAGGAATTAGAAACTGCAATCACAGATTACATTCAGTATTATAACGAAGAACGAATTAAAGAAAAATTGAATTGGCTAAGTCCTGTGGCATATAGAAAAGCGCAAGCGGCTTAACAATTTATCATTAAACCAAAAGAGAGACAAACACAAAATAGTGTTCATCTCTCTGGTCCAACTATTTGGGGTCACTCTAGTACCTGGATCTGCAAATTGATATGTAAATTATTTATTTTGGGTTAAAGCTTGAACCATTTCAACCACTTCATCGACTGTTCCGGCTTCATTCAAAGCACGATCAGCAAGTTTTTGTAAATCACTGAGTGTTAGTGATTGCATCAGGCTCCGTGTCTTCAATACTGAAGAAGCACTCATTGAGAATTCATCTAAGCCCATTCCCAGAAGAATTGGTACAGCGGTTTGATCACCAGCCATTTCTCCACACATGCCGGTCCATTTACCTTCACGGTGGGAAGCATCAATCACATTCTTAATCAAACGTAAGATTGAAGGATTATAAGGTTGGTAGAGATATGAAACTTGTTCATTCATCCGGTCAGCCGCCATCGTATATTGGATTAAATCATTGGTTCCAATACTAAAGAAATCGACTTCCTTAGCAAATTGATCGGCCAAGACCGCTGCTGCTGGAATTTCAACCATAATACCCACTTGAATAGTATCCGCCACTGTCTGCCCTTCCGCTAATAAATCTGCCTTAACGGCTTCTAGGACTGCTTTAGCTTGACGAAACTCTTTCAAAGTGGCAATCATCGGAAACATAATTCTTAAATTTCCGTAATTGGATGCTCTTAACAAAGCTCTTAATTGAGTCTTGAAGATTTCAGTACGGTCTAAGGAAATCCGAATGGCGCGATAGCCTAAGAAGGGATTCATTTCCTTGGGGAGATCTAGATAAGGTAATTCCTTATCGCCACCAATATCCATGGTTCGAACAATGACTGGTTTACCTTCCATCGCTTCTAAGACCGTCTTATAAGCTTCAAACTGTTCATCTTCAGTTGGGAAATTAGCTGAGTCCATATAGAGGAATTCTGTCCGGTATAAACCAATGCCTTCCGCCCCATTAGCTAAGACAGCTTCGACATCTTTTGGCGTACCAATATTGGCAGCTAATTCGACTTGATGCCCATCTTGAGTGACTGAAGGGGCATCCACGAGCTTAGCCCATTCTTCTTTTTGTTTTTGGAAATCTTGTGCTTTTTGTTGGTAATTAGCAATATCCTCTTGACTTGGATTCAAAATGACTTGTCCGGCGAGAGCATCCACAATAATGGTTTGGCCATCTTTCACCGATTGAGTAATAGACTGACTACCCACGATGGCTGGAATTTCTAAACTTCGAGCCATAATCGCTGAGTGAGAGGTCCGTCCTCCAATATCTGTCACAAAAGCTTTAACATATTTCTTATTTAATTGAGCCGTGTCACTTGGCGTTAAATCATGTGCAACCACGATCACTTCATGATCGATAGTAGCTGGACTGGGTACTTTCAGTCCCAGTAGAATCGCCATCATCCGTTCAGACACGTCCTTGATATCGGCAGCCCGTTCTTGCATGTAAGGATTATCTTCCATTGCAGAGAACATAGTAATAAACATTTGAGCAATTTGGTCTAAAGCGGCTTCCGCATTAATCAGTTGATCGGTAATCACTTGTTTGATTTGACCAATGAATTCAGGATCATCCAAGAACATTAAGTGAGCTTCAAAGACTTGAGCTTCTTCACTTCCTAGACTTTCTTCAGCACGCTTCTTAATCAGGCTAATTTCTTGATGAGCCTGCTTAACTGCCTCTTCAAAACGAAGAATTTCAGCACCAGAATCTGAAATTGTCTTCTTTTCAAAAGACAAATCAGGTTCGGTCAATAAATATGCAGGTGCGATTGCAATGCCATCACTTGCCGCAATACCTGCAAGAAATTCCGCAGTCATTAGTTAGAAAGTCCTTCTTTAACCATAGTTTCAGAAATAGCTTCGATGGCTTCTTTTTCGTCTTCTCCTTCTGCCGTAATGGTTACATCAGACCCTTGGCCAACGCCTAGAGACATAACACCCATGATTGATTTTAGGTTCACAGATTTACCTTTGTATTCTAAATTAATATCTGAAGCAAATTTGCTAGCAGCTTGAACTAATAAAGTAGCTGGACGTGCATGAATTCCAGTTTCAGCAATCACATTAAATTCTTTCTTTTCCATCGTATCGTTCTCCTTTGCGCGTGTAATAATATTGCAAACCCTTACCCCTTAAGGATAACATGTTTTATATATTTCCACAATAAAAAAACTAGGGACACAAACAAACTTTAGGGCTTATATTAAAATTAAATAAGAAAATCAAAACTCGTCTTCCGTCGCCATTTTATAAGATACTGACCCATCTTTGCTTAGACAGAAATAGTGATAACCTACTAATAATCGACGTAAGATGGCATAATCATCGTCGAACTGGCTGAGCCAATGATTAATCTCTTTTTACTGTATTGTCCAACAACTAACTGTTAATCAATATAGTCTAAAATTAATTTCTTCGTCTTCAATTTCCGCGGTAATATATGAATACGTTCTTCCGAAAAGAAGCGTTCAATATTTTCGGGAATCATCAGTAAGCTCCTTGATTTTTATAACAAGCTTTCTAATTGAATCTCTGGATATTTATCTTTAAACCAATGCTCAGCGAAAGTATTCTCAAATAAGAAGACTGGCTGGTCGAATCGATCTTTGACTAATAAGTTCCGACTTGAAGACATCTTAGGATCTAAGTCAGCTGGATCAATCCAACGGGCAATCCGATGACCCATCGGAATCATATCCACTTCAGAATGGTATTCATGAAGCAAACGATGTTGAAATACTTCGAATTGCAGTTGACCGACCGCACCCACAATAAATTCATTGGTATGATAAGTCTTATAGAGCTGAATCGCTCCCTCCTGCACTAATTGCTCAATTCCTTTATAGAAAGACTTCTGTTTAAGGACATTTTTAGGACTGACCCGCATAAAGAGTTCCGGTGTAAATTGTGGCAAATCAGCAAATTTAATTGCTTGCTTACCTTCATAAATACTGTCACCAATCTGCAATTGACCCGTATCGTACAGCCCAATGATATCGCCCGCAAAGGCTTCAGCAACTTCCTCGCGAGTATCGGCCATAAATTGAGTGGTGTGAGCTAGACGGAGCGTTTTGCCAGTTCTTTCTAAAGTCACATTCATGCCTTTCTCAAATTTACCTGAAGCCAACCGAATAAAAGCAATCCGATCTCGGTGAGCAGGATTCATATTGGCCTGAATCTTAAAGATGAAACCTGACAATTCAGGATCGTCGGGTTGGATAATCTGATCATCCGCTAATCGGGTTGGACCCGGAGCTGGAGCAAGATCAATAAAGGCATCAAAGAAAGTTTGGACACCAAATCCTGTTAGAGCAGAACCAAAGAAGACTGGAGTTAGTTTTCCTTGATTGATTAGCTCGCGGTCAAAAGGGTTCCCGGCCTCATGAAGAAGCTGAGCATCTTCTAAGGCTTGGCTATAAATCGTTGATTGGGTAAACTGATGATCGCCACTCACTTGACCTGACTCGTCCAAGTCGATGTAAACATCAGCTTCATCGGTCTCTGAATTTCTCAATTCAACCCGTTGATTATATAGATCATATAAGCCTAGTAAATTTTTGCCCATACCCATCGGCCAGTTCATCAGATAGGCATCGATTCCTAAAACTTCTTCAAGTTCTGAAACTAAATCCAAGGGTTCACGACCGTCTCGGTCTAATTTATTCATAAAGGTAAAGATAGGAATCCCCCGGTGACTGACAACTTCGAAGAGACGTTTGGTCTGTGGTTCAATCCCTTTCCCAGTATCAACCACCATGACGGCAGCATCGACGGCCATCAAAGTACGGTAAGTATCTTCCGAGAAATCCTCATGCCCCGGTGTATCCAAAATATTCACCTGGCAACCATCATAATCAACCTGCATGACTGAACTGGTGACCGAAATCCCCCGTTGCTTTTCAATATCCATCCAGTCAGACTTCGCAAATTTATTAGACTTCTTCCCCTTAGCTTTGACCGTCCCTTTCTCGCGAATCGCCCCACTAAATAAGAGCAATTGTTCAGTAATGGTCGTCTTCCCAGCATCCGGGTGGGAAATAATCGCAAAGGTCCGTCGTTTATTGACTTCTGTTTTAATATCGTTCGCCATATAAGCCTCCTTGATTCTGAATAAAAAAACAACCTAACGCCTCAGCGATAGATTGTTGCCGCTTTAACCTTCTTGTGAATTTTTTATTTTTGAAAAGTCGATAAATTTATTCGGATCAGTCTCCTCTTCGACCCTTTCGTTAGTAATGACTTCATTAATGAGCTGTTCTAACTTTAATTTCTCTTCGTCAGACATCGGTTGATTACGGATCGGTTCATCGATTTGATCATCATAATCCATCGTCTCATCATCCTCATAGGCTGAAACTTGAATTAAAAGACGCTCAATATATTTTTGTGGATAAATCCGATCAAAATCAGTTGAATCTAACATATCTTGGTAAGAATCCAGAATCTTTTGAAATTCTTTCTTCATGTTCTGTAAATTCTCTTTAAGATCATGGCCAGATTCAGCCAGTTCCCTACTATGGAAAGCAAAATCTTCTTTATACTGGTTAACTTGTTCTTGGGTTTGCTGCATTAACTTATCAGCTGTCATTGAAGAATCATCAATAATCTTCTTACCAGTCACGCGCGCATCCAGAATCCCTTGTTGCAAAGCGTCCTCCATCTGCCGATAGTTCTCAACCTCTTCAGTTAACTCCTGCTGGCTGGATTGCAATTGTTCCAATTGTCGTTGTAAATCTTGAATTTGTTTTTCTTGCTTATTTATCACTTCATTGACTTGTTGTCGATTAAAGCCCAAAAAACTTAAGGAAAAATGTTCCATACTCCCACCTTCTTCTATTACTCTTACACTACTGATTCAAATTGTATGAAACTCAAAGAGCGCCTTAATCTTCCATCGGGCTCCGTAAATATTCAAATAATAATTGATAGGTCGCATCCACTGATTTGGCATGGGTCCGCTCGTAAGCATGACTTGCTTCAATCCCCGCGCCGAGCAGCCCATGTCTTAAATCGTGCCCGGCCCGCATGGCAGCCGAAGCATCACTCGAATAATATGGATAGATATCCACCTGATAAGGAATTTGATACTCTTGGCATAAGCTAACTAAATGTTGACGTAAGCCTACATGATATGGCCCTGAACCATCTTTGGCACAAATGGACACGGTGTATTCATCCGAAGCTTGATCATCACCTAGGGCTCCCATATCCACCGCCAAGTATTCAACTACTTCACTCGGAATATTAGAGTTGCCACCGTAGCCAATCTCTTCATTATTAGAAATATAAAAATGAGTGCTATGTGCCAAATTGAGTCGTCCCGCTTGCACATCCTCAATCAATTCGAGTAACAAGGCGACACTGACCTTGTCATCCAAATGACGTGACTTAATAAAGCCTGACTCGGTGATGACCACTCTTGGATCAAAAGAAATAAAGTCCCCAACTTCAATGCCTAACTGACGAACGTCTTCAGCTTGTTGTACTTGCTCGTCGAGGCGGATTTCAATATTATCCTGATTTCGTTCCGCGGTCTTAGCATCCTTATAAACATGAACACTGGTTTGATGCATCAGAATCGTGCCTGAGTAACTTTGTCCTGTATTTAAGGAATGAATCAGGCAATTCTCGCCTTCAATCGCATTAAAGATAAAACCACCAATTAAATCGATTTTTAAACGGCCATTATCTTTTATTTTGCGAACCATAGCGCCTAAGGTATCTATGTGAGCAGTTAGATAGCGATGAGATAGAGCATCTTTTCCGGGTAGACTGACCAACAAGCCCCCTTTTGCAGATTTTTGATAAGGAACTGCAAGGTCTTGTAATTTACTTTCAATACGGTCTAAGATGTCTTGAGTAAAGCCAGTAGGTGAAGGAATCGCTGTTAAGCACGCAATCCGTTCCAACCGTTCTTTACTTTTATCACTGATACCTTTCATTCTGTCGACTCCCTTTATCCATGATTAAATCTTCTTTGCTTGTCCAATTTAGTTAACATGTACTATAATCATACCTATATTTAACTCATCTTTCAATCTATTTTTAGAAAGGATTTTATCATGAATGTAAGCGTTTCTTTCGGTGATCAGTCGCCCATTTATCAAGATGCTCGCTCCATTCGTCAGACCGTCTTTGTCAAGGAACAAGGGATTGACCCCGACATTGAATGGGATCAACTCGATGGTGAATCTTATCATTTTGTAGCCTATCTGGATCAAACTCCTGTCGCAACTTGTTGTCGCCTTCATCTCGACGCAAATTCTTCCCGTGCCCACCTACAACGCTTCGCTGTCAAGCTCGAAGCTCGTCAACAATCGGTCGGCAGGGCTTTATTAACCCAGATGGAAGCCTGGGCCAAGGACCAGGGTATTGATTATATTTATCTTTCTGCCCAGCAGAGCGCCTTGCCCTTTTACCTAAAATCTAATTATCGGCAAAGTAAAGAACCCGCCTTTATCGAGGCAGGTATCCTACATCAAAATCTCTATAAAAGCTTGACCTAAAGTTTATAGAAGATATGCTAAAAATAACCCAGCAATCGTAAAGTAAATAAAGACCGATGTCAAGTCACTGAGTGTAGAAATAAAGGGCCCACTCGCGACAGCAGGATCAAAGCCTAATTTATCCATTAAATAAGGAATAAATAATCCGGCTAGATTGGCAACGACAATGGCCATAAACATCGCTGCCGCAATAATCAATCCAAAGAAAGGATTGCCTTTCCAAATAAAGACAATTAAGAAGACACAGAGGGCAACGACCAGACCAGTAATGGCGCCAGTTAGGAGTTCAAAACCAAAGGTCTTGCCCACCTGTTTGTCATGGTCCTTGCTATTCAACTGACGTACAGTTACAGCTAAGGATTGCGTTCCCGCATTCCCAGCCGTCCCAGTAATTAGCGTAATAAATGCTGATAATATCGAAACTTCTTCGACCAGACCACTGTAACGACTGATCACCGTTGAGGTACCCATCCCCAAGAATAACAAAGTAATTAACCAGGGCAGACGGCTCTTCGCTGCCGACCACGGGGAAATATGCTTCTCTGAAACGTCTACAGCGGCCAATCCAGAATAATCGCTCTCGGCTTCTTCCTGCATGACATCCAAAACATCGTCCACGGTGACAATGCCAAGCAGTTCTTGATCGAAACCAACTACCGGTAAGGCCAATAGGTCATAGTCTTTGACCATCTTGGCAACTTCGAGTTGATCGTCATTCACTTGGACCGAGATCACGCGATTATTCATTACATCTGCCACTAATTTGTCCTCGTCATTTATGATTAAATCCCGCAAAGAAATCACACCAGTCAGTCGGTGATGCTGATCAATCACGTATACATAGTAGATCGTCTCTGCTTCAATGGCCTGTTGACGTAATTGATAATAGGCTTCCGCTAAAGTCAACCCTTCTTCAATCGCGATATACTCCGTCGTCATGATCGCCCCAGCCGTATCTTCCAAATAATTAATCAGCTGACTAATCTCACGTGCGGATTCGGCTGGCATCAAATGCATGTAAATATTCACACGGTCACGGTCTTTCAATTCGTTCAAGACATCAACCGCATTATCAGCATACATTTCGGCCAGAACATTGGCGGCATATGGATACAGCATCTCTTCAAAATAACCATCAATCTTCTCATCCTGAGCTTCTAAAGCATCGAAAAAATTAGCCAGTTCAGAAGGAGACAGATATTGGTAAACTTTCTCCCGATCCTCACTCTTTAATTGATTAAAAATCTGTGCTTGGTCATAGTTATGAAGGGCCAGAAATTCAGTTCTAAAGCGTGTCATTCGGTTATTGGCCAATAAGCCTTGTAAGATTCTCACCTGTTCTTCAATGCTTCGTTCAAAAACTTCCACCTAAACCCTCCTTATTTTCTTTCTCTGAACCCATTCTAACATATCTGCTGGCAAATCTTGCTTGAGAACCATAGCTTGGCCACTGAAAGGTTGGACAAATTCTAATTGACCACAATGCAAAGCTTGACGATTCAAGGGCGATTCCAATCGTCCCCCATATAAATCATCACCAATTAGCGGACCACCCTGCCAACTCAGATGAACCCTAATTTGATGGGTTCTGCCTGTATGCAAGCGTAATTTAAGCAAGCTTGAATCGTTTAAAGTCTCTTGAAGCCAGTATTCCGTCAGTGAGGCTTGCCCTTGAGGATCCACTCGTCGAGTAATAATGGATTGAGGATCGCGGGCAATCGGTCCATCGATATAACCATGGTCAGGCCAATCTTGCCGTTGACTAATGGCATAATAATATTTCTTTAATTGCTGATGGCGAATCTGTTGATCCATCCAAGCATGAGCAAGCCGATGTTTCGCAATCAACATCAAGCCCGAAGTATCGCGGTCCAACCGGGTCACAATATGAATCACTTGATCCTGGTATTGGTGGTCTTGGTAATATCCCTTAATCCGATTAGCCATTGCTGAATCTGGATCTCGTCGGGAAGGAATTGAGACAATACCTACAGGTTTATTAACCACCAATAAGTCACGATCTTCATAAACCACTTCGATTGGAGCTGAAGAAGCCGGCACCGTCTCATGGCCCTGTTCAATGGGAGCATAGAGCTGAATGAGGTCTCCCACATGAAGTTCTTCTCTTACCGTTACACTGCGACCATTGACTTTGATATCGCCACCTTGATACTTTAAGCGACTAATGAAACGGCGGGGAATCGCCTGCAATCTTAAATATTGAAGGACCGTCATCGGTTCCTCTTGATCAAAGCGCCATTCGAACTTCATCGATTCAACTCCCGCGAATCACTTGGATGATTACCAATGAAGGAAGAAGCCACCCGGTCCCAAAAATGAGTGTGTTTCAAACTGGCAAAACGGATTCGTTGGGGCGCAATTTGGGTGCGAATAGACTCAATATTCTCCAGTGACAAGCTCTGATTATCCAAACTCAAGATAAAATTACCACTCTGTGAATCAGGTTTCAAAGTAATACTCTCTTCCTGAGGGACAATGACCGGTGAAGATAGTGTTCGATAAATTAAATTATTGATTGAAGCAATTTCAGTCATCTGCATGGCATCTAGCTTGGGATGAATGACTGCCCCCCCTAAAGATTTATTCAATCCGGTTGAACCCGTAGGCGTTGAGATACAGATGCCATCGCCTCGAAAAGTTTCAAAACAAAAGTCATCCAAGTAAACATCGCAGACCACCGTTCCGGCAGTTGATCTTAGGACAAATTCGTTCAAAGCCAGGCGGCGGATACTTCGTTTGTCGGTAGTTTTGATATCTACTGTCAATAAAGGGTATGAAACCGATTCGCGGTTGCCAGAAACTAAGCCTCTGATTAATTGATCAATTCCATTAGCCAACCAATCCGCATAAAAACCTAAATGCCCCGTATGAATTCCTATAAATTGACTATATTCAAGATACTGAGGGAAGCGGTGAAAAGCAGAAAGTAAAGTGCCATCACCGCCAATGGTGATAATATAATCCGCTTGCTCCTTCTCTTCTACTAAGCGAATCGGTTGGTCCTTAATCTTCTGGATAAATTCCTTCTTCAAAGCCTGTGATAATTGTTTGTCATTCGCATATAATAATACAGTTAACATAATCGACTCCTAATCATTACGTTTCTCAAAATAATGGGTGGCTTCACGAATTTCTTCGCGAATCTCAGACATCTCTTCATCTAAGCGAAAGGCAGCTTCCGAAGCACGTTCCAAACGCATTAATATATGGTCGGGATACTTGCCGCGATATTTATAATTTAAAGAATGCTCAATGGTTGCCCAGAAATTCATCGCTAACGTGCGAATTTGGATTTCCACAATCACATGTTGGACTCCATGAGCTCTTTGAACCGGGTAATCGATTACCATATGATAAGAACGGTAACCAGATTCCTTAGGACTTTGGATATAATCACGAATCAAGATGACCTTGAAGTCTTTGCGATCCTTTAATAATTCAGCGACTTCATAAATATCTTCGACAAATTGACACATAATCCGTATTCCAGCGATGTCTTGAACGCCAATCAGGAAGTCTTGGGGATCAATTTTACGCATCTCCATCTTTTCCAAAATACTTTCTTTGGATTTGACGCGTCCAGTTACAAATTCAATCGGTGTATGCTTGCCCGCCAATTGAAACTCATTTCGAATCGTCTTAAGTTTTAACTTTAATTCGGCCACTGCCTGATGATAAGGAGCCAAGAAAGCATCCCAATCTTTAATTTGTTGGTCCATCGTCTCACGCATTGAACCACTCTCCTTCTAATTCGACTAGTAGGATTGATTTTCCTTTGTTATTCTAACATACTTTCGCTATTATTGAATCAGCAAGTCTGATTAAGGAGGACCCTATGACTAAAAATATCGAGCAAGAATATAAAACAATGTTGCGGAAAGATGAATTTGAACGCTTAATCGATCAGTTAGGATTTAAACCCCGTTCCGCCCTGATTCAATCCAACTATTATTATGATACACCCGACCATCAATTAGCCAAAATTAATGCGGCCTTGCGGCTACGTGTCTTTAAAGATCGGTCTGAATGGACGATCAAACAACTCATTTCAGAGCTTCGTTCCATTGAAATCACTCAAGAGCAAGGACCAGTCGATAGCATCAGTTCTGCTATTAATCCCACTTGGTTCACAGATGCAGACTTGATCAAATTCATCCATAATCACCAGATTCCAATCGAACAATTGCAATTACACTATCAGATGTCGACCCATCGTTATCTTTATCCTGTGCCGGGAGCAACTTTCTGTCTAGATCACAGCTTCTTCCCTCAAACTGAAGACTATGAGTTAGAATGCGAACTAGAAGACTTGGATCAAGCAAACGTGTGGTTTGACTTTCTCGACCAATATCAGCTAGAATACAAGCCGGCTGCCAAAAAATTATCGCGAGCGGCTCATTATCAAGACCTAGACCGGAACAAATAATTTAGGCAGATTATTGGTAATTATCAACTGACCGTGCTAGGATAAGTTTTAGAAAGAGCCGAAACTTTCATTTAGGAAGGAGGCATTGAATGGTCCCTAACTATCAAGTCGAATATCAACTGAATGGGGTGCCTTCCTCGTTCGAGTTCTATCTCTTTGTGAATCCCCTAGGCATGCGATGTTATCATTCAGAACAAGAATTGATACGCTCAATTAATATGATTAATTCCAAAGTAGATGTTAATATTCTAACTTACCATAACCACGAAGCAATCTATCACTTTTTAGAACAAATAAATATTAACCATGCCAATCTGGCCCAGCGCAATCTATACTATAATATTGTCTACAAGGCGGCCGTAGCCTACAAAGCGGCTTCCCTACAAGGTAAAAAATTAGGCCGTCAATTCCTAATTCGCTTGCAGGAATTGTTCAACCATAATATGGAAGATTTCTCTGAAGAAATGTTTAGTGACATTGCCAAAGAAATCGGCTTAGATTTGCAAATCTTTCTAGAAGATTTGAATTCTGATTTCGTTCGCCAACTATTCTTAAAGGATCAAAAGATTGCCCGCGAAATGCAAGTCCAACAGACTCCTGCCCTTGTCATTTTTCAAAATCAATCGGAACATGACGGTATTTTAATTCGGGAAGATATCACCCGCGAAGTGATTCTGGAAGAATTAGATAATATCGTGCAGAGATACTACCTCTCCCGTAAAGAAAAACCAAGAGCAAAGGCCAAATTATCCATTATTCATAAGAGCGAGGATACTCGTGACACTTCCCAAGAAACATTCTATTAGCTAAGCAGAAAGAGACACCCAAAAGGTAGCTTGTGAGCTATCTTTTGGATGTCCCTTTTTGTTCCTTGACAATTAATGTTCATCAGAATCAATTATTTATTTGGGCGGAATGACATTGGCTTCCCCTTTGATTACTGGATCGCCATCTTGATTGGTGACGGTCGTATCTAGCGTTAACCAACCTTTATCATTGATTGAAGTCACTTTCACGGTTGCGGTTAAGGTATCGTTAATCGCTACTGGCTTAACGAATTTCAAATTTTGCCCTAAATAGATGGTACCAGGTCCGGGGAAATGCATACCCAATACCGCAGAGATTAATGAAGCTCCCAACATCCCATGGGCAATCCGCTTCTTAAACATTCCTTGAGAAGCAGCAACTTCGTTGACGTGGGCTGGGTTTAAGTCCCCTGATACGCCTGCGAATAGTACCACATCTGCTTCGGTGATGGTCTTGGTAAAAGACCCTGATTGTCCAATTTCATATGTTGCCATATCTATCACTCCTATATTTTATTTTTTTACCTGTGGAGGTTATTATGAAACTACATCCTTTAAATTTTGTGGATTTACCTAATCAAGAAAGAATAGCCTATCGTAAAGCCGGTCATAAAGGACCCTCAATGCTACTCATTCATGGGAATATGAGTTCTTCGGTCCATTTCCATTCAACCATGGAAGCTCTCAAGGAAGATTATCAAGTATACGCTGTCGATTTACGCGGTTTCGGCAAAAGTAGTTATCGCCGCCCGACGCGTTCACTTAAGGATCTCAGTGATGACCTGGTTCAATGGATGGATCAACTTGGCATCCAGACTACCACGGTGCTGGGTTGGTCAATGGGCGGAGGGGTGGCCATGGAACTCGCTGCTTCGATCCCTCACCGAATTGATCAACTCTTCCTCGTTGCCTCGGTCGGTATCCAAGGTTTCAAAACTTGCTCGAACAAATTATTATCCTCGGTTAAGATTCCTGCCCGATCAGCCCTCAGCTTTAACCAAAGACGATTTCAGAAATGGAATCCGCTTTTACAAAAGATGGAGTCAGCGATTAAACACCATGATCAAAAATTATTAACTAAATTGCTTGAGACGCTTTACCATACTTATCAACTAAGTTCCAGTGAAATGCAACTCTATCTGGAGGCGATTTATGAACAGAGAAATTACTCTGATATCTATTATGACCTACTAGAATTTAATATGACTGACCAATCGAATGGCTATCATCCTGGTAGTAATCGTTATCAATTAATTCAGGCTCCGACGGTTATCCTTCACGGCCGTTATGATAAGATTGTTGATTTAGCGGATGGTCAACAGACCAAAGCATATTTAGGCGACAAGGCCAAATTATTTCTTCTCGAAACCGGTCATGCCATTATCGCGGATGATTTTATCTCTTTTCTGACTATTTTGAGAAATGAACACCCTATTCCGCAAAAATAGATAAGAAAAAGGAATTTGACCAAGCTCAAATTCCTTTTTCTGTTTACGAATCTTATTCGTCGCGTTCCTTGTAGAATTCCATGACTTTAGGAATCATTTCTTTACGTGAACGTCTTGAAACAAATAGACCAATATGACCAGATTCGTAGCGAACAGTTTCAGTGTCTTTTGAGCTCACGGCTTTGTTTAATGGTTCAGAAGCCTTTTGTGGGACTTGATCGTCACGGGTAGCAATCACATTCAACAATGGTTGTTCGATATTCTTCAAATCAACCACCTGATCACCAATCTTCAACTCGCCTTTAATCAGTTTGTTGCCATGGTATAAATCATTGGTGAATTGTTTAATGGTTGCCCCAGCTTGATCTGGTGAGTCAAAGATCCAAGTTTCAAGCGCTAAGAAGTTAGTCATTGCCTTAGGATCATCAAGACGGTCAATAATATCTAAATATTTATTAGTGGTTAATTTTACTGGTGATAGCAATAAGAAACCATTATTCATCACATCACCTGGAATATTACCGTAAGCTTCAACCATAGAATCCGCATCCATCTCTTTACCCCAATGGAATAACAAGCGATCTGATGGAGAGAAGTCAATTGGCGCAACGACCGTTACTAAGTTCTTAACATATTGTGGATTTAAGGCCGTAAAAATGGTAGCAAAAGTAGCTCCTTGACAAATTCCGAAGAAGTTCAACTTGTCTGCTTGCGCATGTTCAAGGACCGCTTCGACACAGTTGCGCATATAGCCTTGGATATAATCTTCCATGGTGTTATACATGTCGTCTTTGGTAGGATAACCCCAATCGATCACATATAAATCCGCACCGGCATTTAATAAGTCTTCGATGAAGCTGTTTCCTTCTTGTAAATCAAGCATGTAATATTTATTAACTAAGGCATAAGAGATTAAGGTTGGTGTTTTTAAGTGGTTTTTAACTTTTGGAATAAAGTGATACAGGGTGAGTTTGTCTTCTATGTAGATAACTTCTTTCTCAGAAACCCCACCTTTAGGCATTTCTAGATTTGACAAAGTATGGATACCTTGAATGAGTTTTTCTTGGGCAGATAATTGATCCTGGAAATTTTGCTTAGAAATTCTAAATAAATCTTCAACCATGTTAATATACTCCTTTCAAAACTTAGCCTACGAATGAATCCGTTTTAAGGTCGACTTATTCTTCTGTCTTGCGAGCACGAGGGGTGCTGGTCCGACGGCGAGTTGTGGTCGTTTTAGCAGTTTCTTTAGTGTCTTCAGCGCCTTTTTCTTCTTTTAAAGCTTTGAGTTCACGTTTCAAGTTGTTTACATCACGTTTTAAATCATGAACTTTCTTATAAAGGCTACGAGCATCACTTTCGACCACGATTGGGGTATTACGTAAAGCAATTTCCATCACTTTGTTACGAGCAATAATGAATTGTGCATTAGATTGACCAAATTCAGACAACATTACAGCGAATTCATCCGAGAAGAAGTAATCTTTCAAGGTCTTTTCAATTTCACCGGTCCAGTAATCATAGAATTCTTTATAAGTCTTAGGTTGTTCGTCTTTCTTAATTAATTCTTCGTATTCTTGAATTAACTCTTTCACTCGATTTTGTGAAACTTGTGAAAGTTTTTGTTGGAATTCTACACCCGTTAAGATTAATTGCATCGTTTGATCGATAAAGGCATTTTGAGATTCAATCTTTTCAGTATTGTTCCCCATACCAGGCATCTTGAATAACGGAGCGATTGTTTTTTGGTAGTTAGCTTTCCATAGAGCGAAGAAGTCTGCTAATTTATCGGTGTCACCGTTAGCCCCTTCAACATATAAACGAGAAAGTTCGGCAAAAGAACCAGCCCATGGACCTAAGATGTTAGTGAATGAACCTTGCATGGTTTCAGCCAAGTTCTTAGGTGCTTGAAGCAAGTCACGCACTTGAGCTGGAATGAATGGTTCAACAAAGTCACCATAGAATTTCTCACTATCGGCTACCCATTTCTCCATTAATTTCTTACCATCTTCTTCAAATGGTTTGCCATAAGTATCTTTTAAGCTATCGAAATAGCGATAGAAGGATACAAAGTTACGATTCGCATCCATGGCTTTAGCAATGGTCTTGAATGAATCAGAATCCATCATCTTGATTAATTGCGTTGGATCATACATTGAACGGAAGTTTTCCATGTAGGTGTTTAAGTCAGGAAATTGACTAATATACGCGCCTACAGGGCTGTCTTGATAAGCTTTTTGCATGCCTTCGAACATCTCTTTTTGAGATTCCATGAAGCTATTCATCGGATTGTTAGGCATTGCAAATGGTGTAAACATTGCAAAAGGATTAGAAGCGGTACTTGACGAAGGGTTGAAGGCTTGTGCCCAATCATTGAACATTTTTTGTTGGGCTTCCATCATTTTTTGGAATCCTGCATTTTGTTCATTACCCATAGATGGCAACATGGATTGCCATTGTTCGGCTAATTTCTTTTGTGCATCAAACCATTGATTCATAAACTCTTGATTATTCATAGTATCCTCCTTAATTTTATGAAAACGTCTACATCACCTGTTAAATAAAAAATATTATGGCAAAATGATGTGAGAGCCCAAAGCCTATGTGAAAATCTCCTTCACACCTTTTATTGTATATGTTTATAAGGGAATATGCTACATCATTTCTTGAAATTAGCTATTAGTATTTCAAATCAAATTCTTATTTTTCATAAGTTAAACTAATACAAGCAAAAAAACCTCATCGAAAAAGATGAAGTTTTGCTGAAAATACTTGAAAACTATTCTCAGATATCATCTAATCCAATAAGGTTTTTTAATAGTTATTTAATGTAAGCGTCCTACATATTAAGAGCTTGTTTGGCTTGATCAACAATCGCGCTGAATGAATTTGCATCATTGACGGCAATTTCAGCTAACATCTTACGGTTCACTTCAATGCCTGCCTTGTTTAATCCATTCATTAATTGGCTGTAGCTCATACCATTTTGACGAGCCGCTGCGTTAATCCGAGTAATCCATAAACGACGGAAATTACGTTTGGTTTGACGGCGGTCACGGTATGCATACATATAAGACTTCATAACTTGTTGTTTAGCCATCTTATATTTAAGTGATTTAGCGCCGTAATATCCTTTAGCAAGTTTAATCATCCGTTTGCGGCGTTGACGAGTTACATATCCACCTTTAACACGTGCCATATTTGTTTCCTCCTTTTAGCTTTCTGAATTATAATGATGAAATCATATCTTTGATACGTTTATAATCGGTTGGATGAACCATTCCGTTATGACGTAATTGACGACGTTGTTTCTTAGTTTTACCGTGGAAACGGTGTTGGGTAAAAGCACGAGCACGTTTTAATTTACCTGAACCAGTTCTTTTTACACGTTTTGCTAATCCGCGGTGAGTTTTTTGTTTTGGCATAATCTTTCCTCCTAGTATTCCTCTTAATCTTCTTTCTTCGGTGCAAGGATCATAAACATAGAGCGTCCTTCCATCTTCGGTGCTGATTCAACCGTCGCATAATCTTTAGTATCTTCGATGAAGTCATCTAAGACATCCCGACCTAATTCTTTATGAGTAATCGCCCGACCTCTGAAACGTATGGACGCTTTAACCTTGTCCCCTTTTTCAAGGAACTTAAGCGTTTGTTTTAATTTGGTATTGTAATCATGATCTTCAATTGAAGGGCTTAAGCGCACTTCTTTCACCGTAATCACTTTTTGATTCTTGCGTTGTTCTTTTTCTTTCTTTTGTAACTCATAGCGATACTTTCCATAGTCCATAATCCGAGCTACTGGTGGTTTAGCATTAGGAGAAACTAAGACCAAATCCAAATCGAACGATCTTGCTAGGGTCAAAGCATCCTGAAGAGATTTCACTCCAATTTGTTCCCCATTGTCACCAATAATGCGTAGCTCCTTCGAACGAATACTTTCGTTGATCGGTAATTCTTTAGCGATAGGTTCCACCTCCATAATATTTTGATACTGAGTAAATTCACGCCATAAAAAAAGCAAGTCCATCATAGATAAACTCGCCGAAAAATGTCTTCCCCACAGGAAAACTTGAATATTTGCCAAGTCACTCAGGTGATTGGCGAGAAACGGCGTGTTTCTACTTGTTATATCAACTTCAATATACTAACACACCCCCTGTTAAAAAACAAGGGGTGAATTTCGATTTATAGCAAATCTTTAAAATGTTCAACACGAATCTCTACCAATTGGCTTACAACATCTTGAGGCAGCGTTAAAATCATCAAGGCCAGATAGCCTGTTTGTAACCAGAGGATGGCGACATCCATAATACCATGGACCAGAATAATAACAATCATGGTCACTAAAAAAGCAATTTCTAAACGGATCCGCGAATCGCGCAATAAGGGAAGATAGTCCTTTAAGCTATGCCACAATGCCAGTAATAATAAGACGGTCCCAATAAGACCATAATTTGCCAGAATATCAATTATCAAGTTATGGGCATGCATATTACCAGAATCCGTAATTAAATAATAATAAGACATAAACGTCATGGGACCAGTACCGAACCAAGGATGCCATTGAAATAATTTGATTCCGGTAGTCCATAGACCGATTCGATCACGGAATGCATAAGCAATCGATTCAGCCCGGGGCAATAGTTGAGGCCGAATCACAATGGCCAAAAGGCCAATTAAACCTCCACCCAGTACATAAAGCAGCCATTTCAAATTTAAAATCAAAATAAAAGTCGCCAAACTAAACAGCAAGGTCGGCCATAGCCAACGAGAGGCTGTTAAAATCATGGAGATCAAGTTTAAGCCAGCAATCGCCAGATAAAGCCAACGAAGTTTAGCTAATTTAATCTTGGTCCAAAGATAATAAATGATCCCTAAAATAAATAAGCAATATAAACCATAATAATTTGCATTGAAGAAGGTCGCTTCAGCTCTGGTCTGCAAATTATTATATTGAACAATATAAAGCAAAGAATAACCATGTTGATAAATGTAATTGAGATAGACGGCAATCGCATATAAACTTAAACCGGCGCTCAAGAAAACATGGTAATTTAATAATTTTAAATACTGCCTGCCATTAATCCAGCGACCATACTGATAGAAATAATATAGAAAAGCCAGGAACGCCAGACTAACCCCCAGGCCAATAAGATTGCCTCGCCATAAGGAGACAAGCATACAATAGCCAATAAAGATTAAATAATAGGCACTTTTTTGGACAAAGTCACCTAGATGATGACGATCTCTCCACACTAAGCGTAGCAGGTTAATTAATAGAATCGGCCCGCTCAAGTAGAATGGCAAGACAATGGCCAAAGAGGTGAATATAAAGAGCTGATCGAGTTCAGGCGTTTTATTTAATTTTGCTGTCATGCCCCACCTCCATACATAGATACTCAGTGGTATTATATAGCATCTAAGCCCGAATTGCGACACAAAGCCTTAAGTCCTCGACTCACAAAATTATGTTTTTTCTTTGAATTTTTTGAATTTATGTGTAATTATCGCTAAGTTTGGCTATAATATGATAGATTACTTTTAAGGAGGAATTTTGTGAACTTTAAACAACCATTAGCAAAAAAAGTGATCCTATCTAGCTTAATCTGTTCACTATTTATGATGAATTATTCTGGATTCACCGCTTTTGCTCAAGTATCAAAAACACCTTACATCGGCTCCAATGCTCAAATTATGCAACCCATCGAGCCATTCAAGATGCCTGATGATTATCCCAAAGACCTAAGTCAATGGTATAAAGATAATATGGACGCGCGTTCTTACGTGGTAATGGACCAAGAAACCAATAAAATCTTAGCTGAGAAAGAGGGAACCACCCCCTACCCGATTGCCTCTATGTCTAAAGTGATTGCCATTTATTTAGTTTATAAAGCGATTGATGAAGGCAAGCTTAGCATGGATAGCGAGATTACCATTCCACAAGAAATTGCTGACAACATCTCAGCTAACCCTGATCTATCGAATGCAGGTTTAGTTGCTGGCGAAAAATATACCGTTAAAGATTTAATCTACGGAGTCATGCTACTCTCAGGGAATGATGCTACTTCTGCCTTAATGTGGGAAATCTACGGCAATGAAGAGTTAGCCGTCAATGCAATTAAAGAACAATTAGCCGAATGGGGCATTACCAACATCCAATTCTACCAAACGTCTGGTGCACCCAATGAAGAACTACCAGAATCAATGTGGGTGCCTGGTTCGAGTGCCACTAGCGAGAACTATATGTCTGCAGCTGATGTTGCTTTAATGGCCAAACATGTGATTGAGGATTACCCTCAAATTCTAGAAGTTACCTCTGCTGAACAATATGTATTCAAAGAAGGTACCGAACTTGAAACCGTCATTACCAACCCGAACCAATTACTTGCAGGTGGGGAATATGGCCGCGAAGGAATCACTGGATTGAAGTCAGGTTACACTGATGCAGCCGGCCGCAATTTCGTCGCCACCAGTACCGAAAATGGCCGTAAAGTTATTGCGGTAGCTATGGGAACCTTTGGCGAAGGCATGTCATCCTATTGGGAAATTGAAATCCTATTAGATGCCTTACTCGACTATCCTGATCTTTACAAATCAGACAAATTACCGGTCTATGATACTAATAGCTTGAAGGAATTACTGGCTCAGAAAGAAAAAGAACAAGCAGCTAAAACTGAAGAAAAACAAGAAAAAACCTTCAAAGACTATGAAAATAAACGGGAGAATCCATTAACCAATTTTATCAAAAATATCTTTAGCGTCTTTAACTAAGGATAGGCTGTCTTTATCAAAAACATAAGCATTAAAAAATCCGATTCCGCTTGGCTGATACCATAGGGAATCGGATTTTTATTTATTAAACACTGATTCGTGTCGCCAAGTAATAAAAAAGCAGCGCCAAAGCATTCAGACACCCAAAACAAAGGACCGAATATTTACCCAGCAAGTTTTAAGAAGTTCCACGCAGCTTAGCATCTCTTAGCGACGAGTCGCTTAGAGATGCTCTAGTGGAGCTAGTCCGTAAAAGCCTAAGGCTTTGAAGGACGGTCTCTTGCCCGGTAAATATTCGGTTAAATTTTGTTTCGTTACGCTTAATTTCGAGGACGACTCACTGAGAAGCTTTTGTTAATAAAACAATGTTCAAGATTACTTGTTAATTATTTTTTCGAATATTAAATCTTAAGACTCATGTTTCTTTTGACAAACAAAGGACCGAATATTGACCCAGCAAGATTCAAGAAGATCCACGCAGCTTAGCAGCTCTTAGCGATTGGTCGCTTAGAGATGCTCTAGTGGAACTAGTCCGTAAAAGCCCAAGGCTTTGAAGGACAGTCTCTTGCCCTGTAAATATTCGGTTAAATTTTGTTTCGTTACGCTTAATTTCAAGGACGACTCACTGAGAAGCTTTTGTTAATAAAACAATGTTCAAGATTACTTGTTAATTATTCTTTCGAATATTAAATCTTAAGACTCATGTTTTTTTGACAAACAAAGGACCGAATATTTACCCAGCAAGTTTTAAGAAGTTCCAGGCAGCTTAGCAGCTCTTAACGATTGGTCGCTTAGAGATGCTCTAGTGGAACTAGTCCGTAAAAGCCTAAGACTTTGAAGGACGGTCTCTTGCCCGGTAAATATTCGGTTAAACTTTGTTTGTCATATACCAACAGAATATCAAAATTTAATTTGTCTATCTAACAAATGTAACACTTTTAATATTCAATCGCTTTGTTTACAACTTTGTCTTTTAACAAAGCTTCAAAGTCAGTAGCAGCCATCGTTTCGGATTTTTGCGAACCGTAACGGCGCACATTCACACTTTGATCTGCAATCTCTTGATCGCCAATTACGATTTGATAAGGAATCTTAGACGTTTGCGCATCACGAATCTTATAAGACAACTTCTCATTACGCAGATCCATTTCAACGCGGAAACCTTGGTCTTTCAATTGTTTATAAAGTTTTTCAACGTATTCACCGTGAGCTTCATTATTTACCGGAATTAAGACAGCTTGCACCGGCGCCAACCAGGTTGGGAAAGCCCCCTTATATTCTTCAATAAGATAAGCCACAAAGCGTTCCATGGTTGATACCACACCACGGTGGATCACGACAGGTCGGTGAGTATTTTGTCCATCTTCACCGACATAGGTTAAGTCGAAGCGCTCAGGTAATAAGAAGTCTAATTGGACTGTCGACATCGTTTCTTCTAAACCAATCGCTGTCTTAAATTGGACATCCAATTTAGGCCCATAGAAGGCAGCTTCCCCTTCTGCTTCGAAATATTCGAGACCTAATTCATCCATGGCTTCTTTTAACATGGATTGAGCTTTCTCCCACATTTCATCATCGTTGAAATACTTCTTAGTATCGTTAGGGTCACGATAAGACAGACGAAAGCGATAATCGGTAATATGGAAGTCTTCATAGACTTGACGAATCAACTCCAAGACGCGCTTAAATTCATCTTTGATTTGATCAGGACGAACGAAAATATGGGCGTCGTTCAAGGTCATTTCTCGAACCCGTTGTAAACCTGAAAGAGCCCCAGATTTCTCGTAACGGTGCATCATCCCCAATTCAGCGATACGAATTGGCAGTTCTCGATAAGAATGAATATCGTTCTTATAAATCAACATATGGTGAGGACAGTTCATTGGTCGCAAGACTAACATCTCGCCATCCCCCATATCCATTGGTGGGAACATATCTTCTTGATAGTGATCCCAGTGGCCTGAGGTTTTGTATAAATCAGTCTTAGCCATAATCGGTGTATAAACATGGTTATAGCCGATTGAAATTTCTTTATCCATGATATAACGTTCAATAATCCGCCGGATGGTCGCCCCTTTTGGTAACCAGAAAGGCAAACCAGAACCAGCTTCTTGACTAATCATAAATAAGTCCATTTCCTTACCTAGCTTACGATGGTCGCGTTCTTTCGCTTCTTCACGTTGTTTGAGATAAGCATCTAAATCTGCCTGTTTGAAGAAGGCAGTCCCATAAACCCGTTGCATCATCTTATTGTCAGAATTTCCCCGCCAATAAGCTCCCGCTAAGGATAGGAGTTTGAATACTTTGATTTTTCCGGTACTAGGAACATGGCCACCCCGGCATAAGTCGACAAATTCACCCTGACGATAGACCGTAATTTCCTCGTCTGCTGGTAGATCATTGATCAGTTCCACCTTATAAGGATCTTCTTTGAAAATTTCCAAAGCTTCTGCTCGAGACACGACTTCGCCCACAATCGGATGATTTTCTCCGACAATCTTCTTCATTTCGGCTTCAATCTTAGGAATATCATCTTCAGAAATAGGTTGAGGACTATCCGTATCATAATAAAAACCATTTTCAATATAAGGCCCAACCCCAAAGTGGACACCAGGATACAAACGAGTCAAAGCATGAGCCAATAAGTGGGCACTTGAATGGCGTAATAAATTCAATGCTTCAGGACTTTTATCGGTAATAATTTCGATGGATCCTGACTCGTTAATCGCTTGATGATAATCCATCAGTTGGTCATTTAATTTCCCAGCGAGTGCAGCTTTCTGTAATGATTTGGAAATTGATCCCGCCACTTCAGCGATAGTTGTTCCCTTGGCAAAAGCTTTCTCTTTTCCATCAGGAAACGTTAAAATAATTTCTTCCATTAATATTCCTCCTTAAACAATTAAAAAAGTCCCACTAGCCAACAGACTAATGGGACGTGGTCAACGTGGTTCCACCCAAATTCAAGAAGATATCCTCTTCTACTCTACGAGATAATAACGATCTCAGCCGTCCGCCCATACTAGAGCTAAGCTCATTCAAAGCGAATCACACAAAGGGGTCGGCCAAGTAAGCTAGGGAACGTTGCACCAGGTCATTCCTCTCTTAGGCTAGCTATACTTTTTCGCTGTCTTTGTGGTTTACTTATCTATTTTTATACCATTATCTAGCTGATAAAACAAGCCTCAAATCACTTACCTAGGGAAATTGTATTAATCAAGGTATAGACGTTAATCATTATCCCCAAAATCAAAGGTGGGGTAAGGATGGTTTGCTTTTCTTTAAAATAATAGGCCCAAAGCGTCACTAATTGGATCAATAACAAAATAACTTGGGCCACAATAATCAAGCGTTTCTTTCTTTGAAACTGTTCAGGTTCAAATCCGTTCATTCAAGTCTCCTTCCTATCTTTACCGTCCTCTTAGACTTTCGCCTTCAAGGAAGATTTCTTTGGCTAAATATTTAATCCGTTCCATAATGCGTTGAGCCTTAATCGACTCTTGCCCCCCGTCACGGCTATAAGTGAGATGGTGTTCGAGTTCACTCATACTGAAGTTTGAAGTAAAGAAAGTTGCTAGCGACTCCTTCATGCGATATTCAAGTATGGCATTGAGCACCTCATCGCGAATCCAAGGGGTATTGGGTTCCGCACCAATATCATCAATCATCAGAACATCAGCTTCTTTTAATTGATCCATTAAATGTTTGGTCTGGTCACTACCAATGGATTGCTTAATTTCAATGGCAAAGGTCGGCCAATGAACCATATTCACACTGATATTGTCTTCAATTAATCGATTGGCTAAGGCCCCGAGGATAAAGGTCTTCCCTACTCCGAAAGGTCCATAAACATATAAGCCTGGTGTTTGATACGGGTCTTGACGGTAATCTTCGATAAAATTAGTAATCGCTAATAATAATTGCTGGCGACTTGGTGTCTGCGTATAACACTGATCTAGGCGGGCTTGGCGAACATCTCGACTCATCGTCCGATTGGATAACAAGGCTGCTTGTTGGCGCTGAGCTTGTCGGTCCTGGTAAGCCTGAGTCGGCCGATAACGTACATCGATATAAGAGCCATTAATAAATAGTTCCGGCGCAAAACCTGGATTAGCCATCCCTTGACCCTTTTGAAAAGCTAACCATTCGCGCTTAAATTCATTGAACTTGGTCATACTCTGTTCAATCATCGCTTGATTTAGGTCTGCTTGATGTTGATTCACAAAGTCCTGAATGGGTTCGAAGGCTAATAAATCTTGAATCGTCGCCTGATAATCTTCCTCGCTTTGAAATGCTCTGGGTTGATCTTTCATTAAATCTTTAATCGATTTCATGATGGATGCCCCTCCTTGCCCATAATTTTCTGAATACGTTCTTGCAATGTCTTCTCATCCATAGCCCCTGCGGGTTCTTGAGCTGGACTCGATTGCGTAGATTCTTGTCCTTTTTGCTTCATCCAGGCAGGAATCACCTCTTGATGTTGTGACCGCCGTCTGAAATTCTTACTAGGAGCAGACTGTTTGATTTGCTGTTTTTCTTTGATTTGTTTTACTTTTTCTTCGCGTTGAATTAAAGTCAGGGCCATACCAGGATCCTTAATTTGCATCTGGGACCAATGATTAGCCACATTCTCCAATTCACCTTTTAAGATGTTGTCTCGATTCAAAACCACCAACAGATAATAAATCAAACTATTCAAAACGGCTGGCGTCAAATCAGATTTCTCCACTAGCTGCTTAATATAATAATATTCGCGGTCGGTCGCAAAGCCTTTCTTTTGTTTCTTAACATTATACAAAAAGGCATCGTTCGATACCTGGTCGAATAACATGACCAATTCAATCTCTTCTGCACTCAACTGAGGATATTTCTGCTGATAATCCTTAGCCACTTGGTCGGTGTCTTTACAATGATGAGGCGTTGATTCCGAAGTGGTAGTCGAATTCGAAGATTTCGAGGTTTGAGGAAGTCGTTGTTTGGCAATCTGCTTAATCCGATCAATCTGGATATGATGCTGAATAGGGTGGCGACTTAATAAGACTACCTCGGCCATGGTTGCCTCATTGAGACCATAAAGTTGATAACAGGTCAATACGTGATCTTTTAATACTTGATTGAATTCCTGATGATCAACCTGATTGGCCATTAGTAATTCTAAGAATTTGCCGTAATCAAAGTCTAAAGCATCATATTTGAAATGCTGATCAGAGTCTTGATGACGCAGGAATTGATCTTCTTGTTTCCATTCCTGACCGGTATTCTCACCGACGGTCAGATAATTATAGACGCGGGTAAAAGAACTCGTAATCTCCTTGAAACGACTTGAATCCATCTTATCGACTTGCCAACTTTTCACTTTTAAACGATATTCTTGATCGCCAATTGCTTGAAATAGCGCATTAGATAACTGAGGATGATCAAAAAAATGAGCCGCATCCACTGGCATTTGCAAATCATAAATAATCTGTTGTAACTGACTTTGACTATGTGATTGCGTGTCTTGATAAGTCCTTAGTAAACCAATGCCCTCCAAACGAATTCGACTCGCATCAACCGCATTAATGCCAGTATTGAGCGTTTCAAGAATTTGTGCATGGAGCATAGAATGGGTCCACAGACCATCGTTAATCGGTAATGAATGCAGGGTGAGATAAAGACTCAAAGCCGGTCCGCCGATGATGGGCTGGTATAATTGAGTTAACGATTGCATTTGCAAATAAGAGAGTTGGGATTGTCGGCGCACTTTGAAAGATTGATTAGGATTAATCATCGGAAAGATCCTGTTCTTGGTCAGCCTCATGTTTCTTCTTGGCCATCGCTTCTAATTCTCTTAAGAACATCTCCTTAGATTGGAATTCACGGTAAACACTGGCGAAACGAATATAGGCCACTTCATCCAAATCCATTAACAAGGGCATCACGAGCTCACCTATCTTCTTGCTCTCTACTTCAGTTTCAAGTTGTTCTCTCAGTTGATTCTCCACTTTCTGAACCAAGCGATCCATCTGATCGCGTGAGATAGGTCGCTTCTCAGCTGAACGAACAATTCCTCGAAGTAGCTTTTCACGATTAAATTCTTCCCGGGTCCCGTCACGCTTAATCACTAAGAGTGGACTATACTCGACCCGTTCATACGTATTGAACCGCGCCCCGCAACGCGTACATTCCCGCCGACGACGAATCGACTTACCATCTTCAGTCGGTCGCGAATCAATGACTTTAGTATTATTATATTGACACTTCGGACATTCCATCTTGTTCATCCCCTCTCTATCGATTATAACTATCTTAAAGCCTTTCTAGCAATTTATCAACTGTAGCATACAAGGCTCCTGGACTGCTTGAATTGTCTAACACCTGGTCAGCTCGTTCGGCTTTTTCAGCTAAGGACATCTGACTATTGATTCGATCCATGGCCTGTTGACGAGTTAATTGATTGCGTGCCATTAACCGTTCAATTTGAACCTCTGGTTCGACATAAACCACCCATACTTGGTCATAATCGAAGGCTGACGACGACTCAAAGAACAAAGGAATATCCAGGAAAACCAGCTGGCTACCCGCCAAACGTTCTGCTTCAATCTCTTCATCCATTTGTCTGAAGATTAAAGGATGAAGTAACTGATTGACTTTCTCCTTGACCTTGGGATTGGTAAAAAGCATCTGCCCCATCATGGCTCGATTTAATTCGCCATCTTCGCTTAAGATATTCTGACCAAAGTGTTGAACTAACAAGGCTAAGCCTGGACTCCCCGCCTGAACCACTTGATGGGCAATCACATCCAAATCGATGACTGGATAGCCTTTGGAACGCAGATAACGCGTGACCGTCGATTTGCCCGATGCAATCCCCCCGGTTAAAACAATGACTTTCATAATATCCCCCTATAAATGTTGACAAGATGGACAATAATGGGTTCCTCGTTGTTGAACCCGGATTTTCACTAATTCTGTTCCACAGCGCGGGCAAGGCCGACCTGCCTGGCCATAAACTTTAAGATCCTGCTGAAATTTACCAGCTTCACCCAATGAATTCCGATAAGTTCGGATGGTTGAGCCCCCTGCTTCAACTGCTTGCGCCAAAATCCGACCAATCGCCTCAAAGAGGGCTTTCGATTCGTCTTCCGTTAATCGATTGGCTGGCTTCAAAGGATGGATTTGAGCTAGAAATAAGACTTCATCGACATAAATATTCCCTAAACCGACCACCAAACTTTGGTCTAACAGCAAAGGTTTAATCGATCGCGATGAGCCGGCCAATCCCCGTCTAAAGTCTGCAAGTTGAAATTCACTACTTAAAGGCTCGGGCCCCAATCCCTTAGCTTGGAAATAAGGCGAGACATCGTGACCTTCCAGCAACTGAATCCGGCCAAATTTGCGCACATCATGATAATGTAGCTCACTGCCATCCGTAAAAATAAAACGGACATGGGTATGTTTTTCTTTGTTAATTGGCAGCTGATCAGCTGGATAGAATAAATACTTGCCCTCCATCCGCAAGTGAGAAACTAATGTGTCTTGGCTTAGAATAAATAAAATGTATTTTCCCCGGCGGTCCATGGCCTCAATTCGTTGACCCTGCAGAAGCGCTACCCACTGATCTAGCGCTAAATCTGTCGTAATAATCCGTGGCCAATAGATTTGAATATCTTTGATGGTTTTACCAAGGACTAACTGATTTAAGCCCCGCTTAACCGCCTCGACTTCAGGTAATTCCGGCACCGACTCACCTCCTTCCAAAGTTTTTTTGATTACTCATTTTCCAATTTCACATACTAAGAACATGAACCTCTCAAAGGATTCCCTAAGCTTCCGTTAATATTATATCTTAGCCTGTTTATTTAACCAAATACTATTTTTTGAGCGGGTTTGTTCGAATGAAAAGTGTCCTAGATCAAGCTCAATTTTTTATAAAATATCTTCCATTATAACACATGAGCAGGCCTTGAAATAAAATACGCTTAACAAGAGGGTCTTTGTTTGAAGCGCTTTCTGGATTTTGTTACATTATAGCTAGAAAGTGAGGTGCCTTATGGTTCACTTAATTGGTTTAGTCGGAAACAATGCTAAAAAGTCAACCAACCGTTCATTAATCCAATTCATGAAGAAACACTTTGAAGATCAAGCAGATATTGAAATTCTCGAAGTAGCTGGTCTACCCTTATTTAATAAACCTCGCAGTGGTCAAATTCCTCAACAAGCACAAGAGATGGCAGACAAAATTGAACAAGCAGATGGGGTGATTATTGCCACACCTGAGTATGATTTATCGGTACCGTCAGCCCTTTCTAATGCGCTCGCTTGGCTTTCTTACAATGTGTATCCTTTTGTCGATAAGCCAGTGATGATTGTGGGGGCGTCCTATGGAACCTTAGGATCTTCTCGTGCCCAGCAACATCTTCGTTCCATCTTGAATGCGCCAGTGCTGCGGGCCGTGGTTATGCCAGGCAATGAGTTCTTATTAGGTCATTCCCTTCAAGCCTTTAATGATGAAGGTGAATTAATCATGCCTGATAAACTTAAACAATTAGAAGGATATTTTGCCGATTTTATTCGCTTTATTGGAATTTCTGAGGTCCTTCGGGAAAGTCATGCTGCTAACGTTCAAATTGCTGCGGATTTCTATTCTGAACAACTTCGTTATATAGAAGGAGAATAAGCTATGAAACCAGTCGGACTTGTAGGTTCTAACGCTGATTTATCGTATAATCGCAAATTACTTCAATTTATTGCTAAACACTATACACACTTATTCGACCTTGATCTTTTAGAAATTAAAGAGGTCCCTCTTTTTGATGCTAGTAACGATCAAACAGATACTCCTATCATTCAATCACTTAATCAAAAGATTAGCCAAGCCGATGGTATTATTATCGCCACCCCTGAACATATCCGCACCACGACTCCAGCCCTAAAGGCTACCCTGGAATGGTTATCTTATCAGGTCCACCCTTTCACCAATAAACCGGTCTATGTGATTGGCGCTTCCTACCATGATCAAGGGACTTCAAGAGCTCAGCTCCATGTCAAACAAATTCTACAAGCCCCAGGTATGAACGCCTACGCCTTCCCCGGCAATGAATTTCTGCTCGGTGAAGCGCACAAAAAGTTTGACGAACAAGGTAATCTAACTGACCAAGGAACCATTGATTTCTTATCCCTATGTCTGGAGAAGTTCTGCCGTTTCGTTAGACTGATTAAAGATATCGAGGAAACACCACGCTTGCCTGAAGAAGATTTGGAAGCCAAAGGACAAATTGAGACAACAATCACAGATGTTGACATGAATGCAGATGATTGGTTGGAACAAGCGAGCGAACAAGTTAAAGCGGTAAAAGGATCGACCTATATTGAATTAGACCGGGGCTTACTTACTGTCGACCAATTAGATGCCTTGCTGAAATCGATGCCTTTTGAAATCACCTATGCCGATGCCAACAATCAATTCCTATACTACAACCATAATAAAGAGACTGAAGAAATGCTGGCCAAACGCCGGATCGAACAAGTCGGAAATCCCCTCGCCTCTTGCCATCCACCTCATACCCATAAAAATGTTAAATGGGTCATCCAACAACTTAGAAGTGGTCAACGAGATATGGTGCGCGTGCATATTCCGACCCACGGCCCACAGAAATTTGTCGTGCACACCTATGCCGCCATTAAAGACCCAGACGGCAAATATTTAGGCATCAATGAATATGTCCAGGATATCCAACCATTAATCGATTGGTATCTGACAGAAACCCAACAAAAATTAGTGAGCCAACAAAATGGCCCACAAAAAGATTTCCAAGTAGACGCAGTCACTGGAGCCTCTCAACAACAAGAGCATAGCTCTTCAAATCAAAAGAATGATAGTGACCTGGGCCAAGCCGATGCAATCTCCGGAGCCTCAAGGAAATTCTAAAATCTAGATTCTACAATGAATGACGAACTTTTTCCTAAACCTCGCTGTCAAAAATGAAAAACTAAAAAGACTAAGAATAAAAAATCAGAACAAAATACGAATCAAGGTCAACAATCAGAACTTGATTCGTATTTATTTTTGGAGTCAAATATTAAAAGTTAATACAATCTTGAAAATATTTCTTACTTATGTGCTTTAATTATACAAAATTAACGCACGAATGTGGAAAGTTGTTGACACAAATTTCATTTACCTATCATCTTTTAATAGTAAAGTACGAATCAAAATAGTAGCAAGGTCACTCGCAAGATTTCAGAAGATCCACGTAGCTTACAAGATCTTACCGACTTGTCGGTTAGAACTTGTCTAGTGGATCCAGTCCGGAAAAGCTATTAATTTAATGAGAGTCTCAATATATTATATTCGTAGATTAATCATTGAACTGAAATGAAATTATTCAAATAATAATGAACTTGCCCGAGGTCATACGCAGAGATGAAAACCATCGGAATAGCATACTTTACTCACATCATTCCCTTAAAGCTTTTAGCTATTAGGGAATGAGTCGTAAAGTAAGTCTGGAGCTTACGACAATAAGCGGAAGACGATGCCCGACAGTTTGAAATCTCCAAGCGAATGACCGAAGCAAGTATCAATATTGAGAGCGGTCTCTTGCAAGTAACTTGATTCGTATTAATTTTGTTTTGGATAGCAATGAAAAAAGACCTAAGCACCCATCCAGTACTTAGATCTTTTTGATACATTTACTGATAATCAATGATTATTTCAAATCATACCAGGTGTTTCCTTGATCATAATCCACCTTTAATGGTACCGATAAATCTACCGCATGTTCCATAATCTCCGGCACTAAATCGGATAGAATTTCCATCTCCTCAGCCGGGCCTTCTAGAATAAGCTCATCATGAATCTGCAGTAAGAGACGGGACGCTAAGCCTTTTTCTTCTAGGGCTTTCTGTAAGCGTACCATGGCAATCTTAATAATATCTGCCGCCGTTCCTTGAATCGGTGAATTCATTGCAGTGCGCTCAGCAAAAGAACGAACATTAAAATTGCTAGCCTTAATATCTGGCAGATAACGTCGACGATTGAAGAGAGTCGCTACATAACCTTCTTCCCGCGCCTGGACTACAATATCTTCCATATATTGGTGAACCCCTGGGAATTTAGCAAAATAAGTATCAATAAATTCCTTGGCCTGTTTCCGACTAATATTCAAATTCTGCGACAAGCCGTAATCACTAATCCCATAGACTATACCGAAGTTCACGGCCTTAGCATTGCGACGCATATTACTGTCTACCTGAGCTTGGTCATCCAAACCAAAGACTCGCCGAGCCGTTGTATCATGGATATCCTCCCCAGCAATAAAGGCTTGCTGCATATGCTCGTCCTGACTGATATGAGCTAGAACCCGCAATTCAATCTGCGAATAATCGGCGCCAAAGAATTGCCAGCCAGGCTGACTCGGAATAAAGGCCTGACGAATTCGTCGTCCTTCCTCAATTCGAATCGGAATATTCTGCAGATTAGGATCCGTTGAAGACAAACGACCCGTCTGGGTTAAAGTCTGGACAAAACGAGTATGAATTCGACCATCTTCTTGAATATATTCGGCTAATCCGGCTAAATAAGTAGACTGCAGTTTCGCAATCTGACGGTAGTCGAGAATTTTGGCCACAATGGGATGAGCATCTACCAATTTCTCTAAGACATCCGCTGCTGTGGAATATCCGGTCTTTGTCTTTTTGATTACAGGAAGTTTCAACGTTTCGAATAAAACTTCACCCAATTGTTTAGGCGAATTCACATTAAATTCTGTACCTGCTAATTGGTGAATCTCCGCTTCCATTTCCGCTAATCGTTCCAGTAAGTCTTGATTCCGTTCTTTAAGAATCTGGCCATCGACCCGAATACCTTGAATCTCCATCTTAGCCAACACACGAGCCAAGGGCAGTTCAATATCTTGATACAAGGACCACATGTCAACTTCTTTAAGTTGTTGGACTAAATGAGGTTGAATTTCTGCCATGGCTAATAATTTGCTGGCCAAATGCTTAGCGAGGATTTCCCGCTCAGGAATCGATTGCTTAGCACCTTTGCCATAGACGGCTTCATCATATTGAACCGTTTGAGCTAGATTTAAACTTTGTAAGATATCTGGGATTTGTTGGGCATTATGCGTATCTAAGAGATAAGAAGCAATTAAGATATCAAAATCGATTCCCTGTAAATCCGCTTGATAGTGACTGGCAAGAACTGCATCCTTCTTGGCATCAAATGACGTCTTGTGGACCTTAGAATTAGCGATCCATAATTTAAAGAGTTCTTGACCAAATAGATTCTCCGCCTGACCTAGGTAAACCTTTTTCTTGATTGGATCGAGCCAAGCGACAGCAACTATCTCTGCCTGATGATAATTCTCAACCAAGGTTTCAAAGAAGATAAAGGTCTGATCGACTAAATAATCAGATTCAACCTTGTCAACAAAGACCAAGTCATATTGATCAAGATCGGTGGCCAACTGTTCATGGTCAGTCCCCTGGTCAATAGCCTCTGGGTCTAAGTCCGCTAAGAAAGAATTGAAATCCATCTGCCGATAGAATTGACTTAGGGCTTCGAGATTCTTATCTTTCAGCACAATATCGTCCAAAGCAATTTCAATTGGAGCATCAAGTAAAATTTGTGCCAAATCTTTAGACATAAAGGCTTGATCGCGGTCGTTGACTAAATTTTCTTTCATCTTGGAAGCTTTCAATTGATCGAGATGATCATAAAGATTCTCTAGACTACCAAATTCTTTCAGGAGTTTCAGACCCGTCTTCTCACCGATACGAGTGACTCCAGGATAATTATCGGAACTATCCCCCATCAAACCTTTCAAATCAACGATACGCTCAGGTTCAATCCCATATTCTTGACGGATGGTCTCTTCGCTATAAGCCTTGAGATCACTGACTCCTTTACGCGTAATATAGACCGTACGATGAGGACCGGCCAATTGAAGCAAGTCTTTATCCCCAGAAAGAATGATGACTTCATCATCCGGCCCAGCCTGATTCGCCAAGGTACCAATAATATCATCGGCCTCATAACCTTGAACACGATAATGTTCAATCCCATAAGCATCTAATAAAATTGAAAAATAGGGCATTTGTTCTTTAAATTCGCTAGGTGTTTTTTGCCGGCCACCTTTATATTCGGCATATTTTTCCGTTCGGAAAGTCACATCACTCTTGTCAAAAGCAACCAATACATGGGTCGGTTCAAATTGCTGCAAAACTTGGTCGAGCATCCGATTAAATGAAAAGAGAGCATTCGTATGGAGACCTGACCGATTGCGAAAACGGGTTAAATCCAAGATCGAATAGAAGGCGCGAAAAGCCAAACTCGATCCATCGATTAAGAGAATCTTCCGCATATTCTCAGACTCCTTTCCTTATATTCTACTTTAAAACTTGTTCGCCACTTGTTGACTGTAGACTTGTTCAAATTGTCGAGATAACTTATCAATATCGCCTGCCCCCATAAAGAGGATGACAGCATCTTGATAATCCATCAAAGGTGTTAAATAGTCCTTCGAAATGATCTCTGCCCCGCCTACGACTAAATTGGCCAAATCTTCAATCGAGATATCGCCCTCTTTTTCACGGGCAGAGGTAAAGATATCCACCAAATAAACTTGATCTGCCACACTCAAAGCATTGGCAAATTCATTTAATAAGGCTACCGTCCGACTAAATGTATGAGGTTGGAAGACGGCAATAATCTCACGATCAGGATATTTTTGATGGGCCGCATCAATCGTGGCCTTAATTTCAGAGGGATGGTGGGCATAATCATCAATTAAAGTTAACTGGTTTAATTCGCGGGTTGAGAAACGTCGCTTCACCCCACCATAGCTAGCTAATTCTTCGGCAATCTTATCGGCCGGGAAGCCTTCCAGATAAGCTACGGTAATTACTGCTAGAACATTTAGAATATTATGCTTACCATAGACTGGTGAATCAAAACGTCCAAATTTCTCTCCATGAATATAAACGTCAAAGCTAGAACCTTCGGTGGTTCGTTCAATATTGGCTGCATAGACTTCATTATCGGTAGCAAAGCCATAGTAGTGAACGGGAACTTCTGCTTCGAGTTGGCGTAGATAATCATCCTCCCCACAGGCAATAATCGCTTTCTTAGCCTGATGGGCAAAGGTTTGAATCGCTTCAAAAACATCTTGAATCGATTGATAATAATCTGGATGGTCAAAATCCACATTGGTAATAATCGCATAATCAGGAACATAAGCTAAGAAATGACGCCGATACTCACAAGCTTCTAAGGCGAAATAAGTCGCCGCTTCATCCCCCGATCCGGTTCCATCGCCAATTAAATATGAAGTAGGCGCGAGCTTACTCAGGATATGCGCCATTAAACCAGTGGTTGAGGTTTTCCCATGTGAACCAGTAATCGCAATCGAGGTATAATTCTCAATTAATTTACCTAGAAAATCATGGTAGCGCATCAAAGGAAGTCCTAGCTCCCGGGCCCGTTGAATTTCAGGATGATCATCCGGGAATGCATTGCCGGCAATGACAAACATCCCTTCTTTCAAATTATCAGCTGAAAATTCATAAATTGGAATCTGACGACGATCTAATTCTTGTTGCGTAAAGAAATAAGTCGCCACATCACTTCCTTGGACTTGATAGCCTTCACCATCTAGAACAAGGGCTAAGGCAGACATGCCAGTCCCCTTAATCCCTACAAAATAATAAATTAATGATTTATCAAATGTTTCCATGTTAATCCTCCTCATTCTCAAACAATAAGAATGAATTCTTTGATTTAATCATCCGCTTAGAAAGAGAGCGGATATCTAAGCAATAGGCCGCTTGCTCGCCATAGCTTCTAGTCACGAGATTTTCTTTAATATTCATCTGATCATCAAAGAAACTTTCTTGTACAAGATTTTTTGTCTCTTTAATAGCTGGTTGATAAACGAAAGGCGCAGTGGCTGGTTTATCAGGCTTGTTTGAAATGGGAGTTTCTTTCCTATTTTCTTGGCCAACCATTGAGGCATCAAATAAAGCTTCCTGAACGGAGCCATTATAATCTTGATTGATTCTTCGTCCATCCCTAAATTTGCCTTGCGGACCCTTTAAGAAAGGGATGGCATAATCTGGTGTGGACATCTGGCTAGGCCCTGAAGAATGTTCCCAATGCTCGGCTTGTTCTTTCTTCACCGGTGCCACCGGAGTTTCTTCAACATTGGTGTCATTCTTCACCGCTTCTTTAAAACTTTGTGTCGCCATAAAAGGCACCCGATAATTGGGACTAGCCGTCACAGTTTGGGTCTTATTTGCATCTAAAACACGTTGACTATGTAAAATGGGTTTCAATGAAGTCTGATTCTTGCCAATGGCTGGTTGAAAACTCGAGCGGCTCCCCGTGTTAAATTGAGGCGCACTGACAAAGGTAGCTTCCTTATCTTTATGCTGGTAGACGGCTGGTTTTTGGTAATCCTTCATTGAATTTTACCACCCTTCTTAGTCACGATAATAAGCAACGACATCCTCTAAAGACGTTCCCGGTTCAAAGTGGTCGCTCAGTTCCCAAATTCCGGGGAAATCTTCAATATCGGTTAAATTGAGTTCACGGGTTGAACACACCATCCCGTTACTATCAACCCCTCTTAACTGACCGGGCCAGATAATGGTTCCACTCGGCATCACCGCGCCAATTTTAGCGACCAGTACCTTTAAACCTTGGCGAATGTTATCAGCACCGCAGACAATCTGTACTGGACTTTCTTGGCCTAGGTCAATCTCTGTAATGGAAAGATGATCGCTGTCCTCATGAGGACGACAAGTCTCCACATAACCCACCACGAATTTAGAGGAGGGATCCACTTCAATGGTTAGATCCACTTGAGCCTCCTTTAATCGTTGATTTACCTCAGCTACTTGAGCTGGTGTCAACTGAACAGGACCATTTTGCTCAATCTTTAAATCTTCAACCGAGAAAAGATTGACGGCAACAATTTCCCCATTGGTTTTATCTTTAATAAGGGTCAGTTGATCGAGATGTTCTACTTGACGATCTTCTGCCGGTATTTCTTTCTGAACTAACATTAATACGTCACCGACTGACGCATTATAAAAAGCTAACCACATAGTCTTCTCCTTTAATTCAAATTGCACATTTACTTAAATTATTTGTTAATAATGGTTTCAAAAGTTGTCCGGTCGAATCGACGAATAACTTGAGTTAACATTTCACTTGCTGCTTCATAATCTGAAATTCTAAAGAGGGCTTGGTGACCATGAATATATCGAGCTGGTAAACCAATTACCGCTGAAGGAATCCCTTCATTCATTAAATGAGCTGCACCTGCATCGGTACCACCTTTAGAGAAATAATATTGATATGGAATCTTGCAATCTTCGGCGGTATCACGAAGGAATTCAATCATACCGCGATGCGTTAACATACCAGGATCTTGCATCCGTAATAAGAAGCCTTGACCTAGTTGACCTTCCGCCTTCTTATCTCCTTCAGCATCTCCAGCTGGTGAACAGTCAACGGCGAAGAATAAGTCCGGTTGATAACGATGCACTGCTCCTCGAGCTCCCCGTAGACCGACTTCTTCTTGAACATTGGCCCCAATCACTAAGTGATGATTCAATGCTTCATCGACCGTATTCTCAAGAGCATCTAAGATTACAGCACAACCATAACGATTGTCAATGGCTTTACTCATAATGGATTGTTTATTCGCTGTTAGGATGGTTTCAGTTAGTGGAACAATTGAATCACCTGGGCGTACGCCATATTCTGCGGCTTCTTCTGCAGATTCAAAGCCGGCATCGAAGCGCACGTCTTCTGGTTTAATGCTGGCAGCTTTGCTACCGCGTAATAAGTGAGGACTTACCGCACCTGAAATAATAGGGTAATCCCCTTTTTCAGTTTGTAAGGTATAACGTTGAGCGGAAACCGCATAAGGATTCCAACCACCAATCGGAACGACACTCATGGTTCCATTCTCATGAATCTTAGCAACCATGAAGCCGACTTCGTCCATGTGAGCAGCAACCATGAGGGTTGGCGCATCTTGATTGGCACTCTTACGAATACCATAAATATTCCCTAAACCAAAAGTTTCAATTGAATCTACCAGACCTTCCATTTTATCGGCCAGGTACTCGCGAACATTGTTCTCGTGATTTGAAATTGCTTGCAATTCGGTCAACTCTTTAATACGATTCCATAATTTTTCTTCCATAATAAGCGGCTAAGCCTACCTCCTTAGAATGTGCATTTCATAATACTTATTCTTACACAAGACCATGGTAAAATCAATGTTTAGCCTGTGAGAAAAGCAAGGAATCCCGTGAATTCACTCGCAAAATGTTATAATATAGAATGCAGAAAGGATGATCACCATGTCAAAGAATAAAAACAATATTTTGGCGGCTTTAATTCTACTCAGTGGAACGATTATTGGCGCAGCCTCCGCCCTTTTTATTAAAGAAAACCGACCTCAACCCGCTGGAAAAGTCTTAGAGAAAGTCAAAGAACAAGTGAAAGATCAAGGGAAAATTGAAGGCTCTTGGATTGATTATGATGTGATTGAATACCATGGTTTCGACAGTCGCCCGCTGGTTTACTTTGGTGGCTTAACTATTCAAGATCAAGACCAAGTGAAGATTTATCAATTTGCTGCTGATGTCTATACGGGCGAGATTATTGATCTGGTTGAAACTGGCAAGTAAGTCTTGAAGTTCACTAAATACATGTTAAAATAGTGGTTACGAAACTTTACGGGGAAAGGAGGGCCGACATGTATGTTCCAGAAGACGGCTGGCAGCTGCATCCCATTGCCGGTGGCAGTGGTGAAACTTATATGGGAATCAAAGAAAATGAAAAAGTCTTCCTTAAAAGAAACTCCTCCCCTTTTATAACCACCTTATCCGCTGAAGGCATCACACCCAAGTTAATGTGGACCCAAAAAACATATTCCGGTGATACACTGGTCGCCCAAGAATGGAAGAACGGTCATGTTCTCTCTCGTGAAGATATGAGTCAAGACTCGGTCAAGAATATTATTATGACCATCCATCATTCAGAACATCTCTTGCAAATGCTCAGACGGGTTGGTGGCCAGACATTCCGACCTGTCGACTTCATCCAAGCCTATTTCGACGATTTACCTGAGCATCTTCAAACCCATCTGTTCTTTAATGAAGTCATTCATTATTTAGAAGATGCGGTCCACGATTATTTCTATGATGTCGATTTATGTGTCTGTCACGGTGATTTGCATCATAATAATTTCCTCTTTGATGAAGAAAGCAAGAACCTCTATGTCGTCGATTGGGAGAATGTTCGTATTGCTGACCCTTTAAGTGACTTAACTTACCTCCTGCTCCAGTACTTTCCGCCCCGCGAATGGACGACTTGGCTAGCCGATTATCAATTCGACATGGACCACGCCTTCTATCAACGAGTAAAATGGTATAGTTTAATCAATTGCTTATATCTAATCAAACAATTCTACAAAGAAGGCCGTTATCATAAAGTAAATGAAACTGTCTTACGGCTTAAATCAATCTATCAAACACATTAACACAAACAAATTTAAGCGAAGGTCTCCTTGGCCTAACTCGAATTTGTTCGTTTCTTTCTGAATACTACTATATAAAGGATGATACTATGCGCTTAAGAAATATTCCCTGGGCTCAAGATATGCTCGATGACTATCCTCAATACGTACCGGTTAACTTAGAACAATTAAAAGGTCATTGGCAGGATGAATTCCACAATAATCAACCCATCTATTTAGAAGTGGGCTCTGGCAAAGGTCGGTTCATCTATTCTATGGCCCAAGCTCATCCCGACATTAATTTCATTGCCATGGAATTACAAACTAGTGTGGCCGTGCGGATTTTGGAACGGATTGTTGCAGAACCTTTGCCCAATCTAAGAATTATAAACCAAGATGGTGGCGAAATTTCAGTCTTCTTCGCTTCGGGCGAAATCTCTCGAATCTATCTGAATTTCTCAGACCCTTGGCCTAAAAAACGCCATACCAAACGACGACTCACTTCACCTCACTTCTTGAATCAGTATGAACAAGTGCTATCGACTGATGGCGAACTCCATTTCAAAACAGACAATCAAGGTTTATTCGAGTATTCTCTAGCTTCCATGTCCCAGTACGGCATGGCCTTTAAACAAGTCTGGTTGGACTTACGCGAGAGTGACTTCCAAGGAAATATTATGACTGAGTATGAAGAGAAATTCTCAGCCAAGGGGCACCCCATCTATCGTTTAGAAGCTATTTTTCCGCAAAAAAAGCACACACCTATTAACTGATATCTTACGGGAAAACTCGGCAATAAATTAACAAATAATTAACAGTGACCATCAGCTGAAAAAGCAAAAAAATAATTAAAATGGACGAAGACCCGCAAACAGGTTTCCGTCCATTTTTGTTTAATGATTGAATTCTAGGTCCTATAAGATGAGTATCTTTCCTAGTGATTATAACTTAGCCAGGAAGGATTCCACGTTGATAATGGCTCGTTTATGTTGAGCCTGGCCAATCTTTTCTTCTCCTTCCCAAGCTTGAATGTCATAAGTCAAAATTCGCTTATTTTGTTCCACTAATTGAGCTTGGATACGAACTTCTTGACCTATCTTAGTTGCTTTTAAATGGTTTAACTGAACTTCGATTCCCACCGTCGACTCCCCTGGCTGACAGTGAGTCTGTCCTTCTTCCTGGGCTAGCTGCTCCATAAAAGCTAACAGAGTTGGTGTGGATAAAACAGCTAACATACCCGAACCAATCTGATCGGCTCCATGTTCTTTTTTAACGATAAAGGTTTTCTCCATGTTTTCCCTCCTGAACTTGCATTCGTTTCAACAAATCACGATTTAATAGCGACTTACTGACAACTTTACTATCGGCTTTGTGAAATTCTTTATTGAAATAATCATAGTAACTGCCTGGTGTCATAATCCCCGCAAAGGCCAAAATATCGATACCTGTTTGCTGTAACAAGTAGTCGACGAACATTACGCAATTGCTTCCTAAGACAAAATAAGTCTTAAAGAGTCCTTGTTTAAATTTATAAAGAGCGATTGAACTGCGCTGACTAAAGATGCCGACGAAGGTGGCCAATTGCTTCACTGAAGCTAACTCAAAATTATCCAGTTGACTCAGCAAATGTTCAATTTGTTGACTTAATACAACTTCTTCTTGAGCGCTTAACTGAATTCCGAAAGAAATCATCGTAATTCGGCGACTAGTCATAAAGTCAATATAGGCCTGGCGATCGGCAACTAGTACGACCCCATCGCCGATCATTTCAAAGAATTTACGTGAATCGGCATCGTGGTTACCGTATGAATACACCTTCCCTTGGAAGGCAATATCGGCATGACCAAAGCGATCGAAACCATAAGGACTGGTATGAATAAAGACCTCAACTTGCCCCGTCTCACCAAACTTGCTTTGACTCTGGAAAGCCTGCAAGATCTCTGGTTGCTTGCTTTGATCTTTGGCCAAGAATTGCTGGATCTTGTATTGCAACTGATAAGGCATCAAGACGGTCAACAACAAAGGTAATGGGGTCCGCACGAAACGGTTCTGATAAGTAAGTCCCCAACGTTTAGAAAAATATTGACTATCATAGAAGAAATTTAAGGCTAAGAGCAAGAGATAGAGCATAAACCGCCATAAAGTATGGTCAATCCGATTCGAAAGAAATAGGCTGGCTACGGCAAAAGCCAAATGCAAAAGTGTATTTACCAATTGACTCCATTGATTTCTTGCCTGATCACGCCAATTCAGAAAATAATCAAGTCCACCAATCAGCCCCATCACTAATTGATAGAGTCCTAACAAGATGGCGAAAGAGAGCGGAACAAACTTTAATTGCGTGATTAAAGCTAAGCCTAAAGCAAGTTCGATGAGACCGACAACCAGAGGATGACGCCATAGAGGCTTGACCTGCCCTTGCTTTGCTTGCTTGCGAGTTTGAACATAATTATATAATTGCCAAAGTCCCAAGCAAAGTAAAACTAAGGCCAAGACTAGAGCGCCGCCGACAATCACCTTAATCCGCCAGATATATAAAGCAATCACTAGGCCGATTAAAAGACAGCCTGTAAATAAATTCATCGATTGAAACCGTCGATGGTTAAAATCGGTCATCGCTCTCATCCTCTAATCAATGTAATTATTGTTGAGCCTTTAATAAAGATTCAAATTCATTCAATCTTTCTTCAAAGACATCCAGAGTCGCATCAATATATTCAGCCTGAGTCATATCCAAGCCCGCCTCAATCATCGTTTCGATTGGGTAGTCTTTATTTCCTGATTTCAAGAAGTTTAAATAACGGTCGCGAGCTTCTTGATCTCCTGAGAGAATACGTTGGGCAAAAGCAGTCGCCGCTGAGAAACCAATCGAATATTGGAAGACATAGTAGTTATAGTAGAAGTGTGGAATTCGCGCCCATTCTAGGGCAATTTCTGAATCAGAATTCACCGCATCACCATAATATTTCTCATTAATTGCTTGATATTCTTTTGATAAGAACTCAGCGGTTAATGGCGTTCCCGCTGCATCTTCTTGATACATCAGATGTTCGAACTCAGCAAACTGGGTTTGACGATAAACTGTCGACTTCACGCCGTCTAAGAAATGATTCAAGATATACAATTGAATATTCACGTCTTGATATTTTTCTAAAAGATAGGCGGTCAATAAGTTCTCGTTAGTTGTTGAAGCGATTTCGGCTAAGAAAATTGAATAATGACTATAAACATAATCTTGATGTTGATTGGTCAAGTAAGAATGTAGACTATGACCCATTTCATGGATTAAGGTATAAAGAGAGTCAATCCCCTCTTGGAAATTCATTAAGATATAAGGTTTGCTATCGTAAGATCCGCTTGAGTAGGCTCCAGAACGTTTCCCTTTGTTCTCATAAACATCAATCCATTTTTCATCGAAGGATGCTTGGACAATTTCAAGATAATCTTCGCCCATTGGTTTCAGTGCTTCCAGTACAATCGCTTGGGCTTCTTCATAATTAAATTTAATCGGTGGTTCTCCTAACAGAGGCGTAAACATATCATACATTTCTAAGTCTTGGAGTTTCAATAAATCACGGCGCAATTTGACATAACGGTGCAATAAATCCAACCGTTGATTTACACTATTGACCAAAGTGTCATACACAGATTCCGGCACATTATTAGCAAACAGAGAAGCTTGACGCGCAGAATCAAATTTACGAATCTTCGCTTCAAAGTTATTCTTCTTAATCTCTGTCCCTAATATGGAAGCAAAGGTATTTCTAAATTGATGGTACACTTTATAGAAGGATTGGAAAGTTTGCCGACGTAGGTCGCGGTCAGAAGACTCTAGTAATTTAATAAAGTTACCATGAGTAATTTGGATTTCTTGGCCATCTTTGTCGGTCACCTTCGGAAACTCAAGGTCTGCGTTATTTAAATAAGAGAACGTTTGGGCATTTCCAGCAAAGAATTGTCCACCCTGAGCCAGAATTTGTTCGATTTCAGCCGACAAGGTATGAGCCTTGAAACGACGTAAGTCATCAAGATATTGTTGATACGGTGCAAGACCTGGTTCTTCAGCCATAAATTGATCTAAGGTTGCTTGGTCCATGGCTAATAATTCCGGACGTAGATAGGCACTCGCTGCCATCGCATCGCTGTAAAGAGCAGAAACCCGAGCAAACAAATCTTGATATTTAGCATCGGCTTGATCTTGGTCATTCTTTAAATGCCCATATACATAAAGATTAGACAAAGTACGCTCCATCTTCAAATAGGCTTCGATCGCTGCCAATAATTTCTGAGCACTCTGATTGAGTTGACCTTCAAATGATTTAACCTGATCAATTTCAGTTTGACTCGCTTTGAGTTCAGCTTCGAAAGCTTCGTCATTAGCAAACATGGACGTTAAATCCCAATGAAATTCAGGATTGGATGCTTGTCTAGTCTGTAATTCAGTCATAATAATTCCTCCAATATATTATTCTTGCCTCTATATTCTACCATATTATTATGATGATGCTATTATCATGATTTTATCTTCATTCATCTATTTTATTATCCCTTAAATAATGAATAGTAGCTTGAATCAAGGCCTCCTTGACTGAATGTCGAATCAAGGGTAAATCAGCATACTTTAGCGACCCTTTCTTCTCTAGAAAATCTAGGTAGTCGGCTAAGCAGTGAATCAATGTGGCAGAATCCATGGCTTGAAGTGCTCTCGCAATCCAGGTCCAATATAGCCAAGCAGGCGAATCAATAAAAATAGGCAACGGCGCCGAAAAAATCCACTCGGGAAGTTGTGCTAAATTGATACCTAACTGGTAGAGGTCATGAAGATAAGGTCGATAAGTCTGACTTGTTAAGATTGCCTGTACTTTGCGTTGATGATAAATGGGTGTTGGCTTTTTTGTAACAACAGGTCTTTTAATTTTATTATGACGGGTAAAGCTCGAAAGATGACATAGGTAGATGGCGGGCAAATTAAATAGACCTGGCTTAACCTGATCAAAAATAAATCCATTCTGACCTAAGCACTCAATAAAAAGTTGCTGACGCCTTTCATCCCAGCACAGATGGTAATACCCTAGCGTTGGATCGAAATGAATCATGTTTTTGCTAAATTGGGAGTGAGTTGAACCCGCCTTTTTCTTTTCCATAATCCAATAAATCGTATTGTCCTGACTTAAATAAGCTTGTTGTCTATGCGCTAATATGGAAGAAGGAATGGGACTTTTTTGATATTCGATAATCCAAGTCTGACCATTCAAAGTGAGCCAAACATCGGCAAATTGTTGAATACTCGCCTCATAATGTTCACTTTCAGCTTGAAAACCTCTTTGTCTAAAATAATTTACATAATACTTCTTAAAGGCACGATGAGCTTCTGTTTCACTATCTTTGCTGATGTCTAATTTTTGATCGATTCTTGCTTGGCATGGCCAACGATGGGCAAAAAAATGCCGGCCCAATTTACTTTCTTTAATGATTAAAGTTTGTTGGCAGCGCGGACAAAAAAATGCTGAACCCGATTCTTGATAAGCTCGTTCTGCACTGATATATTGACTGTCATGATCCAAAGCAAAACGCATAAAAAAAGCCCTCCTCATCTACTAAATAGTAGATAAGGAAGGCAAATCCGACGATTTAATTAGAAATCTTCAGCAAAGAATTCAATTGCATCCTCTTGACGAATCAATTGACCATGTTCTTGGAGGACTTGTGGCGTTGTTTTGTCAAGTTCACCATATTCTAACAAGGTCCAAAGCGGATGGTTATAGGCCAAGTCAGACAAATTCAATCCTTGTTCAAGACCTAGCGATAGATAATAGGCACCTTGCATGGCGTAGAGGGTCGAACTAATTTCTGATTCTTTAATGCTTCGAGCTGCTCTTAGAAAAGCCTCTAAAGAATTAAAACGAATCCGTTGATAAGAAGCGACCTTGCTCCGATCTTCTTTGATGACCTTCTTTCTGGCCGAAGAATCCTTCAAGCTGTGGTCTTCTTGGACCGCCCGTTTCTTACGCTCTAACAAACGTTGGCTAATTTCATCTTCCCAGATCGATTCCATCTCTTCAAAGTTATTGCGGCTTATATATAATTCGAGGCCATCCTTATTGGGCATGACTTGGAATGTTACAGCTTCCGATTCTTGGAAATGCTGATCCACATCTACTTCTTCCAAGATAGAATAAAAGAATTTCTCGATACTTGACTGATCACCAATCAAATCTAAGAAGTTAATCCCTCTCTCAGCGAGATCGTTGGTGTCAATGAGAACCTTGATAAGATTTTCGTTAATATGTTCCATTTCCATATCGGTCACCTCCTTATGACTACTCTTATTATAGGCTACTTTACTTGAAAAACCAATTATTTCATACAATAATATGGATTCTAGCAAATGCCTCTGACTTTAGCAAGATAGAATTAAAAATTAAAAAAACCAGTCATTCGACTGGCCTAGTATACTACAATATTACTCATTCACAAGCATCCGCGCACGTTGAAGTTCACGAGCCCGAACTTCACGAGGAAGGAAGCGGCGAATTTCATCTTCGTTATAACCAATTTGTAGACGTTTATCATCTAAAAGAATTGGTCGACGTAAGATACCGGGTTGGTCTTTCACCAATCCAAAGAAATCATTTAACGGTAATTCACTTAATTCAACATCTAATTCTGAATAAGCTTTCGAACGCGTTGATACAATGTCCTCTGTACCATTTTCAGTCATTTGCAGAATAGATTTAATTTCGGTTTCTGTTAATGGCTCAGTAAAAATATTTCGTTCTTCGTATGGAATCTCATGCTCTTCTAACCAGGCACGAGCTTTGCGACATGACGTACAGCTTGGTGTAATAAATAATGTTACCATAAAGGATCATTCCTTTCGTTACAATCACCGTAACCTGAAAAGCTATAATCAAGATGAGGTGATAATACATTCGACACTTTAGCTTTAGATTTCGCGTTCTCAACCGCTAATATATTCCATTGTTGTAAAGAAGAGATATCTCTACGACTAATATTATAACATGGGCTAAAGACTGTGGCAATTTAATTTTTGAATTTTGTCACATTGACAGTAGCGCATTGATTCGTTCAACTTTTCACGAAACACTTTGTATTAAAACTGAATATATCTTTGTCCTATTATTAAAATAGGTTATAATGGGCTTATTAGTACGTGCAAAGAAAGAGGCAAAAGAATGTCAAAAGCAAAAATTTTCTCTGGTGTTCAACCTTCAGGTATCCCTACCCTGGGTAATTATATAGGGGCCATGAAAGGCTTCGTAGAATTACAAAGTCAATATGATGCCACTTATTGTGTGGTTAACCAACATGCGATTACGGTCGCTCAAGAACCAGACAAATTAAAAACCATGACCCGGCAATTGGCTGCCCTATATATCGCTCTAGGAATCGACCCTAATCAAGCCACCATCTTCGTTCAATCTGATGTCGCCGCCCATGCTCAAATCGCCTGGATTATTCAATGTTTGACCCCGCTTGGTGAATTAGAACGCATGACCCAGTACAAAGACAAAGCCGCCAAACAAGTTGCGGTAAATGCTGGCCTGCTTGCTTATCCAACCTTAATGGTCGGCGATATTGTACTTTATGACGCTGAATATGTTCCCGTCGGTGATGACCAACGTCAGCATATTGAATTAACCCGAAATTTCGTCGATCGCTTCAATAATAAGTTTGGCGATAATTTATTGGTCAAGCCTGAACCGATCTATCCGCAACACGGAGCTCGAGTCATGAGCTTACAAGATCCAACCAGCAAGATGAGTAAGTCGGATACCAACCCTAAAGCTTATATCAGTCTGCTAGATACACCCAAACAAATCCTTAAGAAAATCAAAGGTGCAGTCACCGATTCGATTGGTGAAGTTCACTATGATCCAGAAAATCAAGCTGCCGTGTCTAACTTATTACAAATTTATTCTAGCTTAAGCCAGCAGCCCGTAGAACAACTGGTTAACCAGTATCAAGGCCAAGGTTATGGTCAATTTAAAACTGACTTAGCCGACCTAGTGATCAGCCATATTGAACCGGTGCAAGAACGTTACCAACAATTGATTGAAAGCCCAGACTTAAATAATATTCTCCATGAAGGCGCCCAAAAAGCTCGTCAACAAGCAGAACAAACCCTCGCTCGAGTAGAAAAAGCAATTGGTCTTTATTATCAATTTGTGACCAGCGTCGATTAAAAACCATAGCCAATTCATCGACATCATTTTTTTGAAAAACATAAATGAATGAACTCAAAAAATCTACTAGCCGTCCTTGATGAAATTCAAGGAATGACTAGTAGATTGAATGAGATCGAGTTCAACTTATGGCGGATGGTCAGACAGTCAAGGTGTGTATTGTGGAAGATATAATAGAACTTATTTCACAAAATAGCCTGGACTGCACTCGCTTTCCAAAAATTTTAATAAAAAATTATTTTTCTGCAGCTTCTTTTTGTAACTTTGCCTGACATTCTGGACACAATCCATGCAATTCAATGTTTGAGTGAAAGACTTGATAACCCGTTTGTTGCTCGGCTGCTTCAGCTATCGGTGCCACATCGTTAAAGTTCACATCGGCAATCTTGCCACACTCGACACAGATAATATGATAATGTTGGTGATGGTTATAATCATAGCGACTAGTTACCCCATTGAATTTCATTTCATCAACCAAGCCCGCTTTAACCAACACATTCAAATTATTATAAATGGTCGCTAAACTCATATTCCCATAACGTTGAGTAATGGCTTTATATATCTCATCAACGGTTGGGTGATCTTGAGTATCTATTAAATATTCAATAATCGCTTGTCGCTGAGGAGTTATACGGATATTTCTTTCTTTTAAATACTTGACTGCATCGTGTAAGGAATGTTGATGCATATTCATCCTCCCCTTTTCACTTGTATTATAACATTAGATAGGTAAAAAGTATAAAAATAATAAGCAAAATAAATGTAATTCCCGGCCAACTTTGCTAATATATTAAAGATAAATATATGCGATAAGGAGTCGATGCCATGAGAATCGGCGCACGTGTTCTAAAAACAGGACTAGCCATTACTCTTTCGATCTTTCTTTCAATTTTTTTAATTCCTGAGAATTCAGCAGTGATGGCTGCTATTGCTGCCGTAACGACTACTGCACCTACCGTTAAGAAATCCTTTGAAATGTTCAATCGGCGTATCCTAGCCAATATTATTGGTGGAGTGGTCGCCGTGCTGGTGCTGATGATTCTGGGTAACCATCCGATTATGGTCGGTGTGGCCGCGGTTTTCTTAATTAGTATCTTAAATATCTTAAATCTGGGTGATGTACTTACCTTGGCTGTGATTACCTTGGTTGCGATTATGTCCTCAGATGCCAACGATTTATACTTATCAGCTTTTTATCGGGTGATTGAAACGATTATCGGCGTCACGGTATCGTTCCTAGTCAACTCGCTCATTTATCCACCGCGCTATGATGAGAAATTCTATGACATGGTGATTGAGTTAAATAATGAACTCATTGTGTTAATGCGAGCAGCCTTGCGTAAGAATATTCCTTTTACCATCATGGAGAAGGATTTATCTTGGGCTCATCGGGCGAGTGCAGAACTCAAGGACTTGTTTGATATGATTCACGAGGAAGTCATCTTTCCTAGATCCAAACGGATTCAGATTGGTCGCAAATTGGTTATTTATCGGCATTTCTTAGCAACTACTCAAGCCTGTGTCCATTTGTTGGAAATGTTCCATAAACATGATCATGTCTATAAAACCTTCCCCAAGGATCTGCAAATTCTAGTGCGTGAACGACTTGAATTATTACTTAATGGACATGAACAGATTCTTTTGAAATTTCATGGTCGAATTCCAGCCGAACAAGTTAATTTTATGGCCGTCGATAAAAATTATCGGCATAATTATATCCAGCAATTCTATCAGCAAATGTTAACTGAGTTGGAAAGAGATGATGCAGTTTATGATGCTGAGATTAATGGGATTGCTCATATGATGTCAGCGATCTACCTCTACGAAGAAAAAATTTATGCCTTAAATCATATTATGACGATCTATCGACAACGCTATGATCAAGAAGTGACGCATAATAAAGTTTAAATGTTAGCTAAAAGTTTGCCTATACCATTTTAATTAGATGACTAATTTGAAAATTAAATTCTAAATTATAAAAAACATTCCATACGAATCTTGATACTTGCAAGAGACCGTCCTCCAAAGCGATTGCTTTTCCGGACTAGATCTACTAGACAAGGTCTAACCGACAAGTCGGTAACGCCTTGTAAGCTGCGTAGATCTTCTTAAATCTTGCGAGTATCCTTGATTCGTATTTTATTTTTATTTAAATTTATCATTCATGTTTACTTATTTAACATAATAGTTTGGCAAACTTTTTTCCTTTATCATCCAAATATGATAATAGATCGTAATATGAATTAAGTTCGGTCACTAAAGCGATTGCTTTCCGTACTAGATCTACTAGACAAGGTCTAACCGACGAGTCGGTAAGGCCTTGTAAGCTGCGTAGATCTTCTTATTCTTGCGAGTCACACAAATTCTTTTTTATTTTTTAGGATATCTTTATTTTGAATGCGTAGTCTGTATTAACCAGCTGTCAAAAGATGATTTAAGTCAGGTCAAAGAATGAAAATGAACTTGAATACTGTCTTCAGCTTATTTTCATAAGCTCCAGACTTACTTTAGGCCTCACTTCCCGTAAGCCGAAGGCTTCAAGGGAATAATGTGGGTAAAGTATTCTGGATCCGATGGTTTTTCATCTCTCATGTAGAACCTAAGGCAAACTTTTATTTCCCTTTATCATCCAAATATGATAATAAATCGTAATATGAATTAAGACCGGTCGCCGAAGCGATTGCTTTTTATGCCTTGGTCTTTTAAACAAATTTCAACTGACAAAGAGGAAAGCTTCTGTCTGCTACCTAGATTTTCTTATTATTTGCGAGCTTAACCTACTCGTTTATATGTTAAAACAACCGCGTTGACGTTGGTCTTCGCGGTTTCTTTATTGATGTCTTTAGAATACAATGACTGGCCAGCCATAATCGACAATATCATAGACTTGGCTCATGACATCGAGTGGCGTATTGACACAGCCTAAGGATCCCGATTGTTGGTAGGTGCTACCACCAAAGGTGCTTTGCCAGATGGCGTCGTGGATTCCTTGGGCCTGGTTATCAAAGGCAATCCAATATTTGACCGGTTGGACATAATCCCGTTGGGTATGAGGATTATAGCCTTTGAGATTCGTATCTTGTTCCATATTCCAAACTTGGTAGGCTCCGGGAATGGTTTCAGTCCCAATTTTCCCCGAAACAATCGGAGTCTGTATGACTAACTTCCCTTCTTGATAAATCAGCATCATCTGGTTGGCTAGATCGACTTCGACATAGGAATTTCCAATCGCTTCTGTTGGATCCATCTGGTAGCCCTTGCCGACAATAACCGGTTCTCGTTCGATATTCTTGCCTTCTTTTAGAATCTGGATGATAGCTTCAGATTCTTGGTCTGCATCGATATACCAGCCAAAGGTTCCCGGTTGAATCGTCACTTCTCCTTGATAAGTGGAGTGAAATTGTCGCGGTTGGAAACGTGCTGTATATTCTTCATTCAGATTAAAGATATAATCTTTAATAGCTTCTTGATCGTAAATAATATCACCTTGCTCATCTAAACTGATCCAAGATTGGATCTTCTCCTGAGGAATGGTCAAGGAATTCCCGTCAAATACATGAGTTATTTTAAGTTGAACGAGATTCTGATAGGCGTCTAATTGAGCTTGCATAGCCTGGGAATCTTTCTTAACCTTAGGTTGAATATATGCTTGTTTCAAATCGACTTGCAAAGACCCTGTATTTAAGTTTTGATTGATGGTCGTTTGCAGACTGGCGGGCGATATTTGTTGACCATACTTCTCAGCTTGGACACTAACTTTTTGTTGATCGTCCATCACCATGATGGCATCTTGGGCAGCTGGTCGTTGCTCATTGTTGATTGCCAATTTAGACAGCAATTCGATTAAAGAGTTTTCTTGATAAGTTATCGCCGTTTCGGCCCCTTCAATGGTCTGTTTATAAAACAGATGAAACGGCCATAAAAAAGGATTTTGTTGTTTTAATGCTTGGTCGATGGCTGCACTCGCATCTACTGTTGGACTCAGCTGACCCAATCGGAGGCTACCATATTGCTGGCCATTTTCCTGCAGATCAATGACCATATCCGTTAATTTCGATTTGATCTTCTGTTCAGCAGCTGGTCGGTTTAATTCTGAAACATTCACATTCGCAAAATATGTACGAGGCAATAAGTGTCCCTGATAGAACATGACGCCAGCCCCATAAATCAACAAGATTAAACCCAATAAGCCGACAAGCCAAGGTTTTCTCATTAAATTTCGAGCTGAGGGGCGTTTAAACTGACGCCAACTATCGGAAGTCTTGCTTCTAAATTTAGCCAACAACCTTTGGAATGATGGTAATGAATTTCTCATGGTTAGCCTCCTTTCTTGGGATTTCTATGATAATATTATACTATAAAGAATGGGCTGAATATAGCAAAAGGGAGATGACCACGTTAGTCATCCCCTAGCCCAATAAAATTGAATATACTTTTGTATATCCAAGTGAAATTATAACATAAGTTAGAAAATTAGTATATAAAATGAGTGTTTCATTATTATGTCAACAAAAAAATAAATATAGAAAGGATTTATCCATGTCGTCCTTAGCTGATAACTATCGCCACTTGAAAGAACGAATTCAACAAATCAGTCAACAATACCAGCAAAAGACGCCAACCCTCATCTGTGTCAGCAAGACAGCCAATCTTGACCAGATGGAAGAATTATATCAATTAGGGGTTCGTGACTTTGCTGAGAATCGCCCTCAAGTCTTTCAAGATAAATATCAACATTTCGCTCATTCGGATGTCATATGGCACTATATTGGTAGCCTGCAACGACGCCCCGTTAAGGATATCATTAATCAAGTCGACTATTTTCACGCCCTCGATCGCCTCAAATTGGCCAAAGAAATTCAAAAGCGTGCTGACCGGCCGATTAAATCCTTTGTTCAAGTTAATATTTCTGGCGAAGCCAGCAAGAGTGGCCTAAATCCTCATGAACTCGTTGACTTTCTCAATGCTATCAAAGATTTTGATAAGATTCTGCCGATTGGCTTAATGACCATGGCTCCTAAAGGAGCAAGTACGGAAAGCTGTCTGGAAATCTTTCAAGCCTTGAGAAATTTGCGAGATCAAATCCAACAAAACGACCCGAGCCAAAGCTCACTTACTGAATTAAGTATGGGGATGTCGGCAGACTTTGTTCCTGCCATTCAAGCTGGTACTAGCTTCCTTAGAATCGGTTCGGCTTTCTTCGCTGAATAGCAATCTTAAATAAATTCTGGAGTATTCGAGGTGTCCACGATGAAATCGACCAAGTTCATTGCCTATCCCTGTGCTTATCTATTAATTCTAGCTTTAATTTATTTATACGAGGGAACCTTCATCCCGATTGTCGATTTAGCCTGGGCCTTAATCCTTCAAGCAAGCTATTTTTGGTTAAAAGATAGCCCCTTATTAGATCAGCTGGCTAGTTTGGGGACTTTCATCAAAAAACGTCCCTTATTGCTAACACTGATTCTATTTCTTGCTTTAAGCCTTTATCTACCGTATGTTTATCTCTTCGTTGCCTGTTTATTTCTAGATGTGGACTCCCGTGCTAATAATTTCCCATACGCTCTCCTGCTAGTTTTTCTCGGTGGGCTTTGGCACTATCCTTTCGTCTTGGCGCTGTCAATCAGCCTTCTCTCTTTCCTCTTCGCCTTGATTTCCTTACAAACGGCGCTAATCAACGAAGAAGAACGACGGGCTTTTGAACAGATTAATCGTTTAAGATGGTTGAACCGACAGCTCAAGGGACGGCAAGATCAATTGCTGCGCCTGCAAGACGATATCGAGAGTCAAACCATCATCTGTGAACGGCGCCGTATCACCAAAGAAATTCATGATTTATTAGGTCATCAGCTTTCAGCGAGTATTATTCAATTGGGCGCCCTAGAAATGATTATTCATGATCCACTGATTACAGATAAGATTCAGCACATTAACCAAACTTTACAGACCTCGATGGCCAATGTCCGCTCGATTATTCATGCGCAGCATGCCCAAAGTATCGATTTGGACCGTGAACTTCAACAGCTCATTGCAGACTATCCTGAATATCATATCCATTATCATTACCAAGTCGATAGTCCACTCGATAGTCAAGTTAGCCACCACTTGTTAGCCATCAGTCGAGAATGCCTGACTAATATTCGTAAACATGCCCAAGCTAGCCGGATTCAATTATTTATCCGTGAACTCAACCAACAAGTAACCTATTTAATTACCGACAATGGTCAAGGAAATCCGGCCAAGCAAACGAATCCCCCTGGAATTGGTTTAATCAATATTGAAGAACGGGTTGATCAGATGGGAGGTCAACTTTATATCAATCAACAAGCCGGCTTCCGTGTATTTATTAGTATCCCCCTTAGAAAGGAGTTCGAAACTTATGAAGATTCTCCTCGTTGATGATGATCCCTTGGTAACCAGTGGCCTAAAAACCATTATTGAAATCGCCAGTCAAGAAGATACTGACTCGATGAAGATTGTGGCTATTGGGCAGAACGGCCAAGAAGCCATTGATCTATTCCAGCAAACTCGGCCCGATTTGATATTAATGGATATCAGGATGCCGTTAATGAATGGGATAGAAGCTGGTGAGCAAATTCTTCAGCTAGACAATCAAGCTAAGATTATCTTCCTCACTACCTTTCAAGAAGATGATTATATTGTCAAAGCCCTGAAAATTGGGGCTCAAGGGTACTTATTAAAGACCGACTATCAAAGTCTGGTTCCAGCGCTTCGAGCGGTACAAGAAGGTCAGAGTGTCTTTGGTCGTGAAATTATGGCCAAGGTGCCCGACTTTATCTCCCGAGAAGCTGATAAAACTGGTCTTGAACAATCCACCCTCAATGCCAAAGAGCAAGAATTACTTTATTTGGTCGCTCAAGGACTTAATAATAAAGAAATTGCGGAAGTCATGCATTTCAGCGAAGGCACCGTACGTAATTATATTTCCCAGCTTTTAGAAAAATTAGACCTCCGTGATCGAACCCAGTTAGCCATCTATTATTACAAACAAAGCAAGTAAGCTTCATCATAAGCTTAAACAATTGAACATCATTCAAAGAATTAACAAAGTAAAACGACCTGCCCAGGAACACAGAATGCTGTCCTGAACAGGTCGTCTTTTTGGCTTTATACGTATTATTTTTCTCTAATTTTTTCACAAGAGATAGGAAAAATCAAAATTTGTAGCTTTGATGTTTTTTATCTGATCGAATCAATGATGACACTCTCCTAGCCTTCCTCAATAACATAGCTTTGCCTGCTTGGCCAATCCTTTTCTCGGCCCGATCTTGCGAGATAGATAAATAACAGGAGACTGAGAACGCTAAGCCCCACGCCGATCAGGAAGCCTTTGGGGTAATAAACCATTTCAACCTGATGTGTGCCCGGCGACATGCGGACGGCCAATAGAGCGTCCCAAACTTTCACTGGATTGACCGCCTTGCCATCAACTTTGACTTGCCAACCTTCATCATAAGGAATTGAAGTGAATAGCCATTGAGAATCTCCTTCCAGGGTTACTTGGCCTTTCACCTGATTATTGCCCCAAGAATCAATGCGCCAACCTTCAGCTTCTTTGCTCTTGAGCAGTTGATAAATCGCATCTCGGTCAAAACGGGCTAAATACAAGCGACTCAAGTCGACTTCTTTATCCGTCTTGAAGATCACTTCGAAACTTTGTTCTTGACCTTGTACTTGGTCAGCCAAATTAAAGAGCTGATCAGCCACAAATTTCTTGCGGATGGCTAACTTCTCCCCATTAATGGCAAAGGAGAAATCATCTTCTCGGGTCGATAAATCTAATGGCACGCTAGCAAAGTATGTGCCATTACTTTGTGGAATGAACTTCCAACGTAGGCGTCCTTCCTGACTTGAATCAATCCGTTGATAATACTTACGACCATTGACCTCGCGAACCTTAAGATTATCCATTTCCACAGTATTTGGAGCCATCAGCGTTGCATAGGCCTTATCCGACGGTGTCATGCTTTGCATGATTAATTCCTGATTTTGTACCGGCTGGTTAGCTTTCAATTCCAGACCAATCAACTGATCCGAAACGCCAAAACCGAGAGGTAAGCTGGCTGGAACCTGATAGGTCTCAAAGCGTTCTGTGGCACTGACAAAATTATCAGCCTGGGTCAGGTCTTTACGAGTGACATCATTGCCAAAGAAATAGGTTTTCTCGTTTAAGGCCGTGCTTCCAGTATCGTAAGGATGGTTCTGAATAAAATACTTAACCGCGAACAAACCGTCCGTCAGTGGCGTACCAATATAAGTTGTGGAAGCGTCTACCGCGTTTGAACCTAAATGCTCTAATAGTTTGCGCGTAGAGACTTCTAGACTTGAAGAGAAATGGGTTAAGCCTGGATAGTCGAACATCATGGGATCATTCTTCGACCGGGTAAATGACTTAGAAATTCGGTAGAAGTCTTGATGGTTAGGTCGAATGGGATCAATCGCTTCGTCAATTACTTGGACGGCATTTTGAAATTTATAAGCATCTGAATAATTAATTCGACCTTGAGAAATCACCGCGTTGGCGCCTAATTCACCCGCACTAATTAATAGCACCAGTAGCCACTGCCAAGAGCGGTTGCCAAGGAAATATAGCAGCAACCAGATGAGAATGAACAAAGCCGTTGATACATATTTTTGGCCCGACGTTAAGAAACTAAAGTCAAGTTGGAAAACATAGGCCTGCATCAAGAGAATCGCCGCTAAGCCAAATAACACCTGATAGGCTTTAAAGGAAGCATCCTTTAATCCGCGATAAGCTAGAAATACTAAAAAGAAAGCCAATAACCAAGAAAAGCGATAAAAGAAGCCGGCAGGATTTTGTCCCATATGCCAGAGTTTGGAAGTAAACTCATGAACGATTGAAACAAAAAAGACCAAAATGACAAAGAAGGCCGCTAACTTCTCTGACCAACGAATCTTGTCGGTCATGAAATAATACAGGGCACCGACTAAGCCAAGCGAGGCTACATAAATATTAGGCAAATTTGGGCCAAATGGCCAGGACTCCGAATCAAAGGCACCGATATTTAACTTGGCTAAGATATCTAAAGGCTCAATCTGTAATTCCCAAGCGAACTTTAGCGAGTTGGCGCCAGCTGCTTTCGATTCAATCAAGTTCAAGACATTGGGCACAAAGACGGCCGAAGTTAACAAGACAGCCAGAATAGAATAAAATGCTAGGCGACCAATAGGTGGTAGAATCTTTGGCAGATAGTCCCGCCATTTTTGCTCTTTTTTCTGCCATATTAAATAGAAGATACTATAAAGAACAATAAAAATACAGATCATATAGCCCATATAAAATTGAATAAATATCATAAAGGCTAGTAGCAGACAATACTTATAAGGTTTGCCACCGTCGAGCAACTCTTCTAAGCCAATTAGGATAAAGGGCAGCATCCACATGGCATCATAAAAAATTGGCACCATTTGATAAGAGACATTGTAGCCATTTAAGGTGTAGATCGTTGCCAAACTGATGGTTAAATATGGTGAATATTGTACAGCGCGATGGCGTTTAATTAAGAAGTAGGCCATAGCGAACCCAATCAGACCATAACGGAAAATCACTGTACAAAATACAGCTTCCACAATCATCGACGTCGGCAATAAAATATAAAACAGATTAAAAGGACTGAAAAGATAATAAGCCCAACTGCCGACCATATTTCCCCCAATGGATTTTGAGAAAGAATAAAAGAAAGCGGTAAAGTCGCCTGATAAGAGCGCCCTTTTTTGCGAGACATAGAGGTCGATAAACTGTTGGCTAAAGTCAATCGCCATCAGTGACTTATTTCCAAAAGGATAATAATCATTGATGACCCAGCCAATCAGCATAATTAGCATGGGCAGCAGGGTCGATCCGATTAGAATTTTATGCTTTCGGCTCAAGATGCTCAACCTCCTCCTTCAGATTACTCTCACTAATCAAGTAATGGGGACGGTGTTTAACCTCATAGAAGATCTTACCAATATATTCGCCTAAGACCCCTAAAGAAACCAACTGAACCCCACCAAAAAGGACCACCGTGAAAATTGTCGTGAAATAACCATCGACGGCTGTCTCTGGATTCATAATATAAGAAATTAACAACCAGAATAAATAAAGGCCACCAATCAAGATACAGCATAAGCCAAGATTAAAGACCAAACGCAATGGCTTGTCATTAAAAGAAAGAATACCATCAATAGCGTAATTCATAGATTTCTTGAAATTAAACTTGGTTTCGCCAGCTTCTCGTAAGACATTGTCATATTCAATCGTGGTCGACTTAAAACCAATCCAAGAAAACAAGCCCTTGGAGAAACGGTTGTATTCTTGTAGTGAGACCAAGGCATCCACTGCGCGCCGACTCAGAAGACGAAAGTCAGAAATCCCATCGGTTAAGGTCACATCCATCACATTATTGGCCACTTTGTAAAACATTTGGGCAAAGAAAGACGTCTTCATGTCGTCCCCTTCACGCGTCCGCTTGCCATTAACTAAGTCATAACCTTCTTGATACTTAGCCAACATCTTGGGAATCAAATGGGGAGGATTCTGTAAATCACCATCCATAATAATGACAGCATCCCCACGTGCATGCTCGAGACCAGCTAACATGGCCGCTTCCTTGCCGAAGTTCCGTGAGAAAGAAATATAACGAACCCGCGAATCAGACTGAGCAATCTTCCGCATCTTAGCCAGAGTTTGATCACGACTCCCATCATTCACGTATAATAATTCAACTTGAACAGGATCGAGTTTGTCTACTTCCTGGCTCAAGACCTGATGCGTCTTATCAATAACTTCTTCCTCATTATAAAAAGGAATCAAAATCGTCAATAACACAATGTCGCCCTCTTCCTAAGCTTGTTCAAAATAGATTTTCCGTGAAACAAAGTTAAAGGTCATTACAATTACACCGACTAAAATTTTAGCCAGCATTACTGGTAAATTCATAATATCGACCATTAAGTACATTCCCAGAATGGTAATACCCAGACCACACAAACTTAATACAAAAAAAGCAATAAATTCCTTATGTCGATCTTCATTGCCAAATTTACTTTGAAAGACAAATTTCATCGACAAATAATAATTATAGAAAGTCGCTACCACAAAAGCGATGGTGGCAGCAATCAGATGGTAGACGCCAAAATACTGATTGAGCACGTATAATATCCCCATATCTAACAGGGTGGCCGTTCCACCTACAAAGACAAATTTCATAATCTGTGCCTGTAACTTCTTAGACATCTCTACCCGTCTCCTATCATCTACAATAAGCTTTCATACTTGGCTATTATCTCATAGATTAGACGAAAAATCTTGCAAAGCTAACCTTAATTTGTGGAATACCCTATCGTTTCTTCATTAAAAAAGCCACCATCAAAACAAAGTTTTGCATGGTGGTTGAATTTGGTAACAAACACTATTATGCTTTTCGATCTTTCATGAAGAATACAAGTCCTAATGCAGCTAAGACAAGTCCGACCATCATAGCCCAAGGGGTTGATTTTTCACCAGATTCTGGTAGCTCATTCTTGTCTGATTCGGTAGAGGTTTCCTTTGGCATGACCACGATTCCCGCCCGTTCGGTCGTCGTTGAGTCATTATTTACTTGACTTTATTCGGAAGCAACAGAAGACGTAGTGCTAGTTCCTGATTGATCTATAGTGGTAATCACAACTCCAGGAATGCTTATTTCTTCTTCAGTTGTTGTCCCAAGTGAAGTCGTGTTTGTTGGGTCTTCTGTCATAATCGTTGAAGCTTCCGTCGTGGTTATCGTCGCCTCAGTTGTAGTTGTCGTAGAGTCAGTCATAGTCGTTACTTCCTCTGTCGTGATCGTTGATTCTTCCAGCGTCGTTGTCGTTGTCTCCGTCGTGGTCGTTACTTCTTCTGTGGTAGTCGTTGGAGCTTCGATCGTCGTCGTTACTTCCACGGTAGTTGTTGAAACTTCGGTCGTCGTTATTACTTCTTCCGTAGTCGACGACTCACTGGTGGTTGTTTGTTCTTCCGTCGTCGTTGTTGGTGCTTCCGTCGTAATCGTCGGATCAGGTGTATTTTCAATATCCACAGTAACTGGATCTTCTCCTACAAAGAAATATTGCAGAGATTCGTTTGGTAAATATCCCGGGGATGATTTAACCTCTTTTAGAATATAATCCCAATTTTTCGGTAAATTAAGTATTATTTGACCCAGTTCATCAGTCGTATATTGTCCTACATAGCTGATTCCATCTGTTGGAAGTTCTTCAGCTGATACATGTTGATAGAAATTATTTAGAATACTAGCATACCAAGAATTATTTCCTTGGAGTTTAATTTTCTCATTATCATCAGGATAATTGAATGAACCTGATCCCCCAGCTTCTTTATGCCAGATATACAATTCAAATACCGTATTTGGAATAGGCTTTTTGCTTATCGAATCGACTTTATTAATAGTTACACGTTGAGTCACCTCCGGATCCGGATCATTAGGTATTGAGATTTCTACATCTTTATCGCTAATCTCAACCTTATAAATTTGATCATTCATTTGATAACCGAACGGAGGAGATACTTCTTTAATATAGTAAGTCCCCGGCGAAAGATCAACATTAGTGACTCCCGTTTCAAATATCCATACCTCTTGATAAAGTTCAAATCCTTCAGGAATATCAGAAAGAACTTCTTGTGCAGTAACCTCAGAATAAACAGAGTCAATAAATTTAGTTAAAAATAGAATCCTATCTTTTTTAGTTGGTATATCTCTATCAGAATCTTGGGAATATAAATTTTTAGTGTAAATTTCCTCTTCTTTTCTTGGTCCATAAATTTCGAAAATCGCACCGGACAATAGTTGTTTGGTTATCGAATCATATTTCTTAATGGTTAAATTTTTAGGTTCCTTAATATTATTAACGATTAAATCAATTGAAAAATCTGATAAATAGAAATACTCTGGTTCAGAATTTAATTCGTATCCCGGGGCAGGTTTTACTTCTTTAAAAAAATACCATCTGTTTTGCGGCAAATCAATAATAATTTGACCTAATTCATTTGTTTTATAGCGACCGATATATTGTGCACCCTCCATTGGAGTATCTTGGGCATTTGCTTCTTGATAAAAACCATTAAGAATACTTGCATACCAAGGGGTATTTCCTTGAAGTTTTAACTCTTCATCTTGATTCGGATAAATAAATGAACCACTTCCACCACCTTCATCAAAATAAGAATATAAGTCAAACTCAACATTCGGAATCGGTTCTCCGGTCATTCTATCAATTTTTGTTAAGGTAACCGTTGAAAAATAATTTGGATCAGGATCGTTAGGAATCGAGATTTCTACATCTTGGTCACTAATCTCGATGGCATACACTTCTTCATTCAGCAAATACCCGATTGGGGAATAATTCTCTAAGATAATAGGTCCCGGGGGAAAGATAAGTAGTAAATTTCCCATTCTCATCAGTGTAAAAAGTATCTAATAGAATATTTCCGGCTGGAATATCTGCATTCGTTTCTTGCGCAAATACTTTTGCATACATTGAATCCATAAATTTCGTTAAAAATGGAATTGTTTCTTTTATTTTCGGTAAAGTGTCTTTGTGATTTGTCTCCAAAGAAGAATAAATTTCAGGCTCCAATCCATAAAGTTCAAATTGAGCACCAGATAAAGGGTATTTAGTTAATGAGCCGTATTTATAAACAGTTAACAGCTTTGGCTCTGTAGGAATAACATCCGATTCTGAAGATAATTCTTCATTAGAAGTTTCTGTCTGAGTTGCGGATTCTGTCTCAGTTTCCTCACTTGTTGCTTGATTATCCATGGTCGTATTTTCTGTACCTAGATTACTTTCACTATCTTGAGCTTTAATAATAGTTAAAGGTATAAACACCAAAGCCAATAACAAAATTATTCCCGACAAATATTTCCTAAGTTTATGACTAATTTTCATTATACTCCTCCTAATACTCCTTAAATTTCCTATAAGTTTCATCACAATTCGACAAAAAATTTCCTATTGCTAACCAACTTTATCAAAATTATAATACCAAAGAATTGATAAAGTCCATATAATTGTGTAAAAGACAAAAGGCCATGTAGCAGCCCTTTTTACGGTACAATGTTTTTAACCACAAAAACATACCCAGGAGGACTTTACATGACCCAAGTACATTTTACACTGAACAGCGAAGAGGTTCAAAACATTATTGAACGATCAGTTAATGATGATGTTTCTAAAAAGATTTTAACTACTGTTTTCAACCAATTGATGGAAAATCAACGAACAGAATATATTCAAGCCGATGCGTATGAACGTTCAAAAAGTCGGCAAAGTCAAAGAAACGGCTATTATGAGCGAGAATTTACTACTCGGGTAGGAACACTGGATTTAAAAGTGCCCAGAACTCGTGATGGTGAATTTTCACCGACGGTATTTGAACGTTATCAACGAAACGAACAGGCTCTGCTCGCCTCCATGTTGGAGATGTATGTCTCTGGTGTTTCTACACGTAAAGTTTCGAAAATTGTTGAGGAACTCTGTGGAAAATCTGTCTCAAAATCCTTTGTGTCCAGCCTGACAGAACAGTTAGACCCGATGGTCCACGAATGGCAAAACCGGTCACTCTCAGGTAGGAATTATCCTTGTGTGATGACTGATGTACTCTATTTAAAAGTCCGCGAGGACCACCGAGTACTCTCTAAAAGTTGTCATATCGCCATCGGAATAACCGAAGACGGCGAGCGTGAGGTTATTGGCTTCATGATTCAGAATGAAGAAAGTGAGGACACCTGGTCGATTTTCTTTGAATACCTCAAGGAACGCGGTTTACAAGGAACTGAACTCATTATTTCTGATGCCCATAAAGGATTAGTAACTGCGATTCGTAAGTCATTTACCAACGCTAGTTGGCAAAGATGCCAGATTCACTTCTTAAGGAATATCTTTACGACCATTCCTAAGAAAAATTCAAAACCTTTCAGAGAGGCTGTCAAAGCTATTTTTAAGTTTACGGATATCGACTTAGCCCGAGCGGCCAAAAATAGAATCGTTGATGACTATATCGAACAACCCAAATATAAAAAAAGCTTGCGAGAGCTTGGATAGTGGCTTTGAAGATGCCTTTCAATATACCGTCATCGGGAATGGCTACACCCGACTGAAAAGCACCAATCTTCTTGAACGATTGAACCAAGAAATCCGTAGAAGAGAAAAAATCATTCGTATCTTCCCCAATCGAGCTTCAGCCAATCGATTAATAGGTACTATTCTTATGGACATGCATGAAGAATGGCTTAGTTCGACAAGAAAGTATATTAAGTTTGATCAGTAAAAGACCGGTGAAACATTGTAATATATTTTACACAAGATTATGGACTTGACTAATGAATATGTAAACTATCATTATTTTTATTTAGGAATCCTCTACAATCAAAAAGACAAACCCTGACGATGAAATCCTACATCATCAAAGTTTGTCTTAAGTCTGAACAGCCCGAAGGCTGTTAGTTATTTATCTTCTATTCAAAAGTGACGGCTGTGCCGGTACAAGTCACCATCATCATGCCATTATCAGAGCCCAGCATGGAATAATCAAATTCAATGCCAATCACGGCTTCTGCGCCTAAATCTTTGGCTCGCATTTCCATTTCCATCATGGCTTCTTGGCGAGTTCGGATTAATTCTTCTTCATAGCCTTTTGACCGTCCACCAAAGACATTGCGCAATCCTGCTGAAAAATCCTTTAGAAAGTTAATCCCAGTAATCGATTCACCGAAGACAATTCCCTTGTATTCTTTAATACTGCGGTGTTCGACAGATGGTGTTGTAGTTAATAACATAGCCTCACTCCTTAGTTAAATTTACTATATTATGTCATGTTAACGATTTCTTAGAATCCACCCTAGGTCTGATTTTATTCTTCTTCGTGTTGATTCATCCAAGTGACTTGATGTTTTCTAGATAATCTGAGTACCTCTTGCATAAACTCTTCTAATAGAGGGGACAAATCAGGGTCTGACAAATAAGATTTGGCCTGTTCGATGACCTTTATTTCACGTTCTTCATCGAGAACTTCCATCCCTTGAGCTTGCTTAATGGCTGCAATTTCTTCGACAATCTTGATCCGTTCTTCCCACAAGCCGACCATTTGCTGATCGATTTGATTTATCTGCTGACGATAATCTTCAAACATGTTCTTCCCCCTTAAATTAAAACCATCCCTAATGGATAAGCGATGAAACTGACAATAAGAATGCTCCAAAACAAGAGCCACAAACCGAGAGTTAAACTTTGCCGACTATGAATCCAACCGCTACCGATTGAAATCGCCACATATGGCATGGCCGGTGGTGTCATCCAGGCCAAGGAAGCCATTAAACCGATGAGGCAGGCTAAGACATTTAAGTGAATGTCTTGCATGGCTGAACTGCCGATCAGACTGACTGCAACCGTCGTGACCATGGAGACGGTAACCAAATTCGACGACAAGTTGGTTTGTAGACCGGCCCAAACTACAAATAACAAAATGAATAGTAGGACGGGTAAACCTTGGAACCAAGTACTGAAAGTCTGATTAATCAAGTCGACCAGTCCCAATTCCGGACTCGCAATAATCGATCCCAAGCAGAGGGTCGCTGCAACCAACAAGAGACTTGGCCAATGAACACCTTTACTCATCGTTTGCGGAATATTCAGTAGTGGTTCACCATCGATTACAATCATTGCCATTAATATTGCAACCAATAATGGCGGAAAGACGATGCCAGCGTTTTTTATCATTAAACTAAATGCTGGCCAAAGCCCGGTCATCAACTCTGGCAAAATCCATAAAGCTACCATCAGTAAGAATAAAGCACCGACTATTTTTTCTCTGAGGGTCAGTCTACCCGTAACTTGAATACTTTTTATATCTGATATATGCATTTTATCAATTTTCAATGGGAAAACATAGCGCAAACTTAACAAAAGTACAGCAAAAATCAGCAAACCTGTAGGAATCCCTATTTGCATATATTGAAAGTTACTAATACCTTGACCACTAGCGGATTGATAAATCCCCATCGCCGTAATTGCAAAGACATGGTTAATCGGTGTCATGGCTGTGCCGATGGCTAAAGTAGCATACACTGCAAATAATAAATAAGCTGCTGAGGATTCACCCTTCTGCCAGTTAAATTGCTGACACAGTTCTTCATAAATCGGAAAGACAAACATAAATAAGACTGAAGGCGAGAATATCATGGCCAAAGCCAGAAAGACTAACAACATCACCCGAATAAATCGCCGGGGCTGCTCTTGGACCCAGGCTTGGTTCAAGGCCCAGGCGGTCAAACGACTAAGACAGCTAGTCTGATTCAAAGCAGCCGTCACAATAAAGGTTAGAAATAGAAAGACAAAAGTGCTATTACCAAAGGAAAGGCTGGCAATTTTGGCCAAATCGTAATCGCCAATAAATGACAAGGCCAATAAGGTGAGTAAACTGGGCCAATCCAGAGCAACAAACAACCATAACAATAAACTACCGATAAAAATACAGATCAGCGAGAATTGATCAGTGGTAAAATTTAGCCACTGCCAATCATAAACTTGAATCAAAAAGCTATTCAACAATAAACACAAAGAAAGAACCATCACGACTTTTTGAGATAATGAATAATACACTTTATCTTGATTTAATGACATGGCTAATTCTTACTTCTCCTTGCGCATCATATCAAAGCGTTCGACTGCTTGATCGACTTTCAACTGACAAATCATCATCGCATGAGGGGCTTCCATAATTTCCAAACCATCTTCATCCCATAATTGGCGCACTTCTTGTTGGAAATGACGCATCCCTGGTCCATAGAATTCGACGGTGTCGCCGACAACGAACTTATTCCGTTGTTGAATGGTGGCAATGCCGGTGTCAGGATTGTAGTCAAGAACTTGACCGACAAAATTATAATGAGGAATGCGACGTCGACGACCAAATAATTGTTCATTCTCAGTAGGAGTACCATAAAAGAAACCTGTCGATAATTCACGTTGGGCAGCCTTCCATAATTCGTCAACCCATTCTTGCTTCAATTCATAGTGCTCAGGATCTTCGCAATAGGCATCGACGGCCGCCCGATAGACATTCACAATCGTTGACACATAATGGATGGATTTCATGCGCCCTTCAATCTTCAGACTATCTACACCAGCTTGAACTAAGTCGGGGATATGTTCAATCATCGCCAAGTCAACGGAGGACATAGCGAATTTCTCGCGGATACCTTCTTCGCCGGCGCCGACATGATGACGAATACCTTCAGTATCAATATCGAACAGTCCATACTTCCAGCGACAAGACTGGGCACAACCTCCTCGGTTGGCATCCCGTTGCGACATATGGTTAGATAAGACACAGCGTCCAGAATAAGAGATACACATGGCCCCATGGACGAAGGCTTCAATTTCTACGTCTACTTTTTCATTCATGGTACGGATCTCTTCCATTGAAACTTCACGCGCCAAGACGACCCGTTCAAGTCCCTCATCAGCCCAAAAGTTGAGCGTTTCATAATTGGTGGCTGAAGCTTGAGTTGATAAATGGATTGGCAAGCCTGGCGCTTCAGACACACAAATTTGAATCAGTCCTGGATCTGAGATTAAGACCGCATCAATCCCTAAATCACGCACCGTGCGGAAGAATTCTCCTGAGCCTACTTCATCGCCCTCATGTGTGATCATGTTGGCAACGAGATAGACTTTTGCCCCACGTTTGTGAGCAAATTCAACAGCTTCCGCCATTTCTTCATAGTTAAAATTCCCAGCTCGACTCCGTAAACCGTAAGCTTCGCCCCCAATATAACAGGCATCTGCCCCATAGTGAATGGCTGTCTTTAATTTCTCTAAGGTTCCAGCTGGCGCTAGAATTTCTGGTTTTTTTAATTTAATTTCAGTCATACTTACACCTCTCTTAGACTATCTCTTTAGGATCTTTCTCGTAGAAATCAGTATCGAGCCCCCGTGTAGCGGGATGAAGACTGGCTACGAGCGTTTGATAATGAGCAGATTTCTCTTGATTCCACTGACCTGCCTCAATCGCTTGTCTCATTTGATTAAAGGCTGAAGCAATTTCTACAAATTGATCCGGATGGCTAAAGAGTCCGTCTAATTTCCAAGTTCTCAAACCCATCTGATATAGTTCATCCAGATGTTCTACCATAGAGATATCATTGTTCGCAAAGATATGAGTGCCATTATCGTCTTCGTAAATTGAGTAATGGGTCTCCTTCTTCAATGGCTCTGATAAGAATAAACCGCGATCCCGGCCCACCGATTCTTTCTTAGAAATATAATTGAAGTAATTTTCTAATAAAGGTCGTCTTGATTGATGGATACAAGTCGCTCCATAGACTAGCGTTTCTACTGGCACCGTGACTTCTCGGGCTAAGACTTTTAGTTCGTCACGTGGAATTTCCCGAGCCAAGACGGCTCCAATTGCTCCGCGCTTGGCCCAAAAGTTAATTTGTTTTGAATTGGTCACAACTACTTGGGCATCATAACGATAAGGAATCAATAAATCATGGCGTTTCATCTTTTGAATCACACCCGGGTCACCCAAGGTAACACTATCTACGCCAATCTCTTTGACAAACTCAAGATATTCAGGAACTTGTTCAATTCCCTCATTATGGAAAATAGCATTCAAAGCAATAGATACTTCTTTGCCAGCTTCATGAGCCAGTTGAGTTAACTTTGCTTGTTCTTCACGACTAAACGAATATGGTAAACGTAAACCAAAACGATCCTCACCAAAATAAAGGCAGTCGACGCCTGCGGCCAATAAGTCTCGGCCTTGTTGGATAGATTCCACTGTTGCAATCAGCTTAATCATCCAATCCCTCCTATCAGATAAAAAGTGTCATTGTCAATTATAATGCTCAAAGAATTTAGATTCAATCCTTTATTCCCTTTCCTAGCGAATGGAAACCCTTTAATCGAAGACAATATAAAAATATCGCAAACAGTTCCATTATCCATCTGAAATCAGGGAACTATTTACGATATTTTGTCCGTAAGTTTTAATTTATTTTTGAATGCCTTGTGCCATATCTAAGATGGCCCAGGCAATTTGGAATTTCGAAGCTTTAGCGAGGCGGCGTTTATCTTGATGGGTAACTAAAGTCACCGCATTTTGATCGGTGCCAAAGCCAATATCTGCCCGACTAACATCGTTGGCCACAATCATATCAGCACCCTTACGAACTAACTTAGCCGTCGCATTTTTCTCAACATCCTGAGTTTCCGCCGCAAAACCAATAACCAGAGCCCGGTCCTTAGGTAGTCCAGCTAAGATATCAGGGTTCTCAACTAGATGAAGGTGCCAATCATTTGAAACTTGGCTCTTATCTTTCTTAATCTTTTGGTCTGCTACTTGAGCTGGCCGATAGTCTGAGACCGCTGCGGCCATCACAACCATGTCTGCTTCTTGTACTTCTTCAGTCATCGCTGTCTGCAATTGGCGGGCATCCTCGACATCAATCAACTGAATTTCAGGAATCACTGCCAGATTGCGGGCACTTGGAGTACGGACTAAAGTGACCTGGGCTCCGGCCAAGGCAGCGACATGGGCAATAGCCAAGCCCATCTTGCCACTGGAATGATTCGATATGTAACGAACTGGATCAATGGCTTCCTGGGTCCCTCCGGCTGAAATCACAATTTTTTGTCCTGTTAAATCTAGTCTTTGATCTTGCTGGTTGATAGCTGCTAAAGCCATGACCGCTTGAAGAATTTCTTGACCTTCTGGCATCCGTCCCTTACCTTCATAGCCTTCTGCTAGGAATCCTTTAGCCGGGTCAAGAACATAATAACCATCCTGACGTAATTGCTCAATGTTTCGTTGGGTCGCTGGGTGATCCCACATCTTATTATTCATCGCCGGCACAATTAAACAAGGTCGATTACAGGCCAGTAGCGATGCAAGGGCTTCATTATCAGCGATCCCATGGACCAATTTCCCTAGGCTATTGGCTGTAGCAGGTACTAAGATGGCCAAGTCTAGCCAATCTGCCAAATGAATATGACCAACTGGATCGGGATAAGTGGACTGATCTCTTAAGACCGGATATTTAGTTAAGACTTCAAAGGTAAACGGGGTGACAAATTGTTCTGCTGCCGGCGTCATCGCTACCCGAACCTGAGCCCCAGCCTTGATCAAGGATCTGACGAAATCTGGAATCTTGTAAGCTGCTATACCGCCACTCACATAGACGGCTATCTTTAATCCTTCTAACATGATTCGCTCCCTCATAAAATTCTTTTATCTTAATGATTATACACTAATTAATGACGCCTGCCCATTTCTCTGATTGAATTAAGTCGACAACAAAATCTTGCTTAATCAGACAAGTCAAACCCATCATAACAAAAAATATCCCAAAAAGGATGACTTTCTTCTTATTATAATATTATAATATTTTTTCACGGTGTCGATTTCTTGATCATCAGTTTTTTGACAAAGACTAGCAAAACTTATCCTCAACGCAAAAAATCCACCAGACCTTTGCTCAAGCAGAAAACTGCCGAGCCTGTCTAGTGGATAATCTTTCTTGAAATCTTTGTTAAATTGACCTAAATTAAATGGTTATTGCTGTCGTCTCTTGTCAAAACTTTAGCAAATCTCTGATCTCAATAAGAGTACAAATCGCTACGAGCAACAAAGTTTGACCAACAAGATGTTTAGAACAAAACTATTTAGTCTTGTTCCTTACGAGCTTGATCACCATGGTAACGTGCCAAGAAGGTCTGAGTTCGTTTGTGTTGTGGATGATTAATCACCTGAACCGCCGGTCCGTCTTCGACGATCACTCCCTGGTCCATATAGATCACCCGAGTTGAAACATCGCGGGCAAAGTCCATTTCATGAGTCACTACAATCATGGTCAACCCTTCATGCGCCAACTGAGTCATGGTATCTAAGACCTCGCCAACCATCTCCGGATCTAAGGCTGAAGTAGGTTCGTCAAAGAGTAAAACTTCAGGATTCATCGATAAGGCACGGGCAATGGCTACCCGTTGTTGTTGGCCACCAGATAATTGGTTAGGCCGGGCATCGACATAAGGGGCCATGCCTACTTTTTCAAGATTGGCTAAGGCAATTTGTTCCGCTTCTTCTTTAGAGCGACCTAAGATTTTGATTTGTCCCAAGGTACAATTCTTCAACACATTCATGTTCTTAAAGAGATTAAATTGTTGGAATACCATACCGACTTCGGCGCGGAAATGATTTTGCTTATAATTTGCGTCTAAGATCGAAGTCCCTTGATAGAGAATATCGCCCCCTGAAGGTTCTTCCAGAAGATTCAAGCACCGTAAGAGGGTAGATTTTCCTGAGCCAGAAGAGCCAATAATCGAAATGACTTCGCCTTTATTCACTGAGAAATCGATATCTTTCAATACCACATGGTCGCCAAACTGTTTAGACAGATGGGACACTTCGAGGATACTTGCTAGTTGATTAGTCATTGGTCTTCACCCCTCTCACGGCTGTTGTCGAAGACGACTGCTTGACGGTATAGGAGTCGGTTCCTGACAGACTTTTCTCAATTAAGTTTAATACTCGTGTAGTTACAAACGTCAATACAAAATAAATAATAGAAGTGATAAAAAAGGCCTGGAAAGTTAAGTAAGTTGAACCAGCTGCAGATCGCGTTACGAAGAATAATTCGGTCACTGCAATTACATTCAGCACTGAGGTATCCTTAATATTAATCACAAATTCATTTCCCAAGGTGGGCAGAATCGATTGAATTGCTTGAGGCAATACCACATAGCGCATGGTTTGGGTATGGGTCATACCAATCGCTTTGGCTCCTTCATATTGGCCCTTATCCACGCCATGAATACCTCCGCGAATGACTTCAGATAAGTAAGCACCGGTGTTAATCGATACAATCAAGAAAGCTGCCGTCATCGAAGACAAATCAATATTGAAAAAGAGCTTCAAACCATAGAAAATCAACATGGCTTGCACCATCATTGGGGTCCCCCGGAAAATCTCGATATAAGCGACTAGAAGAAAATCAATCACTCGATACAAGTAATAGGCCGGACGCCCTTTCTTAAATTGACTGCGCATTGAACGAATCACCGCCACTACCAGACCAATCAGTGATCCCACAATGGTCGATACCAAAGCAATCAGCATGGTGTTGGCAGCTCCCTTTAGGAATTGATTGCCATAACTATTCCATAGAGAGACTACTTCATCCCAGAAACTTGGATCCTCTTGACGAAGGTTAAGTTGAACCATGTCCTTCATTAATTTGTCACGATCTTCATTAGCGAATTCTGCCAAAATTTGGTTAAAAGGTTGAGTCAATGGACTGCCTTTTCTTATGCCAATCGCAATCCCCGTATCGTAATCGGTTAAGTCAAATCCTTGCTGATCGGCAAATTTCACATAAGTTAACTTTGAGTTGGCAGCGACAGCAGCCATGGCTCCAGGTTCTTCAGAGACATAGGCATCGGATTTGCCAGATAAGACCGATGAAATCATGGTCGGGAAGGAATCCATCGCCGTTTGTTGTTGGACTTGAGGAATTTGGGGAATTAAGTCATAGTGAAAGGTATTTAATTGACCGGTTACTTTCGCCCCTTTAAAATCGGCTAAACTTTTGGCCGTAGCGTAGGAACTATCTTTGCGTACGACGAGAACCATTTGACTGTCATAATAATTTTCAGTGAAATCAATTTCTTTCTTACGCTCGGGAGTAGCTGACATTCCGGCAATGATGGCGTCGACTTTACCTGAAGTCAGGGCCGGTGGTAAACCATCCCATTCTAATTTAACAATTTCTAGTTCTAAGCCGAGTTGGTCGGCAATCCTTCTAGCGACTTGTACATCATATCCATTCGCATATTCACCGGGTGAATTTGAAACAGCAACCGCTCCATTTAAATCAGATGGCTGGGACCAATTAAAAGGTGCATAATTCGCTTCCATACCGACACGGAGGATTCCCTTGGCTTCCAAGCCCTCATTTATTTCTACTTGAGTCTTTGATTGTGCATCTTCTGTTTGAGCTAGCCCAGCTATCGGTTGATAAGCCAGTCCTAAACCGAATATACAAGTCACAATCAGTTGAATTTTTCTTAGCCAACGACGTTTCATTCGTCTCCTCCTTGTCTTTGATTTTGTTGTAGACTTCAATATACCTGGATTGCTGCACGATTTCAAGACCTCAAAGTCAAGTAAAAGGCTTACATGACGGCCTTGATTAAGATTTTCTTTAAAATATTCAGTGAATAAATTTTTTCGATTGATCAGACGATCTTTTAGCCGGGAGCTTGAGCGGACTCTTTTAATAAAGTCAGCCATCAAAAAAACCGCCAAGAAAAGGTTGAACTTTTCCAAGCGGTAAATGAAATTTTGTCAGACTTATTTAGTGGATTCTGATTTACTTTCTTGATGCTTCTTATTTAAATCTGCATCCAAGGGGCGGGCCGAACATGACCGGCCAAATTCTACCCCGTGTTTCTTCCGACTATCTTTAACAAAGATTGTTAAGCCAATGACGAGACCCATAACAATGATGGGCATTATGATATCTGTGATGGTAAGCCCTCCTTCTTAAAGTCAGTCCGCATGAAAGCAAGACTACAAATAACCATGACAACTATACCAGCAATCAGTCCAACCATCTCAGCGAGTTGGGTATTGGCTCCCCAAACGGCCCCAAATCCTTCCGGCGCAATAATAATGTAGGATGTCACAACCACGGTCATGAACATCGCAGGCACCACGGCTACCCAATATTGTCGACTATTTTTCTTCAGGTAAGCTGCTGCTGCCCACAAAGCAATCGCAGCTAAGGTTTGGTTAGACCAGGAGAAATAGCGCCAAATAATATTGAAATCAATAAAAAGCAAAGCAATCGCAATGGCAAATAATGGTAAAGCAATCATATAACGTTGACGGATTGCTTTTTGTGGAATTTTGAAAGTGTCGGCAATGATCAGTCGAATAGAACGAAACGCTGTATCGCCCGAAGTGATTGGACAAGCAACCACACCCAAGATGGCTAAGACCATCCCGGTACGACCCATTAATCCTTGCGAAATCTTATTCACAATGACTGCAGCCTTACCACCTTCCGCTGCTAAACCTTCTAAGCCGCCGAAGAACGTCATCGCGGCTGCCGCCCAGATCAATGCAACATAACCCTCGGTGATCATTGCACCATAGAAGACACGTCGACCTTCAGCTTCAGACTTAATTGTCCGCGCCATTAGTGGTGACTGCGTTGCATGGAAACCAGAAATAGCCCCACAAGCAATCGAAATACATACATAAGGAAAGACAGATACCCCATCAACATGAGGGTTGGTAAAAGCGAACTCAGGAATTTCAGCGAAACTTCCATTCAAGATCATTCCACCGACAATACCCACTGCCATTAAAACTAATGAGATTCCGAAAATTGGATAAATTTTAGCGATAATCGCATCGATTGGTAAAATCGTCGCCACAATATAATAAATTAATATAACTGCAACCCACCACCAACGATTCCATTGAGTTAGATTGGCCAATAAGTCAGCCGGTGAAGAAACGAAGACGACACCAACCAAGAGTAATAAGACTATTGAAAAGACAACCATCACCCAACGTGCTGTCTCACCTAAATTTTCGCCGACTAATTCGGAGACGGAAGCCCCATTGGAGCGAACCGACATCATGCCGATCATTATATCGTGAACCGCTCCCGCGAAGATACAACCAAAGACAATCCAGACAAAGGCCCAAGGTCCCCACATGGCCCCAGCAATCGCACCAAAGATTGGACCGGTTCCGGCTATATTTAAGAATTGAATTAAGAATGATTTCCATAAAGGCAAGGGAACATAGTCGACTCCATCATAATTTGAAACTGCTGGCGTTTCCCGATTAGGATCCGTTCCAAAGACTCGATCAGCAAATTTGCCATACACAAAATAACCCACAGCTAACGCAATACAAGATAAAATAAAAGTTATCATCATGGCTCTCCTTTTTAAATTAATTTAACAAATTTGACTCAACCTATTCGATAAATATGTTGCATCATTTGTTAATTAGGCCTACTTTATCATGAATTTACGGTGAAATCTACTCATTTATTTCTCATAAACAGTTTATAGAGCTGTTTCAATAGGACGCATTTGAGCACTTAGAGCCAAATTTACTTATTATTAATTACGAAAAATTTTTTTATCCTATAACAACTTCTAAGGCTTGATTTTTGTGAAGTTACTAGAACATTTTATTTATTGGCTGTAGACCGCTATAATGATAGCTAAAGATTCAGTTCATTGATTCGAGGAGGTTCTTAATGGAAGATAAACGAAAAGTACTGATGAAATTATTCAGCTCGACCTTTATGCTTAGTTCTTTTACCTTTGGTGGCGGTTATATCATCGTTCCTTTAATGAAAGAAAAATTCGTCGAAGATTTGGGCTGGCTTGAAGAGAAGGAAATGTTGAATATGGTGGCCATCGCCCAATCAGCACCCGGGCCGATTGTCGTGAATACATCGATTATCTTAGGTTACAAAATTGCCGGACTGGCTGGAGCAATTGTAACTTTACTGGGAACCATTCTGCCCCCCCTCATCATCATGTCAGTGGTATCATACTTCTATCAAGTTTTCCGTGATAATCCGCTTGTCAAAGCGGTCCTCAAAGGGATGCAAGCGGGGGTCGCTGCTATTATCATCAATGTCGTCTTGAATATGGGACAGAATGTCATCAAAGAGAGATCCTTGCTCTCGATTGCGATTATGGTTGGCGCTTTCCTGGCGACTTTCGTCTTTGATATTAATGTGGTTTATATTATTCTAGTTTGTGGCCTTCTAGGTGCCCTACGAACGCTGATTCATTTCCAGGAAGGAGGATTATAAGATGCTACTGATTGATTTATTTATCGCCTTCTTTCAAATCGGCCTCTTAAGCTTTGGCGGGGGAATGGCGGCGTTACCCTTAATTCAATCGGCTATTGTCGAAGGGCATGGTTGGCTGACGATCGCCGAATTCTCCGATTTATTAACCATGGCCGAAATGACCCCAGGTCCGATCGCGATTAACGCTTCTACTTTTGTCGGCACCCGGCTCGCTGGTCCAACAGGAGCCATCGTGGCTACGCTGGGTTGTATCGCACCCTCTTGTATTATTATTTCTGCTCTCGCCTGGTTCTACTTCCGCTACAAGGATTTACGCTTAATGCAAGGGGTACTCTCAGGACTGCGACCCGCAGTGGTCTCTTTAATCGCTACTGCTGGCTCGGCCATTGTCATCCTGGCTTTCTGGGGCGAAGCTGGTATCAGCAGTAATCTTCAGGATATCAATTGGATTGCCGTCTTTATCTTTCTAGCAGCTCTATTCATCCAACGAAAAATAAAAATCAACCCGATTCTGATTATTATTGCCACGGGAATTCTCGGCGCCGTTATTTATCAATAAAGATTGGGTGCTAGAATAAATTGAAAAAATAATTCACCGCAAAAATTTGATTGAGGCAGCGAGATTCATTGTTTCGTTGCATGATAAGAGTCAAACAAAAATCTAACCTGCGAACGAAGCTAATTGCCTTAGCAAGATACATGATTCCAAAATATAACGTAAAAAATAGGGTTGTAGGAAGTATTCATCTTCCCTCAACCCTATAATTTTAAGTAAATAGACAATCATTTTGTGTTGCTTTACTTCGTGAGCTAGCCAGTCTTTTTTGCTTAGTTTTGTTGGACTTGGCGCATCAGGTTGGCCATCTCAACGGCAGCTTGGCCACATTCAAAGCCCTTATTTCCAGCCTTAGTGCCTGCGCGTTCAATCGCTTGTTCAATTGATTCGGTCGTTAATACGCCAAAGAGGACCGGAATTTGATACTGCATAGAAACTTGCGCACAGCCCTTAGAAACCTCGGCACAGACATATTCATAATGACTGGTTGCCCCGCGGATGACGGTTCCCAGACAGATAATGGCATCATATTTATCTTGTTGGGCTAATTGGGCCGCTACTAATGGAATTTCAAAAGCCCCAGGCACCCAACAAATATCAATGTCTTCTTCGGCTACTTCAGAGCGTTTCAGAGCATCCAGTGCTCCAGCAAGTAATCGCTCAGTAATAAAAGCATTAAATCGAGCAACGACAATCGCCACTTTAAGTTGGCGTCCCACTAAACTACCTTCATATACAGTCATTCTATGCTTCCTTTCTTATTGTCCTTCAGCGATATTCAACAGGTGACCCATCTTGACTTGCTTGGTACGTAAATACTTCTGATCAAAAGGGGTAACCGGCATAATAATTGGTAAGCGCTCAGTAATCTTGAGGCCGAATTCTTCCAATTGATAGACCTTGTCCGGATTATTAGTCAGTAAGCGCAAGCTCTTAACTCCTAGAGCCCGTAAAATTTGAGCCCCGGCATAATAATCTCTTAAATCTCCCGCAAAGCCCAAGGCATGGTTAGCCTGTAAAGTATCTAGCCCCTGATCTTGCAAGGCATAGGCCTGTAACTTATTGACCAGACCAATCCCCCGACCTTCCTGGCGCATATAAAGTAAAATACCACGTCCTTCTTGGTTAATCGCCTGCATGGCTGCAGCTAATTGCTGACCACAATCACAGCGCAAGGAGCCAAAAGCATCGCCGGTCAAACATTCAGAATGAACCCGACACAGTACATTTTCACCACTAGAAATATCTCCTTTGACCAGGGCCACATGATGGTCTTGATTCACTTGATTGACAAAGCAATGGGCTACAAAGTCTCCATATTTAGTCGGCATGGCGCTGATCGAGCTACATACTAAAAGCTCGTCATAAATTTTGCGATACTTTTGTAAATCTTTAATCGTCACCATGGTTATTTGATGTTCTTGAGCAAACGCCTTGAGTTGCGGATAGCGCATCATCCGACCGTCATCAGCCATGATTTCACAGCAGAGTCCACATTCTTTCAATCCAGCTAAACGCAAGAAATCAACGGTAGCTTCGGTATGACCATTTCGTTCTAAGACTCCCATTGGTTTAGCCACTAATGGAAACATATGACCAGGGCGACGGAAGTCACGAGCTGTACTGGCTTCATCCACCACCATTCGTGCGGTTAAACCTCTTTCTTCAGCGGAAATTCCCGTACTGGTCTGCCAATAATCAACCGACACAGTAAAGGCTGTTTCGTGATGATCAGTGTTGTGAGTGACCATCTGGGGAAAATTTAAGCGCTCAGCAATCTCCTTAGTCATCGGCATACAAATTAATCCCTTGGCATGGGTCGCCATAAAGTTAACATTCTCAGTAGTAGCAAACTCAGCCGCACAAATTAGATCCCCTTCATTCTCCCGATCTTCGTCATCCGTGACCAGAATAATTCGCCCTGCTTGTAAATCTTTTATCGCTTGTTCCACTTGTTCAATCGCCATGGTAATCCCCTTTCTATGCCATAAAACCATGTACTTGAAGAAAATCTTGATTCATTTTGGTTGGACCTGTTTTGTCTTGATTAATGAATTTCTCGATATATTTTCCTACAATATCTACTTCTAAATTGACTGGATCGCCCACAGCCCGATCGGATAAATTGGTCTGTTCCTGAGTATGAGGAATAATTGACACGGAAAAGGTCTGCGCCGTCACTTCAGTTACTGTTAAACTAATCCCATCAATCGCAATCGACCCTTTCTCGATGACATATTTTAAGATATTAGGGTTTGCTCTAATCGAATAGCGCTGGGCAATACCATCTGGTCGAATCTGTCGAATAGTCCCAACCCCATCAATATGCCCCGATACAATATGCCCGCCGAAACGACCGTTAGCTGCCATCGCTCTTTCTAAATTGACCCGGTCTCCTGGCACTAATTTTGCCAAAGCAGTCCGATCCAAGGTTTCTTGCATCACATCCGCGGTAAAACTCTGATGAGCTAATTGATTAACCGTTAGACAAATCCCATTGACCGCTATCGAATCGCCCAACTCCACATCAGTCAAAATCTCATGGGCGATGATTTCTATCCGCTTCCCCCGATCTTTGCTCTGAATTCCCTTTACCTGACCAACTTCTTCAATAATTCCGGTAAACATTATTCAACCTCCATTCGCAAAAATATATCTTTACCTAATTGTTGGATTTCCTTTAAGTTTGTTGTCAGTGCCTGATTCATCTTAGCAAAGCCTCGTCCGGCAATCGGGCTTGAACTTTGATCTCCCCCCAGGACTTGGTTACCAAGATAAATCTGAAACTCATTGACTAAGTCTAAATCAACGAGCGAACCATGGATTTGCGCCCCTCCTTCTATATAGAGACTATCAATTCCTTTCTCACCGAGGATAGATAGCAGTGCAGACAAATCTATCCCAGATTCATTCGCGTTAACTTGGACCACTTCAACTTTATGGGCTTGCAATTGTTCAATTTTTCTGTAATTCTGACTAGACGTAGCGACTAAGGTTGGAACTTGACTGGCTGAACGCACGAGCTGTGAATCTAGCGGAAGGCGAAGTCGACGATCACAAATAATTCTAACTGGTTGACGATAATCACCAGCCAGCCGACAAGTTAGTAGCGGGTCGTCTTGAAGAACAGTATTGATGCCGACCATAATGGCCATGAATTCATGACGTTGTCGGTGAACCTTTTCTCGAGCTAAGGGGCCGGTTATCCATTGGGAATCTCCAGTTCGACTGGCAATCTTGCCATCCAACGTCATGGCATATTTACAAATCACATAAGGTCGACCTGTGTGGATATAATGGAAGAAATAGCGAAGCTGGTCACTGACTTGATCAGCCAAAATTCCTACATCCACTAAGATGCCAGCTGCTTTGAGTCTTTCCACCCCTTTGCCAGCCACCAAAGGATTGGGGTCTAAGCAAGCTACTACCACTCGCTGGATTCCTGCTTTAATGAGTGCCTCCGTGCAAGGTGGCGTCTTGCCCCAATGACAACACGGCTCTAAAGTGACATAGATAGTGGCGCCAGATGGATCTTCTTGGCAATTGGCTAGGGCCTCTCGCTCGGCATGAAGACCACCGAACTGCTGATGATAGCCTTGTCCAATAATAGATTGATTCTTAACGATGACTGCTCCGACCATGGGATTGGGATTGACCCAGCCTTTCCCTTTTGCCGCCAAATCCATCGCAAGCTTCATATATTTAAGATCATCATTCATCATAATTTCCCCCAATAAAAAAACATGCCCTGAAAACAGGACATGTAGATAAAAGCTTACATAAACATAGCATAAGAAAAACCTTGGACGGTTCTCTTACAGTTCAATTTATCTATCTTCTTTCATCCAGACTTTACTGTCGGCTTCGGAGTCACACCGAATCTGCCTTACGGCTCGTGGGCTATAACCACCGGTCAGGAATTTCACCCTGCCCTGAAGATATTAATTTTTTAATATTTATTTAATCTAAGTATAGGGAATAATGTAAGCCTTGTCAATAGCTTCGCATAAGACATTTTCTTTAAAATTTCTCCTAGAATAATCCATTCAAAAGCTAGAATTTCTATTCTTGGCTAATCTTTAGGAACAGGACCGACTATCTCCTCATAAATCGGGTCGAAAATCTGTTTGAAGACGTGTTGATCTATCAATTGATCTTGCAAATTTCTTAGTCGTTGTCTCGTTGCTGGTAAATCTAGCCAGAGCTTGAGGGAAGCGTAAGGACCATATTTACTTAATAAATAAGAATGAGTGTCTTGTCGACAATAATAATAATCGGCCTGGCTATAATAGTGATGAATAAAACTTAACGTACGTTGTATCAAACGATGAATCTCAATATCTCGATCGGCATCTGACACAATCTTGCCGTATATTGATCGTGGCTCGTATTCAATTGAAGCCCGGTGATCTTCAACAGCTTCACCGATAAGCTGAATCTCAGATTTACTGAAGAATTGATCTAGGTGTCGATCCTGATAAACAATCAATTTGGAGGCGGTCTCATGTCCTACCCGTCCTTTACTTAAGCCTAGGTCATGATAAGCTGCAACTGTATAAACTAAATTCTGATTCACGGGTATCGATTCGGCTAAAGCCAAACTGTTCTCTATGACCTGATAGACATGTTCGGACTGATGGGCCGGATCAAAGGCTTGGTATTGAGGAATAATCTCTTGTTCGATATATTGTTGAAGATTCAAATTCAAGTGAACCGCCTCCTTTCTTAATGAATATAGATTGCTAATCAATGTATTTAGAGAGGAATGATTGAAGTAAAATCAATCCGTCATTCTTGTGACTGAACTTGACTCCGGTGCCATTCATTAACTCGCAAATTAAGTTCTGCAAGGACTTGATCAGCATCGACTAAGTTTTCCGTCAAAACAACTAGGCTGTACTGTGCTTGGTCGTTCTCATAATAAATTCCGGCATCATGTACATATTGATCAATTCGACCAAATTTATTAGCCATTCCTTGTTTGACATAATGGGTAAATAGTTGCCGTTCTTTCTCTTCTTTCATGAGCGTCAGCAAGTATTCATATTTTGCTTCCTGACTGATTGCTTTTAAAGCCTGCGTGAGGGCCTCTGCCGTAATATAATTATCGACATAGAAATCCGCGGGCAAATCTTGCAGGTTCATTCGTTGGGCCACAGCTTGCAGAATCGGTTGCACTTGACTATTATAAATTGAATATAACATATTAGTTGCCGTATTATCAGAATAGATGATCATTTCAGCCATTAAATCCTTCAAACTATATGAAGCTTGGGGTTGACCGTTAGTAATCGAGCCTGCACCATCAGCATGGTAGGATGCTGAATAAGGAAATTCAGTATCCAGCTGATACACTCCACTGTCAACTAGATCCAAGAATAATATGGCATAGATCGGTTTGATAGTCGAAGCAGCAATCCGATATTGGTCTGCATTTAAGCGATAAGCTTCTCCAGTCAAATAATCTTGATAAACTATCGAAACGGCATTCGTATCTATATGATGATCGGTTAAGACTTTCTCAATGACTTGATCCACACTGGAAAATTGATCAGTCGCTAATACTTGAAGTTGATCTTTTTCTAGTAATTCTTTGTCGTAAATGTCAGACGGGTAATCAAATTTAGCCAATTCTTTTTGTTCAGCCTCTTTAATCGCCTGAACAGATTCTTGGATTGATTCCTCAATAGCCTGACGGGCCGCCAGCTCCTGGCGGCGAGTTTGCTTAGTCAGTCCCAATACTAGACTAGAAGCCAATATTATAAGAATCAGGGTTAAGGCCAGGATCATTTTCTGGGTCTTCGACACAACATTTTCACCCTTCCAAATAAACTTAGTCATATTGTACCCTAATGGAATGAAAATACAATTCATAAAGCATGTCTAAATACTTCAGCCAGAAATTATGCTATAGTTTAGCAAAAAGGAGCAAAGTCCAATGGATTATCAAACTGTGATGAAAGAATTGGAAAGCTTGGGTAAAGAACGAACCAAAAAGATTTATCTAAAGAACGGGGCTCATGAGCCTTTATTTGGGGTGAATACAGGGGCGATGAAACCCTTAAGCCGGCAAATTAAACAAGATCAGGATTTAGCAGAAGAACTTTATGCTAGTGGGAATTATGATGCCATGTATTTCGCTGGAGTGATTGCCGACCCCTTAGCCATGACCGAAGCGGACTTTAATCGCTGGCTGGATCAGGCTTATTTCTACATGATCTCAGATTTCGTCGTGGCCGTGACCTTAACTGAATCTCCGCTTAATCAAACCTTGGCCGATCAATGGATTCAATCCAGCCGCCCCCTAGATCGATCAGCAGGCTGGTCTACTTATTGTTGGTCCCTAGGACGCTGGCCAGATGAGCAATTCGATCAACAAAAGATGAATAAGCTATTAAACCAGGCGCAAGCTGAAATGGCCGATGCTCCGGATGTAGTTAAGTCTAGTTTAGTTAATTTTATCCAAACGGTGGGTATTTCCTATCGCCCTCTTCATCAAGAGGCGCTACAGATTGCTGACCAAATTGGTAGCGTGGAAATCATGAATCCGCAACAGAAAATAAAAAAACTCTCGGCCTACGAGCAAATTCAAAAGCAGGTCGAGAAAGATCGGATTGGATTTAAACGCAAATACGTGCGTTGTTAAGTCATTAATGGTCTTAACTTGATAAACTATCATTAAAAAACAAAAATTAATCGAACTAAGATACAGGCAAGAGATCGTTCTTAAAAGCCAGGACTTCTCCAGATTCAATTCAATAGACATCGCCGAAGCTAATATTCGCTATGGCCATGTAAGCTAGGTGGATATTCAAGGCTCTTAGCAGTGACAATGGCTTTATTATTTCATTAAGACAGATAATTCATGCGAAAAAACGATATAGCAAGTGGATACATGTATTTCCAATTTAATTTCTTATAAAACGTTATTTAACCCCCATTTCCGAAATTAGGATTGTCGGAATAGTTTCGACAAGTAAGAGCCTAAATAAAAATGGGGGTAATTTTGTATATTCAGTTTAGTTTATTGAATCCCATCAATCCGGATTGTTGATATACCAATCGCTTTAGGTCCTGAATGGCTACCCAAGACTGGAGTTAAGTTACTTACCAAGAATAATTTGGCTTTGCTGATTTCATCAGCCATTTGTTTCTTGACTTCTTCTACTTCTTCAGGGTTATTGGCATGGAAAATTGCAATCATATATTCCTTAGATTGACCTAATTCCTCTTTAGCTTGGTCAATCAGAGCTTGCAAGCTCCGTTTGGTACCACGGACTTTCTTGATAATACTTACTTCACGATTGACCTCAGATAGAATCGGATTGATATTTAACAGATTGCCAATGGCCCCCTTATATTTATTCAGACGGCCTCCCTTTATAATATAAGTCAGGGTTCTAAAGACCGCAAAGATATTAATATGTTGACCTACGCGGTCTAATTCGGACAAGACTTCATCAATGGTTTGTCCTTGTTGAACTAATTGAGCAGCATAAATCGCCAAAAGTCCCGTACTAGAAGCAATTTGGCCACTATTAACGATATATAAATCCATATCACTATATTCATCTTTAACGACTTGATAAAGTTGCTCCATACCGGTAATCCGGTCTGATGAACAGACTAAAAGGGCTTGGGTATAGCCTTCTTTTTGTAATTCTTCTAATTTATTAATTACGGTCTGGATTGAAGGAATCCCAGTAGATAGGACATCATAATTCTCCATTGTGGCGTAGAATTCTTCAGCACTAATATCGACTTGGTCGTTATAATGATGGTCACCCATTTGTAACTGATAAGGAATCAAAGCAATATTATATTTTTCAGCGATTTCAAAGGTTAAATCGGATGCGGTATCCGTAACAACGACGAGTTTATTCATCTTTTCCCCCTACTTTTCTATATCCTTCTGCTTGGATAATAATCGTTCCTAATAATTTTAAGGCAAAGGCATTGGCAATGACCTGAACACCTTCACTATTTAATTCAATTGGTTGAGCAGCAATGGTATATCTATCTTGTTCGAAAACGGGTTTGAAAGTTCGTTGAATAGCTTGATCCAAAGCCACAGCGAAAACATTATAGGCTTGTGCTGGTGACATTAAAGCCAATTGTAAATCAACACCTTGCTTGACCCGATCGATACTCAAAATCTGTTTATAAATTAATATGATAATCAGATAAGCGATATGTTCTCGTTCGTATTTCCTACCAGCTAATTTAGGAATAATGCCACGTTTGCTGTAATTTTGAATGATCGTCTGCGTTATAAAATCATCTTCCGCGAATAATACGGAAAGTGTCTTTGATAAATAATCGACCACTTCACGATTAAACAAGGTTTCTGCAGGTAAATCATCCCAGCGTGGACAACGAAAATTCAAGATGGCTTCGCTATCTAACATGATTAATCCTCCGTATCTAGTCAAGATAACCATATATTAGCGATTTATAAAAGAAAAGTCAATATTTTTGAGGACAAAGATGGAGAACTGTGGACATTCGATTTTTATAAGTCGATTTCCATCATTATTGGCGTATGGTCTTGACGACTTCCGGAGTCAATCATGGTTGAAGTAAGAACTTTATCGGCAATCCGGTTTGAGACTAACCAATAATCAATTCTCCAACCTGAGTTATTAATTTTACTGGTCTTCACTCGTTGAGCCCACCAAGTATATTGTCCTTCGACATCACCATGTAGATGACGGAATGTATCGATAAAACCACGATTCAAAAGGGCTGTAAAGCCTGCCCGCTCTTCGTCAGTAAAGCCTGCATGCATATGATTAGATTCGGGATGGGCTAAGTCGATTTCTTTATGAGCAACATTATAATCTCCTGTAGCTAAGACAGGTTTGATTTGATCTAATTGACTGAGGTAATCAGCATACTTCTGATCCCAAACTTGACGATGAGCCAGTCGACGCAGTTGATCACCCGCGTTTGGTGTATAAACCTGGGTAATGAAACAATCATCGAATTCTAAAGTAATAATTCGTCCTTCACTATCCATTGGTTCAGGTCCACCAATTTTAGGGAAACTTACTTGAGGTTGGTAAGCCTTTTTGTATAAGAACATGGTCCCAGCATAACTCTTGCGGGCGGGTTCTTCCGAAGAAGTCCAGCAAAGGTCATAGTCGGGGAAGTAAGAGACAAGAACTTCTAAGTGTTTCTTAGTCGGACCTTTAATCGATAACTTTGTTTCTTGTAAGGCAATAATATCTGGATTCAATTCTTTAATCGTGTTGAGCACTTCTCGTGATAGGATGGCGCGCGCAGAATCTGAAGTTAAAGCTGCATTTAATGAATCAATATTCCATGAAATTAATCTCATAACTACTCTCCTTATTTAATGCTTATCATTTAAATTATAGCATAGACCTTTAGAACAATATAGAACAGGGATTGATTAGAGGTAAAAATTAAAGATGGCGGATAAAGAAATAAAATCAATCTAGAAAGTCTATCTAATACTCTTAAAACGACATAATCAATCTCTAAAAAAACCAGCCTCTGACAAACGCTTGAGTGGATTGATTAGTTTTATAAATATCATAATAAAAATTTATTTACACGTATATAAATACGTGCTAAAATCTATAAAGGAGATTGAAGTGGATTCGAAAGAAATTATTAAATATTTAAAAGAAGATGGTTGGTATCTTGTCGGATCTGTTGGTAATCATAAACATTTCAAACATCCTGTTAAAAAGGGTAAAGTAACCGTTCCTCATCCGCGTAGGGATTTCCCTATTAAAACCCTGAATAGCATTTTTAAACAAGCGGGACTCAAATAACTCATTAAACTTTAGCCATATTTTCTTAATGATATTTAGGAGTGATTAAATGTATCTGTACTATGCTGTTTTCACAAAAGAAAATAATCAATATAATGTCCATTTTCCTGATTTAGCAGGTGCCTATACCTTTGGTAATGATTTGACTGAAGCATTAGCCATGGCCAAGGACTTACTTGAAGGTTGGTTATTAGTTGCCGAGAATGAACACGATAAAATCCCCCAAGCTTCAGAACCTGAATCGATTAAAATTGAACCGGGTGATCTCCTAATTCCTATCCAAGTTGATTTAAAATTAGCCCGAGAAAAACATGAAGCTAAATTAATTAAGAAAACACTCACGATTCCCAAATATTTAAACGATATCGCAGTAAGCTATAACATTAATTTCTCCCAAACATTAACTGAAGCATTAAAAGAAAAACTAGGCGTGTGAAACGGCTAGTTTTTTTATGCTCTCCATTTTGAACAATCAATTCGTTCAATATCATTATTAGATTGGAAAAATCTTGACTCGCGATACTCTTTTCCAGTTTTCAGCCCACTGGTTACCGAAAAAAATCCGAATCTTGGCGGCTATTGCCCTCAAAATTCGGATTTTATGGTTTTATTTTCAATTTAAAGGCCCTATTTGAATCCACGTATCCACATGGTTTGCGACGGCTTACCTCCTTTAATCACACTATGCTTCTAGATTTCAATCCACGCACCCACACGGGGTGCGACAATAGCGTCAGAAAGATTTAAGCTGTCTTGGTAATATTTCAATCCACGCACCCACACGGGGTGCGACATTTCCCTACCTTGGATGTTGGCGATAATCTGATTATTTCAATCCACGCACCCACACGGGGTGCGACAATCCAAGGACTCAACCTAGAGCCATTGGAAAGAATTTCAATCCACGCACCCACACGGGGTGCGACGATGCCGAGCAAGACCTAGACAATATCAAAGCAAAATTTCAATCCACGCACCCACACGGGGTGCGACGAAAGAGTATTATTTTATTAATTCGCAATCTTGAATTTCAATCCACGCACCCACACGGGGTGCGACGGTGTGATGGTGTTTTCTTTGTTAAAAAAGTTTTTATTTCAATCCACGCACCCACACGGGGTGCGACGCTATCCAACTAGTACTAAACGATTAAATAAATTATTTCAATCCACGCACCCACACGGGGTGCGACTTGTGCGGATAAACTAGGGGCGTTGGTGATGATTATTTCAATCCACGCACCCACACGGGGTGCGACAAGGATAGAAGTGGGGTCGGACAGACCAAGAAAACATTTCAATCCACGCACCCACACGGGGTGCGACGTGAAGCGAATTTATGAGCAGGCACGTAAAGACCTATTTCAATCCACGCACCCACACGGGGTGCGACTCACTAAAGTCTAAGTCAACCGCACTAAGCATTTCTATTTCAATCCACGCACCCACACGGGGTGCGACACTATCAACGGAACATGGCAACCCCTAGTAACCCTATTTCAATCCACGCACCCACACGGGGTGCGACACTCGGTACGACAATATTTTCTGTAAAATATAAAATTTCAATCCACGCACCCACACGGGGTGCGACGGACAATTTTCCATTGAGGTTCCCCGGTATATTCTATTTCAATCCACGCACCCACACGGGGTGCGACATGACGAAACAATATTTAGCGATTCTGAATGATATTTCAATCCACGCACCCACACGGGGTGCGACTTTGCCTTGCAGCTCATCTTTGAACGGAATTAACAATTTCAATCCACGCACCCACACGGGGTGCGACCGACCTTAATGGCACGACTTATATCGAGGAATTTCATTTCAATCCACGCACCCACACGGGGTGCGACGACTTACGGATGAACATACCGAGTGCGAGTAACTGATTTCAATCCACGCACCCACACGGGGTGCGACTGCAGACGAAATTGTTGAAATTATGGGCGAGTCCATGATTTCAATCCACGCACCCACACGGGGTGCGACTGCATTTTTTAGTAAAGGTTGCAAGTATAACTAGAAATTTTTTCTAGTTGAACCTTTTTTTATTAGAATTTCAATAAAAATATACTTTTTGTAATAAAACACACATCGTTTTCTCATATTACTTACGCGAAACTATTAGCTTTTTATGTGTAACTTCGGTTCTTAGATTAGTAAAAAGCCGGTATCAGGATTATATGTTTCATCTTTTCCTATACTTTCTACTCTTCGTTCCCAATTTTTTCCTAAAAGATAAAATCGAATACTGTCACTTGAGGGGTCAATAATTTTTTCAATTTGTTTCTTTAATGATACAAATTGCCCAGGGTCTACACTACATTCAAATACTGAGTTTTGAACACGTTGCCCAAAATTCAAACAGAGTTTTGCTACTTTCCTTAATCTTTTTCGACCATCTGATGTCACTGTTTCTACATCATATGTTACTAGAACCATCAATAGTCTCATCCTTTCATTAGAAATGGTGGATACATTTCTAAATCTCCTCGAATAAATCTACTTAACAACATAGATTGTACATGTGGTAATAAGCCAATTTTTATTTTTTCATTCAAAAATGGATGGAGTATTTCTTCATGTTTTCTTTTTTGCCAATATTCTAAAACTTTGGTTCTTCCTTTATCATTTAGTAGTACAGCTCCGTTTTCTTTAAATTCAAAATCTTTTCTATTCACAATTTGTAAATTGATTAAAGTCAACACCATTCGATCAACTATATAGGCCCTAAATTCTTCAACTAAATCCAAAGCCATGCTTCTTCTACCAGGTCGATCAGTATGAAAAAAACCAACGTAGCTATCTATACCTACCGCTTCAAGAGCTGCCTGACAGTCTAGCGTTAACATAGAATATAGAAAAGACAACAAAGCATTCACACAGTCTAAAGGAGGTCTTTTAGTTCTTTGAAAAAAGTAAAATACATCTCTATTTTTAAAAATTAATTCATCGAAAACTGAAAAATAAATTCGGGCAACGCTTCCTTCAAGTCCTCGCAAACTATCTTTATCAGAAGCCAACTTAATTTGATCCATCAAATTAATAATAGATTCAACGGCCAAGATAACTTTGTTATCATTGAGTCTATCTTTATGGTCTCGCAAACCCCTTTCAAGAACTTTACGCGAATTATATGCCTTGGCGTAAATAATATTTCTAACAAATTCAAGACTTTCTTCATTATCAGCCATAATAAATTGTTTTCTCCTTAACAAAACATTTCCATTAGTCGGTCCAATAACCCGACCGCAGAACCATCCACCAGGAGAGAGAAAAGAAAGTAAAATATTTTCCTCCATACACATTTTCATAAAAGCTGGACTACAACCCACATAATTAAAACAAATAATTTGACTAATAATATGTTTAGGAAAACGACCGATTGTTTTTCCTTCATTTAATATTACAATATTATCATTGTCTTTACTCAAATAATAATCTTCGTTTGTAATGTATAAAGTGTTCAATAATTTTTTCATATTTGTTCTCCATATAAATAATTATTGACAGATCTTTTCCGTTTACTGATCCTTGGCATACAGATATTATATAAGGAACATTGCCGACAATTCTTAAAAAATTCAGCGGGTGGTGTCTCTGTTTTGTTATACAGCTGATGCATTTCTCTTGAAATAACTCTCACTTTTTCTTTCAATTGATTTGTTAAAGAAACTAAAATTCTACGATTCGTAGAAAAATAATAAAGATATGATTCATCAATATGAATCTGATACATTTCTTCTAAACAAATAGCCTGCGCAGCCAACTGTAACTTATCTAAATCATTTATCTTTTCTTTTCCTTTTTTATACTCTACGATAACAGGCTTCCACAAACCAAGGTGATTTTTTAATTCGACTCCATCCGAGACTTGATGAAACTCACAAATATCTAGAATCCCACTTAAACCAAGTTCTGACGAAGAGATTGGCATCGCCCTTGAAATAATAAGACCTTTCCTACTTTCTTTCAATAAAGGTTTATCTGCTTTCTCATGTAGAAAACTACCTAAAGTCGTATGCTGGTTTTCTGCCCATTGTTGCTCGATGTGAATCAATGCCCATTGTCTTTTGCAAAAATAATAATGCTGAATACCACTCAACATTAAATATTCTTCTTCAGAATAGTTCATATTAATATCCTGGAATAATTTCGAGTTTCAAACCATTTTCTTCAAGTTCTTTTAGTTTCTCTGCATCAATTCGGATATTGTAGTCTGAATATTGAATTCGTTTATCTAATTCTTCGTTTGGAACATCCCATAACAACAATTCACGAATTTTTGAAGATGAGATATTCCCTAATTTATTTGAATGCTCAAACCAGAATAATTCTTTCACTTCCATTGATCCTTCAGGTCTAGCTGAAGAAGCATCGTTAACAAAAAGTGTTGTTAAACATTCTTTAATAGTTTGTAAATCATTTTCACTAAATCCGGTCTTATCGGCGAAATAAGCATTCACAGAACCATAAATAACATAGACACCATGCTCAACAAAATGTTTACTTCCCATTGTGTCGGATGATTTGTCATTTTTATTTTCTGTCTCTTTACCGTTAACTGATTTGGTTATTTGCATCGTTACTACTTCTACTGGTTGTAACGATTTAGTTATTCCAATTGAAATAGGGCCCCTGATTCCAATAGATCGATTTTGATAAGTTATTACTTGTCCGAATGATCTCACATCCAACCATTTCTCGCACGAAGTTTTTTCAACGACATCATCGGAAAATTTACTCTTCTTTTCAAATACACTCTTAAAGCGTTCTTCTAAAGATTTAAATCCATCTACGGCACGATCCTTAGCAACTACAAAAATATCATTACCTAAGTCTTGCATACGATTTCTAATTTTTCTTTTGATTGCGACGTCACTAATTTCACCAAATCCTTTTGAATCAGTTCTAGGCATATTACCTGCTAAAGGATCTCCATTAGGGTTAGCATTTTGCACCTCTATTGTTAAAATAAAATCAATCTTGTTATTAATCATTTTGCTTCTCCTCCTTTTCTTTCTTCGTATAAACAAAATCTATCTCCGCTTGATAACCAAATATAAAATCAAAATCCAACGATTTATCTGCTAACTGTTCAGAATAGGCAAAATCATGTAACTTGTTAATTATTTCAGACTTCTCTTTTTCTAATTTATAAAATAATCCTGGTTTTGATACTCTTAATTTCTTTTCATAAGGTTTAACTTTATTCTCTAATAATTTCATAGTCGTCGCAGGCGTGCGATTATAAACTGTCCAATAATTTTGAGCATTAGTTAGTCGCTTATCTTTATTCTGATTCTCCTTTACAAAAGTATTTTGTTCAATTAAATCATAGATTGCTAATAAACGACCATATAAATAAGAGCAGTTATTATTTTCTTTATCTAACATCGTGTCATAACCTCCTTGTCTTTCATTATTCAATATTCCTTGCGCTACAAAAAGCACATCTTTCCAAGTCTTATCATATCGATGACGTTGACGAATATTAATAGCCAATTGCTTAGAAATGAATTTAGGCATGCGTGCACCATCAATTAAATACCCAATCATTTTTACATATAAATCTTTCTGAAAACTTTTTTTAGGTAAAATTAATTCTCCATCCCGTTCAATACCATAGGTTGCTTTCATAATTTGATAAAAACTCGCTGTTGCGTGTTCATATTTTAAACTATTCTTATTAAAAAGATACCAATGATATTTTTCATGCCAAGTTTGTAAGTTTCTTTTCAATTCTGAAGTTGGCAATTCACGAAAATATTTAATAGAAATACGGCCATTCGAAGCCTGATCCACAATTGCAAGATAATATTGAGAATCATAATTTAAATTATCCCAACCAAATCCAAAGGCGTTACCGACTTCTTTATTATCAACCGTCACTGGTTTATTTATCTTATTCGTTTTTAAACCAGAAAAACGTATTCTTTTCATGTCCGTTAAATCAAATTCTTGATGATTCTTAATATCATCGGAAAACCAATTTATTAGGTACTGCTGATCACCCATCCAACGACACGAATTCTTATTATCTAGCAAAAATTTTAACATTAAATGGGCCTTCTCAGAAGTTTGATAACCTACACTCAGAATGTCTGACTTATCTTTAAATCGACCATAGTAAGTTTCTTTATTGTTACTTACTGAAACAACTTTTGCATTACCCATAATGCCTCGATGCTTTGTCGTTATTGATTGCATTTGCCCGGAAATACAACAAATACCCTTTGTTTCCCCTCTGCTTTCTACGTACCGAATATATGCCTGATGCAGATCTACATAATTAGTTACATTAAAACTCTTTTTATCTTTGAAGTTAAGAATTTCAAACGTTAAAAAATAATTATCTAATTTAATTTTTAATTCTTTTTTCCCACTGGTATAATAAAGCATATTTCCTTTCAACTTATAATCATAACCGGGAAAGATATCAGAAAAAATCAATAAATACATATCTTCTAATGTAATGAAATTCTTTACTATTTTCATAAATTTAAAACAATCGCTAGAAGGACTAAGGTTATCTATAAATTTATTTAATTCTTTGAGATAGTTTTCATGTTTTATAGGTTCTTCAGTCAAATAATAGGAGAATTTATCAGTTAGAGGATGTGCTGAGAAATTTTTACCAGTCCTTGCTACAGATTTATCAGTGACTGGAAAAATAATTTCTGCTCCTTTATCCAATATCTCAGCTTTGTAAAATTGACCTGTTTCAGTTAAAAATATTTTAATAATATTCTTACCGGTTGAGTTTAGACTAGTATGATATAGTGGGAGTAAAATGGTTTCATTCCCATCATGTTTATCTACTAGTCCAGCTTTTTCAGCTGAATCGTAAGAATGGTAAAGAGCAGAAAGGAAACTCATTGTGATCCATCCTCCCAACTCATATATTCTGTATATTCTTGTTCGACCGATTTTATTTCTTTCGCAGATTTATAATTATAGTCTTTAACTTCGTTATAAATGGTACAGCTATCCAAATCTTTAAACTCAACTAACCCTTGATCCATGATCACTTCACTATAATAAGCTCGTAATTTCTCTTTTTCTTGGGTAGGATAGCGGAATTGATTAAACATGATACCTAAGGAGATTTTCTTGTCCTGATAATGACTAGAACTGCTTAAAAAATCTTCTTCTGAAATCCAATCAACGAAACCCACACATTCTCTAGTCCCCAAAAAGATGTCCCTTCTGCCACCTCTTTTTATAGAGCGTTCCATAATAGATTCGTGTTTCTTCATCTTACGATCATTTATTAAATCTCTTCTATTTAGATTCCATGTAAAATGGAATTTTATTAGATATTCTACATCTACCAGATAAGAATAATAATTTAAATCAGCTCCGTAATTATTCAACAAAGCTCTACTACCACTTACCTGTGTTTGTATAGGACTCATTACTTTAACTGCCTCAACATGGTTAACAAAGGTTGGTTTAAAATAGCACGCATCGACTATTCCAATCAACGCCTGTTTTGTAGGAATAGAATACGATACTTTTTCCCCGCCTCCTTTGGTAGAAGGATCCGTAAACAAAGCATAATTGCCTTTAATTTTCATATAAAAATCCTTCGATCTTTCCATAAGATGCCTCCTATCTATTTAAAGTTTGCTTACATGATTTTCCTGCAAATAAATAATTTCATTTTACAAAATCCCCACCTTATCGCAATGATTTATTTTATTTAGCTATATAATACCAAACGCCTATTGTTTTGTCTTCAGTTATATTATATTTAAATTTAAAACATGCTGAATTTTACATTTAAGATGATTTTGTTATAATATTTACTATCACAGTAGACTGTGCGGATTGAAATAGTTATATTATTTTTGTAGAAACACTATAAAATTATAGTGTTTTTAAAATTGCATGAAATTCGCTTCTTCTCTCAGACCCAGTTTCGAATCATAATTACTTTCTGCCAGAATTAAAACATTTTCATTAGGGGTTTTAATAATCGCTTCTTTGTATTTTTCAAGAGAATAAATATTAATTGTATATACTTGTAACTTCTTTTGAAGATTTGCAACCTTTTCAAATTCATATTTGCGAGTTGCGTCAATTAATTCTTCTATCAATTGCTGATTATTATTATAATTAACAATTACAGGATGAGTAATATTAGCGATTAAATCTATTTGCTTGGCCGCGGTAGAAAATGACTGGCTCAAATAGTTGACATCCAAATTTTGACAATTCTCTTCATTCAAAGACAACAAATCAAAGCCCGTTGGCATATCTTTTGCTAATGGATAATTAAAATCATTATAATGACTATTCGCATAATAATATTCATAAAATTGATCATTTAGTTCTGTAATATTAAGTGGGGAATCCAACGAATAAATGATCTGTTCTGTAATATCTCTTTTATTTTTATATCCCTTAAGCATCGAAATATTTTCAATTTCTTTGGAGACTCTTACCAATGAGACCTTACCTTTATCTCTCATACTACCTTCTCGATTACATCGTCCCATTGCTTGGACTAAAGAGTCAATGCCTGCATAAGAGCGAATTAGCCGATTAAAATCTAAATCCACACCCGCTTCAATAAGTTGAGTACTCACACATACAATCGGTATTTTGTTTAATTGATCCCTCATTTGGTCAATAATTTCCATGCGATGATAAGGACATAAATTAGTAGATAAATAATAACATTCTCTATTTGTGTTTGTTGTTAATTTGATATATAGATTTTCTGCCGCTTTTTTTGTATTCAAAATAATGAGAATCGATTCATCGGGATGAGCTTGAACTTCTGATACAATATGCTCTAAATCAGAAATTTGATTACCATTCAGCTTATTTACAACGACTCGATCAAAAATACTGCGCTCTTCTTTAGTTAAGGTAACTAAATCTACATCTTCTCGGTTGTTTCCCCCATAATCTATCTCAAACGGGATTGATTCATCATCATATTTAGGTTGAGTAGCAGTACATAAGACTACCGTTGCGTCCATAGCTTTAGCCAAAAAATTCATCGATAAGTTAAACAGACTCGTTACCTCTATTGGTAAAGACTGTACTTCATCCAAAATAATTACACTCTTTGCTAAACGCGAGAATCTTCGAATATTCGCAGACTTCCCCTTAAAAAGAGTTTGAAAAAATTGAACCATAGTTGTTAAGACAGCATTGCTATCCCAACTATCTAATAAATAGTCTTTCTTTGCTTCATCTATTTCACTTATCTGACTTTCCTCAATATCATAAGTATTCAATTCCTCGTCAAAAATATTGGAATGATGTTCCAGAACGCCTTCATTCCCTATAATGTTTTTCATAGCAAGCGCATTTTGCTCCAAAATAGATAGAAATGGAGCAATGTAGAAAAATTGTCTCTTATTTTGGTTTACCATCTGTTGACAAGCATAACGAAGACTCATCAAAGTCTTGCCAGACCCAGTTGGTAAATTCAAACGAAATATTCCTGAACCATCTTGTTTTCCTCTCACTTTAATTTGATTTGCTAGTTTGGTTCGAATTCGATTCATCTCAGTTTGAGGATTACCAAATGACAAATAAAGTTCCTCGACAGAATTCAAATAGGTGTTTATTAGCTGTTTATTCTTTTCATTATCTCTCTCACTAATTTTTTCTTCAAAAGCATTGATAGTATCTTTTATATCTGCATTTTTTAGAAATGAAAGATACAAACGAACTAGCATTCCTCTATAAAATGAACTCTCTTCTCGGTTATCCGTTTTGATTTTCTCTTGTATTCCGAGAAACTCTTGAAATGCTAAATGAAACAACACATTAAAAGTCATACTTTCTTGTTGAGATAATACCACTTCGAGCGTTTTGGTAAATGGGATCACATCCTGTTCGTAAGCATATTGAATAGATGCCTCGTTACGATCATAATCTACTCTCTCAAAAAGTTTGTTTATTTTTTTATTGTTTTTTCTTGATTTAACTGGAATGTCATAAATTCCATGATGAGCTGTAATCACATACATCAAAATCTCACAAAATTCTATCAATTTTTCTTGTTGGTCTATAGAATATTCATCTAAGCATCCTATGATAAAATTTTCAATAAATTTTGCTCCGGCTGAAGAATGATTGACATGCATATTGGGGTTTTCTAATAGCTTTTTTTGAAAATTACGATCTGCTTTTCCTAAATCATGAAACAACCCTAGTAAATAAATCACATATCCTTGATTAATGGATTCTGCTTCTTTTCTTCCTAATCTAGCTACATTAAAAAGATGATCTAACAACAATTGTTTTTGACCAGTTTCACAATTATAATGCCCTAACAGTTCCAATTAAACTTCTCCTCTCACTCCTAAATTATACAATAAAAGAAATAGTTATTTAATATAATTTATTTTGAAAATACAAATATTATAACGTTAAAATTTAAAACCTTTAAAATTTTAATAATTCACAAACTTTAGAATAAATAGATTAATTTATCTTTCAAGTTATCTAAGCTGATAAAAAGTCTCAAAATAACAAAATCCGAATCTTGGCGGCTATTGCCATCAAAATTCGGAGTATTATAGTTTTGTTTTCAATTTAAAGGCCTTATTTGAATCCACGCATCCACATGGTGTGAGATAAATACTGTTTTTCTAGACATATTTCCCAGCAAACTCTTCAAATCTTTGAAAAAAATATTTATCTGAAAATTAAGATCATAATTTTCACTTGTAACACAGAGATGAATAAGTATTTATTCTAACCCGCACTGTTTATAGATTATTTCAATGATTTCTGCTTTGAATTCCATATATTTATCTATATTATTTGGATAAAGTTTAGCTGCCTGTTCTTTCACTTTAGAATACTCTGATATTAATGATGGGTGCTTTCTCAAAAAATTCCGAAATGTAACATGTCTGATTAGTTCTTCAGAATCCTGAGGACAAACATATAAGTGATGGTTCATTAATTCTTTTTTGTTAATGTATGAGAAAGCCTCCCTACCTTTAATACCTAAGTCTCCCTCATGCTCATAGCCTCGGTCCTTCAGTAACTTCTTAACAAGGGTAAATTTGTCATTTTCAATGACAATATCAAGATCAATAATTGGTTTGGCTGATAGACCTTGAACGGCTGTACTTCCTACGTGTTCAATCTTGATTGAATTTTGAATGATGTCTTCTCCTAATGAATCTACTATTTTTTCAAATTCTTCTTGCCATTTGGGGTTCCATTTTTCAACGACTACTTTTTTCGTTCTCATTGACTAATCACACCCATTCATTTCGATTTATTTATTTCTTTTTTGATCTTGTTGATGCAATCGACAAATATCTAACGTGCTACTATCACTCTACTAAAAATATATCAGCTTTCTACAAATCTACCTGTTTTTCTTAAACTACTGTCGAAATAAAAGTTAATTATAAAAAATACAACCTTTCGGTTGACCATGACCTTAGGTTATAGTTTACAATTCATCTTGTTAGGAGGTATTTGGATGTATTTGATTAAAAAAGTCAGCGAAATGAGTGGTGTTTCGGTGCGCACTTTACACCACTATGATGCCATTGGCCTGCTGTCTCCTCAAAAAAAGGAAAATGGCTACCGTTACTACACTGAAGAGGATATGTCATTTCTACAAATGATATTGTTCTATAAATACTTAGGTTTTTCGCTAAAACAAATCAAAGTCTTGCTGAAAGAAGAGGATACAGAAATATTATCGCATCTTCGTAAACAACTTAATCTAATGCACCAAGAGAAAGAAAAACTTCTAACACTCATAGGTACTTTGGAAAAGACAATTTTGTCACACGAAAGGAGAATAACGATGGCGACTCAAGAAAAATTTATAGGATTTGCCTATCAAGACAATCAGAAATATAAACAGGATGCGATAAAGAAATATGGGAAAGATGTTGTTGAAGAGTCGATGAATAGACAGAAAGGAAAAGAACAGGAACTGACGGAAGGTTTCAATGATATTTTCTTTGCATTTTCCAAAAACATGGCAAATGGTTTAAGCGCTATTGCTCAAGAAAATATTGTCTTAGCAAAAAAACTGCATGACCATCTATGCAAATACTGTTTTGATTGTGAAGTGGCCGTATTTTCTAGTATAGGTCATTTGTACGTTCAAAACACAGAATTTAAAAATAATATAGATAAATTTGGTAAAGGGACAGCACAGTATGTGTGTGATGCCATCCAACAATACGTTGCAGAAAAATAATATATACACAATACGATAACCAAAAGACAGTAGACACAATGATTTACTGTCTTTTGTGATTAGCATTTATTTTAATTGATTATGAGAACAAAATTTCGAAAAATGATTTGAACTTGCACAAAAATTCTAAATGGAAACAATTAAAAGAATCGAAAGAATATTGAAAGCCCACCATACATAAGCATAAAGTCATCGAAACGCGAATCTTTGTTAAGTACTTCTGTAACTAACACTCTATATAACCGCTCACTTGGCCACTCATATTCAGCTGTAAAATAATAATCCATGGGTAATTGAATAACTGGTAGCCCTGAATTAGAAACTCCAATAAATTCCATACTCACCCCATCTCGATAACCAATATATCCTGGGTCTTTCATATCCATTTTTCTGTTTCTATAAGGCTCAAAATCAGAAACTTTACAATATGGTAATATGAGTTTTATTTGTTCTTCTGAGAGCTTAATTCCCCTCGATCTAACAACCTCTTCTCTCAACTCATATGTTGCTAGTTGTTTCCACTGATCTTGAGTTAAGGGATTCTTTATTCTTCTTGCATTTTTGGAATACGACGTTTCAATATCCTTCTTAGCTGATATTTTATACCACCCTCTTACATCGATAGCTGGGGCATCGTATAGGTAATATTTCGTCTCGACAATCGAAACTTCTTTACTAATAACATTTAATTGAATGACAATTTCATTAAAAAAACCATCATGTAAGGGTCTGGATTCAATAAATGTAATTAATGAAAAATTAGCATCTTCTTTCATTCTAAAGTCCTCGCCTTCACTTCCAAATAATTCAAATAATTATTTTAATTATACAAGATAAATGAGCGATAGAAATATTTTCTATCGCCAATCATTTTCAGAACTTCGTTGTTTCAAATAAATTTGTCTTTTTATTTCTGTAGCTATGCTTCATTCCACATACTTTATCGGTATATAATTCCATACCTAAATCAATATTAAGGTCTCGACTGGTTTCTAGACTAATGTATGGAATTTTATAAGTTGTTTAATAAATCCAAATGGTCATCATCTTTTTTTACAATTCATTTATAATCTTCAATGTATCTGCTACTTGAAATTCATTCGGGTTATAAATATCACCGACTGGAGCTCCCATAACCACAATTATATAATACTGATTATTTTTCTCTGCGAGTGTCGCCCAGCAGAGACCAGCGCCCTCTGTGGTTCCTGATTTTCCCCCTAAGATGTTTCCGGCATAGTCTTCGTTATTGATGAGTTTCGCATAAATTGTACTCTCCATCCATATACCATCTGGATGATCCAATGTCGGAGTTGATAGATAAGTTGGCGTCATTAATATTGTTAAATAATTTTCGTCCTGAATACATTCTTTCATTAACAGGGCTACGTCTTTGGCTGAAGAATAATGATTTTCCATATCCATGCCATCCGCATTTTCATAATGTGTATTGGTTAACGCCATCCTATTTGCTTCCTGATTCATTATTTCTATGAAATTATCATAGTGATCAAACAAACTAGTGGCCAATGTATTAGCGCATTCCGCCCCAGACGGAAGGATAGTCCCATATAATAAATCCCGAACCGTCACACTCTCATTGCCAAAAAAGCCAGCCATGGATGCATTATTATTAACAGATTCTAGATACACATCCTCATTGATGGGTATCATTTGGTCAAGATTTTCAACATATTTTAAGCCAACCCATGCCGTCATTAGTTTGGTTAAGGAAGCCTGTTTCCTTCTTTTATTTTCATTAAAGGCAAGTTCAACCTTATCTTGTGTGAGATTATAAACATAAATACTCTCTGAATAGTATGCTTGTTGGTATTTTATTAATAATGACGCTCGATAGCCAGCCACTATAATAATTAGGATAATCACAAACAATCCCACACGCTTAATAGATCTCAAGAAAACTCTCTCCTTTATATTGATTTTAAATGAATAATATAAGGAAAATGAAATCGTTAATCATGATATTGTGCATAACTCAAAGCGATTAATCTATTTATATCTTAGTTTTTATACATTATTGATTAATCTTCATAAAGGCGGTGCAGTGATATTTATCTAAAGAGAGTAACTCATTTTTTCGTAGAATTTAATCGTTTTTATTGATGTCTCAGTCATTAATATAACTTGTCTTACATGACTAAAACGTTTCTTTACCATCTCTAATAATGTACTTCCGATATTTTTACCTTGATAAGTAGGATGCACAAGAATATCTTGTACATAAGCTATTGAATGATCATCACTTATCACTCTAGTTAATCCGACTAATTTTTCCTTATCTCAAACGGTTACAAAGTAACAGACTTTCTTTAAAAGAACCGTCATATCTTCGTTATTTTTCACATAAATGTCGAGCCAACACTTAAATATAGTTGTTGTAATTCTTCATTGTTAGGTATTTTATCTTCTGAATACTCCAATGGTATCCCCCTCCTTATGCTTAACAATCATTATACCACTCAAAATATAAATAATCTGATGTTCCTTGAATCAAGTTATCATTTCTTCAAACTACGATTCATCATCCTAATATAAATTCATATTCTCTAACAATCAACCCTGCCTCAAATTCAAAAATATCACACGAACGTTCACCTACGCTATTCCTTAAAACTGCAACAATTCGAGATGAATCCTTGCTTTTGACGATTGTCTCAATCTCAAAAGTAGTGCGATTAGATTCATAAGCAGATATTATAGTATTCAAATAATTTTCTATACCTTCAATCTTGCTATAAGTATGGGAATGCAGTTCCCAAACAACATCATGAGAGAGAAATTGTCTATATGTGTGCCAATCACGTTCATTTTCCGCTTTTAAGAATAAATTTAGGATTTGTAGACTATTCATACATTACCTCCTCAAATTCAAAATCTTTGCTCTTAGCTAAACAAGAAATAACCTCTATAGCTTCTCCAATCTTCTAAAATGTGATAGGAAAATAAGTAAATATTAATGATACAGAGCCATGATTTCCTACTCGATGTAATTAATATACATATTATACCATCTCTGTCTTCAGCGATTACTCTTTTTCCACCATCGGAGTAGAAGACACCCGTTATTAAACCATTTATGACGTACGGATGAGCATAAAAATAATATAAAAAATCGTGTAGATTTTAGATTAACTTGCACAGCGAGAAATAATATATCCATTGTCTCATAATAACCATTTTTATACTTTTTGCTCCAATTACTTTTGCAATAGTAACTGCTAAATTGGTTTTTCTACAACTACTAATTTCGTTTATAATCCTAAAAATTAAAAAAGAGCGAAAGGTTTCCCTCTCGCCCAAAGTATTTTACAACTTCTATTTCTCTCCCTTAAAATTTTTGTATACTTTTAATCTTGATATTTTCTATTGGAAATCGAACTAGTTATCTACTTCATCTAAATGCTCTGAAAAGTAAAGTAAGGCCTTCTCGAATTTCTTAATATCAAAATTATTTGTATTTTCCAATAATATTTTTATCAGATTTGATACTGCTAAATCATTAATGCCACAATTATATAAAGTAATTGATTTAAAAACCTTGATGGCTGAAATAATTGGAAATAATTGCTCCGCTTTATTAAAAACTTCCAACGCCTTTTCAAATTCCCCAATGGCTCTGTAACTACTACCCAATCCTATATAAACATTCTCCAACTCTTTTTCTATGCCGAGGTCAATTGCTTTTTTATAGAGTGGGATAGCTTCTCTTTCATTTCTAAGAACGTTATTACACTAAGCTAATTGATAGTTATACTCTGGATTTTCCGGATTATTTTGATAAATTTCCTTCATTCTAAGTAAAACCTCTTCTAACTTACCTACTTTCCTTAATTTTACAATTTCATTGGGAAATGAGAATTTATCTGCTTCTGAGATCTCTATTCGAAACCTTAGTCGTAGTGAAAGAACTTCTACCGTATTACTAGCGACTATTAATCCGCTTATCTGCAAAGACTAAGTTTATTTAGAGATGCCGCTTTGGAATAAATTTCTATACTCTATTATTACCTCCAGAAGCAATTTTCTTTATCTTAAATAATATGCTCTTCTATCCACTTTTCTAAGTCTCTATGGTTTAGGTCACCAGAAGCTACTTTCATGATTACATTTATTAAATCATTATCACTATATGAAAGCTCAATCCCATTAATAGCCAAAAGTAATAACATAGTATGTGCTCCTATTCTTTTATTTCCATCTACAAATGGATGATTGGAAATTATTCCGTAAGCAAGTCTTGCAGCTTTTGACGTCAAGGTTGGATATAATTCTTTATTATCAAAAGTTTGTAAAGGAGCATTCAATGATGAATCAAGTAAACTTTCTTCTCTAAGTCCGTATGATCCACCAAAGTTATCTATCAGCTGTTCATGTAGCAGAAGAACTTGTCTTTTACTAATATATTTCACTTTGCAAGTTCCTTATACACTTGAGCATTCTTTTTTATTAATTTATTTGAGATATTTAGTAATTCTTCATCGCTTACTTCTTCATTATTTTTCTCTTCAATAAATTCAGTAATAATATATAAAGGCTTATTGTTTTTTAAAATAATCGCTGCCCCATATTTATCAACCAACTTTGTAACTTTAGAAAAATTTTGATTTGCATCGGATATTGAAATTAATGTATTTGTATCAATTTTCATGTCATCACCTCTGGATATATTTTAGCATAAATTATAGCTATTTTATAACCATTTAACCGTCGATATATACAAATTCAATTGATGGCTACTTCGTCATCAACACTAGAGCTTTGGTAGTCGTTGTACATGCAACTCCCAAATCTTCGATTGGGCGAGCATTTAGTTAACCAATCACTTCTCTTTGGGAAAGCCTGACATACCGATATGGCATATGTTAGACCTATTCATTTTTTCTTCAAGAGCGTAGCGATTGGCTAAAAAACTAATGTCTGTGCTATTTCTCCTTTGCATCGATTAGCTTCACTAATTGCGCGACAGGAGGGTTAGGACTTCAACATGTATCGCTATATAGACTAGGATTGAATTTGAGATAATAATTAGAAAAGATAGATTGAAAACTACCTAAAACAAGTTACCTCATAAGGTATCTCTCCAGAATTAATATACTTCTGTTTAATAGAAAATAATATATGCAGGGCTTCCCGATCTATTCCATTGATATTTTTCTCCCAACAACCACTCGAGTTTACAATGATGATATCTCCATCTTGAAACAATTTATTGACATCTACTTCGGGATAGACCTTTTTCTCAAGCCAAACTTTCTTTTTATTTGGTTTACGGACCCTCTTTTTTACTATGGTAGGTTGAGGAAAATATTTTTTTGATATCAATAATATGCCATCTAGGTTATCAATATATTCTTCAAAGTTTGGTAAATTGATATTAAATGAGGAATATGAGTATAAGACCATGTCTTGATCCATTGCTACCAATTGACATTTCGATCCAAATCCCAGACTCATCTCTTTCCTCCAATCAAACATCACTCAATGATTTATACTTAATACTTTAGTATTTATTTGGCAATTGACCCTTCCCAAACTGTCAAAATATCGATTGATAGCTATTAGATTACCTCAATCTAAATCATACAATGTCACCCTGTTACTTCCAATAAATAGTCTCTCATCATAATTAATTGGTCTTGACTCATTTCAACAACATAATATTCCCCACCATATCCCTCACCTAAATCTAGTTCTATTATCATCTCTGCAAAAAGTGGAGTTAAACTGTCAATATTTTCAAGGGAGATCCAATGGCTAACTTCCCTTTGGAGCCTAGGGGGATAAAAAGCAAATGAAATATCCGGTTCAGTAAAATGAAGAACTTCTCGCTTAATCATTTTCCGATTTAATAATCTAGTAATACCATCTAAAATTTGTTGTACATCTCTTGTTTCTAATAATTCTTCCTTTTGATAGTAATTAAAATACTTATTTTTTACCATCAGGGTAACTTCGCACCAATCCTTATGCTTATAAAATTCATCAATTGTGAATTCAAAATCGGTTCCGTTATCTTTCCATTTCATCATTAGGTCTCCTATTTCCATTTGTTAAATATTTCAACCTTAGAAAGAGTTTTCTTATGTAAAGCTCAAATTCCGCAGATTTCCAATAAGCTAACTCCATAGAAATATCACTGTGGGCATACATTCCCCATATCTTCCAGATTTTGACACTATCCCAATTGCATTCGTTGATTCGATCCACTTTTTAGGCGATAAGGTAAATGTATGGCTACTAGCTTGAATTTTAAACCCATCGAATTCGAAGGGTTTAAAATTAGGACTATTAAGAGATTCCTATCATCCTAGAAACTCAATTGTGTCCTTCGCTCTCATCCAATTTCGAATAACATCGTTGGGTTCATCTCTTTTATGCCTAGCAATATCAGTTAAACTAATCTAATCATTTTTAAAGTCTTCGGTGCAGAATTAAATTGCAAGGCTCTGAGCTTGAATAGTATCTTTTTTAATCTTTGACATTTTTCCTCCACAATTATCAACCAATCTTTTAGCTTTCATTTGAACTTTTTTATTTTGAAACAGTGGGATCTGTCAATAATATTGTAACATTTATAAAAACTTTTGTTCCTCGAAAGTGGTATTGTAGATTTGTTTTATATAACTTAAAAAAAAGAGCAGCCTTATTTAAGCTATAGAGTGACCCCAAATAGTTGGACCAGAGAGATGAACACTATTTTGTGTTTGTCTCTCTTTTGGTTTAATGATAAATTGTTAAGCCGCTTGCGCTTTTCTATATGCCACAGGACTTAGCCAATTCAATTTTTCTTTAATTCGTTCTTCGTTATAATACTGAATGTAATCTGTGATTGCAGTTTCTAATTCCTTGTAACTTCGATATATTTTCCCATAATACATCTCCTGTTTCATCACACTAAAGAAATTTTCGATCGGGGCATTATCATAACAATTCCCTTTACGCGACATACTTTGGAATACTTGATGTTCTACTAGTAACGCCTGATATTCCTTCATTTGATAAGCCCAGCCACGATCTGAGTGGAAGGTTCGTCGATAGGCGCATTCTTTCGATGCTTCTAAAGCTTCTTTCAACGCCTCAATCATCGTGATCCGATTCGGTTGAGAAGATACTTTAAAACTAATGATTTCTAGATTATACAGATCCATAAAAGGATCTAAATACATTTTCTTAACTTGAAGTTTACCAGAATGATCTTCTTCATAATATTTGAATTCGGTCGTATCCGTAGTAATCTTTTGTCTAGGGATGGACGTCTCAAATCTTCGATTCATCCGGTTAGGAGCAATCCGTCCTAGGACTCCCTTGTAACTATTGTATTTTCGATATTTACGTCCGAAGTTTTTAACCTGAATCTTTAATACTTGACAGAGACGTTGGACTTTCTTTTTATTAATGTGCCACCCTTGGTTAACAAGGGTCGCATGAATCCGACGATAGCCGTAATTCGGATGTTTCTTACGAATCAACAAGATGGCATCTTTGACTTTTTGGTCTGGATCTGATTTTTTCCAATGAGCTTGCCAATACATATAAGTGGATTTAGGAAAATCAATCGCCGCAAGAATCTCAGCTAAAGTAAATCTTTCTTGTTGTCGGAGCTTGTGGATGATTCTTGCTTTGTCTTCATTGCTTTCTGTTGCCGCAAGCTCCTTAGCATTTCCAAGTATTCATTTTTTATCGTTTGCATCTTTAATTCATACTCAAGTTCTTCAATTCGTTTATTTGCCCACTCTAGATCCGTTATCTTCAATGGAATAGAAGAAGTTCGTTTTTCTCTGCTCGTTCGTTCTTGCTTAGACATTGGTGGCCTCCCTGGTTTGCGAGAAAGACCTTCAATCCCGTGGTTATGATACTCTTGACGCCATCTAGGAATCAGTGAAGGATTATTCAATCCCAATTCATTCGCCACATCTTGATAGGATTTCTCACTGGCTTCATACAAAGTGATTGCTTTTAACTTAAAGTTTACACTGTATGTCTTATTTTTTCGAGAGCGCATTAACCCTTTTATTCCTAAAGTTTTATAAGCGTTCACCCAGGTTCTTAATTCTTGGGAGGATTTAATCTTATATTTCTTCGTCAACGTCTTCATCCCGATGGTTCCAGAAAGATATTCGGATACAATTTTCATTTTAAATTCTAAACTATATTTAGCCATACAAATACCCCCTAAAGTTGGATCATTCGGTCCAACTTTAGGGGGTCAGTACACTACTCTTATTTTCATATAGTTTTTTATTTTTTTTGTATCCTTAATCATCTTTTTCCAAGACAAAATGCTTTTATTTCTTCACTGATTTTCTCATACTCATGATCGTGAATAAAATGAGGACAATCCAGATTGATAAGTTTTCCATTTTCAACATCTTTCATATAACTATTTTGATACTCACGCCAAATATCTTTCTTCCACCCGGTTCCACTCCCGTTTGATACAAACATAAGCATAGGAACTTGAGGCACGCCATTATTCTGAACGATTTTCGCATTCTCTTTAATCGCTGACACTTCATTCAACATTGTTGTAGTCGCAGTTTTTTCATAAAATATCGCTCTATATATTTCTTTCTCCGCATCAGAGAGCCTTCCGTATTTAATCGCATCACTCTCTGAAACTCCAGGCAAAATCCTGATAATACTAGCTCTGACTGCCCAGTGAATAATTTTATGCATTGACATGTTTATTTTATAATCTTCGTAAGCTTGCGACACTGCCATATCAAGCCCGATAATTGCTTCAACTTCCCCTGGATATTTTTGCGCCCAATATAATGCCTCGATCCCTGACATGGAGTGAGGGCATAACACATAAGGTCCTTTGAGACCTACTTTTATCAAGGCTGTTCTGCTATCCTCTAGCATTGACTCGATATTTCTATCCTTATCCACAATATCACTGAACCCGTATTCAAACTTTTCTACTACAACTATTTTATAATCGTCAGATAGTAGGGAATATAAGGACTTAAAATCCAAAATAGGAGAACAAGTTCCGCCACCTGACATAAAACAAGTGTTTTATGGCCATCCCCCTCGACATAAACACTCATCGTATGACCATTCACTTCAACAAGTTCACCCATAGGCTTCCTAAATTTAGCCTCTTTTGTCAGTTGAATTCTATGATTTATGTATATTGCCAACAATGCAACTATGAGCACAATTATTACAATAATTATTAACTTCATGATCCTATTAGCCTTCCTACTATTGGCTTATAAAGAACCTATAGAAATTATATAGGTGTATATTACTTTCTAAAATTTTACCCTTGGCATCAATCGTAGTATCTTCTAATCCAATCCTATAATTTATATTTTTTTCAATAGCTATTTTAATAATATCCCAATCATATTTATTTTCACCATGTAAAATTATTTCTGTATTAGAGTATAATTTTTGAAAGTAGTTTATTAAATCATTAGCTTCTTTTATGGCCTCCGCACTCGTTTTAGGATGATTATTATCGTCAATGATTTCTAGTAACACTCTGTAGCAGTTGATATATAATTTATTGTTTGTAAAAATCTCTGCATCTTTTAATGAAAAAATTCCATACTCGATCTTTACATCTTTCTCTTTAAGTATATTAATTAAATCAATACTACCTTCTTCAGAAAGATTTACAGAAATAAAATCAGGTTTGAAATTAGACCAATTTGAAATCAGTTCTTCTCTTAATTTTGAATTAATTCCATTTTGTAAAGGAGACCCGATTCCAATATTTATCATAGGAAATTTATCCTTTAAAAATCTAAATTGAGGAGAGATTATATGTTCATCTAAAGATTCATTACCATCAGAATCCCTAAAGTGAATATGAAAATTTACAATTCCTTTATTGATAAAAAACTGTATCTCCTTTACATATTGTTCTAATGTGATTGATACTTTTACTTCTTCAGTCGGAAATAATCCACCATTTAAACATATTTCCTTAAGCATTTTATATCTCCTTCCAATTGTATAAAGAGATCTAATTTCAAATTTTTGTGTTTATTTTTTTTCGTATCCTCAATACCACCGTCTCAGCAGCCAAACTCTACCAATCATTCCCTCACTTCGTTTGTCATTCTTCGGCAGCTATCGCACTGGTCTCCGTCATTTCTTACTGCGTTACTTCGTTCCTTGTAAGCAATACTACGGCCTCGACATGCCTGGAGTCGACACTATAGATAAAAAGTCCATTTTTGTGTTTTCACAAACATATCATTGGCTTTTTTATTGTTTTCCTCGTATTAGCAAACTTATCATAAGGTTTTTTATACTAGTACGTATTTGGAAACATATCGAGTTTTATGTTTTTGATATATAATACACATTCTATAATGTAGAATTTACTCATTTACGATATTCTTTTATTTTATCTGCATATTTGCTTAGAAGATCTTTTGAATATACTTTACTATGGTTCGATTCTCTCACTTCGTTCCAAAGAATTGCAGCAACTTTCATCTTATTAGAAAATTTATCACTACGTTCATCTAAGTTAAAATCTTTTACAAACTGGTTCCATTGGTTAGTAGAATTATCATATTTTGCGTAATCAGAGTTTCCATTATATACATCAAGCATATCTTTAATGGTAAAATTTTTGTCGTTCTTTCTTTTTACTTTTCGCCAAGCTTCTGCCATATTCGCATTAAATTTAAATGGCTTAATTCCGGTTTGCTCTGAAAAATAATCTCTAAATTTTTGATTGAATGAAAATCCACATTCCAGTAATGGGGTATTTAACGTTATATTATCAGTTATCTTTTTGTTTTTATTCCTTGAAGATTTTTTTATTTTATTTCCCTTAAAATATTCTTCTATAATATGATTCAGTTCCTTTTTTGTTCCTCTATATTCTAATCCAAGAGTCTTGCAAACTTTTGATAACTCCTCTCGATACCAATAGTATCTGTTGAATTCTTCAAATGATTTTATATCTTTAAAGTCAGGTCTAATTTCTAACATACACCTTCCCTCAATTCTCTTTTTTTCTATTGGTTTGTCATCAACACTAGATCCTCCGCAGACGCTTCTTTACCAATCGATGCCCCCTATTCGGTCGATTCTCTTATAGATTCTTTGCATGAGGCCTACTATATATAATTTTCTTACTTATATTGTACACAAAAAAAATGATGTTGCAGAATAGATGATTCTAATCTGCAACATCATTTTTTTATTAAGTATTCAAGTTTAGCCATTGTATTTTTTCTTTTTAAAATATTCTTTAGATAAATTTAGCCCTTTCTTTACCAGGAATACATTGAGGAACAACTTGGTCTTCTTTCTTTGATACATCATATTTTTCGTTCTATAAGGCCATATTTTCTCTTAAATTTTACTATAAATAGATTTTTACCTTGAACTCGTATTAATTGAAACTTACTTCCTTTCTTTCATATATTTCCTCTTTTGAATTTCATCTTCACTACGTTTTAAGTTAATATGCTTTTCGACATCTAGTTTTGACAAAGATGTAATACACTTTACATGTATTCTTGTTTACTTATATTTTATCTTAAAGCAATTTTACCATTGCTTGTAATAATATTACTCAGAACTAATGATTAATTGATTAAAAAATCTATTTTGCTGTATTTGCTAGTACATCTTCAATATTCATGATTTGTGCCCATCTAGTCATTAAGAACATGGCATATTTTTCATCTGGAAGATTATAACTTCCAATCGCAAATCCGTCGTTAACTTCTATTAATAAGGTCCTGCCATCTGAAGTAACACCAAAGTCCAAAGCGCAACTATTTGGCATAGAATCATAATCTGCAATTGCAGCACTCACTATTGATAAATCGGGCTTTTTTTCGGAGTCCCCAAAATAATTCTGAACACCTAATAATTTCCTGTATCTAACAAAGCATCTCCATTCTGAAATAAAATTAACTACCTCACTACAATATACTAACTCATTTGAATTCAAGTGGTCGAACTCTTTTAAATCCTCCCAGTTATTTATTATTATACCTTTTGCTTTCTTTTCTTTAACCGGTTTAATAAATAATGGTAGAGGGTAATTTCTTAATTTACAGATAGATGTCACCCAAATTTTTCGTCCGCAGTATTTAAAGATTTCTTCTGGATAGTCGACAGGCTCCAATTTAATTTCTGCGTCATTCAAAACATGTTCCATAATTAGCATTCCACCAACAACCAAATCGCTTCTTTCCATATTTTTTAATTGTTCGGTAGTTGTGAACAATTCTACTTGAAAGCCTAATTGCTTAAAGCCATTATATGCTGAATCACATTCCTCATTCCATGGTTTACCTTGAAATGCTTGAATATATACTTTTAGGTCCTTGATTTCTAACATTTAATCACCTTATCTCTTCCAACTATACTTCTTCCCATCTCTCATTACATCATTATACTCTCGATTGAAAAATCCTGATGTCCCAGCCATTGCACATTGTTGCATCGCTATCTCAATTTCCTGACTTCCTGATTCATTATCTGCTTGATAAAGTGACTTTAAAACACTTATTTTAGCAATCAACGATTAACCGTTTATTTTCGGATAATTAGAACAAGATTTGCCTGAATGAATATCAACATACATGTCTCGGGCTTAAAATGTATTAATACTTACTACTATCGCACGAAGCCTGAAATCAGATTCTACAATTTTTTTGGTTTGCTTAAAGAGACTCAACAGTAAATTCCAGTTCGCATTAACGGTTCTGTCGAAATGAAATATATTCGATTTTGAAATTTATACTAACACTATCTATCTAGTTTATTGTCTATCCATTATTATATCAGAGTTTGCCAATGATTAATTATTTACTATATTTCTTTACAATTCTTATAATACTAACCTTTAAAGTTTTGATATACTCTCCTTAAACACTGAAAAAATCCAGCCCTTAAGTTGCAAAATTTCTTCAAAATCTGAATTTCTCACAAAAAATAAGGCTCCTAGACACCAAAAACGTCCAGGAACCTTATAAATTGATTTCAAATAGTTGGGATTACTCTAAATCCACAAAAAGATCATAGGTCACTTAAATATCCTAAACTGACATATTTATCTTTTCAAAATAATATTATGATAAGATTTCTTTTGCCTCTGCCAAATTCCACATAATCCAGCCTACTTTTCCCTGTCCATCCATCTATTTTTCTTTTTGTAAAACATGTTAGAATTCCTATTAATTTTAACTTTACTGTTTATCTGAAAATCCCCAATAAAAGACTCAAGAAAAAATCCAATGGTCAATAGAGTATATTATCCTTTTATAATATTTGTGAATAAGATATAGAAAAATAGCCATAAAACAAAACCTACAAATATAAAAATCCCAATAAGCTTTACATAGTCTAAGCTTGATTTTAAAACAAACCATCCACTCATAATCAAAATTGGTAAGACTGTAAACAACATTACAATAAAGTGAACTATTGATTGTTTTAATATAGACCAAGAACCTATCTCATAAATTACACTTGTAGCTGAAATAAAACTTATGATTAGTCCCGTTAAAAAATAGACCTAACTTGACTAGGATCAAGATTTTGATTCTTCATAATAAGGGCTATCCCAGTCATAATGAAAAAAGGTATAACACCCCGAACAACTGCAATTTTAATATACTCCATAATTATTACCTCAAGGATAGATTTCTAAAAATATCATACACTCTTACTTATTAATTGAAAACTATTAACAATTCAAACTTTCTAATAAGCATGAATGCTTTACACCTCAAAATACTCCTCCTAAAGCTACTAAATTAATGGAGTCATTGCGATTAATAGTGTAATAAATTGGGACAAAGGAAGAGTTTCCTCGTCGCATTATTAACCTATTTTTTTCTTTAAAGCTTTACTTATGCTATCCTTCCATTCAATTATCTGGTCTAGATTTAAGGCAAAGTCGAAGTCTTTTAGATTAACTTGAACTTCAAAATTCCCACCCTTATACCTAACCATCATCAAGACTTGATCTGCTTCTTTTCCAAAATACCAATACATTCCCTCTTCTACTAATTCATTAGCCATATCTTTTTTTAACGTTTTCACAATTGGACTTATATCCATTTTTGAATTAAAAATCTTACCATACTCATGATCAGCTTCGAGATCAGCTCGGTACCAGTAGTGCCTTGTTGGCTCATAATATTCTTTAGCTAATAGTTCCATAATAGTCTCCTTAATACCTATTCTATAAATTTTTTTACATCTTACCCTAGTTAAAGCAATACACTATTTATAGTAAGCTAACCATCTATCTTACTGCCAGAAAAATTACAAAATTTTCAGATTTCTACCAAGCTGCTTGCCAGAGTGTGGACATTTATTATGAAGAAAAGCTGGTATTAGAGCTAAAATTGCTATGATTAAACTCGCAATACACAAAGGTGAATAAAAATATGCTGATATCATTGTAAGTAATCCCACACCAATGATAAAATTTCTAACTTTTCTTGCTTTCTTTTCCTTCAACATAATTCATGATAGAATTAGGATTTGTCTAATAACATTAGATAGTTAATTTACTACTAATTCTATCAAATAATTCTTCGTCAGTGTCAAAGATGGACTTCCATGACGATTTAACACTCCTGATGACTTTTATTAAATCTTAATTCTTCCATTCTATTAACTAGTTAAGTTTCCGGTCTCTGATTATCATTGTTATTTCTCCTATGACAATATTTTACTTCATAAAAAAATATCACCTTAAAAGCAAAAAAATTTCGAAGAAAAAATAAATAAATCGCCCTGAAGAAGATATATCTATCTTTTTTTAATTTATTTCAAACTAAGAGTTGTAGAATATTCGATATGTCCCTTGCTTACATAGTCGCTCTAACAATTTAACTACCCTGTATGATTTGAGAAAAACGTAGGATAGAAGTGTTACCTTCAAAAAAATGAGCTCCCTAGTTTTTTAGAATTTAGAATCGTATGAAAAAGAATCATTTCGATACATTTGTATGGATAAGTATCGAACTTACTATGGCATTACACCAGAAATTTTACACTATCATCATTAATAATAACTGTACTATTTAATCAAAATAGTCATCATCAGGGTATTCACGATCGAACTCTTCTAAAAGAGCTTCTATTAATTTTTCTCTGACTTGTTCAACACTTAGACTATTTACATAAGCTGTAATTTCTTCAATTTCTTTCTGTCTCTCTTTTTGATATTCAACTTGCCATTCATTGTATGCTTCTTCTTTTGCACGTTCCTCTGCCTCCCACTCTGCAATGACAGCATCAGCTTGTTTAGGAAAATAGAAGAAGTATAAAGCTACCATGTGCTTACAAACCACTCTTCTTCCTTTAGCAAATGGACAAGTGCAAGTTGATTTTCTAGGATGATTAATATCAATTAAAACTTTATACACATTCCCTTGAGAGCCTTTGACTTCTCCTTCATAGACACCATCACCACTAAAAGTTCCATTAACCACTGTCTTATTCTCGTAGTAGGAAATTCCTCGATAAAAAGACCCACTACTTGCTAAGTGAACTAGTTTCAACTCTTCCCAAATACTCATATATTCACCTCTTTTTTTCAATTAGTATTAATATATCTTACTAAAATTGATCATTCGTACTACATAAATCACCACCATTGAAAACAAATTGCTCATTGATTAGGCGATTTTCTGTTCATTTCAAGGAATGAATTTTTTCATTACAATTTATGTTGTCCCTTAAAACATACAACTTTTTGATACTTTATTTCTCTGACATCAATAAGACAACTCAGTAACTGATTTCATCCAAACAGACTTCGTCACGAGCTATTCGCGTTTCGCATACTGATTCTGTAACTCGCTTCGCTCGAACAGCTACAGCATCGTCGTTCTTGAGCAATTCGTACATGGACGGAACCTCTACTTCCTTGCGTCGCTATGCTCCTTGACAAGTATGTTATCGCCTCAGCGGTTCGCTCTTTCGGATCACTTCATCGTTTCACGCCTCATTCTTCGACAGCTATCGCAAGAGTCTCCGTAATTGCTTACTGCGTCACTTCGTTCCTTTCTATTTTTAAGGAAGGTCTGCTCCTGTCGGCGCAGACCAACTATGCTTCTAAATTCAACTACGCTTCTACTAGTCACGTTAAAAGGACACATGTTTCACATGGCTTGAGTGGTCAATATGGATAACTTTTGAGATTTTAGGGAACCCTCCTATGTGGGAATATATCCATAACTGATGGATCATTCATTATAAGTCTAAACTATCCTTGTTTAACAAAAAGTCAAATAAATTAATAGTGAGTATTCCATTTTCATCTAAAAATGGTTTTATTCTATCTTTCACGATAATTATTTTTTTAAATGAATCATCAATATTTAACAAGGACGCTTTTTCTTGATTTGTTTTTTCGATTGATGGAAGACTATAGGCCGATTGAATATAATATCTTTTACTTCCAAGATTGGCTATAAAGTCAACTTCCAGCTGTTTCTTTACATCTTTATTTTTATTACTTTCTCTTTTTATCACCATACCTACATCAACCATATAACCACGATATCTTAATTCGTTATAAATAATATTTTCCATTAGGTGGGTTGGTTCTATTTGTCTAAAATTTAGCCTTGCATTTCTAAGTCCCACATCTTCAAAGTATATCTTATAAGGAGTTGCTATATATTTTCTCCCTTTAACATCATATCGATAAACTCTTTTTAGCATAAAAGAATCTTCAAAATAGCCTATGAACTTATCTATTGTATTTGCTGAAATTTTAGATTTTTTTATGGACTTAAAAGTTGAAGCTATTTTGCTTGGATTAGTAAGACTTGAAATACCTGATGCTAAAATATTGAGTAAGTCTTCTAGTTCAGAGGTTAAGCGTATGTTATATCTATGAACAATATCTCGCAAATATACATTTTCGAGTTGCCCCTTTAGATAATTCATCTTGTCTTCATCCGTATTCATTAGAGCTCCAGCTGGTAAACCACCGTAAACTTGATATTCAGCAAAAGCATCTTCTTTATCTCCATTAAAAGTTTGAAGAAATTCAGAAAAAACTAGAGGCATAACATGGATTTCATCTCCTCTACCTGCAAATTCAGTAATAACATCCTTTGATAAAAATTTAGAGTTACTTCCAGTTACATAGACATCAAAATTATCTTGACGCAAAAATCCATTTAATACTTGCTCAAAAGATTTAAGCAATTGAACTTCATCTAAGAGGATGTAAAATTTTTCGTTATCATTAGTTTTGCTCATAATAAAGTCTAAAAACTTTTTAGGATCTACTAATCTTTCACCACTTAGCACATCTAACTCCATTAAATCTTCGCCAATCTTTAATAAATCTCTTCCAGAATCAAAAGCAAATTTTATAATATGCTTTTCATCGACTCCACTTTGAGTTAAATGATTATAAAATAGGGTATTAAGTAAATAAGATTTACCACTCCTTCTTATTCCTGTAATAATCTTAATGAATCCATTGTCTTTTTTTCGTATTAATTTATCTAAATAATGATCACGCTTTATTTCCATAACCTACGCCCCTGCCTATTTAGAATTATTTACATTTTGGAACTTAATCTAAGTAGATTATAAATGATAAAGCCATATAATCCAATTCTATTTAGAAATAATTCCAAAACGGATATATTTCGAAATTATTAATAAAATCAGGTTTGAAATTAGACCAATTTGAAATCAGTTCTTCTCTTAATTTTGAATTAATTCCATTTTGTAAAGGTGACCCGATTCCAATATTTATCATAGGAAATTTATCCTTTAAAAATCTAAATTGAGGAGAGATTATATGTTCATCTAAAGATTCATTACCATCAGAATCCCTAAAGTGAATATGAAAATTTACAATTCCTTCATTGATAAAAAACTGTATCTCCTTTACATATTGTTCTAATGTGATTGGTACTTTTACTTCTTCAGTCGGAAATAGTCCACCATTTAAACATATTTCCTTAAGCATTTTATATCTCCTTCCAATTGCATAAAAAGATCTAATTTCAAATTTTTGTGTTTAACTTTTGTTTTCGTATCCTCAATACCACTGTCTCAGCAGCCAAACTCTGCCAATCACTTCCTCACTTCGCTCGTCATTCTTCGGCAGCTATCACACTGATCTCCGTCATTTCTTACTGCGTTACTTCGTTCCTTGTAAGCAATACTACAGCCTCGACATGTATCGTTACTAAGAGTTGGATTGATTTTGATAGGGTGAATAGAAAATATGAATGGTATTCATATATTAATACTTAACTTGTATGACAATCTGATTTATTCAAGTTTGTCCGGCAGATTTTATCATATTAGCTTTAGAAAACAATTTCTTACATTACTTCATTAATCAATTTATAAATTGTTTCAATAACTAGCTCAAAATTTATTCCTTTAGCATATGGATTTTTCTTTTGATATCTATCCCATCTATCCCTAATTGCTTCATCAAGTTTTATAAGATTAATAATTTCAACAGCTCTTTCCTTAGAAATTACTGTTTGTCTATATCTAAAGGTAAGTGATACGGCTACTTTCAAATCCTCAAAATCAATCTTTTCTAACTGTTTGTTAAGAATGGTATAAATATCATAGTAGTCCTTACTTCTACTATTATTTTCAGCCCTGACTAATATAGTGTGGAGTTTTTCAGATAAAACAGATTCTATTGGATAAAATTTAAGTTCATATCTATCACCTAAAATTGTTTGATAATTTTTTCAACAGGATTCGGATAAACTGGATCTCCTGTTGCAATATCTACAGCAAATGGAATCTTCATATTTGAAAGATGGCCAATCATTTTAAATCTAAGGCCACCGTACTCATCTTCAGAACGAATTTCTTCACCTTCTCCTTCAATTTCAAACCAGACATCTGATTGCTTTGAATATGAAAGGATTGATATTAAGATAGATTTAATATTGTGAGAGTCAAGATTTATCCTTTTTACTAAAAAATCAATATCTTGGGTAGCTCTATTTTGAACTCCTAAAGTATAACTCAAAAGCATACCACCTTTTAGCATAAAATTATCTTTGAACTTGCTCTGTGACAAAAGTCTTAAAAATTCATCAAAGAAAAATTGAGTTAATGCCAGGTTATAATTAATGTTCAATTCGTTCGCTCTATTTCTAAGCCTCACAGTTAAACTACCTTTATTCATATACAAGTACCTCTATTATTTCTTCTACCTGTTTAGATATTCCAAAAATTTTCGCATATTTTCTAAGCTTCCATATATCTTTATTATTTTTTTTGAGGTAAAAATTCCAGGCCTTTGAAAATATTTCGGGATCTTGATTTTTCCGGTCTCTTACAATATCACAAAGCGTTCTTTCCATATCATAGGAAATTACCTTATTACCTATCTCGGTTTTTATCTTAGTAATTCCAATTTCATACCATTCTTTTTTTACTCGATGAGGCATAACTTTATCCTTTATTCGCCATGTATTATATCCCTGGTATACAGTGACCTCGTTAATAAAAGGTAGTCTTTCTGTAAGATCGTGTAGATAAAGTGCCGTTTGATAAGAATAAATGCAAACCTTATTTTGAAGCTGAAAAAAATATAGCTCATCATAATTGTCATAAGACGGATCAAAGTACACCCCTCTAGTCACCCTTTCAAGTTCACCATTGCGAACCATATCTGTAAGATACCAGGAATCAATATTGTTTTCATTTACTTCATTTGCCGTAATTATTCCATTATTTTTTTTTATGATATCGAATATTATTTCCTTGTTCATAACAAAACACTTCCTTTTGTGCTTTATTATATAAAACTTAAAGCACAAAAGGAAGTATTGTATATACTATTAATTATTCATATATAATTTAATTGTTTATTGATAAAATCTAAATTCCTAAAAATCAGAATTTTCAATCTTTCAATACTTTTGCGTAGCGCTCTTTTCCCCACCAATTCGGCATTAAGTTCTTTCAAGGTTATGGTTGTTCTTCTTTCAGGGGCATCTGTTAGATTATTCAAATATCCTTTTTTCCATTCTCACTTAACTGATCGTTATCAGAGCTCATATCATAATAAACTATGAACTCTGATGTAATTTCTTATTTCATGAAAGCTACACAGTTATATTTATTAACTTGTTTAAGCCCTTTTTTCTCATAAAAACTTATCGTTTTTTCGGTATCATCTGTTAACAAAATAATTTGTCGAACATCTTGATACTCTTCAAGAATCATTTCCAAAAACTGACTACCTAAGCCTCTTCCCTGATATGCTTCTAAAACTAAAATATCCTGAATATATATGATAGTACATCCATCACCAACGACTCTTGCTAAGCCTATTAATAGACTATCCTCCCATGCAGTCCATATCTTCAATGAATTATTTAAGGCATTCTCCAATTGCTCTGGATTAGAAGTGTATGCACTCCAAAAAACATCACCATATAAATTTACAACGCTTTCTAAGTTCGGTATTATATCTTCTTTAATTACAATATTCTTCACTTTGTTCTTCCTCCAAATTTAATAGTATTTATTTTGATAAAAAATTCTTAACCTATTATTCATTTATTTTTAACATTAATTAATATGCTTTTTAGGCCAAATATGTACCAAAATTATTCTGAGCGTCCATCAATCTATATTTCATTTCTTTAGAATAGGGCTTGAAACCCGTATTCATCGTTACCATATGCTTTTATTAGAATTATGTATTTTTGTTAAGAAAGCTTTTATTTCTTCACTAATCTTCCTGTACTCATAATCGTGAACATAATGAGGAAAATCTAAATTAATAAATTTAACATTTTCAACATTTTCAATATATGAACTTTGATACTCTATCCAAAGTTTCTCTTCCCAACCGGTTCCAATTCCGTTTGAAACAAACAAAAGCATAGGAAATTGTGGAACTCCATTATTATGAACGATTTTCGCATTCTCTTTAATCGCTGAAACTTCATTCAACATTGTTGTGGTCGCAGTTTTTTCATAAAATATAGCTCTATAGAGTTCTTTATCCAAATCGGAAAGAGTACCGTTTTTAATCGCTTCACTTTCTGAAATGCCAGGCAGAATCCTAGTAATACCAACTCTTGCCGCAAACTGGGAGATTTTGAGCATTGGAATATTTATTTTATAATCTTCGTAGGCTTCTGGAACTGCCATATCAAGCCCTATAATAGCTTCTACTTCTTCTGGATATTTTTGTTTCCAATAAAGCGCCTCTATCCCTGACATCGAATGTGGGCATAGTACATAAGGTCCAACGACACCAGCTTTAGTCAAGGCTGTTCTGCTATCCTCAAGTATAGAGTCTATGCTTCTTTCCTTATCCACAACATCATTAAAGCCATATCCAAACTTTTCTACAACAACTATTTTATAATCATCAGAAAGTAAGGAATATAGGGACTTAAAGTCCAGAACTGGAGAAGAAGTTCCACCACCTGACAAATTTTAATTTGTATAGATGATACTATAAAAAATAAGGATACAGAATTTACTCCAAAGGCTCTATATTTTCAAATACGCTTTATTCGGAATTGTGATTTCTCCTACTAATAATCTAAAAATAAATAGAAACATTCTATGCCACAGAAAAGACTGGAAACTACATGAAACAAATTATCTAACATCTTACTTCAATCGGAAAAGAATTTAATTTTAAATATAAAAAACTCTTCATCTTGCAATGCTTTATATTCTATATTGTAATTATTCAGAATATTACTGACAATATATAAACCTAATCCATTACTATTTTCCTTATTTAAATCAAATTTAACATCACATAGTTGATCCATGTTAGAAATTTTATTATTAAGGTTTGAATTTTTTATATATAACCAACTATTTTCTTTCCCTATATGAATTACCCCACCTACATCCGTATATTTTACAGCATTACTAACCAAATTAGATAGAATCATTTTTAAAGCTGTTTTTCCTATATAAACATTTTCATCTAATAAATCAATATTGACCGTAATTTTCTTTTGATTTGCCAATATTTCATACTGTTTTAATACATCTTCTAAAGTATCATTTATTTTCAAATATTCTTCATCATTACTCAATTTTTCTATATAATGAACTGATAATATTTGAGAAATATTTTTTGTTATACTATCAACGATTTCAATGCATTCGTTAATATAAATATCTCGTTCTTTATATTTCCCAATATTATATTTCATGTTTTCAAGTATTATTTTAAGACTCGCTAGAGGCGTTTTAAGTTCATGAGATGCCCCTTTAAAAAAATCATATTTTAACTTTTCCAATTTTATAATTTCTTTATTTTTAAATTCTAGATCGTTAATGGTTCTTAATAAAGCAGAATATAAATCATTAATTTGGTGTTTGAGTTGTCCAATCTCATCATTAGAATTCACTTTTAAACGTGTTTTTTTATCAAGTTTCATCATTTTATCAGTAACGATTTTTATTTCTTGTATATTGTTTTTTATTGATTTTGCATACAATAAAGAAATAATGACAGAAAATAAGATGGATATTAATAAAGAATATGGTAAAAATGTAAGGCTTAAATCTTTCGCTTCTTTCTGCATATCTGCTATCGAAACAAATTGTATATTTGCCTTTTTTCCATCATTCAGTTTTATTTCTCTTTCCTCAATTATCAAAGAATTACTATCACTTTCTAAATTAAAATTTATATTATCTTTGATCTGCAACTCATTATTATTATTATTATTTTCTTTTATAAACGCTTTTATTTTACTACTTTTAGAATAGAGATCCAAAGTTTGCTCTACATATTTTATTTCTCTTCCATCCATATTACTGGAAATTTCATTTGCCATATTATGAATCTTTTCTTTTCTTGTTTCCAAATATGTTTTAGGAAAGATAAAAAAAACTAATAAATGCACTAATATGATTATTATTCCAAGAATAGAAAAGATTTGTGTGAACATTTTGGGAAATATCTTTAAGTTTTTCATTTTCTCTCCAATTTATATCCGACATTTCTTACAGTTGTGATACAATCTAATTTTAATTTTTTTCTAAGTTCTTTTATATATACATCTATTACTCGATCATAAGGAATTTCTTCACTATCTTTCCAGACATTATCAATAATTTGCATTCTTGATAAGACTTGTCCCTCGTTATCCAATAAACATTTTAATATTTCTAGTTCTTTTGCATTTACATCTATTTCTTCATCATTGATTTTAGCTGTATAGCTATTAAAATTTACAGATAAGCCCTTATATTCCAATGTTTCTAAATGACCATAATTCTTCTTAATTAATGAATCTATTCTAGCCTTTAAGACCGGCAATGAAAACGGCTTTTCTATGTATCCGTCTACTAAATTAGTGAATGCATCAATTTTATATTCTTCATCACTAAAGGCAGTCAACATTAGAATTGGTAATTTGCTTTTCTTTCTAATCTCCTTCAATACTTCTAAACCATTTACAAAAGGTATCTGAATGTCTAAGATAACCAAATTTACATCACTACTAAATTTTGACAAGGCTTCCCTTCCATCTTTGGCTTGAATAACTGTATATCCAAATTCTGAAAGATATTCACTGATTCCCTCTCTTATCAAAGTATCGTCTTCAACAGTTAATATTCTCATAGATAGCTCCTTTTGTGTATATATACCATATTATACTGCATATTATTTGATATTTGAAAGTCAAAAACTTTCGGGGCAGTGTCAAATTTCTTGTGTAACCTTCTCATGAAGATTGTAAACATTTATTCAATTTATGAATGTTCCTTCAACCTCGCATTGTCGATATGTTTTATAACCCCCTACTATGAATTCAGTCGCTATCCATATAAAACATATCGACAATGCGAGGGAATCAACCATAGGGCGCTAGGGGCTACTATTAAGAAGCTTGCGTGTCCCATGGCTGTTTGGGTTAAACACGCTTGATAGACGGGTAAATTTTGCTCAAGCAAGGACATGAGCTCATAGTGAACTTTGCCGAATCCTTTATGAATGCGTTGACCAAATTTTGTATTATATTCTGCGACATAACAATAGATCGTCTTTTCTAAAGAAGCATCGTGAGGAAATTGTTCTTTTACTTTCGTAATGCGTTTGATTTGCTTGTTAATCGCTTCCGATAGATTGTTAGTATACAAGGAGGCCCAAATCGCCTTCGGGAAATGCATAAACGAAAATAAGTTATGTTTTAGTTTTAATTGTTGAATCAGCTTAGGATATGTTTTTTCCCAGAGGTGTATAAATTGATTTAAGCGCTCGGTCGCTTCTGCGATACTACTGGCTTTAGGAATCTCTTTCAGTTCCGTCAGTAGATGTTGGCGATCTTTTACGCGGACTTTCGAAGCAAAACTTCGTAAGAGATGGGTCCAGCAGGTTTGATGCATGGCCTGAGGAAATTCTTCGGTTAAGGCATCCGCTAATCCGGTTAATTCATCCGAGACGAATAAAAGCACTTTTTCAACCCCTCTTTCTTTGAGATCTTGAAGTATTTCGCGATAATGGAGCGCTGATTCGGTAGGAAACACTTGGAAATCTAAAATTTCCTTATAGCCTTGCGGATTAATGCCCACAATCATATGCACCGCTTCCTTGGAAACCGTATTGCGTTTCACTGAGACAAAGGTGGCATCACAAAAGAGGCACACATATTCTTTTTGAATGGGTCGTTGGCGATAGGCCTTTAACTCCGCTTCAAAGGTTTTGGAGAGATTGGAAACCGTGGTGGGCGAATAGTGGTGTCCATACATCTTTTCAATCAGTTCAGAAATATCCCGCGTAGTGACCCCTTTTTGGTACATTAAAATAATCATTTGTTCTAAATGAGATGACGATGTTTGGAGGCACTGAAGGGTTTTTAGATCAAGTTTTCCTAAGCGATCTCGTGGCATTTTTAATTGTAAGGTGCCGTATTCTGTTTTTAATGTGCGTGAATCATAACCGTTTCGAGAATTGCCGGTATTATAACCTTTAACGTCCCATTTCTCGTAATCAAGAAATACCGTTCTCTCGGTCTCTAACAATAGGTTAACTGCATCTTCTAGAGCCTGACAAAAAATTTCATGAATGGGTTTACCTTGGGCTAGTGCTGCCACTAATTTTGTGTTAAAGTCTTCCATAAGGGACCTCCTGTTTTTGATTGTTTTGTCGTTATTACAATCTTACAGAAATGAGGTCTCTTTTTCTATGAAGACTCGGCGGTTACACAAGAAATTTTACACTATGACTTTCGGTGCAAAAAAGCACCGAAAGTTTTTAATTATTGTCAATCAATAATTCTTTTGGATTCCTTCTCAATATATTGAATGAAGAAATAATTAATGATACAAGCAGTACTAAGCTCATAAATATAAGGACATAAATGATGAATTTAGGTAATACATTGATATCCAAACTTGATAGAGTCTTGTTGAATCCTTCAGCTTCTGCCCCACCACCTAATTGGCTAGAAGCAGATTGCCTAGCTATTTGTTTAGCTATATCACCAGTAACCTTATTCAATAAATTGTTCCCAAGCTTATCCGCAGTATATTGAGCTAAGAAATAAGAACCAAGCAGTGCTGGAATCATCATAAATACCATCTCAACTATAAATTGGCCAAAAATCTCTAATTTAGATATCCCTAATGATAGTAAGACTGCTATTTCTTTCTTCCTAGTATTCATCCATAAGAATAGCAATAATGAAACTACAAGTCCGGCAAATATTAATGAACCAAAAAATAATTTGTTTGAAATGGAGTAGATACCTGTTATAGATTGTTGCAGCGCAGGATAATTTGATGAACTTTTAATCAGATTATATTCTATCCAATTTATATCTAATTTCCCAAGATCTTTTATGACGTTGTCAAGATTCTTATCAGCTTTTACAAAGAATGTTGCATCTTGGTATGCGGCTGTATCCTCTGTATTCCCATAGACTTTAGCCGCTGTATGAACATCAGTAATTAATGTATTTTCGTATAGTTCCTGTGCTGCAATGACACCAGCGCTATTATGGCCATCAAATAGCCCTTTAATTTCTACTTCTACAATTTCATTTGCACCCTTCTCATTATCAGCATCAAATAAATTAGATTTTATTTTTATTTTATCTCCAACTTTAAGGTTGTTTTTTTTCGCTAAATCTTTATGCATTAAAATTTTATTTTTATCTTCATTTTCTAAATGTTTTCCTTCTACTAATTTATAGGCTTCTGATATAAATTTTGTTTCTTTTGATGAATCGTTAACCCCTGTTAACATGACTGTTCTTTGAAAATTCTTCGCTCTTTCAGGTGATTGATTCGCAAGAGTATCTTGAGTTTCAATAATATCATGGTCAACTAGGTCTGCGACACTGTTTATTCTCTTTACATAGGAGTCTATACTATCTATTTGAGATATCTTTTTTATATCTTCACCTTTTACATTTCCCCCTCCCCTAGGTGTTCCTGGATTTACTTGTCTATTTATCTCCATAGAAAAACTAGTCGTTATATTAGCAAATGTTTCTTTTGAAGCTCTGTCTGTGGCATCTTTAATAGATAAACTAATGAGACTTAACGTTGACATAGATAAAATAACTAAAGTAATAATTGACGATTTTAAGCTTTTTCTAGTTACATAAGCAAATGCATTTTTTATCATTATTCAACCTCCAAATTCATTGTGTTTACCTTTTTCAACTTTTTACCACATAGTTCTAAAATGATATCCGCAGAATCTGCTACTTCCTTACTATGTGTGACAACTATGACACATTTATTTCTATCTTTAGCTAGTGCCTTTAATATATTAATTATTTCTCCAGCAGTCACACTGTCTAGATTACCGGTAGGCTCATCAGCTAGTATGATTGGGGCATCTGATACCAATGCTCTAGCAATAGCTACCCTTTGTTGCTGTCCGCCAGATAATTTCATAACATTTCTTTTTATTTGTTTTTTATCTAAGCCTAGTTCAAACAAGATACTCTCATCGACTGATTTATTCACTAATCTAATATTTTCAATCGGTGATAAATAATCTATTAAATTATAATTTTGAAATACCAAAGATATATTATTTTTTCTATGATGACTATAGCCTTTCTTTTCTATGTCTTCATTCTTACACAAGATTTTTCCTGTTTGAGCTTTATCCAGTCCTGCTAGTAGGGAAAGAAGTGTGGATTTTCCTGTTCCTGACTTCCCTACTATCGCATAAAACTTTCCAAGTTCAAATTTTTGATTTACTCCTGACAAAACTTTTTCTTTAGAATTCGCATAACTGTAAGTTACATTCTTAATTTCTAATATATCCATTATTTTCTCCTAACTTATTTTTGATAATATTTCTTTTGGTTTCTTTATTAATATTAATGAGGAAGCAATGACAACTGATACAACCATAATACTTATTAATAATAAATAACTTTCTACAAGGGTAGTTATACTTAACATATAACTGCTACTATTTATTAAACTTCCACCGAATGGCCTTGACTGCTCTGAGTTAATGAAACCTTCTACAATTACTTTTAATAGTAGATTCCCTAAAAATAAGGAGGATAGTATACTTGGTATAGATATGAATATTAACTCAAATATAAATTGCAAAATAATTTGTATCTTAGTTGTTCCAATAGATAAAAATATACCTATTTCATAAATTCTTTCTCTTAACCATAGAATCAAGATTAATGAGAGAACAACCATCCCACCTAACATAATAGAATACGTCATTATTTTAATGATATGTTTTACTCCACTGACTGACTCCATAGACTCTTCAAACGCATTATTATCTTTCTCAATGGAATACCTTGATTCATCAATTTTAAGTGCTTTAATTTTTTTTAAGGCTCGGTCGCTAGATTCTAAACTACTAGAATACATTAAAATTTTATGTGCAATGTTATTATTTTCTGATTTATTTAATATTCCTTGACTTGTTGAATAATCTACAAAAACCATATTTTCACTAAAATCAGAAGAAAATCCTGTATATGTTTCCTGTTTTTTACCAGAAAAGATTCCTATAATTTTAAATTTATGACTTTTTATTTTTCCGCTTTTTTCAATGTCTATGAATTCAAGATCAACGTCATCTCCTAATTTTAGATTATTTTTTTTAGCAAACGCTTCATGAACAACCACCGAATTCTTATCATTCTCTTCTATGTTTTTACCTTCACTCATTGTAAATGTTCCGCTAGTAAATAAAATGTTTCTTTTAGTATTATTCGTAGCTTCGACTGAAACAACATTCTTAAATTCGTCAGATAAGTCATCTCTATTTATTTTCTGTTCTCCGTCAACGACTTTCGCATCATTTACTTTTGCTAATTCCTCAAATTGAATTATTTTTTCTTCAATCTCTTTTATTTTTTCCATATCTTTAAATTGATTAATGTTAAAATAGTTGCCATCTTTTTTTGTTATTGATATAGAAGAATTCGAACTTTTATATAAAGTCTTTTCGATTTCATTGCTTGATTTCATTATTGTTAAACAAGAAAACAAGCAAGAAAGAACTATTGTTAAAATAACAAAAATAATCAATGTTCTATTTTTTTTTCTAGTTATATATGCTATAGCATTTTTTATCACTAGCTAACGACTCCTCTCTATTTTTCTGAACATCTAATTTCATCCACTTGGCCCGCCTTTCTGCATGGCCCACAAGGGATACAATATAGATAATTATTATTTTTTAACTGAATCTCTATTCATTTGATATTTTATTCAACTACTGCATTAAACAAACATAAGCTCAAGCATAACCTAAGAAGTATTCATACTTCCCTTAACAATGTTTTCCATAATTTTTCCTTCTTTAATTTTGGTAAAATAGAAACTTTTAACTATATTCAATAATATCTTATCCATGTTTTGTGAAACGTTAATGAAATATACGTTCCAAATTTTGTTAGATTATATAAGCAACTAAGCCTTTGTTAAAAATATAGATCCATGTAAATTCGCCATATATTGTAGATTCCACACAAAAATATATAATCCATGAATTTATATGATGAAAATTCACTTTAGCTCATCTGACAGTAAGTCAAATTATGTCATTTATAGAGATGAGGCCCCTTGAATTTTTGGAAAAACACATGCATTCTATCAGAGCCATTGCTGAAATCATTGGACTGTGCCATAGATGATTCATGATGAGCTTCATCAGACGGACAACGATTCCCATTTACTCTTTTCGTGTATTGCTGCTGGTAATAGGTAAGAATTTGTACCGTTACTTAAATATACAAAGTTAGATACACATTTAAAGATAATGAGATTGGTCAAATAAACGATTCGTCTATTCTATAAACAAAAAAAGACCAAGTAGGAAGCACCCGTTTCCTCTTGGTCTAGCATCTAATTAAGACAACATCGTTGTGAGCTGAATCCTTGAAATCATCATAAACTCAACTATTTTAAGATGACTTTGTAAATATAAGGATAAAGCTTGCCCGTAAGATAAAATTCTTGATCTTTGATATGGGCAATCCCATTCAAACTATCGATCTTGGCTAATTCCTCGTCATTCATAGTTTGATCAATGATTGGTCGAATATCGTATTTATCCACTACTTCCGCACTTGAGCAGTCGATCTTGAAAATCTCATCACGATAAAGTCGGTTGGCAAAAATATAGCCATCAACCCATTCCAGTTCATTTAATTTAGAAGCTGCCAGTTTACCATTTTTGATACTTATCTGACCTAATAATTCAAAAGTTTTGGGATGATGCTTGTAGAGGGTACTCGTTCCATCGGATCTCCAAATCACATCATTATGGGCATCATAACAGATCCCCCAGCCTTCTGTTGGGATCGTCTTTTCTTCAAGTACTTCAAAGGTCTTCGGGTCTCGTTTTAGGACTTTCTTTTCTTTCCAAGTTAATTGCCATAAGGCATCCGGAGTATAAGTAATCCCTTCGCCAAAATAGTCATGTGGCAGAGACTGGGTATCCTTTAACTTTCCCGTCGATAAGTCAAACTTACCAATCTTAGATTGCCCTTTCAAACCTGTCCCCATCACAATTTCATGGTCGGGACTCAGTTCCAAGCCTTGTGTAAAGAGTTCCTCATTGATTTTAATTTTCTCTAGAAGTTCTACTTCACCCGCCCAAGCCCGCGGACAGAATGACAGACTTATTAGGACTAGGCTCAAACAAGTTATTTTTTTCTTGTCCATCTAGACCACCTTACTTAAGCTGACTGACGAATTCATCAATCAATCGTGCCATTTCTTTGTATTGTGTCATATAGAGAAGGTGATCACCTTCTAAGATATGTGTTTGTACTTCATCTGAATTTTCAGAGAGGTCTTTATGTTGCTCTTCCCAGTTCATAGTGATTTTATCCATAAACTCACGGCGTAGCTCAATATCTTCATATGAATCCTGTGCCAAGAGGTATAAGGCAGGGATTCCACTCGGAATCTTATCATCCTTGGCATCAATTAAAACCTGATTAGACCGCTTACTCTCATCTGCAACATCAGGATTATTCAAATTAAGTTGAGATATCAACTGGTATTGTTTATTAACCGCTTCATCGACATCAGGAATTTCTGGAAGATCGGTAGCGACACCACTATCATCCACCGGTGCTTCCTCATGCTGTATATCCATGAAACCATTCATCATTGGCGTACTTGTATCCATTCCCACAATACCCTGAACTTCTTCTGGATAAGTTTGTGCATAATTAACGGCATAGATTCCTGACAAGGAGTGGGCAACTAATAAATATTCTGATACTTGCATTTTCTCAAGCGCTGTATGTAGTTGTCTATTTATATTCTCGACCGTTCGCTCTTGTCGACTTACATCTGACAAGCCATAACCAAAAGGTTCAACCACTAGAATATGATACTTCTCAGCCAAAAGGTCCAATAGGTTCTTGTGAGTCAGTGGTTGTGAGGCTTCTCCTAAACCTGGCATAAAGACTAACGTTTTTTGTTTGCCTTTATTCTCTTTTCCTAGTTCAAGGACATTCATCTGATGACTTTCTACTTCGATTTTTTGCCCATAATTCTCGATCATTTGTTTTAACACTTCAGGATCAGTGGGTATTTCATCCTTCTCAGCTTCTTTGTCAGACGTGGAATTATCTTCATCAGAAGAATGGGTAGCCTCTTGGGCTGACTCTTGCGCTTGGTTGGTAGTTTCTTGTGTCTGGGCTAAAACGGACAGGTTAGGTAGAGAGGAGATGCCTCCTGTCAAAACGATTTGACTCACTAAGATCATTTTTAACATACTTTTCTTCATAAACATTTCCTTTCATTATTTAATATACTTGAATCTTATCAAGTAAATATAAAATGCCTATGAAATAAAACCCACTTATTTAAACATATAAAAATCAATAAAAAACCTAACCATCCAGTCAATTTCAAGGTTCTGAATAAATCCATTCAAAAGCTCATCAGAAAACCAACGCTTCAGTAATGACTAACACGCCCACCTCCTAGTCTTCCAGATTCATTCCCTTCAATCGCTCATTGCTAAGGCACTCTTCTTTGTAATAACGATCATGCTCTGGATAGATTGGACGATTAACGACACATTCTGGTAAATCCCGATAAGGGTTACAATTCATTCCCCGATAGTTCTTATCCTTCCATTCTGCACTAGGTTGATAACCTCGTGACTCCATCTCAGCTATCACTAATAAGTGGTATCGATATAATAAGTATGGCGAATGGTCAAATACATAATTGACCGTCGCATGTCTCTTGCCCCAGCCGTTTCCCCTTAAGGCCGCACATTCTCGGTGTTGACCAAGTAATTGATGCTGAGGTAATCGATTAATTAAGCACTGATGCCAAAGTCTCATACGCCCTCCTAATACTATTTATTTTATTTTCACAAGTCTTCCTCTTATTCTACTCTATCCAATCCTAGACATACCAATAACACACACTAAAATCGCTTTGGCACATCAAGCAAGAAGTCTTAGGTATAGAATTCACACTATCCAGTCCTTTACATCCATTCGTTGATTAAAAAAGAGGCCTTAGAAAATGATATTCAATAATGTTTAGTCTATTATAATGAAGGGTACATGTATTCATAGTATAGGGGGCGATGTTTCGTACGATTTTTAGGTATTATACTGACACAAGTATTGATCACATATTTATGGCTATTGCTTGGCGCTTTATTCGATTCAAATTTCACTTGGTTATTTTCTTATTACCTAAGGTGGCTCTAATATCAACAATCATTCTATGGTGGTTGGACAGAAATATAAGAAGACGTTGGATATTTAACATAGTCTTAATTATGAACCCACCTCTCGTCTTGAGTGGTGTCCTTATCACCCAAAGTAGTCTTGAGCAGTTTTTTTAATCAATTGATTATCATCTATCGCTTTTGAACGTTTACTAAAATTCCTGAAGTTTGATCTCCGCTAGTAGGAATAAGATCAATGATCTCTTCTTCAACAAAAATTCGAGACGTTAGCTATTCACCAGCCTGAGATTCCCTTTCGTACTTACGAAAGAAGGGTTAGGACGGAGAACACTCTCCGCCTAAGTCTCCACAATTGCTAAGTTATTTATAATATCGGAGTATTTTCTTTAGTAAATTCAAGTGTGTTCAAATAACAAAAAGTTCCCGCTATTTTACCAATCAACTATTAAATAAGCCCTGATATTGCCCCTTTACTCTCCAGTAAAACCGCTATATGAAGGCTTTTTAGTCATTAAATTGTATCACGTTACCAGTTATCATTTTTCCACCTTATCACTCCAATCGACCTGTTTCCCCAGACGTACCTCTATTTTTCCTCGGTAAATCACCTTCCAGGTCAAAATTTCTATCTCTCAAGCCAAAAACGAGGTGTCTAGACATCTATCATATGCCTAGGAACCCCGTTCTTAAGCGGTTTATCCCTTGAGTTTTTCAATCAATACTACGCACTCGACATGGCTCGAGTGGTCAGTATTGATAAAATTTAAATTTTTAGGAAAGCCTCGTTCTTGGGAATATATCTACTCCTTTTATTCTTTCTTCATTACCTATTAATACTGAATATCTCTTTTTTCCAAGTATATCTGGCAACTCTTAATGGTACTATGATTAAAACTTTAGAAATTGCAAAAGTGATAAATGTAAATCAATGATAACCTTACAAATAGTACTGGGAATAAATTGGAAAACAAACGCAATAATCTTTGCTTAAATTTATTAAAAAGACTTGACATATTTCGTTTACAATAGTACGCTCATTTTGAGTATGCTCGTTTACATTTGTAGACAACAAGGAGGAGAGGAAAATTAGCAATATAGAACTTAATACTTATATCACAGATGCTGAATGGGAAGTCATGCGTGTAGTTTGGGCAAATGATCGAGTAACTAGTAAAAAAGTCATCTCCATATTGCAAGAAAAAATGGACTGGACACAATCCACTATCAAAACGATCTTAGGTCGATTAGTTGGAAAAGGTGTTCTAAAGACAGAGCAAGAAGGTAGAAAGTTTATTTATACTGCCAATATTGAAGAGAAAGAAGCCGTAAGGGATTATGCAGAAGATATTTTTAATCGTATTTGTCGAAAAAAAGTCGGAAATGTAATAGGAAGAATCATTGAAGATCATGTCTTAAGCTTCGATGATATAGATCGACTAGAAAAAATATTAGAGATGAAAAAATCTTTCGCAGTAGAAGAAGTGGCTTGCAATTGTCCAGAAGGACAATGCGAGTGCCATTTACATCATCATTAAGCATAAGGAGGAATTAAAAATGAAGAATAACAACAAACATTCGTCTCACCGTCACCATAATCACGGCGATATGGATCACTTGAAACACAACAATAGCAAAACGGAACAACAAAGAGACCATAAACATCACGATCATCATGCTGGTCATGAGCACGGCGGACACGGAGGGCATGAGCATCATCATCACGGAAACTTTAAAGAACTATTCTTAAAGTCATTGCCATTAGGAATCATTATTATGCTCTTATCCCCTATGTATGGATTTGAACTACCATTACAGTTTACTTTTCCATATTCTGATATTGTAGTAGCTATTTTATCTACTATATTAATTATTTATGGTGGACGTCCATTCTATAAAGGTGCAGTTGATGAATTTAAACAAAAAGAACCTGGAATGATGGCACTCGTTTCTTTAGGTATAAGTGTTTCATATTTATATAGTGTTTATGCTGTTATCACTAGCTACGTAACGAGTGAACAGGTCATGGACTTTTTCTTTGAATTTGCTTCATTACTATTAATCATGTTATTAGGTCACTGGATTGAGATGAAAACTATTGGAGAAGCAGGAGATGCACAAGCAGAATTGGCTAAGTTAGTGCCGAAAGATGCTCATGTTGTATTAGAAGATGATTCCATTGAAACACGTCCAGTTGCTGACTTAAAGGTAGGTGATTTAATTCGTGTTCAAGCCGGAGAAAATGTGCCAGCAGACGGAACTATCGAGCGTGGCGAATCACGTTTAAATGAAGCTCTTCTAACTGGGGAGTCAAAAGCAGTAAAAAAAGGCCCTGGCGATGAAGTAATCGGGGGCTCAACAAATGGAGAAGGGGTTCTTTATATTAAAGTGCTTGAGACAGGTGATAAGTCCTTTATCTCTCAAGTACAGACTTTAATTAGCCAAGCTCAAAGTCAACCTTCCAGGGCAGAAAATATTGCGCAAAAGGTTGCAGGGTGGCTCTTCTATATTGCTGTTATTGTCGCGCTAATTGCTTTTGTAACATGGATGGTTATAGAAGATGTGCCAACAGCAGTTATATTTACTATTACTACATTAGTTATTGCTTGTCCGCACGCATTGGGTCTTGCTATTCCATTGGTCACTGCCCGTAGTACGAGCTTAGGAGCAAGTCGTGGGTTACTAGTAAAAGACCGTGAGGCCTTAGAAATAGCTCAAGATGCAGATGTGATGATTTTAGATAAAACAGGTACTTTAACAACTGGTGAGTTTAAAGTATTAGATGTAAAACTTCTTAATAACAAATATAAGAAAGAGGAAATCATTGCCTTATTGGCAGGTATTGAAGGAGGATCTAGCCACCCAATTGCTCAATCAATTATAAGTTTCGCCGAGCAGCAAGATATACGTCCAACATCTTTTGATTCGATTGATGTGATTTCCGGTGCCGGAGTAGAGGGTAAAGCAGGCGGGCACCGTTACCAATTAATCAGTCAAAAAGCCTACGGACGTAATCTGGATATTGATATTCCAAAAGGAGCAACTCTCAGTGTCTTAGTAGAAAACGATGATGCTATTGGTGCTGTAGCTTTAGGGGATGAATTAAAACCAACGAGCAAAGAGTTAATTAAAGCTCTTAAAAAGAACAATATAGAGCCAATTATGGCAACAGGTGATAATGAAAAAGCAGCTCAAGGCGCGGCAGAAGATTTAGAGATTGAATATAGATCAAATCAATCTCCACAAGACAAATATGAGTTAGTTAAAACACTTAAAGATGAGGGAAAGAAAGTTATCATGGTAGGTGACGGTGTCAATGATGCTCCTTCTCTTGCCTTGGCAGACGTTGGTATAGCTGTTGGTGCTGGGACTCAAGTTGCATTGGATTCAGCAGATGTCATATTGACTCAATCCGATCCAGGAGATATTGAATCATTCATTGAATTAGCACAAAAAACAACTCGTAAAATGAAACAAAATCTCTTTTGGGGAGCCGGCTATAACTTTATAGCTATCCCTCTAGCTGCGGGAATTTTGGCCCCTATTGGTATCACATTAAGTCCTGCAGTAGGAGCAATTCTAATGTCTGTGTCAACAGTCATCGTCGCCATTAATGCTATTTTATTAAGTTTAGATCCAAAAAATAACGGTTAACAGATCGAATGATTGAAACTTCTTAAAGTTTCAAGATACAATAGTTTTACAGGAAAAAAAGAGATGTAAGTACTGGCTCTTTGTAAAATCGTGTTGGTAGAAGTAGACGATTTTTCTACCAACACGATTTTTAATTTATTATAGAACTGATTTCTTTTAAAATCCTAAAAGCCACCTATTTCAACACTTTTATAACTTATTTTTCTATTTTCTTGACAATAATACCACCGTCTCCACGTGTGTTGTTATTAAGAGTTGGATTGATTTTTGAATGTTGGTTTTAAAGTATTGATATTATTATTTAATATAATGATTCACAACTTCACCATCTGGGGAATATAGTGACGTATATTCAAAACCAAAAACATGTGCTAAGTTAGTCATTACAGGAAAAATCGCTTCTGAAAAACTATTATCATGTGATATATAACCTGGTACTATTTTGATTATATCTTGCATTAATGGGCCACCTGGAGTTTGATCTCCCCACTCACCAAATGTTGCTGTTTTTCCCTTAACATTTAATAAAGAAACAAAAATATATATTGGCTTAGCTATACCATAATCCAATATAACTTCAATCAATTCTTTTATTTTTATCGCTAAATATTCTTCAAATCTATCCCACCGATAAATTGTAGGTTGACTATCTCCATTATTTGATACTCGATTCATCATTCTAATTTCCACGCTTTCAATAATCCCATTGTAAAAAACTTGAGTGTATGAATCAACGCCACCTTCGTGATTTATAGCTTCTAACCTAAGACCATCGTGATTATATGATTCGTTACCTCTTCTTTTATTTGAATTAGAACATCTTTTAGGAGAAAAAACATCTAATTTATAAGGCGGATTTTATAATCAACTTAGCCACCGCTAAAAAATAATAAAAGCCATGTAAATTCATGTTATATTTTAGTTACCACACAAAAATATAAGAAGGATGAATTTACATGACGCAAACTCACTTTACCACATCTGATCGTAAATCAAAACACTTATCGTTCAAAGAACGGAGCCAAATTGAATTGTTGAAAAAACAAGGCTATTCTAACCGAGCCATTGCTCGAATACTGGGACGGGCGCCCCAAACAATTCATAACGAAATCAAACGGGGTTCGGTGGAACAAGTCCGTCAACAAAAGCAACATGGGAAGGTTTATACCTATCAATATTCCAAGTATATCGCGGAAGTCGGCCAAGAAGATTATGAGCATCAGCGTCAACATTGTGGACGTAAACCACTTTGGGCCTATTCACGTGTCTTTATCGATTGGGCCGATCAACGGATGTTAGAAGATAAGTGGTCACCCGATGTGGTAGTGCATCGCGCCAAGCAGGTCCTCGACATTGATCCGCGTCTGATTCCTTGTACGACGACCCTCTATCATTGGATTGATTGCCAGATTATGCAGACCCGAAATATTGATTTAGTTGAAAAGTTGAAACGACATTCCAGAGTCAGCGCGCCGAAGACTCGACCCCATAAGAAAGTCCTAGGGATGTCCATCGACGAACGCCCTGAAGAAATTAACACCCGTCAAACTTTTGGACATTGGGAAATTGATACGGTCATTGGCAAGAAAGGCAGAGATGAACCCGTCTTGTTAACCTTAGTAGAAAGGCTGAGTCGTTTTGAAGTCATTCTAAAGATTGAGAACAAGACGGCTCAAGCGGTGGACGCCGCCCTCAAAAGCTTACGAGCACGCGCAAGCGACCATTTTTCGCTACTCTTTAAGAGTATTACGGCGGATAACGGCTTAGAATTTGCGGGGTTGAGTCAAACACTGGCTGACGACGTGGCCGTTTATTTTGCCCATCCTTACGCCTCTTGGGAACGAGGAACCAGTGAAAATCAACACGGGTTGATTCGCCGATTTCTGCCCAAAGAAACGTCCATGAAAGACGTGACTGAAGCCGATTGTCGGCGCATCCAACAATGGATGAACAACTATTCGCGCAAAATTTTAGGCTATGAGACCCCTTATGAAGTCTTCAAGCGCTGTTTCTATAAAGAAAGACAAGCTCGCGCACACGTGCCCGCTTGACAACGAGCCTCCTTCGGCATGGTTTTCTTGGTAAGGCGGTCAATGACCCATTAGTGAACCAAACTACCATGCCTCAGCTCATTGTCAAGCCGTCACTGACAGAGAGGATTAAAGTTACATAGCTAGTTACCCTAGGTGGCTAACTTATACTTGAAATTTACATCACTAAATAACCTTCTTCATCATGATCATAACCATAACACTTGCGATGATAAAGACTGGAAATGCCGTCCATAGCTCGGTGACGATGACCTAGTTTAATATTTCGACCTCTCGATTCATTGTCTGCTTGGGCCACTGATTCATAGATAGAGAGAATGAGTTCCCCATCATCCCTAAAAGTATCAAAGTTTTCTTGGTCAAAAATAAGTTGGACTTTATGATCCTTAAATAGCCTAATTGTCTCAAGTGCCTCAACAGTATCTCGACCAAAGCGGCTAAAACTCTTAGTGATCACCAGATTTATCTTATTTTGACACAGTCTTCAATCATACGATTGTACTCTTCTCGCTTAGCATTTTTCTTTGCTAAAGCGACGTCAATATAGATACCCACTAAGAGCCAATCTTCAACGGAGGAAACTTTCTGGGTTAAAGCTGATACTTGATTAGCTAAACTACGTAACTGTTCTTTAGTATTAGAACTGACTCGAGCATATATAGCGACCCGCTTTTGTTTAGGTGGACGTTTTGCGGGTATGAAATAAACATTGTCCTTTAAGTCCATTCCTTTCCTCACTTTCTAAAATTACATCATTAATAATCATTAACCTAGTTATCTATATGAAACAACCGAATAATAAGTAGGTTATTCATAATTAATAAAATTACTTTTTCCAATTAAATAATATTGATCAGTTTCCCCATACTACTTGATATTTATTAGCTAAATTCCTTAATTTTGTCAGTATTCATAACAATTATACTAAAAAATCAGCCCTCTGAATATGACTCACACATTCAAAAAGCTGATATAACAACATTCTACTCTTTCACCTTTTGCATCAATACTACACACTCAACATGCACTGTCTGTGGGAACATGTCGACGGGTTGGACGGTTTGGACTTGGTAGCCGACATCAGCGAATTGGCGGCAGTCACGGGCGCAGGAGGCTGGGTTGCAGGAGATATAGACAATCCGGTCAGGGCACAACTCGACGAGGGTTTGGATAAATTGGCTATCCAAGCCTTTTCGAGGCGGGTCTACGACGGCTACATCAAAGTGAATGCCATTGCTTTGCCATTGAGGTAAGATTGTCTCGGCGGGACCTGCTTGGAAATGGACATTGTCGATGTGGTTGAGTTGGGCATTTTGTTTGGCCATCTCAATCGCTTCAGGAACGATTTCCATGGCGTAGACTTCCTTGGCATGTTTTGCTAATGCAAGGGAAATTGAGCCAATACCACAGTAGGCATCCAGAACCTTTTCTTGGCCTGATAATTGAGCGTAGTCGATGCCAACTTGGTAGAGTTTTTCCGCTTGGGGAGTATTGACTTGGTAGAACGAATGGGCAGAAATTCGCAGACGATTGCCTAGCATTTCATCTTCTAAATAGTCTTGCCCCCACAGGCAATGATTGTCTCGACCCATGATGACATTGGTTCGTTGGTCTTGAATATTCTGCATAATTGAGACCACTTCGGGCAGGGCTTTAGCGATTGCTTCGGCTAGATTTTGTAATCCTTTGACTTGCTTTTGTCGGGTAACTAGGACGACCATCATCTCTTTTGAATAGTAGCCCCGTTTAATGATGATATGGCGGATATCGCCTAGGTGATCGGCTTCATTATACGGACTAATCTGATATTGGCGGAGCAGGTCGCGAACCAATAGAATCGCTCGGTCGATGTCGGGTTCTTGAATATGAAAGTCCTCGACAGCAACCAGGTCATGACTATTCTTACGGAAAAAGCCGGTCTGCAATTGGCCCTTTAAGGCACGGACTGGGATTTGAGCTTTATTACGATACTGCCATTGACGGTCGCTGGCAAGAGTTGGTGCCACTTCGATATCGTCAAAATGACCTAAGCGCTGGAAAGCATCCTTGACTACTTTTTGCTTATAGGCTAGTTGGCTAGAATAATTCATATGTTGCAGCGTCATGGTACCGATTTGTCGTCCTAGGTCGTCTTTGAGTTCAACCCGATCTGGACTGATTGTGATTATTTTTTCCAGTCGGCCAAAGCCATAATTTTTCTTAACTTTGGTGGCTTTAAATGCTATCTCTTCGCCGGGGATTACGCCCTCGACAAAGAAGGGAAAGCCATCGATTTTGACCACGCCGGCACCTTGGGTATTGAGGTCTGCGACTTGGCCTTGATAATGTTGATTCTTCTGGAATTTCATTGTTGCCATGTTCTCTCTCCTTAAATCATCATGTTTTGCTAAATGTCTTTTTAATGCTAATCGTTATTAATCTTTCTTATTTCGATAATGTATCCAATCTAATCGCATCAATCAGCTCAGTCGATTGATATGGGTTCAATATATGTCAACACGCTACATTATTGGCTTCAATACTGGACTGATTTGGGCGAGCTTTTCACTTGTCTTATTTTATACTATAATGGACAAAGTAACTAAGCGCTACCAGGCTTAGGAAGGAGTATGCCTATGTTAAGGGTCCATATGTTCTCTACGGCTGAATCGGTTAAGGGTCAGGGAGTCGGGGCAGCTTATATTGAGCTGATTCAAATGTTGAAGAAATACTTCCCCAATAAATTCGCCATTGAGATTAACAATTATCAAGCCAGTGATATCTCACATTATCATACCATTGATCCGCGCTACTATGCTTCGACCTTTGCTCGTAAGAAGAGAGGCGTGATGGTCGGGGCGGTTCACTTCCTTCCCCAAACGTTAGAGGGGAGTATTAAGTTACCCCGCTTGGTTCAATCTTTGATGGGTCGCTATGTTCTGTCGTTCTATCAGCGGATGGACCAATTGGTCGTGGTGAATCCTTCTTTTATTGAAGAGTTGGTAGCCCTGGGCTTGCCGCGGGAGAAAATTACTTATATCCCCAATTTCGTGTCTAAGGAATCTTTCTACCCGCAAGATACTAGCCAGAAAAAGGGCTTCCGCCAATCCTTAAACATTCCTGAGGATAAGTTAGTCGTGTTGGGTGTGGGTCAGATTCAGAAACGCAAGGGAATTGATGATTTTGTTCAGTTAGCGATCGATAACCCTGAGATTCAATTTGTCTGGGCCGGTGGTTTCTCTTTCGGTCAAATTACCGATGGCTATGACAAATATAAGCAAATTTATGAGAATCCGCCAGTTAATTTATATTTCCCTGGCATTGTTGACCGGGAGAAGATGAATGATTATTATAACCTCGCTGATATCTTTCTCCTACCATCTTACAATGAATTATTCCCGATGGCTATATTGGAAGCTTTCTCAGCAGGAACGGCGGTCATGTTACGTGATTTATCACTCTATCATGCTATTATTGATGATTATTATTACCCTTGCGCTGACCGTCAGGCCATGCATCAGGCTCTGAATAAATTCCAGGCCAATCGGCAAGTGCTTGAGGATTATAAGGCGAAGTCATTGAAAGCTTCTGAATACTATTCAGAACCTAACGTGGCCAAACTATGGGAGCAATACTACCAACGTATTTATACTCAGAAAGCCTAAGATATGCGTCGTTGATTGCCCTAGCTTTGCTAGCTAGATACATGATATTTTTAACTCGGTGAGCACTACATATAAACTTTTAATCACCAAATAATCTATATCCTAGATAGAAAAATACAAGTAAAAATAAAATCAGCCCGAATTGAAACACTTCGTCGACAATGATGAACGGTGAATTTCAATTCGGGTATTTTTCTACTTAATTTAATAAAAGAGTTTGGCTGATCAGGTTCAAGCTGAGATGAGGAAGTTCCAAACTAGAGATTTCGCAGAAATATCTTACTTGAACCAGTCTTAATCTTCGAATAGTTGACTTAGGTAATCGTCCAGTCGGTCTTTATCTCGGGCCTGTTGGGCTTGGGAAATGTTATTGGGATTGAGATAATAACGGAAAACCTCTTCCTGGTCAGCGTTTAAAGCAATCACTGCATCCCCTTCGTCAGGGTCACTGACCGTGGTCACGGAGCTAAACTTTGCCTGCGCCCAGTCCATAATTTCTTCTTTAACTGCTTGTCGAAGTACCCGATACATACTGGCCACTGCTTTAGGTAGGTAAAAGATATCGACTTGCTCAAATTCTTGTTCAGCAGTCGACGGCTTGTTCCCTTTCTTACGCTTAGCCATGATTCACTCCTTTCGAGTGTTGGTAGGCTGTCAAGAAATCAAGGTTGCCTTCTCGCAAATATCTTTCCAAGATATCAAGCACGGCCTGCTCTTCGTTGCTGGCAATTTGATAGCGACAGGCGGCTAATAAATCTGGATCAGCATTCCCCATGGCCATACTATAGGCAACCCGTTCCATCATCGACAAATCGTTCAGGCTGTCGCCAAAAGCCATGGCCTTGGCCGGTTGAATCTGCCGTTTATTTTCGAGGAATTGGACCGCTGAACCCTTGCCTCCATGTTGAGAAATCAGATCAATCCACCCTTCTCCGCTAGTTACCACGGTACTGGTGGGGAAGCGACGACCGAGCTCTTGAGCCATGGTCTTGCTTTCAGCCAGATTATGTTCGGTATGGATGGCAATCTTAGTCACCGCAAAATCAGCGGGTAAATCAGCAAATTGATCAATCGTTTCAGCGTTATTGTTATATTGCCAGAATTGTTTCATCACGGAAGGTTTTTCCTGGCGGAAGTAGGTAATCGTTCCATCGGTAATCATCGGATAGTAACCAGGCTGAGAGGTAATATAAGCTAAGGCTGGTTGAATAATATTCGGGTCAACTTTGGCCACGTGAATGGGCTGGCCATTTTGGACAATATAATTCCCATTATCCGTAGCAAAATAAATATCCCGCCCTTCATCTTGGTCGAAATAATCGACTACTTTGTGGTACGAGTTACCGGTAGCGATCATCAAGAGACAACCCCGGTCGCTTAGCCCTTGCTTAATCCGGGCGAAACGATCTCGGTCGTAGGTTTTATTACTTCTTAAAAGGGTTTCATCTAAGTCAATAACTACTAAATCTAAATCCATGCATAACTTCCTTCTCTATTTACTCAGTTGCTGCTTAAAGATAGAAAACAAGATTGTACACCCAAGTAAGTGTAACAATCTTGTCTATGAATTTCTAACGACGGATGGCTTTCTTCAGGGCCACTAAGATCAGCGGTGTTAAAATCCCCGCAAAAATTGCTTCAGGGATGCCATTGGCGACGATGATTCCACCAATGATTGACCAAAGGTCACTCATTTGCGCCCCTTCAATGGTTCCAATAAATTGGTTGCCGGCGAAGAGTCCCACGGCTGATAAGACAAATAAGGTATTTAGGAGTGACCCTAAGACCCCACCCACCATACCTACAAGTTTGTCGCCCACGCCTTTTTTAAATAAATAGCTGGCAATCAGGCCTAAAATCAAAGGCATCAGTAAACGGGGCAAGACAGAAATTAGAGGATTGGTAAAGACCAACCGTTCGAATGGCGTTCCGCGGAGATAGGCAATAATCATGGCAGTGATACCCCAAACACCGCCAATAATCATTCCATTTTTGGTGCCGAGCCATAGGGTGGCAATAATGACGGTCACATGAATAAAAGTTAAAGAGATGGCACCGAAACTAATATAACCCAGGGTTGGCACCCAAGATTGGATGAAGATAATCGCCATGAAGACGGCCATAATCACTAAATCCCGGGTCTTTCGATTACTGTAAGTTTTATGCTCAGACATCATTTATTCCTCACTCTCTTGATTCATTAAATTGACAATACGTTGACGGACCGGTCGTGCTTCATAGATCGGTAGGATAGGAAAGATATGATTCATCCGCTGACCCAGATAGGTTTCTATTTGGCCGTGACTAGCTTGAATAGCCTGCCTTAAGCGGAATGAATCCCAATACAGGAGTTCATGCGTGCCCACACTGACAAAAATCGGTGGTAACCCCGATAAATCACCGTAAATCGGACTGATCTGCCAATCTTTCACGCTGTAGGTCTTGCCGGCCCAGAATCGCCCCATCAATTGTAGAGCTAGCAAGTCCAACAAGGGATCTAAGGGATCAAAATGTTTGTAAGCCTTATCTTCCAGGCTTAAATCGAGCCAAGGAGAGATAAGAAAAATATGTCGGGCAAGCTCCGCCTTAGCTTGCTTCAAACTGATGGCTAGACTCAAAGCAAAGCCGCCTCCCGCCGAATCTCCCATCAGATACATCGGGCCTTTGGCAGCCCATTCTTGGTAGAGACGATAGACTAAGGGAAAGGCTTGTTGGTAGGAGTACTTCGGCGTCTTGTAAAATACGGGAAAGACGAGGCGGGCATCTGTCCGCGTAATTATATCACGAATAAAATCAAAATGAAAAGGGGTCGCATCAACGATATAGCCCCCACCATGCAAATAGAAAATAGTTTTCTGACCGGCTAAACCATGGTCATTCCAGACATAGACGGGCATGTCTTCAACAAAATATTTATCACTAATATGATGTACCCGCCAATCAGGGTTAAGTGGCAGGTCATTCTTTCGTTGACTTAATAAATCCACCACTAAATCTTGCCGTTGACTGGCCCAGGCTTGAAGTTGCTTTATCCCGGTCAATTGAGTGAAACGGAGCATGCGTAAACTAGAAGGTGATTGATGACGAACATTGTAGCTGTATAGATAATAAGCTGAAGCAATTAATATCGGCCAAGAAAATATATAGAGACTACGTTTCAAACAGCGGTTCATATCATCCCCCCCCTCTTTAGTTATATTATAACAAATTTTTGCTCGAAAAATTCTTGCCTGAACAGGGCGGATTATTTGAAAGTGTTTTCTTGACTATGTTATCTTTAATTTATCAAGATTAGGGGGAAATAAAATGAAAAATTTTAAAGCACTTCGGGTCAGTGAACACGATGGCGAGATCGTCCACCAAATTGAAACCGTGACTCGGGAAGATTTGCATGATGGGGATGTCTTAGTTAAAGTTCACTATTCATCCTTAAATTACAAAGACATGTTAGCGGTCCAAGCCAAAGGGGGCGTTATTCGGTCATATCCGATGATTCCCGGAATCGACTTTGCTGGTGTAGTTGAAGAATCTTCCAGTGATCAATTTAAAGAAGGTCAAGAAGTGATCGTGACCGGATTCGGCACCGGTGTCTCCCATACGGGAGGACTGGCAGAATATGCCCAAGTGCCAAGCGAATGGATTGTACCTTTACCTCAAGGCCTTTCTTTAAAAGATAGCATGGTCATAGGTACTGCTGGCTTTACCGCTGCCTTGTCGATTGAGAAGCTGGAACAAGCTGGACTCAAAGGACATAAAGATGCCCGCATCCTTGTTACCGGTTCAACCGGAGGCGTCGGATCAATTGCCCTACAAATGTTGAAGAAAGCCGGCTATCAAAATGTTTCAGCTCTAGTTCGCAAAGACTATCAAGTCGAAGTTGCTGAAAAGTTAGGCGCCGATCAAGTGCTCTTCCCTGACGACATCCAAGCCAAAGCACGTGGCCTAGCTAAGCAAGCTTTCGACTATGTTCTAGATACTGTTGGCGGTGAAGTCGCTAGTATGCTGATTCCTCAAATTCAATATGGGGGAGCTATTTCAATGTGCGGTAATGCCGGCGGCGTCAATATTGACAGCTCTGTCTTTCCATTTATCTTACGCGGGGTTAGCCTCTTAGGGGTAGATTCCGTTCAAGTCCCGATTGAAGACCGCCCTGCTTTGTGGCAACGAATTAGTCAAGAATGGAATGTGGCCAATACCCAACTCAGTCAAACCATCTCCTTAGACCAAGTGCCAGAAAGCTTGGAAAAATTAAAAGCAGGCCAACATCTGGGCCGGACAATAGTGGAAATGTAGGACGAATAATTTAACCGCTCTTAATGACTCAAGCTTATTGATACTTTAACTCAGAATTTCTAGCTCACGAAGGAATATAAATTTTACCTTTAGACGGAAATTTGACCAGATGTAAAGCAATTTTCACTGATAAACAGCTGAATATTTTGCTCACAAGCGAATAATCTTTCAGCCTTGGTATAAAACACAAAATCCACAGAACCTGGCTAAGTTCACTACTTAGTTCAGGCGCTGTGGATTTAATTATTTTTGCAGCTAATATTCATTTTTTCGGTAAAATGATACGCATTCAAGGTCGAATAGTTATTGCTTCAAGCCAAATCTGGTTTTAATAAAGTTTCAGCTGAATTTTAATAGTTTCACATCTTGCTTTGTTCTTTATTCTTGCTAATTATTCTTGCCTGTCATCCTTCTGACTGCGATTGTGACGGACGAAGAGATAAGCCGCACCGAGTAATAGGGCTAAGGCAAGAATCACTATCATGGTCTGAGTTTGCTCACCTGTTCCTGGTAAGTCCCCTTTCTTCTCAACACTCTTTTCCTTATCGACTTGGACATTCTGTGATTTCTCAGTGGTGGTGCTTTCTTCTGTTCCACTGGCTTGGGCTTTGTTGCCATAAGTAACGGCAAAGTTGCCTAGTTTTTGGGTGCGATAAGTCACGCGACGATTTTGTAAGGCGAAGGTTAGGCTTGACAGTTGATCTTGATCCAAGCGTAAGACTTTAATCTGGCTATTGACTGGACGGGTCGGAATCTTCACTTCCGCTATCTTGGTCAAGTCAACAGCTTGGTTATTCTTGTCCAATAGAGTTAATTGGTAAACATCCGCATCATAGTCTTTTAGACTGGCAAAGTCTGAAGTTTTCAGTTTGTCCACGGTCAATTTAACAACCTGTTTAGCATCTTGCGGGTTAACCCAGACTTCAATTCCTGAATTCGCATCAACGAATTGACGGGTAGCTTGAGCCGCTTCCGATTCAATGGACGCTTCTTGTTCAGGATCGACTTCTGTTTCTTTAATCGTTTGCGTTTCAGTCGTGGTCGTTATTTCTGTGCTTTCTTGACTAGTTTGGCTCGTTGTACTTTCCGCTGAGCTGGTTGTCGTCTCTTGCTCGCTTTCGCTGGTTTGACTTTCTGGCGCTTGGGCCGTAAAGCTTAGATCGACTGTTTGGTCTTGTTTAACCGTTATCGTCTGAGTCTTCTGATCGAGTTGATAACCTTGTGGCAACTCCAAGACTTCGACGCTGGCTTCGCCAACATTGACGGCTGAGAATTCAACATAACCATCTTTATCGGTTGTACTTTCTTTGCCGGAAAGTTTCACTCGGGCACCAGCAATACCTTTGCCATCCTGGTCGGTGAGACGAACTTTGACTTTACCTTGTTCTGGTAGTTTTTCAATTTGGAATTTATCTTGGAAGTCATCTTCTTCCTTCAATTCAGCCTGTTCGTTGCTTGCTTCAAAGCTGTAGCCTTTCGGCACATCGATCATCGTGTAATTGTAGACACCTGGACTTAGTTCTTCAAAGACAATTTGACCATCGGCATTGGTTTCTGCTTGTAGACCGCCAAATTGAATGCTGACACCAGCGACGGGTTCTTGATTTTGATCGAGAACAGTCAGAGTAGCCTTGGCTGGCTTGATTTCTTTCTCCAGGTAAATATGCAAGCTTGCATCTTCACCCGCAGGGATGGTTACTTGACCGGTATCCTTCCTGCTGTATTTAGGAGGGAATTGGTTAATTTGATACGTATAGGTGTCTGGAGCCAAGTCTTTCAAGACCGCTTGTCCTTCCTGGTCAGTACGAATGAGTTTGTCGGCGACTTTGACGACCACACCTGCCACAGGTTGATCTGCTTGGTCTAAGGCAGTAATCGTCAATTGACCTTTGGCTGGGACTTTCTCCACGGTGACCGTTCTCTCCTCTTGGGCACCCTCACGAATCGCGATCGATTGACTGCCAATATTTTGTTCATAACCTTCTGGGAGCACTTGAATTTCATAGTCATAGGTGTCTGGGGTTAATTGAGAGAAGATGGCTTGACCTTGGCTGTCAGTTGGAGTGGATTTATCTGCCAAGCTGACGATCGCTCCTTCGACGGCTTGACCGTCTTGGTCTTTGACAATCAAGGTAAATTGGCCAGTAGCAAGGTCACGCTCTACCTTTAAGACTTCTTCAGTCGTCTGATCTTCTGTAACGGTAATTACACCACTTTTTTGACCTTGATAACCTTGAGGGAGTGATAGCAGTTGGTAGTTATAAGTTCCTGGGCTCAAGTCTTTAATTTCAATTAACCCTTGATCATCTGAGCTATAAGATTGGTCTTCCACCAAGACTTCTGCTTGGGCCACGCCTTGATCGTCTTGGTCAATGATCTTCAATTGCACGATCCCCGGTTGAGCATCTTTAATCACATTGAGTGTCGTATCCGTTTCGACACCAGCTTCTACTGTAATGATGCCATCGTCTGGCTGTTGATAGCCAGTTGGAACGGTCGTTACTTGATAAGCATGCTCTTGCGCTGCCAAGTCTTTAATTTCAATTAAACCATTATTATCCGACAGATATTCTTGCCCAGCAATGGTAATCCCTAGACCGACTACGGGGTCCTGATATTGGTCATAGACTTGGATGCTAGCCATACCAGTTTGAACTTCAGTTTGGAAATTCAAGTTAACTGTATTCTCTTGGTCGGCTAAGACTTCGAATTCAGCTGTAGTTGGCTCAATGCTATAGCCTTGGGGCTGACTAGATACGGTATAAGTTTGTTGGCCAACCGGAACTTGGTCGATTCGAACTTGGCCTTGACCATCAGTCATCACTTCATGGTCTAATAATTGGATGCCCACACCAGCAATCCCTTGACCCTGCTCATCAACTGCAGTAAAAATAACTGGGGCGGTAACTTCGGTTTTTTGGATAGTAAATTCAATTGGTCCATTCAGGTCTTCTGTTAAGGCAATCGGATTATAAGCCCCACCGCCGGTATAACCTTCGGGGAGGTTGCTGATAACAATATCCATATTTCCTGGCGCCAATCCAGTTTGGGCTTCACCATTCTCATCCGTGGTTAGAGTTTGGCCGTTGACTGTGATCTGAACTCCTTCGACGGCTTGACCGTCTTGATCGACAACTTTAAAAGGGACTTCAATCTCACTGACGGCTGGAGCATTCGGATCACTCGGATCGATGGTCGTGCTTTCACTTTCTTCACTGGAAGTCTCTTCAGAGGATGCATCCTCCCCTTCGGTAGAGAAGATGAGTTGGAGGGTGATTTCTTGTTCACCCGTATCAGAATTAATTAATCCGGGACCCGGCTGTACGACAAAATTAATATCATACACTAAGGTGCCGTTACCCCAATCGTTTAAACTTCCTTGATTTAGAGTCGGCTTCATTTGTTGGCCACTAGCATCGGCTTCATCTGTTTGAAGGGCGGTATCCAAGGATAAGGCTTGCCCTTCGCGATGGAAAGGTTCGCTTGCCCCATCATATAAGCGGAAGGTATAAACTCCGGCTGGTAAATAAATTTCGGCTTGCTGATTTGGATCGGTTGAATCATATTTATATACAGCTGCTCCTTCAAAAGCACTTTGATCAGCATTGCGTTCGATGATGTCGAAGCGATATTCATTCTGGGTAATTGGTTCACTTCCCTCGACAATCAAGGAAAGATCCAAATTAAATTTCACCATTTCTTCCTGAGCTGACACTTGAACTAAAGGAAACATTACTGATAGAAACAAGATGATGGAATTAATCCAGCGTGTTATTTTTTTCATTGTGATCCTCCTCCAAATTAACATGTTGGCTTTCATCAACTATATTTTATCATAGGCTTCGCCCAATTCAGGCAAACTCCGATATTTATCACAAATTAATCTTATATGCCTCTAGGAGGTCATCAAATTTTCACAATTATAAATCGCTTGCATTTTAATTACCAAATTTTGGCCCAAATACGCTTAACTTTCATACGGCAAAAATCATCCAGCAAAAATTAAAATCATTTCAGCAAAATTTCCGTAGAAACAACTTTTCAAGTCGATTATAGCTTGGCTGAGTTAAAATAGATTTACCTTGCAAAATCAACGACACGAATTTATATCCAAACAAATAAAAACCTACCGATAGTCAACGCTTCCCAGGGTCAGGAAGTCATTAACTTCGATAGGTTTAATATTGACATTTTGGATGAAATTAACCGGCAATGGTTTGGTCAATCTCAAAGGCTTTAAGCACGGCGGGATCAGCATCCTGGATCTTCATTTCATCCGAAAGCTTTCCGCGAACGACGACCCGATCGACTAAGCCATAATCACAAGTAATTAAAGTCACGACCGCTTCTTCCGTAGGATCTAAAAGATAGACGGCCTCAGCAGGAACTTGTTCAATATAGTCAATTGTATATTCGTAGACTTTCTCTAAATCTGTGAGATAAATCTTTTGTCCGTATTTAGCCTTCATCAAAGGTGCAAAAAGTAAATTTTGGTCGATTGAATGGTGGCTGGCTAATGGATAATTCGACTTGCCCATCTCTTGGTTGGGATCTAACGTACCTGCCCCCAAATACATACCAACATTAGAAACCCCCATATGGATGGGTAAATTCATACCCAACTCAGGAATCGCAATCGCACCAATGGTGGGTAATTCACTGGCTTCAGCATTACCGAGCAATTTGTCGCGAACGACCGAAGCTGCATCTAATTGTTCAATATCGTCAAAGTTATAGGTCACATTTTTCTTCTTATTCTCTTTGATTTGTTCGGCGGTTAAGTGGGCGACACCACTTGCTTCGGTTCCCTGTTCAATTAACATCCGTTTAATCGGATTCAGCGCCAGCAAAGCACCACCAATGATTAACAAAATCGTTGCAAGAACAATCCGCCATCGGCCACCTTTTCTACGTTGGTGACGCTCAGAGCGAGTTCTGCCATTTCTCGTTGCCATTTTTTACGTTACCTCCATGCCTGATACTTCTGTCTATATTTTTCTTTTTAAGTATATCATCAAATACCTATACCTGCTAGTACTTGGATTATTCTGCTAGGATTCTTCAATATAAATTCATAATTAGCTTTCATTGACTAAGTCTGATAAGTTGATTATAATCATCATAGAATTAAATATTCATAAGGGAGTAACTGGAGGACATCCTCGTCAGTATCAACAACGTTAAGCAGGTTTCTGCTGGTACTTGACTTAAATAGTGAGACTTATGCTAGACATACTTTACAAGGGTCCAGCATAGGTCTTTTTTTAACAGAGAAACCTTGGAGACGACATATAGGAGGAAAAACATGTCAGAAGAAAAAATAAAGGCCCATCACTTATCGGCTGACCAGGTCAGCGAGCATTTCGACGTTGACCCTCAACAAGGCTTGAGTGATCAAGAAGCCAAAACACGTTTAGAAAAATATGGTGCCAATGAATTAAATCAGGAAGAAACCACTACCCTCTTCCAAAAATTTGTTGAACAGTTCAAAGACTTTATGATTATTGTTCTGTTAATTGCGGCGATTATTTCCGCGGTCATTGGTATTATTGAAGGAGAAGGAATTTCTGATGCGATTATTATCTTGGTCGTGGTCATCCTCAACGCCATTATGGGGGTCTTCCAAGAATCTAAAGCGGAAGAAGCGATTAATGCTTTAAAAGATCTCTCTTCCCCCGAAGCTACCGTTCGCCGGAGAGGCGAATTCAGAACGATTGATAGTAAAGAATTAGTGCCTGGCGATATCGTCTTGCTGGAAGCGGGAAATGTGGTACCTGCCGATCTTCGTTTATTTGAATCAAATTCTTTACAAATTGAAGAAGCGGCCTTAACCGGTGAATCCGTGCCGGTCTTCAAAGATATTGAGACCCTGGAAGATGAAGAAGTTGGTTTAGGTGACCGCGACAATATGGCCTTCTCCTCAACCAATGTGACCTATGGTCGGGGACTAGGTATTGTTACAGCGACCGGAATGGGAACAGAAGTTGGACATATTGCTCAGATGTTATCATCAGCAGATAAGCAAGTTACTCCGCTTCAACGTGACCAAGAGAATTTAGGCAAGACCCTAACCAAAGTCATTATTGCCATTGCTATCATTACCTTTGTCGTTGGTTACTTCTTCAAGGGAATGCCTTTCGTAACCATCTTATTAATTTCGATTTCTCTCGCTGTAGCAGCAATTCCTGAAGGGCTGCCCGCAATTACGACTATTATTCTTTCAATTGGAACCGAAACCATGGCCAAACGGAACGCCTTGGTTCGTACCCTACCAGCCGTTGAAACTTTAGGATCGACCCAAGTGATTTCCTCGGATAAGACCGGAACCCTTACCCTCAATGAAATGACCATTGAGAAGGTCTTCTATAACAACGAAATTCATGAAGCTGATGAAGACATTGACTTAGAATTGCCTCTCTTAAAGGCGATTACTTATGCCAATGACTCCAATGTCGACAGCCAAGGTAAGATTACCGGCGATCCAACAGAAACGGCGATGATCCAATACGCCTTGGACAAAGATTATCCTTTGAAAGAGAACTTAAGCGCCCAACCACGGGTTGGCGAAGTGCCTTTCGACTCCGCTCGTAAATTGATGTCGACGATTCATAAATTAGATGATGGTCGTTATGTCGTTGCTGTCAAAGGGGCACCTGACCAACTCTTACAACGGACAGACCAAATCATCCTGAATGGCGAAGTACAAAGTCTTGATGACAAGATGAAACAAGATATTCTTGATAAGAATAATGAAATGGCTCGTCAAGCCCTACGGGTTCTGGCTGGGGCGTATAAATATATCGATGAGTTACCTAATGAATTAACCACTGAAACGATTGAAAAAGACTTAATCTTTGCCGGCTTGGTTGGCATGATTGACCCAGAACGGGCCGAAGCAGCTGAAGCGATTCAAGTGGCTAAGGGGGCAGGTATGCGAACGGTCATGATTACCGGTGACCATGCGGTAACCGCTCAAGCTATTGCCGAGCGGTTAGGAATATTAAAAGCCGGCGAGGACAATTCCAGTCACGTGATTACCGGGGCTGAATTAAACGAATTATCTGATGAAGAATTAGCCCAAAAAGTTACTGACTTATCCGTCTATGCTCGGGTCTCTCCTGAACATAAGGTTAGAATCATCAAAGCTTGGCAAACCAATGATGTTACCATCTCAATGACTGGAGACGGGGTCAACGATGCCCCATCACTAAAACAAGCTGATATCGGAGTAGCCATGGGAATTACGGGTACCGAAGTTTCTAAGGGCGCCTCTGATATGATCCTGGCTGATGATAACTTTGCTACCATCGTGGCCGCCGTTGAAGAAGGACGTAAAGTCTTCTCCAATATTCAAAAAGCGGTTCAATACTTATTATCGGCCAACTTGGGCGAAGTGATGACTATCTTCTTAGCTACCCTATTCGGCTGGCAAGTTCTTGAACCGGTTCATATTCTCTGGATTAACCTAGTGACTGACGTCTTCCCAGCCATTGCCTTAGGAATGGAACCAGCTGAAGTCGATTCAATGAACCACCCACCAAGAAGCAAAGATCAATCTTTCCTTTCTTTTGGCGTAATGCCTAGCATTATCTATCAAGGAATCTTAGAAGGCTCAATCACCCTATTCATTTATTGGTTTGGTCGTTATGTTTATGCTTCAGGTCAATTAGGTTATGATGTAAATTCACATCTAGCGATTAATATGGCGGAAACCATGGCCTTCGCCACGCTCGGCTTAATTCAACTCTTCCATTCTTACAATGTGAAGTATATTTTCAAATCATTATTCAGTCAAAATCCATTTAACAATAAATTCTTAAATGGAGCGACGATACTTTCAGGTATCCTACTCTTTGCCGTTATCTTAATTCCTGGTATCAATACCTTCTTCGATGTTTCACCTATTGGCGTAGAAGGATGGAGTTTAGTCATTGGCGCCGCGTTCTTAATGATTATTGTTGTTGAAATTATTAAAGCAATCTTGCGAGCCAATAAGATCGACGAAAAATATATTCGAACGATCCACAAATAATTGATTTGAAACTGACAGGTTAAGCTGTTTTCACAAATTCAGTTTATACTTTTTAATCAACGAATCAGTCCTCGTGCAAGGGCGGGTCCTAGATGGACCCTAATCATTGCCTGCCGAGTGACTGATTCGTTTTTTGTACAAAATTTTGCTCGTCATACGCTTAGTTATATAATCATATGAGCTCTGCAAGATTCTTCGCTTACTTGGAGAAATGTTACTAAGCTGTCCATTTTTCCCCTCATTTTCATCAATTGGACAAAAATACCCGACAGCTGGTTCTTAGACTCAGTGGAAGCTGAGACCTATTTCACCAGGGTCGGGGTTGCTTGTTTAATGTTGGGGTAAATCTTTCTTCTTAATAAATAAGGTGCCGATATCTTTGCCTTGAAATAAACTTAACAGATTGAGCGGATCGGTTCCATTAATCAGTACCATGGTTTGATGCTGCTTCAAGATTATTTCTGCTGCTTGCAGACTCTGAACCATTTCAGCTTGGGGCCAGGTCGCTTGAATGGACTTAGCCATCTCCTTGACTGAATGAGTGACTTTATGAACGGTATCGATTTTATGAGCCTGAGGATCTAGGTGCGGATCAGCCATATACAGACCATCCGGCTGACTCATTACTAGCAATAAGTCGGCTTGAACCCAGCGACTGACTAAGGTCGCAAAGTGATGATGATCAAATTCTTGGCTTGCCGGATTCCAGCTGCTGGTATCTAGCGAAATGTTCTGCTGGATAATGGGGACAATCTGATTCAATAATAAAGTTTCTAAAGTGACTTGAACATTCTTCAAGTCAGAATCTTGGTCAGTTAAATGATGGGGTAATAAAACTTGACCAACATTTAAACCATGATAGGAGAAGAGCCGTTGGTAATGTCCGCTCAAAATCCCTTGCCCAACCGCCGCAAGAACTTGCTGAGCCGGGATATTATCAGGAATGTCGATAACATTTAACTGACGCGCGCCCACTTGTACAGCTCCCGGGGTAACAATCACGACTTCCTTACCTTGTTCGCTTAATTTTGAAACGACTAGGGCCAGCCGTTCCATCATTCGCGAATCGATGTGATGATCTTCCTTCAAGAGCACTTGACTACTCAGGTAAATCACGATCCGCTTAACGGTAGACATGACTAACTCTCTCACTTGCACCCTCCTAGCGTCCTTTCAACGGCAGTCCGTGTTTAAGAAAATAATCTTGATTAGAAATATACTCTAACAAAGCTTGACAGCCAGCAAAAATATCAGCGAAAGCTTGGTCAAAGTCGCCGGTATAATAAGGATCAGCGATATCCCGAGCTTCGCTGGTGAAATAAAGCAATTTACTAATATGGGCTGAAGTTTGGCCTGACATGATCTGATAAATATCTTTGATATTCTGATCATCCATACCGATAATAAATTGAGCATCTTGGTCTTCTTGGCCCAAGGGCCGGGACCTTAAGCCGTCGGCACTGAGATGGACCTGAGCTAATTGTTGCCGTGCACCTGGGTGAACCGGGTTGCCCGCTTCCCAGTTACTGGTCGCAGCCGAATCGATTTGAATTTGATCCGCCAATCCTTGCATTTCGACCATACTACGGAAGATGACTTCGGCCATTGGCGAACGACATATATTTCCTAAACAAACAAATACGACTTTTATCATCGCTAACTCCAATCTTTTCTAGAATAGATTCTATTATAAGGGACAGACCGCTTAAATGAAACTCTAAGAACAACTGGTTCAACCACCATTCAAACAGCCCGAATAGAATCCCTACTCTTGTAAAAATTTACTATCAAAAAACAGCCAGGCCTCAGAGAATTCTCTCCTTAGCCTGTCTGCTTATTACTCAGCTTATATAATATATATAAACTATTCAGCTGATGTTTCTTCGCTTAATTCTTGATTTTCAGCTGCTTGAGTTTCTTCATCTTTAGATTCATCATCTTTAGATTCTTCTTTGGCTTCGCCTTTTTGAAGTTCTTCTCCGGGTACTTCAGGAATAACAAGTTCGCCAGAAGCAATCTTAGCCTTGTATTCTTCCACTAATTTAAGAATTTCTTCACTTAATTGACCTTCTGCTAAACCAACCCCACCGTTAGCGATATCAGATTGGATGACGCCACCTTTAAAGCCATCTTTCATCATGGCGTTAGAGAAGTCTTTAACCGCAGCGCCGGTATTCTTCAAAGTAGAAGTTAGGACGATATTACGTTCTTCACCATTCACGTCAACCACACCTTCAGCAGATTGGTCTAAGTCAACACCAATCGCCCAGATTTGGCGTTCTGGATCGGCTTTAACTAAGTCTTTTGCTTCAGCGAATAAGCCATTTCCAGTACCCCCAGAAGCGTGGAAGATCACATCAATGTCATTGGCATACATGGCAGAAGCAATGGTCTTACCTTTAGTTGCATCATTAAAGCTACCTGCGTATTTAACATCGATTTCGATTTCAGGGTCTACTTCTTTAACCCCAGCAACGAAACCTGCTTCGAAGCGGTCGATAACTTCCCCTTCAACCCCACCGATAAAGCCAACTTTTTTAGTTTGGGTGGTCTTAGCTGCAGCCACACCTGCTAAGAAAGCTGCTTCATTATCTTTAAAGGTAAGTGAAGCCACGTTTGGTAAATCTACTACAGAGTCAACAATCGCAAAATGATTGTCAGGATATTGTTTAGCCATTTCTTCGATAGCTGGCGCTAATTTGAAACCAATGGCAAAGGTAATATCGAATTGACCTTGGATCGCTGTATTCAAGTTAGTGATGTAGTCAGAATCAGAGTTAGATTGTAGATAGGTATAATCAGTACCTTCTTCTTTCCCGTTCTCTTCTCCCCAGGCTTTTAGACCTTCCCAAGCACCTTGGTTGAATGATTTGTCGTCAACCCCACCCACGTCAGTAATTACGATTGCCTTGAAGTCTTCAGCTTCTTGAGCAAGCACGCTGACTGGCAACAAACTAGCCACCGCTAGCAAAGATACAAATGATTTTAAAGCTTTTTTCATTGAGTGTTTCCTCCTCATACATGTTCTTTCTTCATTATAACGTATTGAAAACGGTTAAGCTACAATAATATTTAAACCAGACTCATTAGAGGGGGATTGCTGTGTAATTTTCCTTTGCGTGTTTATCAATAAACAGGCATAATAGAATTCAGAAAGACATTATTTTAGAAGAAAGGATGGAACTATATGAACTTTATTTGGCGGCATGTGAAGGTCTTTGCCGGCGACATTTTTTTAATTTTTATTTGTACCTGTTTTGTCGCTGCTTCGATCCTCGCTTTACCCACCTTCCTGGCCTATATGATTGACCAGGCGATCATTCCGCGCAATGAAGGCCTCTTATGGCAATATGCTGGCTGGATGCTCTTGGTATCATTAATCTCCTTCTTGGCTCGATCTTATAAGATGTACTTGGCCAGTCGGCTGGTTAATACCATGACCATGAATATCCGTAATGAAGCTTTCAGCAAGATTCAAAATCTATCTCACCATGAATTCCAAGAGATTGGGGTGCCTTCGTTAACCACCCGGATTACGACCGATGCTTTTGTCTTGCTTCAATTTACTGAGATGATTCTCAAACAAGGACTCATGGCTCCCTTGATGATTATCTTCTCTATCATTATGATTACCCAGACCTCTTTAAATCTAGGTTTAACCACCTTTCCGGTGGCTCCCCTTATCCTGTTGATCGTCATCTTAATTACCCGGCTAACCAAGCCCCTCTCGGAAAAACAACAAACAACCCTCGATGCGATTAACCGGATTATGCGCGAATCCATTACCGGTTTACGGGTCATTCGTGCCTTTAACCGTGAAGAATTTCAAAATGAACGATTAGAAAAAGTTAATCAGTCTTATCGGCAAAAGACCGGACGCCTCTTTAAACTGATGGCGATTACCCCTTCAACCTTCTCATTCTTATTAAATTTTGCCATTATTTGTATTATTTGGTTTGGGGCTGACTACGTGGCTAGTGGTAATTTGCTGGTCGGAAACTTGGTCGCTTTCGTTGAATATGTCTTTATGGCGCTCTTCTCTTTAACCATTTTTGCCAATATCTTTATGATGTATCCGCGGGCCTCCGTCTCAGCGAGTCGTCTGGAAGAAATTCGCTTAACCCCGATTTCGGTCCAAGAACCTGAAGACCCGGTGACTGAAACGGAAGAATTCGGCAGCCTTGAATTTATTGATGTTGACTTCGTCTATCCAGATGCTGATGAACCCGTTCTACGCAATATCTCTTTTAAATCGCAAGCTGGCCAGACAACTGCCTTCATCGGTTCAACCGGATCGGGCAAATCGACCATCGTCAAGTTGATCCCGCGCTTCTATGATGTGACTAAGGGACAAATCCTAGTAGATGGCGTTGATGTCCGTGACTACAAGCTCGATAGCTTACGGGGCAAAATTGGCTTTACTCCACAAAAGGCGCTCCTCTTTACCGGGAAGATTGCCGATAACTTGCGCTATGGTAAAGCGGATGCCGATGAATTTGAAATGGCCCATGCCACTGATATTTCTCAAGCTCGGGAATTTATTGAACGGTTAGAAACCAAGTTCCAAACCGAGCTGGCTGAAGGGGGCACCAACCTTTCCGGTGGGCAGAAGCAACGCTTATCGATTGCTCGTTCCATTATTAAAGACCGAGAAATTTATATCTTTGACGATTCCTTCTCAGCATTAGATTATAAGACGGATGCCAAAGTCCGGGCCGCCTTAAAAGAAGAAACCCAACACGCAACGACGATTATCGTCGCCCAACGGGTGGGTACGATTATGCATGCTGATCAAATTATTGTCTTAGATAAAGGCGAAATTGCAGCCAAAGGTACCCATAAAGAACTCTTAGCCAGCTCACCCCTGTATTACGAAATTGCCTCATCTCAATTAAGTAAGGAGGAACTTGAAATATGAGTCTGAATCCAAACTTTAAGCGTATCTGGCAATATATGAAGCCTTACAAATTCCAATTCGTTGGGGCCATGGTGGCCACTGTAGTGATGACGGCTGCTTCAGCAGTTGAACCCGTGGTACTGGGCCTAGCGATTACTGAACTAACCGCCAATACTATTGCCATCTCCAAAGAATTACCGGGAGCTGGCATCAACTATGATTACATTGGATGGGTCTGTGTCCTGTATTTTGTTCGCGGGATGTTCTTCCATTGTTCTCAATACTTAGGTCAATACTGGTTGACTAACGTGGTTCAAGGTGCGATTTATGACTTACGTAATGATATTTCTAAGAAAGTCCATCGCCTGCCTGTTGCCTTCTTCGACTCACAACAGATTGGCGACATCTTATCGCGGATGACCAATGATGTCGATGCGATTTCTAACGCCTTGCAACAAAGTTTCATTCAATTAGTCAATGCCGTCTTAGCCATTAGCTTTGCTATTATTATGATGCTATTCCTGCACTGGAAATTAGCTTTGATCTTAATTCTGTCAATTCCAGTGACCTATTGGGCAGCCAAATATTTACTGAAAATTTCCCAACCCGCCTTTGAGAAACAAGCTAATGCCTTGGGCCATCTCTTTGGTTTCACCCAAGAACAATTGAGTGGCTTTACTGAGATTAAAGTTTACGGCAAGCAAGAGGAATCAATTGAAGAATTTATTCGGCGCAATGCTTCGCTCCGTGACCATGGCTTTAAGGCGAGTTTCCTTTCTGCCTTAATGTTCCCGTCTTTAAACTTGATTTCTAACTTTTCTTATATTATTGTCGCCTTGGTCGGCGCCTTTCAAGTCTTGGCCGGCAGTTTATCCGTCGGAAACTTGCAAGCCTTCGTCCAATATGTATGGCAGATTAATCAACCGATTCAGATGATTACCCAATTATCTAGCATCCTACAAAGTGCCGTCGCTGCCAGCCACCGGGTCTTCGACTTCTTAGATGAACCCGAAGAAAGTCAAGCTAAGATTCGCCAAGAACTACCTAAACAAGTTCGTGGCGAAGTTATTTTCGACCATGTGCGCTTTGGCTATGACCCGGCCAAACCTTTAATGAAAGATATTTCCTTTAAGGTCAATCCAGGGGAAATGGTCGCTGTGGTCGGCCCGACTGGAGCGGGTAAGACCACCCTGATTAACTTGTTGATGCGATTCTACGATATTGATGGTGGATCGATTCGGATTGATGGCGTTGATACCAAACTGGTCAGTCGGCAAAACTTACGCCGGCACTTCGGCATGGTTCTACAAGACGCCTGGCTCTACACCGATACCGTCAAAGAAAATATTCGTTTCGGTAATTTAGCGGCCGAAGATTATGAGATTAAAGAAGCGGCCGATATTGCCAATGTGAGTCACTTTATCAAGACCTTACCGAATGGCTATGATATGGAAATCAATGAAGAAGCCAACAATATTTCACTCGGGCAAAAGCAATTAATGACCATTGCTCGAGCAGTAATTGCTGATCCGGATATCTTGATTCTCGATGAAGCCACGTCTTCGGTCGATACCCGGCTGGAACAGCTGATTCAAGAAGCCATGGATAAGGTCATGGAAGGACGGACCTCCTTCGTGATTGCCCATCGCCTTTCTACGATTCGGAATGCCGACTTAATCTTAGTCATGCAGGAGGGGAATATTACTGAACACGGCACTCATGAAGAGTTACTGGCTAAGGGTGGCTTCTATGCTGAACTCTACCAAAGTCAGTTCAACCAGGATACCCCTGCGGATATCCATATGAGCTATTAAATTGACTGACATATGAGCTATTAAATTGACTGGGTTCCTTAACAAATTGCCCCCTATTGTTGCTAAAATGGATAATCATTCTGTTTTGTCCAAATAAGCGCGAAAAAATAAGCGTAAAGGTTAGATATCTTCAAAGTAATATCTAGCCTCTACGCTTTTTCATGTTGCTATTTGACCTTAATCATCTAAGAATTTAACACCATTTTGTCTTAAGGTCCACATAGTCTTGGGGCCAATATTAGGGATTGTCGCAATATCATCTGCAGGAACTTTAGCAAAGTCTGCGGCTTCTTTAAAACCATGGTCCATCAAGATATTTACCTGGCGTACTTGCAAGCCTTCAAAAATTGGAGAATATAAGGCATTGTCATGCTGGGATTTTGATTGAGGTTTTTTCTTGATTTTTGGCTCCCGGTTGAAGGTCACTGGGATTACTTTAGCATCCGGATTAAAGAATTTGTTGATTCGATCATTCGCTAACCAATCACTCACATATTCCATACTATTTAAATAGTTCATAAATGGGAACAAGGCAAAGCCGACACTGTGCATGGAATTGGGCTGTCCAGAGTTTTCATATTCATTGACCATCATCAAAACAAGGTCTTCATCGAATAAACCTGTCTCAGCTTCAATAAAATTATCCAAGTTCGTGGAGACTTTCTCTAACCGTGAATTTAAAATTTGGGCTTCACCATGCTTACGTGAAAGAATGGCTAAAATCAAGAGGGGAACAATGGCTAAATCAATTTCCTGAAGCGGACCGATGTTTGAATAGAGTTCCATCGCCGGACCCCAAAGCTGTCTCAAACTATAAATCGTTAAGAGTTCGTATACAGCATCCGGAATATTAATCCCCATGATTTGATAAATATATTCATAAATTTCTTGGGCTTCAGCCAACATTCCGTAGGTAAAAAGAGTAAAACCATAATGACGAGCGAAACTCCAGAACACCCCACGATATAAATCATATTCAGGATCTGGACGTAGATAAAGTTCTTTGGCCGTCTCGATTTGCCAAATCTCTTCCAGTCCTTTCACATATTCAAAAGGGTTGGCGAACTCAAGTAAATGGACTTTAGCATCAATATTGTCCGGCCAGAGTTCTAAGGCTTGCTTGAAATACTTTCCCCGTTTTTTCCTATTATTTTCTAAGATCGCTTTTTCAAGTAATTCCAGCGAATCTATTTGTCTTTTTTGTTCTTCGCTGATTTCCCCAAAATCCTCTAATTGGCTAACAAAGGCATTCAAAGCCTCATCGATATCCTCAAAGTCCTTGCCATTCTCTTTCAGAAATTCCTGAAATTTAATGAAAAAATTTCCTGAATCCATGGGACACTCCCTCCTTAATTAGCTCTATCATACCATTTCATCAGCCGATGATAAACTATCAAAGCAAAAAGAGCCCACAAATCTTATCTGTGGACTCTGAATTTATGTAATAAATATTTAATTGGCTTTGATCTTGGAGGATAAGTCTATATTATTTACACCGATGGTTATTCACTAACTGTGGTTTCTTCAACAGATTCAGCTTCAGATTCACTTTCTTCGCCAGACTCACTTTCAGATTCTTCACCTTCAGAGCCTTCTTCAGAAGATTCTTCCTCTGCGCTTTCTCCTTCGGTAGCGTCTTCAGCCGGTTTTTCTTCGTCAGCAGCTTCTCCTGCGGGTGCGCTACCTTCTTCGGCTAAGTCACCTTCAGCTTTGATAACTTCACCACTTACGGCATCGATGGTCACTTCGGCTTGTTTACCTTCTTCAGGTGTTTCTTCATTTTCAACGACTTTGACAATCCATACCACTAAGGCAGGGTCATTTTCATCGAAAGTCAATTCATATTCTAAAGCTTTACCGAATCCAGCTTTTTCTTCGGCTGCCTTGGTAATTTCATCTAAAGGTTTAAGGCTAGCAAAATCAATATAATTAGGAGCTTCTTCTGAACTTTCGCCTTCAGCAGTTTCAGATTCAGCTTCAGAGTCTTCTCCTTCTAATACAGAATCAGCCATTGAACCCGCTTCTTCAACTGCGGCATCGCCAGCTTCTGAAGCTTCATCCACCATTGATTCTGCTTCACCCATCAGATCTGTTTCTTCTTCTGGAAGTTCTTCCCCTGTACTACTATCATAGGCAGCTTTGACTTCTCCTGAAGCATCTTCACCTTCTAATGAGATTTCGAAGGCTTTCTCTTCTTCCATCATTTCAGCATCAGCGGATTCTTCAGCTGAGCTTTCTTCAGAACCTTCCGATGCAGATTCAGCTTCTGATTCCTCTTCAGCAGAAGTATCTTCACTGGCTTCACTTTCTGCGGAGTCAGTTTCAGCTTCTTCCATCTCTTCTTTTTCTTCTAACGGTTTAATTTTAGCACCGGTTAATTGAACGTCCGGATACTTCTCTTGAAAGCTTGCAACGGCTTCTTCTAAAGCTTTCTGTAAAGCACTTGCTTCTTTTTCGCTTTCTTCACTCATTTCACCTTCTGAAACTTCTTCAGATTCAGCTACTTCACTGGTTTCTTCACTGCTTGCATCTTGAGCGAAGATTGAGCTGACAGGAGCTACCCCAGCTAAAGTTAAGGTCGACATACTAATTAAGGCAAATTTCTTTAATGATTTTTTCATTTGAATTTCTCCTTTCTGAGTATAGGTATATCTTACTAGGAATAGTCAGCGATTGCGAGCAATATGCATTGACCCCCAGGAGAAAGCCTGTTATTAAGCCAAAAAAACGAGGCAGAACAGCGGTTAAAATTGGATAAAACTAGAAATTTAAGCAGAGAAACAAAAGAAAATTTTATTATCTGGCTGGAAACAAGTTCTTGTACCGATGAAAAGATCGAAAAATTAAAAATAGGTTCATAAAAAAAAACACCCTAACCACTGCTTAGGAGACTAAACACCCAGACAGTAGTTAGGGAGCTAGGTCGGAAAAGCCAAAGCTTTGTAGGCCGGTCGCTTGCTAGTTGCCAGATTCGTAATTTTTTATTTGTTCAAGGAATAACTTTATTTCTCTGAATTATCAACAGTCGGTTCAACTTGATCATGATCTGCCCGTTGGGTCTGGAACTCATCTGAATGTAAGGCAAGTTCCTCCTCCACCGTCTTCTCTAATTCATGATCTCTAATAAGGGTTTCTGATTCTTCAATCTGAGTCTTATTAATACGCTTGGTCCAAAAACCACCATTAACGTATTTAGCACTATAAGAAATATAAAAAGCTTTCTCACTTAATTCATCAATCGTCTTCGATAGAGTGGTCTCATTCTTACGTGGCGTCAAGATTGTTAGCACAGTACGTTCGCCATCTCGACCATAACCGGGTTGCTCGGTAACCCCATAACCCAAGGCACGCAATTGTTGCGGTAAATGGACATCGGTCTTACTGGTAAAGACTTGAATCACTGAATACCCCAGGGCCAGACGGTCTTCCAACAAGATGCCGATATAAATACCGACCCCAAAACCTAAAGCATAGACCATTAAGTAAATCGGTTGCGAAATATATTGCATTACTAGCGATAAGCCGGTGGTATAAACAACTACCTCAGCAATCGAAATCAAGGGCGCAATGCGACGGTAACCCTTCATCGTTAGGAGTAAACGGAGGGTATTAATAACAATGTATACTAAGTTAATGGTAAAAATTTGTAATAATATAATCCAGTCCAAATGACCGCCCCTTTCTTTGCTAAGCAAAATGTATCTTAACACAATCAAGATAAACTACAAGCCAGTTTCTTCACAGATATATATTTATTTTAATATTGTTCGTAATCAGCCGGTGATGGAAACTCTAGTCCGGTCTCAAACTGATGGTCTACTTGAAAAGTCGCATCACTCTTTAAATAATATTGATCGCGCTCACCGCCAGAAATTAAGTCATTGCTTTCTTGACCAATAATCGGATCATCCCAAGTCAGATCAATATTGTACCATTGACCGTCAATCATCACTTTATTCCAAGCATGGGTTTCCAAGCCATCATTATCCCGCTGACCCAACACAAAGACACAAGGAATTTCTAAATAATCACAGAATTTCTGAAACAGGGCCGCATAGGCTTGGCACACCCCACGTCCTTCTTGAATAATGGCGTAAGGTGAATGAATTGAAATCCCGGCAATCGTATCGACATCGGCTGAACTTGATCCGCCCACTAAATACTCGGAATCATTCGGTGTCGCATACGCTGCATGATGAATAATATAATCGTGAACCTGACGAACCATTTCCTCATCAGTAAATTGATCACGGCTGAGTGACAATTGGTCGATGACATCTTGAACATATTGATTGACTGCTTGCTCTTCCTGCCAATTATGATGGTTATACTTATCAATCTCCAGGGTAACATCGACCCGGCCATCTGGATAGTATGTATAATTCAGCTGATGATCAATGCGAAAAGTGATAGCAGACAAATAAGTGCCTGCTTTCATTTGCTGGTTCACCAATTGGTTTAATCTTTCTTGATCTAACCAGCCTTCGAAGTTTAGAATTAATGGCTGATCTTCAAAGCTGGCCATATAATCATTAATCTGATTTTCAAGACCATAAAGGTCTTCTAAATTAATCGGCTGAAGGACCCAAACAGCTAAATTTAACGTCTGCCTTTGACCTGATTGATCTAGATAAGTTAATTTTTGGGTAGATCGACCTAATTGAGCCGTCGAAATTTCGGATAAATCGGTCAAAAGTTGTTCAGCTTCAATCGCTTGGTCGAACTCAATTGTCTCAAAGTCTATTGCCTGATCTTGGCCCACTACAACAGTGGCTTGGGTCTCTACGGCTTGGGCGGTAAAGGAGGCAATGATGCTATCTAAATGTATTTCCTGATTCACCATGAATAAACCACAACAAATGAGCATCGCTAGGAATAGTTTCTTCATTGGTCGCCCCCCTTTTCTGCTTATAATTTAATCGAATCCGCCCAAATATTCAAGGAAATTCCTTATTACTATAGAATACCTTCTAATCGAGCAGATCTAACCGCATATCAAGATGGGGGATATCATCTTCTAAGTAAACTTGGGAAATGGGTTTAAAGCCAAAAGATTGATAAAAATCAATTAAATATTGCTGGGCTGAAATTTCAATAGTGGCTTGTTCGAGAAATAATCTGGCAATTGTATCAATCGTCTCCTGTACAATCGCTTGGCCATATCCATGGCCCCGATAAGGTGCGGTTACTAAAACACGGCCAAAGCGAATCGGCTCTTTATCGGCCAAAATGCGCGTATAGGCAACCAACTGTTGACCATCTATCAGGCGCAGATGATAGGCTTGGCTATCTTCGTCATCGATTTCTTGATAGGGACAATGCTGTTCAACCACAAATACTTTTATCCGTTCAATAGTTAAATGAAGCCACTCTTTAGCGGTAAACTCGTCTATTTGATTCAGCTTAAACTCCATTTTATTTCCCTCCCATATTTAGCTCACTCCGGAGAATTTCAAGATTGAGGCAAGTGTAGCATAGGCTCGTCAAGCTAGCAATAAGCAGCCCAATTTAAACATTTCGTCTAATGAAAATAATCTCAGACATAAGAAAGCTAGGAACAGCTGATTAGCCATTCCTAGCATATTTAAGTTTTAGCCCACGCTGCCTTCCATTTCATAAGCTATTAGGCGATTTAATTCTACGGCATATTCCATCGGCATTTCTTTAGCGAATGGTTGGACAAAGCCCATGATGATCATTTCCGTCGCCTGGGCTTCGGTCAATCCGCGACTCATTAAATAGAATAATTGTTCTTGGGAAATCCGAGAGACCTTCGCCTCATGTTCCAAGACGACTTCAGAGTTTTCAATCTTATTAAAAGGAATGGTATCTGATTTGGACAATTCATCCATAATAATCGTATCACATTCAATATGGGACTTGGCATGTTTGGCTTCAGGACTGAAGTAGGTTCGGCCCATATAATCGACTTGCCCCCCATCTTTAGCAATCGACTTGGAAATAATTGTCGATGAAGTGTGGGGAGCCAGGTGAATCATCTGTGCCCCCGTATGTTGATGTTGGTCCTTGCCAGCAAAGGCAATCGATAAGACACTGCCTTTAGCATGAGGCCCCGCCAAGACACAGGATGGGTATTTCATCGTTTTATAGGCACCGATATTGCCATCGACCCATTCTAAGGTGCCACCTTCTTCAACTTTCCCACGTTTGGTTACTAAATTATAGACATTATCAGACCAGTTCTGAATCGTCGAATAGCGACAATACGCATCTTTCTTGACCACAATCTCCACCACAGCTGCATGTAAGTTGGCAGCCGAATAGGTTGGCGCGGTACACCCTTCAATATAATGGATGCTCGCCCCTTCATCGACAATAATCAAGGTGCGTTCGAATTGGCCAGAGGCTGCATTATTCATTCGGAAATAAGTCTGTAAAGGAATATCCGTCTTGACCCCTTTGGGCACATAAATAAAGGTGCCACCCGACCAGACAGAAGCATTCAAGGCGGTTTGGAAAGAGTTATCACTCTCGACGACCGTGGCAAAATGCTCACGGAAGAGGTCTGGGTATTCCTTTAAGGCGGTATCCGTATCGGTAAATATAATCCCTAAGCGTTCAAATTCATCTTTGACATGATTATAAACAGCTTGAGATTCATATTGAACTGATGCTCCGGCCAAATAAGCCCTTTCGGCTTCAGGAATTCCTATTTTCTCAAAGGTTTCCTTAATCTCATCCGGTACTTCATCCCAGCTTCTCGCCGGCTTGTCGGTCGCCCGTTGATAATAAATAAAATCATCAAAATCTAGATCAGCCAGATCCACTCCCCAAGTTGGCAACTCAGCAGCACGAAACTGGCGATAAGCTTGTAAACGATAGTCTAACATCCACTGGGGTTCTTGCTTTTCTTGGGAAATAGTACGGATGACTGCTTCATTCAAGCCTTTTCCCGTTGAGAAGATAATTTCAGCATTATCTTTGAAGCCATATTTATAGTCACCAACAATTGGAACTTCACTCATATTGCTTCCCCACTTTCTTCATGATTTAAGCCTTTCTCCAAGGCCCGCCAGGCCAATACCGCACACTTATAACGGGCTGGAAATTGTTTAATATTCTCTAATAAGACCGCTTCTTTGAGCTGATTCTTAACCTGTTCTTCATCCAACTGACTTTGGCTTTGACCACCGATTAAGGCATTGAATGCTTCGACCAAGTCCTTAGCCTGATTAATAGTCAGGCCTTTCATGGCTTGGGTCATCATTGAAGCGGAAGCCATCGAAATCGCACAACCATAGCCGGAAAAGGCAACCTCTTGAATGACTGAATCTTCTACCCGACATTCAACCACAATCGCATCGCCACAAGTTGGATTTAAGAGCTCCATGTGATGGGTAGGCTGGTCCAACTTACCTTGATTTCGCGGATGTTGATAGTGATCCATAATGACTGTTTGATAGAGACTCGATAAATGTTCTAAGCCCATGCGAAGAAATCCCTCACTTTCTCTGTGACCGCTAAGAAACGGTCAACCTCTGCTGGTGTATTGTATAGGCCCAGACTGGCTCGGACGGTCGCTTGACAATTTAATTCTCGCATCAAGGGTTGACAACAATGATGACCTGCACGAACAGCAATTCCCTCTAAATCATAAGCGGTGGCCACGTCATGGGGATGGATGCCTTGAAGGTTAAAAGAGACAATGCCTTGTTGAGCTTGTTCAGCATTTTGGTAGAGTTCGATGCCATCAATGGCACGCATTCCTTGATAAAGAGTCTGCCCCAGGTTGGCTTGGCTTTGTTGAATAGCAGGATAAGACACTTGGTTGATATAATCGATGGCGGCCGCAAAGCCGACAACTTGAGCAATCGGCATGGTCCCGGCTTCATACTTCCAAGGACTCTCTTTGAAATCAGAATGATAATCGCCCACATGATGGATCATCTCGCCCCCATAGAATAAAGGTGGCGTAGTTTCGTGATGTTCTTTAGCCAGATAACAAGCCCCAATACCAGTAGGGCCATACATCTTATGGGCGCCCCAACAATAGCCATCCACAGCCAAATCTTTAACATTAACTGGAAGATGAGGTACAGCTTGAGCCCCATCCACGATAACTAAAATTCCATATTGCTTGGCCCAGCCAGCAAGATCTTTAATTGGTTGAACGACACCGAGCACATTGGACATCTGTTGAATCACAATCGCTTTTATCCCTTGAGGGTCTAGTTTGTTTAAGGCGTTCAAATCAACTTGCCAGTTATCTGTCTGTAAAGGAAGAAATTCTATCTGAGCTTGTCGCCGCTCACAAAGGGCTTGAAGTGGAACCAAAGCTGAATGGTGCTCTAGCTTGGTGGTTAATATCCGATCACCCGAATTTACAACAGGTTCGATTAAATTTCGAATTAAGAAATTTAAACCTTCCGTTGTCCCTCGATTAAAGATAATTTCCTCCGCTTGAGCACCGATAAAATCAGCCACCTTTTGTCGCCCTTGTTCATATAAATCGGTTGCTCGTTGAGCCAGGGTATGAACACCACGATGAATGTTGGCATTATCCCTTTGATAATAGTCTACCACGGCTTGGATAACGGACTGCGGTTTCTGAGTTGTGGCGGCATTATCGAAATAAATCAAGGGGACTTGATTCACATGCTGGTCCAGAATCGGAAAATCTTTGCGCACTTGATTTAGCTTCATGACATCACCTGATAACTTGATAATTTATGGTCTAAACTTTCTAGTAATTGCTTCCTTAAATCTGTATCTTCAATATTGGCAAAGACTTGACCAAGAAAACCGCGAATCACTAAATATTCTGCTTGTCGACGGTTCAACCCTCGACTCATTAAATAGTAAAGTTGTTCAGCATCCACGCGCCCGATACTAGCGGCATGGCCGGCTTGAACTTCATATTCGTCAATCAACAATATCGGATTAGCATCACCTTTAGCTTGGTCTGATAGCATCATTATCCGACTTTCTTGTTGGGAGTCGGCTTGTTTGGCCGCTTTAATAATATGACCAATCCCATTAAAAGTTACCGTCGAGGCCTCTAAAGCCACCCCATGTTGGATAATATTACCGATGGTATGGGGAGCTTGATTAATAATCTTGGCATTAATCCCTTGTCTTTGCTGACCGTCACCGACCGTAATACTGGCGAGTTGACATTGACTCCCCGTCCCCTTTAATTCAGCTTGTAAGTCTAAGACCGAATCGCCATCATTCATGGCAGCAGCGTTGACTTGAATCCTTGCATCGCGGTCGGTCTTTAAGTAACGACGGATATAATTCGAGCTTTCTTTACCTAAACGGTCAAAGATCACGTAGTCTAGCTGGGCACCTTGACCGACAATCAATTCAGCCATGATGGTGGCCGAATTATTTTCTTGGCCGATGCTTTCAGTGCGTTCAATCAGGGTCAACTGACTTTCCTGTCCCAATATCACTAATAGCCTTTGATTGAAAGGGAAATCCGCTTGGTTGTCTTGTAACCAAGTTAATTCAATCGGTTGGTCAATCACTTGGTAATCAGGTACGTAGACAAAGATACCTCCGTCCAACTGATTGAGATTATAGGCTGCGACTTTATCCTCTTGAGGATCAATCAAAGAAAAGAGGTATGGTTGAACTAAATCCGGATATTTTTCTAAGGCTTCGAAGAGATCCATAACGATTAAACCTTGGTCGTGGGCCACTTGATTCATGCTTTCCAATAGGCTTCCTTGAGCGGTCTGAACCATTTGAGCAGCAAAACGCTCCTCAACAATCGCTGCTTCTGGAGCGTAAGTCAAGGTAGTCTCTGGTCTTTCTTGATCAATCGGTTGATAATTAAACCAATCTTGATAAGGAATTTGTTGGAGGAATTTGCTGTCAAGGTTCAGCCAAGAATTTGTCATTTGATAAGCTTGGTAAAACCAATCAGGCAAAGACCGATATTGATAATTCATAAAGTGATATTCCTCTGTGGTCATGCTGTCACCTACGCTTTCTCATCGAGATTAATACCCAAGGATTGGGCCAGACCATGATAACCTTCGGCTTCTAATCGTTTAGCCAATTCTGCATCTCCTGACTGGACAATGCGTCCGTCCATCATAATGTGTACATAATCAGGCACAATATAATTCAAAAGTCGTTGATAGTGGGTAATCATCAAGGCCGCAAAATCTGAACCCCGCATTGCATTAACCCCTTTAGCTACATATTGTAAGGCGTCAATATCCAAGCCTGAATCAATTTCATCCAACAAAGCAATCTTAGGTTTTAGCATCATCATTTGTAAGATTTCATTGCGTTTCTTCTCGCCCCCAGAGAAGCCTTCATTGACAAATCGGTCGGCCATCGATTCAGGCATGTTTAACAGGTTCATGTTTTGATCTAATTCTTGAATAAATTCCATGATATCGATGTTTTCGCCCTCTGGCAGACGAGCATTCATAGCGGTATGGAGGAAGTTAGAATTACTTACGCCTGAGATTTCAGAAGGATATTGAACGGCTAGGAAGAGACCCGCACGCGCTCGTTCATCGACCTCCATGGCTAGTAAGTCCTCCCCATCTAAATACACACTTCCTTGAGTAATCTGATAAGCCGGGTTGCCCATTAAAGCAGCGGCTAAGGTCGATTTCCCCGTCCCATTGGGCCCCATAATGGCATGTATTTCACCACTTTGAATAGTAAGGTTAACCCCTTTTAATATTTCTTTATCTTCTATAGATACATGCAAATCCTTGATTTCTAAGACTGACATGATATCCACCCCCTTGATCCAATTTGTTCTAATCTTAACACTTTCAATCTAGTCATTCAACGCACAGGCCAACGCCCTAAACGGTTCCACAACAAAAAATCCACCAGACCCAAAGGTCGAGTGGACAACATCTATTTATTTTATCGAATGATTTAACATCGTCGATGGATTACTATGGTAGCTCGCTGCTTGATACCAAGTCCAAAGAATATAAATGGCTGGCACAATAGCCAAGTAACTCAGATTGTTAATCATAGGTCCGACAACATCATACCAATCATCTGGCAAGGTCGATAACAAATTATTTAACACATGAATGATCATCGGATATAATAAGTCACCACTATAGTAGCGGGCTGTGGCAAACACGATCCCCGCGAAAAAAGTATAGCCAATCTGAACAGGTTGGCGATGCCACAAGGCAAAAAGCAGTGCCGACACTAAAATCGATAGATAAGGTCGCTTAAAGGCTTGTAGATAATCATAGATAATGCCTCGGAATAATAATTCTTCCACCACGGGTCCTAGGATTATCACCGATAAGAAGACCCAGAGATAAGAATCTTGGACAGTAAAATCCCAGGATTGATCGAACTCCTCTAAAGTTTGGGGAAATTGATAACCTGAAGTTAAAAGCCAATCAACCAGGCTAAACCAAAGAGAAGCCAGACCACCTATGGCCAAGCCTAAGATGGGAATCTGCCAAAGATGCTGGTAAGTAAAATTAATCGGCTCGGTCTTTTCTCTCCAAGGCATCTTGTCATAGTAAAAGCCATAAATTAGTAAGAGAGCTAAGCAAACCAAACTATCTAGCAAGGCATATTCCATTTGCTCAAGCACTTGGCCCGGCGCCAATAAATAGACTAAATCATAAAAGATATCATAAGATAGGGCCCAGAGTAAGATCATCAAAATGAGATAGGCTTTGTTGTAATAACTAAATTTCCTTGGGGAGAGCACATTACCACCTCAATATTCAGAAAAATTTTATCTTATTGTAGCATGACTTTTACTTAAAGAGAACCTCGGGTCCTCAAAGCTTCATCATTGGCGATAAATTTCTTTTAATTGGTCGGTTCCTTCTTTGGTAGTCATTAATAAATCAATATTGTCTTCATAATTTAATGTTAAATAACTGTAATAAATTAGCCCCACTAAGTATAAATGATTAATCAGCGACAAGGTTGAGCCACTTCTTAGAAGAACCTGGTCCGTCTTGACCGTCTTCAGCTTAAAGTCAGCCAATTCTGCCAGCGGATTGAGGCTATCTTCAGTAATTGACACGGTAATAAAACCTAATTCCTTAGCTAAACGCATTAAATGACAAACTTCTAGGGTAGTTCCAGAGGCAGACACACCGATTAAAATACTAGCACCTTGCTGTAAAGACATCATCGCTACCATCTCATGTTGATCCATCGAACAGACCACATGTTTGCCTAGCCGGGTAAATTTCTGTTGAATATCCTTGCCCACAATATGTGACGCCCCTACGCCATAGACAAAGATGATCGAAGCTGACTGTATTTTGCTTACTAAGTCTTGAATCTCTTCTTCATTAATTAAAGACTCGCTCTGACTTAAGAAATGAGCTAAATTGAGCGTTAATTTATGTTTAATGTCAGCAATACTTTCGCCAGGATTAATATCCGTCAATTCTAAAGCATCTTCTTTACCCAATTGGTTGGATAATTGTAACTTTAAATCGGTAAAACCAGCACAATGCAGAGACTTTGCTAAGCGTACGACTGCCGAAGAGCTAGCTCCACAAGCCTGGCCCAAATCTTTTGAACTCATTTGAAGGACCTGTTGAGGGTAATGGAGAATATAATCCGCGACTTTCTGCTCAGCTGAGGTAAATTGATGCCGGTGATCCCGAATATATAATAATAAATTAGCCATCTTACACCTCTTCACCTATATTCTAACATCTTAAAATAAGACTATCCCAAATCTTATCATTAGGAAAGGTGTTTTCAATCATGTGAGTCTCACTTGCTTAGCTCGGCGCCTGATTGCGTCAAATTCTTAGCAAGCATTGATGACACACGAAGCTTCGCTTTCCTTAAGATTTGGGATAGGTTATTGATCGATAGATACCATCATCAACTCAATAAATATGGCTCATCACCAGAATGATAATGGTCTTCCTATAAATTATTTAACATCTCATTCACATCCAGATTACTTGAGCTACCATGAAGTTCAGTAGCTAGGGTTGCTTCATGTGGGACACCAAATAGATAAGTTAAGACAAATCCACCTGCATAAGCGGCTAATAAGCCAAAGACATAACCTAACCAACGACCATTAGCAATCAATGGAATCAAAGCGACCCCACTTGGACCAATGGCAGTAGCGCCGATATTTCCAAGGGCACCGATGACGGCTCCACCGACCCCGCCACCTAAACAGGCGGTAATAAATGGCCGACCTAAAGGCAGCGTAACTGCATAAATCAGCGGTTCACCAATTCCTAGAATACCCACGGGCAAGGCCCCTTTAATCATAGAAGCTAATTGTTGATTTTTACGTGCTTTGATCCATAGGGCAATGGCTGCTCCGACTTGACCCGCTCCAGCCATGGCTAGAATTGGCAAGAGGTTGGTCGCCCCCGTAGAACTAATCATTTCAATATGAACTGGCGTTAAGATTTGATGTAAGCCAAACATAACTAATGGTAAGAAGGTTGCTCCGAGGATAAATCCGGCAACAGCTCCACCAACTTCTAAGACTTTATTGACCGTTCCAACTAAACTGGTTGAAATCACACCCGCTAAAGGCATAATCAGGAAGATGGTAATTAAACCGGTAATCAATAAGGCAATGGTAGGAGTCACAATAATGTCTAAGGAATTCGGAATTACTTTGCGTAACCATTTCTCAACAATTGAGAGGAGGTAGACCGCAAAGATGACCCCAATAATCCCTCCTTGACCCGGTGATAGAGGTTGGCCAGAGAAAATATTCATCAGTGGAGCTTCAGGAGCCATACCCGTTAAGTAAATAACCCCAGCGACAACCCCTCCGAGTCCTTCAGTAGCCCCGAAGACTTTGGCTGCGTTAATCCCCACATAAATATTAAGATAAGCAAACAAACCAGATTGAATAATCTTTAAGACCAACAATATTTGGCCCCAATTTTCGGCACTGATATTTCCGGAAGTAATTAAGTTTTGAATAATCGAAGCAATCCCGCCAATAATCCCGGCACCGACAAAGGCTGGAATTAATGGAACGAAGATGCTGGCAATAATCCGAGTAAAGCGTTTAAAACCATTGTCTTTCTGCTTAGCCTTGAAATCAGCCTTATTGCTAGCAGCTCTTTGACTAACATCGTTGCTTTGGGTTAATTCTGGATCTAAATTCTCTTGAATCTGTTCAGTATGACTCACTCCTCGTAAATCATTGAGGGCAGTCGCTACTTTCGTAGAGGCACCTGGACCGACAATAATCTGTAAGTTATTGCCATCTTCAACCACACCTAGAACTCCATCAATCGCTTTTAAAGCCTCTACATCTACCTGACTAGGATCATTGAGGTCAATTCGAACACGGGTCATACAATTGTAGACCTTGCTGGTATTGGTCAAGCCACCAATGCGTTCGGCGATTTGATCCGCCATCATCTTTTCTTTAGACATTATTTTTCCTCCTTATCAATGGCTTTTCTGACGAAACCATTTGCTTGCTTTAACTTTGCTTGGGCTTCTTCTTTACTAGAATCGGTTAATACCATAATAATTGCGGTCTTCACATGTTGGTCGGCTGCCTGTAAATAGTGGCTCGCCGTTTGATAATCAACTTCAGTTGCTTGCATAATAATCCGTTTGGCCCGTTCAACCAATTTCTGATTGGTCGGTTGAACATCAATCATTAAATTCTGATAGGCCTTACCAATGCCAATCATCGAAGTAGTAGAGATCATATTCAAGACTAACTTCTGTGCCGTTCCTGCCTTAAGCCGAGTTGAACCAGTCAAGACTTCGGGTCCCACTTGGACTTCGATGGCCGTCTGACTATACTGACTAATTTCAGCATCAGGGTTGCAGGCTAAGGAACCCCGATAGGCTCCCACTTCCGAAGCATACTTCAACCCGCCAATGACATAGGGTGTTCGGCCACTAGCAGCAATGCCAACGACGGTATCCTTCTCACTCAATTCAATTGCTTGTAAATCTGCCCTTCCTAACTCTTGAGAATCTTCTGCACCTTCCACGGCTTTGGTCATGGCTTGCTGACCTCCAGCGATTAAACCAATAACCATGTCTGCGGATACACCAAAGGTTGGTACACATTCAGCAGCATCTAAAACCCCCAAACGTCCACTCGTACCCGCACCAAAATAAATTAATCGCCCCCCTTGCTTAAAACTATTAATGACTGCATCAATCAATTGGGCAATCTTTCCTAACTGCCCGGCTATCGCCTGCGCCACTTTGGCATCCTCTCGATTCATCTGCTGAATAATCTGTAGACTGGTCATCTGATCCAAATTTAGTGTGGCTTGATTCCGTGATTCAGTGGCTAAATGTTCAAGATTCATAGCATTCTCCTCCAATCCATTGAATTTCAAAAGCTTGTCCCGGCTCAATCCAATCTAAGACCGCACAATCATCCGGATGAATATAACCCAGAACATTGACTTTCGCATCTGCGGGCAAGTCTCGACGAACGATCTGCACTTCTCCCTGATAACGCTGATAACGACGGTTATCGACCGTCACAGCGCCCCGGGGTCGATCAATGGTATGTTGCGGTTCAATCTCAATCCCTTGATAAAAATGACGAGCTTCTTGACTTCGTATTGCATATGCCCCCGGATCTTGCCGATTATGCTGACGACCTGGCCAGTCCATATTGGCATCACTGCCAAGTTTTTGCCCCCGTAATAGAATGGTCTGATCTTTGAAATAATGTTGAAATTGGCTCAGACTAAAATCAGTCAAGCCTGGATCAGCCACGTATATCTTATCCAAATAGTAACCTTGGACTAATTCTAGAAAGGCAGCGAAAGGATTGAGCGGACGGTGACTTTCTAATGTTGGCAATCCTTGGTGGAGTGGTCCCCGATGATTTAAATTACCAGGGACAAAGGCCATGACCTTTAGACCGGCTGCTTTAAGAAAGTCATTCTTCTGCCGGAAATACTCGGTTGATAGACCTGTTTCAGGACGAGGATAGTAATTATGCCAGGCCTCCATCTGCTGAAAGTTTGCCCCCGCCTCTTTCAGACTAATCAAATTTTGTTCCGTTAAGGTTGAAGCATTAAGAGCTACTTCCATCTGTTGAGATAGCTGAGCTATCGTCACTTCATCAATGCCATAGTCTGGCCGGAGACAGGAAATTCCTAAACGCTTTAACTGAGCAACATCCAGAATATTTAGGCCTAATTTTTCTAAAGCTTGTCCGGAGACATCCACAGCCAAACTTAAGTGATATCGCTGACACTGCTGGCCAATTTTTTGGAGTAAATCAAGATATTGACTCGCATCTTCTTCAGGAATATGAAGGGAAGTAAAAACCCCCTGGAAACCTAATTTAGCAAGCTTGGCTAGATATTGCAGATTATAATCTTGTTGATTCCGATTCAAATAAACTGAACAACCAAGCATCCATCCACCCCTTCCCATGAAAACGTTATCTTAATTCTTATTATAACAGTTTGAAATAATATTTCAATATTTTCCATATATTTTGTTATTCATGAAATTTTATTTCAAAACAAACGATAAAAATACGAACCCGACATCGCAAAAAGTTCCTAAAAGTTGAGACTCTTTGCATCTAACTCTAGACTATCCGAGGCTTTGAACCCTAAGCTTGTTCAACATGCTAGGGCTAAGCTGATAGTTTAGAATGGGTCGGATTCGTATTCTTCAATACTATTTGAAATGGTATTCTTGCTGGTCGACTTTGAATGTATTGAGCAAGAAGACCAGGAAAATTGGTCAAGATTGAGCCTTTTTACCAGGGGTAGAAACTATTAATTCCATTTGCCCTTGTAAAGTAACTTCTGGCACATCATAGGCTAAGGCAAAGGCCATACCAGCTCGAAGTGGGTAAGTTTGACCAGCAACGCTAATCTCACCTTGACCTTGGATGACAGTAATCAATTGATAATTACCCGCCACTGGAACAGTCAAAGAACCCTTCACGTGCCACTTAGTTACTGAGAAGTATTCATTAGCTAAGTATTGAATAATCTGACCGCCTGGCAGATTTTCTTTCTTAATATTTAAAGGCATATCCTGGTGAGGAAACTGGGTTACTGCAATGGCTGAATCGAGATGCAATTCCCGTAATTGACCATCTTGGTCTTTGCGATCATAATCATAGACACGATAGGTCGTATCCGATGATTGCTGGGTTTCAAGAATTAAGGTTCCCTTACCAATCGCATGAATCGTTCCATGGGGGACATAGAAGAAATCGCCAGCTTTGACCGGGATGCGACGTAAAAGCTGATCCCATTGTCCTGCTTCTACCATAGCTTTAAATTCTTCCGCACTTTGAGCATGATGACCTAAAATTAATTCGGCTCCCGGTTCGGCTTCAATAATATACCAACATTCCGTCTTTCCTAATTCATGAGGGCCTTCCATTTGCCGTGCATAATCATCATCAGGATGAACTTGAACGGAAAGGTCTTGATGAGCATCTAAGATTTTAATTAACAAAGGAAAGACTGCTTCCACCTGACCACCAAAGAATTCCGGTTGCTGATGATAGAACTGATCTAAGTCCATCCCTGCTACTGATCCATTCGTGATTGTTGAGACCCCATGAGGGTGACCTGAAATCACCCAAGCTTCACCCACATGATCACTAGGTAAATCTAAGTTAAAGACCTCAGTCAGTTGTTGGCCGCCCCAGATTTTCTCACGTAAATATGCTTTTAAAAATATGATATCCATCTTTACTGCTCCTTCTTCCATAAATTCTTCAAGGACAGGACTGGCTTATGTTTGACAAGTTGTTCGGGTGCCAGATAAGCGGACATGGCTTTTAGGCTTTTGCCAGCTTCCTTGACAATAAAATTAAAACTGCCATTTTGATAAGTATCAATAAAGAAACCGCGAATAAACTTGTCTTTGAAATAAACTTGGGCCCGCACGCGTTCAATCTCAGTCCAAGGAATTTGGATAAAATCTTCTGGATTCCGGTAATTATAGAATTCAAAAGCACGGTCACCAATCAGGATATCCCCATGTTTGCTACCAATTCCGCCATTCATCGAATTGGCCCGAGTGTGAAAATCAACCCGTGTGTTCAATGACTCCGCCAAGATCGCCACCTCCTCATTCTGCTTATAATAGTATCAGAATTTAGACCAATTTTCAGCCGTGTCTGGCCAAAAAACGTCCAAAAAAAATCCGACCCAGGTCGAATAAAGAAATTCACTCAGTGGCTAGGCGTCCACTTGATTGAATCCTGCTTCGCTTTGAGTCGGATGTAGAAGGCTATTCATCATTGATCATGAATTGTAATTGAATCACTCATATTAAATATTAGCCAATGATGCACAAGTTATAAATCTTAGAAAATACCTACTGCGTGGCCCACGATACCTAAGGCAAATAAACCAAAGATAATTAAGATTGGGTTGACTTTACGTTTTAATAGCCACATACATACGAAGGTAAGTACCAGGGCCGCAAAACCTGGAATCAATTGATTCAAGTTATCTTGTAAAGTCGTCACTTTCTCTGGTGTTAGTGACACACCTGAAGCGAGTTCACCCAGAATGCGTTGCAATTCGGGTCCATTGACGCTGCCTTCAGGGAATTTAACATAAGCCCCTTCGGCTAATTTAACTCGAGAAATAACCATAGGGAAGTTAATTGAGGTCCAGCGTTGCACGAGGATTCCCATAACGAACATCCCAAGAATGGAAGCCCCTTTGGTAATCGTTTGTAATAAACCACCTGATAAGTCAGAAGTAATCTCAGAACCTTGACGGTATCCTAATTCTTGGGTATACCAGAGGAATGAAATCCGGATTAAGTTCCAAGCGATAAAGAAGAAGAGCGGTGCAATAATAGAACCCCCGGTAGCCAATGAAGCTGCAATCGCTCCTAAAATTGGTCGAACCGTGAACCAGAAGACTGGGTCACCAATCCCGGCAAGTGGTCCCATCATGCCGACCTTCACCCCTTGAATCGCTGCATCATCGATTGGTGCGCCATTGGCTCGTTCTTCTTCTAAGGCTAAAGTGACCCCAAGAATGGGTGCCGCCACATAAGGGTGAGTGTTAAAGAATTCCAAGTGACGTTGTAAGGCCGCTTTGGATTCTTCTTGTCCTGGATATAATTTCTTCAGAGCAGGAATTAATGAATAGACCCAGCCCCCATTTTGCATCCGTTCATAGTTCCAAGAACCTTGAAGAAGCTGAGAACGCCACATTACTTTACGTCGTTCAGATTTAGTTAAGCTTATCTTTTCAGTCATATCGCTACCCCCTTAATAGTCATTCAAGATGTCGCCAAGCGGGTCACCGGAACCGCCATTGCCGCCACCCTTGTTTTTAGATAAGTTGAGATAAATAATTGCCAAGCATAAGCCGATAATCCCGGTCGCGATTAAAGTCAATTCGTTTAATGGAGCTAGGGCGAAACCAAGGAAGAAGAATGGCCATACTTCTCGTGTCGCCATTAAATTAATTACCATGGCATACCCTACTGCCACGACAAAGCCGCCACCGATGGTCATTCCAGAAGTAAACCATTCAGGCAATGAACCTAAAGCTGCTTGCACGGTACTTGAAGGAATGAACAGCAAGAGACCAGCCGGAATAGCAATCCGAAGCCCTTGACATGCTAGCGCTACATAGTGCCACATTTCTACACCACGATAACTTCCACGTTCAGCCGCCGCATCTGCTTGGTGAACAATTACAACAGATAGGGTACGGACAATCATGGTTAGAACCAAACCTACAGTAGCTAGGGTAATCGCTGCCGCAATCGCAATGTTACGACCATTGTCAGAAAAGTCACCTGATTTAATAAAGATAATAGCTGAGGCTACTGACGCTAAAGCTGCATCCGGTGCAATCGCTGCCCCAACGTTGGCCCAACCCATGGCTAATAATTGAAGGGCGCCTCCTAGAACAACCCCTTCACTGACATGACCGGTTGCTAGTCCGATTAGGGAACAAGCGACAATCGGTTGATGGAATTGAAATTGGTCCAGGACCCCTTCCATACCAGCCAGAAAAGCTACAATCAGAATTAAGATAACTGAAATAAAATTAAAATCCATAAGATCCCTCCTCTTTATACTCTAAGCCCACTACTGGCTTTGGATTGGATTAATTTGAATAAATCTCCGGCATGGTCTGACGGAACTTTACGGACATCAAACTTCACACCTAAATCTCGCATCTTCTTATAAGTATCTACATCGGCTTGGTCCATCGACAAGGAAGTGTTCAATTGAACTTTACCGGCTGAATGGGCCATAGATCCTACATTGACTTCTTTTAATTCGACCCCTTTTTCAATAACACTCAAAGCGTCTTGTGGATTCTCAAATAATAGGAGAGCCCGAGTCAAACCAAACCGTGAATCCTTAGACACTTGAACTAATTTATCTAAAGGAATCACATGAGCATGGACCCCAGTTGGCGCTGCTTGTTCTATTAGCTTCTTACGTAATTCATCCTTAGCCACTGTATCAGAAACAACGATAATCCGATCTGGCTTAGTTTCTCGACTCCAACTGGTTGCTACTTGACCATGCAAGAGGCGTGAATCAATTCGAGCTAAGACAAATTTAATCTTGCCGTCACCCAGAACAGTTCCCTCAGGAATCGTTCCTTGCGGAACCACAGGACCGACATTCGCTACTTCTGCTGGAGCCGCTTCCGCTTGCAAGCTCTCAGGACGAACTTTAACCCCTTCAATCGCTGGCGGGCAAATAGCCTCAGCGACTTCATGGGCTGTGTTCTTAGATAAGCGATTGGCGTATGCTTCAATTAACATTGGCAAACTTAACCCGGCCACAATCGCCCGATGGTCTGGGTCTTCCTCATATAATAAATTGGCTTGATTAAATGGACTGCCACCCCATAAATCAACCAAGAATAAGATTTCGTCACTAGCCACTGTTTCAATAGCCTGACGTAATTTGGCTTGTAGATCTTCTGGCCCTTCGTTGGGCATGAAGGTCACTGTCGCTAGATTTTCTTGTTGACCGAAAATCATTTCAGCCGATTGTTTAATTCCAGCGGCAAATTCACCATGACTGGCAATAATAATTCCAACCATCTCTTAACCTCCTTTAATGACTTCTTTTAATAAATTCGATATCAGCAACTTCCCTTAAATCTTGCATCACTCGAGTCACTTGTTGACTGAGTTTCTCTAAATCCTGATAAGCGTAATCGGTTTCAGCGCCTTGCAAGATATCGGCAAAATACTTGGCCTCATCATACATCGGTTGTAATTCTGGATATTGATAAGATTGCACACAGACATTCTGGCGAGTGACCACATCGATGCGATCCATTTCAGAAATATAAGGAATCACTATCGTTTCATCGCCAATATAAATTTCACTCGGTTTCGTCGAATGTACTGCCTTAGAAATAAAAATAGTAACTTGGAACGTATCATAGGTAAAAATAATTGTCCCCATTAAATCGACCCCATTCGGGCCTTTTACTGGCTGATAATCCACCTGATCCGGCATGCCAAATAAGTCTACTGCCACATATATTGGGTAGACACCGATATCCATCAAGGTTCCTGTGGCAAATTCCAAATTAAAAATGTTTGGCAAATTGCCCTGATGTTCAATCGCGTCGACATAAGCGTCATACTTGGACGAGTATTGACCAATATTCAAGGCCGCTCCCAAGAAGGGTTGGTCTAATTCGACTAATTTTTGAGCGAGTAATGATTTTAATAACTTATAATTACGATTCTGAATATGACGAATTGCTTCAAATAAATACAAATCCTTCTCACGAGCTAAGTCATGAGCATCTTGCCACTCATTTAAATTGGCAAATTGAGGTTTCTCGACAATAACATGCTTTTCATGCTTAAGTGCTTCAATCGCATGGCCATAATGAAGGGCATTGGGACTGGCGATGTAAATAATATCTACATCATCTTGATACAGATCGGCTAAATCATCAACGGCCTTCCCTTGCTTATATTTATCAACAACGGCTTGAGCCTTGTCTAGGGTTCGAGAATAAACTTTACTCAGTTGATAAGATCCTTCGGCGATACACGCTTCTATAAATTGCTCGGTAATCCACGAAGTTCCAATCGTTGCTAACTTAATCATCTCTCACACCTCCTTTCTATAATTCCCTATCAAGATTACAATGATATACTTGTCTAGTCAAGCTTTAATCTGAGAACACAATGAGAATCTAGGGACGCTTTCATTATTATTCCAAAGGATATAAAGATTCTGGCAAAAACACAAAAACGAATCAGCGTGAACACGCGACCGAGTACCAAGGACTAGCTTTACTAGACATCTTCTGCTGAGCCAGTTTATCCATCATCGTCATGGCAACAAGGCTAGTTGGGACTATATGGGTCTTGCATGTCACACTAATTCGTATTCTAATTTGAATGCTATGGATATTTGAATGTAGATTTTGGAAAGGGAATTTGATTAAAGAATGGACTTAATATCTTGACTGTTTAATAATTTTTCTAAACTAGCTGGATCTTCGATTAATTTAGTGATTTCTTTTAATGATTCTAATTGATTCACGGCCTTCTTCAATCCTAAGACAAAGATTAGTTTTACTGGAATATCTTTTTCTGGATCATCGATTAACTTAAAGGAAACAGGTTGACTTGGACGAATCAACCCGATAAATTCTTCTTCAATATGTTCTGGGTCGGTATGAGAAATTGCGATTCCCGTATCATTAACTAAAATACCGGTAGGAAATTCACGTTCACGTTCAACTAAGCTAGGCCCAAAGCTATCCTTAACTAGGCCAAGCGTCTGAGCCTTGTCGCCCATAAATTGGAAGGCTGCTTCATCACTCGCAATTGCTTCTTCAAGAAAAATTAGATCATCACGCAAAAATTCTTTGATTTTCATTAAATCCATCCTCTCTTATGAAAACATTCTAAGATACTCTAATCATACCCAAAAGAAAGGATGAAGGCAATGGAAGCGCGATGAAATCTTTCTATTCTCCCATCACTATGATTTTACATTGTCGTGTCCGTTCGCGTGTTGTATCAAAATCCGCAAAATAAATATAGCCAGTAGTTCCAACGCCTAAGCGATTATGGCTGACATCAAAGTTTTGACTAGAACCAATCAAAGTAGCTTTTAAATGGGCATCGCCATTCCACAAGGCTTTCCGATCCCCGTTGGGCAGATACTTGTCGGCATCGGGCCAAGACTCTACCGCTTGGTAGTGGGCCTCTCCGGGGTAATGATAGCTCTCTGCCGAATCATGGGCTGGAATTAGCTTGGCTAAGACCTCATTTAAATCGGCTTGTAAGAATTCATCTCCTTTCTCATCGATATCATGGGAATATTCTTCAAAAAATACGGAACAGGTCGTATGAGGAGTAATGACAGTTACCATGCCTTCTTGAATTCCACTCTCTTGAATCACTGTTTGAACTTGGGTGGTAATATCGACATAGGTCGTTTTATCGGCTTGAGTGTCAATTTTTAGAGTTTCTTTATATAACTTCATTCGAATCCTCCTTTGTTTGATAGGCCTGATAGGCCGCTTCGACCATTTCTTTCAACATTTGTTCAGGGTTATCGGCTTTGACAATGCCACTGGTACAGCCCGTCCCATCGGCCCCTAAACGAATGGTCTCAAACACATCTTGGGCACTTGAAATTCCAGCCGCTTGCATCACGAGAATTTCGGGATCAATCGAATGGATCGCTTGATTCGTCTGTTGGATATAATCAGCTCCGCTAGTCTGCCCAGTGCCAATTAATTCTGTCGGTTCACATAAGATAATATCGGGATGCAACATCGCAATCGCTTCAGCTTCTTTTAAGGAGTCCGCACAGACAATGGTCACTATATCTAGGGCATGAGCACGGTCAATGGCTTGAGTCAGTTCTGCAAGACTTAAAGGATGTTCGGCATGGTTTAAGAAGCTGGCTTGCACTCCCACAGCTTTCAAACTATCTGCTAAAACAGCCCCCATACCCCGCCCGGGTTCAATTCCGTCCAGATGTTGGGCGCAGATCTTAGCCTTGTCAGTTAGTTGGCTCATTTGATATAGGTGGGCATAGGGTCCGGTGACAAAGATGGTCATCTCATACTGTTGGGCAAGGTCTTCAGCCAGCTGGGTTAGATCCAACAGTGCTTGACCATACAAATAGGACTTGGGATTAAAGATAAAGAACGGTAGAGTAATTTTAGGCTTGGACATCGAATTCCTCCTTTAGCGCTAGGGTTTCAAAGACATCATAATAATGGTTGAGGACCTGAGCCATGGCTTGGTTAGCCACTGATTTGAGGGTGATATAATCTTGGGGATCTTGAGTTTGAATCGCTTGATAAGCAGCATGAATGAAATCAGAATAAATATTGATTTTACTGATCCCTTGGCGGGCACACCGATTTAAGTTTTCGTCACCAGTCGATGACCCACCATGTAAAACTAAAGGAATCTCAGTCATGTTATAAATTTCTTGAAGTCGTTCGAAATTCAATTTCGGCTCTCCTTTATAGAGACCATGAGCAGTGCCAATGGAGACAGCCAGTGAATCCACCCCCGTTTGTTGAATAAATTCAATCACATCATCAACTTCAGTATAAATAGAATCGGTCACTTGGCTCGCTTCGGAGATATCATTGGCACCGACATGACCCAATTCAGCTTCGACAGACACACCATGTGCATGAGCCAAAGCGACCACTTCTTTGGTTTTCGCTATATTGACTTCAAAAGAGTCCATTGAAGCATCGATCATGACCGAAGAGAAACCGAATTCAATCGCTTGACCGATAAAGTTGATGTCCTCGCCATGATCCAAATGGAGTACGACCGGAACGGAGACTTGGTCGGCCATTAAGTTACCAATCGCCGCCGCTTCTTCCAAAGACAAAATATGGCGGTGCGACTGAGCATAGGCCAAAATCAACGGTAAGCCTCTAGCTTCAGCAGTAGCGACAAAAGTTCGCGCTGAATCCAGATCAATAAAATTGGTAGCTGGCACCGCAAAATGTTGACGACGGGCTTGATACAATAATTGCTTCGCAGTAATTTTCATAATGACCTCCTACACTATCTTTAGTCAAAAAGAGCATGACTAATTGAATTCTGCAATTAAATCACGCTCTATGTAGTGTGCTATTAACTTAACTTCTCTTCTAATTGTTTGAAGACAGCGTCACTACCAACGCCCGTCAATAAAGGAACGCCATTAATAACTTTGTCTTTGATTTTATCTGGTACGACAGTGGTTGAAATCACGGCATCATATTCGTCAACATGACTTACTTCAGCCGCTACTTTAGATTGATAAATTTTAGCATCCTTATCCATCTTTTTATTTTTTAGCCATTCTTCAACTTTTTTGGTAACGACGGTTGAGGTCGCAATTCCTGAACCACACATGATTAATATTTTCTTCATTATTCTTCTCCTTCAACTAATTTAGGTTTTCTAACCTTATTAACATAATATAGGGCCGCTAGAATAATTACAAAGATTACCGTTAGGAAAATCCATGGCAGATTATCTGCAGCGGTCACGAAAAGCCAAGTTGGCCACAAGCCACCCTCTACTAAAGCTGTAATACTGCTGTTGCCACCCATTTCAAAGTTCGCAGCTTGGGCAGCTGACGTTACCAGTGGAGCTACCCAGGAAGTAATATATAGAATGGAGCCCATATAGAAGGTACCGGCAATCACCGTCCGAATAATATTACCACGGAAGACCGGTGCCATTAAGCAGACGGCGTAAGGGATGGTGGCCAAATCACCAAAAGGAATAGTCTTATTGCCAGGTAGAATAAAGGCTAAAAGAATGGTAATGGGCACCAAGATTAATGAACTCGATAAGACAGCTGGATGGCCTACGGCAAGGGCTGAGTCCATACCGATATTTAACTCACGACCTGGGAAACGTTTATGAACAAATTCATTGGCTGCTTCTGAGATGGGGGTTAAACCTTCCATTAACAAAGCCACCATTCTTGGGAGAAGCACCATTACCGCGGCTAAGGCAATCCCTAATTTCAAAGTAGCGCCTAAATCATAACCTGCGAACAGGCCAATCACAATCCCGATGATCAAGCCCATTACTGTTGTTTCACCAAAAATACCAAACTTATCCTGAATTGTCTCAGGATCAGCTTCTACTTTATTAAATCCAGGTATCCGATCGAATAACCAGTTAAAGGGTAGAGCAATCAAGAATCCCGGAGCAGAAGTTCCATGCGGAAAAGTAATATTAGGGAAACCATAAAAATCATTAATAATCGGAGCTATAATATCGGCCAATAAATACATTAAACATAAATAAATAATCATCCCATAAATACTTAGCATAAAATTATTGCTCAAGGCATAAATTAATGACGCCACAAAGGCAGCATGCCAGAAGTTCCATAAGTCGACCATCAAGGTTTGTGTAATCCCAAAGAATAATAGTAATAAGTTGACACCAATTCCGATCGGAATCGCTAGACTACCCAATAAAGTTCCATAAGAAATGGCCGAAGCAGCTGGCCAACCCACATCAATTGTATTTAAATTCAAGCCGAATCGTTCAACCATTTGTTGGGCAGCTGGTCCCAAATTATCGCCTAATAGACCTGTTACCAAATTCAAGCCAATAAATCCAATCCCGACCGTTACCCCAGCTAAGAATGCTTTCTTGGCTGGCGTTCCTAAGGCTAAACCAAAGATAAAGATAATAATCGGTAGAACGATTGAAGGACCTAAATCAATAAAACTTTGAATATAATCCATTTGACTAACCTCCTATTTTATAATTTTATGAACTAATTTCAGTACTTTGTCTCGATTTTCTGAACTATCAGAATAAGCCATTGCCTCTTTGACCAGCTCTTGATCCTGGAACAACATCATTAATTCTTGTAACATTTCTAAATGGCTGTGAGCATCGGCTAAGGCTAACATGGCCACCAAACTCACGGGCACTTCCTGTCCGTCACCCATTTGTTTAAAAATAACTGGTTGATCTAGGGTCATAAAAGCGATGGTTGATTTCTTGACATGGTCGCTATCGGTATGAGGCATGGCCACGCCATAATCATGGACTTGCAACCCGGTTGCAAAAGTCTCCTCACGCTCTTGAATGGCGGGAATAAAGCTTGGTCGAACCGCACCCATTGCTTCGAGTTGCTGACCCATATAAGCCAGGACATCCTGGGCAGTGCTCAAACCCTTTTGCTTTAAAGCTAAAACTTTAATTTCAGTCATTATCTAACTCCTTTCCAATCATTTTAAGTTCATCAATCAACCTTTGTATATGTAAAGTCAGATATAACTTCTCAGAATCTTCGACTGCTAATTGATAATCTTTCGCCAATACTTGGCACACTTTCTCGACAATGGCTTGAGCCTTACTAAATTTGTGAGACACGAATTGATACAGCTCGCCCATCTGCGAATCATTGCTCTGTTGACCATTCATCTTACGGATTAAGAAATACCTCAAATGCAAAATAAATCGATCATAGAATAAATTCTCTTTGTCTAAGGGACCCGGCAAATTATCCTCAATAATCACAATCATCTCACCAATAATTTTGCCAATTTCTAGCATTGAAGATAAATTGGTTGCTTTCTTTGAACCATTCAAGAAATGTAGAATCAAGAAAGAAACTTCTAAATCATCTAAGAATAAATCATATTTCTCTTTTAAATAACGAATTGAAAAAATAGCTGCTTGATATTCTCGAGGAAATATATGTTTAAATTCAGTTTGTAATGATAAATTTGAATGCTTCGCATCTTTCGACCGAGCTAAGGCATGGTAGAGGTGGCTGGCAAAGGTAATAGACGTAAAAGGGATAAATTGTTCACCAAGCATATCTTCGACATGCGTTAACAAGTCTTCGGTAATCAAAAGAATATCTTCTGGAATTTCTTTAATCGCATCAACAATTATCTTTTGTTCACTAGTGTACTCACATTGATAAACTTTGGAAATCTTATCTTCGTCTACCGTATCGCCAACTTTCTTCGCAAAGCCAATTCCGCGACCCGTAAGAATAATCTCCTCATTGGCCTGGTTTCTCACTAAGACTGCATTCTGATTGAGGGATTGAATAATCTTCATATAGCCTCCTTTCCAAAAAAATGGGCATAATGACTTCACAGCGGAAATCATTATGCCTAATTGAATAGTTACACTCTGAATACGTTTTCTAACAAAATTATATATCTAAATTTTTTACTTGTCAAAATATTTTTAATCTATTTCTTAAAATGATCCAGATAAGCTTGGGCAAGTAGCTCAGCATCAAAGCCATATTCTTTGACGACTGTTTCTCCTGGCGCTGAAGCACCAAAACGGTCAATACCCATAACTAGTCCATGGCGACCCACATATTTGTGCCAACCTAAGCTCGCTGCCATTTCAATGGACATACGGTTTGCCACGGTATCAGGCAACACACTTTCCTGATATTCTTGACTTTGCTCATCAAAACGATTGCTTGCTGTCATAGAGACCACTGAAACATCAATCTCTTTGTCCTTAAGAATCTTTTGGACATCAAGAGCCAGTTGAACTTCAGAACCGGTGGCAATAATAATTCCATCTGCTTGGTCCGCTTGACTTGGTGAAAGGACATAAGCCCCTTTATCGACACCGGATTCGGCCAAGGATTGACTACCCTCTAGGACCGGTAAATTCTGCCGTGATAAAACCAACAAACTTGGTCGATCAGTTTCTTGGATGGCTACTTTCCAAGCTGCGAATGTTTCATTGACATCCGCTGGACGTATTACATTCAGGTTGGGCATCGCTCTGAAACCAGCTAATTGTTCAATCGGTTCATGGGTAGGGCCATCTTCACCCACGGCCACTGAATCATGGGTCATTACATACACTACTGGCAGTTGGGATAAGGCAGATAGACGCACAGCAGGACGTAAGTAATCACTAAAGACAAAGAAAGTTCCACCGAATACTCGGCTTCCCCCGTGAAGGGTAATCCCGTTGAGCATGGCGGCCATGGCAAATTCACGCACGCCGAACCAAATATTCTTACCTTCACGTTGATTTGGCATAAAGTCCATCGAATCGTTAATCATCGTCTTATTCGAACCTGAAAGGTCGGCTGAACCGCCCCAAAAATAGGGAATCTTTTGAGCCAAGGCTTGAATCGCTTTACCACTCGAAGATCGGCTCGCATCTGCCTTGGTAGAATCTGGGAGATACTCTAGGGCTTGATCAAAGTCTTCTGGCAACTTACGTTCAAAAGCCAAGCGCATCATTTCAGCTTTCTCGGGATAGGCTTGTTGGTAAGCTTCGAATTTGTCTTGCCAAGCTTGGTAGGCTTTTTGCCCTCGTTCAACCACTTTCTGATGGAAGATTTCTCGTGCTTCTTCAGGCACTTCAAAGTGATCTAAAGTCCATTGATAAACATCCTTGGTTGCTGCCCAATTATCTTGACCGAGCGGGCTACCGTGAACTTTGCTGGTTCCTTGTTCGGGTGAACCATAACCAATCACTGTTTTGACTTCAATAATGGTGGGTTTGCCCTTAAATTCCTTAGCTCGGGTAATGGCTGCTGAAATCTCATTCAAATCATTGCCATCATCGACCCGAATATAATGCCAATGAGCTGCTTCAAAGCGCTCAGCAATATTTTCATTGAAGGCTTGGCTTAAATCGCCATCCAGGGAAATATCATTAGAATCGTACAAGACAATTAATTTATCAAGTTTTTGCCGACCTGCATAAGAAATAGCTTCATAAGAAATGCCTTCCATCAGGTCACCATCCCCCACTAAACAATAAGTGAAATGGTCAATCATCTTGAAGTCATCCGTATTATATAAAGCCGCTGTATGCTGTTCAGCCATAGCCATGCCGACGGCTTGCGCCAGACCTTGGCCGAGCGGTCCGGTCGTAGCTTCGACCCCTTCCGTATGATTATACTCTGGGTGCCCTGGCGTCTTCGATTGCCATTGACGGAATCCTTTCAAATCTTCTAGCGAAAGGTTAAATTCTGACAAATGTAGCAAACTATATAATAAGGCAGAACCATGACCCGCAGAAAGTACAAAGCGGTCGCGGTTAAACCATTGAGCATCCTGTGGATTTACTTCAAGGTGGTCAGCAAATAGAGCATAAGCCATTGGGGCAGCGCCTAAAGGCAGACCCGGATGGCCAGAATTGGCCGCTTCAATCTGAGCAATACTTAAGGCTCTTAGCGAATTAACGGCTAACAAATCTTTATCAGTAAACATTGGCACTCTCCTTCAATCTATTTGTTTTGGAATTTTTCCCAGTCTTTCAAGAAGCCTTCAATCCCTTGATCGGTCAATGGATGGGCCATTAATTTCTCGAAGAGACTTGATGGCACTGTGGCAATGTGAGCACCTAACTTGGCACTCATCTCAAAATGATACGGATTGCGCACACTGGCAGCGATAATTTCGGTTGAGAAGCCATAAACATCAATGATTTGACGAATATCGGCAATCAATTGATAGGCATCGGTGCCGATATCTTCTAAACGACCAATAAATGGACTGACAAAAGTCGCACCAGCTTTCATCGCCAATAAGGCCTGAGCCGCTGAGAAAATTAACGTCACATTGGTCTTAATGCCTTCTTGAGAAAGAGTATGAACTGCTTTTAATCCTTCTTGGGTCATCGGAATCTTAACAACCACATTGTCCGCCCATTTAGCAATTTGGCGTGCTTCATTGACCATTTCATCATGGGTCAAGCCAATCACTTCGGCCGAAACAGGTCCAGGAACAACTGAACAAATATCCTTGATGACTTCTTCAAAATTTCGACCCTCTTTGGAAACGAGTGAAGGATTGGTGGTTACACCGTCGACAATACCCAATTGATTAATCCGTTTAATTTCTGCAATATTCGCTGTATCTAGAAATATTTTCATGGTCACTTCTCCTTTTTTGATCGCTAGAACCAATTACCTAAATCAATTGATAACTGACTTTATTGTAATGAATTCTGGGCTCGCTTTCAACAAATGGCTGAAATTTTGAGAAATCAGGATGACTTGAGCAAGCTAAACTTTTAGAAAAATGTTCGTCAAATACCAACAATCATTAATCACACCTCCTAAGTCTGGACTATCCTCCTTCTTTAAGGGCCACTTCAACCAATGATTCTCTCAACTTTATTATTTTATGTGGGAACCTATATAAGCAAAAAGAGACTAGGTAAAACCCTAATCTCTTTTGAGAAATTTCCTTTTAACTGCCTTAAGCGATAATTTGGATACTTGATCCAGGTTTGATTTCTGGAATTTCTTTGGCTTCAACATGGAGTGTACCTGGTAATGAAGCTTCCGTCGCGCCATCGAATTTAATGGTAATATGACCTAAATCGCTTAAATTCTTGGCCACTAAATTCCCGACCGCTGTAATTTGATATTCAATTTGATCAATTTTGAATATTTGACCGGTAACGATTTCTTCATTTAAGGGTTCAAGACCGATTGTATAAGTATAATTTGCCAAATCTTCTGGCGCATTATCACCAAATAAGATAATCATTTGATCGGCATGAAATAGTTCGGCTTCAGCACCTATCTTCGTTACTTGCGTTGTATAAATATTCATAGTTCCTCCTAACTATATAATCCAAAGCTAGCTAACCAAGCGACAATCACCCGAGGTACACCATTTAAGAATCTTGAATAAAGTACTGCTGGCACTCCCACTTCTACAGTTTCTGCCTTGGCTTCAGTTAAACCTAAGGCTACTGGGATGAAATCACAACCATTTTGAGTATTGATGGCAAATAAAGCAGGTAAAGCTAAGTGAGGTGGGATATGGCCTTGGCCAATTTGAACCCCAATCAAGGTTCCAACAATCTGACTGATGACAGCTCCTGGACCTAACAATGGTGATAAGAATGGTAAAGAGCAGACAAAGCCAATCAAAATCAAGCCCCAAATATTTCCAGCTAATGGGGCTAAGACATTAGCGATCCAAGTACCGACCCCTGAGCCTTCAATAATCCCAATTAATAAGGCTACGAAAGCCATGAATGGAATCACTACATTAATCATGGTTTGAACTGCTTCCCGAGCAGATTGGTTAAAGGTCGCTACAATCTTCCCAGCTCCCATCCCAATCTTAGCAATAAAACTCGGGTTTTTAGTTTGTTCAGTAATCTTCTTACTGGTATCATATTTAGAATTGTCTTTAACTTCAACAGTAGATTCAGAGCTCAACTTTGTTGCAGGGGTCTCGACTGCTTGTTCTTGAGTTGTTTGACTTTCATCTTGATAAAGTTCAATTTGTTTAAGCCCTACATTAGATACATAGATATCTTCAGTAATATATTGTTGGAGCGGTCCACTCTTTCCTGTCGGAATAATATTGATGGTAGGGATGCCCTTTTTCGGATAAAGCCCACAGCGTAAAGTTCCCGCACAGTCAATAATCGCCAAAGCAATTTCATCATCTGGGATTGAAGTTTTGAAGCCGTTCACTGCTTCCATACCGGTTAATTCTTCAATTTTATCCACGATATCTGGACGTTCGCCCCCGCCAACGATATAGATAAATTTATGTTTTTGTTCAGTAGGTTGGATGACTAAGGGACCGCCGAATCCGCCAGATCCTTTTCTTACAATTATACTTTGATAAGCCATATTAATCCCTCCTATATTTCCTCAATGACTTTGCTCAGCTTAACGCCTTGTTGTTTAGAGACATATTCGGTCATGAAGTCGGTTACCCAACCACCGATTGCGTTCATAATAATTCCGACAAGCATGTAACGAATGGCTAATTCCATCGTGTTTAAGCCTAAGGTTTCAATCCCTTGAGCGATACCTAACCAAACGAATAGCTCTCCCGGATTAATATGAGGAAACACCCCATTGCTAGTATGACAGAATTGCATTTGCGAAGCCACATAGCCTGGCTTGTAATATTCTGGTAAGAACCGGCCCATTGAGATCGCCATCGGATTCCCTAGCATAAAGGCAGATACAAAAGGTAGAAGCATATAGCGGGTAATCCAGTTTTTAGAAGAAATTTGAGCCAGTTTAGTGACTCTTTCTTCACCCAGCATCTTTACCAATGTATTCATTAATACCATTAACATTAAGACTAAGGGAACAATTGATCCCATCCATGAAATAAAGACATTGGCTCCAGATTGAAATAAATTCATGAAGCCTTCAGCAAATTTAACGATTGCTTGCATGCTGTTTCACTCCTTTTACTTTGTAAATAATTTGTTGAAGATACAATTTCACTTGTTCCACGATATTCCAACTTGCTTGCGGTTGTGTGTCGACAGGGAGGCCGGTCGCATGCATGACAAAGACATCACGCGCATTCTCCATGGCAAGTTGAGTGAGTTTGTTTTCTTTTTGGACCAGTGGATGTTTACGATCAATAAAATGCATGTCATGTCCAACATAGGCTGGAATATCCTTGAACTTAGCGATCACTGAAACCCCTTGCATTAACTGGCAGGCTAAAATCCGATCCTCTGAATCAATTAAGAATAATACAATCGTGCCCGCTTTCAGCCGACCGACTTTGCGGCCAATAACCACGCGTCCTTGTTGTCTGAGTTTTTTGTAAACGGCATTGAAATGATTAATTTGTCTTAAACCTAGGTAAAATTGCAGGCCATAAGCACAAATGCCGATTATTCCTAACATCCATAAATAACTCATTGAATATACCCCCTCCTCTGTAAATATTTGATTAAATCTTCTTTGGTCTGACAAGCTTTAATATTTTCTTTTATTTCTTCGTTCTGAGCAATTTCAAAAATCAAATCATAAATATCTAACAAATCATGTTCTTCATAATCCAAAATATTTTCAGGGATAATCAATAATATAATCATTTCGATACTTTCGTCTTCAATCTCAATCGATTGAGGAAGCACCCCAACACTTAAAATTAACTGATTGGTGTTCGGATCCACTTCGTGAGGAAAGGCAATCCCACTGCCAAAAAGTAGCGAAGCATCATGATATTTAGATTTTAATCTCGCCAGCATATCGGTAGAAATTTGATAAGTCTCTTGTAAAGACCCAACCATTTGACTTAGATGTTCTTCATAAGTCTGCTCAGCTAACAACGGTTGCAAATCAAAGTGAGTGTATTTGGGAAAGGCTAGCGTCTGTTTGATAATTCGTTGCCATTCTCTCGACAAGTATTCATCATTAAATATATTGGAAATCCGAATGGATGGAATATTATCGGGAATTTTACTCAAGGGAATCATGGTAATAATGGCCAGAAAATCGCTTAAATCCTCTTCGTAATAATCTTCCTCAGAGAATTGAACGATCTCGATATCGTGACCCACCACATTCTGAATCTGGTGCTTAATCATCCCAGCGGTGGCATAACCCGTATTACAAATAATGGCAATCTTCTTCGCTTGATTTAAAGAAAATTCACGAATAATCAATTCAAAATAAAAGGTCAAATAATCAATTTCAATCGGATCAATTGCTAGCTTTAAATATTCACTGATTTCTTCACTAGCATATTTAGCCATACTATAAGAGAAGGGATATTTCTTTTGGATTTCTCCATGAAATAAATCATCTAATTTATATTTGAATATGGCCCGATGGACTAAATAATGAAGATGCTTACCCAAGAGACTGACAAAGCTATCTTGCGGAATCTCAAGAAGAAAGACTTGATTAATCTTTGTTAGTACTTGTCGACTCATGTCCTCAATCAGCGCTTGATTAATGTCAACGCAATCTCTAATAATGCCTGCATCATCGACATTTAATGGATAGGTCAGAAAGCTCTTCTCAAAATTACTCAAAGTATATTTCTCGTGATTCTCGATAAAAACGAAAAACTCTTCAAAAAATGGATGATCTAAAATATCCGCTGAATAATAGGGAATCGCTGCTTGCAGAAAATGCTGATTACGCAGACGAAATAAGCTTGTTTCTAGACTTTTGATCAGTAATAAAATATTGCGTTTCTTGATCTTATACTGCTCTCCTAAGCCAATAATAAAGTCAATCAGCACTTGATCGATGTAAGTATAATTAAAAAAATCAAGGGCATAGTTAATGTAGGCTAGACGTAAATCCAATTCAGATCCAGCAATGTCTATGCCCTTATTTTGAATCGAAATCACATTCAAATCATAATGAGATAAATCCTGTTTCAGACTCTTGAGGTCATTGCTGACGGTTCCCTTACTCACATCTAATAACTCCGCAAAATCCAAAATGGTCAGTGGAGTCTTACTAGCGAGTAACTTACTGAGCAAGAAGGCCTTGCGTTTGGTCGTCGAATTATAATCTGCTTGTTTCTTCAAGGAGCCAGTTTTAATCAGATCGAATTTTTCATAATCATAAATTTTTAGAAAATATGATGAAGACTGCTCGATGATTTCTGCAAAAGGCGCAATTTCTTGATTTAATAAATCTATCGATTTCTTTACAGTTGCTGAACTTAGCTTTAAGTGGTCTTCCAACTTATCTAAAGAGATAGTCTTCTGAGTTAACAATAAATTTAAGATTTCATACCATCGGATTAATAGACTCACATTTCTCGACTCCCTTATCCTCGAGTTTTACCTCCGGCAATATTTAACGTCACCCCTGTGATGTAACCAGCCCGTTCAGATAATAAGAAACATACGGTATCGGCAACTTCAGAAAGTTTTCCTGATCTTCCTAAAGGGGTGGTGGTGGTTTTGGCATATGATTTTCTAAGATCATCTACAGTGATATTACGCGTATATGATAGAGCTTCTTCGTAAGCATCGGTTCGAAGTCCAGTTGCTTCCATAATCCCCGGAGCAACACCTACGACACGAACGCCTTTCTTACCTAATTCTTTAGCCCATGAACGGGTAAAGCTATAGACTGCCGCTTTAGTCGCAGCATAGCATGATTGGCCTTCAGACCCTTCTAATCCAGCTTCTGATCCCATATTGATGAGGACTCCTTGCCCTTTGTCCACCAAAATCCGGGCAACCGCTTGAGCGACCATATAGAATCCTTTCATATTAATTGAAATCATCTTATCAAATAAGCCTTCGTTAATCTCATATTTACTCTTAGGATTCTTGTCGTCAACTAAGAGGGCCGGAATATTAATTCCCGCATTATTGACTAAACCATCAATCGTCCCAAATTTATCAAGGACAGCTTGAATCCCCTGTTCAATTTCTTGACTGGAAGTGACGTCCACTTTCACGAAGAGATAACGTTCATCTTGATTTTCTTGGTCTACTAAATCGAAGTTTGCTACCTTTGCGCCTACTTCCAATAAGCGTTGAACAATACTTGCACCAATCCCTGAAGAACCTCCAGTTACCACATATACCTTGTCTTGAATATCTAACCAATTTGTCATTTTACCTCTCCTTTCTTTATAAATTATAACGTTTTCATGGTTATAATTAATTCAATCATTTTTTATGACCGGGAAAAATCATTGCATTAATCGAAAAAGACGAAGAGAGTGCCTATAGCTGAGCAAATTGGCAGAATTCGGTAAAATTTTACCTGCATGCTTTCCCCTACAAATCAAGGGGGGCAAATTTTCAAATAATAGATCTGATCGGAGTCTTTACAAATTTAGACACCAAAAAACTCGCCAACACATCTCTAAAGTGTTCACGAGTTTAATAATAAATTCTATTTAATTATTCCTTCTCCTCTTGTTCAACTAAATCCCAGGCGGCAATCGATCCGCCTTCAAAAATCCGATCAATTTCTTGGGCCACCTCATCGGTTTGGAAAAGTTCGACAATCTTCAAATATAACGGATTCTCTTTGTCTTCCGACCGGGCCACAATATTATTTACCCGAGACAGATTGATCGTTTCAGGGGTATCGCCATACACATAAATGGCATCATTCGGACGGAAATCAGTGGATGCTAGGAAGGAATCATCAATAAAAGCCGCATCCACATCGGAAACAGCAGCCGGAATATTGGCCGCATCCAGTTCGACAATTTCTAATTTTTTAGGATTTTCTTCAATATCATTTGAGGTAGGTAAGAGCTCGTCACTCTCGGCTAATTTAATCAAGCCGGCTCTTTCTAAACTTTGGAGATTATAGCCTAAGCTGGTGGGAGCCGCATTGACAGCAATCTTAGCCCCTTCTGGCAATTCATCCAGCGATTTATATTTGTCTGAATAAATTCGCGTCGGTACAGTGACTGTATAGCCAATGGTGACCAAATCGCCATCATTTTCTTTATTCCAATTCTCTAAGAAGACATCATGTTGGAAGGCATTCAAATCAATCGACCCATCGGCCAAAGCGACATTGGGAATATTATAATCGGTCAAGAGGACGACCTCGATATCAATCCCTTCTTGTTCTTTGGCGCTCTCAGCGACAAATTCCCATAATTCTTCATACTCTTCGCCAACCACCCCAATTTTGACGGTTTGACCTTCAAATTCCCCGGCTGAAGCCAACGCACTAAAATTTAAGAAGCTAATAAATACCGTTACCAGTACCACAAATACTTTAGTTAATTTTTTCATATAATCCCTCTTTCTTATTGTTAGAAGATGCAATTTCGCTTCCGCTTCATGATTGATTTAATTTATCCCTCCTAAAAAAATAAGACCCCCATCCAAATAAGGACGAGAGTCTTCGTGTTACCACCTTAATTCGTTAAACCATCACTGGTATAACCTTATATAGTACGACTACAAATTTCTGTAGCTTATACTATAGCCAGCATAACGGAGGCATCCGTTCACTATTATTGTCAAGCATTCATAGTGACCGCTCATTGGCCATTTTCAACTTAGAATCCTTACCTATTTCCACCAACCATAGGCTCTCTATCAATTCATCTTCGGTTTACTTTCCAAATCAAGGCGTTTTAATATTTTTCTAATCATACCTTCATCATTATCAAATGTCAAATAATATCCTACGTTTTTTCATCCTTTAATCTGATGGCTAAATCGGCCTTGAATGGCTTCTAAAATAATATCCATGATAATCGCCATTAGGGCTGTGGGTAAGGCACCGGCAATAATAATAGCACTACCGTCGGTTGCATCAATCCCGCGGGTAATGATATCTCCCAAGCCACCTGCACCAATAAAGGTACCAATTGAGGTAATCCCAATCGCCACAATCAAGGCGTTACGAATCCCGGCCATAATCACTGACATGGATAAAGGTAGCTCGACTTTAAGCAAACGTTGTAAAGAAGACATGCCCATCCCCTTGGCAATATCGCGTAAGTCAGGACTTAAGTTAGCCATACCCGTATAGGTATTCTTAACGATTGGCAGTAAGGAATAGAAGAAAATAGTGGTGATAACAGTATTTACTCCTAAGCCCATCACAATCATAATAATCGACATCATGGCCATTGAAGGAACGGTCTGGATAATATTGGTTAAGCTGATCACCCATTGACTGAGTTTGCGATGGCGTTCAATGTAAATACCTAGAGGAATGCCAATGACTGTAGCAAATAATACACCATAGACCGAAATAAGGAAATGACGGAGGAATTGACTAAATACATAGGCACTATTTTGTTGCATATAATAAAGCAATTGTTCGAGTACGTTCATATCTTGCATCTTATTCCTCCTCTCTGAAATAATTGTGTTCTTCGAGAAAATTCTTAGCGACAATCGCTGGTTCCGTTAATTGATGGTCGGCCGTATAATTCAACTTCTGCATCGTTTCTGTATCAATCTGACCCACCAGACGACTTAAGACTTCGTCTAATTCAGGATATTCCTCCAGAATCTCATACGTTGCGGCCGGAGAAGCATCATAGGGTGGGAAGAATTTCAAATTATCTTCCAAGGTGACTAAGTTATAGCTGGCAATCCGACCATCGGTAGAATAACCCAAAACGGTATCCATTTTACCTGCAGCCAGGGCATCATAGACCAAACCAATTTGCATAGAATGTTTATTAGCCAATTCAAAACCATACGCTTCGACAAAACCTGGATAGCCGTCTCCTTCACGGATCAACCATTGTGAATCGAAACCGGCATCGATTTGATCTTTATATTTTTCCAAATCGGCAACGGTCTTCAATTGCAAGCGGTCCGCTGTCTCTTGGGTCACCATAAAGGCATAGGTATTATCAAAGCCATAAGAGTCATAATATTTCATCTTAAAATCCTTGGCAAAAATCTCTTGAACCAATTCCAAGGCTTTGTCCGGGTCTTTCTCAGGCTCAATGCCCAGAGTCGCTGCCATTTCGGTCCCGGTATAACGGACTGAAGTCACATCAGCGTCACCTTGCATTACTGCCTGGTGTAGGACCACTGACGTCCCTAGGTTATTAATGGTATCAACTTTCAGATCGGTCTCGTGTTCAATCATCTGTCGGACAATCTCGTTGAGAATCCGTCCCTCGGTAGTCGCTAGACCGGCCACCCGGATCGCTTTCTCCTGACTTGAGCTGACACCAGGCAAGCTACAGGCACTCAGGATAAGAAATGACATGAGAAGAAGTAGTAATTTGCTAATTTTTTGACTGAATTTCATTATTCTTCTGAGACCTCCTCTTGGCGTCGGATTTGAGGCTCTAAGTATTTTTCCAATTTCGCTAGTAGTAAGTCGGTTAACAAGGCTAGGATTGTGATTGGAATCGTCCCCGCAAGGATCAAGTCGATCTTATACAGTTGTAAACCGTTGAAGATAAAGTCACCTAAACCGCCGGCACCAATATAAGATGCTAAGGTAGTCCAAGCTACCACGTAGACGGCAGATAGACGAATTCCCGCCATTATCACTGGCATAGCCATTGGTATTTCAACTTTACGAATTGATTCCCAACTAGTCATGCCCATCCCTTTAGCAGCATCTTTGAGATTCTCGTCGACTTGGTCCATACCGACATAGGTGTTACGCAGAATCGGCAATAGTGAATAGATAAACATCGCCAAAATCGCTGGAACCTTACCAATACCAAATAAAGGAATCATAAAAGCTAAGAGGGCTAATGATGGAATCGTTTGGAAAATACTGGCCAAGCCGATCACAAATTTAGCCACTTTCGGCACTTTAGTTAGTAGAATTCCTAATGGAACAGCTACTAACACACCTAATAAGAGAGCCACAAAGGCAATGTAGAGATGCTCGCCAGTATTTATCAGCAATTCTCCACCATATTCTTGTAGGAAACTCATTCAGTTGTCATCTCCTTCGCTGCTGGCTTATCTGCTTCCTCAGCGTCAGTGAAATCAAACTCATCGCCAGCCAATAAGTCACCTTCGCCCCAAATAGAATCGTAGACTACATCCACTAAGGTGGACCGGGTCACGATGCCAACGAGTTTACGATCCTGGTCAACAATCGGCACATAAGGGTAACCAGCTTTTAGAATCCGTTCAACACTATCACGTAACAAGCCATTTTCTCTTAAGGCGGATACATTCGGATTCATAATATCAGCCACTGAAGTGTGCGTCTTGTAATGCTTTTGAACTTCTTGTAAATTAACTATTCCTTTGAGATGACCTTGGTCATCCGTCACTAAGAGGGTATCGACTTTCTTAGCGTGCATGGTAGTGATCGCTTGTTTTAACGACTTACCTAGAGTAATGGTGACGGGGTCGGTCTTCATCACTTGACCAACCGTAATTACATCCGGGCGGGACTCAATCAAACGATCTTTACCAATAAAGTCCACTACGAATTCATTCTTCGGATGACGTAGAATCTCTTCTGGGGTGCCAGCTTGAACAATCTTCCCTTCACTCATGATCACAATTCGAGTGGCCAAAGATAAAGCCTCATCCATATCATGGGTCACGAAGACAATCGTCTTACCCAATTGTTCCTGTAAGTTCTTCACTAAATCTTGTAAAGATTGGCGGGTAATAGGATCCAGTGCACCGAAAGGCTCATCCATGAGGATGATATCTTGGTCGGCAGCTAAGGCCCGTACGACGCCGACCCGTTGTTGTTGACCTCCCGATAATTCAGCTGGGTAACGTTCTAAGAAAGACTCGGGCAATTCAGCCAGCTTAATCATCTTGCGGGCAATGGCCTCTTTCTTTTCTTCGTCCCACTTCAATAGACTAGGAACCATCGTAATATTGTCTTTAATAGTCATATGGGGCAACAGGCCAATATTTTGAATGACATAGCCTAATTCTCGTCGCAAGGTGACTGGATCTTGCTCCATCACGTTCTTCCCTTTGACATAGATTTCGCCACTGGTCAACTCAGTCATCCGATTAATCATGCGCATGGTTGTGGTTTTTCCCGATCCAGAAGTTCCGATTATACAAATAAACTCACCAGCTTCAATCTTTAAATTAAAGTCATCGACTGCTTTTTTGCCGTCTTTATAGACTTTACTCACATGTTTAAATTCAATCACTTAATTTCCTCCAATTTTCAATTTTTTCAGTGTAAGATACTATATCTCTATCATATTTATCATATAACTTATTGACCTCTGCTTAAAATGATACGCCTTGTCAAGGTCCAGATTGTTGCGAACTTCTTCACAACTTTTATTCAGCTAAGCTTTAGATTCCTTCTCTTCTTAAACCCAAAGTCAAATGTCATTCACTCCATTTAATAAATCATTCATTTGGTTATTAGAATTTAAATGTCAATAAAAAACCAGCACATTTGGGTGCTGGAAAATGAAATAAAGGGGCTTGTCCAGTTATAAGGGGGTTATAACTGACAAGAATTTATGAATGTTTCATTTAGTTTGAACAGATACCTTTTTATCCATATTCACAATCCAATCAGGGGAGAAGGAATTGTCAATATATTGTGTAATTAGGGGGACACATGAATAAAAGGAGATATGTCATCTGTTCAATAACAGTTTATCGCTTTGGTTAGCTCTCGTCAACCAGGTTTTAAGAATTTCTTATTACATTTTCTAATATGTTTTAAAGTATAATTATGGTTTTCATTAATTGGTTTAATACATCCCAATCGTAATATCTACAAATAAAAACAGATTGTTCGCTAAAACAATCTGTTTGTGAATTATTCACATTTTATGGCGGGATAAATCATTTCTAAGCCTGATATACAATCTGTCCATCAACCATGGTCAAACACACTTGACCTTGAACTTGCCAATCGGCGAAAGGTGTATTATGTCCTTTGGAATAAAACTGATCCACATCAATGGTCGATTCAGCCGCTAGATCGATTAAGACGATATCGGCAGCTTGCCCTTCAGTTAAACGTCCGGCCGGCAATTGAAAGATATCAGCTGGACGACAAGTCAACCAATCGAGTAATTGGGACAGACTACAAACCCCTTTTACGACCAGGTGGGTATATAAAAGAGCAAAGGCCGTCTCCAAACCAACAATGCCAAAAGGCGCGGTTAAGATCGATTGAGCCTTTTCTTCGTCAGCATGAGGCGCGTGGTCGGTTGCAATACAATCGATGGTTCCATCTAATAGACCTTGGATTAAGGCTTGGCGGTCTTCCGCTGATCGTAAAGGCGGATTCATCTTCCAAGCAGTATCTGGGCCAGGGATATCGTCTTCATCTAAAAGCAAGTGGTGGGGAGTCACTTCAGCCGTCACTGGATAGCCTTGAGACTTAGCCCAGCGAATGATTGAAACACTCTCCTTCGCTGACACATGACAAATATGATAGGGGCAACCGGTTTGACCCGCTAAGATTACATCGCGGGCAATTTGGCTGGCTTCGGCACTGGCGGGAATTCCAGGTAGACCGAGTCGTTGGCTGACCTTGCCCTGATGAACGACCCCATCTAGGGCGAGGCTATTGTCTTCTGTATGAGCTACAATCAAGGAGCCAAGGGCTTGAACCTGACTCATAGCCGCTAACATCATGCCGGCTGTTTGAATCCCGACACCGTCATCGGTAAATGCTACTGCTCCAGCTTCCTTTAAGCTCTTAAAATCATTGAGATTTTCGCCTTGAAGGTCTTGGCTAATCGAGGCGTAGGGCTGAACTTTAACCACAGCGGATTGTTTGATTCGCTCTTGAAGGTTCGTCAAGGTTGCCAAATCATCGGGTACAGGCTTGGTATTGGGCATAGCGCAAATTGTAGTAAAGCCACCGCGGGCCGCTGCTTTGGTCCCAGAAGCAATCGTTTCCTTATGCTCACCACCCGGTTCACGCAAATGTACATGAATATCAACCAAACCTGGGACCAATAATTTGCCTTGGCAATCAATGACTTGTAAATCCGCGACCTCATCAGGGGCAGAAATCTCGCTAGCTATTTCTTGAATACAGCCATCCTGCACATAAACTTCCAGAACTTGTCCTTGAGCGTCCCGTCCATTCTTAAATAATGTCGCCATATTTCGCATGAACTCCCATCTAGCCCGCAACGACTTGGATTGTTGGCGTATTTACTAAATGCTGACTTAAGACGGTTTGTAAAATACTCATCCGCATATATACACCGTTGGTCATTTGTTCAAAAATTACTGACTTGTCCGCTTCAACCAGTTCATCCGTAATTTCTACTCCCCGATTAACTGGCGCTGGATGCATAATAATTGCTTGATCCTTAAGACGCAGATAACGTTCCATATTTAAACCATAATGCTTATTGTATTCGGCTTGGATATCATCATGATTATATAGATGACGTTCTAATTGAACCCGCAGCAACATGCAGACATCCACTTGATCAATAACCTGATCCATATCCACATATTCAACAGGTAAATCATGCTCCCGATATTCTTGCGGAGCGACGAATTTAACGTCCGCACCTAATTTGATTAAAGCTTGAAAGTTACTCTTAGCTACCCGGCTATGAAGAATGTCGCCGACGATAATTACTTTTAAGCCTTCAAAATAGCCAAATTTCTCGTAAATAGTCATTAAATCTAGTAAGCATTGGCTTGGATGGGATCCTGACCCATCGCCACCATTAATCACGGGGATATTCAAGCCTTCAAGTTGTTGGTAATATTCATTCTCAGGATGACGGATGACCAACGCATCACAACCTATGGCTTCCATGGTCTTACAAGTATCATAAAGAGATTCCCCTTTATTCACTGAAGAGGTAGACACTTCAAAATCAATGGTATGAATGCCTAATTTAGCTTGAGCCATTTCAAAACTCTTCTTAGTCCGGGTAGAATTCTCAAAAAAAAGATTAGAGACATATAAAGTTTTATCAAAGGGGGCAATATTTCCTTCTTTAATCGCAATCGCTCGATCAATCAGTGCCATCATTTCTTCTTTAGACAAGTGATCCATAGATAATAAATTCATCATTTGCGCAACTCCTTTAAATAAAATTACAAAAAAATACTCACGCCAGAAGACATGAGTATAATCATCGTAACTCCCTAAAAGAGCTGAGTATGAAGATTGCCCGAGTCTTTCTGGCCTCACAGGACCAAATTAAAGGCATGATATTTCCTTGATACCGGTATAATAGGAGTTCTTAGGGTCAAAGTCAAGGACATTTGGCCAAATCTTAGTAAATTTTAGCGATGGTTCGTTTATTCTAATCGATTGACTAGCTATTTGGTTGGCCGATTGCTGAAACTTCAGTACAATAGGGTTAATCAGAATAAAGGAGGCTTTCCCATGAAAATTTCGAATGATCATGTTATTTTTGCCATGGATAAGAACAACCCGCCCGTAGCCCACTGTCAGAATGGCGAGACCCTCATTTTCCAAACCTTAGATTGTTTCTCTAACAGCCTAAAAACAACAGCCGATACCATCAGTCATGTGGATATGGACCAAGTCAACCCAGCCACCGGTCCGGTGTATGTAGAAGGTGCCCAGCCTGGCGATACCTTGCGGATTACGATTCGTGAAATTAATCTGGCTGAGCAAGGGGTCACTGTGGCCGCACCTGGCTTTGGAAAATTTGCTGACAGCATCACTCAAGAAGAAACTCAAATTGGCTATCTTAAGAAAGATTATATTGAATTCTTAGGACATCGCCTACCCTATCGCAAAATGATTGGTGTCATTGGCACCGCTCCGGCCGGTGACCCGGTAAATACAGGAACGCCAGCAGACCATGGTGGGAATATGGATACCACGGCGATTAGCGAAGGCGCCATCTTGTACTTACCTGTGAACGTGCCAGGGGCTCTCTTAGCCATGGGCGATTGCCATGCTTGCATGGGTGACGGTGAAGTTATTGGCGCAGGTTTAGAAATTCCTGCCGAAATTACAGTTACTATCGAAGTCTTACGTGACTTCGACTTCCCTCTACCCCTCCTTGAGAATGATCAACAGTGGATTACGATTACCTCAGCCAAGACGATGGAAGAAGCTTCGACGAGAGCGATTCAACAGATGGCTGAACTCGTTCAGAAGATCTCAGACCTTGACCACAATCAAACAGCCATGTTACTTTCGCTAGCCGGGGATTTAAAAGTTAGTCAGGTCGTCAACCCCCAAGTGACGATGCGGATGGAATTAGCCAAATCTGTTCTTCAATAAACAAGCGATTTCTTTTCATTTCTTTTTAAGACCAGTTATAATATGAACAAATAAAAAAAGGAGTGACATCCATGAAGAAAAACCTGATTGCTTGCGGTCTTGCTGCCTTACTTATAGCCAGTCCCCAAGCCTCCATCATGAATGCGACATCCGCTTCAGTTTATGCTGCTAGTGAGATTAATTTTGACCAAGGATCCCAATCTGATGAAGAATATGTCCAATCGGTGATTGATCAATTTATGGCCCTAGAGAATTTGCATGCTGAAGTTGTCAATAAAGACCAAGCCGATTTTAACCAAACGATCGATATCGATACTAAAAATTTAATCGTTCGAACGGAAACGACGGGCGATTTTGGTGGAATTATGTATTCCTATGATGATGGAACAACTGCCCAAGATGCTCAATTCGAAATCGATTTGATGAAGCAAATCTATTCAGATAGTGGTGATGCGGTGGATGAAGTGGCTAAAGAACTCGAAGGTAAATATATTGTCAACCAATATCCCGAAGCCAAAGGTCAAATTGGTCAGATGATTGAAAGCTATAAGAATGCTACTGACAATCTGAAGGAATACGAAAATAAAGATGGCGTGGTTACTGCCTACAGTGAAGAGATGAATATTTCAGATAATAAAGACTTTGCTCCTTTAGCCGAAATCTATGGCGAGAATACTACCGTCAAACAAGGTGTCATCGTCGACCCGAAAGCTGAGACCTTAACTTTCGAAACCATCATTAATATTGATGAAGAAGCTCTGGAAGAGACAGAATCTGATGGGTTAGGAATTTCATTCAATGATTATATCCAAGACTCTACTTCTCAAGTTGTTCTAACGCCAGGCAGTGAAACATTACCTGCACTCGAAGACTTAGATACCATTAGTAAAGACGATCTTGATAAACTCCTCGAGGAAAAAGGCGTGAAACCTATCTAACACCTATTCTACAATTTAGACTTTTATCGATAAGATTAAATTATATAAGGCACAAAAAAGAGACCGTCTGGTAAAGCCTCTGGCTTCCTTGGACGGTCTTTTGATGATGTTATTTTCGGAAAAGTCAGTGAAAGTAAAGATTCAGTACAAAGCCAAAACAATTTACGGCCTAAATATCATCAACAAACCCCTACAAGTATCTACTACAAACCGCACCTATTCAACATGCTCTTGCAGTAAACTTTCAATTTCTGTTGGATCGGGAACATGTCCTGAACAAACCACCTGGTTATTAATCAGTAAGATCGGGGGTTCTAGCTCTTCATATTTTCTCTGTTCACTTTCATCCATATTATGCATAATGTGGGCGTCGATGCCTAAATTGACCACCGACTTGACGATAGCTTGTTCTAATTTCATACAAGCTTGACTCACCGGACCCAAAATAATAATATCCATATTTAACTCCTTCATCGAAAACACCCAAGATGCTTATCGCCTACGCGTTATAATCATATTATATACCTTTTGCTGATAAATAATAGACCTAATATGAATTTCACTTTGAAAATAGAATTCAACGAGCTTTATGAATGACTTGCTTGACGCTTGGCCTTAATCGCTTGGCGCCGATTAACCCGTTGACGACGTTCACCAGCTGAGTCCGCCTCTTTTTGTCGTTTGAGATATTGACTTCTTAATTGTCCACAAGCCGCTTCAATATCCGTTCCGTGTTCTTTACGAACCACACAATTGATGCCACCCTTCATCAAAGTATCGAAGAATTGATCAATGTGATCTTGCGGGCTTCGCTCGAATGGATTCTCAACCACCGGATTATAAGGAATTAAATTGACATAAGCTAATTTGGCAATTGGTTTTAATAATTCGACTAATTCTTCGGCATGGTGGACTTGGTCGTTGACCCCATCTATCATGATGTATTCAAAAGTAACGCGCCGATTAGTTAAATCGATATATTCATAAATTGCATCAAACAATTCTTCCATCGGGTATTTATTGTTAATCCGCATCAAGTAAGAACGTACCTCATTATTGGGCGCATGCAGGGAAACGGCCAGATTCACTTGAATCCCTTCGCGAGCGAACTGACGAATCTTAGGAGCTAATCCCGAAGTCGATACCGTAATATGGCGAGCCCCTATCGCTAGCCCCTTGTCATGATTGACAATTCTCAAGAATTGCATCACATTATCATAATTGTCAAAAGGTTCACCGATCCCCATTACCACTAAATGAGAAACCTTAGCACCCGGCTGATGTTCATCCAAATAACGTTGAATAAACATAACTTGAGCAACTATTTCACCTGCTTCTAAATCGCGTTGCTTCGGAATCAATCCAGAAGCACAGAATTTACACCCAATATTGCAACCAATTTGCGTAGTCACACAGACTGAAATACCATAATGATGGTACATCAGGACTGTCTCAATCATATTCTGATCTTGTAATTTAAATAGAAATTTGGTCGTTTGATCTTCGGCTTGTTGAACGATTTGAATTTCTAAAGGATTAAAGGTAAAGTTTTCGGCAAGTAGTTGGCGAATTTCTTTCGATAAGTTGGTCATGGCCTCCACGTCACTGACATGGTGTTGATAGAGCCATTCCCAGATTTGAGTAGCCCGATAGGCCTTATAGCCGTGTTCTTCGATGAATTGAACCCAATCGGCTAAACTTAAGCTGTAAATAGATTTCATTTGAATACTCCTTTTTTGACGACGCTCATCTTTGCAAAGTTTATCACAAAAACTAGCAATTTTCTGCATTATCTCGGAATAAATTAAGTTTTTTTCGCTATAAATACCTTAGCAAGTGCTAAAATTCTTGAAGTATAGGCAAAAAATAGCTTCTTGGCCTAAATATTGTTAAAATGGATTTATTCTATCATCGACGGTTTCAAAGAAAGGGGTTCACCATGCAACAACACAAACAATTGACAATTCTGATTGAAGCCAGCTTTATGGCCGTATTAGCCTTTATCTTCGCCTTAATTCCTTTAGATATTGGTTCAGCCTATGAAATTGAATTAGGGATGATTCCAATTATTATCTTTTCCTATCGACGCGGTTTGAAATATGGCCTATTATCAGGCTTCCTCTGGGGCTGTATCAAACTGGTCTCAGGTGATTTTACCATGTTATCCATCTTACAAGTATTGCTAGAATATATCTTCGCTTTCGCCATGGCTGGAATGGCTGGCCTAGCCCACCCGAAAATCCAGGCCGTGGTTAGCCAAAAGAAAGTCAATCTCTCGGCTCTGACTGAAGCCTGGTCGATTGGACTTGCTGTACTATGCAAATATGGCATTCACTTTATTGCGGGCGTGATCTATTGGGGCATGTATGCTCCAGAGGGAATGAGCCCTTACTTGTATTCATTTATCGTCAACGGCAGCAGCGCCTTTGCCACCTTCCTCATTACCTATATACTAATTCATCTCTTACTAAGGTTTGCACCTCGCTTAATCCAAGCCCATTAAGGAGCGAGCTGGGCTCAAGAATCATCAGATAAAACACGAATCCTGTCACGCGCAAGATTGAAAAAATCCACCCAGCTTACAAGATCTTGCCGACTTGTCGGTTAGAACTTGTCTAGTGGATTTAGGCCGAAAAAGCATCGCTTTGAAGGACGGTCTCTTGCCAGTAACAGGATTCGCTTTAATTTTTTTATTAGTGAGTTGTTGATATTTATCTAGCTAATCACTTGGTCAACGAACTTAAGATGAAACATGGGAATCAAAATCATCGGATCAGCATACTTTACCCACATCATTCCCTTGAAGCTTTCATTTTGTATGAAACGAGGCCTAAAGTAAATTTATTCGAAAGATTAATGTAACCAAGCAGTTTCTTACAGACACACTGAGACTATATATTTAAAGATAGAATATATAAAATTACAAAAACAACATAAGAATCCTGTCACGCGCAAGATTGAGAAAATCCACCCAGCTTACAAGATCTTGCCGACTTGTCGGTTAGAACTTGTCTAGTGGATTTAGGCCGAAAAAGCATCGCTTTGAAGGACGGTCTCTTGCCAGTAACAGGATTCGCTTTAATTTTTTTATAGTGAGTTGTTGATATTTATCTAGCTAATCACTTGGTCAACGAACTTAAGATGAAACATGGGAATCAAAATCATCGGATCAGCATACTTTACCCACATCATTCCCTTGAAGCCTCTGGCTTTTAGGGAATGAGTCGTAAAGTAAGTCTGGAGCTTATGATAATAAGCGAAAGACGGTGCCCAATGATTTGACATCCCATGTTTAAAACACTTAAGTTCGTTTAGGACTATTATTGATTAAGCTTTCTATTAGATTTGATCAATTTCATAAATAAAAAAAACCGAATACTCGAACCCGGTCTTCAGCAGATCATTAACAATCAAACTGAAAATTGCTTGGTTCAAGTATTCGGTCAGAGATTGATTAGCTTAATAGATAAGCTACCAATAATCCCTCATTAATCCCTTGAATTAGTTTTCTTGTCCTTGTTTACGGTAAGTGAAGACTAATCCACCAGCTAAAGCAACAGCTGCTAAAGCATAGAGAGCTGCCATATTATCCGCTTCACCTGTAGCTGGAAGCACATTGGCTGATTGAGTCTTAGCTTCGGCAACAATTGGAGCAACTGGTGCCTCTTCTTCAATTTCAATCGGTTCTTCAACTTCAGGAGTTTCTGGAGTTTCTGGAACCTCAGGTTCTTCAGGAAGTTCAACTTCTGGCAATTCAGGAACACTTGGTTCTACATCATTGTCTGGAAGTTCTGGATCCACTGGAACCTCTTCATTAGGGCAATCCACTTCTTCTAGACTACTATAAGTACCCCGCCATAAAGCATTAGCTACCCAACGGTAGAAGTAATGAGGATGACGTTTGTTCAATGGATTCCCTGCAAATAGGAAGACAGGTTGACCTTCATATAAACCATCCGCAGCCATTATCTCAGCACGGACATCATCATTATTTGGCCACCATCCAGCAATGAAGAAATCATGACCTGCGCTGGTCTTAAGAATTGGCAAGAATCCTTCTGGAAGCTTGCTCAACCAGGCAGATGAATTAGAGTAGATTAAGTCCTTATCTTCATAACCTGAAGCTAGGCCACTTGCTTTATTGACAACGGCTTTTAATAATCCTTCATAGCGTGACCGTCTTCCACTACCCACTTCTAAGCCTTTAAGTAAACCAGATTCTTCTAAGTAGCGTAAAGCATCGCCACCTAAGAAGATGGAAGGTTTCTTACCTAATAAAGCTGGGTCGTAATCATCGCCATCAAAGACGAAAGCATCCGCTTCTTCTGCAGTTTCTACCACTTGGAAGCCCATTTGTTTCAAGGCCCAATAAGCATTGGTCTTACTTGGGAAGCCAAGGTCAGCATTAGGGTTACCTGGAGCATACACTTTAATTGGTTTCAGAGCATCGCCCATTGGTTTAGCACAGATACCTTTAGCCACTAAAGCATAATCTTTAATTAAACGATCGAAAGTTGCTTTTTCAATATAGTAACCATCTGGAGCCATATAGACTTTTTCGCCTTTTTGGATGGCATCATTGATTGCTTGAATTGCTTCGAGTGAATTATTCTTCACATAGAAGTAAGGTTTGTTTTCACTCTTAGAACGAGGTGCTTGAGTATGAGTGACTTCGCCTAATTTGTTATCGAATAAACCATCATTAAAGATCGCATATGAATTGAAACCACGCATTTGTGGGAAGTTCACTAGTAATTCAGCATACATGGCCGCAAAGGTTGATTCATTCGAACCTTTATATAGAACATGGTTGGCATAGCCACGTTTAGCTTGAGCCATATTAATGACTAAGTCACCAGCTTTGTATTGTCCTACATTTTCGGTCAATTGAGAGACAATGACACCATTACGACGAAAGTATTCAATCATATCGAAAGCAGCTTGCGGATTCTTTTGATCTTCAAGTGACATTGGAATCACATAGTAGTCAGGGAAGAATTTAGGATTATCTCCTTTAATACGTCCGACCACATTTCCTTTAGAATCGACAAAGTATTTTTCAGTTTCTGGATTTTCTTCTTTATTAATACCACGTAGGAAGATATTTAATTTATCAATAAATAATTGATCGCGATGATTCATTACATAATCGATACTTCCCATACCCGCAAACACACCGGCAAAGAAAGAGTGGTCGTTCATACCAGGAACTTCAATAGTGTGCCCAAGGATTCCTTGATAAACAGCATAAACTCCAGTATAACCTGAGAAAGCATCATCCCATCCATCTTCCCAATCCAAGGCTGGGATTAGATAAGAATCATATACACTGTTTGAAATACCAGCATTTCCCATTGCTTTGGCATGAGCTAACATATTCTTATAAAGTAGATCATATTCAAAGTTAGGATCATGTGGTGCGGTACAAGGTTCAATTAAGAATTCTTTAACAAAACCGTGGAAATCCAAGAACGTTAATGGATTATATTTATTAATTTGTTCAATCACTGCTCGAGTTTCAGGCATAGTTTGATAAGAACTATCCCGGTTAGGGTCGAATCCTTCGTAAGTTGCCCGAGTATTTAAATCCATACCATCAGGGTTTTCAACGAAGTTAAATAACATAATCACATTTTTAAGAACATCGCTTACTTTAAGTTCTTTCTCAACGACTTGACCTTTGTCATCAAGGGTATTGAATTTAATCACATCTAAATGAGCGAAACGTTCAAAAGCTCCACGAACGATATCGATACCAGGTTGTTCGTCGGCGTGAGTATTATTGAAGAATACTGGCACACGATAATCAAAATTACCTGATTGAATTAATTTAATTAATTCGTCAGGACTCGTTAACATCATTGGCGTCGTTTTATTGAGGTAGGTATCAATGGATTGACGAGAATCGGCAATAATTCCCATTCGAATATCTTTACCTAAAGTACTCTTACCAATGGTTTCAATTGAAACGTAACGATCATCCTTGGCTGTATCTTTAATTTCTTCGATGGCTTTCATGGTTTCATCATAAGACATATAGTTTTCATAAGGACGATAATTAATTGGTAAACTAATTTCTTGACCTGTTTCTGGGTTGACTGCCTTCACTTCGTGTTGGCCAATCATTTCAGGATAGGTCCGACGAATATTATGTGGCCAACGTAGTTCTAAGTCATCAGACCCAAACATGGTCGCGAAGCGAACCTTGGTCACTAATTTTCCACTGGCATCTTTTTCTTGAACGACAGTGACTAATGGATTGGTTGAGTCCCATTTACCGGTCTTCATATTCCATTGCATATATTCAGAAATGTTCTTGCCATCGAAAGTCCATTGGAGTTTGCTGAACTCTTCAGGAGTTAATTCAACTGGAATGACTAATTCATGCTCATTAGTCATATAGATGGTTTCTTCATCTAACGTAATCTTATCTGCCGCAGTGGCTGCATAAGTTTGAACCTCTGGCATGTCTGGCGCAAGATGTTCTTCGACCTCTTCAGCTTCCTCTGCAGGCAATTCTGCTGCTTCTGGATCTATAGTTGGCTCAGCAAGATCTTCAGTATCTTCTTCTATGACCGGGTCTGCTTCATCAACTGGCTCGGTTTCTTCTGCAATGGTTGGTTGAGTAACCTCAATCGCTTCACTGCTAGCTTCAGGCGCTAGTACACTGGTTTCAATTTCAGGAGTGACTTCATCAATAGTCTCTTGAGCCAATACTTGACCTTGGGCAGGAACGATTAACGATAAAGCAAAAACACTCGATAGAAGTAATCGTTTACAATTTTTGACGAAAGAATTTCCTTCCATTTTACTCCTCCTAATAAAAATATGGCGCTAAATAGCGCAGGGAAATTTCTTGTAAGCTCACCCACTTTCTATAATAAAAGCCAAACCCATAACCACAATATGATAACTTTCGAGTATATTATATACTTTGTGAACGGTTTCATCAATCTGTTTTCAAGATTTTTTTCATTTTCGTTTGAATTGTTCGCCTAAGCCCTAACCATGAAAAAACAATGATAGCTATCTATCGTTGCGAATTATCTGACAATGAATTTAGTTTCCTAACCCTTAGACTCAAAATGTCAGTCTCATAAAATCTATTTGTCAATCATTTAAGTGAAGTTATTTTTCAATCAATCGCTGAATAATGTTGGCTCGCCTTTAATTCAGCTAAACTGGGTATACCATCCTGAGCGCCGAATTTTTGAATCGAAAGTGAAGCAGCAAGGTTGGCAAATTGAATCGCTGTATGCAGATTTCTACCCTCGCTCAAAGTCACAGCCAAGGCTCCATTAAAGGTATCTCCTGCCCCCGTCGTATCGACCACCTCAGCAACCGGATAGGCAGGCACCTGAACTAATTGATGTCCATCGTGGTAGAGAACGCCTTGATGACCTAAGGTAACTAAAATTTTATTCGGATAATGGATCAGTACGTCTTCGTAATTCTGCGTTCCAAAAATACTGACGAACTCAGTCTCATTTGGCGTTATATAGTTAACCTTTGCTAATAAATCCAAGGTAAACTTGCAGGCTGGCGCTGGGTTATAGATGATAGGTACCTTGGTGAGACTCGCTAAGTGAATTAATTGATTGACCGTGGCTTCAGGGGTCTCATTTTGAACCAAGAATATATCGAATATGCTAAAGACTGACTTTAAAGCCAGAATATCTTGAGTTTCTAAGGCTTGATTAGCTCCTGGTACATAAATAATCGAATTATTGCCGTCAATGAGACTGATCACAGCAGCTCCCGATCCTTGATTGGCCACTTTCTTGACCAAGCTACAATCAATCCCGTAAGATTCCAGATTATCGATCAGCGATTGACCCATCTGATCCGACCCAACGGCTCCAATCATCATGACTTGTCCGCCCAATTTGGCTGCGGCTACCGCTTGATTGGCCCCTTTACCGCCGAAATTCATCTTAAAATCTTGACCATAGATTGTTTCGCCCATCTTCACGGGCCGATCTGCCGAAACGACAAAGTCCATTGAAATACTGCCAACTACACCGATTTTTGCCAAACTCAACCCCTCATTTCACTTTTTATTTGATAAGTCCTTCAAGTTTTCTACTTAAAAATATTCTGTCCAAGGAGAAATTTCTCGCTTGTCACTTCTCTACCAACATCATTTATTCTTGTGAATAGTGCTCAATTTTCTCAATTTTTGCCTGATAATCAGCAATCATCCGCTCTTTATTCATGAGTAGTTGAGCTAAACCACTGTTCAGACTTTGACTATCACCGACGTCTTCGACCTGCTCTTTGAGATACATCAGATCCTCCTGAACCATCTCGTGGTCAACCGCTTGAAGAATTTCGGCGAGAACTTGGAAAATCTGTTCCTTCAAATGCTGAATGCGTTGCGGTTCAGCCGCCTTAATGGCTGGCAAATGATTAACCACCTCATAAAAAGCTAGCCGCCTTTGCATATGACCCTGCTCCACCCGACAATATTCTTTAACAAAAGGGCTGATGCCTGGATGTTGACCATAAATCTGATAAAAACCGTCGTAGAGCGCAAAGGTGCCTGATTTAACCTCAGGAAGAAACATGCGCTTCAAACGAAAAGTCGGGTCTTCACCAATGATTTCAGCCACCCATTTCTTACCCTCCTGATCCCCCTCTAAATAAAGGTACTGGGGTTGGTCACTCGCTTCTTCTAACATTGTCTCACCTCACCTCTAAACATTGACTCAAATTTATTCTAAACCCTTTACCAAACTGAAACAACCGATAAGAAAATACAACATCTCTTATTAGCTAAGCAACAGACAATCGCTAAGCTAGAAAGAAACAAAACTTGACTAAAAATATAACTATCGCAGCAAGTAACTGCCAACAAAATGCATTCTCACAAAACGAAAAATCTGACCCTAACAAGACTATAGAAGATCCACGTAGCTTATCAGCTCTTAGCGACTTGTCGCTTAGAGATGATCTAGTGGAACTAGTCCGGAAAAGCAAGGCTTTGGAGGACGGTCTCTTGCACAAAATTGATTCATTAATTCTCGAGTGTTTGAATGTAAATTTAATATCTCTATAGTGCTTAGGTACAAGCATGAAGCTATCAGAACCATCGGATTCGCATACTTTACCCACATCATTCCTCATAACCATTCCTTCTTTTCAAATCATTAAATGCTTTCATTCATTTAGTAAAGTTAATATAGTAAGTTTATAAAGCTATTTCAAAAATCGAAAAAGAATACTGACCCTCACAAGACTATAGAAGATCCACGTAGCTTATCAGCTCTTAGCGACTTGTCGCTTAGAGATGATCTAGTCCGGAAAAGCAAGACTTTGGAGGACGGTCTCTTGCACAAAATTGATTCTTTAATTCTCGAGTGTTTGAATGTAAGTTTTATGTCTCTATAGTGCTTAGGTCCAAGCATGAAGCTATCAGAACCATCGGATTCGCATACTTTACCCACATCATTCCCTTGAAGCCTCTGGCTTTTAGGGAATGAGTCGTAAAGTAAGTCTGGAGCTTATGATAATAAGCGAAAGACGGTGCCCAATGGTTCAAGATAGCCCATGCTAACAGACCTAAGCACTCATAAACAGCCTTTCTTTTCAAACAAAAAAAACGAACCTTTGAATGACAAACAGCTCTTCAAAGGCTCGGTAATAAACTTGCTATTTAACTATGCAAACATTTTTCTCTGAAAGAAAGTGATGCAAAATCTTATTTCTTTGGCTTATCCAAGAAGTTACTTGGTTTAAAATCTAGGAAGTTTGAAAATCCCTTACCAAAGATATGATTGAAACGATCATTGAATTGCTTATGCATATCATTGAATTGTTCAATCATTTGGTTATATTTGTCTTCATTTTCTTCGGTCACTTCAATCCAGCCCGTATCGTGACCATTGATATTCATCCGCATCTTGCGTGTGCTTTGACTGGTTGGAGCACCAGCAGTAGCTTTATCAAGCGGTTGACCTTCAACTTGATAATTTGAAACGTCTTTGTCTTCAATTTCAGCTAAGTCCACTTTCAATTGTGCCCCATGGTCTTTTAAGAAAGCAAGTTTATCTTTATCGGTTAAGTTGGCATATTTAACTAATTCCTCTTGTGAGAGGTCCGCTACCAATTGTCCTTTACCAAATTTCTCACTATCAACTTGAGCTGACACCGTATATTTGTTTAACATAATAACTTTCCCCTTTCGTCTTGTTCATTAAATTTAATCGGTAAGGAATCTCCTTACATGTTTATCATAACAGATTGGTCAACAATGGTCAAACAATACACTCACAGATTTCAGCTTAATTACTTTTCTAAATTCTGCTGGCAAAAATTTTGACCTTCTTTTCGAATGAAAGACAAGCTGTGGTATAATAAACAAAGCGAAATCATTATAATTTAATGCAAAAAGGGGAAGATAAGATGATTATTACAGTAACTTTAAACCCTTCAATTGATATTTCCTATCCTTTGGAGCAATTCAATCTCGATTCGGTAAATAGGGTTTCTCAAGTCTCCAAGACAGCTGGGGGCAAAGGGCTGAATGTGACACGTGTGCTACACGACCTTCAAGGCGATGTAATTGCAACCGGCGTTCTCGGTGGCAACTTTGGTAATTATATCCGCCAACAATTAGATGCCATCCCAGTCAAACACGACTTTACCGACATTGACCAAGAAACACGTTTCTGCCTAGCAATTCTGCATGAGGATAATCAGACAGAAATCTTAGAAGGAGGTCCGCAGGTGTCCACTCAGGAACAAGAAGCCTTCTTCCAAACTTTCGAGAGACTCCTTGAGAAAGCTACAACCGTTACAATCTCTGGGAGCATGGCCAAGGGCTTCAATCCAGATACTTATAGCAAATTGATTCAGCGAGCTAATCATCACGGTTGCAAAGTCTTATTAGACACTTCAGGGGCTAGCCTTGAAACTTCTTTAAAAGCAGAAAGCAAACCCTACCTAATCAAACCCAATATTGATGAGATTTCGGCTTTAGTAGGTAAAAATTTGAACAGTCAAGATCTAACAAGTCTAGCCCAAGAACTAGCAAACGACTTGTTTGCCGGCATTGAGTTGATTGTCATCTCAATGGGCGGACAAGGGGCCTTGGTCAAATATCAAAACGCATTCTATAAAGTTAATATTCCGAAGATTACGGTGGTCAATCCCGTTGGTTCCGGTGACTCAACCATTGCCGGCATGGCCTATGCCATCGATCGCGGGCTCAACTTTGATGAGGTCATCAAATATGGAATGACTTGTGGAATCCTAAACACAATGAATCCTAAAACAGGTGCGATTGATATGAACCAATTTGATCAAATCTATCAACAAGTGTCTCTTGAACAACTTTGATAAGCTCATTCGCTTGGCTAAGCCACAAGCCAAATAATGACTAAATAACTTTCCAAAAGCTAAAAATCTATCGCCTGATATCATAAGCCAAAAGCCTACGATTCAAGCGATAGATTTTTTGTTTGATTGACGAAAAGCCAAGATTTAATTCTTGAGTTTAATAGCGTTTAAGGCCGTCCAGATAGGTCGCTTTCAATTCAAGGTCCGGGCTTAAGACAATAAAGTCTGCTGGATAGCCTTTGGCTAATTTACCACATTGATCTTCAATACCAACCGACTTGGCAGGCGTATAGCTGGCCATTTTTAAAGCTTCTTCGACTGAACAAATGCCCCAGTCGACCACATTCTTGACCGCCGTCTTCATTTCAAGCACAGATCCAGCCAGGCTACCACCATCAACCAGACGGGCAGCTCCATCCTTCACCATGACTTCAAATTCACCGAGCCGTGAAGGACCTTCACCTTGACCCGCAGCCCGCATTGAGTCAGTGATCAAAATCATTTGATCCGCCCCGCGCGCCTTAAAGACTAACTTGGCCGCCGCCGGATGGACATGGTGGCCATCACAGATGACTTCAGCAAAGACCTGGTCAAGGGTCAAAGCTGCACCCACCATACCAGGTTCACGGTGATGCAAGCCGCTCATTCCATTATAGGTATGGATAAAGATATCCGCACCCTCTTCAACCGCCGCCTTGGCTTGGTCAAAGGTCGCATCAGAATGGGCGAGCGCTACCTTAATCCCTCGTGATTTAGCAAATTTGATAAATTCAGCCACCCCATCACGTTCACCGGCAATGGCAATTTTCTTGACCAAATGATTGGATAGGTCGTCCCACTCAGCCAGAATCTCTACTTTAGGGTCTCCCATGTATTTTGGATTCTGTGCGCCTTTGTATTTCTCGGTAAAGAAGGGACCTTCTAAGAAAATCCCTTGAATTTTCGCCCCTTGGACTTCTTGATAAGTCTGACCTACCATCTGGCAAACTTGATTAAGATGTTCGCGCGAGTCGGTCAAGGTCGTAGCTAACCAAGAGGTCACCCCCGTTGAGAGTAAGCCTTCAGCCATGGCTTTCAAACCTTCCGGATCATTATCCATCACATCATGACCTGCAAAACCGTGGATGTGAGTTTCCACGTAACCCGGAGCAATAATTGCTTGACCAAAATCTTCACAGTCCATATCGGCCGGAGCTTGATCTTGAATACCAACGATTTTGCCTTCTTCGACTAGTAAATATTGATCAAAGAGCATCTTATTATCATAGAAAATCTGTTGAGCATGGTAGCACGTTGTCATAGTATCCCAGCTTTCTTACTTGTATTCGTGCAAAATAACGCCTTGGACAACTCGGTTGACTGTTCCACTTGGTGAAGGAGTGTCGGGCTTGTTACCAATCTTAATCGAGGTTAACAAAGCCAAAGTTTGAGCGAATAAGATGTATGGGAAGCTTAGATAAACATCGGCTAAGCTTCGATACTGATTGTCAAAGACAAATTGGTCTGCTTGAACCTCGGCTAATTCATCCACATTCAGCGTGAACACTTGCTTAGCGATCTGATCATGATAGACTTCATTGATTAAATCTTGGTCGTAAAGGCGGGTATAGTCATTATTTGAAACATAAACGACCACCAAGCTGTCCTCGTCAATAAATGATTTTGGTCCGTGGCGGAACCCTAAGGGACTGTCATACATGGTAGCAATTTTACCCGCTGTAAGCTCAGAGATCTTTAATTGTGATTCGCGTGCGAGACCAAAGAAACCATTGGCTCCTAAATAAATAATCCGTTTGAAGGCTAAGTCTGCTAACGATTGAATACGCTCTTCTTCTTCCAAGACATTTTGACCCATTTTAACGATGGCGTCAATCATTCCATCTTTGTCGATGGTTTGGTCAAAGACTAATAAAGCGGTCAGACTCATACAGGTATAAGAACCCGTCATGGCAAAACCTTGGTCATTAGAGCCCGCAGGTTGGAGCAAGAGCAGATTGCTTTCGTCGCCTTGACTTGCTTGGGCTAACTTTCCTTCAGGGGCACAGGTAATCGTAATTTGATAGAGATCGTCCACCAATTCCTTGGCCAATTCGACAGTTTTTAAACTTTCTGGTGAATTTCCACTGCGAGCGAATGAAACCAAAATGGTTGGCATATCTTTTTGTAAATAATATTCAGGGGCGGCTACGATATGAGTCGTCGGCACACTTTCAAATTGGATATGGTGGCCATCATGAATCTTATTTAAATAAGGACTAATGGTTTGACCGACAAATTCAGAAGTCCCTGCTCCTGAGAAAATTACTTTCACAAAATCGTGTTTGGCAAAGATATCTTCTAAGAATCGGTTAATTTTATCTTCTTGTTGACGATAGAGTTGGTAAGCTTCTTGCCACAGTTGGGGCTGTTGCTTAATTTCCTTGGTCGTAATCGCTGCGCCAATTGAGGCTAAATATTCTTGACTTGCTTCAAACATATTCTCTCTCCTTTATATAAATAGAAAACCGCTTTCATCCATTTAAAAAATTCCAATTGTTGGCACAATTGGAATTTAAAAACTTATTTGACTTCGACTTTATCTTCCCAAGAATGCGCCGTTTCTTTAATAGCTTGATTCAAGGTCTCGATATTTTGACGACCTTGGGTTTGTAACCATTCTGTAGTTTGTTCTGGTCCAGACTCGGCATAGATGGACACTGCATCCTTCCAGGTTGCCCGTCCACAAAGTACACCGTTAAAGCTTGATCCTGCTTCCTTCGCGAAATAGAGGGTCTGTTCAAAGAGTTCCATACTCACCCCAGCACTTAAGAAAATAAATGGGAGGTGAGTTGCCTCGCTCTGTTCTTTAAAATAAGCTAAGGCTTCTTCTCGAGTATAAACTTGATCGGCTTGATCTTCAACAAACCCTTGAACAAAGTTCATATTAACAGGAACTTCGACTTTTAAGACATCAACTTGATATTTATCTTTTGAGAATTCTTTCATGGCCTCAATGACTTTATGAGGCTTTAACTTGGCATATTCTCGACTCTTAGCATCGGCAATCGTCGCATCATAAGAAACGATTTCAAGGAAGAAAGGCATATCTAAAGCCTTGCATTCCTGACCAATTCTTTCCATATAAACATGCTTGAATTCATTGATAGTTGAATCTTCGTCGACATCATAATAGAGTAGGAACTTGACAGCATCCGCACCCGCTTCTTTCAAACGATAAGCGGACCACTCTTCCAAGACATCAGGCAAACGTCCTTCTTCAGTCGCGTCATATCCGGTCTTCTCATAAGCAAGTAACAAACCAGCATCTTTATCACGTTTCTTAGCCGCAGGCAAGCCGTATTCTGGATCTAACAGAATTGAACTGGCGTACTTAGTTAATTCTTGCGAAACCAGTTGCTTGAAGTCGATAATAATCTCTTCAACATCCTTTTGCCCGGTATCTCCAGCAGCTAACATTTTCTTTAAAGAACCCCGTTGATCGATCGCCAACGCGGCAATCACTGAATCTGCATTCGATAATTGAGTGATATGATCTTTCTTTGCTTGACTGATAATTACTTTTCTCATAAGATTCCTTTCTAAATTTAAAATCTAGGTCTGCTTAACCCCAAATGCTTGGCCAGATTCCAAAAGGTCCAGCCCCAATCAAACCAATAATTAAGATGAGGATGATACATTTCAATGGGGTCCATGACTTGAAGGCCATGAGATAATATAGCAACATGGTAATTGCTAATGGAATCAATTTCGGTAAGATTCCATCTAAGATTTCTTGAACATTAATATTCACCGGTGTTTCGTTAAATTGATTATAGACCACTTGATATTTACCACTTGGTAACTCAGTGATGCTGGCATCTTCTTGACCGGCTTTAGCAGTCTTCTCAGCCACATCTTCATAGATCAGCGCTTCATATTTATTCAATTCTTCTGATGAAACGACTTCAGTAATCGCAGTAGGTTCTTGGGTCGTTCCGTTAGGAATATTGAAGTTTGCAATATTAGTAGCTCCGTAAAGCACGGTCAAGGCACCCACAACGAATACCCCAAGGATAGACGCGGCCCGAGTGAATTCTGTCGCATGGGCGGTTAGGACATCAATAGCGTTAACCCCTAAATCATAAGACCAATACATCAACCAATAACGAATGACGAATTGGAAGATATTAAAGATGAGTAGGAACATAATCGGTCCCATCACATTGCCATCTAAGGCCATTTGGGCGGTTATCCCAGCAGTAATAGGTACCAAAGTGAACCAGAAGAGCGCGTCCCCAATCCCACCAAGAGGTCCCATGGCAGCGACCCGGACGGCACGAATAGTTGGGATATCAACCTTGTTTTGTTCAAGGGATAAGATAATCCCCATGACGAAAGTTACTAAGAATGGGTGAGTATTAAAGAATTCCAAGTTATGAGACATCGATACAGCTAAGTCATCTTTGTTATCTTTATGGATTTTCTCCAAACCAGGTAAGATAGAATATAACCAACCAGCAGCTTGCATCCGTTCGTAGTTGAAACTACCTTGTAAGTTAAATGAACGGAGTACCATCCGGTTAAGAGTCTTCTTATCTAATCTCTCGGCCGGATTTAAATTTGAATATGTATCAGGAATATTAAATGCCATCTTCAAAACCTCCCATATCATTTGAACTTGCAGCGACTTTAGTTTGGATTTGGAAATCCCAGAAGGCTAAAGCAAAACCAATAATCGCTAGGATGAGTAAGGCAGAGCTGCCTAATCCTTCCAAACCATTGACGATTAAAGCTAAGGCAAATCCTAAGAAATAGAAGCCCCATAATGGCTTAGAAATCATTACTTTAAGTAAGGTTGCAAACCCGACGAAACGCATCATACCTCCGGCTGCCCCTAAACCACTCATTACCCATTCAGGAATCGCAGCTAGAATATCATTACCGAATTGAGCCCCACCGATAAAGAATAGCGTGACAATTACCCCAAAAATCAAACCAAGAATGCCCATGGCACTATAATTCAAACGATCAATACCGCGTGGATTAGCTTCATGAGCCATATCGTCCGCCTTAGACATCATTGGTGACATGGCGGTAAAGAGTAAGGTAATTCCATATTGACCGAGTAAGGCGAATGGAATGGCCGCCCCAACGGCTTCTGTAGGTGAAAGCCCCAAAGAAATCGCTAATACAGTCGCCATGATACCACCAACAACCGCATTAGGTGGTTGAGCCCCTCCGACTGGCATGTTCCCGATGGTCATCAATTGATAGGTGGCACCCACGGCCAAACCAGTTTCAAGATCTCCTAAAATTAAACCAATAATTGGGCCGGCTACAATCGGTTGATAGATTGATTCCAGCAAGTTAAATTGGTCAATTGCAGCAATAAATGTAAAAATAAAAACAAATGCAATTTGAATTACTGAATACTGCATGGTATTCACTCCTTCCCTTTCTTAACTAGAACGCTTCAAAGACTTTGTCAATCGATTCGGCACTTTCGGTAGGTACGCGACGAATTTCCAACTCAACCCCTTTATCTCGGAGTTGCTTGAATGCTTCCACATCCGCTTGGTCTACCGCGACTGAACCGACGACTTGTTTCTTACCTTCCGCCATATGCATATTCCCGATATTTACTTTGGTAATTGGGACACCTCCTTCAACTAAACGCAATACGTCTTGCGGATTTTCACAAATGATAAAGATTTTTTGCCGGTCTGCAGCTTTATGAATGATTTCAATAGTATGGTCAATGGTAAAGAAACGCGTCTGTGCTGAGGTCGGCGCCGCCATCTTCATTAAACGTTGACGCATTTGGTTCTTAGCTACCTGATCATTAGCCACCAAGAGTAAATTAGCCCCAATCGATCCGGTCCATTGGGTCGCTACTTGACCATGAATTAAACGGTTATCAATTCGAGTTAAGACAATATTTGGCATTTATAAATCTCCTTCCACAAATCTAGAAATCGCAAACCGTGAGACCGTCATCACTGCCCCCGATTTGACTTTAATATCACAATATTCTGAACCAACTTTAACAATCGTTCCAATTAAACCATTCGAGAATTCGACTTGGTCATTCACTTTAAGGTTTAGATGGAGCTCTTCGAAATGCTTCCGTTGCTTGTCATAAAATCGCTTATTGAACAAATAATAAATAAGTACCGTAATAATGGCTAAACAAATGACCACTAAAGAGGTGACCAGAACTTGGTTGAGTATATTATTCATTAAATTCCATCCATTTCATCTTCACTGGGCTCTTCAGCCAGCGCTTCAAAATCAACAAATTCAACATTCTCGCGACCAGTTTGCGCCAATTGACGGGCCAACTGATCTGGATCGGTTAAGACACCCGCCATCAAAGTGGCTTCGATTAACATCGGCAGATTGGTCCCCGCCATAATCTTAACCTTGTCTTGTTTATCGGTCAGTAAAGCTACCGTATTAAATGGGGTGCCACCTTTCAAATCGGTGAAGATAATCACACCCTCACTCTCGGCTAACTGCTCATCAATCGTTCTTTGTAATGTTGCTTGGAAATCTTCTAAATTCATTGATTCGCGAAAGGCCACACTGGATAGATTATTCTGCTGTCCCGCAATCATCGTGACCGCTTGTTCCATGCCTGGCGCGAATTCACCGTGTCCGGTAATAATTAACCCTAACATAATTCCCCTCCCTTACCTGGTTACTACCAGTACTATTATAAAAAACGCTTTCAATTTAGTCAATATTATTTCACAAATTGTTGCCATAATATTAATTTCATGATTTTTTCATAGCCTATTGTGAAAGAATGGTATAATATGTTTTTAGTTTAAAGTATTGAAGGAGGTATCCGCTTGAATAAAGCTAGTTTGTATTTACAACTCAAAAATGAACTGATTCACATGATTCATTCTGAGTTAGAACCAGGGGACTATCTACCTTCGGAAAGAAAAATTGCCGAACTTTATCGCTTAAGTCGAACAACGGTGAGACTAGCTCTTAAAGAGCTCGAATCTTTTGGTTATATTGATATCATTCACGGCAAAGGCAGCTTAGTCCTCGACCCCGCCCATCAAAAAATTAACCTCACCAATCTATACAGTTTCACTGAAAATATGCGTCTCTTAGGTAAAGAACCCAGCAATCAAATCTTGGCCTTTAAGCGCATTGAAGCCAGTCTCGAGGTCTCCAGTAAACTCCAACTACACTTGGCAGATCCCGTGGTCTACTTCAAACGTCTGCGTCTAGCCGATCAAGATCCGATGTTGCTGGAAGAAACTTATTTACCCGACAACATCTTCTCTGACTTGACTCAGAAAGATTTGGAAGACCATAGCCTCTACCAACTGATGAAGGATCGTTATCAAATTTTTATTCAGAATGCCAAGGAAGAATTCCAAGCAGCCATGATAGAGAATAAAGCAGCTAAATACTTGCAAGTCCCTGACAAAGATCCGGCGCTGATTATTCTCCGTCAAACCTTTGATAATATTAATCGAGTGATTGAGTACACCAAGAGTACGGCCCGCGCCGACAAATTTGTCTTCAAGACCGTCCATATTAATCGAATGTAAGCAAAGATCTTTTTAGTAGTCTGACGGGGCTTTAGGGCATTCCAGACTTTGCGCCAAATTGCTAAGCAAAATAATTTCATTCCATTTCGCCTTCCTTTATGATCATGGTAACGAGAAGATAATCAAGGAGGAGATAGCTGATGAAACGAATATTGATATTTGGCGCGAGTGGTTTTCTCGGCCAAGAGATTGTGAAACAACTCTTAGCCGACCAGCATGAGATTACGGCTGTGACTCGGTCTTTTGATGCCAATCAACCGGATAAATTTAATCCCCAAATCAAATGGGTTGAAGCTGATTTATTTGCCCCAGACCAATGGCAAGAACATTTAGATCAGGTCGATACGGTGATTAATTTGGTCGGACTTTTCCAAGAAAACCTGGAAAAAGGTTATACCTATCAACACGTCATTGTAGAAGCTGCGCAGACGATTGCTGAGACTGTCGGCAAATATCGCCCGACTGCACGATTCATCTTTATTTCAGCGAATTTGAATACAACCGCAACGCCTGAACGATACCGACAGGCTAAGAGTCAAGGTGAAACAGCGAGTCGACAAGCGGTTCAAGACACTGTCATCATCCGTCCGACCATGATGTACGGAGAAAGCCGGCCGGAGACCGTCAAACAAGCCCAACAGATTCTAGGTCGGATTCAGCCTGACTCAAAAGCATGGAATAATCGGCCAATAGAAGTGAGCAAGGTTGCTAAAACGATTGCTAACATTGTGAGTCAGGACAACCCGCTTAGAACTTATGAAGTCAATGACATGGATCAATAAACACTGTTGATGCTGATCATCGCGCTGACTCGGATCACAGGGAAAATTCATTGCCTCTTACTCGAATTGATTTCGCTGATTAAGAACCATATTTCCCCCGATAATTGGAGTGATTACAATGACAAGCAAGATTGAAACTTATTATTTAAAAACAAATCAAGGTGTCCCTAATCATCCCACCCTGCCTGTTCTGTTCTATCCATCTGCCATGACTAATAAATCCAGCGCGGAGATCATCGATATCCTGGCCCAACATGATTGGTCGAATGCCTGGGTCGATGGGATTCTAGACCAGCATCACTTCCATGACAACACCCACGAAGTCTTAGTGGTTCAAGCGGGTCAAGCCAACGTACAAATTGGCGGCCCAGAAGGCATGTCCTTACAAATAAAACAAGGTGATGTCTTAGTCCTTCCCGCCGGCACTGGTCATAAACGTCTGCAAGCTAGTAATGAGTTTAAAGTGATTGGCGCCTACCCTGGCGGTAGTGATTATAAGATGTGTTATCCAACAGAACCTATTGCTGAAGCAACTTTTGAACAAATTAAAAAAGTCGCCCTCCCTAGCCAAGATCCAGTGTTTGGTCCCGAGGGGCCACTCTTGGAATATTGGCATTAAAGTTAGTAAACACCATTTATTTCAAAAAACATAACGAGAAGCCCGATCTGAAAATTTCAATCGAGCTTCTGGTTTTAAAATGATAAAGTATCAGATACTTCTGGTCCAAAAAAGTTAAAATCAGGATAAATAACTTTCGATCTTGGTCTTTATTGGCTAGCAAATATTTTTCTATCGTTTAACAGGCGCTGACGAATATGAAAAAATCATCTGTTTAATGCAGCTTGTTTAATTCATCAAAAGTTGCTTAGCTTGATAATAGCAACCCATAATCGCTGCATTATCGCCTAATTCTGGTAGAACAATCAGTTGGTTGAGATCTCCCATTTCAATATAATCATGGTTGAGTTGTTTGACTTGGTCGCGGACTTGATCAATCAAACCAGGAACATGCATCACACCGCCGCCAAGAATGAAACGCTCAGTCCGTAAAACTAATTGCAGATTATATATTAATTGGGCCAGATAATATGCTTCAATCTCCCATACTTGAGCCTGATTGACTAGTTCCTCGGCCGGCTTACCCCAGCGGGCTTGAATGGCTGGACCACTAATCAATCCTTCAATACAATCGCCATGATTAGGACAGATCCCGGCAAATTCCATATCTTGAGGATGACGTTTGGCCATCAGATGACCGGCTTCCGGATGGTAGTTATAGGTTAAGAGTTGATCATTGACCACAATCCCAGCGCCTACCCCCGTCCCAATGGTAAAGTAAACGCAATGTTGAGTATTTTGTCCTGCCCCATAATGATATTCACCGATCACTGAGGCATTGACATCGGTCGTCCAACTGATAGGAAGTTGGTATCTTTCTTTCAGTGGGCCCAGAAAGTCTGTATTTCGCCACTTCAATTTAGGTGTTGAGGTAATATAACCATAAGTGGATGAATTTTTATCCACATCAATCGGACCGAATGAGCCTACACCAATCGCTTTTAACTCATGCGCATCTAAGACTTGATAAATACGTTGAAAGGTTTCTGCCGGCGAAGTCGTGGGAAAGCTCTTTCGTTCAACAATATTTCCTTGTTCATCAAGGATTGCTATAACGAATTTGGTCCCCCCTGCTTCAATTGCTCCAATGTACATCCTATCCCTCCTTTTGTCCAAGTTGCCAATATTGAATGGAACCATCTGCACTGGATTGGACGCTCACTTTGTTTTGGTCTTTTTGAGGATATATTCGGGTCGACATGGTATATAAACCATCATTGATAAAGATTTCCAGAGAAGAGGCATCCGAGAAAATTTGTAATTGGTTAATCGCGTCAAGTTGAATTGATCGATAGTTACGACCATAACCTGAAGGCCCATGTTTCAAACATAGGATTCCCTTTCCATCATAAGTCAAAAGAGTATCTTGACGCAAGCGAATTTCAAAGGATTGCGGTGAAGTTGGCCAAGTCAGAATAAGTTCGAAAGCAGCTTGCTCCAGATCGATTGAAAGAGCTTGGTCCGTTGTAAAATCAGCCTGACCTTGTTTTTGTCGTAATTGTTGATACTCAGGCAAAGGTCGTTGGCAAAGATTGTCTCGAGACCAATACAATTCTCGAGGCATGGTTAAACAATGCTGCCAGCCTCTAGCAATCGTTGGATTCGTGTATTCCGGTTTAATATCGCCCAAGCCAAACCAAGCGATGAGGATTCGTCGACCTTTTGCATCTTGGAAGGTGTGGGGAGCATAGAAGTCAAACCCCCGATCAAATTCTTTAAAAGCTTTCTGGGAGGTGAACTTGTTCCCCTGCCAATCCATGGAGCCAACTAAATAACCTGCAACATGACGATTATTAAACTGATAATCCTGTTCCCGAATTCCTTGAGGAGAGAAGACTAAGATATCTTGCTGAGCCAAGCTGAAGAAATCAGGACATTCCCACATATAACCCATCTGATCTTGAGCCGACAAGACTTCACCCATATATTGCCAATCTTCTAAATTCTTTGATTGATAAAGTAAGATGCTACCATGATGATCTGCTCGTCGCCCACCAAGAAGCATGATAAATCGATTATCGTGAGCAAATACCTTGGGGTCGCGGATATGATCGGTGAAACCTGCGGGATAAGCTTGATGAGGGATTACGACCGATCTGGATTCAATAGTCAGACCATCTGGACTCACTACATGAACAGTATTTTGTTCTCGACCAGAATAGATATAATCATAATCGCCCTCTAGTTTCACGTTGCCAGTATAAAAATAATGAATCTTTCCTTGATACTCTATTGCTGACCCTGAATAAACACCATCCCGATCAAATTCAAAATCCGGGGACATAAATATAGGACAATCTTCAAAATGTAGTAAATCTTTCGACCGTTTATGACCCCAATGGGTCTTGCCACCGGTAGCTGATTCGGGAACGTATTGATAATAGATGTGATAATAGTCATCAAAATGAATCAAACCGTTGGGATCATTTAACCAACCTTGCTCAGGCATAATATGATAACTTTGCCGCCATTGATCAGTCAGATTCAGATCTTGCACACAACTTCCCCCCTCACTAGATTTCATCGACGATATACTTTCTCTGTGCTTGGACTAAGACGAAGGCTACCGCGAAGGATACGCCAATCACAATCAGATAATTCAATAATAGGCCAAAACTTTCGGTATAGAATAATAAACCAGGAATAAAAGTAATGCCCATACCAGGAGCCGTCAAATGCATTAAGTAGGTTACTAGCCCACCAGCTGCCCCACCGATAATCCCTGAGACAAAAATTCTTAAGGATCTTAGATTGACCCCAAATAATAAAGGTTCAGTAATACCAAATAAAGTTGGCACAGAGGCATTAATCATATTCATCCGGCGAACTGCATCTTTGACCAAGAAGGCTGCCCCAATTGCTGCCCCAAATTGACCTGCCATTGATGCCGTCGTCAAGGGTTGAATCACATTCCGGCCTGTCTCACTTAAGAGCGAAAGCTCAATTACGCCGATCGAATGATGCAAACCAGTGACTACGATTGCTTGTTGTAAGCCACCAAAGATGATATAACCCAATCCTAAAGGTGCTTCTATTAAAGTAACAATGCCATTAATCACAAAATGCTCAACCGCTTGAATCACCGGACCTAGAATAAATATAATCGTCACAAAAGTAATCAATAAGGATAGGAATGGCGTGACGACTAAATCCATCATCTTAGGCACCCAAGTTCGACACCATTGTTCAATCTTAGCAATTAACCAGCCGGCAATAATAGCTGGAAAAATACTCCCTTGATAGGCGACAATATTAATGCCAAAGATATTGAGAGCTTCAGCATCTCCTGAACCCACACTATAAGCATTCGGTAACTGGGGAGCGACCATCATTAAACCAATCACAATCCCCATAATCGGATTGCCACCAAATTTCTTACTCGCACTGTAGGCAATCAACACTGGTAGAAAGGCAAAAGCCGTATCCGTTAACACACCAAACATGGTGGCAAATTCCGGCGTCATATCTAAACCTAATTCAACTAAAAATCCACGCAAGCCCATCAGTAATCCTGTAGTGACTAGGGCTGGAATTAAGGGCACCAGAATATCAGCAAAAGTTCGGACGACTTTTTGAACGGGTGTCATATTCTGGTAAACTTCTGACTTAATATCCCCTTCAGCTAGCTTATCCTGATCAATCACTGAAAGAAGGTCTTGATACACCTCATTAACGGTACCGGTTCCAAAAACAAACTGATGTTGCCCCGTACTATAAAAATAACCTTTGATGCCTTGAATCTGCTCAGCTTCATCTTTATTTAATTTATCATTATCGTGTAATATCAACCTTAAGCGTGTGGCACAATGCTCAGCTAATTTAATGTTTTCTTGACCACCTATAGCAGCTAACAATTGCTCGACCGTCTGACGATGTTTCATAATTTATCCTCCTTTTCAATCCAACAGGAACCGGTTCCATTTAATTTTAGCACAAAGCTTGTAAATTACAAGCCTTCTTTGAGCTTTAAGTAGATTTGCCGATGGTTAAATAATTTGGCACCAATTCAATTTTGACTGATTTAGGCTGTTGAATTAATTCTTTAATCAGATGGAAAGCGCGGATTCCAATCTCTTCATAACCAAAGGCCACTGAAGTAATCATAGGTTGACCTCGATTTAAAGCACTGTAGCCGCCAAATCCAGCTACCGCTACATCTGTTGGAACTTGATAACCATGGTCTTTTAATAACTGAATGACTGCTTGAGCTAAACTATCGGTCGCACAGACAATGACTCTACCCTTTAACTGGTTCAGTTGGGGCCTTAAAACTTGTTTGATATGGGTCTGATCAAAGTCACTTAATAAGATTTCAAGCTTAAGATCCTTATCAGCTAAATAACTTTTAAAACCATTTAGACGATCAATACCCACTGCTTTGTCACTTTGACTGACACTAATATAGAGAATATCCCGATAACCTTGTTGCCAAAGATGAGCTGCTAGAATTTTCCCTGCTTGAAAATCATTGTGAATAATATAAGAGTGGCCAATCATTTCTTGCCCAATAAATAGCACAGGTATCTCCGTCTGTTCGACCCAGTCGGTAATTTCCTTACGAACATTGGTCGCGAAGAATAATATTCCAGCCACTTTCAGATGTTGAAGCAATTTAAGATTATCCAATTCCCGTTGTGGATCCAATTGAGAATTAACAATAAATATTTGGAAACCGGCAGCCAGAGCAGTTTGGTCAATTGCCTTCAAGGCAATATTTACTGACCGCGAATCAAAACGAGGGATGACCACCCCAATAAAATTCGTCTGTTGGGCTTTCAAACTCTGAGCAAAGACATTGGGCTGATAGCCAGTTTCTTCAATAATTTTTTTAATTTTTTGTCGCGTTTTTGGACTGACTTGACCATTATTTAAATAGCGCGATACCGTACTCTTTGAAACTCCCGCTAAACGTGCAATATCACTCACGCTGACCATAGCATCCCTCCTTCTCGAACTAAACCATTATCGTTATTATCTACAATAACATAATTAATCAGCAGATTGAAACCACAAAAACCTCCACAGGTCATAAAGCTGTAGAGGTCTTCGTCAAAGTCTGTCACTGGCTAAATAATTAAGCGATACGGGTCTTGCAAGTAGCCTACCAACGTTTCCAAGAAGCGAGCAGCAGGTGCTCCATCAATGATTTGATGGTCATACGTTAAACTGAGTGGCAATTTCTTAGCGACTTTGACTTCGCCGTGATCTAGGACCAACTCGTCTTGAATCGCACCGACACCTAGTATGGCCACTTCTGGTAAATTGATAATCGGGGTAAAGTATTCAACATTTGTTCCCCCTAAATTGGTAATGGTAAAGGTAGAGCCACTATATAAGTCGCCTGGTAATTCTCCATTACGAGCCTGTGAAGCCACATCCGCAATAGCCGGTCCCAATTTAGATAAAGGCATCCGATCAGCATTGCGAATCACCGGTACCACCAAGCCTTCTTCTAAATCTGTCGCCATGCCAATGTGAATCTCATCCATTACCGTATGTTCACCATTATGATACCAAGCATTTAAAGCTGGATGTTCTTGAAGGGATAAGATAACTGCTTTAGTCACCAAAGTATTGATTGAGATTTCACCATGATTCAGTGGGCTAGAAACCTTAGCCTTAATATCTTGTCTAAACTCCATCAGTTTTGTCACATCTGCCTTGCGCTGGTTGGTTACTTGGGCTGTTGTTTGAACACTGCGCATCATACGTTGAGCAATGGTCTTCCGCATGCCTTGTAAACCTTGTCCCCATTCTGGTAGATCAGCCACTTTGCTTGTTGAGGATTGAGTTTCTCGACTTTCATCTTCCATTGGCACATAACGATCTATATCGAGACGAGTAATACGGCCGTTACCACCCGTGCCATTCACTTTAGCTAGATCAATGCCTTTCTCTTTGGCCATCTTGCGCGCCAGAGGGGTCGCAAAAATCCGTTCTTGCTTATTTTCTGCTTGCTGTTTCTTTGTCTCCTCTGCTTCCACCGGTTCAGTTGAGCGATCTTCTTGTGTGTGCTCCGTTGCTTCAGTAGCTGGAGATTCCATCTCTTCTTCAGCCACTGTTTCGCCCTCTTGACCTATCACCATCAGGGGTTCTTTGATCCGAACGACATCGCCTTCGCTGACCAATATTTTTAAGACAAGGCCGTCGGCATTAGCCTCGACCGGGCCGGTCAATTTTTCTGATGAAATTTCGGCTACGATATCACCTTTGGCTACTTTATCGCCAACTGCTACGGCTAAATATTCAATGGTTCCTTCAGTCATCGTTAGTCCAAGTGTGGGCATTACAATATTGCTTGCCATCCAAACTCACCTCCTATTTCGCATTCTTCAGGTCGTCGATCAGTTCTGCACATTCTTTCAGGACTTTATCGGCATTGGGAATATATAAGGCCTCAAGATTTGCCGCAAAAGGTGCCGGAGTGTTTGGTGCACAGACTGTTTTGATCGGTCCGTCAAGGTAATCAAATGCTTTCTGGCCAACAACCGAAGCAATATCGGTCGCAGTATTATTATGTGGATTCGCTTCATCAATGACGATGAGGCGATTTGTTTTCTTCACGGATTCGATAATCGTTTCTTCGTCCCACGGAGCCACTGTACGTAAGTCAATCACTTCAACAGATACATTATCCTTGGCTAAGGTATCCGCGACTTCTAAGGCCACGTATAACATCTTACCAATAGTCACAATGGTTAAGTCTTCCCCTTCTTTGACTACATTGGCTTTACCAATCGGAACGGTATAATAGTCTTCAGGCACTTCTCCCTTTTGACCATAGAGGATTTTATCTTCAAAGTAAACTACGGGATTATCATCTTCTATTGCCGCTAATAATAACCCTTTCGCATCATAAGGGGTCGCAGGTACGACGACTTTAATTCCCGGAATCGAGCCAATCATACCATAATATGATCCCGAGTGTTGAGCAGCGGCTGAAGCTCCCGCACCATGGTTGGTTCGAACTGTCATCGGCACTTTGGCTTTACCGCCAAACATGTAACGCATCTTAGAAGCTTGCCCTAATAAGGAGTCAAAACAGAAACCTAAGAAGTCATTGAACATTAACTCTGGAACCGGTCTTAGTCCTGAAGCGGCCATCCCTACAGCAGCTCCCATATAACCCATCTCTGATAAAGGAGTATCGATGACCCGATCGAGTCCATATTTAGGACCTAATCCTTTGGTGACCCCAAATACTCCACCCCAAGCATCTTCATTTTGTTCCTCTAAGTGTTCAATTTCTCGTCCGCCGGCAATATCTTCTCCAAGTAGCACAACGTTTTCATCTTTTTCCATTGCTTGATCTAAGGCTTCATTGATTGCCTTCATAAAGTTGATTTCTCTTGCCATCTTATAATCTCCTTTCAGATATCGCTCGGTTAGTCGGCAAATACGTCTTCATACAATGCTTCTGCTTGTGGTTCAGGACTTTCTTCGGCAAATTTAACCGCCGCTTCGACTTCTTTTTGAGATGCTTCGCGAATTTCATTGAGTTCTTCTTCAGTCATTAAACCTGATTCAATCGCATATTTTCTAAAGACTTCTAATGGGTCAGTAGAGGCTAATGTTAGTTCTGGACTGTCTGATTTATTTTTATATTTTTGTTCGTCTCCTTCGAAGTGACCGTGATTACGGTAAGTTAAACATTCAATTAAAGCAGGTCCTTCACCACGACGAGCACGCTCAATATATTGACCAGCCACTTCATACACTTCCATGATATTTTTGCCATCGACACGGACGCCTGGCATATTATAAGCGACTGCACGGTCGGCAATCGTATCAGAGCCAGAAGAATACCATTGCGGAGTTGACTCAGCGAATAAGTTATTCTCGCAGACAAAGATGATAGGTAGTTGCCAAATTGAGGCCATGTTCATACATTCATGAGCCAAGCCTTCATTGGAACCCCCGTCGCCAAAGAAACATATCGCTACATTGTTTTCTTTTTTGTATTTAATTTTCATAGCTGCACCAGTCGCTAAGCCGAAACCAGCTCCGACCATCCCATTGGCACCCAAGATTCCCTTATCAACATCGGCGATATGCATGGACCCGCCTTTACCCTTACAAAGTCCAGTTTCTTTACCGAAGATCTCAGCCATCATTCCATTTAAGTCGCCACCTTTAGCAATACAGTGCCCATGTCCCCGGTGGGTAGAGGTAATATAATCATCATCGGTTAAATGGGCACAAATACCACTGGCAACTGCTTCTTCCCCAGCATATAAATGAACAAAGCCTGGAATCAATCCTTGGGAGAAGAAACGTTTGACATTATCCTCAAAGTTACGAATATCTTCCATGGTCTTGTACATGTCTTTGGCTTTATCTTTACTCAGCGTTTGTTCTTTAGTGAGCGTATGCGTCTTGACTTCTAAGCTGGCTGCACGTCTGGTTTCAACATCAGCATTTCCCTCATAAAGTGGCGTTGAATGTTTGTTTTCCATTTTGGTATTTCCTCCTTCTAAAGTTCGCTAACAACAAGTCTGGCAGTCTCCTGCACTAACTCAGATACCGTAGGATGTGAGAAGATTGTTGAAAGCAACTCGGTTACCGTGCCTTCTGATTCGACTAAGGTTAAGACTTGATGCAAGATTTCACTGGCATTCGGTCCACAAACCACACACCCTAATATTTCACCATATTTGCGCTCAACGATTAATTTAACAAAACCATCAGTGGTATCTTGAGCAATTGCTCGCCCATTAAAGCCAAAGGGCATCTGTTTAACGAGAACTTCGTAGCCTTTGTCTTGGGCTTCCTCAACTGTAATCCCAAAGCTAGCAACTTCAGGACTAACAAATAAGGATCTCGGAACGGACTTCATTTGAACCGGTCTTTCCTTTTGACCAGCAATCGCTCTGACTGCCTTAATACCCTCAGCAGAAGCGGCATGGGCTAAGGTGTAGCCACCAATCAAATCACCAATCGCATAAATATGCGGCTTCGATGTTTGATAATAAGCATCGACTTTTAGGAATCGTCCTTTATCATCAAATTCCAAGCCGATTGATTGTGCTAATTCTGTGTTTGGCAACCGGCCGGTAGCGACCAACAGCTGATCAAATGGATAAGTCGAGCCATCTTCTAATATAACCTCCCTTGGGCCGACTTCTTTAATTTTCACCTGTATATGAATATCAATTAAAGAACTGATTGCTTGTTTGACAATTTTGCGAGCATCTGGATCTTCCGTCAGCAAGATATCTTTAGCAACTTCTAAGACCGTGACTTTAACCCCAAAAGCTTGGAGAGCATATGCCAATTCAATGGCAATCACGCCACCCCCAATAATGACCATTTTGTCCGGCAAGCTGTCTAAATCGAAAAAGCTATCAGTAGTCAGATAATCCACCTGATCAAGTCCAGGAATCGGCGGAATAAAGGGACGGCCACCCGTTGCTAGAATTAAATCCTGATAATTCATCTTGTTCCCATCGACATATAAAACACCGTCTTCTTTAAAACTGGCCTCGCCTTCAATATAATCAATCTTTAATGATTTAAAAGTTGAGTGAATCCCATTTTTTAAAGTCGAGACGACTTGATTCTTGCGTTCTCGTAGCGCCTTAAAATCAATCGATTTTACTTCAACATCGATGCCATACTTCTGGGATTTATTGATTGTATGCAGCCAATGGGCATGTTCTAAATAGGCTTTGGATGGAATACAACCTACATTTAGACATGTCCCTCCTATTTTGTTCCTTTCGACGACCGCAACTTTCTTACCCAGACGCGCCGCTTCTTCAGCAGCGACATAGCCGCCGGGGCCTGCTCCAACAATAACCACATCATATTGAGCCAAAATACCTACCCCTTTCTATCATTTAGTCACAATTATAAATATCGGAAAACGTTTTCAGTTTTAGTATAAAATTCTTTCCGACTAAAGGCAATTGATAACATTTGAAATCACATCAAAATTTAATAATTATTTTATAATACTGGGCAATTTCATCTGATTTGAGCTTGAGCTTTTTTTAAGTTAGATTGTGATACTCAAAGCTCAATGAATTATCGTTTAAATCGACTTTGACCTGGCTACCTTTTCCAGATGGATGGGCAATCAGTTGATAAGCTATTGGCGTTTCTATTTGATCCATGATTAACCGTTGCAAAGGTCTTGCACCTAGGCTGGGATCATACCCTCTCTGCGCCAGCCATTCCTGAGCAGCTTGACTGATTTCGATCGTAATTCGTTGCTTCTGTAGTCGATCCGCGAAATCAGCCAACATCAGCTTAACGATTTCTTTCATATTCTCTGGAGTGAGTGGATTAAAGATTAAGACTTGATCAATCCGATTAATAAATTCAGGTCTAAAATGTTGGTACAGCTCTTGATTAATTTCTTCTTCGACTTGTGAAGTAATTGCGCTATTCGATTGCAGGCTTTGCAAAATTTTTAGAGACCCTAAATTCGAAGTCATAATAAAGATTGTATTCTTGAAATCAATGGTTAAGCCTCGTGAATCAGTCAACCGTCCCTCATCTAAGACTTGTAGAAGAATATTAAAGACATCGGGGTGGGCTTTTTCAATTTCATCTAAGAGAACGACTGAATAAAGACGATGGCGCACCGCTTCGGTCAATTGTCCTCCCTCTTCATAGCCAATGTATCCCGGAGGTGGGCCGACTAATTTTGCCACCGCGTGTTTCTCCATGTATTCTGACATATCCAAACGAATCATCTCTAATTCCGATCCAAACAAGACTTCTGCTAATGATTTGGATAATTGAGTTTTGCCGACTCCCGTAGGACCCAGAAACAAGAAGGAGCCAATCGGATGCCCCTCATTTTGGATACCAGCTCGGGAACGAACAATAGCATCAGCAACTTTATCGACTGCCTTATCTTGGCCAATGACCTTTGTTTTAAGAATCTTGGCCAAATTTAATAATTGTTGTCGCTCTGCTTCAACGACTCCTTGTACTTTAATGCCCGTCAAGCGTTCTACGACCTCCGCCACATCTTCGCCAGTAACCTCGTTGTGAACATATATTTTTTCAAAATCTTGAAATTCCTTACGTTTGCGTTCCAGTCTTTCAATCTTTTGTTTTATTTGGGGGATGTTCTTCTCAGTAATTTGATAATAATCCAGTAACTTATTTGCCATCAGAGCATCCTGGGCCGATGATTTCTGTTCAATTAATTGGGTCGCTTGATGATTGATTTCCGTGATTAGCTGCTGATTCGCTTGCCACTCTTGGCTAAGTTCTGAAAGTTGTTGCTGAATTTCTCCCATTTGTTCTTCTAATTCATGATCGAACTTTATTTGTGATTGACGATTCTGATGTCGTATCTGTTCTAATTCCAACCCTTGTAGCTGATCTTGAAGCTGTTGCAACACAGCTGGCACGGCATCCATTCTAATTTTGCGAACAGCACTGGCTTCATCTAATAAATCAATGGCTTTATCGGGTAAATAGCGATCTTTGATGTAGCGACTAGATAAGACCACTGCTGCTTTCACAGCTTCTTGAATCACTTTAACCCCGTGATAAAGCTCAAAATTAAATTTGATTCCCGACAAAATTTCAATGGTTTCCTCAATCGTCGGTTCATTGACGTATATCCGTTGGAAACGACGTTCAAGGGCTTTATCTTTTTCAAAATTTTCACGGTATTCGTCGGTGGTAGTGGCTCCAATGCAACGTAATTCCCCCCGAGCTAACATCGGTTTCAACATATTCCCTGCATCCATCGATCCCTCGGTCCGACCCGCACCGACAATCATATGAATTTCATCGATAAACAAGATGACTTGTCCTTTGGAAGCGCGGACATCATCCAGAACACCCTTTAATCGTTCTTCAAATTCACCACGATACTTAGCTCCAGCAACGATAGCTGATAAATCTAGATTAAATACTAGCTTTCCCTCTAAAGCCTTGGGAACCTTGCCCTCTTCAATTCTTTGCACCAGACCTTCCACAATGGCTGTTTTGCCGACCCCTGGTTTACCAATTAGAATGGCATTATTCTTTGTCTTCCGCATCAAGACCCGGATGATTTCTTCCGTCTCGCTCTGTCGTCCAATAATCTTATCTAATTGGCCTTGCTGATATTTTTTGTTGATGTTTATCGCAAATTTCTCTAAGTTGGGAAAATGCAGTTTAGTAGCTTGATTTGACTGGAAGGCAGATTGTGCTTTTTTATCAAGCTGTTGCTCGATTGTGGCTTGATCTAGTCCCTGATGAATCAGATAAGTCGTCAGAGGATTATTCTTTTGCCTCATTAAAGCGATGAGAAGATGATCAATACCGCAGAGTTCATCTTGGTAAGTTGCTTGTAGCTCTTCGGCATCTTCTAATAAGCGTTGTAATCTCGGGGTTCGTTTAATATTTTTAATCTTTTGGACATTAGAACGGATCGCTAACCGACTCACTTCATCAGCTACGACGTTTAATAATTCCGACATATTCAAGCCTAATTGCTGATAAAGTTGATAAGCCACTTGCTCCGATTTCAAGAGAACCCACCAAACGTTGGGAATATCTACTTGAAATTGTTGTTTTTCAAGGGCCATTAATTCCGCTTTCTGTAGTACTTCTTTCAATTCTTCACGATACTTAGCCAACCTCACCACTTCCTTTATGAATTAACTATTAAATGTAAACGTATTCAAAATTATTTTATCAAAATAACGATAAAATGAACAAGAATACGGTTTAGAGTCAAAAAAAGCGATGCCATCCGCAGACCACATCGCCATGATTTCATCTTTCTATTAAAATTACTTTGCCTTCGAATAAGATTAGAATTCTATCAAAAGAGTTCATTCTGCTCAGTGATCCCAATTTTTGAAGTGCAATAGCGAAAATGAATTTGGTTTTTTAGTGTTTTAATTGTAGTTATGAATTAGATTCAAACTATTGACTTATTATCGATTGTGGAGGAGGGTGATTTTACTAAAAAGATCCCTAAAGGTTGGCAACATATAAATTTAAGAACTGAAACCGCAAAAATTGATAAAGCAACAGAGAATTATAAAAATGTATATTATCAAATGATAAACAAATGTAAGTATTTACCAGATCACTTAATTAAACACTCTTTAAGTTTAAAACGGGAACCAGGTTATAATTACACAATTTTCGATAAATATTATAGAGGAACTTTGGTATATGTTGAATTCGGTGTAAATATGGGCAGTGAAATCTGCGGAAATCATTTAGCCTTAACTTTAGATAACATAGATAAAAAAGCAAAAAGAACAATTTCTGTATTGCCATTATCATCAAAGAGTAAACCGTACTATATAAAATTGCCTATTAACATATTTGGAATAGCAGAGATAAATATTTCTAACACTATGACAAAATATTCTACGGAAGAAATATTCGAACTTTCTGATGAAATCAGCAAGATCAGAAATAGGTACAAAAGGTATGATTCAAATCAATCTTTTGCATGTATAAACATGATTCAAACAATAAGTAAAGAAAAAATAAATAGAATGAATCGTTTTGATCCATCTGGGAACATGATTGCTCCACCGGAAATTATGAATCTTATCGATCAAGCGATTATTAAAGAATACCTAAACATTGACAATTATAAGGAACAATGAGATAATTCAAATCGATTAGAGGTAGTCAGTCCTCAGAATTTATACTAGAGGTAACCAGTCCTCAGCTTGAACAGCATTCTCATTGCAATGGGGGTGCTGTTTTTATTTGATAATTTAATCTTTTACGAAATTTAAATAGAATCAAAAAGCGCTAACTACTATGGTTAACGCTACATAAATAAATCTCTCTGCTCATTCATAGCTTGGTATAAACTCAATAGATATTCGATATTTTCATTCATCTCAAATTTATCTTTTCCTTTATACATCAAAGCAGCTTTTGCCATTTCGGATATTGGGATGTGAATGATAGAGACTCTTTCATGATCATTAAGTATGTTTTTAATTTGTTGAGTTAATTGTTCGTCTGGATTATCCGTTAATACAAATTTCTTAATATAATCTAACTTATGCATCTTCTATCCCCATTCATAAGCCAACACTCTCGTGATAGGCATATATATTATTAATAAACAGCTGGCCAAATTACTTCCGACCGATACTTCAATCTCTTAAATATTATTCGAAGTTAATGTTTTTCAGTAATCATAGCTAAACTATTAATTGTACTTTTTAGCTTTTACAATTATTGCTAGAAGTTTTAAGAGGCGAATAAAACATCCATTTAGCTAATTTCATTAAAATATTCTTCTGCTAACAAACTATAGACAGCTGCATCAACGATTCCTTGATTACTCCAATCAGCTTTTCTTAGCGTTCCTTCATAAAATAAACCACATTTTTCCATTACTTTGCCCGAATTCGGATTATTCGGATCATGCTGCGACTCAAGTCTTTGAACTTTTACTTGTTCAAAGAGAAAAGGAATGATGATCTTGAAGGCTTCAGTCGTAATCCCTTGCTTCCACCATTTGCTGCCAATACAATAGCCGATTTGTACTTTATCCGTTTGCTCGTCCATATCCACCACTGAAATGGTGCCAATGGGTTCAGCAATTTCTTTTAACTCGATAGCCCATTGATAGAAGTTTTGCTTCTGATATGACTCTATCCATTCCTCAATTATGCTTTGAGTCTCTGATTTATCTTTGTGCATCGGCCAACGTAAGTACTGAGTCACTTGTTCATCATTGGTCCAATTATTGAATGCAAAATCTATATCCGCTGAACTAAACGGTCTCAACACCAGACGGTCTGTCTCTATGACAATGGTCCCTTTGTGCTCCATAATCATCCCTCATACTTAAAATTAATTCAAAGAGTACATTCTCATTTCAAAAAGTGCCAACCTATTCCTTAATTAGAAAATCTATTTAGTTTATTCTACCATTTTATCTATTATTCTGAAGCAAAAGCGATGCCGTCCGCAGACCACACCGCCATGATTTCTCATTCTATTAAAATTACTTTGCCTTTGAATAAGGTTAGAATTCTATCAAAAGAGTTCATTCTGCTCGGTCTCCTTAATTTCAGCATCTAATTGCAAAATTAACGCTTCTATGTAATCTTTTAACGCATTAAGTTGTTCAAGCGGTTTCTTGATTTGTCCTTGGACTCTAAAATCTGTAAAGAGATTATCAAACCAAATATCCATAGATTTATCAAAAGTGCTATTGCTTACCGTCTGATATAAGATTATCTGAACTTCATCCAATTCGTCCTGTAACCGTTCCAAAGATTTGCTGATTTGGTGAATTTCTTGATTAGCTTGCTCAATTTTATTTCGCTTTAGCGAACTCATCAGCAAACCACCCAAATAGATATCTCATATTCCCCAAGAACGTGCACGATTAAGCGTGTTGATGGCTTGGTTTACCTCAGAAATCACATTATATGCTACTTGTCGAGCTTCGCTCAATTTTTCAGTCGGTTGATGGTTATTCTCCTTCAGAATAATTAGCCGTGCGGCTGGTAATTTTATGATTTGGGTCAAAGTGAGGTCAAATCCTTCAAAATAAATCCAAAAAACCCGATGTAATTATAGATTATTAAGGCAACGGATTTATTATACTTTATCTATTTAGATGGTTCTATCGCAACAGGCGCACCTCTTGTATCTAGCCCGTGGAACACCAAACAAATTAAGACTGCCGTCCGCCATGGGCAGATAATGCAATCACTGTAAAGCGAGAATCTATGGAGCCACTCATCGACGATGGACAAATTATTTATTATCGCGAATAATTTATAGTTGAAAATGGTGTAATTTCCATCGTGGAATAAAATAGAAATGAGGTGACATGTAAGAAGTTTATTATAATGGCCAAAATGTTGTACTCAAGTCGAACAACGACCAGTACTATGATATAGTTGTTGAAGATAACATTAGAATTATTGGAAAAATAATTATTTAGAAAGAGGAAATATTAATGAAAAAATCACTAGTAATAGTTTCACTTTTATCTTTAGGATTAACTACCAACTCTTCAGTATTGACACCGTTCCTTCCTAATACAGTAACAGTTTTAGCTGAAGAAACTGAAAAAGATGAGTTACCATTAACAGAGTATAAAAATGACCTGTTTGTTAAAGACGCAGAAGATGCTACTTTCGAAGATGAAATTTTAAAAGGAAACGCTTATTCAATTAAAGTATTAAAGAATGAGATCGAGGATATCGATGGAGAAAAATACATCGTATTTACTTTTGATACTATCGTTCATAAAGACCATACTGATGATCCTAAAATCACACCATTTTTTGCTTGGGATCTCAACTTTAAAGCGATCCAAGACAATGATCCAAATAAGATAAATAAATTAGAATACATCACTCCAAAAGAATATCAAGAAGATGAAATGGCTGAAATTAAACCTGGTGGAGTTGTTAGATCGGCTGTAGCTTATAAATTAACCGATGAAAAAACGCCAGTAACACTTCTAGCAGAAGATATACTAGGTAATAACTTTGGTAAAGAAGAATACAAAATTAAATAAATAGAAATCCCACTCCTTTCTCCCTTCTTCCACGATCTGCATTCCGATCCTAGGTCTTATTGCTTGCGGTGAACCCATACTAGCCGACGAAAATATTTTCGAATATCGAGAAGCTTTTAACCACAATTTACCTAAAGAGGGGTTTTTTTTTCTTAAAGCTAAGAATGACAGTATGACGCCTATATCCCTAATGGGCGTGATATGATGAACAAGTATCAGGAAGATGTTGAGAACGCCGAAATCACCGCAATACTTGTAAATGACGACTAAAAAGTTACGCTCAAAAAGGTTAGAAAAATGGGAAATTCGATTTTGCTAAAAGTAATTTATGCAGAGTACGCACCATATTTAGTTAATGAAAACAACCCTGCCAGAATCATCGGCAAGGCTGTTAAGGTGGAGTCTCGATTGTGAAAAAATATGATTTGAACCAGTTGACAAAAATGAATATCTCTACTATTATTTAGACACGGATAAGCACATGGAATCTGACCGTCCAAACGGAGGACCATGTTGCGCAAAGCACTCCTTGTCTCGATAGACAAGGGGTGTTTTTGTTTGAAAGGATTTTTCCATGAAACCATTTAAAACCTTGGATGAACAAGTCTCGTTATTACGAAGACGTGGCTTGATAATAAACGATGAGAATTCTGCCAAGAATTATCTACTTGAAAATAGTTATTATAATGTAATCAATGTCCACAGTAAATTTTTTATGAAAGATGATAGATACATTGAGGGTGCAACTTTTAAAGAGATAATTAAAACTCACATCTATGATACAGAAGTAAAATCTTTGATTCTTAAAAATATAATAAGTGCTGAAAAACACATAAAAGGTATAATTGCTTATCGTTTCTCAGAGGTATATAAAGATGAACCTTATGCATACTTAAAAACCAACAACTATAATGGCGATGACCTACTCGGAATTTCTACAACCATTTCTAAATTAAGTAAGATAATTCGCAGCAAATCATCTGAAAAGAAGTCGAACCCAATTAAACATTATTACAATCAACATGGAAATATTCCTGTTTGGGTAATTTTACCATTCTGTACATTAGGTGAAATAACTTACTTTTACAGACATTTAGATCACAAACTTAGAAACAGAATTGCTAAAGATTTTTCAAACTACGTTTTACAAAATACTAACAGCAGCGTTATCCTTGAACCTAAATTTATTGATGGTCTGCTAAAAAATTTAACAGACATCAGAAATATTGCTGCGCACAACAATCGATTATTTCATTTTAAATGCAGGAATACCCTGACTAATCATGACACTATATATTCAGACTTAACTGAAAGAAAACCGGAATTAAATTCTGTATTTTATACTTTAGTCTTATTACGATGTTTTTTGACTAAAAACGAATATGATAATTTTAAAAATGCACTAAGAAATAGATCAAGAAGCCTAAACAATTCAATTTCGTCTATATCCGCTTATGAAATCATTTCAAGTCTTGGATTCCCACGAGAATGGCTTAGTAAAAAATAAAAATTAATAAAACAAAAACTGAAAAATCAAACAGAGTCATCGCTTTATCAGATAATGTCATCAGTTTATTTAAATAATATTTAGATATGTTATATGATTACGAATCGCATGAAAGATTATTTTTAACACAAAAATATAGCCTGAATTACAGATTACAAACTGCTGCAAAAAACACTTTCCGTAAAAAGAATACGCGTGCATGATTTAAGACATTCTCATGCATTATTAATAATTGAACTTGGATGTAATCCATTACTTATCCAGGAAAGATTAGGACATGAAAATATAGAAACCACTTTGAATACATACTCACACCTTTATCCCCATAAGCAACAATCACTTGCAAAAGCTATTAATGGCATCGTAAATAATCGGGGTCAAAATGGGGTCAAAGCATAAAAACAACCTCTAACAATCCAATAATATCAAGGATTGTTAGAGGTTGTTATATTATTCCCATTCTATTGTTGCTGGCGGTTTGCCGGTAATATCGTAGACAACGCGGTTAACGTGAGGGACTTCATTGACGATTCGCTTGGAGATTTCAGCTAAGACATCCCAAGGAATTTCAGCAAATTCTGAGGTCATGCCGTCAATCGAGGTTACTGCGCGGATGCCGACCATATGGTCATAGGTCCGGCCGTCCCCCATGACCCCGACTGAACGCACGCCAGGTAGAACGGTAAAGTATTGCCAAATGTCACGTTCTAGTCCGTGTTCAGCAATCACTTCGCGCAAAATAGCATCTGATTCACGAACGATATTGACCTTCTCATCAGTGATTTCACCTAAGACGCGAATTCCCAAGCCAGGTCCTGGGAAGGGTTGGCGCCAAACAATCGAATCTGGCATACCTAGAGCCGTTCCTAAGGCACGGACCTCATCTTTAAATAAGGTGTTTAACGGTTCAATCAATTCGAACTGCATATCTTCAGGAAGACCACCAACATTATGATGGGACTTAATAGTCTGCGCGGTTTCGGTTCCTGATTCGATGATATCTGTATAAAGGGTACCTTGAGCAAGGAAATCAATGCCTTCAAGTTTGGCCGCTTCATCATCGAAGACCCGGATAAATTCGTTACCGATAATTTTACGTTTTTGTTCTGGATCGGCCACACCGGCTAATTTAGCAAAGAAGCGATCTTTAGCATTAATATGAATAATATTTAGGCCAAATTGTCCTAGGGAAGTCATTACATGGTCTGCTTCATTCTTGCGCAAGAGTCCATGGTCGACAAAAATACACACTAATTGATTACCGATGGCTTTTTGCAGTAGGACACCGACTACAGACGAATCAACCCCACCGGATAAGGCTAAGAGGACATGACGGTCGCCAACTTTCTGACGGATTTGTTCCACTTGTAGGTCGATAAAGTTCTCCATGTTCCAATCGCCATTAGCACCACAAATATCGAAGACAAAGTTTTGTAACATGGTATTACCATGAAGGGTAGCGCGAACTTCCGGATGGAATTGAACCCCATAAATCTGCCGCTCAGGATTCTCAAAAGCAGCATAAGGTGTATGAGGGGTCGAAGCAGTAGTCACGAAACCTTCTGGAATTTGGGTAATCTTATCCCCGTGACTCATCAAGACAGTTTCTTCAGTGGCTAGGGCCTTGAATAGACCGGTCTCGGTATTGGTAATACTAATTTGTCCTTGGCCAAATTCACGTTTCGCTGAAGCTTCAACCACACCACCGAATACTTGAGTGGTGAGCTGCATGCCATAGCAAACCCCTAAGACTGGAATACCTAATTCAAAGATTTCTGGATTTACCGTAAAGGCATCCTCATCATTGACACTGTGAGGGCCGCCAGAAAGGATTACGCCAATCACATTGCCTAAGTCTTTGATTTCTTGGGCAGTTTTACGATGAGAGACTAATTCAGAGAAGACGCCTAATTCACGAATTCGGCGGGTAATCAATTGGTTGTATTGGCTACCGTAATCGAGTACGATAATTTTTTGAATTTCTTTTATATTTGTCAAACGAATTCCTCCCTAGAATTTTCTAACATAGATGTTGTCGATATAGTGGTCTTTAGTCTTATGCAGGATTAAGTCGGCCCTGTCTTTGGTTGGGGCGATATGTTGCTCCAGATTCGGCGTATTAATCGTATCCCAAATCTTATGGGCATAGGCCCGGGTTTCTTCTTTGGTCCAATGAGCCATCTCATAATAAAAGCTAGACGGATCATCCTTAACCCGGTCAAAAATCACATCATAGCGGTGGTTAAACCATTCAAAGACATTCTCAAATTCCGCATCCACATAAATAGAGAAATCAAAGAAATCACGGACTGAAATCGGCGGATTGTCTGGAGTTTGTAGAACGACCACCCCTTCAACTATCAAAATATTGGGTTGGGGCATGGTAATTTTTCGGTCGGGTACAATATCATAAATTTCATGCGAATAAATCGGATATTCTAAAACCCCATCACTTTGTCTAACCTTATTGACAAAAGCCTTCAAAGCCTCCATATCATAGGATTCTGGGAACCCTTTGCGGTCTAAAATTCCGTGATCTATCAAATATTGATTGGGATAGAGGAAGCCATCCGTATTCATCAGTTCAACTTGTTTTTGCGGATAGACTTGGCGGAGTAAGTCGCGTAAAACCGCAGCAACGGTACTCTTACCTACTGAGACGCCTCCTGAGATTCCAATCACGAAGGGTTCCACCCGTCTTGGTGCCCGTAAATAAGCTTGTTGTTGATAATTTAACGCTTTGATATGGTCAATTGAAATCCCAATAAACTCAAGTAAAGGAGCGTAAACTTCGGCAATCTCAGCTTGTTTAATATAATCGCGGGACACTGTTAAGTTATCATAAGCTGAACTCGATTTAAATGACTGCCATTCCTCTCGAGTATATTTATCGAAAAATTCCACTCTCTGTACCTACCTTCACACATATTACATAGATTATCGACATTAGCTATATTCTATCATACCCCTTTGGCAGATAATAGAAGCAATTCTCCTGTTTTTGTAGTTTATTAGAAGCACTAATAAATTGACCATAAAATCGGTACCAATCTCATTCATGCGCTCAGTCTTGAGACTGAATTCTGGCTTTATCATTTTAAAAGCCTAGGAGATAGTATATAATACTAAAATGAACTAATACCTGTCAGTGAATCTATAAGGAGAGTTACATGAATTTGGAAGAACAAAGCCATTTGGTGGCTCGTCATCAATTGGACAGTGTCAAGCATCATCCCGTTGGTGTGGGAAAAGCCCACAGCAAAATTATCTTGATGGGGGAACATGCTGTCGTCTATGACTACCCGGCCATCGCCCTACCCTTCAACAAAGCTTCCATTGAAGTGGTAGTCACACCAAGTCTTACACAACACCATAGCCTGGCCAGTGATTATTATCACGGACGGCTTGATCAGGCTCCGGAGATCTTAAAGAATATCCGCCACGCCTTAAATCTAACCTTGGAAAGTTTTAAATTAAAGAAAAATCCGCTCCATATCAGTGTCCAATCGACCATTCCCGTGGGCCGCGGCATGGGATCTTCCGCAGCGGTCGTCGTGGCCATGGTCCGAGCTATCTGTGATTTCTATGCTGTTGATTTGACACCCTATCAACTTCAATTTATTGTCAATCAGGCAGAAGTGATTGCTCATGAATCGACTTCAGGCATTGACACCTTGATGGCTTCCAGTGATTTGCCGGTAATCTACCGCAAAAGTCAACAAGCACGAACCTTTGAATTTGACCTCCCTGCCTATTTAGTCGTTGCCGATTCTGGTCAAGAAGGTCGGACTAAACAAGCGGTTGGCCATGTTCGCCGTCTACGCGAAGCGAATCCTCAATTTGTCGAGAATACGATGGATTCGATTGGTAACTTCGTCCAACAAGCCTATGAGGCGATACAAGCTGGCGATATTAATGAACTAGGCCGCTTAATGACTTATAATCACTATTATTTGAATCAGCTGGAAATTTCTAACACCTTGTTAGACCGAATTGTAAATAGTGCCTGGTTGGCGGGCGCCTTAGGTGCCAAACTAACCGGTGGGGGGCTCGGTGGCTGTGTGATTGCCCTAGCGGACTCCTTGATTTCAGCCAAATTAATCGAAGAAGCCATGTTAGAAGCTGGAGCTTCCAAAACTTGGGCCATGTCGTTAAAAAGAAAGGGGTAAAGATGACTGTCATGCAACTAGTTGCTTATCGGGCTCATACTAATATTGCCCTGATTAAATACTGGGGCAAACGAAACCGTCAGTTATTCTTACCCATGACTTCAAGTTTATCTCTGACTTTAGATGCTTTCTATACTGACACGCGAGTAAGCATCGAACCAAACTTGACCCGGGATTGCTTTATCCTGAATGACCAAGTCCAAGCCGACGATGAAACTCAAAAAATTTCTCGCTTTATCAATTTATTTCGACAACAAAGTGCTATTCAAGACCCCTTACTGATTGAATCGACCAACCATGTGCCGACCGCTGCTGGACTTGCTTCATCGGCGTCGGCTTTTTCTGCCTTAGGCTTGTGTTTGAATGACTTATTAGGTTTAAATCTGGATACTAAAACTTTATCAACTTATGTTCGGCAAGGTTCAGGTTCAGCGACACGCTCGCTATTCGGGGGCTTCGTCCTTTGGCATGCGGGGCAGGGAAGAGACTCCGCTTCTTCCTACAGTCAACAGATTGATCCAGCCGATTGGGATATCCATATGTTGGTCATCGCGATCAATAAGGGCAGTAAGGCCATCTCTAGTCGGCAAGGCATGGAACATACGGTCCAGACCTCGCCCTTCTATCAACTTTGGCCCCAAGAAGTCGATCAAGATCTACAAAAGATGCTGGGGGCAATTAAGGCTCGAGATTTCGACCAAATTGGCCAGATTGCTGAGCATAATGCAATGAAGATGCACGCAACCATGTTAGCTGCTCAACCAAGTTTTACCTATTTCCAACCGGATACAGTCCGTGCGATTCAGCTGGTCCAAGACTTACGTCGAGAAGGCGTTCCCTGCTACTTGACCATGGACGCGGGGCCGAATGTCAAGGTGCTTTGTCAATCACCGTCCATCCCCATTCTTCAACAACGCTTAAGCCAGTATTTCCGTCCAGACCAGCTCATCCTAGCCCATCCTGGACCAGGTCCTAAGAAATTGGAGGAGATCTAGTATGGAGACGATTTTAGCTCAAAAACAGGCGCCTCGACCAATGCAGACGACGTTTAAAGCGCCAGGGAAACTCTTTCTGATGGGGGAATATGCCATTCTCAACCCTGGCCATTCGGCCCTACTCATGGCCGTCGACCGTTATGTCCATTGTCAGGTTGATGATCAAGACCCGGATCAGCCCAGTCAATGTCATTCTGATTGGCCGGGTATGGATGTCTTATGGGTCAAAAAATCGACTTCTGCTAAGCTTGAATTCAAAAGCCAGAACTTGAAAGCTTGGTCCTATGTCATTGAAGCTATTAAGCTAATAGCTGACCTAGCCGAAATTCAACAATTACCTTGGCGCTCCTTCAACTTGCAGATTCAGTCTGATTTGCATAATCAAGCTGGGCGTAAATATGGTTTAGGTTCCAGTGCTGCGGTCACCGTCGCTGTCATCGGAGCCCTGCTTAAATTTCAGGGGCTTCAATTCAACTATCCAGCTTTAGCTCGATTTAAGTTGGCCACCCTGGTCAGTATTCAAGCTGGTTCAAACGGGTCAATGGCTGACATCGCTACCAGCTCCTTTGGCGGTCTCATCTATTATCAACGTTATGACGCTGACTGGTTAGACCAGCAATTAGCTGCGGGCAAATCGTTAACTTATCTCTTATCTGAAGACTGGCCCGCTTTACAAATTAAGAAGCTTGCTCTGCCCAGCCCAGTACAATACCAAATTGCCTGGACAGGCCAACCTGCTTCCACTCAGAACTTAGTTGCCGATTTAAAAGAGAAATTGGTGAGCCAACCAGAGCCTTTTCTACGCTTAAGTCAAGAAATTCATGTGCTGGTCCAAAAGGCGAAAGTTGCCTTGGCTGATGAAGCAACGACCGATTTTCTAACCTTGATCCAAGCCAATCAAAAAGTCTTAACTCAACTGGCTATTAGCTATCAACTGCCCATAATCAGCCCTCAACTCGCCGACTTCCTTGGTGCTTGCTATCAAGCAGGTTGGGTAGGAAAAATCTCAGGTGCTGGCGGAGGCGATTGTGGCCTCGCTTTTTCCCAAACAGGGCAATCGACTGAACGCTTACATCAAGCGTGGCAGGAGCTTGGTATTGAGACTTTAAACTTCAAGCTAGCGCCTAGTATCTCAAGATAAGGAGGGTCCTATGAATTCTCAAGAACCACAAATTGCTCAACAAAGAAAGAACGACCATGTTAAATATGCCCTAGCTCAACAAGGACAACTTCGAGATTCTAGTTTCGAAGAGATTCGCTTTGTCCACCATTCATTCAATCAGGTGGATTTCCCAAGCATTGACCTGTCAACCGAATGGGCCCAACATCAACACGCCCTACCCTTCTATATTAATGGTATGACTGGCGGGTCACAATTTACTAAGCAATTCAACCGCAAACTCGCCCAAGTCGCTGCTACGACTGGTTTGGCCATGGCTTCTGGCTCTGTCTCCGCTGCTTTGAAAGACCCTTCGGTGGCCAACAGCTTTACCGTTATCCGCCAAGAAAATCCTCAAGGCTTTGTCTTAGCCAATATCGGTGCGCATCATGGAGTCGACAATGCTAAACGAGCGGTTGATTTATTGGCAGCCAATGCCCTACAAATTCATTTAAATATTCCCCAGGAAGTGGTAATGCCTGAAGGCGACCGTGATTTCACAACGTGGTCAGCAAATATTGAAAAAATTGTCGACCAAGTCGGTGTTCCGGTCATTGTCAAAGAAGTAGGTTTTGGCATGAGCAAGGAAACCATCGAACACATAATAGATCTTGGCGTTCAAACCGTTGATATCTCCGGACGGGGCGGAACAAACTTTATTAAGATTGAGAATGAGCGCCGTGACCAGTTAGATTTCTCAGCCTTAGCTAGCTGGGGCCAAACCACGGTTGAATCCTTACTGGAAGCCCAGCCTTATCTGCAACAGGTTGAAGTCTTGGCTTCAGGCGGCATTCGCCATTACCTAGATATTCTTAAAGCTCTTGCTTTGGGTGCACGAGCCACGGGATTATCCGGTCATTTCTTAAAAAGCGTTCAAGATCAAGGCGTCCAAGCCACCATTGCCATGGTAGATCAGTGGCAAGACAGCCTAAAACACATGCTTCTGCTACTAGGTTGTCAAAATCTAGACCAAGTGCGTCAGCTACAATTAGTCCTCAGTCCTGCTTTACACCACTGGGCTCAAGTGCGTCAACTAGATTTAAAAGCTTTTTATCAGGCCCATCAATATGTCCCATTTGAAAAATAATTCAGTGACTTAGCGGCAAAAATCTCCTGGCATAATGATTATACTGGGAGCCTTTCTGTCTATTGTCACACTTTCAAGATAATTACTAAAACAAATCCGAATCGATATATTCGCAAGATTCAGAAGCTCCACACAGCTTAACAGCTCTTGGCACCTTGTTGCTAAGAGCGGGTCTAGTGGAGCTGGGCCGGAAAAGCCATAGCTTTGGAAGACGGTCTCTTGCTTGTATTTCGATTCGGATTTTTGGACTGAGATAGATTAATAATTTTATGAATCAGCCATAACATATAAGCTACACCACTTTTTCTTTTTGTAAGCAAGTTGGCATTTATTGCATCCGAGTGTAAATTAGCTAGTCTTTTTCCTTATCTTTCTTATAGTGAAAGAGAAAGGAGAGACGCAAATGTTAGATACTCTACGTACAGAACTCAAGATGGAACAAGGGGCAGGTTTCCCTTTTGTCTTTGGGGGTGCCTGCCTCGCTAGTCTTATTTGTCTAGTTTATTACTTACCTCTCTCACTCAGTTTACAAAATATGCTGACCTTATGCTTATCGCCTTTACTTTTAGTCTTCGCTTTAATCATGGGGCGTTACCTACAACTTAATATTTTGGACCGAACCCACCCTTTAAGTTCTTTAGGTTTGTATTTGTCCATCAATCAAATGCTCTACCTACTCATTGTTTTGATCTCCTGCAATGCCTATCCTCAAGCCATGTTGCTATTTTATGTCATTATCCATGCTGGGCACTTCTGGCCTTTTGCCTGGCTTTATAAGGTGAAAGCCTATGCCTATATGTCCGTTGCATTGACTCTCCTCAGTTTACCAATGCGCTTATTTTTTAATAATCAAGGGTTGGCATTATTTCTAATGACGGCTTCATGGCTATTTGTGTTAGTATTATGGCAAGAATACAAAAATCAACAACCTAGGAGCCAATATGAAGCTGATTTACCATGAATCGACACAGATTCCCCTCGAAGAAATTCATATCCATGCCCATCCAGCTAATCAAGACCTTGCCCAGAGTCTAACCTTAAATAAAAAGATAAAACAGCTAACTCTGGTCAATCCGGTCAACAACCGTCAATATCTGTGCCCTTTACACTTGATTGAATCCTTTGAAGCAAACAGACATTATTGCGAGGTCCAACTCTTAGATGAGCGACGTTTGATCTATCCGCAACGACTTAAACAATTAACCGGCCTCTTAGACCATCGTTTTTGTCAGATTAATCAGTCCCAATGGATTCAGTGGCAAGCCATCGAAAGTTTCACTGTTGAAAAGCATGCCCGTCTCCAGTTGATAAGTACCAGTCAGCGTAAATACATGGTCAGCCGCCATTATGCTAAATTCATAAAGGAGCGCATTTATGGTCAATAAATCTTTGTTCCAAAATATTAGCCTAAAATTTATCGCCACGCACTCAGCCTTGATTCTAATTCAAAGCCTCTTCTTCGACCAAGGCCATGCCTATCCCTATCTGGCTCTGAAGTTATTTGTCATCAGCCTAATCCTGTCTCTTACCTTTGCTCTCTTTTATCCTTATTTGTGGCAACGGTCGACTTGGCCTGCATGGTTGAATATCCTGATAGCTAGCCTCGTAAACTGGCTGGTTGGCATCTCTATTATCTATTTAATCTCAGATGCACTATTCCAGTATATCCGACCTTATTTATGGCTTATTCTCTTAATAACTCTGATGATTCATTCGGCCACCTTCTATGCTTTGAGCTATTACCAAAACCAAAACTTAGCCAAACAACTAAACAAACAGTTAGCTAAACACAAAGACCAGTAGAATAACCCACAAGAGCGATTTCAAAGTTCTATATTAGCTAATCAATACCGGCCTTTTGAACTTAATTAGGAGTTAAAAACTACTGATTTCTGCTGAGAAGAACATACTGGCGTACAACTTGATCTTGAAACTTATTTTCAAATAATTTCCATAACAAATCCGAATCGAGATACTCGCAAGATTCAGAAGCTCCACACAGCTTAACAGCTCTAAGCAACTTGTTGCTTAGAGCTGGTCTAGTAGAGCTAGGCCGGAATAGCCACAGCTTTGTAGGACGGTCTCTTGTCTGGATAAAGATTCGGTTAATTTGTTGGTAAATTTTGTGATGCCCACGCCTTTAAATATGGGTTAAAAAACAAATCCGAATCAAGATACTCGCAAGATCCATTTAATAGCATTAAAAAATGGTCTCTTGTTTGTATTCTGATTCGGATTTTTCTTATTTGCTCATTTATCTTAGACTTTTTTTACAATAGGTTAAAGTTCTACTTGAGGTTGATCAGCTGTGATTTGTTGAATTTTCCCACTAACCCCTAAATGTTCAGCTATACTTTCTTGCAAAGCAACAATCGCTTGCCGTGCTCTTTGGACTTGTTCTGGGTTAATCGCTTCGATAACTAGCACAGCTCGTTCAGTCTGCGCTTGCAGCATGGTTCTTTGGGCTTCGCGCCAATTAAAACAACGACAAATCGCTCCTGCTTGATCTAGATAACAGATTTCGCCAGGCAAGGCTGGAGCATCCTCCTCAGCACCTAAGGGATAGAAGCTCTCTCCACCTTGAGCCATGCCCAAATGCATATCGCCCTGGATCTGATCAATATCTTCGCCCCCACAAGGAACGCCGTAAGTTAAGGAAATCGCATTATATAAATCTACCAAAGGCAGAATAGGAGTAAATTCACGGTCTTGGTCCACCCGTTTCAACAGGGCTTCGATGGATGAGCGTGCACCTTTTTTGGTCTTAAATTTCTGAAAAGCCTGCCGCCAATCTTGGACGACCGAATTTTGACTGAAAACCTCTTCGGTCAGAAACTCTTTCGCAGCTTCTTTCCCCTGATCTAAGAGTGCTTGATATTCTGGCAATTGATCTTCCCGGGGATGATTATCAATTCCCTCAACCGCCAAGATTTCTAATTCAGCCTCCGGAAATAATTCCCAGAAAGTTTGATCAACTATAACTTTGGTCATCTTAACCCCTCCTTGACATAATTATACAAGATGCATAATGTTGGTCGCAATGGTAAAGTAAATGATTAAAGCGACCGCATCGACAATCGTGGTAATTAACGGAGAGGCCATCACCGCTGGATCTTGTTTGGCTAACTTAGCCAACAAGGGTAGCAGCCCGCCGATTAATTTAGAAATAACGATGGTACATAATAAGGTCGCGGAGACGGTCATGGCAATGAATGGATTGGTACCATCAAAGAGAATAATTCGGAAGTAGTTGACAACCGCAATAATCGCACCGACAATCAAGCCAACCCCCGCTTCTTTGACCATGACTTTAAAGAAATCATGGACAGTAATTTCATCCAAAGCTAAAGCACGGATCACTACAGTCGAAGATTGTGAACCAGAGTTACCACCAGAATCCATTAGCATAGGGATATAGGCCGCCAAAATCACACTCGCCGATAGAACTTTATCGTAGGCTTGAATAATATTCCCGGTAAATGTTGCCGAAACCATCAAAAAGAGTAACCAGAAGACCCGTTGCTTGGCTAATTGCCAAGGTGTTTGGTTCAAATAATCCAAATTAGAGACTTGAACCCCTTGCATCAAACTATAGTCTTCGTGAATTTCATCAGCAATAATATCCAAAATGTCGTCCGCAGTAATAATTCCGACCAGACGACCTTCCAGATCAGTCACTGGTAAGGCCAAGAAGTGGTAGCGATTAATCAGATTGGCAGCTTCTTCTTGGTCGATCAATGTTTGCACCGAAATAATGTCATAGTTAATCACATCTTCGATATTATCATCTTCTAAGCGAATCAAATCTGCTAAATAAATATAACCAATCAACTTACGAGTTTGGTCCAAGACATAGACCGCAGTTAAATGTTCATAACCGGCGTTGGATTGACGGATTTTCCTTAAAATACTGGCCCGATCATCACCTTGATGAACGACGACAAAATCGACACTCATGAGCGAACCTACACTCTCTTGCGGATAATTTAAGAGTTTATTGATTTGTTGGCGGCGATTAGGTTCAATGACCTGAAGCATCTTGGTCACAATATTGGAAGGTAATTCCTGCATCGCATCAACCAAATCATCAGAGTCCAATTCTAATAACAAATTGGTCATCTCAGGTTGGGTCATTTGCGAAATAATTTCATACTTTTTCTCCGTATCAAATTCGGCAAAGACCTCAGCCAAGGTTGCCTTATCCAACAAAGAGGCAGCGAGGGCTTGCTCATCAATGTCCATTTCTTCAAAATATTGGGCGATATCAACCGGGGTCATGGTTTTTAATTTATCTTGTAATGCTTTGAGTTCTTCACGTTTCAATTCGAATACATTCATAATATTTCCTCCTCACAAATAAAGCCTGGCTGGGACCAGGCGGACTGGGCGGTTCTTGATCATTGATACTACGCTGCTTACTTGAATCCATCTGGTCACCTCCTGACACTTTGCGGACAAAGAAATATTTGGGCACAAAAAAAGCCCACACAAAGGTGAACTCGAAAACATTATATCAGCTATAACGTCTGAGCTTTAGCTTTGAAGGGCAGTGAAATTACACTATTCTATACCTTGTAATCGATAAAGACTGTTCGCCAACGCTGAGTGTCTCCACTCTCTTGCGGCAGTAATCCATATCCCTTCAGTAGCCTCACCTAACAATGACAGCATAACACCTCGACCCAGGCAGGTCAACACTCGCAAGGAAAAAATTACCGAATGCATCACAATATTTCGGCTTAGTAATATAGAAATCGTTTTTAATACTTTCCCGTCCTGAATAATCCTTTTACTTAAAAACGGAGACTCAGGTAAATGGACAGCAAAAAAGCACTTGCCAGCCATCTTTTAAGTAGGTTAGCAAATGCTGAATGCTTCATGGCATCATCGATTCAATCTGCAGAGTCTTATTGCAAATATACTCCCCTAGTGCAATCCCATATTTACTCCAATGACCCAAGGATTTTCTCGAATAATTTAGAAAAGATGCCCTTCACTTAACAATCGACGACACGATAGGTATGGCGATACTTCTTTAAAAAGCGTTCGAAATCTTTAAAGACAATATTTAAAGTCATTGTGTTGATAAAGGGATGAACACCAATGGTGGTCGATTGATCCACTGCTTGGTCGACGATCAATTCAATTTTATGATCATCATCGAACATCAAACTCAACGGTGTAATCGTTCCAGGTTCAACTCTAAGGAGCTCGCGCACTTGGTCATCGTGGGCGAACGATAATTTCTTCTCACCGAGGACGTCAGCCAGATGTCCTAAGTCGGCTTGTTTCTCATCATGGAGCAAGACCAAATAAAATTGCCGCCCCTTCTTGTTCTTCAGGAATAAATTCTTAACTTGCTGACCAGGTAGAGTAAAAACCTAAATTAGCCACCGATGTAATCGGGACATGATCCAGTTGTTCATAAGGAATCGCTAAATCGGCTAAGACTTGAAAGGCTGCTTCCTGACTTGCTAACACCCTGTCACCTCTTCTCTATTGTTATCAGACAACATTTTATAAGAATATAGCCTTCAACTGTAAGTAATCTTCCAAGCCATACTTGCCATTCTCGCGGCCAAGACCCGATTGTTTGTAACCACCAAAAGGCGCCTTAGGCGAACGTGGGCCGTCGTTAACAAAGATGTTGCCAGTCTGTAATTGATAAGCCACTTCAAGGGCTTGGTCGGCTGGACCGACGACTCCTCCAGATAGGCCATAAATTGAATCATTGGCTATGGCTATAGCTTGAGCTAGATCTTGGTAGGTTAGCACACAAAGGACTGGACCAAAGATCTCTTCTTGGGCGATCCGCATGGCATTATCCACCGCAACAAAGACCGTCGGTTCAAAATAATATCCTGGTCGTTCAAGCGGATGGCCACCAATTAGAATCTCCGCGCCTTCTTCTTGACCTATTTCAATATAATCTTGGACCCTTTTCAACTGATCTGCTGAAACCAGCGGTCCTAAGGTCGTATCTTCCGCTAGCGGATCGCCAACGACGACTTGTTCTTGATAATAGTTGAGAATAGCTTCCTTCGTTTCTTCAAGGCACTCTTCAGGAACCAGTAAACGGGTCATCGCCGAACAGGTTTGACCTTGATTGTAAATCACTGTATCCATGGCTTTCTTAACAGCAAAAGTTAAGTCGCCACCTTTGAGATAGACCATGGCAGATTTCCCACCCAATTCTAGTACCAGTTGTTTGACCTGTGGGGCGGCCTTACTATATAAATTCTTGCCTACCTCGGTAGAACCGGTGAAAGAAATCAAATCAACATCCAGGTGGTCGGCTAAGTAATCTCCTACCTCTGAACCTGAACCTGTCACTAAATTGAAGACCCCAGCAGGTAGACCTGCTTGGTCAATAATCTCAGCATAAATTAAGGCTGTTAAAGGGGTATTAGAAGCTGGTTTGACTACCACGGTATTCCCCGTTAACAAGGCTGGCGTAATCTTTCGTTGAATTTGATTTAAAGGATAGTTCCACGGAGTAATACAGGCGATCACGCCATAGGGTTCCTTGACAACTTTAGCTTGATCAGCCATCTCTTCAAACTCAAAATCGGCTACCTCTTCAAGACTGGCTTTCAATTCTCTTAGAGCCAATCCCACTTGACCCGACCTAGAGAAAGAAATTGGCGCCCCTAATTCAGCAGCAATCACTTGAGCTAATTCTTCTTTACGCGCTTCAATTCCTTGGTAAATTCGTTCTAAATACCCGATCCGTTCCTCGACAGTCAAGGCCTTCCATGCTGGAAAAGCTTTCTGCGCCGCCTCAACAGCGGCATCAACATCATTATGATGACTCTTAGCAACCTGGGCGATGACTTTCTCGCTTGCGGGATTAATTACATCCATCAGCAAACCTGACTGAGCAGAAACCCATTGCCCTTTAATATAATTCTGATGTGACTTCATAACATTCCCTCCTTCAATTAGATTATACCTGGAAACAGGCTCGTCCTCTAACTATTTACTTTTTCAGTAAATAAAAGTTATTTTAAAACGGTTTCAGGCTGAAATTCTAGCTGATTCATGTATAATAGGCGTTACGAATAGTTCAAGGGGGGATTGTATGAATTTAGATCGCGATTTTTATCAGCAAATGCTGCATACTGCCATTCCAATCGCCATCCAAAACTTAATAGTATCCAGTTTAAATACCCTAGATACAGTGATGATTTCCACGCTGGGATCGGCTACCATTGCTGGCGTTGGTTTGGCCAATCAGGTCTTTTTCTTTTTAATGATGATTTGCTTTGGGATTGGGACAGGGTCGTCGGTCTTAATCTCACAATATCATGGACGCCGCGACTACTTTAATGTTAAACGAACCAACGGACTAGCGACTATTTTGGCCATGTTCGTCTCCTTAATCTTTACCGTGGTGGCTTTATTCTGGCCCCAACAAGTGATTGGCCTAATGATTCAAGATCCGCAAGTAATTACCGAAGGAGCTAAATATTTATCAGTGGTGGCCTTGTCTTATATTATTACTGGCTTTAACTTTGCCAATGGAATTTCTCTACGTAGTACCGGGAATGCTCAAAGTCCGCTGCATGCTTCGATTATATCTTTTGTCTTTAACGCCTTCTTCAACTATGTGTTGATCTTCGGGAAGTTTGGCTTCCCACGGATGGGGGTTGTCGGGGCAGCTATGGGAACCATTATCGCCCGCTTAGCTGAAATGGCCGTCTTAATTTATTTGTCCAAGCGGTATAATGGCCCCTTAAATGGTAAGCTTAAAGATATGTTGGCCTTTGACCGTCCTTTCTTTGATAAATATATGCGCATTACCAGTCCAGTGATTGTCAATGAAACCTTCTGGGCTTTAGGACAAGTCCTCTATTCAGTGGCATATGCCATTGTGGGTACCGAAGCTACCGCTGCTATTCAAGTCGTCGTTGCAATCCAAAATATTGCCTTCGTCTTAATTCGCGGCCTATCGAATTCATGTTCAATAATGTTAGGTAATAGTATTGGTCGAGGCGAGATGGACAAGATATATACCTATGCTCTGCGTTTCTTAAAATTAGGCTTAATGATTGGAACCATTATCGGCCTCTTCCTCTGCTTGACCCCAAGCCTAACACTAGCTGTCTTTGGCAATCTTGAACCAGAAGTCAACCTGATTGCCCACGGTTTACTCCGGGTCATGGGCATCATCTTTATCTTTAAAGGCTTTAATTCAATCTTGATTGTGGGCGTGCTGCGTGGGGGTGGCGATACCAAGAAATCCATGATTCTAGAAATGAGTTCAGTGTGGTTAGTTGGTGTTCCACTAGCCTTTCTGGGTGCGGCCATTCTAAAACTTCCAATCTACTATGTCGTGATTATGGCAGGGATGGAAGAAATTACAAAGATTATCCTAGGTATGCGCCGTGTCTTTTCAAAAGAATGGATTCACGAATTGGTCTAACCACCTTACACTTCCTGGCTTCAATAATTAATTACACAAAAACTCACCATAAACCTTTCCTTGTCAAAAGTTTATGGTGAGTTTTCTTTTGTCTACTTGTTTTAAAAGTTTTAAATAGACGCATCATCTGTGCTTGCATCGTCAATATGGCCACAATGACCAAAGAATTATATACCAGCGCTATTATACGGTCGCATTACCGAATTTTTAATGTTTAAGAATCTGTAGCGTTGGCATTTACTTTTTTTACGACGTATGTATTGCCTTAGTCGGCAGACATTTGGATTAATTCTGAGAAAGCTAAGCGTATCAATGATTCATCCAATTGCTTACCAATCAATACAATTTGACTATCATATGCTTGAAGCGGATAAGCCGTTAGATCAAATTGATAAGCCACATTCACGCCTTGTAAGGCTAGCATTAAATCTCGGTCATTTAAGTTCACCAAGCCCTTATAACGGTAAAGTTGTCCTTGAGTAGTCATCAAGAGCCAATCTAACCATTGGAGAAATAAGTCTTCTTGCAAGACCTGATCGGTCTTCAACACCATAGACATAAAACCATCATGGTCCGTTTGATGGTCATAGTGATGATTGTGATCATGACTTTCTTGGCAATGACATTCATGATTGTGATCATGATGGTGGCCACAATGTTGACAGACTTCCTCTTTAGCTTCTGGTTCTAAGATGCGTTGGAAAAGGCGCAAGTCAAAGAATTGTTCTAAAGGAAAGTCCTCGGTTACCGTGAATACCCGGTCGTCTGCTAAGGGATTGATTTCTTTCAGTTGGGCTTTGATCTGCTCAAGCCGGTCAGGGGAAACTTGCTCGCTCTTGGATAGGATAAAGCGATCGGCATAAGCAATTTGTTGATAGAATTCACTAAAATCGGCTAAGATTTGTTCAAAATTTAAACAATCGATCAGCGTCAAGACACTATCAAAACGAAAAGCCTTGCTCAGAATCGGAGAAAGGCTGATGGTTTGTAAAATCGGTGCAGGGTCAGCAATGCCTGTGGTCTCAATAATCACATGGCTTAATGTCTTTTGATTGTCTTCGAAATAACGTCCAATGGCCGCTAGACTCTCGGCTAAATCTGATCTGAGGCTACAACAGATACAACCATTATTTAATTGAAAGATTTCTTCTTGCGCTTGAATCAGCAATTGATGATCGACACCTACTTCGCCAAATTCATTGACGATAATCGCAATCTGATCACGGCGATCGCCGACTTGATCTAAAATATTATTAATCAGTGTCGTCTTTCCAGAACCGAGAAAGCCAGTCACTAAGGTAATAGGAACTCCTAATATATTCATCGAACTACGACCTTTCTAACAGTTTGATTTTCTTATGATAACAGAAATTCGAGTTAAATGTAACTATTACCATTAATTTTCTATCAAATTCCTTGAGCTCGTCGGTTTTGATATCGATTATAAATAAAGGTAAAGAGGGTAGCCATAAAGATTAAGCCATAACCGAGCAGGGATAGTGCATCAGCTTGTTGCTGAAGGAAAAGATAACCGAGAATACCGGTAAAAATCACCGCCGAGTAATCGAAGATCGAGATTTCACTGGCCGGGGCAAATTTATAGGCATATGTAATGCCAAATTGACCACAAGTTGCGGCAATTCCGGCAGCCAAAAGAATGGCTACTTGCTTCAGCGACATGGGTTGAAAACCGGTTATTAATAGCAGTAAACAAACCAAACTTGAAAAGCCTGAGAATGAAGCGATAGTAATAGCACCGGTGACCCCTTTTTTATTTAATTGGCGGACACAGGTATAGGCCGCTCCTGCCATCACGCCACCCAAGATGCCAATTAGATAAGGCCATAGATGAGGCGAATCTAGACTAGGCTTGCTGACACAGACAACCCCTAAGAAGGCAGCGATTAAAGCGAAAATATGTTGCTTGGAAATGGACTCGGCTAAGAACAAGGCAGAGAAAATCAAGGTCGCAAAAGGGGCAATTTTGTTAAGGACTGAAGCATCCGATATCAATAAATGATCCAAAGCATAAAAATTACAAAACAGACCCAAAGTGCCAAAACTTACCCGCATCAGCATTAACTTCCAAGGAATCAGCGCGGGTTGCTTCAATTCTTTAATCGGTTGGCGACGGTGACGACGATATAAGGTCAACAAAGCAACCAAAAAAGCAACCAAATTTCTAAAGAGCGTCTTTTGAATGGTTGGCAAGTCCCCAGCCAAGGGAACAAATAAATTCATAAAAGAAAAGCCTAGTGCGGAAAAAAGAATGCATAAAATACCTTTAATACGATTTGACATATTATCTCCTAACTTCGAAAATTCAGACCTAAGAACGATTATTCTAATTCGAACGAATAGTAAAATAGACTTAACCCTTAGGAAAGGATGATACTATGAAATATCTTAACACAGCTCATAACATTCAAACAGGAGAATTTATTAAAGCCCTTTTCACTAAATCTACCCCTCTATATATTAAAGGAATGATTGCTTTTGCCTTAATTTATACCATCGTACCGGTAGATTTATTACCAGACTTCTTAGGTCCTCTCGCTTTCCTTGACGATGCGGTTGTTATTGGTCTCTTAACCAAGCTAGCTATGCATCTGTTGGAACGCCATCAAAATCAACAAATCACCGACCAAGGCCAAATTATTAAAAGCCAGTCAGTCAAATCATAAATAGGCACTTAGATTTTTACAACTGAATCATTTAATATCGATGCAAAGTAAAATACCTGAATCAGATACCCCAGGGAAGCCCTGGATCCGATTCAGGTATTTCTATCTTTTATTTAAAGAAACGGTTGATTTCAATTTGAGCATTCTCTAGACTATCTGATCCGTGAATAATATTCTCACTGATACTATGAGCATAGTCACCCCGAATTGTGCCAGCTGGAGCTTCTAAGGCATTGGTTGGCCCCATCATTTGGCGCATACCAGCTACAACTTCTGGTCCTTCGACAATCATGCCAACAACGGGTCCAGAAGTCATATAGGCCGCTAACTCTGGGTAGAATGGTTTATCTAATAAATGGGCGTAATGTTCGCCTACAATCTCTTGGTCAAGGGTCATCATCTTAAGAGCGGTAATTTGATAGCCTTTGGCTTCAATCCGACTAATAATTTGCCCCATCAATTGGCGACGTACTGCATCCGGTTTCAACATAATATAAGTTTGTTCTTGTGACATTCTTCAAACTCCTTTATCCAAATATAAGTCCATTATACCGACTCCAAGAGCTGAAGACTAGACCAGAAAGTTTAAAAAACTCAAAGAATCTACTCGCCAATCTAAGAAAAATAAACCGCTTTCTAATCCTCCGTCTGAATGCTGAAAGTATAGCGATGACCCTGGGTTAAGCTATGGTAGAACCCATCTCCTTGATAGAGTTGAAAGACTTGGACATTTTGACGTTCAGCATCATCCGGGTAGACATGTTGCACAAAGGGATTACCCGCTAGCATCTCTTCTAAGCGTTCCTTGCCAACTGGCCGGACCATACCCTCAATCCGGATAACTTGAATCAGGTAGCCATCTTCTGACATAGCCGTAATGGCCACATTCGGATTGGCTCGAAGCTGTTGATAGAAATTAGTCTTAGGACTGGTCATAAAGAAAATTCCGTGTTCATTGGCTAGGCCGACATGCGCATGACGAGCGTGGGGCTTTCCTTCTTCATCGACTGTGGCAAAAACCGCGACCTTCATTTGATGATGTAAAATATCCAAAATATCCTTAACGTCCATCGTTCCACTCCTTCTTCCTTCACATTGATCAACTTTTATTCAATTGACTGCTATTAATATGTCCCATCAAAGACTATTGATTCATCCTCACATAAATCATTTAATGATTTTCCATCAAAAAACTTTTTATTCATTACAATATCAATATCATCTAAATCTTCATAAAAATCTCCAAACCAAACAGTATATGTCCGTTTATAATTGGTCACCAATGTATCAACTCCGGCACTTTTACCAGCATACTCAAAAGTAATTGTATCCAAAGGATTATATATAGAATTTCTCAATTTTTCTTTTAGCAAAGATTATTATTCTCCTTTCTTTATATTTCGTGGATTTCCCTTTAATACGTTCTCTCATTGTTCAAAATAGCCGATTGAATCACTTCTATCGACTACTAAACAGTCAGGAACCAAGAACCTTTACGTTCACTTCATTATAGCATAGGCCGACTGAGAAACCTTAAGAAATGAACCGCTTTCAATCGTAAGGACTAAAATGACCCATGAACAAGTAGTCACTTTTGAGATAAAAATAACCGAATATCTACCAAGAGGCCAAATGGATTGATTCCAATCCAGCCTTGGTAAATATTCGGTGCTTATATTTTAGTCTAACAGACAAATTTCGCTCTACAGAACTGACAGCAAATCAAGGAATTTAAATTCTTCGATGATTGCCAGTCACCCTGTAGCTATCAATCAATTATTTACGTTTAGATTTTGAAACGATTAAAGTAGCTTCGGGATAAGTGAATTGGCTATCTTTTTGGTACAAACCATGCCAATTGTCCTTAATAACTGCTTCGGATGACTTCTTGTGACGATTAGATAATTTCATTAACATTTCAACAGCAACCATAATTTGTACCTCCTTCTTTATATTACACTTATATTATAACTAGGAAGGTACTTATTGTCTTTAATTTATGATTAAAGTTTAAGCCAGAATTATGAAATGCTCTTATTTGAATCCGTTTTATATGAGAAATTTGCTCATTTCGCTTCAAATCGCTATCTAATCACCATTCTTTGAGATAATTCTCAGTTTATGCTTGAAGCTGGCGACAATTTCGATACCCTTGATAAGTCTGTCGACGTTCTAATTCATCATCGATGGCATTCAAGACTTCCCATTTATTCAAAGACCACATCGGTCCGACCAAAGTATCGCGAGGAGCGTCCCCAGTCAAGCGATGAATCACAATCTCTTTAGGAATCAATTCTAATTGATCACAGACTAGATTGACATATTCATCTTGATCTAAGAAACGCAGGCGTCCTGCCTTATAATCTAACATCATCTTGGTCTTGCGCATCAAATGTAGCAGATGGATTTTAATTCCTTGAATATCTGAGTCTAAGCATAGGCGCTCAACCGTCTCCATCATCATGTCGTAACTTTCACCAGGCAAACCATTAATAATATGGGTACAAACAGGGATCTGGTGGGCTCTTAATTTCTCGACCCCTTCCAAATAACATTGATAATCATGGGCTCGATTAATTAACTGGCTGGTCTGATCATGAACGGTCTGCAAACCCAATTCAACCCACATATAATAGCGCTGGTTTAACTCTGCCAAATATTCCACCGTTTCAGGCGGTAGGCAATCTGGTCGCGTCGCAATCATAATACCGACAACACCCGGTTCATTGACGACCTGCTCGAAACGAAAGCGCAGAACATCCACCGGCGCATGAGTATTGGTGAAATTCTGAAAATAAGCAATATATTTATGGACATGGGGCCATTTCTTATGCATCTGTTGAATACCAAGATTGAGTTGCAGCGGCAAGGGTAGGATTCTAGGTTGGGCAAAGTCGCCCGAACCCGAAGCAGAGCAGAATGTACAGCCACCATGGGCAACGGTCCCGTCACGATTGGGGCAATTAAAGCCACCATCGAGCGAGACCTTGAAGACTTTCTCACCAAAGGTTTCTCTTAAATGTTGATTCCAAGTTGTATATCTTTTTTGATTGGTCATGATTCCACCTCAAATTTATTCTATCACAATCGATAATCTTTGAAGATGGAAATTTAGTGAAAATACTATGATTCTTCAGCCAAGACATAGGCTACCCCAATCCCACCTGGACCTAAATGAGAGCCAATAATTCCGCCGATTGGGGAAAAATGAGGAACCACTCCAGGATGCTGTTCTTGATAAGCCTCCATCACTTGACGAGCGTTGGCTTCATCATAAGTATAGCCAAAATAAATTGGAAAATTGGGATCCCGCGGTAGGGCTTCTATGCGGGCTAACATGGCTCTTTTAGCTGCTTTAAATCCACGTTTCTTACCAAATTCCTGAATCTTGCCGTCGATGAGTTCAATCAGCGGCTTAATCTTTAACGTCTGACCGAGAAAAGCTAAAGAGCGGGGAATTCGACCACCCCGGCGCAAATAATCTAATTGATCGATCAAGCCAAAGACCACTGCCCGGTGCTTTACTTGATTAATGGCTTTAATCATTGCCGAGAAATCATATCCTTGCTTCCTTAATGCGACAGCATAATCCACCAGGAGACGTTGAGACAAGATAGCTTGGCGAGTATCAATCACTTCAATATGGTCTTGATAATCGGTCATCATTTTGGCTGCCTGAGCACTCTCGACCGTGCCACTCAATCCTCCAGATAAACAAAGCACCAGCACATCCTGCCCCGCCTGTTCAGCAGCTTGATATAGCTTTAAATAATCCTGAGGACTTGGCCGACTGGTTGTGGGAAAGAGATCTTTTTCCTCCATAAGTTCATAAAAGCGTTCAAAATCCTGACGTGAAGTCTGAATAAATTCTTCTTGACCAAATAGAATCTTCAAGCTTACCACATCGATCTCTTTTTCTCGGGCTTCTTCCACCGTAATATCGGCAGCTGTATCGGTAATAATTCGAATATTATGCATGGTCTTCACCTTCTTTGTGTCTTATCGATTGAATATTTTCAATGGCGGGCATATCGTCAAAGTATAGTATAATAAACCTATATGAACTCAATATGAACAAATCTTGTCAGCAAAGGAATGAGACGATGCATAGCCAACGAAGAATATTAATTGTTGAAGATGATTTAAATTTGTTAGAACTCTATGAACTTACGCTGATTAAGGCCGGGTATCTGACCTTGACCGCCCAAGATGCCAATATCGCGCTCAAAATGCTCGAAGAGAATACTATTCATTTGATTCTGACCGATATCATGATGCCTGAAATCGATGGTTATCATTTCGTTGAAGCCATCAAACTCTCAGACCCTCTGATGCCGATTATTATGATTACCGCCAAGAGTGACTTAGGTGATAAACGCCATGGCTTCCAATTAGGCATTGACGATTATATGGTCAAGCCGATAGATTTAGAAGAACTGGTTCTACGGGTTCAAGCGCTATTGAAACGCGCTTATCATGACAGTGACCAAGCCCTCATTGTGGGACAAACCCAGTTAATCCCACAAGAATTATCCGTCAAGTTCCTCACTGACAAAATCCAACTGCCCCAAAAAGAATTCCTTATTTTATACAAATTGCTCTCCCAACCGGATCAAATCTTCACTCGCCAACAAATTATGGTTGATATCTGGCCGGATGATATGGAGAGTGATGAACGGACTATCGATGTCCACATTCGTCGTCTACGTTCTCGGCTAATGCCTAATCCAGATTTTTCAATTGAAACGGTACGTGGCTTAGGTTATAAGGCGGTGCTATTATGAAACATTCCTTCTTAACTCGACATTTATGGGTCTTCTTTGGCATGATGATTTTCACCGTTTTCCTAACTTTATCGGCTTTAATTATTCTCATCAGTTGGTTTGTTACCGAGCAATTTGAACCGGTGATCAAGCCTTTCTATTTGATCGTCTTTATGATTGTCTTTGTTTCTTTAAGTGGCACGGCTATCTCAACTCTGATTAGTCGGACTATACTCAAACCGATTCAAGAATTAGGCAAGGCCATGAAGCAAGTGGCAGAAGGTGATTTCTCAATCCAGTTAGGTCAGTTCTCCACTATTGGCGAGGTTGAACAACTCTTTAGAAACTTCAATCAGATGGTCCAAGACCTCAATAGCATTGAAGCCCTACGCAAAGACTTTATCTCAACCGTCTCCCACGAATTCAAAACACCCTTGTCCACGGTCAAAGGTTACGTCCAACTGATGAATAGTCCTGATCTAAGTTCCGAGCAGAAGCAGACTTACCTTAAACGCATTCGTCAAGGGACCGAACAATTAACCCACATGACGGAAAATATCTTACGTCTCAGTAAATTAGAGCACCAGGTCAGCAACCTTGTGCGCACAGAATTTCGTCTCGATGAGCAGCTTCGCCAAGTCATTATCTTTCTACAGAATCAGTGGGAAGCTCGCCAGATTGAATTCAGCATTGATTTGATCCCCTTGAAGATTCGCGCAGATCAAGAACTACTCTATCAAGTCTGGTTGAACCTGCTCGATAACGCCATTAAATACAATCAAGACCAAGGCAAGATTCAAGTCAAGTTAAGCGAAAACCAGCAAACGATAAAAGTCGAAATAAGTGACCAAGGCATTGGCATGGCTGAAGAAACCCTGGCTCACCTTTTTGATAAATTTTATCAAGCGGATCAAAGCCGACAGACTCAAGGAAATGGACTAGGCTTAGCCCTAGTCAGTTCAATCGTTCGTCTCCATGGCGGAAAGATTAAGGTCGACAGCCAGCTAAATCAAGGTTCCACTTTCACCGTTCTACTAAGCAAGACAGAACTAGACCGCGCCCAGCCCTAACATTAAGAAAATCCCCGACTAATTTCCTAGCTCTAAAGCGCAAAAGATTTTTGCTCGCTAATTTCTCTTTCGCTCTATCCAGGTCACTTTTTGCAAAATTTAGCGCATAAAAAAACTGGAGCAAAGTAATCATGCTTTAACTCCAGTTTTTGTTAGGGAGGTATTTGGATAGGATTATTTCATCGATTGACTATTCTTACGATTAAAGAAGAAGACGGCTCCAGCTAAGGCTAGCAAGACAACACCGACGATGCCCCAAAGGCCTTTATTTTCACCAGTGTCAGGGAGTTGATCCTTGCTATCGACCGAGCTTTCCTTATCAACCGTCACACCGTCATTGACTTTCACTTGGACAAAGGCTTGTTGGCCATCCAATGAATTGGAGGTCACATTAATCAGATTACCTGCCTTAAGAGTGACCGTTTCTGGAACTTCAGTCGTCCAATTTCCTTCGGCATCAGCGTCGACACTTACTTTGTCGCCCGTTGTTTGGAAGAGTAAGGTGACCGTTGCTTCAGGCAAGGTGGTTCCAGAGATCATCTTGTCACCCGGCATAATATCCTTAACTTTGACAAAATTCTCTTGAACAGGAGCTTGACTCGTTGTCGCTTCAGCTGCTAACACGCCTGTTTCAATATAGCTAGTTTCATTGTCCAGAGAATTAGCAGTAATGGCTAAGGTCTCACCTTCACTTAAGGTTAAAGGAACATCCACTTGCCAATTTCCTTGTTGATCAGCATCGGTGGTCCACTTATCTCCTGTTGTCTCATGACGAACGAGGACGGTGGCCCCAGGATTGGTCGTCCCACGAATGGTTTCAGCGCCAGCATAGACTGGATCAGCTTTCACAAAACTGGCTTGCGCTTCAGTCGTATCGGCTTGACTTGAGTCTTGAGTAGTTTGACTAGCCGCCTCTACCGTAATTTCTTGATATGCTTGTTGATTATCCACTGAGTTAGCAGTAACGGCCAAGACTTGATCCGCCGTTATACTTTGCGGAAGTTCTACGGTCCAGGCACCTTGCTCATCGGCATCGACCGTCCATTTGTCACCAGTATCTTCCGAACGAACTAAAACAGTGGCTTGTGGACTCGTTTGACCGCTTATGATTTGGTCGCCTTCAGCGATTGGATTAATTTCTAAGCTGTGATCAACCGGCGCTACATCCGCCACCGTGGTGTCTCCTAAATCTGTGGCTTCGGTAGCATCTTCAACTCCATTCACATCTTCGACCACACTGGTTTCTGGGTCAATTGTTTGGGTCTCTGTTTCAGAAGCGCCATCTTCCACATTGGCTTCAACTAAGGTTTCAACAAATTCTTGTTGATTGTCTGTGGAGTTGGCGGTTAGATTGAATTTTTGATTGGCTTCAAGATTGAGTTCTGCCGGCAGTTCAATGACGAAATTTCCTGCTTCATCGGCATCAACCGTCCATTTATCACCGGTCGCTTCATATAATGCAGTGACCGTCGCTAGCGGACTGGTTTGACCGGTAATTTGACGGCTTGATGTATTTATTTCATCGACGGTTAAACTATGATCAATTAAGCCGACCGTAATGGTTTTGCTAGCAATTTCACCATCGGTTAAGGTCACGGTGAGATTCAATGTATCACCATCGACTAATTCGGTTTCTTCCGGCAATTCTGCTTGCCAGTTTCCTTCAGCGTCGGCATCAACAGTGACTTTAGCGGAAGTCTTCTCAACCATAATAGTGACTGTCGCATTTGCTTCGGTTTGACCTGAGACAAGCTTAGCCCCTTCTTCTACCAGATCTACACGAACTTTGGCTTGAGGATCTTGGATGGTTTGGGCTGAAACCACTGGTGAGAAATATTCTTGGTTGGGAATATTCAGCGACTGTGAAGTTCCGGCTAAGATTAAGCTGGCCGCACACGCGCTTACCCATTTGTATGTATAATGTTTCTTCTTAGTTTCCATTAAAATCACTCTTTCCTGTTTGCTTTCTTAAGTCTGATTTTATAGTAACAAGTATTTATGAAGAAAGCTTAACGATTCACCAGTCATTTTTTGAAATATCTGGGCAATTTGCGCCATTATGTGAAGATTTTGTTAAGTTACCTAAGCGCGTCTCAAGTTTCTTCTTATATAAGGGACTCTGGCTGTGAAACGTGGGAATCTATGATAAAATAAAAGTACTTTATGCAGAAAGGAATGTCATCATATGTACGTTCAAGTATTTAACAGTAAAGAAGAAGCTTCTAAAGCCGCTTTTGATCTTTTTAAGGAAACGATTGAGAACAATCCTCAAGCTACGTTCGGTCTTGCCACTGGTTCAACGCCTGAACCTTTATATCAACTCCTACGAGAATCTGACCTTGACTTCTCACAAGCGACGGCCCTTAACCTAGATGAATATTATGGTTTAAGTGCCGACCATCCTCAAAGCTATGCCTACTTTATGAAAGAGCAATTGTTTGATCATAAACCTTTCAAAGAAACATTTATTCCTCAAGGTGACCAAGCCAATGTGGAAGAAGAAACAGCTCGTTATGACCAAGTTCTCGCTGAGCATCCCATTGATTTACAAATCCTAGGTGTGGGCAATAACGCTCATATAGGTTTCAATGAACCTGGTAGCTCCTTTGATGCCACAACACGCTGTGTTGATCTAACCGATACCACGATCCAAGCCAACAAACGCTTCTTCGACTCCGCCGAAGATGTGCCAACCAAAGCTTATTCGATGGGAATTAAATCAATTATGGATGCTAAGAAGATCATTCTGCTAGCCTTCGGCGAGAACAAAGCCCAAGCGGTCAAAGACATGATTGAAGGTCCAGTAACGACCGATGTTCCGGCTTCCATCTTGCAAGAGCACCCACAAGTTGCTGTCTTTCTAGACAAAGAAGCTGCTAGCCTATTAAATAATTAAATCTTTCTCGGTGAAATTTTTTGAAGATTGGGTCTGCTAAATCATTTAGACTCGAAAAAGCCCTGACCAGTAATTGGTTAGGGCTTAAATTTTGAGCGATGAGTTTCTACTTCAGGATCTAACAACTCGGTATTCACCATTGAGCTAATTTTTAAAGTGATGCATTAGTTAAGTTAGAGTAAAAGCGGCCTCTATATCGACCTTCTGCTCGGTATTTAAAAGGACCAACAATTTCAACCGAGCTTTGACTCCACTAAGACCTTGGGCAAAGATGACACCTGCTTGACGCAATTGCTTGCCGCCACCACGATAATCATAGACATCCTCAGTCACCCCATTAAAGGCACGTGAAACCATAATCACTGGCAGGCCTTGCTCAATCAGTTCTTCAATGGCTTGAACCGTTTCTGGTGGCATATTGCCTGCACCCAATCCTTCAAGAATCAGACCTTTAAAGCCAGCTTGGCCGACTGCTCGAATTAATGACCCATCCATCCCAGAGAAAGCCTTGAGTAAAGCCACCTTTTGCTTGACTTCTTGCAACGGATAATATTCTTGCCGAATTATATTCTGGAAATAGAGCACCTGATTCTTGGAAATCAAACCAATAGGACCAAAGGTTGGCGTCTGGAAGGTCGCTAAATTGGTGGTGTGCGTCTTGGTCACATAGGTCGCCGCATGAATTTCTTCATTCATCACCACAATGACCCCCTTACTGTGAGATTCAGGTGCAGCCGCTACCAAAATTGAACTCCGCAAATTAGCCAGGCCATCCGCACCAATCTCATTGCTGGACCGCATGGCTCCAGTTAACACCACTGGAATGAGTAAATCCAAGGTCAGTTCTAAGAAATAAGCCGTCTCTTCTAAGGTATCCGTGCCGTGAGTCACCACAATCCCATCAAATCGTCCAGCTTCTTCTTGAATATATTGACTTAAAGCAAGCATCTTTTCTTCATTCATATGCGGCGAAGGCAAATTAAACAAGTCAACTACCGTAATTTCAGCTAAATTCTGAAATAAGTTACTTTGTTGATGAATGGGGTTAGCAGAAGATGGGGAAACTTTCCCGGTTGTATGGTCTTCCGACATGGCAATCGTCCCACCCGTGTTGATCAATAATACCTTGGTCATTCAAGTCCTCCTTATCTATCATCCAAGGACAGTATAACCCTTTTGCCTAAGTCGGTGCAAGCGCCTCCAGCAAGCAAAATAAAAATGATTAACGCGAAAATCACCCGTCGAAGTTGACTAAAATGGTTATTATTTTGTCCTGTCAGAAAGAACTGATAGTAATGATTAACTTTATTGACTTGGAATCAATCGGGAAGCAAATTGAAATTTTAGATTCTGACTGGCAAATTCATGTATCTTGCTATAATACAAGTAAAAAATTATTTTACCTAAAGTCATTTTGCCTTTAATTAAACAGATATTTTTTATGGGCTTCTGCAAGTTCATTGATAATCGCTTCAGAACGATGGTCATCTCTTGAAAGTGGATTAGTAACCAAAGCAAGTAAAACCTTGTCATAATCTTTCTCAATAGCTGCCTCAATTACCATTAATTCAAAAGCTTTAATTTGTTGTATGATGCCTCTAATAGGTAAAGGAAGACTACCAGTGGCAAGAGGAATCGGGCCGTGCTTGGTAATGATACTATTGACTTCAACGACTTCATCCGCATTTAAATCACTAATGGCTCCCTGATTTAATACATTAACAGTATGTATATCTCTCTTGTCATTATAAATGGAGTTAATTAAATTTACCGCCACTTCACTATAATAAGCTCCGCCACGTTCTTCGAGTTGTTTAGGTTTCTCATCCGTTCTTTCATTCTGATAAATTTCAAAAAGTTCTTGCTCAACCCGTTTTACTACATCGGCTCGAGTTTGTTGTTTTTCATTCCACTCTTTCAATTGAGCTTCTAACATTAAATCACTCTGCCAATAATATCGAACATAGTCAATCGGTAGCATATTTAATGCTTTAATAAAGCGTGGATTCCAATCAACAGCCTCTATATTCTTTAGACCTTGTTGATCAATCTGCTGACAAAATTGTTCAATAACCTGAGTCGTGACATTTTCATCATCCAAATAAATGTTCTTAGCAAAAACCATATGATTTAAACCCGCAAATTCTACATACACATGACTCGCATCTGATTCAAGTATCTGTTCAATTTGCTTTTGCATTCCTATCGGACCATTACAAACACCAATCACATTTTTAAATGGTGAATATTTGTGGATGGCTTGAGTAATTAATCCAGCTGGATTAGTAAAATTAATTAACCAGGCTTTAGGACAAATTTCCATCATCTCTTGACAGATCTCTAGAATAACTAGAATTGTTCTAAGTGCTTTGAAAAGTCCACCTGGTCCATTAGTTTCTTGACCAATAGTTTCATATTTTAAAGGAATCTTCTCATCTTTTGAACGTGCTTCGAGCATCCCGACCCTAAATTGAGTGGTAACAAAATCGGCATTTACTAGCGCCTCTTTGCGGTTTAAAGTCGTTGATATTTTTATGGGCAAATCCGCTTTGGCAACCATACGACGGGCTAAATTTCCAATAATTTCTAATTTTTCTTTACCTTCTTCTATATCTACCAAACAAATCTCTGAAACTGGTAATTCAGGGTAATTTTTAATAAACCCCTCAATCAATTCTGGGGTGTAAGAAGATCCACCACCGATTGTAACAATTTTTAATGATTTCATTTATCTTCTCCTTTGCTGAAATTCATCAGAAGCCAGATTTAGTCGAATTTTCTTTCTTCAAGGTTAATAAGAAAAAAGAGTCACCTTAGAAGTAAGATATAGTTTAATGCTTATGAATATTGTGCGCTTTTAACCGGTGTTTAAAGCCGGTTTCTAAGATATGGATCACTTCAAGAGTTTCTTCGTCTTTGACCAGCTTCTGTTCCCCATTTTTGAGTGTGTCGTACAATTTCAGATAATATAAACTATAGTCTCCTTGATGAGTGACGACTTTTTCTTCACGATATTGTCCTACTTCATCAACATAGACTATAGTTCCAAAATGAATAGGCTGATCCTCACCGAAACCAACTTGATCAGGCATATAAAATAGCTTTAAATGTTCTTCTTGACGATCCTTGGTTTGTTTGATGAACATGCCTTTCTTACCGTAAGCAACCATACTTGGCCGGGGCTTTATCATATAATATGAAGACTGGATACTGACCTTTAATTTATCATAGTATAAATCAAGGTCGAAATAATCATTCATTTTATTGGCAGCAGTTAGTTGACGAATATCATAATGCACTTGATCTGGTTTTCCAAAATAAGAAATAATTTGATCAACCGTATGAGATCCATGACCATATAAAAAGCTGCCCAAGGCCGAATTTCCCTTAGACTCAAGAGGTGTCTCTGGACGGTAATAATCAAAATGCATTTGTATTTCAAAGAGTTCACCTAACTTATTAGATTCAATGACATCCTGCAAAGTTAAAAAGTCAGAATCAAAGCGTCGATTTTGATAAGCTTGAAGAACGAGACCATTCTGCTTAGCTAATTCAAATAATTCTTTCGCTTGCTTCCAATTTTCGACAAATGGTTTCTCTAGAATGACGTGCTTATTAGCTAATAACGCTTCTTTAGCTAATTGATAATGAGTTTCAGAGGGCGTTGTAATAATAACCAAAGTAATTTGTGAATCATTCCAAATTTCATTCAGATCATGGATATACTTTACCGCAGCTTGTTTTGGCCAAGGGCTATTAGAAGAACGAGAAAATATCTTTTCTATTTTGTATTTGGAAGTCAATTTTCTTAAAAAGGGTAAATGGTAACGATTAGTCGATTTTCCATTCCCAATAAAAGCTAGGTGTATCATATTTCCTTCCTTTCATAATATAAGATCCAAAGAAAAGCATGCACCACTAACTCCAGATATTAATGGGGCATGCTTATTTTTATTTTCTTTTAAGACGGTAAATCCCCAAAATGATAAAGGCTAAGCCTGTAATAATGTTCAAAATCGGATATTGAACAGAATAGGACAAACTCACTAAAACTAATCCTACCGCGATTAAAAACAAATTCCAACTCTTTCGATTATCCATCATTTATCATTTCATTTCTGGAACTTTAATCTTATTAGCACTTATTACAAAAGGTGCCCAAATAAGGAATGAGATAAAGAGATTAAATAATGAAACCAGTCCAGCCATCAAGTTACCTCCAGTAGCTAGATAAGCATATAATCCTGGAGGGGTAATCCATGGAACAGCTAAAAATACAGGTGGAATTAAACCAGCAGAAGTTGCTAGATAAGCAATCGTCGCACAAATTGGTGGCGTAATTAACCAAGGAATAACAAAAGTAGGATTTAAAACAATTGGCATACCGAAAATAATCGGTTCATTGATATTAAAGATTCCCATCGGAGTCGCTAATTTTGCAATCGTCTTGTGTTCTTCACGTTTAGAAAGAAGGTAGATAGCAATAATTAGCCCGAGAGTCACACCAGATCCTCCCATTTGAGCATAAGCATCAAAAGAACCCCGAGTCCAAGTCCATGGAAGTTTAGCAATGTTACGTGTGGCTTCATACACTGCCGTATTCTCATTTAGTGCTACTCCATAAATACCATCCATCACCGGTGCCAACACGTTATGACCATGCAAACCAAAGAACCAGAATAATTGAACAAGGAAAGTTAATAGAATAACTGATCCTACACCTTGTGACAGACCCATCAGTGGCTGTTGAACATATTTTGAAATTAGATCATTGATAGGTTGTCCTGATAAAGTAAAAATTAGATAAGCAATTAATGATGACATATAAATAGCAGCTGTTCCAGGGATAATAGCAGCAAAAGCCTTATTAACAGCAGGAGGTACTGTGTCTGGAAGTTTGATCATAATATTCTTCTTTGTGAAGTAAATATAAGTAAAAGTCGCTATAAATCCAACAATCAGAGCAGTAAATAGACCCGTTGCACCAGCATAGGCTAATTGAATGGCTCCCCATTGACTCGTTTCCAAAGAGACCATTTCTCCATCTCTAACAACGGCTAAACCAGCTTTACTTAAAGCTTCGATTGTTGTGGCATCTAAAGCAGTAATATCGGTTAATATATTTAGTGACTGTGGCATGGTTGCGATAAAAGAAGCAAAAGAAATAATTCCCCCAGCCAACGGATTCACTTTATAAGCATTAGATAGATTGTAACCAAATGTAAAAGCAAAGAACAAAGCCATAATAGCAATCGTGCCAAAATACACATAACCATTGATATCAATGAGAGGTTGCATTGCTTCTGCAAAGCCAGTCCAGCCCATGCTGGTCGGAATATCACGGAAAAATACATTGAGTAAGACGGCAATTGACCCAGCCATCGTAATAGGCATGGCAGCAATGAATGAATCCCGAATAGCTACCAAATGTTTTTCTGAGCCGATTCGCCCAGAAACTTCCATAAATTTTTCAGTAAAGTTTTCTTTAAAACTCATGTTTAATCAACTCCTCAACCTAAATTTTTTTGTTTTTGAATAAAATATTTGTACCAATAATAACTGTCCTTCTTAATACGTTGTAAAGTCCCTGATTGCTCAGCTTCTTGTCGATCGACATAGACTAAACCGTAACGCTTTTGATACCCATTTAGCCACGATAGCAAGTCTGTAAACGACCAGGTACAATAACCGAAGACTTGACTTCCATCTGCAATTGCTTGTTCAATCGCTTGAATATGAGTTTCTAAGTAATTAATTCGATAATCATCATGGATTTGACCATCTTTTGTCAATTGGTCATATTCCCCTAAACCGTTCTCAGTAATTAAGATAGGAATATCATAGCGGCTGGTAAGGCGATTCAAAGCAATCCTTAACCCTGTTGGATCAATTTCCCAATCCCAATTTGTTGTTTCCAGATATGGATTCTGAACTCTCTTATATAGACCCGGTTCGCCACTTTCCTTTTGCTTGCTTTTCTTGCCACTAGTATTCATAGCTAGTTGACCTACACCATCGATCGGATTAAAGGCGAAAGTATTTGATTGATAATAATTAATTCCCAAGAAATCAGGCTGACCTGCTTTTAAAATTGCTAAATCGTTTTCAAGAATGTTGATTGAAATATGTTTTTTGTCTTTTAGATACGTGATGACGGATCGTGGATATCTTCCCCATAAATAGACATCCAACCAAAAATGACTATTCAAATCTTCCATAAAATCCGTGGTCAGAACATTTTGAGGATTACAATCTAAGGCATAAGCTGGTGAGTAGGCAAAACTAGGACCAATTTTCCCATCTGGAACCATCTCGTGAAATAAGCTTATAACGCTAGCGTTCGCTAAATTCGCGATATGATTTGCTTGGTACATTCTTTGTGGATCTTTAATGCCTGGTGGATGCATGGCTAAATTATAACCAAAGTTAATAAAAATATTCTGTTCATTCAAAGTAACCCAATATTTGACTCGATCACCAAAATTTTGAAAAAGAATTCGTGCATAGGAAACAAAATCTTCAATAATCCTCCTGGACTCCCAACCTTTATACTCATCTTGCAAGGCCTGAGGGAGATCCCAATGATAAATTGTAATAATTGGCTCAATCTCATGAGCAATTAATTCATCAATCAAATTAGAATAAAATTCAATTCCAGCCTGATTAACTTGACTTCTCCCTTCAGGTAGAATACGAGACCAAGCAATCGAGAAACGATATGCTTTTAAACCCATCTCGGCCATCAAGGCAACATCTTCTTTATAACGATGGTAGTGGTCTACCGCCACTTTACCTGTCGTTCCATTAAACGTTTTCCCCGGAATCTTAACAAATTCATCCCATACGGATGGGGATTTTCCGTCTGTCAAATGTGCACCTTCAACTTGATAAGCCGCAGAGGCGGAACCCCATAAGAAGTCTTTATCGAACAAGTTTTATCATCTCCTTTCTTTCAAATTTTATTAAATATAAAGTCGAGTTGAGCTTCCATTTTCTTTTGTAAAGATTTCCTAAACAGTATGCTTAACAACTTGTAATTCCATTTAGTAAAAAAATCTGTCTGCTCAACAATTTCTTCATAATGTAAATTTCAAGTATAAGTTAGCCACCTAGGGTAACTAGCTATGTAACTTTAATCCTCTCTGTCAGTGACGGCTTGACAATGAGCTGAGGCATGGTAGTTTGGTTCACTAATGGGTCATTGACCGCCTTACCAAGAAAACCATGCCGAAGGAGGCTCGTTGTCAAGCGGGCACGTGTGCGCGAGCTTGTCTTTCTTTATAGAAACAGCGCTTGAAGACTTCATAAGGGGTCTCATAGCCTAAAATTTTGCGCGAATAGTTGTTCATCCATTGTTGGATGCGCCGACAATCGGCTTCAGTCACGTCTTTCATGGACGTTTCTTTGGGCAGAAATCGGCGAATCAACCCGTGTTGATTTTCACTGGTTCCTCGTTCCCAAGAGGCGTAAGGATGGGCAAAATAAACGGCCACGTCGTCAGCCAGTGTTTGACTCAACCCCGCAAATTCTAAGCCGTTATCCGCCGTAATACTCTTAAAGAGTAGCGAAAAATGGTCGCTTGCGCGTGCTCGTAAGCTTTTGAGGGCGGCGTCCACCGCTTGAGCCGTCTTGTTCTCAATCTTTAGAATGACTTCAAAACGACTCAGCCTTTCTACTAAGGTTAACAAGACGGGTTCATCTCTGCCTTTCTTGCCAATGACCGTATCAATTTCCCAATGTCCAAAAGTTTGACGGGTGTTAATTTCTTCAGGGCGTTCGTCGATGGACATCCCTAGGACTTTCTTATGGGGTCGAGTCTTCGGCGCGCTGACTCTGGAATGTCGTTTCAACTTTTCAACTAAATCAATATTTCGGGTCTGCATAATCTGGCAATCAATCCAATGATAGAGGGTCGTCGTACAAGGAATCAGACGCGGATCAATGTCGAGGACCTGCTTGGCGCGATGCACTACCACATCGGGTGACCACTTATCTTCTAACATCCGTTGATCGGCCCAATCGATAAAGACACGTGAATAGGCCCAAAGTGGTTTACGTCCACAATGTTGACGCTGATGCTCATAATCTTCTTGGCCGACTTCCGCGATATACTTGGAATATTGATAGGTATAAACCTTCCCATGTTGCTTTTGTTGACGGACTTGTTCCACCGAACCCCGTTTGATTTCGTTATGAATTGTTTGGGGCGCCCGTCCCAGTATTCGAGCAATGGCTCGGTTAGAATAGCCTTGTTTTTTCAACAATTCAATTTGGCTCCGTTCTTTGAACGATAAGTGTTTTGATTTACGATCAGATGTGGTAAAGTGAGTTTGCGTCATGTAAATTCATCCTTCTTATATTTTTGTGTGGTAACTAAAATATAACATGAATTTACATGGCTTTTATTATTTTTTAGCGGTGGCTAAGTTGATTATAAAATCCGCCAATTTCTTCATAATTAACCCTAATTTGATTTGGACTTAAAGAATCAATATCATATGTAATAATTTGTTTGCCTCGATTAGAAGAAATAATCGCTCGATATCTTTGATTCTCAATCAATTCAACTATTTCGACTTCAGCTTGTTGAATTCCTTTGTTTCCGAAACTGGTAATATATTTTAATCCCGTTAATTGTTGGTTAGTTTCTAAATGTTTACCCGTACTTCTTTGATAATCTGCTCTGAGTGAAGTGAGAATCGAATCAAAATAAGCTCCAGCTGATGTTAAATATGTCTTAGTAATTTTCATCTTAAACTCCAGGTTTTATTTGTTCGATGGTTCTGTACAAATCAATGACCTCTTTCGCCATATCAATAAAAGTCAGAGCAGTCATTAAATGATCTTGTCCATGGACCATTAAAAGACTGACTTCGATAGATTTTCCAGCAGCTTCTTGACTAAGCAAGTTAGTCTGTGATCTATGTGCTATATTTAGCGCTTCATTCGCTTCTTTAATATTTTTTTCTGCAGTTTCAAAATCAAATACTTTGGCAGCACGAATGGCTTCTACTGCTTTTCCTTTAGCATCACCGCCGTGCATAATTAAGCCCATGATGGCTTCTAGATTTTGTGTTTCTTCCATAAATTACTCCCCTAGCATATTTAAAGCTGTGTTTAATACGTTTTCTCCATTCATTGTGCCGTAATCCATCATGTTAATCGAATCGACTTTAATTTTAGGAGCAAATTTTTCATTATATTCTTTAAGCATAAATTTAACCTGTGGGCCGACTAAGATGGCATCGATGGTTTTATTTGCTACTTCATTGTCTACTTCAGAAACCGGAACAGCGAAAATTTCTGCTTCGACACCTTTATCCTTGGCCGCTTTTTGCATCTTTGTAACCAAAAGTGACGTGGACATCCCAGCATTACAAACTAACATAATTGTTTTCATTTTCATTCCTCTTTCTTTTAATTATCTTTCAACATTTCACTAAAAATTAAACAAAAAATATCGTAAGTCTTAGCTTGATCTAACTTATCTTGGATCATTCTATCTTGGACAATATGAATAAGTCCTTTAGAAACTTGTCTCATTAAGCGATTGCTGTGGGTAGATGGAGACAATAAGAAGATATATTTAACACTAGGGTGCTTAGCATCCCAATACATTCCATCTGGAATAATAGCAACCACAATCTGTTCTTTATCAGTTAAAGCTCTATTGGGATGAGGAATAGCCAAAATATCATCAAAGACAGTCGCCCCATACCTCTCTCTTATCTGAATTTCTTTATAAAATTCATGTAAAAAGCTTTCCTTAGGCAATTCGCTTTCCAACAGCTCAATCATCTGACTTAACAGCTTGTTTTTTTCAATTTTTTGCGTGATGTATAGAAACTGATGACGATGAAAGCAGTCAGTAAACAATTCTTCTTTTAAAATAAAATCTTCTTTTTGAGAAATAGAATCCCTGTGATCAATAGCATTTAAATAACCGCGAATCAAATTAACATCCTCTTTATCTAGCAAGACATTTACTGTGAGAACTGGAATGGGTAAATATAAGTTATCTAGATTAATTGATGAAATAACTAAGTCTACATTTTTTAAATATTCATCTGTAATATCGTAATAACTAATGACATCTTTTATCTTCAACTGATGGCCAAATTCATGTTCAAGACGATTTCTTAACATTTGTGCACTACCATAACCAGTGGCACAGACGACTAGTATATTTAATTTCCTTTGTTGATAATAGCGCTCAATCGCTGCCAAAATATGTAAAACAACGTATGCCCACTCATCATTATTCACTGAATAAGAAGCTAAATATGGCATTTTAGCCAAATATTTCTTGGTTAAACCAAATTCATCTTGATAATTGCTTAAGATATCGTCGGTCAAGGGATTACTAATTTGACTATTATTCTTTAAACGATTTAATAATTGTTGAAAATGGACATGGACACCTTCAATTAAGGTCTGATCCAAGGAAATTTTTCCTTTTAATGCTTTGGACAAATCTGAAAGAGCTTGCTCTAATTGGAACTTAAGTGAGTCTCGATTTTCAGGAAGTTTTTGACGACCACTCCCCTTGTTAATAAGATGAAGTACAATATATTTATTCTCATTGATCGGGAACTGTATCGATAGTGTTTTCTCCAATCGGCTAATAATTTTTTGAGCCACTTCAAATTCTTTTGTATGACTATAATCATTATCTAATTCTAGGTTATCGAGAGAATAACCTGCTTCTAATCGTTTGATAGTTAGGGCTATATGTAGAACGAGATTATGAATTATATAATCTGAAAGTGGCAATTGGGCTTCCCTAATTTCATCGAGGACAATTATCGTTAACTCGTTTAAATTAATCTCATTCCCAAAGAACGCCTCACTAATATATGGCATAAATGATTGATCGAATTTAGGTGTGAAAAAATAGTCCATCATAAATTTTCTTTTATTTTTTTCAGAACCGTCAATATCTAAACCTTGATTTCCCCGATTCACTAAATTCAAATGATAAGGTTCTATAAGTAAACGAATTTCTTTTAAAGTAGCCAATACACTGGTATTACTTAAAAATAGTAAATCTTCCAAATCAGCAACTGAAGCTTGTTGATGATCAAAAAACAACTTGTTTAAAATGAAATGTTGGCGATCTCGACTTTCTTCAATATCCGTAATTTTTTGTGGATGGATTCGTTTCTTTAATTCACTTTGCCAAAAAAAGTTGAACAATACCGGTTGTTGAATCGTCAATTTATAACCTAAGCCTTGTTTGACATCTAATGAAGCTCCATTTTCATTTAAAACTTTATCCAGTCCATTTAAGTATTTCCGCACTGTCTTATCTGAATATTGGACTAACTTAGCAATTTCTTGACTTGAAATATATTCATCAGGAATATTTTGGAGAACATCTAATATTTGCCATTCTTTTTTGTTTAACAAATATTATCACCTCAAATTTTCTTACAGCTGTATATGTATCTTTTTGTATATAGTTCAGTACTCTATCTAATCAACAATTTGAAGATTAAAAGCTTGCCAAGCTTGCAAATAGTCAATTAAATACACTTCTTCAGTTTCAATCTGACCCACTACATTGGTTCGTTGATCCAAATCAATATCTTGCAAAGCAATATATAGTTCACCCTTATAACGATTGTAGAGATCATTATCAATTAGAATAGTTCCCTTCTTGGCTCTTTTTGATTGATTTATTGGTAGAATCGGCTTGTCTTGAAAGACAAGTCTAGGTTCACTGGATCGAATTAGATAGGGCGATATATCTCCTCGATAATGGTGAGGATAGGCTATTATCTGACGTTCAACTTCACTAATTTCCTGAATGGCATGAATATTAAAGAATATAGGTTCTTTTAATATTTTTTCTGCGATTATTAATTCGTCTTCACTCATAAACTGATTCGCCACAATCACATGGTCAATCAATCCAAGTAATTTATAGAATTTTATTTGTGTCGCCAAAGATTGATTACGATGAATTTCTAATGTACACAGACCTTCAGAAAGTGGCCAAGGACCTTCTACAGCATGAGGAGAGCTCACAAAGGCTGCTGTTTCAATGCCTCTTTCCTTAAAGAATTTAGTCATATACATAAAATGGTCTAGAGAAAGTCCAGTTAATTTGCGTGGATAGAAGTTATGGCTAGCAGTAATATTCTGTAGATTAGCGCCTGCCTCAATCAAATCGACCAATAATTGTTCGTGAGTACTCATATTAATTTCGATTTTAATATTCAAATCGTTATGGCTCCATTGAACAATTTCTTCCATATTATCAGTCACATCTAAGCGAATAACTTGGATTCCCCTCTCGTGGATATGGTCTAAGGTATTTTCTTCCCAAGCAAAACGCTTAATGACATTTGGATTTATATCCACAACGACAGTCATCGATAAAGTATTTAATAATTTGAGAAGTTTCTTATATTTTTCAACTTTCTTAGTGTCTTGAGCATCTATCTGCAACAAAGATAGGAAAATACGATTGACTCCACGTTGGTGTAATCTATGAATATAATTTTCTATTTCTTTAAAATCATGAAAGTCTGGATAAATTGAACAGCCTAGTTGTGGTCGAACACTATCTGGCTTGAGCATTTTTTTATCCCCCCTCTATTTAAAAGCCATTATTCGTCGATAATTCCTTAAACCATTCTCCTGATTTCTTGATCGTACGACGTTGTGACTGCAAATCTAATTCTACTAAGCCATACCGATTCTTATAAGCATTTAACCATGACCAACAATCGATGAAAGTCCAAACTAGATATCCTTTGCAATTGGCACCATCTTCAATTGCTTGATGTAATACTGATAAATGATTTTTATAAAAATCAATTCGATAATCATCTTGGATTTGATTATTAAGCTTGAATTTCTCTTCACCTTCGACTCCCATACCATTTTCAGTCAAAATCCATTCAATATTTCCATAATTTTCTTTTATGTTCTTGGCAATATCATAAATTCCTTGCTCATAAATTTCCCAGCCACGATGAGGATTCATCTTACGACCTGGCATCACATAATTATCATAATAATAGTCGGGCATAAATGGAGCTTCAGGATTCATCATATATTTAGGTGCCATGACCCGCATAGGTTGGTAATAATTTACGCCTAAGAAATCAACTGTATGAAGCGCAATTAATTCTAAATCTTCTTTCTGAAACTCTGGCATGAGTTGATGTTTGTTAATCAAGTGAATTAACTTATCAGGGTATTTTCCTTTAACGGATGGGTCTAAGAAAGACCGTGCTTGAAATAATTCTGCAATTTCTGCGGCTTCTTTATCTGCCGGCTGATCACTTCTTGGATAAGCGGGAGTTAAATTCAATATAATTCCTATTTTGTTCTTTTCATTAACTTCATGGGCTGCTTTAACTGCTAAAGCGCTCGCAAGTTGGGTGTGATAGGCTACTTGAACCGCTGCTTTAGCATCTACCTTACATGGATAATGATATTGATATAAATAACCACATTCTACATGAACAATCGGCTCATTGAATGTTGTCCACGCGTCAACATACTGACCGAATAGTTCAAAACAAGTTCTTGCATAATTTTCATAAGCCAATACTGTTTCACGGTTTTCCCAACCACCCTCATTTTGAAGAGCCATCGGCATATCAAAGTGAAAGAGGTTGACCATTAAATAAATTCCTTCTTCTTTAATTGCTTTAAATACAGAGGAATAAAATTCAACTGCTTTAGGATTAATCGCCCCGCGCCCTTGGGGAAAGAGCCGTGACCACTGAATAGAAGTTCTAAAAGCATTATGTCCGGTGGCTTTAAGCAACTTGATATCCGTTAAATAATTCTCATAAAAGGTTGACGCTCGACTTGGGCCAATATTTCCATGGAATTTATTGGGTTCTTTTTGGTACCAATAATCCCAAATACTATCGCCCTTGCCATCTCCTTCAACTCGACCTTCAGATTGGGGACCAGATGTTGACGATCCCCATAAAAATTTATCAGGAAAAGTAATCATAGCTTCACTCCTTATCTATTCTAATGATATCCTAATTAAATCTTTGAAGACAATTTATTTTTTCCTTATCGATAAGGAAGTTTGAAAAGGCTTAACTTTGGAATAGTTTTTCCTCGATATTTATTTATACAAAAATCACCCAAGCCATCTTGCCAGAAAAACACTTCATTTCCTGGCTCTTTGGCTTGGGTGTCTCTGTATTAACGTTTTATAGCGAGGCGTAATGATTGGCTGCAGAATCTGGTTATTTGATTTGGCCTCCGTTTTCGCCGTATCCTAACCAGGCTGCTTCGAGAATGTCACGCATATCTTTAACTAGTGGTAAGCGTGGATTGACTGGGGTACATTGGTCACCATAAGCGAGGTAGGCAATTTCATCTAAAGACTGATCGAAGGCTTTCTTGTCTTTGATTTGGGCTTTAAAGTTCATTTCAATGCCTACTCGGCAACCTAATTCATAGATCGCTTGAGCCAAGCTATCAACTGCTTGATCAGCGGTATCAGCTTGAAGACCTAACATTCTAGCGACTTGTTGGTATCGTTGGTCTGCTTGGTAATGATTATATTTTGGCCAGGCAGCTAATTTTCCTGGTTTGCTACCATTATATCTCACCACATATGGTAATAAGATAGCATTGGTTCGGCCATGGACCGTATGGTGAACTCCACCCATCTTATGAGCCATCGAGTGACTAATTCCGAGGAAGGCATTGCCAAAGGCCATACCAGCCATGGTTGATGCGTTATGCATTCTCTCGCGGGCTTCTGGATCACCAGCTACCGAATCCTCAAGGTTGTCAAAGACCATCTTAATCACTTGCAAGGCTAATCCATCCGTGTAATCATTGGCCATAATTGAAACATAAGCTTCTAGCGCATGCGTCAATACATCCATCCCGGTATCAGCAACGACAACCTTAGGCACGGTCATAATTAAAGAGGCATCAACAATCGCTATCGTTGGTAAGAGTGAATAATCGGCTAGGGGATATTTACGATTGTTCGCCTTATCAGAGATAACCGCAAATGGGGTTACTTCTGAACCTGTTCCTGAAGTAGTTGGGATACCAATGTATTTAGCTTTCGCACCTAATTCAGGGAAACGAACTGCCCGTTTACGAATATCCATAAATTTCTGTACTAAGTCTTTAAAATCCACTTCTGGACGTTCATAGAAGAGCCACATAACTTTGGCTGCATCCATAACTGATCCTCCACCTAAAGCAATGATAGTATCTGGTTGGAATTGACTTAAGCGATCGGCACCAGCTCGCACAGTAGTGATATCAGGATCAGGCTCCACATTATCGAAAATATCATAGACCACTTTGTTTTGTCGTTTGTTCAGTTGATCGATGACACGATTGACAAAACCTAGGTCGACCATGGTCTTATCGGTCACGATCATCACCCGTTCAAGACCTGCCATGGTGGTCAGATATTGGATCGAATCTCTTTCGAAATAAATTTTACTTGGGACTTTAAACCATTGCATGTTATTTCTCCGCCGTCCAATCTTCTTAATATTCAATAAGTGCATTGCCGTCACATTATCACCAATCGAATTATGACCATAGCTACCACAACCTAACGTTAAGGAAGGCATAAAAGCATTATAAACATCCCCGATACCGCCAAAAGTAGAAGGTGCATTCCAGATTATCCGCATTGCCTTGACTTGATGGCCAAACTCTTTGACTAAGTCTTCATCGCGGGTATGGATAGCAGCCGAGTGTCCTAAACCATTAAATTCTACCATGGCTTTGGCCTTAGCCAAACCGTCTTCAGTGGAGTCTGCTTTTAAGATAGCGAGGACAGGGCTCAATTTTTCCCGAGTGAGCGGTTGTTTCGGTCCTACTTGATCACATTCTGCAGCTAAGATCACCGTATCTTCAGGGACTTTAATGCCGGCTTGTTCAGCAATCCAAACAGCAGGCATACCGACTACTTGCGAATCTAGATGAGCTTGGTCAACATTGGCCGAACCTGAACTTACACTAAACATAAATTTCTCTAATTTAGCTTTCTCACGAGCATTGACGAAATGAACATGATAAGTTTTCAATTCGTCAACCATTTCTTGATAGATTGCTTGATCAATGATGGCAGCTTGTTCGGAAGCACAAACCATCCCATTGTCAAATGACTTGGAGAGGACAATATCATAGGCGGCTTGTTTGACGTTGGCTGATTTCTCAATATAAGCTGGAACATTCCCAGCACCAACACCAATCGCTGGTTTGCCACAAGAATAGGCAGCTTTCACCATGGCATTCCCCCCTGTAGCCAAAATGGTGGCCACCTGGTCATGATTCATTAATTGGTTGGTTGCTTCCATACTAGGTTGGCTAATCCATTGAATACAGTCGTCAGGAGCTCCTGCAGCAATCGCTGCATCACGGACGATTTGGGCTGCATGAACCGATGATTCTTGAGCACTTGGGTGGAAAGAGAAGATAATTGGATTCCGTGTTTTTAAGGCAATCAAAGATTTAAATATGGCCGTTGAAGTTGGATTTGTGGTTGGGGTAATCCCGCAAATAATTCCTACTGGTTCGGCTACCAAAGTTAAACCTGTTACTTCATCTTCTTCAATTACGCCCACCGTCTTCATATTCCGCATCGAATTCACCACATGCTCACAGGCAAATAAGTTCTTGGTTGCCTTATCTTCAAAGACACCCCGGCCGGTATCTTCAACAGCATGACGAGCTAAGACATCATGCTGGTCTAAGGCAGCGACTGAAGCTTTGGCTACGATATGGTCAATTTGTTCTTGATTTAATTCGACGAATTCATCGAGGGCTACTTGGGCCTTGGCCACTAATAAATCTACTTCACTCAATTGTTCTGGCTGAATGCCACTTTCTTTAATTTTTTCAGTCATTTGAATCGCTCCTTTTAGAATTGCTTTTCAATAGTTTGTTAAATATTTCACATATAGATAATAAATCTTTTTGTGCATGTTTTCAAGATATTTTGCTTAAAAAGCCGATGAATACGTTTTCTATTTGAAAAATATAATTTTCGAATTTATTTTATTATTCTAAGTAGTCGTTTAATTGTTCATTTATTCACATTATAGACCAGTGTAAAAAAAGTGCTCCCCCTTTCAGAGAAGCACATTCGTCGTTTCAATTTAATTAATTATCTTCCTTAAGTTCAAAATCTGGTAACACTTGATAATCATCATCCGTCATGGCTTCAACCTGACCCATCAGATAACCTGAACCAACCTGAGAGAAGAAATCGTGGTTTGAGGTTTCCACGGAGATGCCATTCATTACTACCGGGTTGACAGCTTCGGCTGTTCCTTCAGGAAAGAGCGGTTCAAAGCCTAGATTTTGTAATGCTTTGTTCGCATTATATTTAACAAATATTTTAACATCATCGGTCCAGCCAACTTGATCGTAAAGTGTTTCGGTATAAGCCAATTCATTCTCCATCAAATCAAAGAGCAAACTAAACATCCAATCACGAATTTCAGCTTGTTCGTCTTCTTTCAGCTGATTATAAGCAATTTGGAATTTATAACCTAGATAGGTTCCGTGGACCGATTCGTCACGAATAATTAACTTAATAATCTCTGCGACATTGGGCAGTAAGTTATTACCCAAATACCATAAAGGGGTGTAAAAGCCACTATAAAAGAGGAAAGACTCTAAGAATACAGAGGCAATTTTCTTTTGCAAAGCATTGCCTTCTTGATAAATCTTATTAATGACTTGGGCTTTATATTGTAATTGGGGATCATTATTTACCCAATCGAAAATCTCATCAATATCGCGACTATCATTTAAAGAGATGAAAATCGTTGAATAAGATTTAGCATGAACGGATTCCATAAATAATATATTATTCAGTACGGCTTCTTCATGTTGTGTCCGCACATCATCTCGCATCACGTTGGCGCCTTCTTCAGACTGCAGTGTATCTAGGAGGGTCAAGCCGCCAAAGGCTTTATTGACCACATCGCGTTCGGCCCATGACAGGGAACGCCAATCGTCTAAGTCGTTAGAGACCGGAATACGGGTGTCTAGCCAGAATTGGGAAGTTAACTTCTCCCAGGTAAATTTATCCAAAGCATCTTCAAGTCGGTTCCAATCAATGGCCTTATAGTATAAATATGTCATCGCTATCCTCCTAAACTAAGCATGATTCACATTGATTAGCACCAATGATATCGCCATCTTCGGTATAAGTCCGTACATAATACAAGGATTTAATCCCTTTAGTAAAGGCATAGTTACGGAGCATATTTAAATCACGGGTCGTCATCTTACTTTGTAAAGGCGACTTCCATTCATACAGACCTTCTGGTAGCTCAGATCGCATAAACAAAGTCAAACTCATTCCTTGGTCGATATGTTTCTGGGCGGTAGCATATACGTCAATAATCTTGCGTTGATCCATATCATAAGCCGACCGATAGTATGGCAAGGTTTCATTGGATAAATAAGGCGCCGGGTAGAAGATGGCACCCACAGTCTTCTCTTGTCGGTGTTCAATGCGTTGGGTAATCGGATGTAGCGATGCCGAAGTCTCGTTAATATAGGAAATAGATCCATTAGGAGCTACTGCCATCCGATTTCGATGGTATAAGCCGGTCGCTTGAACTTGATCCTTCAAAGCTTGCCAATCTTCAACCGTCGGCACCGGAATATCTTTCAAGATTTCTTGAACTTTAGCAGATTGAATCTCAACCTCATCTTTCAAGTAAGTGTCAAAATATGACCCATCTGCATAAGCCGATTTCTCAAAATCATTGAAGCTTTCGCCCCGTTCTTGAGCAATCCGATTAGAGGCTTGCAAGGTATAGAAGTTGATTGAGCGGAAGATTGCATCAGTCAACTCTAAAGATTCGGCAGAACCATATTCAATTTGATGAATGGCAAAGAGGGTATGCAGTCCCATCGCCCCTAAACCAATCGTATGGTATAAGCGATTCCCTTTCTGAATCGTGGGTACTTCTTCTAAGTCGGTATGATCGGTCACAGTAGTTAAAGCACGCACTGCTGTCTCAATGGATTTAGCAAAATCTGGTCCCTCTAGCAAGTTCACTAAGTTAGCTGACCCTAGATTACAAGAAATATCGGTCCCTACCTGATTATATGATAAATCATCATTCAGACGGGAAGGTTCTTGAGGTTGGAAGATTTCTGAACAGAGATTGCTCATAATAATCCTCCCGGCTACCGGATTAGCCCGATTGACCGTATCGATATTAATAATATAAGGATAGCCCGATTCTTGTTGTAGACGAGAGATTTCTTGTTCTAATTCGCGGGCCATGATTTTCGTTTTCTTAATTTCAGGATTATGTACCATATTGTCATATTCGGCGGTAATATCTACATAAGAGAATGGCTTACCGTAGACCCGCTCCACATCATAAGGACTGAATAAGTACATAGCCTGATTCGTCTTGATTAATTCATAATATTTATCGGGAACAACTAACCCTAAAGACAAGGTCTTTACTCGAATCTTCTCATCAGCATTCTCTTTCTTGGTAGATAAGAAACCATAGATATCAGGATGGAAGACATTCAGGTAGACCACACCCGCTCCATTACGTTGACCTAACTGGTTAGAATAAGAGAAGGAGTCTTCTAATAATTTCATCACCGGAATCACACCTGAGGATGCATTCTCAATCTTTTTTATCGGGTCGCCCGCTGCTCGCAAGTTAGACAAATTCGTCCCCACACCACCACCCATTCGTGACAATTGAAGGGCTGAATTAATGGCTCGACCAATCGATAGCATCGAATCATCAACATCCATTAAGAAGCATGAGACCATTTCTCCTCTTCTTTTCTTACCGGCATTGAGGAAAGTTGGCGTCGCTGGCTGATAACGTTGTTCAATCAATTCTTCTGCCAGATCCTGGGCCAACTGACGATCGCCATCAGCTAAGTACAAGGCATTAAAAGCCACTCGGTCTTCGTAGCGTTCCAGATATTTCCGTCCATCATTGGTTTTTAATGCATACTGAGTATAGAATTTATAAGCCCCCATGAAACTCTTGAAACGAAACTTATGGCTATAAATTTGTTTAAACAATTGTTTAACAAAATCAAAGTCAAAATCTTTGCCTTGATTATCAGCTAACCCTGCGCTTTCTTCAGTTTGCGGATATTTTAAGAAGATATTTTTATCAATATAATCATGCTCAATCAGATAGCCAAGCTTCTCGTCTAAAGAATGGAAGAATACGGTATTCATATTAATATGTTCGAGGAAATAGGCCCGTACAGCTTCCTTATCTTTAGCAATCGGGATTTGACCATCGACGGGAATATTCAATTGGTTATTTAATTTAAAATAGGTTTTTTCCTCAGTTTTTTTAATGGTTTGTTGTTTCACGGAATGCCTCCAATGCGTTTTTTAGTTGATCGACATCATAGTCAGAACCCTGAAATTCGAAAAGATGTAAGAGGGGGAGCTGATAGTCGCGTGCCATATCTTTGGCAGTAAAACAAAATAACTGGGCAAAGTTACGATTACCGCCGCCAAAAATTCCCTGACAATAAGATTGATTGTCGGCCGTTTGTAAGAAATCATCCACCACTTCCACAACCGGCCGTTCATAAGTTGGCACCACTAAAATGAAATCTTCAGAATTCTCGATAAATGGATTGACTGGATCAATTTCTAAGGCCGTATATTGGGGTAATTTCTCAACAAAGCGTCGGGTCTGCCCAGTTAAGGAAAAGTAGACAATTTGAGCCATCTTTATCCCACTAATGCTTGCAAGCGATCAGATTGGTAACCACTGAAAGATTCTTGTCCATCAATTACTACTACTGGTAAACTAGCATAACCTAGGTTCTTAACCTCTTCTAAAGCTTGGGCTGATTTTTGAATATCTTTCTCAATAAAAGTGATTTGGTTTTTTTCTAAGAATTTTTTGGTAAACATGCATTGGCCGCAACCAGGTTTAGTATATAAAGTAATTGTTTTATTCATCAAATTTCCTCCTATAACACAATATGTAGTGTTCCCAACCGGGACATACACACTATATATTGATTTCTTTCCAATTGCAAGCCATATTTTTTGTTCGTTTTTTCACTTGGCTTTAAGATAGGCCTGATTCTTAATAAAATCTTTTTATATGCCTATTAATGAAACTTATATGAGAAGTTGATGAAAGCCTAATTTATAAGCATTCTAAGTAAAATAAAATCAAATATATGCTTGTTTAATGTGATTACCGTCTCTTTTCACTTGTGAAAGTGAGCAAGCTGCGTTGGTTTGAAAGCGTATTTGTGGTATAGTGAAGCTAATCTAACTAATAGGAGGAATTAATCAATGAAAGTTATCGTAGTTGGAACATCACACGCTGGTTACGAAGCTGTTCAAACCATTTTGAAAGACGCTCCCGATACCGAAATTCATTTATATGAACGCGGAACTACTGCTTCATTCTTATCATGTGGGATTCAAAGTTTCTTAGAGGATATCTCACCTTCATTAGATAGCTTGCACTATGCGAATGAAGAATCTTATAAAAAACAAGGCGTAAACATCCATATGAATAGTGATGTCGTTGCTGTTGATCCTGCTAAGAAAACAATCACTGTGAAAACAGAACAAGGTGAAGAAACTGAAAGCTACGACAAATTATTCTTAAGTCCTGGTGCCGTTCCAGTAGAAATTCCAGTTCCTGGTTTAGACGCTGAAGGAGTTTACTACATGCGTGGACGTGACTGGGCTGGTAAGATTAAAGAACGTATGAACACGGCTAAGAAAGCTGTCGTTGTTGGTGGCGGATATATTGGTATTGAAGTGGCTGAAGCCTTCACTAAACATGGCATCGACACAACCATTATCGACTTCCAACCTACTATTCTACCTACTTACTTAGATAAAGAATTCACTGACATCTTAATTAAGAACTGTGAAGAACATGGTATGAAATTCCACGGTGGCGAAGGTGTTAAAGAAATCGTTGCCGATAACGGTAAAGTTAGCAAAGTAGTTACCGATAAAGGTGAATACGAATGTGATACCGTTGTTATGGCTGTTGGAGTTAAACCAAATACCGCTTGGTTGAAAGATACCTTAGCTATGAATGAAAAAGGCTTCGTAGAAGTGAACGAATACTTAGAATCTTCAGAAAAAGACATTTATGTTGCTGGGGATGCTACCTTTATTCCATTCGCACCAGACCACGGCAAACGTCCAATCGCTTTAGCTTCTAACGCTCGTCGTCAAGCAGTGATTGCGGCTAAGAACTTATTACATGGCAACAAGATGGAAATGGTAGAAGTATCTGGTACTTCTGGACTTGCATTATTTGACTACCACTTCGCTTGTACTGGTGTTAAAGATGTGGATGCTAAGACAATCGGTAAGGAAGTTGATAGCAAGTACTATGAAGAACAAATTCTTCCAGACTTCATCCAAAATCCTGAAACCGTTCATATGAAGATCCACTTCGAAAAAGATTCTCACCGTATCGTGGGTGCTCAATTAATGTCTAAAGAACCTAGCGTGATTATGTCAATCAATGCAATTTCTGTAGCCATTTCTGCTGGCTGGACACTAGAACAATTAGCATTAGCTGACTTCTTCTTCCAACCAGAATATGACCGTCCTTGGAACTTCTTAAACGTTCTTGCTCAACAAGCAATTGGTGACGAATTCACCTTCGGATCAGATAAAGAAATTTTCTAATCCCCTTATGAGCTGAATCATTAAACAAAGACCTAAGCCAATGATGCTTAGGTCTTTTTGCTTGCAAATCATTAGTAACCAACAGAGTCTAGGAGTAGTGGCTCCCTAATTTTTTGAGTGGAAAGCGTAAAGTTTCTTCTTCCACCCAATTTTCTAAACAAAAAGACGACTGAAATCAATTCAATCGTCTAATATATACAATAAGTCGTTTAATTTGAAAGATTGACTAGCCCCAGAAATTCACTCCGGTCTATTCCAACCATCATCAAACTGAAACATTTCTTCAATCTAGATCGTAATGTTTTTATTTAGATAATGAAATTAATATAACTTCTCAATCACCTGAAATTGGTCTTTGGCTTGGTCAATGGCTGTCTGATTGCCAATCACAACTACCGCCCGGTCAGCCAGGACTTCAGCAAACTCAGGGGCCAAGGCGCGAAGATCAGCCAAATTAGTCTGAATAATCTCCTCTTTCAAGCGCACAATATCTTCAGTCGTTCGACCGACTTGATGCATCACGAAAGCCTTAAGACCTTTGTCTGATGCTGATAAAGGTCGTTCAATTTCACTCATGGTCCCAATGATATTCTTCTCAAGTTCTTCATCACTTAAATCCAGCTGGGCGAGATAATCACTGGTGCCCTGGAAAGTCGCCAAGGTTTTGGCGATATTCGGATCCCGATAGGAAGAGAAGAACATATCCCCCAAGACACGGAAACTATAAGAAGCTCTATAAGCTCCACCTTTAACGCGAATATTATTCCACAAATAATCGAAACGTAATAAGGTCGATAAGACTTCAGTTTGACCTGAATGTTGTAATTCAGGGTGGGCTAGACTGGCTTGAGCGACATAATTCACATCTTGACTGGTCACAAAGGCTTCATCTTGCCGCTTTCCAGTCGGGTAATTCTGACGAGTTTCCATCGGTTGATCAGCGAAAGCTAAGAAAAGGTCAGCAACTTGTTCTTTGACGGTTTGAGCCCGGTCGGCATCGCCAATATACAAGGCATTTGCTCGACTTCGTTTAAGGAGTTTGGCTAGCATGGTTTGTAACTGCTTGATCACTTGTTGACCCTGTCCGTTTTGTAATTGAGTTCGGGTGACCTTCAAATAGTTGAAATAATCAATCCCAGTCACTTGTTCAGCCAATTTCGTCTTAGCCGATAATTGACCAAGTGCTCGTTGACTGGCTAGCGCATTGGCTGAGAAATTAATCCGTTGTTCGAAGTTAGAAATCAATTTCTGAACGCGTTGCAGAATCTCTTTCTCTCGATCAACTTGACTCTCTAGCATAATTTCTTTCATCAGCGCCATTAATTTAGCAAATGAAGCCTTTAAGGCCTTGCCTGACAGTACAAAATAAGGTTTGATTGTCCGATCTAAGTCTTCAAAAATTTGAATCGCCGCTGAAATTCCGCCAGTATTTAGGTCTATTTGGGTCAATAATTCAGCAGCTGTAAGCTGACGAGTCGGCAATTTACCTAGGAGACTGGCTAATAACTTCAAGCTACTATAGTCTTCCATTGGTATATCAGAAATATCAAGATACAAATCTAAATAGTCAATACCCGAAGTGAACTGCTCAGCAAAATAAAAGTGATTAGCTGATATTGAATCTTCATCCGCCCATAAGTCTTCAATCACTAAAGGCAAGTCTTCAGTTTCCGTCTCTAAGTCAGCCTTACTTAAGCGAGGAATCTTCGCCAAATCTTCTTTCGAATCGGCTTGTTCTTGACGAGCTAATAAACTTTGGGTCTGATCCACCAATGAGGTAATTTCCTCGGTGGATAGGCTGGCTTTATACTCTTGCAATTGCTTTAATTTTTGCGCTTCAAGGCTATCGTTTTTCCCAGCTTCTCCACTTAAGACCAATTCAATCTTTTGTGGATTGGCTAAGAGTTTATATTGAATCAATTTCTCGAAATATTTTTGCTCGGCCAAATGCTCTAATTTGGTCAGATATTTAGAGAATTCCAACAAGCCATAAGGCTTTTCATTATAGAGCCAGGACAGATAGGCAGCCATCGCATAGATGACTCCCCGCGGATTTGATTCCGAAATGGCCATTTCCTTCAATTGGAAATTAATCTTGTTCAAGGAAGCCTTAATCAGTTGTGGATCAATTCCGTCTTCAACCAATTGACTTAGCTTGGTCTCAACCAGCTCTCTGAAGCGATCCATTTGCTCAGCTTGGCTATATTTGACAATAATATTAAATAAGCGCGGGAAACCCATTTCATCATATTCAGCCAGGATATCGCCACCAATATTGGCTTCAAGCAGAGCTTTCTTTAATGGCGCTTCATTATTGCCAAAGAGAATATCAGCCAGCACGGTCAAACCATATCCATCTAAAACTTCATCTGGACTGGCTACATACCAAGACATGGCTAGATAATCTTTGTCCCGTGGATCGTCACCTTCAGCCAACGAATAGGTCGACCGAATCGGTTCGTTAATCTTATCTCCTTGAGGAACAACCGTTAAATCAACGACGGTCTCTTCTTTAGAATATTGGTCAAAATATTCAGCCAGACTGGCTAAAGCCCAGTCAATATCCAGATCACCATATAAAACCGTATAAGAATTACTTGGCTGGTAATATTGCTTATGGAAAGCAACAAAATCTGCTTGATTCAGACTGGTAATCGCGCTAGGATCGCCGCCGGAATCCCATTGGTAGAGACTATCTTTTAATAAGTGCGCAGAAATTTGCTTATAAAGTTGGCGTTCTGGAGAAGCATTCGCCCCTTTCATCTCGTTGTAGACGACCCCCTTATAGGTTAAGTCATCTTCGGCATGTTCCAAATGATAATGCCAACCTTCTTGGGCTAGAATCTGAGGATTCTCACGCAATTTGGGTTTAAAGACAGCATCTAGATAAACCGACATCAAATTCTTAAAATCTTGGTCATTGGTTGAAGCCACCGGGTATATGGTCTTATCTGCAAAAGTCATCGCATTGACAAACGTATTTAAAGAACCCTTAATCAGTTCCACAAAAGGTTCTTTGGAAGGGAACTTCTCTGAACCATTTAAGACTGAATGTTCAATAATATGGGCAATCCCATTATCACTGCTCGGTGGGGTCTTAAAACCGATGGTAAAGGCTTTATTTTGATCATCGTTCTTCAGATAAAGGACTTTTGCCCCTGTTACTTCATGTTCATATAGGATAGCCAGCGATTGAATATCTGGCAATGCGTGTTCTTCAATCTTTCGAAAAGACATCTAAATTTCCTCCAATTATCTTTTACAATCTTTGCTTAGGAATCAGATCCAAACTTGGTATTAAGCTTGAATCACTTCATGAATCAAGGTCGGTGTTGGGCAAATTTGATCTTGAATGGTTACCGCGGCTAAGACTTTCTCGCGCAATTGATCAACATCAGCAGTCTGGCTATGTAAGACTAATAAGGGCTCACCGGCTTGAACAGCATCGCCAATCTTCTTCTCAATAACTAGGCCTACGCTTGGATCAATCTGATCCTCCGTGCGTTGACGGCCTGCTCCTAATAAAGCAGCCACTTCGCCGATTGCTTGAGCCTGCCAATGGGCCACATAACCCGACTTCGGTGCTAAGACTGGAATCTGATAGGCTGCTTGGCTTAAGCGTTCAGGATGGTCAACGACCTCACTATCGCCGCTTTGGGCTTCAATGAACTCTTTGAATTTCGCTAAAGCTTGGCCATTTTGAATTTGTTGGCGTAATGCCGCTTGGGCTTGGTCTAAATCAGTATAGGCATCGGCCGCTACTAGCATCTGGCCGCCCAGAAGCAGACATAATTCTTCCAAATCTTTAGGTCCTTGGCCTTTTAATGTAGCAATGGCTTCTTTTATCTCCAAAGCATTGCCGACGGCACAACCCAAAGGTTGATTCATGTCAGAGATCACGGCTAAGGTCTTGCGCCCCACTTGTTGACCAATCTGAACCATCTGGTGGGCTAAGGCTTCTGCCTGCTCCACTGTCTTCATAAAGGCACCTTTGCCGACCTTGACATCCAGTACAATGGCATCGGCACCGGCCGCAATTTTCTTACTCATAATCGAAGCCGCAATCAAAGGAATCGACTGAACCGTGGCCGTCACATCACGTAAGGCATACATCTTCTTATCGGCTGGGGTCAGGTTCCCCGTCTGACCGACCACAGCAATGTGATGACGGTTGACTTGATCGATAAAGTTATCAATCGGGACCTCCACGTTAAACCCTGGAATCGACTCCAGCTTGTCCAGGGTACCGCCAGTGTGACCCAAACCTCGACCACTCATCTTAGCCACAGGAATTCCTAAACTGGCCACTAAGGGCGCCAGGATAATCGTCGTCGTATCACCCACGCCACCGGTCGAATGTTTATCAACTTTCTTGCCATGGATGGCCGATAAATCAATCATATCGCCTGAATGAGCCATGGCCATGGTCAGATAACTGGCTTCTTCCTCTGTCATTCCCTGAAAATATACCGCCATCATCCAGGCTGACATTTGATAATCAGGAATCTTATCCTGCGTATAATCTTCAATCAATTGATTGATTTCTTCTTGACTTAAGGCCTTACCAGCTTGTTTCTTCTGTATTAATTCAACCATGTTCATCAGCGGTTCCTCTTTTCTTATTATTGGATGATGGTAGGTCGTTCGATAGTTTCATAGCCACCTTGCTGGTCGCCCACCAAGATAACATTCGGGTAATTAATAAAGAGACCGTGTTCAACCACACCTACCATGTTCTTTAACTCAAAGGCGACTTGTTCCGGATGTTCAATCTTGCCAAGATGAAGGTCAATAATATAATTGCCTGAATCCGTAATAAATAAAGAATCAACGCCCTTCTTGCGAAAACTCGGCTGCATACCTGCCTTATCAAAAGTGTGGAATAACTTCCAAGCACCGAATTGTACCACTTCAACGGGTAGCGGGAAGGCCCCTAAGTAGTCCACCCGCTTAGCTTGATCGACAATCCAAATAATCTTCCGGCTATATTGGGCGACAATCTTCTCCAATAATAGCGCTCCCCCTCCGCCTTTGATCCCAGAGAAGGAATCCAATGTTTCGTCAGCTCCATCGACCAAGACGTCAATATGATCAACTTCATCCAGAGTGACTGTAGGCAAGCCTAAAGACTGGGCTTGTTGTTCTGTCTGAGTCGATGTGGAAACACAACGAATCTGATTGATCTGACCTGAAGCATAACGCTTACCTAGTTCATCCACGAAATAATAGGCAGTGGAACCTGTCCCCAAGCCTACCACCATTCCACTTTCTATATAATCGACTGCTTTGCGGCCAACGGTTTCTTTTGCGACTGACATGCCCTACCTCCTATAAATATTATTCACTATCGCTCGCACCAAGCTCATTTAGCTTTAATAAAGATATGCTTAGTATATCATATTTTACGCAGACAGATTATAATATGATATACTAAAACAAAGATAATGATGAAGGAGAATCCCATGAAACAATGTGTTACCATCCAATGTCCAGTCTGCCAACATGAACAAGAAAAAGAAATTTGGACAAAAATCGATGCCCAAGCTGATCCAGAAGCTAAAGCCTCCCTCTTGGCCGGGGAAATCTTTAATTTTGAATGTGAACAATGTGGCGCTCGACGTCAAATTGATTCTGATTTCTTATATCTGGACCATGAAAAACACTTTATTGTCAGCTTGATTCCCAATTTAGAAGAACGAAAAGAAGCGATGGAAGAAATCTTGGGCCAATTTATGCGTCAATCTAGTCAAGATCTGACCAACTATACTTTGCGGGTCGTCCGTGATGCTCCTTCCTTAGTCGAGAAAGTTTCAATTTTAGACCAAGGTCTGAACGATATTGTGATTGAAATCGTGAAATTATTGACCGATGGCATCTTTGCCAAAGAACGACCAGAAGACTCGGTGAAAGCCCGTTACTTCTATCTTCATCATAGTGAACGCAAACTTCTTTATATTACCGATACTGATAGTCTGATTGTCGATTTCCATCAGTCCTTATTGGACTTTGCTGAAGATAAATACAAGAAAGCCATCAATGAAGACACTCAAGGTCGTTTTATCGTGGTCGATCATCACTGGGCGGCCAATCTATTAGAAAAGAAACCAGGGCAAGCTGTTAAAGAATACGCTGATCAACAACAAGAGAAACCTTTGACCAAGCACCAACAGCAGCGGATCGCCAAGAAACTTAAACGCCGAAAATAATCTGTCTCAACCAAGCTTAGATTCGCCACCATTACAAGAAGAACCCCCGTCCTACTGAGTTAGTCAGTATAACGGGGGTTATTAAATATCATCTATGAAATTTTCTTGAGTGGCTAGCAAAATGATTTTCATGAGACATGGTGTGGGTGATCAACCTGCTTGTCTGAGCTAGAAAGTGACTGTTCTTTAATTAAATAATGGGGACGGTGCTTACTTTCCAGATACATCTTAGCGATATACTTCCCAATAATTCCTAAGGATAAGAGTTGCAGACCGCCCATGCCAATCACTAGGACCGCAAGCGAAGGCCAACCCGGTGTAGGGTCACCAAATAATAAGGTTCGGATAACAATCACCAAGCCAATAATTAGTGCAAGGATAAAACTGACAAAGCCAATAAAAGAAGCCAGGGTTAAGGGACGATCCGAAAAAGAAATTATGCCATCAATCGCATAATCAACTAGGTTGATGAAAGACCAAGAACTCTCCCCAGCTAGTCGGGGAGCATGAGGATAAGGCACATAGGCTGTATCAAAACCAACCCAGGAGAACAAGCCCTTGGAGAAGCGATTCCGCTCGGGCAAACGGCGGACAGCTTCCACCACTTGACGATTCATCAAGCGATAATCACGTGATCCCTCAACTAACTTAACCTGAGCAATTCGATTATATAACTTATAAAACTGGGTAGCGAAGAAAGAACGAATCCGTGGCTCTCCTTGCCGGTTCGAACGGATAGCGGCCGCGACATCATGTCCTTCCTCCTTGACAAGTCGGAACATCTCCACTAATAAATGAGGAGGATCCTGTAAATCAACGTCCATAATAGCCACCCACTCCCCTTCCGCATGGTCAAGACCGGCTAAAATGGCCGCCTCTTTACCAAAATTCCGCGAGAAAGAAAGATAATGAACTCGTTGGGGATATTGCTTGACTAAATCTTTCAACTTAACGAGGGTATCATCCGCTGATCCATCATTCACAAAGAGAATTTCGAGGAAAACATCGGGCAGAGATGCTTGCGTATGAAAAATTTCTTGAATAAATGTATCCAAAGATGACGCTTCGTTATAACAAGGTACTATAATGCTAATTACATTTGCTTTCATAAATTATGGCCTCCTAGAACCCTAAACTTTCATCAGACCAAGGGTTAGCAACCTTGATAATAACCTAAACAATAGCAAGATGGCTGATGAAATTCAAGTATTTTTTTGTGAATATATTAGGATTCTAGGCCTTCAATCCGATAACGAATTTCGCCAGCTTGGCCCTGATCTTGGTTAGTTACCTGCATGGCAATGATCCATTCCCCCGGTAGAATCTTGCCGGGCTGACTGGCCGGACTCGATTGGTCCACTTGTTCATGAATACAATAGCCTTGCCGAGAACCGAGATTCTCTAATTCCAAACGCAAATTATATTGACTATCATAGATAAATGCACACTGAACCTGATGATGTTCACATTGAAAGTTTACCCGCAAACCTAACAAATCTGCTGGCACATTAAATCGTTCGATAATAAAGTCCTTAGTCCGGTGGTGATTGGCTTTAATATTGAATTGATTCTGCTGAATTAACATGGGCCTCTCCTTATCCGTTCTCTTTACCAACTTAAGTGTATCAAACCATTATTAATTGATTACTTAATTTATGTAAATTTAATGTAAATCTTTGATAAAGATTATAGGCTACCATTACTTTACAATTGGTAATATTGTCAAGGATAGTTTCACATCAACTCCCATAGCTTTACATAAAATAGCCAATGGTTTGCCCCTTTTTTGCCCCTTTTAATTAGGGGTTATTTTTTACAAAAAATAAAAATAATTTGCTAAAAGTGTTGAATATTGGTAACCAATGTTATATAATAAAGACAGTTAAGAAAGAGATATAAAAAGGAGCTAGAAAAAATGGAAAAAAGAAAATTAAATGCAATTGTGGCTAAGGCCGGCGGCACTGCTGGCCAAGGCTCTTATAATTATAAGATGACCATCCCCTCAGCATGGGCTAAGGAAATGGGAATCACAAAAGAGGACAGAGAATTAAAAGTTTATTTTGAAAAAAATAAAATAATTGTTGAAAAGGGTTGACTATTGGTAACCAATAGTATATAATATAGTTGTAAGGTTGAGAAAGAGCTCAACTATAAAAGAAAGGGAGGTTGGGAATGTGAGCGATCAAAAATCGCTTTTAATTCTATTCTTATCATAAGGAGGAAATCAGATAGCAGATATAGCTAATTTAGATACTATAAAATGGTTATTTAACTATGAATCCGGATATAAAATTGCTAAAGATACAGGAATCGCTCAATCTACGATTCCACGTTTCCAAACTGGAGAAACCAAGTTAGAAAATATGCGTTTTTCTCTCGCGATAAAATTAACAAACTATGCAGAAAACATAAAAAAAGAGCACAACCTATAAAAAAGGCTGTGCTTCCATTTTTATGCAACAATCATTTTGCCAAAAGTCTTAGGAGTGATTGGCAAATTCATCAAATCAATTAATTTATTAATCATGGGTTCACGACCAGTCTCTTCGGCAGTCACTTGTTCTAAAATGGGAGAAGAGCCCGTGGCTTCTAATAAAGCAATATTTTCTAATATTAATTCAGTGATAAAAATTAGTGCCAGCCGATAATTCACAAAGAACGACCCTAAAATTTTTATAGATGATCTTTTATCCTTTTCCAAATGGATAACTTTTATGTGGAGCTCTAGCAATAAAAATGGTAAGACAAGGTAACTGATAATGTTATTGAATTTAATTCCATTTTTCTTAAAGAAGGAATACGTTTCGATGGATAGAGACAAAAACCACAGAATGACTAGCAATAAAATAAATCCTATAATCATCATCTTTTATCTCCCCTCTTTCTAGATTTCTTTACGATGAAATCAATCTGTTTTTGTTTGTAATAATCTTTTCTCTGTTGATATTCTTGAATATATGCTTGGTTATTTTCTCTTACTTTTCTTTTTGCAATTTCAGCAATTAAATCATCATTTTTCTCTTTAGAGTACCCAAATACAATAAAAACTAATACAAAAGATATTGCTGATATAATAACACAAATCCACTTAAAACCACTAACAATAATTGTTTCGTAATTAAATAAAAAACTTACTTTCGAAACAAAAGAAATATATACTAATAAAAGGATAAGCAAAAGAGACTCCATATAAATAATCGCTTTTGATATTTTCTTAATATTCTGGTCCATATAAAAATACTTTTCATGTAAAGGCAATATACTATTAACCATGTATATAAAAGTCGTTGAGAAAAAGGCTCCTAAGTCATTATTACTATACATTGAGAGCCAGTATGTAATTAAAGAAAAAATTAACACTACCCTTTTAACAAATATTACATCAATCATTTTTACTTCCTTTATTCCAGTACCATTTATATTATAGCATAGCTCATAATCCTACTAACAAATATTGGCCATTCTCTTAATAGGTTAAATCCGATCTTTAATCTTTTTTAAGCCCTAATATGAGGCACTTTGAAAATAATTTCATCGTAAAGAAAACCTTTGTGTTACTAATATCTTATAAGGGCAATTATAAGTACAAAAAATCCCCTCTAGACTCGTCAAACAAGTTGTTTCAAGTAGAGGGAATTTATATTGAATAGGTTTTATTATTGACGGATGAGGGGATAATCTTGATAAGATAGGGTCTGGTCATCCACTCGTTCTAGGGACAATAGGTCTTTATCGAACAGTTTAATCGTGATGACTTGGTCTTGTTCAAGCCACTCGACTTGGCTCAGTAGGAAAACAATTTGACCCTCAGCGTTTAACTTAGTATAAATGCCTGGCGTGTGTTGCTCTAATTGATCAATCAGCTGATAGACAGTAGGATCATTATTTAAATCTAACCGCTGTTTGACTGTTTGGTAATCGATGCCCAAATCGATTTGATTCTGGCGTATATCTTCAGCCTCTGTCGACGGGTTGGGTAGACCGATTATATCAGCAGTAAAATTATTGAGTTTTAGAGTGAGTTCGTGAGCCTGGGGCGATTGCGAATTTATAGTAAGGTAAATCACTTTATCGATTCTTGAAAGTTCTTGAATCGGAGCGTCTTCAGTTTGCATTTGATAAATTTCTCTGGACTGAGCAGCGACCGAATTGCTGAGGCTAACGATACAAAGCACAAAGAGTGTCAAAACAGTTAATAATTTCTTCACGACAAGTCCCCCTTCTGCATTTTACTAAAACACACACTATTCTTTAATTATATTCTAATTTATCTCATCTTTTTTTCAAGTGCATCTTTATTTCCCTGGGTAAGGTTAAATGGATGGGTCGACTAGTGTTGTGGCCTAGGGACAATGATTGAAATTATTCTCTTCTATCCTATAAATAAATCCACCAATCTCTCCACTGCCCATAGTTTGGCAGGGTTGAGTTGGTGGATTTAAGATTATAATCATACACCGCTTTTCGAAAATCTCGTCTTATGGTTAAAGTTGTTATTCATTTTTGCTAGCTAGCTTTTTCAAGAACGTTATATACGAACTGATTTAATCTCGAGGTTCGATCTTAACTTCCAGATAGAGGTCATTATATTCGATTAACTTTTCTTTACCCAGGTTTCGATAGACACTTAACTTATCAATCAAGCTTTGGTCAGGGTAGAAGGATTTGTCAGCAATCATTTCTTCAGGCATCAAAGCCATAGCAGATTTATTCGGTGTTGAATAACCGACGTATTCCGCATTGGCTGCCGCAATCTCTGGCCGACATAGAAAGTCCATCAAGGCATAGGCCCCTTCGATGTTATTGGCATTCTTAGGGATGGCTAGGGTATCTTCCCAGAAATTCGACCCTTCCTCTGGAACATAATAGGTCAAATCTTCATTCTCCCACATGGCCATGGCCGCTTCACCCGAATAAGTTACCCCAATATAATTCTCTTCATTGACTAAGTGCATCTTAATCTCGTCAGCAATCAAGGCTGAAATATTTGGCATCAAAGTCTTCATCAAATCAGCTGATTTGCGCAGAATCTTACTATCGGTCTCATTCAGATCATAACCTTGAGCTTGTAGACCAATTCCAATGACTTCGCGAGCCCCATCAATCATCAGGATGCCATTACGAAACTCAGGCTTCCAGAGATCTTTCCAAGATTGAATGGCATTCTCACCTAAGACTCGTTCATTATAGACAATTCCCAAGGTTCCCCAGAAATAAGGGATCGAATACTTGTTGCCCGGGTCGAAGGACCAATCCATATATTCTGGATCAATATGTTTCAAGTTCGGCAACTTACTCTTATCCAGTGGCAAGAGCATGTCTTTGCTGATCATATTCTCAATCATATATTCACTCGGCACAATCAAATCATACTTCGTTCCACCTTGTTCGATTTTGGAAAGCATGGCTTCATTCGAATCGAAGGTCTCATAGATGACCCGGTAGCCACTTTCTTCTTCGAACTGCTTCATCACTTCGGGATCAATATAGTCGCCCCAATTATAGAAGACGACCGTATTCTGATTGGCCAAGCTTGAAGAAGTTTCTAAATGGTATTTATAGCCCCAGACTATGGCAACCATGGTCAAGATAATCAAGGAAAAATTTAACAATTTCTTCATCTACAACACCGCCTTCTCTGCTCTAAAGCGACGTGCCTTGCGCCGGGTTTCGCCCACCTGCAAGTAATAATAACCCAGGACTAAGATAAAGGCGACAATAAACATCAAGGTAGACAAGGCATTGATTTCTAAAGAAATTCCCACCCGAGCTCGTGAATATACTTCAACAGCTACGGTCGAGAATCCATTCCCGGTCACGAAGAAGGTCACAGCGAAATCATCTAAAGAATACGTAAAGGCCATAAAGAAGCCGGAAATAATCCCCGTCCAAATACTAGGAACGATAATTTGACTTAGGATTTGCGAGCTATTGGCCCCTAAGTCTTGGGCTGCGGTAATCATATTTTGGTTCATTTCATACAATCTGGGTAGAACCATTAAGACTACAATCGGTACCGAGAAAGCCACATGCGCAATTAATACTGTCCAGAAACCAAATTTGATTGGAATTAAGAGAGAGAATAAGATTAAGAAGCTGGCCCCCATCATTACATCAGGTGTTACCATCAAAACGTTATTCAAATTCAATAAGGCTTGTTTGTTACGGTTCTTCTGGGTGAAATAAATCGCAATCGCGCCAAAGGTTCCGATAAAAGTCGCAATCAAGGCTGACAATAAAGCCACAATAAAGGTGTTCATCAAGAAAGTCATTAACCGAGTATCCTCAAACATGGTTTGATAGTGTTCCCAGGTAAAGCCAGTAAATTCCGTCATCGTTCCGCCGGCATTGAAAGAGTAATAGATCAAATAGAATATCGGTAAATATAACAAGAAGAACATAACTGCTAAATAGACTTGACTCCAAGAAAATTTATTTTGTCGCATGACTGGTCCCCCTTTTTTGCCGTTGACGGGTCAGGAACATAATCAAGAACATGGCCAGCATTAAGACCACACCAATGGTCGCTCCCATCCCTAGATTCTGGGTAACCAAGAAATGTTGTTCTACAGCCGTACCCAAGGTGATGACGCGGTTACCACCAATCAAGCGGGTTAACATAAAGAGCGATAAGGAAGGAATAAAGACCGCTTGAACGCCAGAGCGAACTCCACGCATAGATAAAGGCAGAACAATTCGTCGTAGGGTCGTCCATTGATTGGCACCTAAATCCAGACTGGCTTGATAGAGCGATTGAGGAATCTCATTAATCGAATTATAAATAGGAATCAGCATAAAGGGAATTTCGATATAGGCTGCTACGATTAGAAAAGCCAGATTGGTAAAGAGTAATTGTTGAGGTTGAAGGCCAATCCACATCAGGAATTGATTTACCGGGCCACTTTTACTCAGAATACCAATGAAGGCATAAATCTTTAACAAGAGATTAATCCAGGTCGGTAAGATTACCAACAGAATCCAGAACTGTTTGTTCTTCAATTTAGTCAGTCCATAAGCCATAGGATAGGCAAAGATAAAGGTAATTAAAGTCACTAAACCTGCGTAAAAGACTGAAGATAACGTCATTAAGAGATAGTTCTTCGAGGTGAAATAATTGACATAATTCGCTAAGGTCAATTCACCCGAGACATTAAACAATGACCGATATAAAAGTAAAAGCAGAGGGGCAATAACGAAGATCCCAATCCAAAGATAATAGGGGATCGCATAGATCTGTGTTTTCTTTGTAAGATTCATGGACTCCCTCCTAATCTTCATATTGTTCAAGACGGGCGTCAAACTCTTCCTCAGATTCATTAAAGCGCATTACGTGAATACTTTCAGGTTCTAGATAAATGCCAATCGTTGAATCTAATTCAGGCTTCTTAGTGGTATGAATCATCCATTCATTCCCAGCTTCATCGTAGGCAATGACTTCATTGAAGACACCACGGAAGAGGATAGTATCAATTTTAGCCGTGATATGACCTTGTTCGGGACTGGTGATTTCCACGTCTTCGGGACGGACTACCACTTCAACCTGCTCATTGGCTGGAATTCCCGCATCCTCACAATCAAAAACGCGACCAACAAATTCAACCCGATAATCTTCAATCATCTTGGCATCAATAATATTACTTTCGCCAATGAAATCAGCGACATAGCGATTAATCGGTTCATCATAAATATCCACTGGCGTACCTGATTGAACAATCTCACCCTTATCCATCACAAAAATCCAATCTGACATCGCCAAGGCTTCTTCTTGGTCATGGGTGACAAAGACAAAGGTAATGCCCAAACGTTCTTGTAACTCTCGGAGTTCATATTGCATGTCTGTCCGTAATTTTAAATCAAGAGCGGATAAAGGTTCATCCAAAAGCAGGACCTCAGGTTCATTAACTAAGGCCCGGGCAATCGCCACCCGTTGTTTCTGTCCACCAGACATTTCATCAATCTCACGGTGTTCATAACCTTCAAGCTGAACCAATTTTAAGGCTTCTGATACCTTTTGTTTGATAATTTCTTTGTCAGTGCCCTTTACCGACAATCCAAAAGCAATATTCTCGTACACATTCATGTGAGGAAATAAGGCATAATCCTGAAAGACAGTGTTGACCTTACGTTTATTAGCTGGTATCTCCGTGACTTTCTCGCCATTCAAGAGGACTTCTCCTGAACTGGCGTCGGTAAATCCAGCAATAATCCTAAGAATCGTCGTCTTACCACAGCCAGAAGGTCCTAGCAGGGTATAGAACTTTCCTTGTTCTAACTCCATATCAATTGACTTTAACACGGTCGTATCATTATAGGATTTGCTAACATGATGCAACTCCACACTATAATTATTTGTCGTCATAAGCATGCTCCTCTACATAAATTTTGTACATTATTGACTCCTTCGAACCCGATTAGAAAGGTAGGCTAATGGCTCGAGGCAATTAGCTAATAGATTGTCCTTTCGATTGTGAATTATAGCATAACGCCCTTATTTTTACTTTAGTTTTTTATTTTTATTTGCTATTGACTATTGCTTGGGGGTTTCCTACAATCTAGTTAAGCTATCCATCAGTGTATTTTAAACATGTTCGAGAAACATGAAAGTAGACGCGATTCTTACTTTAGGACCAGTCTATCTTTAGGCGGGTCTTTTTTTGCACAGTGATAGAAATATCTATAAAGGAGTCGAATGATGACGAATATTTCAACCACCATTGGCAAGGTAAACTTCGATAACTGTTTAATGAATGCTGCCGGCATTCTCTGTATGAGTCAAGCAGAACTTGATAGCCTGAAAGACAGCCAGGCAGCCACTTTTGTGACTAAGACTGCTACTTTACAAGCTCGACCAGGGAATCCGGAACCTCGATACTATGCCTTCGGGGATTCTTCGATTAATTCCATGGGTCTGCCAAATCTCGGCATCGATTTCTATCTCGATTATCTGAAGCATGACGCCAGACAAGCTCAACGCTTTCTCTCAATCGCCCCCATCCAACCCGATGATCTCCATAAACTGATTGAGAAAATTAATCAGAGCCATTACCAAGGTATGATTGAACTAAATCTATCTTGCCCTAATATTCCAGGCAAACCACAAACGGCCTATGACTTTGAACAAACCGCCTCTTTGTTAGATCAAATCTTTAGCCTAAGTGAGCATGCGATTGGAGTTAAGTTGCCTCCATTTTTCGACCTGGTTCACTTTGATCAAATAGCTGACTTATTGAACCGCTATCCGCTAACCTTTGTGACTTGTATTAACAGTCTGGGGAATGGCCTAGTTATCAATGATCTAAGCGTGGCGATTAAGCCTAAGCAAGGGTTCGGTGGACTGGGCGGATCAATTGTCAAACCAACGGCCTTAGCCAATGTCCATGCTTTCCGTCAACGATTGAAAGATGAAATCCATGTTATTGGCGCAGGTGGGGTTGTCACCGGTCGGGATGTCTTCGAACATATTCTTTGCGGCGCAGATATGGTTCAAATTGGCAGTCAATTACTTAAGGAAGGGCCAGAAATCTTCCCTCGCCTACAAACGGAATTGATTGAAGAGATGCACCGCTATAGCTACCAATCCTTGGCCGATTTCCGTAATCAATTAAAATATATTTAAGATTTTCTAGCGCTAAACTTTTCACTTTTCAATTTCAGAACTGTATGAATGTCAGCGACATCATCTTGGTGACAAGAAACGCTTGATGACAAAACAAAAAAGAACCCTGGTACTCACAAGAAACAGAAGATTCACTCCATTTAACAGCTCTAATTGACTCGTCTCTAGAGCTATTCTAGTGAATCTCGTCCTCCAAAACCTTGACTTTTCAGGACGGCCTCTTGTCAGTACCAGGGTTTGATATAACTGATGAAGATCAAACCCTTACTTCATATTGTATTCTCTATTTAATTTTCCCCTTTTCCATGCATCGATAACAACAAGACTCTTTAAGACTTAAGGGCGAATACGTTGTATAAAAATGATTAGTTGAGCAGATTACCCCAATAAAGACACTGAATTATGGCAATGAGGCCTAAGGTATTTATGGGCTTATATTTATAAGTGATAGGCGATGTCCACTGGTTAATAACGCCTGAAAAACTCGAAGATTGTTAAGTATGCCAAGTGTGTTTCTAATTAGCCACGGTAAACAAGGAATAGAAATATTTCTTCTCTGCCATCAGTTGATGAAATGTGCCTTGTTCGATTAACTTCCCTTCTTTAAGAACCACAATTTGATCATATTGCTGCAAGAATTTTTCTTCTAAGCGATGTGTTACCACAATACGCATCAATCCTGATAAATCAAGAATCGCCTGAGTAATATTAGCTGCGGTTTGATTATCGAGAGCCGAAGTCGCTTCATCTACCAATAAAATCTCAGATTCTTGCAGTAAACTACGAGCAATCGCAATCCGTTGCTTTTCTCCACCTGAGAGATTGCAACCATTTTCGCCACAGTTATAATCCTGACCATGGGATTCAATGAGTTCTACCAAACCTGCTAACTGTATGACTCGATCAATATCTGACTGGGGAAAGTTACGAAACATAGTAATATTCTCAACAATACTCGCATCAAAAATAAAAACAGATTGTTGGATTAAACTCATAACATCATATAAGGAAGAAGTAGTAATTTCACGTACTTCAATATTGTTTAATGAAAGAGACCCTTGGTAAGTATCATATAATCCCATGAGCAGATTAATTAAGCTGGTTTTCCCCGAGCCAGATCCACCGACAATTGCATAGGACTTGCCAAGCTCTAATTCAAGATTGATATCTGCTAAAGCCCAAACGTTACCGGAATCTTTATAGGAAAAACTGATATCTTGGAGACTGAAGCCTCGATTAAGGGGTGCCGACAAAGTCACGCCTTGATCTTTATCAACTTGTTTTATCTGGTTGGCTAGTTTATCTAGCAAAACTATTGCCGCCTTGCGTTGGCCCAACAGTTGGGGAATCGTAGCGATAGGTTGTAGAACAAAATTCATTAAATTGGTGAAAGCAATAGCCATCCCTGGTGTAAGTGTATCAGGTCGATACAATACTAACCAAACCCCCGATAACATGACGACGAATTGAGCCAATAATTTAGTAAATTCGCCTAAACCAGCGATTTGAAGGGATTTATGTTCACGATCTCTCTTCTGACGCTCCAACCGATGATTACCTTGTTGATAGAGTTGGTCAGCTTCCTTCTCCGCCTTGAAACTTTTGATAATCGAAATACCGTTCAATATATCCTTGGTCTGAGCGAGATAATTAGCATTTTCTTCAGAAACTTTCTTTTCCGTTGCGGCTAATATCGTCGCTGTCTTCATGGCGAAAATCATTGGCAAGATAGAGACCAACAAAGATATCAGGGTTAAAATCGGACTGAAATATAGCATCAAAGAGAGCGAGCCTATGAACATGATCGATAACTGAATCAAAGTAAAGATTGTTCGCAAATAATTCTGTTCGATACGCTCACAATCATTGGTTAAGGCTGAAAGATAGAGTGAGCTGTTGCCTTGGGCAAAACTCGACAAATCTTTGCTTAGAATGTCTTTCATTAGTTTGTCTTTAAATTGAGTCATCGCTTTCTCCAGAAAATGGGGAAAAAACCAATATTGAAGAAAATAAATGAGTGAGATAGCAATTAAGATAGCCATACAAAAGTACAAAAGTTGTACAAAGGTGAATGAACTATCTTGAGACATCACATCGAAAATGACTTGTAAATACCATGAAACAAGAACATTTAACAATGAAATACCGATATAGGCAAGGATGGTTAAAATTGTATTCAGCCTGTTCTTCTTAAAAAAGTACTTAACATAGGTCTGATGATCTATCACTTTGAACAACCCCCTACTTCTAAATCAAACAATCATCTATTTAACGATATATTTTATTTTATATTTAAATTATAATATAATGAGAATATTTTTCAAGCTCTCATAGTTTGGTGTTTGTACTCCTGGATATCATACTTTCTCAAAAGGAAATGAATAAAAATAGGCACAAAAAAACAGGCCCTTAGGCCTGCTCACAATACACCCTACAGGAGTCGAACCTGTAACCTTTTGATTCGTAGTCAAACACTCTATCCAATTGAGCTAAGGGTGCATCAACACTGTTTATATATAATAACAGATTTTCTGTTAGATGACAAGACTAATTATTAAAAATCTCACAGAAAGTTGAAATTTCTTATTCTTTCTCCCGTCCTAGGATTCGAACCTCGGTTTCTAAGTGTACACCATATTTATTAAAGATGGTTTCTTGAATAAAGGCAATCATTTCGGTATAATCGGTCGCTGTCGCTTCAGCAACATTGACAATAAAGCCAGCATGCTTGCGTGAAATCTCAGCACCACCAATTCGATAACCTTGTAAGCCCGCATCTTGAATCAACTTGCCAGTAAAGTAGCCTTCTGGTCGTTTGAATACTGAGCCACAAGAAGGATATTCTAAGGGTTGCTTCGATTGACGGAGATAGGTTAAATGATCCATCCGTTCTTTAATCGCTTGGCTATCCCCTTTGCCTAAAGCAAAGAAAGCCCCTAAAATCACAGCTTGATTATCTTGGAAGATGCTGTTGCGATAGGTAAATTGACTTTCTTCATTGGAGAAGCGTTTCAATTCGCCTTCCGCCGTTAACACGTCCACATATTGGATGCAATCTTTTACTTCCCCCTCATAGGCGCCCGCATTCATAAAGACCGCTCCCCCCACACTTCCGGGGATTCCACAAGCAAATTCTAAGCCGGTGAATTTTGCGGCGAGGGCTTGTTGACTGGTTTCAATCATCGCTGCCCCACTTTCAGCATAAATACCGTCAGCTGAGACTTCTATGTGATTCATCTGGGTCAGAATCATCACAATCCCTGCCATTCCACCATCACGAACAATTAAATTTGAGAGGTTACCAAAGACGGTCAAGGGCACTTGGTGTTGGTTGACCCAATCAATAATTTGTTGGACTTCTGTTTTAGATTTGGGGAAGACGATAACGTCAGCCGGTCCCCCTGTTTTTGTATAAGAATAATTTGCTAATGCTTCATTATATTTAATCGTCATCTCAGGAAAGAGCTGACTCAAATTTTGAAAATTCACCATGGTTATCACCTTTCAGCATATCGCTCCGCTGAGCATTCTTACATATTTTAGACAAAGTCAGTCTCAAAGTAAAGACTTTAATCCAGAATACGCTCCATGATGTAAGTATCATAATAACCATAAGCCGATTTCACCCGTTTGGTCAGGCGACCTACAATATCAAAGTGATTCTTCTGATAAAGTTTAATCGCTCGTTGATTTTCGGTGATCACTTCGAGGGTTAGCACCTTAATATCGACTGCTTGGGCAAATTCAATCAAGGCCGTTAACATCATGTGGCCGATGCCATAACCCCAATATTCCTCAATCAAGGAAACGCCAATTTCAGCGACGTGGGCTTGTTTGCCCTGATCTAGCACCTTGACAGAGGACAGACCAATAATCTGTCCATCGGTCTCAGTTAATAATAGAATGGAGGTCGGGGCCGCTTGATAAGAATTAATAATGGCTCGTTCTTCAGCCACTGTTAACAAGAGACCTTCTTTACCAAAAGATAGATAATCGGTTTCTTTACCCAAGTGGCGACTCAAGCCAATAATTGCACGAGCGTCGGTTTCTTCAGCCTGACGGACAGTAATTTCAATATCTTCTGACTCCACAGTATCGACCGGAAACATCTTATTCTTCATTTAAGTCAGCATCCTTCCTCACATAATCCCCTTGTAACTTCTCAATCATGGTAAGATATTCAGCCGAGGATCCTTGAACAGAAATGTCCAGAATCCGCCGGGTCTCTGCTTCAGCGAGTTCTTCTGGCCGGTTAATCTGAATATGTAAATAAGATTCAGGCAAATCGTCCTCAATAAACTCAGCCCACTCAACTAAAGTAATCGCATCGGGACGGAATAACTCATTAAAATCTAAGCTGTCCCCACCCACTCCTTCCAGTCGGTAGGCATCAATATGAATGAGCTGACCTTGTTCAGGCAGATCGTATTCTTTGACAATCGTATAAGTCGGCGACTTGACCGCACGTTGAATACCCAGCGCTCGTCCAAAGCCCTGAGTAAATGTTGTCTTGCCGGCTCCCAAAGTGCCATCAAGACGAAAGACCATGCCTAACTTACTATATCGCGCCATTATTGCGGCGAGTTCTTGGGTGGCCTGAGCCGAATCAGTATGGATTAGCACATACATCGCTCCCTATTCATCAATTAATAGTAATAAATTCACTAAAAATATATATTTCTTTTGTATAATATATTATAATGAAACTGTTAGTAAACTGCGAATAATTTGACTTTTCGCCCGTTTATTGCTAGTTTTAGTGTATCATGAGATAGGAGGACTTATCGTGAAAAAGTTTAGCAAATTTTTAGCTTTAACTGTTGTTTTTCTATTCCTTGCAGCTTGTGGAAACGAGAACAAACCAGAACAAGCTGAGACAACAGAAGCACCTCAAACTACCGTCGCAGAGACCACCCAAGCCCCAGAATCTAAGAGTGAAGAAAGTTCTGAAGCAGCTGACAATCAGGGAGACGAAAGCAATCAAGATGAGAAGAATGAAAATGCAGTTACGTTCAAATTCTACATCCATGGCGAAGAAGACCCTGAATTAAGCTTCACAATTGATGATGCTGAAGGCAAGAGCGTTAAGGAAGCTATGGAGTCCCAAGATCAAGTCCCATTCAACTTCAATGAAGAAGAAGGCGTTATCGATAGCATCAACGATGTTGAGAATAACTACGAAACTTGGGAAACTTGGGCTTATCTATATAATGGCAGCTATGCCGAATTAGGCGTAGTCTCCCAAACCTTAGAAGCAGGCGATGAAATTGCTTGGTACTATGGTACGGCTGATGAAATTCCAATGTCATTAATTCAAGAAGATGATGGCACTGATATGGAAGCGAATATGTACGAAGAAAGCACAGAAGAAACTGCTGCAGACGGTCAATAATATCCACAACTCTCCTGGCAAGGCAGGAGAGTTTTTTTTATATTCAAATATGAACAGAATCTCTTTTTCTATTTATTGCAATGTTATCTTTGTTTTAGTTGCGGTGCAGATCCTGAAGATTATCCCCTTGATTAATCGGCAACATAATTTGCTTCCTCTGACCGCTCAAACAACGCCAAAACACAAAGATAAAAGGAGATCCCAATGAAAAAAGAACCTTGAATAAGTGCTGATGTGGGCTGTTATCATTGTCATTTTTTCCTTTATTGTTGATACGCTAAGCCTGCTCTTTTTTGACACAACACCTCGTAAAATTATCATCCAATACAAGCAAACATTATTGAAATAAAGCTTGGCAAAGATACCGCGATAACCCCGTATCAAGTTAGCATTCATAGGTCCGGTCTGTTTTAATTTTTCAATCTATTATCTCCCGTATTCAGACCGTTCTTTGGCCAATCATAAGGACAATATTTCAGATCGCCATATTCTAGCCAAATAAAAAGAGCCTCCCTAGCTAGCCGTGACTAGTTAGGAGGCTCTGTTTTATCGATCACTATTATCTAATGTTTTACAACTATTTATTCTTGAATTTGATATTGGTTTCCATCTTGGTCGGTGAAGCTGGTCCAATCTTCATTCGGTTCAAAGCTTAAATATGCAGCTGCATCTGCCTTAGCAAAAGGCTTCATCTCGATTTTACCCTCTTGAAGTTGGTAGTAAATATTATCGAAGATGACTGCAGTAAATTCCCCATCTAATTTCTCTTTATAGAGGGTTGCTTCTGGGGTTAGACTCAAGTCTGTCCAAGCTTTCACTTCCACGCCTTCTTGATCTGCCCAAGCTTTGGCACTTGCTTCATCGGCATATAAGAGGTAAGCGCGTTGTCCGTCAAATAAGAAATTATTCGCTTCACCGAGGAAGAGACCCGTAAATGGCGGCAACTTAGCGAGATCTTCTTGCTCAAATTTATAATTTTGAACCTTGTCTTGATTAACTAAGCGAAGCATAAGCCCTTGGTCCAAACTTTCTAAATTATAGAAAATAGTTTGGGTCTTTGTTTGGCCTGGTTCGATGGCTGTTTCAATATCATCGGCGGTTTGTTCGCTGGCTAATTGATAATTGCCCAGTGATAACTGCTGACTTCCCTCTGCGGTTAAGTTATCCATTTGACTTAAACCAGACCAGATCGCTTGACTCGAAGCCACCACTTGGTCGGTTTGATTGGTATAGTCATATTGAATCGCTAAAAGATATTGATCTTGATTTGGATTGCCCACACCAGCAGGTTGAATTAAATAGGCTCCGCGAATTTTAAAATTATGTCCTTCATTTTCGACGGTGATTGGTTCTTTAAAGAAAGAATCACTCTGTTCGACCAATTCTTTAGTGACTAACTCACGCGCTAACAAATCTTGATTCTTAGAGACAAATGCTACACGAGCTTGGCGGGTCTCGTCTGAGACTTTCAGCTCTTTGTTCAAGACTTCTGGGTACATATTAATAAAGAAATGATAGAGGACACCAGGGTCACCGCCTAAGAAAGTAGATTTCTTATAAGCGACTGCGGCATCATAAATCGGATCGCCAGGTAATGCTGCCAATTGGTCTTCAGTAATCTTGCCATAGTTAACCACAGCATTATACATATCATTATAGAAGCCTTCCTTAACTAGGCGAATCGCTTCTTCTTCGGTATAAGGTTTTGGTGGTTGTTCATCAGCATTCATCACACTTGGATACATACGGATAAAGAAATAATATAAAATACTAGGATCGCCACCGAGGAAGGTTGACTTCTTATAAGCAAAGGCAGCATCATAGATAGGATCGCCCGGTAATTTGGCTAGTTGTTCTTCGCTAATCCCGCCATAATTTACCACTGCATTGTACATATCATCGTAGAAACCACCTTCAACCTGTTGGCTAGCTTCTTGATCGGTATAAGGACGTGGCGGAAGGCCTTTATTTTCTCGATTCTCCTCATCATTGGCCGTCATTTCTTGAGCTAATGTCGCTAGATCAGGTTGAGACCAAGCTTTCCACAAAAGATCACTATCCGTGAAGTTAGCCAGAATGTCTGGGTGAACACCATTCTCTTCCAAGGTGGTCCGAATACGATTGATTTCTGGAGCAAATACCTGAGGATATGCGCTCATCGCCAAGTACATGATACTATCAGGATACATAGTACTCGTATTTTGATTAGCTTCCCAGAAAGATTGCCAGGCTTCGGCCGGAATAGCATTCCATTGTTCATCGGTTAAGGGCGAATTCTCCATCATATAATTATAGAAGGCTTGTGGATCATAAGCTTCTTGGGCTAGGGCATGAGGATATTGATTATTTTGTAGATAACTAAGGCTTAATGGCCCTGCCATCATTACACAGGCTGTTAATTTGATTAATTTCTTACGCATATTGTTCCCACTTTCTATCATTAATATTATTGATTGATGTCAATTTGAAAGATAAAATACTGACTATTCCATTGGACTTGATAATGACCATGATATCGCTTCACTATATCTTGTACGATACCTAACCCCCTTCCAGGTCGAATCCAGCGCCTATCTGCCTGACGCTTGATGGACTGGCTATCAGTGTCTTGGTCCGATTGATACGAGTTCAACATGATCAGCTGAAATTGGCTAGAATTTGCTTGCACCTTGAGTTCAATACAGCGATTCTGAGCTAACTGAGTTGTCGCCTCCACCGCATTAGCCCATAAATTCATTAACAGAGCCGTTAGATGCTGATCCTCTAGAGGAAGTGAGCCGTCAATTGACAGGTCTGTCTTAAATTCAATCTGCTTCGATTGAGCCTCGACACGAAATTGACTGATTATACCATCAAATAAAGGATGGCCAGTTTCTTCTTTGGCCGTCACAATAGCTTGATCCCAATCAGCTAGCAAACGCTTAAGATAAGTATAACTCCGATCATATTCCCCCGCTTCAAGCAAGATTAATACCGACAATACATGTTTACGATAATCATGAACAACTTTCTCTAATTCTTTCAGATATGCTTCTTTCATATAGTAGTCCCCAATTACTTTGTCTTAATTCTGTCAGAATAATCTGGATGGATTGCGCAGAAAGCTCTCGACCCATCTAAGAATAATTCTAACTCAATTCAGTATTAAAGATAGATTTTAGTCATGAATGGTTCATTTATGGCCCTCAATGGTTAAAATAAACAAAAAATTTGCGGATTCCCATGAAAATCCGCAAATAATACAACTAATGATTGAATGAATTATGACGAGGACTCATCAAGTAAGCCATCCATCTGCTTCACAAGTTCTTTCACTTTACGTCGGGCAATCGGACAAGTATACCCGCCCGTTAAAGTCACACTGTGGCCTTCTTTGCTGATGGATTGAATATGTTGGGGATTAATCAAGCAACCTCGATGTATTCGAATAAAAGTTGGTAATTCCACAGCCAATTCATTCAAGGTCCCGGCAAATTGTAATTGACCAGTCAGCGTCGTTAATACAACCTGCCTACTTAACTTAACCTTCTCCAGACATAGAATGTCGGCCCGGTCAAAAATACGTACCTGGTCACCCAATTCCAAAATAAAAGAGTCCTCCTGACGACTATCAGTGAATCCTTGCTCGTTCTCAGCCACCAAGTTGATGCAATAAGCAACCCGTTGGTAGAAATTCTCTGCCTGGTCTTTGATAATATAATCTAATGCCTCTACTGAATACTTAAATGTTAGTAGCGCCATTTCTTCATGGGTGGTCACAAAGACAATCCGTGCTAAAGGCAGTTGGCGACGAATCTCCGCGCCTAATTGAATCCCATTCAACTGTCCTTGCCCTAAATCCACATCTAAGAAGAACAACGTACGCTGACTAGCAAAGGAATGAAGTTGAGAAAGCAGATCGTCCGCCTGATAACCTGAAAAAACTATCTGGCCCGCAATCGCTTGCTCCTCAAGATAATGACTGATGAAATTGCTTAAGCCCTGACGCTCAATCGCCTGGTCTTCCATCACAAAAATATTCAACATAGACCTTCCGAATCCTCCTGCCCTACGCTGGAATAATTAAATGTTGACTGAATATCTGCCCCTTAATTTGGGTTTCGATAGAAACATCGGGATATTGGGCAATAATTTCACGTACATTGGCTAATCCTAGTCCCCGCTGTTGGCCCTTCGTCGAAAATCCAGGCTGGAATAATTGATTGGTGGGGATCATTTCCCCCACATAAGTGTTATCAATTATCAAATGCACAGAATGCTGTAATTGAAAACAAGTCAGGCGAATCTGACCTGAGCCAACTTCTTGGACCGCTTCGATCGCATTATCCAGTAATATCCCTACAACCTTAACACAATCAATTGGCTCCATCTTTAATTGTTCGACAGGTTGATTAATCTCAAGCTTTACCTCTATCTTTTGCGGATTAACTTGCCAAAGCTTGGCCAAAATTAAACCCTTCAACGGCGAAATATTTAATTTACTTAAATCATCAAGATTATTACGAGTGGCAAGTAATTTATTAGCTTCCACTTGCATATCCTGCTTGATAAATTTCTGAATCGCAGCAAGATCGCCCTCATCTAACAAGGAATCCAGAGAAATCAGCAGGTTCTTATAATCATGACGGAATTTACGCAAAGTATTATAACTCTGCTCTAGCGACTGAGTATAGTTCTGCAAAGCTTGAAACTCGATCTGTTTCTCTTTGATTTTTTGATGTTGGCGATTTACACGCATATAGACAAAGAGAATTACGACAGTTAATAAAGAGTAAATAATGAAAAAGATAAAATTTGTCTTCACTAAATCATAAGTATTACCAAGCTCAACTTCCATAAAAATTGAAACATAGAAAGCAATTAAAGTAAATCCACCTAATATAGTAGCAAATAATTTCAATTTAGAAAGTGAACGGTTATTTAAATTATATTTAATCTTTTCAATTATTAAATAACAAATATACGAAATTATTATTGAAATTAAAGACCATGTAATTATTCTAAAAAATATCACTTCTTCAAATGCCCCAAAAATGGAAAACTCAATTAGGGTAACAAAGTGATCCGCAATCAAACCTAAAATAATCCCATATGTCGAGACAAAAATACTATTTATAATATCTCCTAACCTTATATAATGCAATAATATATATAATAATACATTAATAATTGAGGCATAAACACCTATTAAGGTAAAAGAATAAGTACTCAAAACACAACAAATTAATAAATATAAAAATTCTTTTTTAGTAATACGTATATCTCCGATAATAATTTTTGAATTAATATAAAATACAAAAATCTGGCACACGACAACGAAAATTTCCATTATTTATCCCTACTTTGTATTACTCTATATTTTTTTGGAGTGTAGGCGAGGCCTAGACACATTCTTTTATTTGAAACAGCTATCTTACCAATAATAGAAAAAATACTCATTATACCCTCAATCATCTTATCTACCCCTCTATTTTATCATGTTATATTTGTTTTTGTTGATAAATTCTATCGCAATATTAAATATTTGATGCTCCAAGGTAAGGCTACAAATATTGACAAATTAATCAATGTACACATGTAACCTTTTTCTGCATGGTATGGATTAGATCGTGTTTTTCGCCATAGATAAAATAGAATATGTACCATTAAACTTTCAACAAACACACCAACCAAATAGGCGCTGATATAAATCATGCCAATTTTGATAAAGTTAATCATTAAAATTTCTGCTCCAAGTAAACACAGTTCATAATCTTCGGAACTTAAATTAATCGAACTCCTCCGATATAAATATGCTACCAATTGGTCAGCTAATCTTTCTTCCCAACTTAAATAATCCATCACTACCTCCTCAACAAAGAAAGCGACCTATCTCGTAAGATAAGATAGATCGCCTGGAATCTTCTAATCAGACACACTTAAATAATGGTACCGTATAATGGTCCTTTGACCCCATTCTTGATTGTTCGAATAGCCACATAACGACGTACCCCTGAATAACTAATATAACTAATATATACATAAGCATTGGTAATATACACACGGTCGTAGTTCACTGATTCGCCCACTTCTAAGTAGGCAGCGGCAGCGGCCGAAGCTAATGGCTGATTACGAATTGCTAACCGTTGATTAGCAGTAAAGCGACCAGTCTCACCATAGGTTTGAGCTACAGTTTCAGTACCTGGTTGTGGGGTTGGATCAGGTTGTGGGGTCGGTGTGACACGTTGACTAACCCCTTTCAAACGATAGCAATAGACATAGCCACCACCATACCATCCTTCTAACTCAGTTTCCTTAATATCATATTTCTCATTGACACAATGGACAATCTTTTGGTTGCTAACAAAGACTCCTGTATGGGAACCCTGAGGCTTGTAGCCCGAGATAAAGATATCACCATACCGAGCTTCTGAGCGTTGAATTGGGATTAACAGGCTACCTTCTAATTGAAAGAGGGTAGTTGTATTGCCCCAATAAGTTCCTTGAGGTAAGAAGCCAGCATAGATTAAAGCACGATAGACAGCTGAAGAACAGTCTGCATAGTTCTCTTGCATACGTAGAGCTTGGCTATATTTAATCCGACCCATATTCTCATAGAACCAATTGACCAACTTCTGTAAGCGAAGGTCTTGGCTTGGATTCGGCGTTGGCGTCGGATTTGGGTTGGAAGGATTTGAATTATTTGTCTTACCGACGATTAAGCGATCCCCGGGATGAATCACAGAATTAACCGTAATCCCATTAAGTTGACAGAGTTCATCGACGGTCAGACCAAATTTTTGTGAAATCGCCCAGAGCGAATCTCCAGCCACGACAGTATAATATTTATTTTCCATGTTAGTTGTCTCCTTTGGTGTTGATGTTGAACCATTCAATAAATTAAACCACTTACGAGCACTAGCTTGTCGTTCAGCCACTTTTGCATATTGAGCACTTGGTCGCTCATAAGCAAAGACAAAGATTTCGGCTAAATATTCTGGACTTGCAGTACTTTGACTATATTGTCTGAAGGTCATCGACTGATGATCAAATTGCTTCCCTGTCTCAAGTTCATACTGAATCCGTTGGAGTTGAGTGGTCATTAGGCGATAATCCAAGCCTTGTTGTTGAGCCCAATTCATCAGTACAGATCCAGGTGTCCATTGAACTAAGCCATAGCCCCCACCGCCACTATACTCGTGAAGGTCTGGATTAATTCCGCTTTCTAATTCCATGTTCCCTAACATACCGGCAATCGCTTGACCAGTCCATCCTTGCTGAATAAAGAAATCCCATACTTGTTTAGCTCTCTGCTCGATTGTCATCAAATCATCCTTTCAAATATTCTTTGTATGCGCATACTTGTAAGTAATATTACTTACATCTATAAGACGAAAGTTTGAGTGAATTTATTTACCTATGCGGCGTCTTTCTTTTACTTTATTTGTCTCTGATATATGCTCAATCACCCAAGAAAGATGGGTTAATAGCGTCGATAATTCTTCGAGCTTCTTTTCAAAACGTGCTAAGAAATAAATCACTAAAGCAATTGGAAATCCAAAATTAGCAATTAAATTGATGACTTCCTCCATTTGGTCATCCCCCTTTCAGAATATAGTCACACTCCAAAGACGAGCCAAACGGCGGAATAGTTTACATGAATTATGACAAAATTTGTTGTATTTATGACAAGATCTCTTATTTCACGGCAAAAAGACCTTATGCTTGGCTTAAATTCCAAGAAAGAAGGTTTTATGATGAAATTTATTGGTAAAAAAATACGCGCTCAACGCGCGTTAACTCAAAAAGATATTTATACCGGACTTTGTTCTAGACGGCAATACTCTCGGATTGAGAATGGTTATAGTTTGCCCTCAGTCTATTTACTCTATTATCTTGCCAAACGTTTCGGTCTAAGTATGGAAGACCTCCTAGAAGTAGAAGATTCCTGATTTAAATTCCAAATAGATAGGCTACCCGTTCTAAAAATTCTTGACGTCGACTCTGACTTATTGGCAAGGTTATGCGTTCATGATTCAATTCCAGACGGACCGATTTGGCATCAAATTCGTTGATATATTGCCCATTTATTAAATAGGATTGATGACTACGAATGAAATTGGGATGAAATTTCCTAATGTCTCCTTCGATGTCATCCAATTGACCATAAAATCGATGCGTCTCTCCTTGTGAACAATATAAATAGATTAATCTTTGTTTACTTTCAAAATATACAATTTGCTTCAGTACAATTCGGTAAACGCGTTGCTGTGATTTAAAATAAAAATAAGGACGTTTGTTTTCAATCAATTGAATAGCTTGATATACGGCTTCTTCCAATAGATTGTATTTGATGGGTTTCTCAAAAAATCGAAACGTGCCGAACTGAAACAAATCAGACATATAATGATTCCAGGCTGAGACGAATATGATTAAGGGTACATTGGGATATTCGATGATGACTCGAGCAACTTTAATGCCGCAAACTTCCTCCATATCAATATCAAGAAATAAAAGTTCGTATAAGCACTCACTTTTAGGATGCTGTTCGAAAGCACGGATAAGCCCTGAACCATCAAAGAAAATATCTATCTCAAAATCGATATTCTGTCGTTCAGCAATAAAGAGCAAATACCTCTCTAGTTCTCCTGTAAATATTTGATCATCATCGCAAATGGCAATTCTGATTCACCATCACCTTTTTCTTTTTCTGCTTCCTCTAATCTTTTAATGATAGTACGTATTGTCTTCTGATCAATCTTATTTAAATGAGTATATGATGAAATAATCTCATTGTATTCGTTCATTATTTTCTCCTCGGTCAGCATGTCACGAATTTCTGTTCGACCGTATATGTAATCAATACTCACTTTAAAGAAATCCGCCAACTTGATTAAGAGATCATAGGGGATATCGCTTGTACCTGTTTCTATTTTGCTGACAGTTTGTTGAGAAACATTCAAATAGCCTGCAAGTTTTTCTTGTAATAGATTTTTCTCAATGCGTAGCTCTTTGATTCTCTTACCAGGTTGATTTGCTACCATAAGATTATTCACCCCTTTAAGAGATAATCTTACTTTAACAAACATGCGATAATATTCTTAATCATTGTATGGGTACGCTTATTCATTGTATTTCATTGATGACATGCGTAATGATAATGAACAATTCTGACACAAAGAATGCGATATTCTTGTAGGAAATCATCTTGCCAGTCTAAGGGTACCCCCCTTAAATGCTTAAGGAAAAGTGGTTCGAGACGCCATAAAATATAAATATAATCTAAATTTTCAAATGCTTGCAATAATTTAAGATCCATCTTGCTCACTCGCCAATTCTCTTAATTGTTTGATTGCCCTACTTTGAATACGACTGACTGCTCCATGACTGATGTTTAATAACTGAGCAATTTCTTTCTGTGACAAATCACACACAAATCCGTACCAGAGAACTTTCTGTTGTTTGATGGTTAGAGCTTTTAACGCTTCAATCAACCTACCATCTTCTAGCACTTGCTCCCAATCCAAACAAGCGTGCTTTAATGGATTTGTTCCCTGATTAGCTTTTTGCTCCGATTGATTCAAACTTGCAATCGACATGTGTTCATGTTTTTGGTACTGGCGTATTAGATCTAGTTTTTTATAGTATATTTTCAGCTGAATATATTTTAAAACTCGATACGCCTTTGACCAATTTAGCTTTCTCTCTTTCACTCTTGTTTTCTCCTATCTTCTTATGCCCTAGTGTGATCAACTCCTTCTGCCTGTAGTTTCTCATAGTTCTATGATCGATATAAGTGACACTTTCTTCCCAGCACAAAAAAACTCCAGCGCCAATTCATTCATCCGTGTCTTTATACAGGATTTAAAATATTGGTCTGGAGTTTTCGAGGTAAGATAACTTGTTACTGATTTAAATGAAAGAGCCTTTGTATTTGTTTGAATTTAGGAATCTTGGATAGTTGTTGATAAATCAGATGGGCCGCTACACTTCCCATCAGACTAGCACCGACAAAACGTGGAGTATACACCCACCAAAATAGGCCGGATTTGGTTCCCGTAAACCAAACCATGACGGGGTAAGATAATAAGCTCCCTATCAAACCGGTGCCAATAATTTCACCGAGCGCCGCCCAGAGGATATGCTGATGACGCTGAAAGAGAGTACCGGCCAAATACGCACCAAAGACGGCACCTGTCAAAGCCAAAGGTGGAATCCCTAATAAAATCATGCGAATGATGCCGCAAAGTAAAGCCATCAGCAAAGTATAAGGCCCACCCATCAAGCTCGCGGCTAAGATATTCATCACACTGGACATCGGTGCCATGCCCTCAATACGGAGAATCGGTGAAAGAATGACATCTAACGCAATCATGATGGCTAAGAATAAATGTTTAGTGAGTCGCTGATTAGTATTCATCCTGCCACCTCTTAACTCGGTCTACAAATTTATTTAAATTAAACATTGATTCGCTTCCTTTCTTTCCCTATGATTGACAATCTCGTTTCGGAAGCGATGAAACTTATCAGTAGAACACAAATAAGTCATTGGCGCTTCCCTCCGGCGGTATCAACCGAATCAGGTTCTAAGGGTCGATTGCTCTCTCAGCCTCCATGGCACCCCTAGCGCTCTACTGATTTTATCAGAAGTTTTGAATATTGTAAAAAAACTTTGAACCTTGTTCTAGCAGTTTTTAATCCGCTTTCAGCAGATTATTTGCTATCTGTTGAATCTTCGTCTAAAATATGGCTGATTCAATAAATAAAATATCAACTAGGGGAGCCACAATAGTGTGCTGAGAGTAGGTGTTATTCCTAGACCCTCAACCTGACGTAGATAATCCTACCGCAGGGAATGTCCGTAAAGGCCTGGCGACTTGCTAGGTGCTTTATGCTCTCTTTTAGTCTCCGCTAGGGGGCTATTTTTTTATGGAGGGAGTGCGATATGCTACAAATAAGAAATTTAGATTTTAGTTTTCACCAAAATTCGTCGCGGCCAATTTTTAAGCAGTTAAATCTTGACTTGCCCGAGGGTGAGTTTATTAGTCTGGTCGGTAAAAGCGGTTCCGGTAAATCAACCCTATTTAAGTTGATCAGTCAACAATATCAAGCAGATCAAGGCGAGATTACTTTCCGTGGCCGACCGGTTGCCGTGAGTGATCTGGCTTATATGCCTCAAAAGGATTTACTCCTACCGTGGGCCAATATCTTAGATAATGTCTGTCTTTCAGCCAAGCTAGGGCCTCGCCGTCCTATTCCTCGTGAACGGGCCTTGGCCTGGTTAGCTAAAGCAGGATTAGCCGATGATGCTTACGCTCTACCGAGTCAGTTGTCCGGTGGCATGCGACAACGGGCTGCCTTTGTCCGCACTATCTTAGCCAATCGCGAGATTCTGCTATTGGATGAGCCTTTTGGGGCGCTCGATAGCTTTACCCAGCAAGAGATGCAAACGTGGTTGTTAGAAATCTGGCAAGAATTGAAACAGACCGTCTTGATGATTACCCATAATTTGGAAGAAGCTGTTCTCTTAAGTAATCGCGTCTATGTGCTCCAGCCTTTCAAAGCTAATCAAGAGGCGCAAATTCAATGCTTTCAGATAGACTTGCCCAAAAATCGCCAGATGGATATACGTTATCATCCTGATTTTATTGCCTATAAACATCAAATTGAGGAGGCTATCTATGGATAAGTTACGTAGATGGATTGACCGCTATTGGCCTTTCGCCTTAATCTGTCTGATTTTATGTGTGGGGGGAGAAATCTTGGTCGACCGCGGGCTGGTGCCTGATTTTATTATTCCTAAACCAAGTCAAGTTTGGCATAACCTAGTCGACCAAGGCCCTGTTCTGTTGGATCACGCTAAACTGACCCTCGCTGAAGTCGGCCTAGGTCTGGTCTTCTCAATTGGTTTAGGGATTCTGATTGGGGTTTTGCTATATTATTCTCGTTTTATGGAGCGTGCCTTCTATCCTTTCGTGCTGATTTCGCAGACGATTCCGACCATTGCCTTGTCGCCAATTTTCGTGCTTTGGTTCGGCTATGAAATCTGGACTAAGGTGGCGATTATTTTCTTAATTACCTTTTTCCCGATTGTGGTGGCTGTCTTCGATGGGCTGAAACGAACCGACTCAGAATATTTAGAACTCTTCCGGGTGATGGAAGCCAGTCGTTGGCAACGCTTCTATTATTTACAATGGCCGATGGCCTTACCAGGAATCTATTCTGGTATTAAATTAGCGGTAATTTATTCACTGATTGGGGCGGTTATTGGCGAATGGCTGGGCGGAAATGCCGGTCTAGGTTATTATATCCGCCGCATGTCGAGTTCGATTAAAGCTGAAGGGGTCTTCGCCGGAATCATTGCTTTGTCAGTCATGGGGATTGTCTTATTTAATTTAGTAACCCTGTTGGAAAATCATTCACTCAAATATCTTAATCAAGAAAGAAGGAAAGATCGATGAAATTAATGAAAAAATTACGTAATGTCCTTATTATTGGCCTACTAACTTTGCTGGTCTTACCGACTCAACTTAACTTATCTGCAGGAGCTAAAGAAGACTTGCACGATTTCAATCTGATGTTGGATTGGTATCCCAATGCCAATCACATCCCGATCTATGTAGCCCTGGCTGAAGGTTATTTCGAAGAAGAAGGCTTAAACCTCACCATCTCCATGCCCGCCGAAGTGGATGACCCGATTAAATTAGCTGGAGCCGGACAAACCGACTTAGCCATTTCTTATCCGGCGGTATTGATTCAAGCAGTTGCCGAAGATGTACCAGTTAAGGCTGTGGCTTCGCTGGTTCAAGGTCGCTTAGATGCCATTATCTATAAGCAAGAAAGTGGTATCCAATCGCCAAAAGATTTAGCCGGTAAGCGCATCGGTTACTCAACGACCACCATCTCAGAGAATATTGTGGAAGCGATGATGACCTATGATGGAGCCAATTATGAGGATACTCAGATGGTCAATGTCGGCTGGGATCTGATTCCCGCTCTAGCTACCGACAAGGTTGATGCCTTGATTGGGGCCTATCTAAACCATGAATATTTATTGCTTCAGGCAGAAGGTTATCAAATGGATTACTTTGATTTTGCTGATTATGGAGTTCCCGACGCGGATGAATTAATCTTCGTGGCTGGAGATCGAGCCATTGAAAATAAGCCTGAAGACATTCAAGCCTTTATGCGAGCATTACGACGTGGTTTCCAGACTGCTATCGATGATCCTGATCAAGCCTTGCAGACGATTCTGGACAAACAAGAGAATGCCTATGTTCTAGACCCCGAGATTGAACAAGCATCTTGGGAGCGACTACAAGAAGATATGGTCAAGAAGGCCGATTTTGGTCAAATTAATCCCGACTTGTATCAAGCGTTCGCTGATTTTCTCTATCAACATGGTTCAATTCAACGAGCTCTCAAAGCCGAAGACTTAGTCAAATTGCTCGATGAAGAATAATCTAGCTGATGATTTAGCAAAAAAGGATATGATGACATGAAGCTGACTTATGCTCAAATTCTACAGCAATTACGGCAGGAACGTCCCTTAATTCATTGCATTTCCAATCAGATTGCCAGCCACTTCCAAGCCAATGCACTCTTAGCCCTAGGTTGTTCGCCGATTATGACTGATGAAGCGGAGGGGGCAGCCGAGATTGCTCAACAAGCCCAAGCCCTCCTCGTGAATCTCGGCTCGCCTTTATACGCTGGTAAATTAAAGGCGATGAAACAATCTTTACAAATCAGTGAAGAACGGCAAACAGTCAGAGTCTTGGATCCGGTTGGGATTGCCTCCATTCCCTATCGCTATCAGATAGCCCAGGATTTATTAGCTCAGCATAAATTTACTGCCATCCGAGCTAACTATGCCGAGATTGGCCGGTTAGGCCAGAAGTCTTTGGCCAGTAAAGGGATTGATAGTCTCCAATCTTCTGAATCGATGGCTCAAATTTGTAGAGAAGTCGCACTGAAGTATCAAACCTTAGTCATTGCCACGGGGCCGCGCGATTTTATCACTGATGGTCTGACGCTATATTATCATGACCATGGCCATTCGTTGTTAAGTCAGATTACCGGGACTGGCTGTGTGGCCTCTAGTATCCTAACCGCCTTTCTATCGTTAGAAGCAGGGGCCGAAATTGGCGGTCAAGCCATGGCTTACTATGCTTGGTGTGGCCAAGCGGCTAGCTTAGCAGTTGATGGTCCCGGTTATTTAGAAAACGAGTTGATCAACCAACTCTATCACCATAGTCAAGGTAAGCAAGCGGACAATCTTGATTCAATGATTACTCTAGAAACTCAGACATTTTAAAGAAAGGAGAATAAGATGCACTCAGTACAATCAGCAAAACACCCCGTAGTCTTGACCATTGCGGGTACCGATCCTTCAGGCGGCGCTGGCATTCAGGCTGACTTAAAGACCTTCATGTCTTTAGCCGGTTTTGGAACGTCAGCGATTACTGCGGTCGTCGACCAAAACACGATGGGGGTAAAGTCGATCCACCCAATTCCTCATGAGATGGTACGCGAGCAAATTCAATCCGTCGCTGAAGATTTACCGGTACGCGCGGTGAAGACCGGCATGCTCCATGATAGTCAATTGATTCAAACCGTCAGCCAGGCCCTCCGCGATTTTAATTTGAGCCAAAATCTAGTGGTCGATCCAGTCATGGTAGCCAAAGGAGGCGCCTCACTCTTACTCGAAGAAGCTCAGGAAAGTTTACGTCAATCTTTAATTCCCCTAGCCCGAATTGTAACGCCAAATCTCCCTGAAGCTGAAGTGCTTGCCAGAATGACAATCAGGAATCCCCAAGAACGCCTACAAGCGGCTCAAGCTATTCTAGACTTAGGTGCCCAAGCTGTTGTCATTAAGGGGGGCCATCGTTATTCGGCCAGTCAAGATGCGGAAGATTTCTATCTGGACCAAAGTGGTCGATCTTTCACCTTAAGTTGTCCTCGTGTTGAGACCCAGCATACTCATGGAACTGGCTGCACCTACTCAGCTGCGCTAGCTACTTTCCTAGCTCACGGCTATGACTTAGACCAAGCTATGGTATCCGCCAAAGCCTATATTCATGCAGCGATTTCTCAGACTCTGGGTCTTGGCCACGGCCATGGACCAACCAATCACTGGGCTTTCCAAGAAAACCCACAACACTATATTCCGCAGGTGATGATTCATGAATTCAAACACTAGAGCTTTTAAACGTACCTCTCCGGATCAAGCTTTTCCTATTTATTTAATCTTAGGCAGCCAGAATTTCCCGAATCAAACGAAAAATCAACAAATGCGATCGTTTATCGACTGCTTAGACCAGGCTGGTCAAGCGGGTATTTCATATTTCCAATTCCGCGATAAAGACCATAGTCAGCTCACACCGTCAGAACGTGAGCAATTAGCCCGTGAAGCTCAGGTCATCTGCCGTCACTATCAGATTCCTTTAATCATTGACGATGACCTCGATTTAATGGAAAGAATAGATGCGGATGGAATCCATATTGGTCAAGACGATTTATCCGCCTCATTCGTCCGCCAAAGATTAGATATCCAACACATTCTTGGTCTTTCCGCCCACACTCGCGACCAAGTTCACGCTGCCATTGAAGCAGGGGCAGATTATGTCGGTTCAGGCCCTATCTTCCCCACTCAAACCAAGGTCAATGTGCGCCCCGCCATTGGTCTTGAACAATGGCGCGAACTGCAATCCCTTGACCCGAGCTTCCCAATTTTTGCCATTGGCGGGATTCACGAAAATAACGTTGACCAAGTGAAGGCCAGGCAAGCCGATGCTATCTGCGTGATCTCTGCGATAAGTCAGTCAACAGATATCGCCAGAACCGTGGCCAAGTTGAAGGCTCCGTTGACAAGAGAATAAGTCCAAGTCTTGAATGACGGTAGGTTGTTAAAAGTCTAATTCTGCTACAAGAGCTATCAATAAGTTATGACTTCAAACTCAAATTTAGCCCATAAAAAAACTCAGCGAATATTTATTCCCAGACCAGCATTCATCGCGGTCAGGTAAATATTCGCTGAGTTTTTGTTGATTCATTGGTTTGACTTTTGGCTGATTGGTGATAAGTGACTTAGTTAACTGTTTTGAAATACCTGATCTTATTTGATTTCTTCAAAATCATTGGCTCATCACCACATCAGCTTGATTCGAAAGGATATTATCCTTGTAGCAAAGCTTGGTTGGCCGTAATAATCGCAGCCTTATAAACATCCTCTTCATTACATCCCCGAGATAAGTCGGTTACCGGTTTAGCCATACCTTGTAAGATTGGGCCTAAGGCTTGATAACCTCCTAAACGTTGAGCAATCTTATAACCAATGTTACCTGATTGGATTTCAGGGAAGATAAAGACTGTCGCTTGACCTGCTACGGGTGAGCCTGGAGCTTTCGCTTGACCTACCACATCGCTAATCGCCGCATCAAATTGTAATTCCCCATCAAGAACTAATTCAGGTGCTTTTTCTTTAGCTAATTTAGTCGCTTCAACAACTTTGTCTACTTCTGGTGAAGAAGCTGAGCCCTTGGTTGAGAAGCTCAACAAAGCAACTTTAGGATCGATATTGAAGATTTCAGCGGTCTTAGCAGATTCAATGGCAATCTCAGCCAATTGTTCAGCGGTTGGATTAATATTAATCGCACAGTCACCGAAAACATATTTTTGTTCGTCTTCATTCTCAGGAACTAAGATAAAGACTCCACTGGTTGATGAAACACCAGCTCGTGTTTTAATAATTTGTAGGGCGGGTTTAACGGTTGAACCCGTTGATTGTGTAGCTCCAGCAACCAAACCATCAGCTAAGTCTAGGTAGACTAACATGGTGGCAAAATACATCTTATCTTTAAGAATTTCTTGAGCTTGTTCAACGGTTGCCTTCCCTTTACGGCGTTCAACAAAGGCTTCCACCATGCTATCAAATTGTTCGTAATGGTTAGGATCAAGCAATTCAATACCTTCAATAGACTTTCCGAGTTCTTGGGCGGTCGCTTTAATTTCCTCAGGATTTCCCACCAAAATTGGATCTAATAATTGATCTTCTTTTAAACGTACGACAGCGGCTAATACACGCGCATCATGTCCTTCCGGAAATACCAGACGTTTCCCTTTCCCTTTAATTGTCGCGGATAAATCTTCAAACAGTCCCATGCTATACATTCCTCCATTTATTAATCTGCATGTGTGTTACATGTCCATCAAAAACTTTACCACTCTTGCTCGAATTTGTACATGCTTTTGCCTCAACTATAAGACTTACTTAACTACCCTAAATCATGCTTATTGACTTTAATCGATAATAATTAACTCATTTGATTATTATCGTGAATTTGCTTTAAAATTTGTCGATACATCAGTGCATTTAACATAGCCCCTAATAAAATAATACATACCCAATAATAAGAAGAAAAATGCGGACCTGAAGTCACTCCAACAACCGCTCCCAATGGGGAACCAATACCGCCAAAAAATTGAATTTTAAAAAAACCAATAAATCCTCCTACACAAGCCGATGACAGTGTGTTAGCTAAAATTAATTTAGGATATTTAATAATAAATGGTATTCCACCTTCTGAAATACCTAGAAAGCCCATCAACAGAGCAGAATTACCGAGTATCTTTTCTTGCTGAGAAAAAAGATTCTTGAATAACAACGAGGCTATACCAAGCCCAAGAGGGGCAACTGATATTGATGAAGCAGTAACCGCTTGAGGAATAGCGTTAACTCCCCCGATTCCATATTGATTCATCGTATCGATAAATATTGCCGAGGAAACCAAACTTGCTGTCTTATTTATCGGCCCTCCTAAATCAAAGCCAACCATTCCTCCAAGTATTATTCCATAAACCACGGGAGCATACTCATACTGCCTGGTCAGGTAATTCATAGAAGCATACAAGAATTCAACCATGGTTGGGAGAGGTTTCCCAATTATAAAATAAATGATCAAAAAAACAAAAAAAGTTAGACATAAAGGTGCTATCAAATACTCCATTAATGGCAAGAGGAATTTAGGCAAATTGAATCGGTCAATAAATTTTGCTAAAAATCCCGTTATTATTCCAACAAGTATGGCACCTATAAACCCCGCACCAGAGCTTGTTCCTAAAAAATCAGCGGAATTCACCAAATATCCACCGATAAATGCTGGAATCAAAGCGTATTTTCCACCAATTCCTTTTGCAAAATACATACAAAACAATGGTATCATCAAATCAAAACCGACTTGCCCTACTTCATACAGTTTTTTAAAAAATTCACCTGCATCAGCAGATATTAAATTCCAGTCTAAATATTGCAACTCGGCATCCATACTAAATGCACTAGCATTTGCGATAGCCAAAAATAGACCAGACAAGACAGTCAAAGGTACAATTTTACTAATCGCAAACATCAATGAATTTCCTATCAAATCTATTGCCTTCTTATTACACATATTCCTTTTCCCCGGATTCAAAATATATAGGGTTACTAATGAGTATAGGTAATTGATTACTTATTATTTCTTGATTAACAATTGACCCATATATTTCAATTCGCATAAATTTTGAAGAACCACTGTTAATATAAATATTTTTGGATACCTCATTTGTCTGCACAATGTACTCTATTTTTTGATCTTCCAGAATTATTATTATTTTTTGTCCTTTTTTAAGATGAGTGAAATATAAATGTACCATTGTTTCTAGGGGATATGTTTCTCCACAAATAACATTCGATTGTTCAAAATCAATTTCGGGTCCATTTACTGTATAAGTGATGAAAGAGTTCCCCTTAATGAGCGCCTCAAGGATATCTTTCTGATTATAGCTATAAGAATAGATATTCGTCGTAGGGCATCCAAGCATCCTGAATAACTCAAACGAATGAAAATCACTTCCCCCAGTAACAGATATCTTTCTTCCTTTCATTAACTGCTCATGCCACCATAATTGAGCTTCAAAATTTGATTGTAAATGCGTGCCCCCGTTCCATACTTCAATAGCATCAAATGGCAAATCCAGGCCCGAAAGCCAAGGACAGTCAACACAAAACGGATGATTAATTATAAATTTTGCTCCTTTACTTTGACCTCTTTTAATAAAATCTGAGGTATCTTGAAAACTTTCCGTATCAAATGATCCACTAAAGGGCTGATTTATTCCCCAGAAATTTCCATGTCCCTGGTATCGTGTCCATTCAACACCGGGGATCAATGTAAAATCATTTGTAGAAAATCTTTCAGTCTGATTATTGAAATTATTGTGATCTGTAATTATTAAATAGTCCAGACCGATATTTTTAGCTACATCTACTAATAAATGAAGTGGCAACTTACCATCAGAAGCTGTCGAATGGGTATGTGTGTCTCCTTTTAATAACTTTCGAACTTTACTTTCTTGAATGAACTCATAAGTAACATTGATTCCATCTAAAGGAACTTTGTAAGCACCAAGAATGATATTCCATTCGCCCATCATTACTTTTGGATTTATAAATCCTACTGATGACTGATTCTGAGAGAAAAATAAAGAAGAACGATTAGAACCTGATGACCCTAAATACTGTTGGTTTGGTCCTTGTATGGAAAAATCTATAATACTGACATTCTCTTCTAATATTTTATCGTCTTGAATTTCTTTTGAAACTTTCAAGTAATCGTAACTGATAGTTATTTTTTCAATATCATTTTTTATAAAAAAGGGGATTTTTATATATTCTCCTTCTTGATCGTGTGACACAAAATAGGTGATTTTTTCAATATATTTCATAATTATTCTCCAATCATCCTTTGACTGAACCTAACGTCATTCCAGTGATTAAATATCGTTGAGCGACTAGATAAGCCAAAATGAGAGGGATGGTTGATATTACAATCGCGGCCATAATGGCATTAGGCGGAACAAAATCTGTCCCTGAAACAGATGAACTATTAAATACTAGGGATTTTAATATTAAAGGTAAGGTATATTTCTTTTGATCAGTAATAATTGTTACAGGAATCATTAAACTATTCCATTTTGATATGAATGCTATAAAAGAAACCGTAGCGATTCCCGGTTTAGACATGGGAAGACATATTTTTCTAAAAATTTTTAATTCACTCGCACGATCAATTTTGGCTGCTTCAAATACCGATTCTGGAATGGATTGAAAATAATTTTTTAACAAGAGAATACTAAATCCAGAAACAAGGCCATTAATGATAAGGCCCCGATAGGTATTGATGAAGCCAAGATTTTTATTCAATGTATAGATGGAAACCAAGGTCAATTCTCCCGGAATCATCATCGTAACCATGATAAAACTTAAAATAAGTGTTCTAAAAGGCAAATCTTTTTTTAAAAGAATAAAAGCGGCGATTGCTGAAAATAATGTTTGTAGACCTGAGCCAATGGTTGAAACAAATATAGAATTTAGTAAGGGTCGCCACAAGTTTTCTTTTTGCCATATATACCGAAAACCTTCGAAAGAAAAATCTATTGGCCATAAAGATATACCAGGTAACATGGATGCTTTATTACTAGAAAAGGCAATTGATAAAATGTTAATCATAGGTAGAATCATTGATAAAAACAATAATAATAACATGAAATAATTTAATATTTTAATTGGAAGGAATAATTGATTTCTTCTCATTATAAATCCTCCCTTAAAAGATATCTCACAATAAAAATAATAATCATCGTCAATAATAAGACGATTACTGATCCAGCAGTAGCAATACCAATATTAAATCGACTAATTCCGTTTTCAAATATGTACAAGATAGGTGTTCTAATTTTTTGAATAATAGCTGGGTTCCCCATAACATAAACTTGGTCAAAATTTGTAAAGAGTCCCATCAAACCAAGAATAAACACAGTTGCCATAGTAGGTTTTAAATCTGGAATAATTATTTTTTTAATTTGTTTTAAACGAGAAGCCGAGTCAATTTGTGCCGCTTCAAATAGATTTGGATTAATAGCTACAATACTTGCTAAAAACAGTATAGCCATATAGCCAATTCCCTTCCATGCCCCTGTTAAAATCATGATTAATTGAGCTAAGTCATCCTCCGTCATAAATAGAATTGTCTTGCTATCAAAAAATCCTCTTATCGTATTTACAAAACCATTCGGACCTAAAATATTAATCCAAATTCCACCCACCACGGTCCAAGAAAATAAATGAGGTAAATAAGAAGTGGTCTGGATTATTCTTTTTATTTTGGACTCTTTTAATTCATTGATTCCTAAGGCGACTATCAAAGAAGACGCGAAAGTTAATAATAGAGTTCCAATCCCAATGATAAAACCATTGATTATTGATGAAATAAAGGATTTATCCTTCATAATCTCTAGATAATTTTGCCACCCTACCCATTCACTTGTTCCCATTAACTTTACTTTTTGAAAACTCTGAACGATTCCCATAAATAAAGGGAGATAGGAAAAAATGAAAAAATATAATAGTACTGGTAATAATAAAAGGTACACAAACCGATACTTCTTTATTAATTTCCAAGTTTTCTTTTTATGTTGGTTCATTGTTTTATCTCCCTCTATCTGTGAATAATATTTCTTTATTCTTCAATAACTCCGGCATCTAAGAGAGCTTGTTGCATTTCTTTTAAACCAGTATCTACATCCACGTCTCCACGAATTATCTCCACTGCCTTTTGTGCTACAATTTCATTATATTTTGCTGATTCTGGCAAAAAGGATTCAGTTGAAGCAAAAGTCAACAGTTTCATAGCATCATCAACACCTGGATTATGAGGTAAAGGAGCTTCAAATTTTTCAGAAATTGGGAAGGGAGCTCCATGATCTTTACCATGACTTTCCCCTACTTCAGTTAATTTATATTTCCCATCTTCAATAACATAGTCATATCCTTCAGCTCCTAATGATAATAAAATTCCACCTTCTTGAGTCGCAAAAGTTTCCAATACTTTAATAGCACCTTCAACATTATCACTTGTAGCAGGAATTCCCCAAAGTGAAGCTCCTCCTCTAGTCAACATATACTTTCCATCTGAGTTTTTAGTACCACCCAAAGGCACCGCCTCAAATTTATCTGGATAATCGGCACCAGCATTTGAATTATATAAACCTGTCCATGCTGCCCAATCGACCACTACTCCCGTCTGATTAGCACCAAACTTTTCTCGTAATTCTTTAGTAGTATCCGTTAAAGAACTAGGGTCCATTAACTCTTCTTGATATAACCTACGAAGCCATTCCCACACAGGTTTTGCTTCTTGACTAGCTATTGGTGCAGTGCGCTTTCCCGCTTCGTTAATAACTATTCCAGTTTTAATATCTTGAGAAGCAAACCAAGGTTGTAAATCAAATAAGTTACTAATTACAGCATTGTATGGATAAAAATTGTCAATATCAGTAACTTTATCTTTCATTTCTTTAAATAGTTTATAATATCCATCTAAGGTTTCTTCGGATAGGCCTTCTATCTTATACTTTTTTAACAAAGTTTGGTTAAGGTTAACAACCCGATGAATTTCTTTTTTATTAAAACCAGCATATAATTTACCATCTATGGTAATGTTGTCCCATTCTGATTGTGAAATGACTTCTGGGTCAGAAAGAATCTCCGAGTTTTTAACATAGTCGGTAATATCTAATAAAGCACCCTGTTCAACAAGATCATTTAATTGATCCTGATTGAAATAGATTAAATCGAGTCCTTCACCACCATTTGATAATTTTTGAAGAACTACCGTATTATAGTCTTCTGCTGGTTTTTCAATATTAACTTTTAGTCCAGTAAGTTCTTCTAATTTTTGATTAAAAGCTTTCGCATCTTCTTCATCTTTTCCTCCAGTAACGCTAGTTAGAATATCTACTGTATTATTTTCTTGCGCAATTACAGCCGAAGGACTTATCAATAAGTTTGTTAAAGTAAGGGTAAGCATTGACAATTTTATCAATTTCATACAATTCTCTCCTTCTAATTGTTTATTCTTTGTTCATTTTGCAGATCAAAAAAATGTAACTTATCTGCTCTAAAAGACATATTATAAATACTTTCTTTATCTAGTTTCCTAGATTCCTGTAATTTCACGATAAAATCTCCTTGCTCAGAAGAAAAATACAGCAAGTTTTCTGAACCTAAAAACTCGACATGATTTGCTTTTATTCCTTGCGTAGAAGCAACATTTTCTAACTCAATATCTTCTGGTCGAATTCCTAGGATCACCTCCTTTCCTAAATATTCTTTAAGGGCATCTTTATAATCTTCTAAATCAATAGTTGTATGACCAATATTCGTTGTAAAATTATCTTGTAAAATTACCTTAAAAAGATTCATCGATGGAGTTCCAATAAAGCTTGCCACAAATATATTTTTTGGTTTTAAATATATTTCTTCTGGACGATCAACTTGTTGAATCTCTCCCTTATTCATTACAACAATCTTATCCCCTAAAGTCATAGCTTCAACCTGATCGTGAGTTACGTAAATCATAGTGGCCTTTAATTTTTCGTGAAGAGAAGCAATCATTTTCCGTGTTTGAACTCTCAATTTAGCATCCAAATTTGATAAAGGCTCATCTAGTAGAAATACTTTGGGTTCTTTAACCAATGCCCGGGCCAAAGCAACTCGTTGTCTTTGCCCACCTGATAAATTTTTTGGTAATCGATCTAGATAATGATTTAATTCAAGTAATTTACTAGATTCTTTAAGTTTTTCCGAAATTATTTCTTTGTCAGTTTTTTGATTTTTTAACCCAAAGATGATGTTCTCTTTTACACTCATATGGGGGTACAAAGCATAATCTTGAAATACCATGGCAATATCTCTTTGATCAACTTCAAAATCATTAATAATTTTCCCATCTAAATGAATATCACCACTGCTGATATCTTCTAAGCCAGCAATCATTCTGAGTATTGTTGATTTACCACAACCAGATGGTCCGACAAATACAACTAACTCCCCTTGTTCAATCTCAATATTTGCATCATTTACTGCGTAAAGCGCTTCTGTTGAAGTACCTTCATATTTTTTTGATACGTGATTAAATGATAAAAATGACATTTCTCCGCTCCTATTTAAATTTTTACTGAACTCGTTACTTTTATCGATCCACTAATATTTATACAATTAGGGATTATAAGTTCGTTAGATTGTAATTGCTGAATTAGTAATTGTGCTGCAGTTTTTCCTAGCTCATATTCGTTCAAATCTACACTCGTGAGCTCTGGTTTAAAAATATTATTGGCATTAATGCTTGAATAAAAGACAGCTACTGAAAAATCTTCTGGAATTTGTAAATCTAATTCACTTGCTAATTTATAAATTGCTAGAGCCATTAAATCAGAGTCTAAAATAAAAGCATCCACTGGATTGTCTAGAAGTAATAATTCTTTGGCTTTGTGATATGCAAAGTCTTCTAAAAGAGCGTCTTTCGGTGTATAAAAATGTAGATTATCTAAATTCTTTTCTTTGATTTCTTTCAGATAGCCTTTATATCGTTCAGGCGCAACCGTATTGTTTTCATAGGTATTTAAATAAACAATCCTTCGGTGTTTTCTAGACATCATCGATGTTAATTCTTGGCTTATAAGTTGATTGTCGTTATCTACAAAACAAACCTGTCCTAATTCTTTCTCAGGAGGTAAACCTACCCAAACATGGGGAACTGTATCAGAAACCTGTTCATCAGTAGCTGGATTTAATTTAATCATTCCATCCATCGGCAGGTAGTCATCTCGACCTTTACCAGTTGGCTCGATTAAAAGATAATAACCTTGTTTCGCACATATGGATAGTATTCCTTTGATAATATTTAATTGGAACTGAGAATTAAACTTTTCATTCGCTTCAAAAGAAATTCCAATAATTTTTGAAGTTTTTGTTGCTAATGTTCTTGCAAAATAATTTGTTTGAAAATTTAATTCTTTGGCTGCAGCCAAGACTTTCTCAGTCAACTCAGGACTGATGTACTTCTTTTTACTAAAAACATTTGAAACTGTACTTTTCGAAACATTAGCTAATTTTGCTACATCATTAATGGTTGCCACCATCTAACCTCCTTTCGAGAAAACCGGTTCGCTGAAATTATTTAACTATCTACAAACAGAATAACGAACTGATATTAATTATTTGTAAAGGTTAAGTAAATATAGCGTAAATCCCATAATTTCAAATAAAAAAATTTACAAAAATTTAACACTTTGTACTGACCCCCTAAAGTTGGACCGAATGATCCAACTTTAGGGGGTATTTGTATGGCTAAATATAGTTTAGAATTTAAAATGAAAATTGTATCCGAATATCTTTCTGGAACCATCGGGATGAAGACGTTGACGAAGAAATATAAGATTAAATCCTCCCAAGAATTAAGAACCTGGGTGAACGCTTATAAAACTTTAGGAATAAAAGGGTTAATGCGCTCTCGAAAAAATAAGACATACAGTGTAAACTTTAAGTTAAAAGCAATCACTTTGTATGAAGCCAGTGAGAAATCCTATCAAGATGTGGCGAATGAATTGGGATTGAATAATCCTTCACTGATTCCTAGATGGCGTCAAGAGTATCATAACCACGGGATTGAAGGTCTTTCTCGCAAACCAGGGAGGCCACCAATGTCTAAGCAAGAACGAACGAGCAGAGAAAAACGAACTTCTTCTATTCCATTGAAGATAACGGATCTAGAGTGGGCAAATAAACGAATTGAAGAACTTGAGTATGAATTAAAGATGCAAACGATAAAAAATGAATACTTGGAAATGCTAAGGAGCTTGCGGCAACAGAAAGCAATGAAGACAAAGCAAGAATCATCCACAAGCTCCGACAACAAGAAAGATTTACTTTAGCTGAGATTCTTGCGGCGATTGATTTTCCTAAATCCACTTATATGTATTGGCAAGCTCATTGGAAAAAATCAGATCCAGACCAAAAAGTCAAAGATGCCATCTTGTTGATTCGTAAGAAACATCCGAATTACGGCTATCGTCGGATTCATGCGACCCTTGTTAACCAAGGGTGGCACATTAATAAAAAGAAAGTCCAACGTCTCTGTCAAGTATTAAAGATTCAGGTTAAAAACTTCGGACGTAAATATCGAAAATACAATAGTTACAAGGGAGTCCTAGGACGGATTGCTCCTAACCGGATGAATCGAAGATTTGAGACGTCCATCCCTAGACAAAAGATTACTACGGATACGACCGAATTCAAATATTATGAAGAAGATCATTCTGGTAAACTTCAAGTTAAGAAAATGTATTTAGATCCTTTTATGGATCTGTATAATCTAGAAATCATTAGTTTTAAAGTATCTTCTCAACCGAATCGGATCACGATGATTGAGGCGTTGAAAGAAGCTTTAGAAGCATCGAAAGAATGCGCCTATCGACGAACCTTCCACTCAGATCGTGGCTGGGCTTATCAAATGAAGGAATATCAGGCGTTACTAGTAGAACATCAAGTATTCCAAAGTATGTCGCGTAAAGGGAATTGTTATGATAATGCCCCGATCGAAAATTTCTTTAGTGTGATGAAACAGGAGATGTATTATGGGAAAATATATCGAAGTTACAAGGAATTAGAAACTGCAATCACAGATTACATTCAGTATTATAACGAAGAACGAATTAAAGAAAAATTGAATTGGCTAAGTCCTGTGGCATATAGAAAAGCGCAAGCGGCTTAACAATTTATCATTAAACCAAAAGAGAGACAAACACAAAATAGTGTTCATCTCTCTGGTCCAACTATTTGGGGTCACTCTACTTCCCAACTTGACTCATTCATTTTATTTTGTATTGCTGACACTACAAAAAATTTAGTATGTTATATAGGGGAATTTACCCTAAATCATGCTTATTGACTTTAATCGATTACAGTTGTAAACTAACCATAGAGTTTACACTTGTAAATTTGAAATTTTAATTCTAATAAATAATTTATTTTGGAGGTGATGAAATGCATCCAGCCACTGAAATTTCGATGGCCGAGCTAGAAATTATGCGCATTATCTGGGCTCAAAGTCCAGTTTCTAGTCGAGAAATTATTGATATCGCCAGTCAAGTAAAAGATTGGAAAGAAGGCACGATTAAATCTTTGATTCATCGTTTATTGCAGAAAGAATTTATCGAACAAGATACCAGTCAACGGCCTTATTTGATCTCTGCTAAGATTTCTGCCGAAGAAGCGACTTGGTCCCGAATTGACGAAGAGTATGAGCAAGTCTGCGCCTGTGATCGGCAAGGTTTACTCCTTCATTTACTTAAACAAACTGAACTGAGTAAAGACCATTGCCAAGAATTGATTCGTTTCTTAGAAGCTAAAGCCACCAAGGCACCTGAAAGCATTCGATGTCAGTGCCCACCTGGCCAATGTCGTTGTCATCATGCTCACGCCCACTAGCTCGATGTTACATAGAAAGGAAGTGACTCTGATGGAAAAAATTCGTTTTGATGTTGAAGGAATGCACTGCGCTTCCTGTGCCCAAACGATTGAAAGAGGTCTAAAGAAACAAGCAGGTGTTGAAGAGGCTTCCGTAAATCTATTAAGTGAGGAAGTCTGGGTCAGCTTTGATCCCCATCGTATTCAAGCCAAGGATTTACAAGACGTGGTCGATGATCTAGGTTATCAACTGATTCTCCCCCAAGCTCAACAAGATCAGAATCAGACAGCTACTCAAATCCAACACTATAATATAGAAGGAATGCACTGCGCTTCCTGCGCCCAAACCATCGAAAAAGCTGTCAACCAGCTGGAAGAAGTCGATCAAGCTCAAGTCAATCTAGCTAATGAAACTTTAACCGTTCATTGGAAAAATCAAGCCCAATCTCAACGAGTGGTCGACACTGTCGCCGTTGCCGGTTATCAGGCTCAATTACAAGAAGATAATGTTCAATCCTATCAAGAAAAACGCCAACGTAAATTAGTCCAACAAGATCAAGAAAAACACAAACTCATCTGGATGACCCTACTTCTCACCCCGCTCGTCCTGATTGCCATGGGGCCCATGCTTGGTTTGAGCTTGCCAGCTTTTATTGATCCGATGCACTCGCCAAAAACCTATGCCCTCGTTCAAGCCATATTGACGACTGGCATTATGTTTATGGCCCGGCAAACGTTCACGATGGGACTCAAAGCTTTATTTAAAGGCCACCCTAATATGGATTCGCTAGTGGCCTTAGGTACATTGGCTGCCTACTTACAAGGCTTATTCACCACGGTTGGCCTGTGGCTGAATGACTCAGCTCAGTCAGAACATCCCGTCTTATATTTTGAATCTGCTGGCATGATTCTGGTCTTAATCGGCTTAGGTAACTATCTAGAAAATCGGGCCAAGCATAAGACCAGTCAAGCGATTGAATCGCTGATGGACTTGAGTCCACAGACTGCCCATCTAGTAAAAGGTCCCCAAGACATCGTTGATGTCCCCACTGAAAAACTTAAGGTAGGGGACCGGGTCTTAGTGAAGCCTGGCGAAAGAATCCCACTTGATGGTCGCATTGTTCAAGGACAAAGTAGCGTGGACGAATCGATGTTAACGGGCGAAAGTTTGCCCGTTGAAAAACAAACAGACGACAAAGTTACCGGTGGTTCTTTCAACCAATCTGGTTCTTTCCAATTTGAAGTGACGCGTGTCGGTCAAGATACCACCCTGGCGCAGATTATTCGCTTAGTTCAAGATGCCCAATCCACTAAGGCGCCCATCGCCCGTCTAGCAGATACAATTTCAGCCTACTTCGTACCCATTGTTATGACTCTAGCTGTCTTAGCAGCGGGTTACTGGTATTTCCTAGGGGGCCAATCGCTGAATTTCGCACTCAATATTCTGATTAGTGTCCTCATTATCGCCTGTCCCTGTGCCCTTGGCCTAGCGACACCGACCGCCATGATGGTAGGTATTGGTAATGCAGCCAATAAAGGCATCCTTATTAAGAGCGGACAAGCCCTCGAACAAATTCAACAAGCCGATGTCATCCTCCTTGATAAGACGGGAACCATTACCCAAGGCAAACCAAAGGTACAAGCCTTCCATATCGTTCCAGAATATCAAGACCGGGAAACAGAGATTTTAACTTGGATTGCTTCCGCAGAGAACCAGTCAGAACATCCGTTGGCCCAAGCAATTGTCCAATTCGCCCATGATCAAGGACTTGACTTAAGTGAGGTCGATCATTTCCAAGCTGAAACTGGTCAAGGTATTCAAGCTGAAGTTAAACACAATGCAATCTACATTGGTAAGCAGGATTATATTGCTCAACATGCCACCATTCCGCAAAGCTATTTAGACCAAGCCAATGAAGCGAGCCAGCAAGGATTCACCACAATTTATGTGGCTTTAGCAGATAAATTTGTAGCCAGCCTTGATTTGGGTGATCAAATCAAAGAAACTTCATTGGCTGCCATTCAAGATTTGCAAGATCGCGATTTAGAATTAGTGATGTTAACCGGGGATAATCAACAAACGGCCGAAGCGATTGGTCAACAACTTCACCTCGATCGAGTTATTGCAAATGTTCTCCCTGCTGATAAGGCAAACGTGGTAAAAGACTTACAAGCTCAAGGCAAAAAAGTGCTAATGGTTGGTGATGGAATCAACGACTCTCCAGCCCTGGTTCAAGCCGACATTGGTCTCGCTATTGGTTCTGGCGCCGATATTGCCGTGGAAGCTGCTGATGTGATTCTGGTTCACAATGATCTCGCCGATATTGTTGAAACCTTTAACTTGAGTCAAGCTACTATTCGCAATATCAAACAAAATCTCTTTTGGGCGTTTATCTATAATATTATCGTTATTCCCTTGGCGATGGGCTTCTTCTATGCTTTTGGGGGCCATTTATTGAATCCAATGGTCGCCGCAGCAGCCATGAGTCTATCCTCAGTATCGGTTGTCCTCAATGCGCTAAGATTACGCCGGGCCTAATTGAATCTATTAGGTCGCTCAAAGCCCGAGTCCGATTAATATTTTCTCTACCCGTATTGAAGGGCCAAAGACGGTCTTTCAACAAAAGATCATAATTTTAATAAAATGAATCCTTGTTCTAATGACAAAGATTGCTCGACTGATAATTTTTTCAGTCAAGCAATGTTCAAGTCGCACTCGATAACGGTGTGATTTAGCATAGAATGGGGATTTTTTTTATATTTATGGGGATAATGTCTGCTGAGCAAGAAGGCGGATATTCGGCTGAATCCTTTGGCAATTGCTCGCTTAGGTGTTGAGTCCCTAGGGGCCAATGGTTATAATACAAGTAGATTAGTGATGAAGGAGTGCCCTATGACTAAAATCTATTTTGCCAGTCCCTTATTTAGTGAAGGTGAATTGGCTTATAACCGATATGTTAAAGATTTAATTTTACAACATTATCCTCAACTTCAGGTTCACCTACCGCAAGAAGTTGAATCGATTAACGATAAACAAGCCTTTGCTGATTCTGTTATGATTGCCCAAGCTGATACCCAAGCGGTCTTAGATAGTGACTTAATGATCGCTGTCTTAGACGGCTTAGTAATCGATCCTGGCGTGGCCTCCGAGATTGGGATTGCCTTCCAGGCAGGTATTCCAATTATTGGACTGTATACAGACTCTCGTCAACAAGGTGCTGAACATCCGCAGAAGATTGCTGCCCTGAAAGAAATTGCCGAGTCCCAATTCTCCTATATTAATCTTTATACGGTAGGACTCATCAAACAAAAAGGGCAAATTGTTGGTTCCAGCCAAGCACTCATTGATGTCTTAGCTGATTATATTAACCAGTCTTAGAAAGGGATGCCATGCACACAGAAAGACTCGCTATTATTGATATAGGTTCCAATACCATCCGTCTGGTAATTTATGGAATCAACCGTTACTTTGATATTGAAGAACTCCACAATGTAAAAACACCAGCCCGTTTGGCCGAATTCCTCCATGAGAAAAAAGGCCAAACCATACTCGACCAAGCTGGTATTGACCGGGTCATTATGACCTTGAATAGCTTTAAACAAGTGATGCGCCGCTTCCAAGTGGACACAGTCAAAGCCATGGCTACCGCGGCCATTCGTCAATCCCGCAACCAAAAAGAAATTCTTGCAGCGATTGATCAAGCCACCGGCATCCAGGTTGAACTCTTAAGTGAACAACAAGAAGCTGAATATGGTCAATACGCAGTAAACTATACTATGAACGTCCACGATGCGATTACCATTGATATGGGCGGGGCGAGTACCGAAGTGACGCTCTTTAAAGATAAAGAGATGGTTGCTTACCATAGTTTCCCCTTCGGAACCGTTAGCCTGAAAGATCGCTTCTTTGATGGCAAAAGTCACAATGACCGTAAAGCCATTGATAAGACCAGCGCCTTCTTAAAAGATGCTTTCAAGAGTCTTCCTTGGTTAAAGAAAAGTAAGTTACCACTGATTGCTATCGGGGGTTCTGCCCGGAACGTGGCCAATGTCCACCAGCGGATGACGGCTTACCCGATGGCCGGTCTTCATGGCTATCCAATGACCAATGACAACTTATTAACAACTTTGAATTTATTCCTAGAGACCGAAGCAGAGAATTTATCTGATATCGATGGACTCTCTAATGACCGAGTCGATATCATTGTTCCAGCCAACCTAGCTTTCCTCGAGTTAATGAATGTCATCAGAGCCCCTGAAATGTTAATTTCAAGTCAAGGGATTCGGGAGGGGATTATCCTTTACCATATTAATACCACCTACAATATGCCACTCGATAATCAACAGATTCGCGTACGCACGGTCCAACAACTGATGCGCAATCTGCCGATGAATGATTTCGGCGCCTACTTAAGGGTTGATTTTACCATTAATCTCTATTTACAAGCTTGTCGTCTAGGTATCTTTGAATACGATTATGAACAACATGTCGAATTAGAATTCGCAGCTTATCTCTATCGAGTCGGAGCTTTCATTAGTAGTGAAGCCGATTCTCACCACACTTTCTACTTAATTTCCAATATGAATCTGCTCGGATTTACCCATAAACGTCGCTTACGTCTTGCTCTCTTAGCTAGTTATAAGAACCGTTCCTTACTCATGCAATTCTTAGAGGATTTCGCTGATTGGTTAAGTCCAGAAGAAGTTGATCTAATGATTGCCATGGGGGGCTTAATTAAATTCGCTGCTGCCTTAAATGATTCGAAGACCAACCCAATTAATCAACTGAAACTTGAACGGGTTAAGGATGATCAACTTGAACTTAAGATCTATCATGATCGTCCAGTCTTAGCAGAACAGTACCGAACCCAACGTCACAAGAAGCATATTGAACGTAGTCTCAATGCCCAGGTCGCTCTTAATTTTATTCAACAAGAACCATAATAAAAATAAAGGAGTATCAGCATGAACGCGGATAATTTAACCGAACAAATCAAAGAACCTAACCTTAATCAGTCTTTGGAAGAAGCTTTTGAAGATCCTAGTCTTTATTTTAATCGTGAACTTTCCTGGTTAGACTTTAATTATCGTGTGATTGAAGAGGCCTTAGATCCAGAAAATCCGATTCTGGAACAATTGAATTTCTTAGCGATTGCTAGCTCCAATTTGGACGAATTCTTCATGGTGCGTGTCGCTGGAGTTTATGACCAATTAGCCGCCGGCATAGAATTAGCAGAAACTAAGACCATGATGTCCCCTGACCAACTACTCAGCGCCATCTCTGAGAAAAATCACGAGAACGTCCGCATTCAATACGAACGATATCATGAACTCAAGGAGAAAATCATTCCCTTAGGTTATGAAATCAAATCTATGAAACAACTGACAGCAGATGAGATGGCTGAAGCAACCCTTTACTTTAAGAACTTCGTCCAACCCACCCTTTCACCTTTAGGAGTCGATGCTTACCGGCCATTCCCTCATTTAAATAACAAGGTGATTAATATTCTGGTGAACTTGACCGAATCACGGACGAGTAAGAAAGGCAATATTAAGACAACGGATCGTTATGCGATTGTGCCCATTCCTGCTTTATTAGGTCATTATAAAGTCTTCCAGATTGGATCAACCAAGACCGTCGTATTGATTGAAGATTTGATTATTCATTTCCTTGATGTGCTCTTCGATGGCATGACTATTAATTATGCCTATCCTTTCCGTATTACCCGAAATGCTGATTTCGATATTATTGAAGACGATGCAGCCGACTTATTAATTCTGATTGAAGATTATATTAAACAACGGAAGAATGGTCGAGCTATCCGCATTGAGATTGATACTAGTTATCTACCAGAAGAACGCAAAGTCGCTGGTAATTATCTGAAAGAAACACTGGAAGTCGAAGATCGGGCCATGTATCTGATTAATGGGCCACTCGATTTAACCTTCCTCTTTGGTCTGCATGATCTGATTGGCGAAGACCATCCGGAAGAACTTTATCCGCCGTTCACCCCTTATCTGAATCCGAATCATCTTGGTGAGAAACTTTATCAAGAAATTGCCAAGCATGATGTCTTTATTCATCCACCTTATATGTCATTCGATCCGGTGGTTTCCTTTGTCCAACATGCTGCCGAAGATCCTCAAACGGTATCTATTAAACAAACCTTGTATCGCGTATCCAAAAATTCGCCAATTATTGCTGCCTTAAAGAAAGCAGCTGACAATGGTAAAGAAGTTACCGTCTTGGTCGAATTAAAGGCTCGTTTTGACGAATCTAATAACGTCTATTGGGCACGGGAATTGGAAGAAGCAGGCTGTCACGTTCTCTATGGCGTCTCTGAATTAAAGACCCACAGCAAAATTACCATGGTAATCCGCAAGGAAGGCAACCAAATTCGTCGTTATGTCCACTTAGGAACTGGGAATTATAATGACAAGACGGCCAAAATCTATACCGATATGGGCGTTTTCACCGCCAATCCGCAAATTGGTGACGATGCTACTAAATTCTTTAATTATCTGAGTGGTTATACCGACCGACCCCATTACACCCATTTGCATGTGAGTCCTTTCGCCATTCGTGATTCATTGATGGACTTTATCGAAGAAGAAATTGACTTCCATAAAGCTTATCAGAACGGTCGCATTGTTGCTAAGATGAACTCACTAACCGATAAACCATTAATTAAGAAACTCTATCAAGCCAGTCAAGCCGGTGTGAAAGTCGAACTGATTGTACGGGGAATTTGTTGCTTGAAGCCAGGGATTCCAGGCATCTCCGAAAATATTCAAGTCCGCAGTATTGTCGGTCGCTTCCTTGAACATCCGCGGATCTATTACTTTAACCGGAATAATGAAGGTCACTTGTTCTTGTCCTCAGCGGATATGATGACTCGAAACATGGTGAACCGGGTCGAAATCGAATTCCCAATTCTCGACGAGAAGATTAAACGACAAATCATTGAAATTCTTGATGCTCAATTGAATGATACTATGAAGGCTCGCGAATTACAGATGACAGGCGAATACATCCGTCCAGATCGGACTAAAGTTCAGCTAAATAGTCACGATAAGATGATGGAATACGCTAACCAAATGCAAGCCGAACTTAATAAAACCCAAGAGAAGAAACAAGAAAAGAAATCTTGGTTTGATCGGATTCTTCGTCGTTTCCGCTAATTGAGATACATCCCCAATAAATATGACCTAAGCTCGAGCAATCATTGCTTGAACTTAGGTCTTATTTATTTGGCTAGATAGGGAAAATCCTAAATCATTATGATTTCGATAAAAAAACGAGCAGAGCTTAGTCTAACGACCAAACTCCACTCGAAATATTAGTTTTAATGCTTAATAATCCCCATTGAAGATTGAATTACGGACGATGACATAATCTACTTTGCGTAAATCAGCCAATTTATTCCCACCAGCATAGGAAATTGAAGATTGTAAATCTTGCTGCATCTCAATCAAGGTATCAGCCAGATGACCTCGTGTTGGAATTAACTCAATCTTACCTTCAACGTTCTTGCGGGTTCCTTTTTGATATTCGGAAGCTGAACCAAAGTATTCTTTAAAGAGTTGTCCGTCCACTTCACGAGAGCTCCCCGGACTTTCAATATGGGCAGCCAACAGAGAACCAATCATGACCATCGTAGCGCCAAAACGAATGGACTTAGCAATGTCCCCATGTTGACGGATCCCCCCATCACAGATAATTGGCTTACTTGCTGATTTAGCACAATTCCGAATGGCAGCCAATTGCCAACCCGCTGTACCAAAGCCGGTCTTTAACTTGGTAATACATACGCGACCTGGGCCAACTCCCACTTTAGTGGCATCGGCTCCAGCATATTCTAAGTCGCGCACGGCTTCTGGCGTAGCCACATTTCCTGCAATAAGGAAACTTTCTGGCAGATATTCTTTAATGAAGCGAATCATATCCATCACATCTTCAGAATGTCCATGGGCCACATCGATGGTGATATATTCGGGGATAATCTTCTCATCGGCCAGTTCACGAACGAAATCAAATTCATGGGGTTTAATTCCAATTGAGATGGAGGCAAATAGACCCTTGTCGTGCATCTTTTGGATGAATGGTTTGCGCGCTGCTTCATCAAAGCGGTGCATAATGTAGAAATAGTCATTCTCAGCAAACCAAACCGCTAATTCTTCATTAATCACTGTTTGCATATTGGCTGGCACCACCGGAATTTTGAATGTCCGCGGACCAAATTTAACGCGGGTATCACATTCAGACCGCGAATGAACAATACATTTATTGGGAATCAGTTGGACGTTCTCATAATCGAATAGTTCCATTATTTATAAAACTCCTTTAAATCATCCTTAACCTTCATATAATTGGTTAAGTCTGTCTTGAATTTCTGGATTATTAACATAATCTTCGTACTTAGTATTAATGTGATCGAAGGCTCCTTTAGGGGTTAATTCAATGACCCGATTACAGGTCGTATTCAGAACTTCATAGTCGTGTGAAGCCATGAGGATGGCACCTTTGAATTTAATCAGCCCTTCGTTCAATGAAGTAATTGACTCCAAATCTAAGTGATTAGTTGGTTGATCTAAAATTAAAACATTAGCCTTAGATAACATCATCTTGGAAAGAATGGTCCGGACCTTCTCGCCCCCAGAGAGAACCTGAACGGACTTCTTGACATCATCCCCTGAGAAGAGCATGCGTCCCAAGAAGGACCGCAAGAAAGTTTGATCCTGTTCCTCTTTACTAGCGAATTGGGCTAACCAATCGACAATCGATAAAGAACTGTCGCCAAATTCATCGCTAGCATTACGAGGTAAGTAGGTTTGTTTGGTCGTAACCCCCCACTCGAAACTACCCTGATCCGCTTCCATCCGCCCCATTAAGATATCGAACAACGCAGACATGGCTAAATCATTGCGACTTAGAAAGGCTACCTTATCCGTTCTCTGTAGGGTAAAGGTTAAATTATCGAATAGTTTAACCCCGTCGATGGTCTTGGACAGACCTTCAACACGCAAGAGGTCATTGCCAATCTCGCGCTCGGGTTCAAAGCCAACATATGGGTAACGTCGGGAAGAAGATTGAATATCGTCTAAAGTAATCTTGTCTAATAATTTCTTTCTCGAAGTTGCTTGTTTAGATTTCGAAGCATTGGCCGAGAAGCGAGCAATAAAGGCTTGTAATTCTTTAATCTTTTCTTCTTTCTTCGCATTTTGATCGGCAGCCATCTTCGCAGCCAGTTGACTGGATTGTAACCAAAAATCATAGTTACCGACAAAGAGTTTGATTTTACCAAAATCAACGTCAGCCATATGGGTACATACTGTATTTAGGAAATGGCGGTCGTGAGAAACTACAATCACGGTATTGGGGAAGTTCAAGATAAAGTCACTCAACCAAGATACCGCCCGTGCATCCAACCCATTGGTCGGCTCGTCTAGCAGAAGATTATCGGGCTTACCGAATAGAGCCTGAGCTAATAGGACCTTGATCTTGTCTGCTTCACCTAATTCACGCATATATTGATCATGCATGGAAGTCGGAATCCCTAAACCTTGTAGCATATCTGAGGCCTCAGCTTCAGCTTCCCAGCCCCCCATTTCAGCGAATTTAGCTTCTAATTCACCGGCACGTAGCCCATCTTCTTCGGAGAAATCCTCTTTAAGATAAATGGCATCCTTCTCTTTCATGACATTATATAATTCTTTATGTCCCATCATGACTGTCTCTAAGACTTTTGAATCTTCAAAACCATAGTGATCCTGGCTCAATACAGCGAGGCGTTCATTGGGATCCATCGTGACGGTTCCCGTTGTCGGTGTCACATCACCGGATAAAATTTTTAGAAAAGTTGATTTCCCTGCCCCATTAGCGCCAATGACACCGTAACAATTTCCAGGCGAGAAGGTGATATTTACATCATCAAAAAGCTTGCGATCTGAAAATTGTAAGCTGATGTTGGATACATTTATCATGGAGGTCCTCCCTTTAGTTTCTTTTTTACACCAACAGATATCATAGCATAAAATCAATAAGAATACAGTAAAATGTCTCAATAAGTCTGGTCAAGTTCTTCTATAATATTCTCAATCAAGAGGCAATCTTGACAAGAAACAAGCCTAACTTTTCTGCCAAGAAATGTCAACATAATAAATCAATGTGGAGGGTTGAACAAAAATGATTATGGATACGATGACAAGATTAGGCTTTGATGGATAAATAAAAACAGATTAATGATTTGCTAAGTTGAAAGTTGACTCGTCACTTCACTGAGAACGTGCTACAATAGGACAGATGAAGCAAATTGAAGGAGAATCAGCCATGTCACTCAGTCAACGACGAAAAACAATGATGACACTATTTTGTGTGATGTTCTTGGCCTCGGTCACCGAGAATATCAAGGGGATTATTATTCCCCAACTGCGGACTAGATTCTGGCTCAGTGCGACTGATATTTCTTACATGCTTACAAGCGCCAGTATTGCCTATATTATGGCTACTTTCTTCGCTGGTAATCTTGTCAATCGCTGGGGTCAGCGCCGGATTGAATTACTCGCCCTATGGCTTATGCTCATTTCCTGCCTGGAAATGGCCTGGGCACCAGACTTTCTGTTCTTTATTATTGGCATGGTCTTACTGAATATCGGCCTGGCATTAAATGGTGTGATTCTAAATAGTGCCATTCCCCTCTTAGCTATAGAATCCAAAAGCAAAACGGTCAACCGTCTGCACTTCATGTATGGATTAGGAGCCACCATGGGCCAAAGTTTGGCTGCCTTGGCCTTAGGCCAGGGATTTCACTACCCACAGATTTTCATCAGTCTAGCTCTCCCTCTAATCATATTATCGCTGGCCAGTCGCAAGGCTCAATATCCTCAAGTGGCTTTACCCGAATTGGATGACCCTCAGCTAAGTTCTCATCCTTATCGTGATCGACGCTTTTATTTACTAACCTTGGCTATGGGCTTGTATATCTTCGCTGAAATAGGTTTAGGTAATTGGTTGGTCGATTATCTGCATGTGACTCAGGATATGGCCGAAAGTCAAGCTGGACAATATATTTCCCTTTTCTTTCTGGCGTTAGCCTTAGGCCGTTTCTTTGGCGGGCCATTGGTGGACCGGCTAGGCGCTTTTCCTAGTTTAATTATCGCTTGCGTAAGTGGAGCTAGCTGCGTGATTCTTGGCTTAATGATTGGTGGCCCGGCTTATTATCTGATTAGCTTGGCAGGCCTATGCTATTCTATTGTCTTTCCGACTGCTGTCGTCCTCATCTCAGAAATCTTTCACCATGATATTGCTAAGATTACCGGACAGATACTGACCTTTAATTCTTTAGGTTCGATGATTTACAATCAAGCGGTAGGTTGGACTACCGACCACTGGGGCTTCCAACGTTCAATCTACTTAATGCCCATAGCGGCTCTACTCTCAGCTTTGCTCTTCTACCTCCTGTGGCACGGTCAGCGAAAAATTGCAGCCCAAGCAAGCTAATCGTCGACCAATGCTTGCCTTCATGGTCCCTATCAGAAATCAATCAATATATAAGGACTTTATAAATATAGTAGCTTGTTTACCACCTGATATCTAGAATAAAGTAAATAAATGTATTTAAAAATCCGAACCTAACTCTTCATCAAGACCAGGTTCGGATTGGTTTAATTTGCACTTAACTTTTCTTCACAAAAATATTCTATCATCCTCAGCTCTGTCAGGGCTATCTAACCCAGCAGATCAGCATACTTTACTCACATCAGTCTCTTGAAGCCTCTGGCTTTGGGGGAAGTGAGGCCTAAAGTAAGTCTGGCGCTTATCTGAATAAGCGGAAGACGATACCCAATCGGTTAAAATATAGTTAAGAAAATACAAAAACTTTAAGGTCTAGTATGGCTTGGTTATAGTTACCAATAACTTTTAGTATGAAGCAAAAAAAATATTCCGAATCTAGAATACTAGCAAGATTGAAGAAGATCCACGTAGCTTACAATGACTTTGCGACTGGTCGCTTAGTCATTGTCTAGTGGATCTAGTCCGGAAAAGCCTTCGCTTTGAAGGACGGTCTCTTGCCCGTATTCTAGATTCGAAATATTTTGCATAAAAACAGATTTCTCGATTAAGATGGCTTCTGATAAATCAACACCCGCTCACTAGATAAAGGACTCAACGTATATCCAGCCGCTAAATATTTACGAATAACCTCTGATTCTTTCTTATCAGCCTGTAAAAGCTGCCGCGGAAAGACTAACAAATCAATCTCCTCATCCACTTCTCCTTGCCGATGGTAAAAAATATCATATAAATAAGAAGCCTGACTTAAATGCGTCGTGTAATGACTATAAGCCAGTATTTTCTTATCCGTATCCACCCGTTTCAAATCCTCAATCACCACTTGATGGTTGGCTCGGTTATCTTGATAAGCCGCATAATGGTCACGCAGAGCCTGACTGCCTTGAAACCAAAGAGCCAAAGAAGCAAAAAGCGCAACCAAGGTCAAGGTCCAGGCTTTCGCTGATTTAGAACCTTGATACATCTGGGCTAAGGATCGCACGCTTAAGAATAATAATAAGCTAGTCGACCCGTAATGATATTGGAAACCAGGATCTACTTGATAAGGATAATCACTCAATAAATTAATCCCAATCAAAGGAAGCCAGAGGAAATAACTATGCCAATCGCGCTGAATGATTGGTAGGAATGCCTGACTCAATAAAATCAGCAAGAGATAGGTCAATTTTTCCTGGCTAAACAAAGAAGCCAAAGTATAAGCAGGGTTCAACAAGATATTCTTGATGACTGCGAATAATCCATTCTCGCCAGCCAGCATATAATTGGAGAAACGACTGACCATCGGCCCATCGCCATAATGGGCTAGATAATACAGGCAGGCTGTAAAGTAAATTAGCGGAAATAGAATTTGTCCTAAGAAGAGCCATTTGACTTTGGTCCAGCGTCCTTTTTGGCCTTCCTCCCAAGCAAAATACAAACCTATTGCCAGCACATAGAGCATGGCATCTTCTTTAATGAGTAAGCAGACGATCGTGGCCACAAAGGCCCAGCCCGTTCTACCTTCTAATAATAAAGCGATTAACCAAAACAAAACCAGCGGTAGAAAGCAATTCTCATGAAAGCCATAGCTATGGCCACTGGTTAATAAAGGCGCAAATAAGAGTAATAAAGGCAATAATACTTGGGCTAGCGGAGGCAGACTTAATTTATTTACAATCCGTTTAAAGGGAATCAGAGCTGAGAAAGTCACTAAGACTTGTAACCACTCTAAGGTCGCGGGACTTGGCCATAACTTATAGATTGGCAGTAAAAGATAGTAAATCGGTGAAATATGCACGGCAAAATGACTGAGCCAGCGATCCCGTTCTAAAGTCGTAACTGGACCTAGACCCTTAGCCATATTGGCATACATCTGACTAAAAATTCCCTTATCGAAGCTACCAAAACTCAGCGAACCCTCTTTACTGACTAGCCAAATGCTCACCGTAACTACCACTAGGCTTATTATCAGATAAGTGACCAAACGAATTAGCTTTAGTCCAGCGGGTCGGTTTAGCTGATGCTCCAGCCCCTTCTTATTGCGCAGTAACAGATAAGAAAACCAAGCAAAGATCAATAAGATTACGGCCAGTTTGAAAATAAAGGCCAATCTTGGGTCATTAGCCTCTAAGGAAAATTTATCTAACTGACTTTGATTGACTTGTAACGCTAGATAAATCAGACGAAAACCTATTCCACCTATCCCAAGAACTAATACTTGACTGGTAGCTTGATGAAGGTTTGGCTGATGGGCTAAGACTATCGATAATATCAATATTAAACCCAACTCAATCAGGATAGCCTGCGTCAAAAATGAAAGGCTCAAGGCGTATATTATGATTAAAACTTTAAAGACCGACTCCTGAGAATAGGCTTTTATTTTATGGAGGATTAGCAAACCAACGACGATCAACAGATAAAATAATAGGAAAACACTTAGATTCCCTTGAGGATTTAAAGCCAGAAAACTCACTGAAGCTGGCTGAATTATCAGAGCCAATAGTTGGAAGATTAAATAGGCATTGACCCAGAGATACAATGAAGTAGAGGGCCAGTAGTCTCGACAGAATGAGACGAACTTCATCCACACTTGACGCAAGCCAACATGCTCCTTTCTTAACATTAAATTAGCGAACCTAGACCTATTTACGAGCTTCAACGCTATATCAATTGGGCCAAACTATAACAAAAACCAAAAGTCAGAATGATAAAAATGATCCATTCGTAAGTTTTAAACACTTTGCGACCCTGCTGCCATTGCAACCCCATATAAAGCAGACTACCAGGAAATAGTAATAATAAGCTTAAGATCAAATAGGTCCGCCCAGAAGCATAGATCAACCAAATCATATAAATACTGGCTACCCAGGCAATCAAGGAGCTCGTCTTAGTTTGACCGCTAGCTTTAGTCTGCTTTGCATTCAATTTGACTAAATACAAAGCCATACACGTATAAGAAAAGAGAATCGAGGCTGAAGATAGCTTGGTTAAATTTGAATAAGCATTAGGAATCAACAAAAAGCTGAGGAAAAGCAGTTGAATCAAGCCATTAGATACCGTCAATGACCGCATCGATATCAAGCGCTGATTGCGTTGATCAAAATAAGCTGGGAAGAGTCCCAAATGGGCTGCCTGATAAACCACTTCTTCATTCAACAAAGTAGAAGAGAACCAAGCACCAAAAATTGAAAAAATTACACCAATATTTACAAAGATAGCCCCTGGACGACCAATCAAGGCTTCCATCAAATAGGCCAATGAGGGATTAGGCAATTGAACAATTTCTTCCCGACTCAAAATACCAAAAGACAAAATAGTAACCGCAGCATAAATCAAGGTCACCGAACAAAATGCTAGCACCGTCGCCGTCCCGACCTGTCTTTGGTCTTGCGCTTTCCCTGAAAAAGCGACGGCACTCTCTAAACCGATAAAAGAAAAGACTGACACTAACATGGTTTCCTTAACCTGTTGACTGAGCGAACCCAACTGGATATTCTGATGCAGCTGACCCCAAAAATCAACTTGAAATAAATCGAAACGAAAAGCAGTCAAAGCCAGAATTAAAAAGATGATAATCGGAGCCAATTTGGCCAACAAAATAATAGCATTGACTAATTCTGCCTGACGCACACCTTGAGAAATCAAGCCATGAATCAACCATAACAGCAAGGAAGCGCCGATAAATGAATATAGATTCTGACCATCCTCAAAATAAGGAAAGAAATATGATAAGGCCGAGAAAATTAGCGTACCGTAGGCTGCATTCTTAATTAAAGAAGAGATCCAGTAGCCCCAAGCTGAATTAAAGCCAATATATTCACCGAAACCAGCTCGGGCATAATTAAAGATTCCTGATTCTAAATCGGGTCGCCGCCGACTGACTTCTTGCATAGCCAGAGCTAAACAGCCCATGCCAACGCCAGTGATTAACCAGCCAATCATCACTCCAGCTTGTGAGGCCACTGTAGCCATCTCTTTACTTAGGTTAAAGATTCCTGAGCCAATAATGGTGGTGATAATCAAACCCATAAGGCTCCAGAAACCCATTTTATTATCTTGATTCATCGCTTACCTTCCTCAAACAATTAATGCATTCATTATGGGTCATAGAATTCCCCCCTGTCAATCCTTTTATAAGAAAAAAATTAGAGAGTCGAAAGCTCGACTCCCTACAGAACATTTGATTCACTTATCTTCTAAGCTTAAATCTCTACTAAGGCGGATCCTTCTACCCCATCATAATTTATCAAGGCTTGGTAGCGATCCTTTTGTAAGTTAGGAATAGTTAGCATGACTACAAAGGAAACAAGATATAAACTCGCTAAGAAGACCATAACCATCCCCGTTGAATAGTGATCCAAGATCATACCGATAATTACTGAGGAGAAACCACCTACGGCCCGGCCAACATTCAAGATTACATTGTTAGCAATCGAGTGAATTCGCCCAGCATACAAACGACTGGTCATCGCGCCATAACCAGAGAACATACCATTGACGAAGAAACCAACAATCATACCGCCCAGTAACATGGTCATGGCTGAATTAGCAAATTGGAAAAGAAAGACTGATCCCGCAGACATTAATAAGAAGATACCATAAGCTAGTCTTGGTCCAAGTTTATCAAGAATTTGACCGAAGACTAACATGCCCAAACACATTCCAATAATAGTGGCGATCATCCACGTCGATGAATTCTTAATCGAGATATTTAAGGACTCTTGCATAATCGTTGGCAGCCAGTTCATCATGCCAAAATAACCGGCAATTTGTACCGTCGTCATCAACATCAGGGCGAGTGTCTGGTAAGCTAAGGTTGGACTGGCAAAGAGTTCAGCAATACTTGGTTTCACGGTGACGTCTTTGGCCACTCGGTGATTAGATACCTTATCAGCATCAATGGCGAAGTGCATGTAAGCCACTAAGACAAGCGGCAGTAGTCCCATTAAGAATAGACCGCGCCAGCCAAAGACCGGAGCCACAAATGCAGCTAAGATTGCTGAAGCAATCGAACCGACTTGACCCGCAATGCCATTAAAGGCTGAAATCCGGCCCATTCTTTCGGGTGGAACAATGCCAGCCATGATAGCAATAGCCACACCGTATTCACCACCGACGCCTACCCCGGCTAAGAAGCGCATCAGATAGAGATAAGAAATATTAGGCGTGAAGAAAATTAAGGCCGTGGCGATTGAGAAAATAGCAATGGTCCATTTGAAGACCCGATATTTATTATAACGGTCGGCCAATACGCCAAAAATTAATCCGCCAGCCAACATACCAAAGTTGGTAAAGGTGGCAATCCAGCCCCCTTGAGTTTGGCTAATCCCTAATTGAGCAACAATCGATGACATTGAGAAAGCTAAAAACATGACATTTAAATCATCTAGTCCTGATCCAACAATCGCAGTAATCAGGGCTCGTCGGTCATTTTTGTTTATTTTTTCCATTTTTATTCTCCTTAATGAATGCTCTCGGCATTCTTTATTAATATTAATTTTTAAGCGTGTTTGTCTGACCAAGCTTGAGGGTCTTGATACCATTCATTGAGCGAATCATAATAGGCTTTAATTTCAGCATCTTGACTCGCTACTTGTAACAAGGTTGAATAATCGGTTAAGGAATGTAAACTTAAGTCTGCTTCAGCGAAGGCCTGATAGCCTCGTTTCAATTGATAATTAAAAATTGACATCACGCCAAGCACTTGACCACCTGCTTGACGAATCTGTTGAGCCGCATTTAAGACCGAACGCCCGGTAGAAACCAAATCTTCAATTAAGACAACCTTGGCTCCAGGATCCAATCGACCTTCGATGGCTTGGCCCTTGCCATGGTCTTTGGCCGAAGATCTGACATAAATCATCGGTAAATCCATCTCTGCAGCGACAAAAGCGGCATGAGGAATGCCCGCCGTAGCAGTCCCAGCAATCATTTCAACTTCTGGGTAATGGGTTTGAATCGCTTGGGCTAAGAGATGTTCAATTTCTTGACGTTCTTTAGGATAAGACATAATGAGACGATTGTCGGTATAAATCGGCGAACGTAAGCCAGAAGCCCAGGTATAGGGCTCTTGTGGATTCAAACAAACAGCTTCGATCGTCATTAAAATTTCAGCAGCTCGCTGAGCGCTATTATTCATACAATCTTCCTTTCTCCTTTAATCCTTCTTGCCAACTTTGACAGATTTTACGATAAGCTGCGACGGGATTGTCAGCTTGAGTGATTGGCCGACCAACGACAATATAATCACAACCGTTTAGGGCTGCTTCATAAGGCGTCGCCACCCGCTGTTGATCATCGTCGGCTCCTTTTTCCAGACGAATCCCTGGAGTCACTGTAAGAAAGTCTTGACCCAGTTGTTCTTTAATCGCCTTGGCTTCTAATGGCGAACAAACGACCCCATCTAAACCAGCAGCTTGGGTAAGCTCGGCAAGATGACGTACAGATTCTTCCATACTAACTGAAACTTGTTGTTCGTTGGCTAATTGATCGGCACTGGTCGAAGTCAGCTGGGTCACCGCTAAGAGTACGGGACGCTTTTTGCCGGCAGGAGTACCTTTACCTAAACCTTTATGGGCCGCTTCCATCATCGCTTTGCCACCTAGAGCGTGGACATTGACCATGGCCACCCCTTGTTTCGCCAGGGTCTTCATCGCCCATTTGACAGTATTAGGGATATCATGGAGCTTCAAGTCTAAGAAGATATCATGGCCTCGCTCTTGTAACTTCTCAATCATGGTTAAACCCGTGGTGTAATATAATTCCATGCCAATCTTTACATTTAAAGCTTCTGAGAATTGATCTAAGAAATGCTCAAGTTGATCTAATTCTTGAAAATCCAGGGCAATTATTGGTTTCTTTGCGTCCATGCTTCATCTCCTTTATAAATTGATACAAAAAAAGATCCGCCTAAACGTGCGGATCCCTTGAAGTGCCTCAAATAATTATGGTTCCTGTGCCTTTGCCCAGGAAAAATATCATTTATGGTAACTTTCATGTTTCTCGAACACGTTTAAAGATAGCTCATAACTGACAATATTATACAGACTTGTAACCCACTTGTCAAAAATGTTTTTCCTTTTCATCCAATTTCTTAGCCAAAATGATCGTTTTTTTGCTTTCACTGTCGAAAAAATTACCAGGCCTATTTCACTTATTCCATATTTTTATGTATAATAAGCCTATATATTTAGGAAAGTGAAGTGAAAATAATGGGTCGTAAATGGATGAATATTAAAGAGAAAAAAGCCAACAAAGATCGCGATACTTCAGCCAAAAATGCTAAATTTGGTATCGAAATCTATGCTGCTGCACGTTCTGGTGAACCAGACCCCGAAAGTAACCAAAAATTAAAATTTGCCATTGAACGCGCTAAAACATACGATGTCCCCCGTCATATTATTGAACGGGCAATTGAGAAAGCCAAAGGTGGCGACGATGAACACTACGATGAGCTCCGTTATGAAGGGTTCGGTCCGAATGGTTCAATGATTATTGTCGATGCCTTGACCAATAATGTTAATCGAACTGCTGGTAACCTTCGTTCTATTTTTAATAAAAATGGTGGCAATATGGGTGTGGCCGGTTCAGCTTCTTATATGTTCGATAATACCGCTGTCTTTGTGGTTGAAGATCAAGATGCCGAAAGCATTATGATGGGCTTACTTGAAGCCAACGTTGATGTACGAGATGTGATTCAAGAAGACCAATCCGTAGTCATTTATGGCGAACCAGCTGCCTTTAATGCTATTCGTGAAAGTCTTGAATCGATGGGCATTGAAAAATTTGCGGTGGCTGAATTAGAAATGATCGCCCAAAACGAAGTTAACCTAAGTCCAGAAGACCAAGCCCAATTTGAGAAATTAATCGATGCTCTCGAAGATGATGAAGATGTTCAGAATGTCTTCCACAATGTCAATCTAACGGAGGAATAATAGACAACATGCCTTTGCCTAATTTCGAGCTTAAATATAGTGACGGTCGCCCCTATTCACTCAATGATTATAATAATTATGTCATCTTAATTGTGAATACTGCCAGTCAATGTGGCTTAAATGGCCAGCTACGTGAATTAGAAACGCTTTATCAAACTTACCGGCAAGATGACTTTGTTGTTTTGGCCTTTCCTAGCGATCAATTTCATCAAGAACCCTTAGCTAATCAAGAGATGCAAAGTCAATGTCAACGCGACTTTGGGGTGAGTTTTCCAATCAACGAACGGGTTCAGATCAATGGTCAAGAAACAGTCCCAATCTATCAATGGTTAAAACAAGAACGGTCTGGCTTCTTGAACGGCAGTATCAAATGGAATTTCACTAAATTTCTGCTCAATCGGCAAGGTCAAGTGGTGAAACGTTACCCACCTACCTTCTCTCCTCAACAAATTGCTAAAGACATCGAGGACTTACTCTAATAAATTATTAAACTAGTAAATAGGCAACCACGCTTCTTATTCGGGAAGAAGGGTTGCCTATTTTTGTGGGCAAACGATTGATTACCCAAGTCTATGATTCATAAATACCATGGATTTGATAGCCTTTTGCCTTGACGGCTTGAACAAAGGCGTCACTATGGCCTCGATCAAGTTGTAAGACTAGACGCAAGCTGCCATCCGACTGAGGATAGACCACCAGGTGACTGAGGTTCTCATCCACTTCGACCAATGCATCTCCCAATTCTTCAATCACACCCTGACGATCTTGATTTAATTCTAGAACGAGAGTCACACCGGGCTGATCATAACCACTAATATCAATGAAAGCCTTGAAGATATCTTTATCGGTAATTAATCCCAATAATTCTTCTTGGTCTACGACTAAGAGAACGCCAATATTTAAGTCACGCATCAAAGCCGCCGCTTCGGTAAGTAAGCATTGCTCGCTTACACATTTGACCTGACGTTCCATAGCATCTTTACAGGTTAACTTACTTAATAAATAATTTAGTTCATAGACTGATAAGCTGGTTGCCTCGGAAGGCATTAATTTGGCTAGACTCTCTTTGGTCACTAAGCCAATCAATTTACCTTCAGCCATGACGGGCAAACGATTAATCTGATACTTTTGCATTAAATCTTGAGCTTGGCTAATACTAGTCCTTGGTTCGACCGTGATTAGATCTCGACTCATATAATCTTTTACAAACATCTCTAACCTCCTAAATAGGCTGCTTGAACTTTGGGATCAGCTAGCAATTCTTGGCCACTACCTGATAGAACCACTTTACCCGTTTCTAACACATAGGCTCGATTGGAAATTTTTAAAGCTTGGCGGGCATTCTGCTCAATTAATAGGACCGTCGTCCCCTGATTTTGAATATCTTGAATAATTTGAAACACTTCTTGAATAAATAAAGGAGCTAGTCCCATCGATGGCTCATCTAATAGTAATAATTTGGGTCGACTCATCAGAGCACGTCCCATGGCTAACATCTGCTGCTCACCCCCGGATAAGGTTGAGGCATCTTGGTTCAGACGCTCCTCTAAGATGGGAAAACGCTGATAGACTACTTTTAAATCCTGAGCCAAGGCGCTCTTGTCTTTTCTTAAATAAGCTCCCATAAGCAGATTTTCCTTGACGGTCAATTCCCGAAAGACACGCCGTCCTTCTGGAACTTGAACTAAACCTGCTTGGACAATCTGCTTAGCCGATAAGCGACTCAGATCTTGTCCTTCAAAGCGGATGTGACCCTGACTGGCTTTAATCAGACCCGATAAAGTATTTAAGATGGTTGTTTTGCCCGCCCCATTCGCTCCAATTAAACTAATAATTTCACCTGGATGGACTTGGAAACTGACTTCTTTGACTGCCTTAATCATGCCATAATTGACCGATAATTGACTGACTTCTAGCATCAGACGTCACCTCCCAGATAAGCTTGAATTACCCTAGGATTCTCTTTAATTTCTTGCGGACTTCCTTGAGCAATCAGTTGGCCATATTCTAAGACATAAATGCGTTCACAGAGTTTCATGACCAAAGACATATCATGTTCAATTAAGACAATCGTTAAAGCGAAACGCTGACGAATGGTGTCGATCAAGCTCATTAATTCTTCCGTTTCTTTCGGATTCATACCGGCCGCCGGTTCATCTAAAAAGAGTAACTTAGGCTGAGTCGCTAAGGCCCGAGCAATTTCTAATTTTCTTTGTTGACCATAGGCTAGATTGCGTGCTGGTAGCATGGCGTGCTGATCGAGATCAAAGATGGCTAACAACTTCAGCGCTTGTTCTTCAACCAAGTCCTCTTGCTGATAATATCGTTGAGTCCGCCACAAACTATCCCAGACACTGGCGCCCTGCTTATGGTTCATCGCAACTTTAATATTATCGAGGACGGTTTGGTCTTTAAACAATCGAATGTTCTGGAAGGTTCGAGCCATGCCCTTTTGATTGATTATATTGGGCTTTTTGCCCTGAATATCAATTGGCTTTCCTTCGGGATAGAAAGTGATTTGACCCGATGTCGGCCGGTAGACACCGGTTAAAAGATTGAAAAAAGTCGTCTTACCCGCCCCATTTGGACCGATCAAACCGATTAATTCGTGGTGATCAATGGCTAGAGATATATTCGAAACTGCCGTCAAGCCCCCAAAATTTTTGCTTAATGATTTGACTTCTAATAACATTTAGCCGACCTCTTTTCTAATGGGTTTCTTTAAATGATTCAGCAGATAATGTGCTGGGTTAATTTCCTTAGTTCCTAATAATCCGCTAGGTCGAAAAATCATAATTAAAATCATAGCCAATGCATAGATAATCATTCTTAACTGACCGAAATCTTGTAAGGCTAAGTTGAGTAAACCCAGTACAATAGCAGCTAGGATGGTGCCAGAGAAACTTCCCATGCCACCAAAAACGACAATAATTAATATATCAATCGACCGATTGAATGAATAATCACTGGGGGTGACAATACCCAAATAATTGGCTTGCAAAGCTCCACCCATGGCAGCTGTAGCTGCGGCAATGACGAAAGCTAGCACCTTATACTTAGTAATGTTCACACCCATAGCTTCTGCAGCCACTTCATCTTGGTTCAATGCTCGGGTGACTCGACCAGCTGGACTGAAGGTATAATTTAGAACTAAGGTGAGGCACAAGACCATCACTATATATACTAGCCACCAATCGACTACTCGAGGGATGCCACTAATTCCAGCAGGACCATTGGTTAAGCCTTGTTGATTATTGATGACGATACGAATCACTTCACTAATCCCCAAAGTCGCAATCGCCAGATAGTCTCCCTTTAAACGTAAGGTAGGAATTCCCACCAGTAAAGCTAAGAGGACCGCTAAACACATTCCGATCGCCAGGCCGACTAACCAAGCAGGGACAGGGCCTAAATTCAACCTTGTACTAGCAATAGCCGAAGCATAAGCACCGATAGCAATAAAGCCAGCATGACCTAAGGAAAATTGTCCCGCCACACCTAATACTAGATTCAAACCACTGGCATAGATAATGTTCAACATAATAGTAATTAGACTAATTCGATGGTAAGCGTTCAGCCACCCTAAATGAATCAAACTGGCTAGGATCACGAACGCCAGCAGAGATATTCCCAGCCAGATCATATTTCTATAATATCTATCTTGCATTTCTACCACCTAAACTTTCTCTTTCAGTTGTTTGCCGAATAACCCTGCTGGAAGTAACAAGAGAATTAAAATCAATAAGAGATAAACTAGGGCATCTTTATAGGCCGACATGCCAAAGTACACCATAATTGTTTCAAGAATACCAATCACATAACCGCCCACCATGGCTCCATTCACACTGCCGATACCGCCAACCACTGACGCGATAAAAGCTTTCAAGCCAGGAGCCGTGCCCATGAGTGGTGACAAAGAATTATAATAAAGGGCGAATAAGACACCTGCAGCCCCAGCTAAAGCCGACCCTAAGGCAAAGGTGAAGGAGATCACCCGGTCAACATCAATCCCCATCAGTTTAGCCGCCTCTTCGTCCACTGCCAAGGCTCGCATGGCTAGACCCATTTTTGTCTTATGAACGATTAGATAGAGGGCTAGCATCAAAGCAATGGTTAAGATAAAGACTAGCACTTGCTTAGAAGTTAGGATGAGACCAAAAATCTTATAGACAGTCACCTTAATCGGTGCTGGAAAGGCCTTAACTTCCGGACCAAAGAAATAAATCATCAGATTTTGCAGCAAGTAGGATACACCAATCGCTGTAATCAAGGCAGCAATTCTTGAAGAATGACGCAAAGGTTTATAGGCAATTCGTTCTATGCTCACCCCAATGCAGGCACAGACAAACATGACTGCGAGCAAGCTGACCCACAAATTCAAGCCTAATTGAATCATGAAATAGGCTCCCAGAAAGGCTCCTAACATAAAAACTTCCCCATGGGCGAAATTTATTAGACGAATCGTGCCATATACCATGGTATAGCCTAGGGCAATCAGAGCGTAGATACTCCCCACCGCGATACCATTAATGATTTGTTGGATAAATAACTGCATAGATGATTTCCTTTCTAATGTCCATGCTTATCAGTTAACGATAAATGATTCTCCTACTGCACCAAAACTTCTTCAACTGCCTCGACCTTGCCATTGGTCAATTTCAACATCAATGCAGGTTTAATCGGGTTATGATCACGATCCATATCAAAGGTCCCCGTCACGCCAGTAAACGCTTTGGTCTCTTCGAGGGCCTGCTTAATATCTTTAGCGTCCAAAGAATCTGCTCGTTCCATGGCGTCCATCATTAAATTGGCTGCATCAAAAGCTAAGGCTGCAAAAGTATCTGGTTCCTTACCATATTTATCCTGATAAGCCTTTAAGAAAGCTTGTACTTCTGCCGAGTCTGAATTGCTGGAGAAGTGAGAAGTATAATACAGATCGTTCACATTCTCTGCTCCTGCTAATTCAACCAGAGTAGGCGAAGCGAGTCCATCACCACCGACGATTACCTGATTGAGACCCATTTCTCGTGCTTGTTTAATCAATAAGCCGATTTCAGTATAATAACCGGGTACATATAACACATCGAAATCTTGAACTAATAAACTAGTCAAGACCGCTGAGAAGTCTGTGTCTCCACTCGCATAGGCCTCTTGAGCAACCACTTGCCCCCCCTTGGCTTCAAATTCAGCTTGAAAAGCCTTAGCCAATCCTTGGGAATAATCCAAACTTTGATCTACCAGAATCGCTACTTTCTTGGCGCCTAATTGGTCGACAACATAGGCACCCGCGGCTTTCCCTTGATATTGGTCTTCAAAACACACTCGAAAAATCCAGTCCAAAACTTTGCCCGAGGAGTCTAAAGTAACACCATTCCCCGTCACCGCAGGAAAGATGGTTGGTAAGCCAGCTTGACTGACTACCGGAATAGTAGCTTTGGCATCACCGGTGGGAGCCGGTCCCAAAATGGCATGGACCCCCTGATCAATCAAACGAGTGGCGACAGAAGTCGCTTCGGTTAAATCTGATTTGTTGTCATAATGGATATATTCAATCTGCTTGCCTTTAATTCCGCCATCAGCATTCTTTAATTCAATAGCTAATTGAGTGGCTTCATCCATTGGCGTACCATAAGAAGCCGCTCCGCCGGTTAATTCGAAATTGCCACCGATCTTCACCGTGTCTTCAGCTGCAGCGACTGACGAACTTAAAGGGTTCAATAGCAACAAGGTCGTTAATAAAGCAGCAAACATCTTTCTACACATCATTTTCTATTCCTCCTCGGATATTCTATGAAAAAAAGACCCCCGCTAGATGAATTCATCTAACGGAGGTCGATAAAAACCGCCACGAAAAGCTTTGTGATGCCGCTAGATTATTTCATCTATGCGGACACCAAAATTATTAGCACCTCATAGATACAAACTTTCGTTTTACCGTGTTTGTATCTGTGAGGATACAAACACTATCTAATCACAATGCTAATAATGACTAATAAGTTTAGTGTTTGTTGTCGATGTGCCATAATTTATTCAATCTCCTTTTCATTAGGGTTATCTTAATCTATTTCTTACTAAGTGTCAAGATATTTTCATATTAATTTAATATTTTCTCATTTATTGTGTTTAAAATTTGGCGGTATCTGGATCTTGCATTTGAGCAATCCCGGTTAATTGATCTAAAAATTCCATATCTTCTGGATCAAGTTCAAAATCAAAAATATTTAAGTTTTCTCTAATATGGTCAGGGTTCTGTGAACGAGGTAAGGGGACAAAACCTTTTTGGAAGGACCATCTTAAGGCTACTTGACCGACAGTCCGATCATACTTATTGGCTAAATCAATCATGGCAGCATGCTTAAAGATTTCACCCTGGCCAAGGGGACTATATGCTTCTAGAAGCATATCGTGTTCCCGACAGAATTGCACCAAAGAATCTTGACTTAAACCGGGTGTTAAGATAATTTGGTTGACCATCGGTTTGATACTGGCACCAACAAATAAGGCTTCTAAGTGTTTAATTTGGAAATTCGATACGCCAATTGCCCGAACTTTCTTGGCTTGATACAAACTTTCAAGGACGCGCCAAACTTCGGTATTACGTAATTTCCAAGCTTCATTCTCCCGTAATTCAATCGGATTAGGCCAGTGAATTAACAGCAAATCTAGATAGGAAGTTTGTAATTTATTTAACGATTCTTCGACTGAGGCAAGTGTATCCTCATAACTTTGTTGATTATTCCATACCTTGGTGGTCAAGAAAATCTCTTGACGGTCGAGACCACTTTCTTTTATAGCCCGTCCTACACTCTCTTCATTGCCATAGATTTGAGCCGTGTCGATATGACGATAGCCTACTTCCAGGGCAGCAGTGACTGCCTGAAATGCCACCGGTCCATCAGCGAGTTTCCAAGTTCCAAAGCCAGGAACCGGCATTTCAACTTGGTTGATTAAGGTTTTATTCATTTCCATCTTCTGCCTCCTATTTTTTCTTTCAAGTGTTGTTCTAGCGTATCGACAAATTGTGTTAAGACTTGAATTCGCGCAAAGTATTTATCATTACTCGCAATAAAATGCCAAGGAGCTTGGTCTTGATTGGTTCGTGTCAACATCTCTTCCATCGCTACCATGTACGCATCCCACTTCTCGCGATTACGCCAATCTTCTTCGGTAATTTTATAATTCTTGGCGGCTTCGTCTTGCCGAGCCTTAAATCTTCTCCCCTCCTCTTCCTTATCAATATATAGAAAATATTTCAAGACAATCGTTCCGTGGTCGACTAAAATTTGTTCCATCTGATTAATCTCTTGATAGGCCCGATCCCATTCCTTCTCACTGGCAAATCCTTCGATTCTTTCTACCAGAACCCGTCCATACCATGATCGATCAAAGATACTCATTAGGCCGTCTTGAGGAAACTTAGTCTTAAAGCGCCAGAGGTAATGATGGGCCAGTTCTTCTTCAGTGGGCGCTTTGATACCATAAATCTTATATGAACGAGGGTCAATTTCACGGGTGAGCCGTTTAATAGCGCCTCCCTTACCAGCTGCATCCACCCCTTCAAAGACCAAAACAATCGGAATATCGCGGCAATAACATTGGTAAACTAATTCAGCCGCTTGTTTTTGTAAGTCTTCTTTCTGCCTTTGGTATTCTTCTTCGGATAACTTTCGCTCTAAGTCTTCTTGAGGAACTTCTAGGGGGTGACTTTGATAATTTCGGTTTGGCGCTTGACTTTCTTCCCGATCCTCGAGGACCCGTTTCATCTCCTGACGGATAGTGGTGATGGTCTGTCCTAAGATTTCTTTGGCCGCTAATTTCTTATCTTCAGCATTAATAATGCGCCAAGGACTATGATCTAAATCGGTGGCTTGCAAGACTTGATCGAACCATTTGAGATATTTATCATGGTGTTTAGCTTGCTTATAATCTTCTTTAGATAGGAGAAAGTCTGCTTGACTGGAAGCTTCTAAGGCTTTAATCCGCTCTAATTGAGTGTGATGGCTGATGTTTAAGAAGAATTTCAGCACGATGGTACCATCGTCAATTAATGCTTGTTCAAAGGCTAAGAGTTCCTGTGTTTTTTGTTGGAGCGATTCCGGACCCGGCTCTTCATGATTAAAGACTTGATAATAGAAACTACGATCATAGATGGCAATCTCTTGATTACTTGGAATTTTCTGCCAATAGCGCCAAGCTGAAGGATGCTTCTTCTCTTGTTTAGTTTCTTGCTCATAGACTTCAACACGAACGTAACGCGGATCCATTTCTCGAGTGAGGGCCTTGAGAACATAACCCTTCCCAGATGATTCCCAACCATCTAGCAGAATGAGGACTGGAATCTCGGCCGCTTGTAATTCTCGCTGTAATTGATCAAACGTCTGACCCAATTCCTTAATCGATTGTTCGTCATAGGTATCAGGCAATTGATTAAAATCATAATCCTTTAACATGGTTTCCCTTCTTTCCTGCTATCCTGGATATATTGATAAGTATTCCGGAAAGTACCATCATGAATACTTACCTGACCTAAATACTTATAATGATATTGAGCCAAGAGTTTCTTCATGACCAGATTTTGGTCGTGGGTATCAATCATAATATTCTGGTAATGTTGTTTGAGCCAGGAAAAGATAAATTTCCCTAATCCAGGCACCCGACCCGCCGAAGCGATCCGATGAATCGTCACAATCTCAGCAGGATCTTCCCAATGTGACTTTAAAGGTAAATAGACTTGATCGGGTCCTTGTTGGATAAAGAAACTGGCCAAAATTTCACCGGCTTCGATACCTGGAAATTCATTTTCTTCAGCTACCACGACACGGGATCCGCCGGCAGACATATCAGCCTGTAATTGTTTAATATCTGGATAACCATCTTGCCATTGATAGAGTCCTAAGGACTCTCGTTGAAATTGTCGAGCCCGATCATAAATCGCCAGGACCTGATTTTGGTCTGATTTTTGGGTAGAACGCACCTGCATCTTTATCCCTCCTAAATCATTCTTCGCTTGGCCTTTAGCAAGCTCTGCAAGCAAGCAAATTCATCCTTGAATCAAGATTGACCATTGCAAAGCGCTTAAACTTATTATAATCTAAGTATAAGAAAATAAGAAGGAGAACACTATATGGCCAATAATATGAACAAAATTAGCCGCGATCGGGCCAGAATGCTAGCCGAACAATATAAGAATGACCCGGAAATGAAATATGTTGTTTATAACATTCGACGTCGTAGCTATATCTTACATAATCCTTATCAGTATTATTTCCGCTTTAGCCGGCGCGAATCCGTTTGGAATACGCGAACTTTAAAATTAGAGAACCTGATTTCAAGTGACCAACCCGTTGAAGAGATTGCCACTGCCCTCTACAATGAAGTCAACCAAATTGTGGAAGATACAGTGAACTTCAAATTGAAGGGAAGCTTTGAAGAAGAAAATTGCGCGACGCTACTCAATTATTATTTCAACGGCAAATGCAATTTAGCCTACTACGATTATTATCTAGGGCGAGTATGCTTGATTAAAGAACGGGATAAGTCAGATGATTTCTCCGCTCTCATCGGCTCACGCTACTATTTTATCGATGATTTGCATAATGTGATTCAATATAAACTCGGTCTTTCTGCTGAATTCCTGAAGAATTTCCTCAAAGGGGTCATGAAGGAAGATAAGATGATTGCCGATATTGATGGCTATGACCAACTCAAAAAAGCCATGCTCCAATTTATCAATCAAGAGATTGAACAAATTGAAGAATGGCTAGCTTCTAATCAATTAAAAGGGAACAAGCGTCGTTAATCTAGACACCTTTTCCTGACAATAAACTGAACATACGAAGAAACACCTCAACACTTTGTCAAGCGTTGAGGTGTTTCTTCGTTTCGCTGAGGGGCTACATCATATCAGGCGCTAGCTCTAATAGACCCTGTCTAAGTTTTAGCCAAATATAATTTAAGCGAAAGGATCTGTCGGATAATCGACCCGAACCATATATAGACCTTGGGGTGCCGCTGTAGGTCCAGCTTGTCGGCGATCCTTGACCACCAAAAGCCGTTCCAGTTCATTGATAGCTTTCAAACCGTCGCCAATTTGTAAGAGAGTGCCGACTAGAATCCGAACCATATTATAGAGAAAACCATTGCCATAAAAATGAAAATGTAATTCATTTAATTCAGGCTGATAATCTACCCTAGCTTGGTAAATGGTGCGTACCAAGTCGGTCTTATCGGTCTTGGTCGAGCAGAAGCTGGTAAAATCATGCGGACCGATAATCGCCGGCAATGCCTGTTCTAAGCGAGTTAGATCACAGGTATAGGGATGATTCAAAGTATAGAAACGTTTGAAGGGATCAGGATAATCGCTTAAGTCGACTCGGTATAAATATTCCTTGGCCTGGGCAGAATAACGAGCATGGAAATCATTACCTACTGTGGCAACTTTTCGAATGCGAATCGAAGGATCTAACAAGGCGTTGAGAGCTTTCCGTAAATTAGCCGGTGGAATCGCAAAAGGGAAGTCTAAATGAACGACTTGACCTAAGGCATGAACTCCAGAATCTGTTCGACCGGCAGCTACTGTATCGATTCGCGGCCCTTGTTTGCCATAAGCGACAATTCGAAGAGCCGCTTCTAAAGCCGACTGGACACTGGGCCCATTGTTTTGAACTTGATAACCGACATAAGGCGTTCCATCATATTCAATCAAGAGAGCGTAGCGTGGCATGGGCTACACCCACCAATTCAGCAAGATAATGGCTAAAGTTAATAAAATGAAAACGATAACCACTAGCCGATCTGCTGAGCTATAGGATAATTGACGATATTTGGTACGTCCCTCACCACCTTGATAGCCACGCGCTTCCATCGCAATGGCCATTTCTTCCGCCCGATTAAAGGCAGAAACAAATAATGGGACTAGGATTGGAATCATCGCCTTAACCCGGTCCAAGAATGATCCTTGATCAAATTCAACCCCACGTGCTCGTTGAGCATTCATAATTTTCTGCGCTTCGTCCATTAAAGTCGGAACATATCTCAGGGCGATGGATAACATCAGTGCAATCTCATGAGAAGGAAAGCCTAATTTAGATAAGGGCCTTAATAAATGCTCAATACCATCGGTTAACTCTAGGGGGGCTGTCGTTAAGGTTAGCAAGGTTGACATCATAATAATAAGAACCAAGCGAATAAACATATAGAGTGAGTTAATCAATCCCAGAGTAGTTACGCGCAGAATACCCCATTGGAATAAGATCTCCCCACCAGTCGTAAAGAATAATTGAAAAACAACGGTAAAGAGAATCAGCCAAATCATCGGTTTAATCCCATTGAGAAAGAATTTTAAATCAATCTTACTCAACAGGACGGCCGTGACCACGACCAACGATAGCAAGACATAAGCCAGCCAATGGTCGGCGAGAAAGATTAATAAAATAAAATATAAGGCTGACATGAGTTTAGTTCGAGGATCCAGCCGGTGAATCCAAGAATCAATCTGAATGTATCTTCCCAAAAGCATCTTCTCAAACATGAGAACCCTCTCCCTTCTGGCAAGATTCTTTCAAGGCAATAATTTGATCAGCCAGATCATCGGCAGCCAGGACGGCTGTTAACTGGTCACGATCCAGACCTAATCTCTGCTCAATCTGTAAATAAAAATCCATCGCATAAGGCAAGGTTAACTGATGGTCAATGAGCCATTGATAATCAGAGAAAATCTCTTTGGCCGTACCAACTTTAGCGACCTGGCCATGGTCCATGGCAATAACATAGTCAGCATAATTGGCCACATCCTCCATCTGATGGGTCACCATCACTAGACTAATTCCCATCTCTTGATGCAACTTCATAAAAATTTCCATCGTTTGTTGATGACCTAATGGATCCAGGCCTGCCGTCGGTTCATCCAAGACCAATACTTCAGGGTTCAATGCCAAGACCCCAGCAATGGCAACCCGTCGCATCTGACCACCGGATAAATCAAAAGGCGAGCGTTCATAAAGACTTTCAGGCACGCCTACGAGTTTTAGTTTTTCAATGGCTACAGCCCGCGCTTCTTCTTCACTAGCTCCGAAATTCAACGGACCAAACATGACATCTTTTAGGACGGTTTCTTCGAAGAGTTGCGCTTCGGGAAATTGAAAGACCACACCGACTTTCTTACGCAGGGGTTTGAGACTTTTATTCTTAGAATCTTGAGTAACCCGTTCGCCATCAATGGTTACGGTACCTTTTGAAGGGCGAACCAGAACATTAAGATGTTGAATCAAAGTTGATTTCCCAGATCCAGTATGACCAATAATCGCAGTTACTTGATGTTTGGGAATCTTCAAATTAATTTGACTCAGGGCCTGTTTTTCAAAGGGCGTACCATAATTGTAATAGAAATCTACTTGGTCAAATACGATGTAGTCAGCCATTCTAACAGTGCCTCCTCATTCATATAGTGGGCGGGTAAACTTACCCCACGGGCTTCAAGCGCCGATCTTAATTTCTGAGCAAAAGGGATATCCAAACCCAAAGAGATTAATTGCTCACCAAGGGCAAAGATTTCTTCTGGGTTTCCTTGTTGAATTGGCTTTCCTTGATGCATAACGATAATTCGATCAGCCCGACTGGCCTCGTTAATATCATGGGTAATAGAAATAACTGTTAAGCCAAACTCTTTCTTTAATTCAGCCATGGCTTCCATCATTTCTCGACGACCTTGAGGATCCAACATCGCGGTTGCTTCATCGAGAATCACAATGCTTGGTCGGGTAGCCATCACGGAAGCCAGAGCGACCCGTTGCTTTTGACCTCCTGACAAACGAGCAGGTTCATGCTTAGCAAAAGCCGACATATTTACCTTAGCTAGCGCTTCCGGAATTCGTCGGAGCATTTCTTCCCGGGGGATACCGATATTCTCTAGACCAAAAGCGACATCATCTTCGACTGTCGCACCGACAAATTGATTGTCTGGATTTTGAAAGACCATGCCGACATGCCGACGTGCCTGCCAAATGGTTTCTTCACTGAGGACTAAGCCCATGACCGATACCGATCCTTGATAAGGGACCAACAAGCCATTAATGACTTTCGCACAGGTCGACTTTCCTGAGCCGTTTGGGCCAATCATCGCTAGCCATTCGCCTTGACGAACACTCAGATTGACATGGTCTAAAGCATCTACCTCCGCTTCGGGATAGCGAAAGGATACATCCTTTAGTTCGATCACATTTTCTGTCATTGTTGTCTCCTAACTTGCAAATCTTTTATACATAAGTTTATCAATCATCTGTTGACTTTAATCATGGTAATCATACCATAAGCTACATTCATTAATAAACTTATATACAAAAAAGCACTTTATCGATGTTTGCACAGGCTTGAAGCCAGAGGCTTCAAGCATAATCTTTGCGATTAATTCATGTGCATAGAGCTAGACTCGAAATACTTCAAATCGTAACACTCTCCATCATAAAGTGAGTAAGAATATGTCAATAATGATTAAACTAACTCAATAATAACCATTTCAGCTGCATCGCCGCGACGTGGTCCTTTTTTAATGATCCGGGTATAACCACCATTGCGGTCAGCATAACGGTTAGCATAATCGTCGAATAAACGGTTTAATACAGTTTCAATGACGACTTCATCGTTTTCTTCGTCAATATGAGCATCAGCAATTTCATTGCGTAAGAATGATGCAGCCCGACGACGTGAAGCTAAATCGCCTTTTTTACCTAGTGTAATCATACGTTCAACAAATTTACGTACTTCTTTGGCCCGTGAAACGGTAGTTTCAATGCGACCGTTGATGATGACATCAGTGGTTAAATCACGTAACATTGCTTTACGTTGAGAGCTTGTACGCCCTAATTTACGGTATGTCATTATCGTCTTCCTCCTTTACCTATTATCGATTGTATTCTAGTCTTCATCACGTAATCCTAAGCCTAAGTCAGATAATTTCCCTTTAACTTCGGCAAGTGATTTGCGACCTAAATTACGAACCTTCATCATTTCTGATTCGGATTTATTGGTGAGTTCTTGAATAGTATTGATGCCTGCACGTTTCAAGCAGTTATAAGAACGTACAGAAAGATCAAGTTCTTCGATGGTCATAACTAGGACTTTTTCTTTTTCTGTTTCTTCTTTTTCAACCATAATTTCAACATCGCGCGCTTCTTCATTTAGATTCATAAAGACATTTAAGTGCTCGATAAGAATTTTGGCGGCTAAACTTAAAGAAGATTCAGGAGAAATCGATCCATCAGTCCAAATATCCATCGTTAATTTATCATAGAGGTTCTTTTGACCAATACGCGTGTTCTCAACCGTATAATTAACCTTCTTAATGGGCGTATAGATTGAGTCAATGGCTAATACACCAATTGGCATATCTTCTCGTTTGTTATGTTCGCTACGAACATAGCCTCGACCATTGGATACATTCATTTGCATCTTTAACTCGGCATCCTCAGCCAAGGTACAAATATATAAATCCGGGTTGAGAATCTGAACTTCATTGTCATGAATAATATCTGCTGCCGTTACCACTTTAGGACCAGTAACATTTAATTCAATCACTTTATCTTCTTCAGTATGTAATTTTAGAGCAAGTTGTTTTAGGTTCAGAATAATTGCACCTACATCTTCAGTTACTCCATCAATGGTTTGAAATTCATGAAGTACACTGTCGATTTGGATACTTGTAATGGCTGAACCAGGTAATGAAGATAATAAAATACGTCGTAATGAGTTTCCAAGGGTTGTTCCATAACCACGTTCTAGTGGTTCAATCACGATTTTTCCAAATTTGTCATCGTCACTGACTTCAATTGTAGTAATCTCTGGCTTTTCAATTTCAATCATTGATTATTTTTCCCCTTTCAAAACGTAATGCTCAATTTAATTACTGTTTTCCTATTGGCATTAGGAAGTTTAAACTCAGCATTGCTTATACACGACGGCGTTTTGGTGGACGAGCTCCATTATGAGGAATTGGAGTCACATCACGGATTGCAGTTACATCTAATCCAGTCGCTTGTAATGAACGAATGGCAGATTCACGACCAGAACCTGGACCTTTGACTGCGACCTCAACGGATTTCATTCCATGTTCAATTGCGCCTTTAGCGGCTACTTCTGAAGCCATCTGTGCGGCGAATGGGGTTGATTTCTTAGATCCACGGAATCCTAATGATCCGGCTGAAGACCAAGAAATTGCATTTCCTTTTTCATCGGTAATCATCACAAGAGTGTTGTTAAAGGTTGAACGAATATGAGCAATCCCTTTTTCAACATTTTTCTTGATACGACGACGACGAGATTGTTGTTTTGCCATTGATTTAACCTCCTTTTATTCAGATTCTATTTAGTAATTGCTTTCTTAGGACCCTTACGAGTGCGGGCATTGTTCTTTGTATTTTGTCCACGTACTGGTAAATTACGACGGTGGCGCATACCACGGTATGAACCGATCTCTTGTAAACGTTTGATGTTCAAGCTTACTTCCCGACGTAGGTCACCTTCAACTTTAATACTATCGACGATTTCACGAATACGGTCTAATTCATCGTTAGTTAAGTCTTTTACTCGAGTATCTTCAGAGACATTGGCTTGAGCTAAGATGTCTTCAGCTGTACTCTTTCCAATTCCGTAAATGTATGTTAATGCAATAACGATACGTTTTTCACGTGGGATATCTACTCCAGCTATACGAGCCATTTATTTCCCTCCTTTAACCTTGACGTTGTTTATGTTTTGGATTGTCACAAATTACCATCACTTTTCCGTTACGTTTGATAATTTTGCACTTTTCACAAATTGGTTTAACTGATGCTCTAACTTTCATCGTGTTCCCTCCTTAAAATAATAACCTTATTTAAAACGGTACGTAATTCGACCCTTTGTTAAATCATAAGGAGACATTTCAACTGTGACTTTATCTCCTGGTAAAATGCGGATGTAGTTCATACGGATTTTACCTGATACATGGGCTAAAATCTCATGACCATTCTCTAATTCAACTTTGAACATTGTATTGGGTAATGTTTCAACAACAATTCCTTCAACTTCGATTACATCATCTTTCGCCATTGATATTCCTCCTTTACCAGCAAGATAATTTATGATTATTCTTGTACAAGAACATCTTATTCTCCTAAGATATTCCGTACTTCGCGATAAACATTCTCAATTGGTTGTTCCCCATTGATACGCGTTAATAAGCCGAGCTGATCATAATGCTCTAAAATTGGACGGGTCGTATCATATTGTAATTGAATACGGTGGCCGACCTTTACTGGTTTATCGTCTTCTCTTTGGACAAATTCAGTTGAACCGCACACATCACACACCCCATCAACCTTAGGAGGGTTGAAGATCTTGTGATAAGTCGCTCCACAATTTGCACAGACGATACGTCCACTTAAACGTTCTTTGAGTACTTCTGGATCGACATCAATGTAAATCACATGGTCAATCTTTTGGCCTAAGTCTTGTAGATTTTGATCCAAGGCTTGAGCTTGATCAATTGTCCGTGGATAACCATCTAACATAAAGCCTTGCTCTTGAACATCGGCTTGTGATAGACGTTCTTTCACCAGTTTATTGGTAATTTCATCCGGCACTAAATTACCATTATCAGTATATTTCTTTGCTTCTAAACCTAGAGGAGTTTCGTTCTTAATAGCACTACGAAAAATATCTCCAGTAGCAATATGAACCATTGGGTAATCCTTGGAAATATGCTCACTTTGGGTCCCTTTACCAGCACCTGGTAAGCCCATTAAAATAATATTCATCTTGTCTACTCCCTCTGTTTATTAATTCTGTAAATTTAAGAATCCCTTGTAACGACGTTTGACCATGCGTCCTTCCACTTGCTTAGCAGTTTCAATAGCTACCCCAACGACAATTAATAAACTCGTCCCTGATAAAGACAAGGTCATCGGCACATCAATAAAGAACCCAACGACAATCGGAGCCACAGCAATAATAACTAGATAGATCGCTCCGACACCACTTAAGCGGTTCAAGATGGTGGTTAAATAGCTTTCCGTATCATTTCCCGGCCGCACACTTGGAATATAACCAGATTGCTTCTGTAAATTCTCGGCGACTTTCTCTGGATTGACTTGGATTAAAGCATAGAAGTATGTAAATGCGATTAACAAGAGTGTATAGAATATGGCCCCGTAAGGATGTCTTAAATCAAAGACTTTAACAATCTCACGGATGATCCAATGTTTATTAGACATATCCATAAATGAGAAAATTTGTTGAGGGGTCGTAATGAATGATGAAGCAAAGATGACTGGAATAACTCCAGCAGAATTAATTTTCAACGGTAAATGAGCCATATATTTAGCCCCTGATGCCCGTTTAGAATGATGGATTGGAATCCGTCTTTGGGCGCGCTCAACCAAGACTACCATAATAATAGCTAACACTAAAATTAATAGGATACCTAATAAAATAAGTAAGTTTTGGGTGAATTTATCACCGGCGCCTACTAAGCTGGTTTGAACATATTGATAGATATCTTTCGGCACTTCAGAAACAATCCCGGCAAAGATAATCATTGACACACCGTTTCCTATACCGTTACGAGTAATCTGTTCACCCATCCAAACTAACAACATGGTTCCTGCCGTTAATACTAAGGCGATGGTTACGAAAGTTGTTGCTGTAGGGTTAGCGATTAAACCTAAACCAGATAATTGGTTGAAACCATATGCCAAACCAAGTGATTGGAAGAAGCCCATAATAATGGCCAGATAAGTTGAGGCTTGGTTCAACTTCCGTCTGCCGACCTCACCTTGTTTAGACCATTCAGTAAATTTCGGCACCAAGTCCATCTGTAAGAGCTGCATAATAATTGAAGCAGTAATGTATGGAGAAACCCCCATAGCAAATAATGAAAAGCGTTTTAATGCTCCCCCACCAAATGTATTCAATAACCCTAAAATACCACTATCGGCAATTGTCTTCAATGCTTCAGCATTTACGCCTGGAACCGGAATATGTACACCCAAACGAAATACGGCAAAAATAAACAATGTAAATAAGATACGCCGTCGAATATCACGAGTTGTAAATGCATTTTTTATAAAGGTAAACATTAAATCACCTCGATTGATCCACCTGCTGTAGCGATGGCTTCTTCAGCAGTTTTAGAGAATTTGTGAGCTTGAATCGTTAACTTACGATCTAACTTGCCATTACCTAAAATCTTCACTCCGCTTAATTCTTGTTTGATAAGACCTACTTCTTTAAGTAGAGCTGGAGTTACTGTTGTACCATCTTCAAATCGATTCAATGATTCTAGATTTACGGTTGCATATTCTTTACGGTTCATGTTGGTGAAACCACGTTTAGGAAGTCGACGAGATAATGGGGTTTGTCCACCTTCAAAACCTAATTTAACTTTCCCACCAGAACGTTGTTTTAACCCTTTTTGTCCACGTCCTGCAGTCTTACCATTTCCAGAACCTTGTCCACGTCCAACGCGGTTACGGTCTTGACGAGAGCCTTCATTTGCTTGTAAAGTATGAAGTTTCATAGCTTCGGCACCTCCTTATTTAGTAATAAATTATACTTCTTTAAATTCAACTAGATGTTCAATAGATTTAATCATGCCGCGAATTGCTTCGTTATCAGGCTTAGTTACTACTTTATAAGTCTTGGTTAGTCCCAAAGCTTTAGCAGTATTGATATGGTTTTGTTTACGACCGATTAAACTTTTCATTAATTTAATTTCTAAGTTCGCCATATCTTTCCTCCTAACCTAGCAATTCTTCAACAGATTTACCACGTAAATCTGCAACTTCTTCAGCTACCTTTAATTGTTTAAGTCCTTCAACAGTTGCACGAATCATATTGATTGGTGTGTTAGATCCTAGTGATTTACTAGTTACGTCACCAATACCTGCTAACTCGACAACGGCACGAACAGGTCCACCAGCAGCAATTCCAGAACCGGCGATCGCTGGTTTTAATAATACACGACCACCACAGAATTCACCGATGGTTTCATGAGGAATCGTTGTTCCAGTCATTGGAACTGAGATCATGTTCTTCTTACCGTTCTCAATGGCTTTACGGATAGCTTCTGGAACTTCCGCAGCTTTCCCAGTACCGAAACCAACATGACCATTTTGGTCACCAACAACGACAAGGGCTGAAAAACGTAGACGGCGTCCACCTTTTACAACTTTAGTCACTCGGTTAATTGCAACCACACGGTCAGTAATTTCACCAAGTGTTTCTGGATTAATAAATTCCATTCTTGGGTGTCCTCCTTCTCTTAAAATTCTAGTCCGGCTTCACGAGCAGCTTCAGCTAAAGCTTTCACGCGTCCGTGATAAATGTAACCACCACGGTCAAAGACAACTTTTTTGTGACCTTTCTCGATGGCACGTTCAGCAACTAATTTACCAACTGCTTGGGCTTGTTCTGTTTTTGAGCCTTCTGCAATTGCTTGATCATTACTAGAGGCACTAACTAGCGTCACACCCGCTACGTCATCAATTAATTGAGCGTAGATGTTTGTATTCGAACGGAATACATTTAAGCGTGGGCACTCAGCAGTACCAGAGAGTTTATTTCTAACGCGCATATGGCGTTTTTTACGTAATTTATTCTTATCTGGTTTTGATATCACAATTGTCACCTCTTTATTTTAAATTTATATATGATGATGGCCTGGCGATTATTTACCAGTCTTACCTTCTTTACGACGAACATATTCGCCAACGTACTTAATTCCTTTACCTTTATAAGGTTCTGGTGGACGAACAGCACGGATATTGGCAGCTAGTTCGCCAACTTTTTCTTTGCTGGTTCCTTCAACGACGATTTGAGTATTTGAAGGAACTTCAATACTGATACCTTCACCAGGTTCGAATTCAACCGGATGAGAAAGACCTACGTTCAAGACTAATTTGCTGCCTTGTTTTTGGGCCCGGTATCCAACACCGACTAATTCTAACTCTTTCTTGAATCCTGTAGATACGCCTTCAATCATGTTCGCTACTAATGAACGAGTTGTGCCATGGATTGAGCGCATTTCTTTTTGATCGTTAGGACGGGTAAAGTTGATGGAATTATCTTCAATCTTCACGGTAATGTTTGAATTAAGTTCACGTGATAATTCACCTTTAGGACCTTTAACAGTAACTGTTTGCCCGTCTAGTTCCACGGTCACTCCTGAAGGGATTTCGATGGTTTTATTTCCAATACGACTCACAGGACCGCACCTCCTTATATTATATCTCTTATTTGCTTAAATTACCAAATGTAAGCGAGTATTTCGCCACCCACGCCTTGTTGACGTGCTTGTTTATCAGTAATCAAACCGTTTGATGTTGATACGATGGCAATGCCTAAGCCGTTCAAGACTTTAGGAACTTCATTTGATTTCGCATATACACGTAGACCTGGTTTAGATATACGTTTCAAGCCAGAAATGACTTTTTCATTATTGCGACCATATTTTAATTGTAATGTGAGCATGTTTTGCTTGTTATCTTCTTCAACTTCGTAACCTTTGATGAATCCTTCGTTTTTAAGAATTTCAGCCATGGCTACTTTCATGTTTGAAGATGGAGCAGATACTGTCGCATGATTTTGTGCTAGGGCATTACGAATTCGTGTTAAAAAATCTGCAATTGGATCTGTCATAACCATAAAAGTTTACCTCCTCGTTTTTAAGAATAATGGATATTACCAACTTGCTTTCTTGACTCCAGGAATTTGTCCTTTATAAGCAAGTTCACGGAAGCAAATACGGCAAAGTTTAAATTTGCGAAATACTGAATGCGGACGTCCGCAACGTTCACAGCGTGTGTAATCTTGAACTGCATATTTATGTTTACGTTGTTGTTTATTAACCATTGATGATTTAGCCAATATTTTCGCCTCCTTTATTATTTTCTAAATGGCATACCTAACTCTTTAAGTAAGGCATAGGATTCTTCGTCAGTTTGAGCAGAAGTTACGATAACAATATCCATCCCTCTTACCTTATCGACATTATCATAAGAAATTTCAGGGAAGATCAATTGTTCTTTAATCCCTAAGGTATAGTTTCCACGACCGTCAAAGGCCTTATTAGAAATCCCTTGGAAGTCACGAACACGTGGTAATGATACAGTAATTAATTTGTCTAAGAAGTCGTACATTTTTTGACCACGTAGGGTAACTTTAGCCCCAATAGGCATTCCTTCACGTAAACGGAAACCAGCAATAGATTTCTTTGCTTTAGTAATTACTGGTTTTTGTCCAGCTAATAGGGTTAATTCGTCAACAGCTTTGTCTAAGTTTTTGGCGTTAGATACAGCGTCGCCCACACCCATATTGATGACAATCTTTTCAACTTTAGGAACTTGCATTACAGAAGTATAACTGAATTGTTCCATTAATTTTGGGGTAACTTCATCTCTAAATTTAATTTTTAAACGGTTTTCCATGAATACTTATCCTCCTTCCTCAAAGAATTAGTTAAGTGTAGTGTTTGATTTCTTGGCAAAGCGAACTTTCTTGCCATCTTCTTCACGATAACCTACACGGCTAGTTTCTCCAGTTGATGGATCAACAAGTTGTACGTTAGATACGTGAATTGGGGCTGGAAATTCGTTCATTCCGCCGGTTGACATTTGGCTTGCTTTTTGGTGTTTCTTAGCGAGATTAAGGCCTTCAACGACTACTTTGTCAGCCTTAGGCATCGTTTTAAGAACGGTTCCTTCTTTGCCTTTATCTTTACCAGCAATAATTCTGACTTTATCGCCTGTTTTAATACGCATGTCCAGTTTCCTCCTTCGTTATGAGATTATAAAACTTCTGGAGCTAAAGAAACTATCTTCATAAAGTTGTTTTCACGTAGTTCACGTGCAACGGGACCAAAGATACGGGTACCACGTGGGCTCTTATCGTCACGAATAATTACACAGGCATTTTCGTCAAATTTAATGTAGGTTCCATCTTTACGACGGGTTCCTGATTTAGTACGGACGATAACGGCTTTAACAACGTCGCCTTTTTTAACAACCCCACCTGGTGTTGCGTTTTTAACCGTTGCTACAATGACGTCACCAATATTGGCAAACTTACGTCCAGATCCGCCTAAAACTTTGACTGTCAAGACTTCACGTGCACCGGAGTTATCGGCTACTTTCAATCGAGTTTCTACTTGAATCATTTATATCCTCCTTCCGACACTTATGGTCTATTAGATAATTACTGCTTCTTCAACAACATCTAATAAGCGGAAGCGTTTCGTTTTAGACAATGGACGAGTTTCCATAATAGTAACGATGTCGCCTTCTTTAGCACGGTTTTGTTCATCATGTGCTACATATTTTTTAGAGTATTTTACACGTTTACCGTATTTAGGGTGTGTTTTACGCGTTTCAACAATTACAGTGATTGTCTTGTCGTTCTTGGCAGAAATTACCCGACCACGGTATACTTTACGTTCATTTCGTTCTGCTGTCATGTTATGCCTCCTTCACTCTATTGTTCAGACAATTCTTGCTCACGCAAGACAGTCTTGATCCGAGCAATCGTTTTACGTACTTTGCGTAAACGGGCAGTGTCTTCTAATTGTCCAGTTGCCAATTGGAATCGAAGATTGAAAAGTTCTTTTTTGAATTCTTTTTCTTTCTCAACCATTTGTGCAGTGGATAATTCTCTAATTTCTTTAATTTGCATTCGATTCACCACCATATTCTTCACGTTTTACAAATTTAGTCTTGATTGGTAACTTGTGTGAGGCCAAACGGAAAGCTTCGCGAGCAACTTCTTCAGAGACTCCGTCGATTTCGAATAGAATCTTACCCCGTTTAACTGGTGCTACCCATCCTTCTGGAGTACCTTTCCCTTTACCCATACGAACCCCAATAGCTTTACTGGTATATGATTTATGAGGGAAAATGTTAATCCAAACTTTCCCACCACGTTTCATATAACGCGTCATTGCGATACGGGCTGCTTCGATTTGACGGTTGGTAATCCAATGAGATTCAATTGCCCGAAGACCATAAGATCCGAAAGTAACCTCTTTACCACCTTTAGCTTCACCGCTCATATTTCCGCGGAATTCACGACGGTGTTTTACACGTTTAGGTACTAACATCTTTATTTCCCTCCTTTCGCAGCTGGTTCTTGTACCATACCTGGCAAGATTTCGCCACGGCTAATCCAAACTTTAACTCCTAATTTACCATATTGTGTGTCAGCTTCTTCCCAAGCGTAGTCGATATCGTTACGCAAGGTATGCAATGGAACGGTACCTTCACTATAGTGTTCGGTACGGGCCATATCGGCACCATTCAAACGTCCAGACACTTGGGTCTTGATTCCTTTGGCTCCTGCCCGCATTACACGTTGGATGGCTTGTTTTTGAGCACGACGGAATGCAACCCGGTTTTCTAATTGACGAGCAATGTCTTCTGCGACTAATTTTGCATCTAGACTTGCTTCTTTGATTTCAACGATATTGATATGAACTTTCTTACCGGTCATCTTAGTCAATTCATTCTTCAATGCATCGACTTCTGCTCCACCTTTACCAATAACCATTCCTGGTTTAGCGGTTGAGATAGAAACGATCACACGGTTTGAAGCCCGTTCGATTTGAATTGTAGAAACAGAGGCTTCTGAAAGTTTTTTGTAAATAAACTCACGAATTTTTAAATCTTCGTGTAGGTATTCGGCGTACTTCTTGTCTGCATACCATTTAGCATCCCAGTCACGGATAACGCCAACACGCATACCTATTGGATGTACTTTTTGACCCATTAATTATGCCTCCTCTTTCTCTGATACCACAATGGTAATGTGGCTGGTTCTCTTATTAATTGGTGAAGCTGAACCACGGGCACGTGGACGGAACCGTTTCATAGTTGGTCCTTCGTCAACGAATGCTTCACTGACATATAAGCTAGCTAGGTCCAAATCATAGTTATGTTCGGCGTTAGCGATAGCTGACATTAATACTTTCTCAACGACTTCAGCAGCACTGTTTGGAGTGAATTTCAAGATTGAAATAGCTTCCCCAACTTGCTTTCCTCGGATAAGGTCGATTACTAAACGTGCTTTACGAGGGGCAATGCGAACTGTCTTAGCCGTTGCTTTTGCAGATGTAACTTGTTCTGTCATCTAATTCCCTCCTCTTTTAACGTTTCTTAGTTTGTTTGTCATCTTTACTATGACCACGGTAAGTTCTTGTTGGTACAAATTCGCCTAATTTATGACCGACCATATCTTCTTGGATATATACAGGCACATGTTTACGACCATCATATACGGCAATGGTTAATCCGATAAAATTAGGGAAAATGGTTGAACGGCGTGACCAAGTTTTAATAACTTGTTTTTTACTGTTTTCTGCTTGCACTTCTACCTTTTTCATTAAGTGTTCATCAATAAAAGGTCCTTTTTTCAAACTACGACTCACGGTGTAGCCTCCCTTCGCTTTATTATCTATGGCTCAAATTATTTCTTACGTCCACGAACGATTAACTTGCTTGATTTTTTGCGGGTATTACGTGTCTTAAGACCCAATGCAGGTTTACCCCATGGAGTCATTGGACTTGGATGTCCGATTGGTGCGCGACCTTCCCCACCACCGTGTGGGTGATCATTAGGGTTCATTACAGAACCACGAACGGTTGGACGTTTAGATAACCAACGAGACCGTCCAGCTTTACCAATATTAATCAGTTCGTGTTGTTCATTACCTACAATTCCAACAGTTGCTCGGCAAGTCGCTAGAATCATTCGAACTTCACCTGAAGCTAATTTAACTAATACATATTTACCTTCTTGACCAAGAACTTGGGCACTCGCTCCGGCTGAACGCACTAATTGAGCTCCTTTACCAGGTTTCAATTCAATATTATGAACAAAGGTACCTACTGGAATATTAGCTAAAGGTAGGGCATTACCTACTTGGATGTCTGCTTGAGGTCCTGATTCAATCTTTTGACCTACTTTAATTCCCTTTGGTGCAATGATGTAAGTTTTTACCCCATCTTCATAATGAACTAGGGCAATGTTAGCTGAACGATTTGGATCATATTCAATCGTCTTAATCGTTCCAACCACTCCATCTTTATTTCGTTTGAAGTCGATAATCCGGTATGCCCGTTTATGACCCCCACCTTTATGGCGGACAGTGATCTTACCTTGGCTGTTACGACCGGCTTTTTGTTTTTGCGATGATAAAAGTGTTTTTTCTGGTTTATCTGTCGTTAACACAGAGAAGTCATACCCTGTCATATTACGACGACCATTTGTTGTCGCTTTATAATGTTTAATCGCCACTGGTTTTCCCTCCTATATTATTTGATTTAGTCTTGATTATTCTTCGTCATCTGACTCGAACAATTGAATATCAGCTGATTCTGGAGTTAATGTTACGATGGCTTTCTTATATTTACGGGTGAAGCCTTGGTAGCGACCCATACGTTTTGCTTTTCCATCAACATTAATTGTGTTTACTTTAGCTACTTTAACTCCTTCAAACATAGCTTCAACCGCTTGTTTGATTAAGTTCTTGTTGGCCCGACGATCAACTTCGAAAGTGTATTTCTTTTCGTCAATGGCATTCATCGATTGTTCGGTAATAACCGGACGTAGGATTACTTCAGAAAATTCCATTATGCTAAAGCCTCCTCTACTGTTGATAATGCTTGTTTAGTAATTAAGACTTTATCATAGTTGACTAAGTCTAGAACATTCAAATTATTATCATCGATCACTTTTACATTTGGTAAGTTACGAGCTGATAAATAAGTGTTGTCGTTCTCTGCTTCTAAAACTAGCAATACTTTTTGGTCTAGGTTTAGTTTATTCAATACTTCTTTGAATTCTTTGGTCTTTGGTCCATCGAAAGCTAAATCTTCAATCACGACGAAGCTTTCTTCAGCAACTTTTTGTGATAAAACAGATTGTAAGGCTAAACGACGTACTTTCTTAGGTAATTTATAGCTATATGAACGAGGTGTTGGTCCAAAGACGGTTCCTCCACCAACCCATTGTGGTGAACGGGTAGATCCTTGACGCGCACGTCCGGTACCTTTTTGTCTCCAAGGTTTACGGCCACCGCCACTAACGGCGCTACGATTCTTAACCGCGTGAGTTCCTTGGCGTAATGAAGCACGTTGCATAATAACAGCGTCAAAGATAACTCCTTCATTTGGTTCAATTCCAAAGATGGCATCTTTTAATTCGATTTCTCCAGCATGGCTTCCGTCTTGTTTGAACATTGTTACTTTTGGCATTCTCTCGTTCCTCCCTTCTTATCTCTGAATTTAATTTGATTTAATCGCTGATTTGATTTCAACGAGTGATTTCTTAGATCCTGGGACATTTCCTTTAATAAGGATGATGTTGTCTTCTGGATTCACTGCTACGATTTCTAAGTTTTGAATGGTAATACGTTGGCCACCCATTTGACCTGGTAATTTCTTACCTTTCAATACACGGCTTGGCGTAGAAGCCATACCCATTGAACCAGGACGACGATGGTAACGAGAACCGTGAGCCATAGGTCCACGACCTTGACCGTGACGTTTAATAGCCCCTTGGAAACCTTTCCCTTTGGAAGTTCCTGTTACATCAACGATGTCTCCTGCTGCGAATGTCTCAACTGTAATTTCTTGTCCAACTTCATATTCTCCTAGCTCGACATTGCGAAATTCGCGAATGAAGCGCTTAGGAGTAGCATTTGCTTTTGCTACATGACCTTTATGTGCTTTGGTTGCTAATACTTCACGTTTATCTTGAAAACCTAACTGAACTGCTTCATAGCCATCTGTTTCATTGCTTTTAACTTGCAATACCACGTTTGGTTGAGCTTGAATCACAGTGACTGGGATTAATTCCCCGTTTTCAGTAAAGTATTGTGTCATACCTACTTTTGTTCCTAAGATTCCTTTGGTCATGAGTACACCTCCATTTTGTTAATTTTATAATTTAATTTCAACGTCAACACCACTTGGTAAGTCTAATTTCATCAAAGCGTCCACAGTCTTAGCAGTTGGGTCGATGATGTCAATTAAACGTTTGTGGGTACGCATTTCGAATTGTTCACGAGAATCTTTGTATTTATGTGGAGAACGGATCACGGTATAAACTGAACGTTCGGTTGGTAATGGAATCGGTCCAGCTGTCTTAGCTCCTGTTCTTTGCGCTGATTCTACAATCTTACTCGCTGACACATCAAGAGCACGGTGCTCATATGCTTTCAAACGAATACGAATTTTTTGGTTTGCCATTTATTTTCCTCCTTCGTCTATTATCTTCGAATGACTAGCTCCGCGAGAATTACCGACCTCCAGGCAGTGGCAACTCATCCTAGCGTGTCGCAACCTCCCGCTTCATAGCTCACCCATACTTTAAAAGTACCGGGTGTAAATACAGTATCCCTAAGGACACAACGAACATTATACTGGAAGCTTTGCCGACTTGCAAGGCCTATTTCAAAGAAAGTTCAAATATTTTTACTCATTCAGGTTAAATTCTTTTGGCTGACAATGAGCGCAGGAAATATTAAATTTTATAATTTAAACACACGATGGGTTTACTCATACCGGTTAGTAATATTATCTTTTACTCTCATCGTTCTTAATCTGACGGAACCTAGGCATAATTCTTCCTATATTATAGTAGAAACCCGTTAGTTATTTGGAGAATATTTTCTTAATTTCTGGTCAATTATAATTTTTGAAATTCGAATCGGTTTACTGATCCTCTCAAAAAGTTATTAAGCTTGAGGTCGGTCAAATGAATCTGAGGGATCATCCATTGACACTGATTCATACAAAAACAGCTACTTAGACCCACCAAGACAGGGGCTAGTAGCTGTAAATTCATTCTGAGTGTGTATCGCTAAAATATTTAATCGCGTTACGACATCCTATCTGATTATTTAAATCGTCTAGGTTCGTATCAAGTTTAAACTTGATGGTCTAAATGATCATCTTCATTCAGTGTTTGTTGAGGGTCGGTGATAATTTGATTGGATTGTTCTCCTTCTTTGGCCAGAGTATGGTCGATTTCTTCTAGCTTGCGATGAGCATAATCTTTGCCGCCTAAACCAAAGGCTAGGACGAAGGCACCGGCTAAAGCACCAAGAATAATCACAAAGGCAGAGTTTACAATGGTTTGAGCGATTTTCAATTGGTCTAAGGTCATAAAGATAGCCAAAGCAATAATTGTAAAGCGAACCAATTCACTAAATAAGCTTGATCCAGATACTTGTTTAATAAAGTTGGCGAAGATATTTCCTCCGATGAGCCCAAGCGCCAAGATAATCACCGCTGAAATCACCGCTGGAATATAGGCAATAATTGAAGAACCAATTGCATTTAGGACATCCAGATTTAGGATGTTAATCGCTTCAACGATAAAGAATAGGGTCAAGAGACTTTGAACTAATACACCAATGACTCCTGAAATTTTGAGTTGGCTTTCTCCTTTGAAATTTAAATATTTAGAATATTGATCAATTCCAGAGGTAGATAATAAGCCTTCAACGACATCGCCTAGCAGTTTGCCGACGAAGCTACCAATAATTAGCATAACTACCGCTGCAAAGATATTCGGAATGGCACCGAGAATTTGGTTTAAGACATCAATGATGGGTTGAGAAATAGATTGAATCCCTAGAGTCTCTAAAGCGACCGTAAGAATCGGAATATACAAGAGAACATAAACCACAGAAGATAAGACATCCGCCATTTGATTTTCATTCACATTCAATCCGTGAACCGATTGTTTAGTCACCTTACGATACCATTTGTCAATGTTCAAACCGGTAAGAATGTTCTTGACTAAACGCTTAATAAAGTTACAGAAATAGCCCCCAATAATTAGAATAATCAAGGCCATCAATAGGTTAGGAATAAAGGCTAAGAAAGTAGCAAACATGGCCACAATTGGATTTAAAGCTCCACCAATATTTAGACCTGCGAGAATACTTGGTAAGAATAGAATAATAACAATAAAGTATAGTATAGAAGCAATCGTTTCAATAAATACATTGGCTTCTTCCTTGCTTTTGGCAAAACCCCAATGTTGTAACTGTTGATCGAAATCAATCTTATTTAAAACGGTGATGGTGAAGCGTTTAATCGCCCAAGCCACCACTAAGGCTACGACTAATAATAATAAAGCACCAAAGATACCCGGCAGAGCATTGACAATTGAGCGGAAAAAATTATCAAGGTTCATCTTATCATCTCCCTTTCTAAGGGTCATTGTACCATTACGGCTTCAAACTTTTCATCTAAAATGGCTTCAAACCAAGCAAATTTCCCAATTATCTTCTCAACGACACAAGGGATGCTGCCAAGTTAAATCAAATAAACTTGAATCCATCTCCTTGAGATTCGGACTCATCACAGGTTGAAATGGAAGTTGTTGAAGAATATCCTGTTCTAAATCTAAACCAGGGGCAATTTCAATCAGGCGTAACTTACCTTGCCTATCCAAATCAAATACTGCCCGTGAAGTGATGACCATTATTTCTTTGCCGGCATTTAATTGAATACCACTGGCGAAAGAAATATTAGCTAGTTTCTTAACAAATTTATCGTGATTGCCAGAGTGAAGTATACGAACTTGCTGATCAACTAACTCTATTTGCTCTCCTTGTCTAAATTCACCGATAAAAATAATCTTCTGGGCACCATGGGTAATATCAATCATTCCACCAGGGCCATAGATCTTCCCGCCTAATAGGGTAGAGTTCATATTCCCATAAGGATCCAGCTGACCAAAGCCAAGGATGGTCGCATCTAAGCCTCCTCCGTGGAAGAGACTAAACATGTCTTGGCTAGCTAGGATGGCTTCGGCATTGATACTGGGACCATAGTCATAGCCCGAACATGGGTAGCCGCCATAGCCCCCAAAGTCAATAGCAAATTTAATCCGATCTAATAGTCCTTGTTCGCCAATCACCCGATTAATCCGCGAAGCCAAACCATTGCCGATATTAACCAATGAATAATCAGGAAGCTCGCTGGCTGCCCGTCTTAATATAATGTCCTCAATGGTTAAAGAAGTTTGCGTTTCGAAGCTTAACTCTTTGGTCTGCTCATTCGATAAATACGGACTATATTGAATGAAAGGAGTCTGCTGATGATAATGACTTTGGCCAATCACTACTTCATCTACTAGGTGACCAGGTACGACCACTTCATGGGCTGGAATCTTCTCGTCAATGATTTCTTCAACCTGGGCAATAACTAGACCTCCCGCATTCTTTGCTCCGGCAGCCAATGAGAATTGTTCCAGACGATTCGTTTCATGTTTCAAGGAAATATTTCCCTGACGATCGGCAAAGGTCCCCTTAATAAAAGCCACATTAAAGTTTAGTGGACGATAATGAAGATAAGGTTGACCATCGATCTGACACGCCGAAACATAAGGTGTTTGGGCTTGGGCTGAAGGATTCATCTGACCCGCTTGGAGTCTCGGATCGATAAAAGTATCTAAACCTACTTGGCTAAAGACACCTGGCCCCCGTTGAGCAGCATTCTGATACAGTTGACCAATGATCCCCTGGGGCAGCATGAATAATTCATAAGCATCCTGACGAGCTAGCGCTTCGGCTAGAGGACATAAAAATAAGTAAGAACTGACGACCCGTTTCAATAAACCAGGAGCTATCAGATGATCTAATCCTCGCCCTTCCCCCATACCCAAACCGGCTGTCGAGATAAAGGTAATCGCACGCGGCGATTGGTGCTGCCGATAATATTCCCCCAATCCAGCAAACAGCTGTTCCGGCATCCCACCAATACCAAAAGAAGTCGTAGCAATAATTGCTTGATCGGGAATCTTGGCCATTACCTCAATATAATTACTCGCTTGTAAATTTCTCATAAACATTCCCCTTTTAAAAGAAGATAGATGCACTTAAACTAAGCACATCTATCGACTTTTATGAATCTATTCGTTTATTAATTGAGCCATTGCTTGGTGGCAAGTGCGAAATTCGCTGATAAATTCTTCAATAATTTGACCAGCTGGCTTGATGTCATGAATTCGACCCACGCCTTGGCCCATACTCATCTGTCCCTCATCGAGACGACCCTCAATCATGGCCTCATAAGATCGACGCCCAGATATTAATGGCATCAAGTCTTTTAAAGTAGCACCTTCAGCTTCAGCCGCTAAAATTTTCTGAGCGAAAGCATTGTTGGCCACCCGCATAGCGTTCTTTAGGGATTTCATAGTTAAGACGGTACCATTCTCGGGGACCTGGAGGAGAGCTTGACGGTAGGCCTCACTAGCATTGACTTCAGGGGTTGCTAGAAAACGAGTACTTACTAGAACTCCATCTACTCCTAAAGCCATGGCGGCATAAAAGCTCTTACCATCAACAATGCCGCCACCAGCCAGCACCGGAACTTCTAGTTCTTCAGCTGCCTTGGCCCAAAGAATCGATCCGGCCACTTGTTCCATACCAGGATGTCCCCCCGCCTCCATACCAATCATTGAAATAATATCGGCTCCATCTTTAATGGCTGCCCGAGCATGTTTGAGGCTAGTTACCTTATGGATTACTTTAACACCGGCATCTTTCAAAGGAGTGATAAAGTTTCCTGGCCTTTGACCAGAGGTCTCAACAATACCCACCCCTTCTTCAATAATGACATCAATATATTGAAAGATCATATCGGGTATCACGACTTCAGGTACCAAGGAAATATTGAAGGCGAAAGGTTTATCAGTGAGTTGTTTCATCTTACGAATTTCAGCACGTAAATCATCGGAATTGGCGAAGGCCATGGCAGGCACCGTCCCGAGCCCCCCAGCATTGGAAATCGCTGCGGCCAAATCTGCCAACGACATATATTGCATAGCGCCTTGAACGATCGGGTATTTAATACCCAGTAATTCAGTTACTTTAGTTCTCATAATTCACCTCTTTTAGTAAGATCTGACGGCTTATTTTTTGAGGAAATCGTAACGTAGATTATGTTTATCATCATAAAAATTCTCTAAAATAGAAGCGAAGATAAATGATTCTAGTTTAGAATACTTGCTTTTCTTTTGACGGACAAGTGTCGGAATATAGGCAATCGGATCGGAAAAACGTTTCTCCACTACGCCGACTTGTTGAATGTTCTGTCGAAACATATCGAACGATGCAGTAGGTAAGATTGCAATCAATTCATTCACCTCTGCTGCTTCGATTAAATAATCCCAAGAGTCTGAACTGATTAATAACTTGGCATGTGAATCATGGGCTTTGAGCTTTTCCTGAATCTCACTCACTAAACCATCTGTTGAGTTATAGGTGGTGTAGAAATAACCATCAATATCTTTCCAAGAAAGAATATGCTTGTTGGCCAGAGGATGATCAGGGTTCATAAAGGCAGCCACTTCTGTTCGCCCGAGTAGATGTTGCTCATATTTATCAGGATCTAAGTGGGTTGGTTGCGACAAAATCGCTGCATGGAGGACTTCGTCTTCCATCATTTCTGACAAGACCAGTGAACCTGCTTCGACTGTTTCAATAAAGGCTTCAGGATATTCAAGCATAAACTGAGGGATAAACTTACGGAAGAACAAACGCAGAATGGTTGGATGAGCACCTAAACGAAAGGTCCCTTTTTGGCGCAAAGATTCTTTCTCAACAACGGAAATAAATTCTTCATACTTATGATTAACCTCTAAAGCGGCTTGATATATCTTGCGACCGGCAGAGGTAAACCCAACAATTCTGCCATTCTTTCGCTTAAATAAACTTACGTCATGATCGGTTTGGAAAGTTTTGATAAATTGACTTAGGGCCGATTGGGATAAATACAATTTACTGGCAGCGGCCGTTAGATTAAAACCTGCATCGACAATTTCAATCAGATACTGCATTGAATTTATATCCATAAGACACCTCTTTTAGCTTTGGTGTCTACATAATATCACTTCTGCAAGAATTTTGTAACCGCTTCAGCATGGGCGTCCTGTCTTGAAGCCAAACTCATAAATTTCGCTTCTTGTTGATTGAATTGATCAATCTCAGGATAATTAAGACTAGCTAAGAGTTCTTTCTGATAAGCATAAGTGTTTAGCGGACCGGTTTGCAGTTTCCGAGCCAATTCCTCAGCGTCCGAGACGACTTTTCCTGGCGGAACCACTTTATTGACCAGGCCATAACGGCGACCCTGTTCAGCTGAGATTGGCTCATTCAACATAAGATGGCTGTTCAGTTGCTGAGTCGGCATGGCTTGATAGAGATGATAGATTAGATCTGTATCCCCCGGGAAAGCTAAACCGATAAAAGCGGTTAGCAATTTACCCTGTTCTTCCATTAAGATAAAATCGCAAGCTAAGGCTAAGCCTAAACCAGCACCGGCTGCAATTCCATTAATCGCCGCAATCACGACTTTCTTATTTTGTTTAATGCTATTGACCATGGCTCCGGTAGCTAAGATATCTGTTTCAGTTAAATAGCGCTTCTGTTCTAACATTTGTTGGAAGAGTTGAATGTCTCCACCCGCACTAAAATGTTTACCCTTGCCGGTCAAAATCGCGACGTCGACTTGATCATCCAGATTAATTTGATCAAATACTTGCTTGATTTCAGTATAACTTTCTTCCGCAAAGGCATTCCCCTGTTGGGGCCGATTCAGCGTGACATAGGCTATCCGATCCTTCAACTCATAGGTTAGGGTTTGATACATGTCCTTCCCCCTTATTAATGTAGATATTCAAAAACTCCAGCAGCTCCCATACCAACACCGATACACATAGATACAATCCCATATTTACTTTCAGGACGACGAGCCATTTCAGCTAATAAGCGCGACGTCAAGATGGCTCCCGTGGCTCCTAAAGGATGGCCTAAGGCAATGGCTCCCCCATTCACGTTCGTAATTTCTGGATCAATCTGTAACTCGTTCATTGAAGCCAAAGCCTGGGCAGCAAAAGCTTCATTAATTTCAAACAGATCAATATCATCAATACTTAGTCCAGTTAATTTTAAGACTTCTGGAATCGCGTAGGCCGGCCCGATTCCCATATATTTAGGGTCCACCCCCACTGCTTTATAGCCTAAGAACTTAGCAATTGGTTTAATCCCTAATTCTTTGACTTTCTTTCCAGACATCAGAATCACAAACCCTGCACCATCGCTGACTTGAGAAGATGAGGCTGCAGTAACCGTGCCTTTGGCTTTGAAGATCGTAGGCAATTTAGCCAGGCTTTCTAGATTAGATTCTGGTCGAATCCCTTCATCATCTTTAAATTCAACTTGCTCTACAACAGGTTTATTATCTTGATACGTGACTTTCTTAACTTTCAGTGGAATAATTTCATCGGCTAAGCGTCCAGCATCTTGGGCAGCTTTAGCTCGTTGATGACTGCGGACCGCAAAAGCATCTTGATCCTGACGACTGACTTGATATTTTTCGGCTACCTTTTCAGCGGTTAGCCCCATTGGATAGGCTTGACCAACATCTTCTTTCTGTAAAGTTGGGTTATTGGTTGGTTCATTGCCCCCCATTGGAACGGCACTCATAAACTCAACCCCTCCCGCTGCCATCACATCAGCCTGCCCAGCCATAATGGCATTAGCAGCGCTAGCAATGGTCTGTAAGCCTGATGAACAGTAACGGTTAACCGTTTGTCCAGGGACAGAATAGGGTAAACCAGCTCGCAAGGCAACATTCCGAGCTATATTGAAACCTTGGACTCCCTCAGGGAAAGCATTCCCAACGATAACATCTTCTATTAGGGCCGGATCAAAGTCGCCTTCAATCCGGTCGATGACACCTTTAAGAATTTCGGCGGCGACATCATCTGGACGTTCAAATGCCAAGGCTCCATTCTTCTTTCCTTTAGCAATGGCCGAACGTCCATAAGCCACAATGTATGCTTCTTCCATTCATGTCATTCCTTTCTCCAGCATTTTTCTAGTTTCTTAGTGGTTTATGAGTTTCTAGCATGTGGGTAATTCGTTCATAAGTTTTTTGATTATGAACAAGTCTGACAAAGGCTTCTCTTTCCAAATCTTGTAGCCAAGCTTGATTAATCAATGCCCCTCGCGGAATGTCGCCCCCAGCTACTACATGAGCCAAGGCCAAGCAGATTTCCATATCGTAATCGCTGATAAAACCACCTACTCGCATGGCATCCAATTGAGCTTCAACCACCGCTTCAAAATCTTGACCCAGGCCAACAAAGTTTTGTCGACTGCGTGGAATATAATTGCTTTTAGCCAACAACTTAGCATAAGCCAAAGCGATAGGAACTCTTTTATCGCCATTATTAATAATTAAATCAGTTTCGCGCAAAATAAAGTTGCGTCTGGCTTCATAGGCATTCATGTAAACTTTTGCTTGGGCAATATTACTTACCGCATCAGCTAAGAGTTTAATCTTATTGGCTTCTAGCCCTGGTTGGGTCATGATACGTTCGGTTATTTCAGCCAGGCCTCCGCCAGCTGGAATCAGTCCGACGCCCACTTCAACCAGTCCAATATAACTTTCAGCCGCAGCGACCACATAAGGTGAGGCTAAGAGTAATTCACAACCGCCTCCTAAAGCTCGACCTTGAGCCGCCGTAACGATTGGTTTACTTGCATAGCGGATGCGATTGACTGCTTGATGAAGTTCTTTGACGGTTGTGTCAATGACTTCTTGAATTTGATTGGCTTCAATCGTTTCCCGAACCAGCTTTAAATTGGCTCCGAGCGAGAAGTGAGGTCCCTTAGAACTGATGACCATCGAAGAATAAGGTCCTTCTTCTAAGCGATCTACCGCTTCGACAATTGCTTGCGATAGCTCATCATTAATCGTATTATTGGCTGTTTGAATCATAAAGATGAGCTGTTGGTCTTGAGTTACCTTCAGGCTTGATTGACCAGGACGATCCCATAGAACTTCTTCAATGGCTATCTGATCAGATGAAGCGCTAGTATCAGCTTTTGTATCGGCATAGAATGGCGTGTTGCGTTCCTTTACCCAATCCGGCAAGGCGACGCCTTCTTCTTGCATCCGTTCCTTTACTCGGTCGAATCCCATTAAGTCCCATAGTTGGAAAGGTCCGTATTGCCAATTGAAGCCCCAAACCATCGCCTGATCAATCGCTTTATAATCCTCGCTGGCTTTGGGCACATTCTGAGCAGCATAGGCAAAGGTTTCACGCAAGCTTTCCCAAAGGAATTTAGCAGCCGGATCTTGCTCGGTAAAAATAAGATCAAGATTTTCTTTAACATTCTTAGTAAATTTAGCTAAGAGTGGTAATTGAACCTTTTCAAGGGGTTGGTATTCCATGGTTTCTAAATTTAATACGTATTTGTTTCGTCCCTCACGCTTATAGAAACCAGCTTTAGCTTTATTTCCTAACAGACCTTTTTCAACCATCGCTGGCAATGATTTAACTGGATGGAAGAATTTCGCTTCACTTGGATCTTGGCGTAAACCTTGACTGACAAAGAGGGCAATATCATTACCCACAAGGTCTGACAAGGTGTAGGTTCCCATCGGCCGACCAATGGCCTTACCGGTGAGTGCATCCACTTCAGCCACTGACAAGCCAGCTTGTTCAGCCCGAGACATAATCTCGCCCATGGCATGAACCCCGGTCCGATTAGCGACAAAGGCTGGCACATCATTGGCAACAACCACGCCTTTACCAAGGACATCTTCAGCAAAAGCCTTAACTTCAGCCACGAGTTCAGGAGAACTAGACTTATTCGGAATTAATTCAATTAATTTCATAAAGCGCGGTGGGTTAAAGAAATGGAGTCCAATAAAACGCTGACGAGTTGCTTCGTCAAATACCTTGGCAATCATGTTAATGGGAATACCTGAAGTATTCGTTGCTAGAATCGCTGATGCTTTCGCCACGCCGGCCACCTTGGACCAAACTTCATATTTAATCTTGATATCTTCTTTAACTGCTTCAATAAATATATCGGCGTCTGACGGTTGACTTAAATCATCATCAAAATTTCCATAGCTTAGATTTCCTGCAAAGCTGGGATCAAATAACATGCCCTTCTTCGGATCGACGATACGATCGTACCCCGCTTTGGCTAACTTATTCTTATCTTGGGGATCAATGGCAACATCTAGTAACTTAACGCGTAAACCTGCATTGACCAAGAGTGCGGCAATCTGGCTCCCCATTACTCCCGCCCCCAGGACGGTTGCATTTCTTATTGTCATGGTCTTCCCTCCATCTAAAATTTTAGCGATACCGCTTAATTAAAGGCAGCTTGTCCGGTTAAAGCTCGGCCGATTACTAAGGCATTGACTTCATGGGTTCCTTCATAAGTAAAGATAGCTTCCGCATCATTAAAGAAGCGGGCAATATCATAGTCTACCACGATACCATTTCCTCCACAGATGCCTCGACCCATCGCCACGGATTCTCTTAGACGTAAAGCATTATGCATCTTACCAATCGAAGTCACTACTTCGTTATAATCGCCTTCTTCTTGCAGATCAGCAATTTGGGCACATAAGGCCATGGCACTGGTTAGGTTCGCTTGCATCATGGCTAATTTCTCTTGAACTAATTGATAATTTGAAATTTCTTTACCGAACTGTTTCCGTTCCATCACATATTTACGGGTTGCTCGCAGTGCACCAGCCATCGCTCCGGTAGCCATGAAAGCAACTGAAGCCCGGGTAGAATATAAAACCTTGGCAATATCTTTAAATGTATTAATATTCTGCAAGCGATCTGTTTCAGCAACCTCAACATCTTTCAACTCAATGTTGCAATTTGGTACAATTCTTAGAGCAATCTTGTTCTCAATCACATCAATCTTGACACCAGCTTGATCTCTTTTAACGATAAAGCATTTTGGTTTATTGGTCTCAGTATCACGGGCAAAGACTGGAATGACATCAGCGACGATGGCGCCACCGATCCAACGTTTTTGTCCGTTAAGAATCCATTTGTCTCCTTCTCGCTTAGCTTGGGTTTCTAACCCCCAGGCCACATCAGAACCATGATCAGGTTCAGTTAAGGCGAAACAGGTCCGTAACTTATGGCTGGCCAAAGCCGGAATATATTTCGCTAGCTGTTCCTGACTACCACCGAAGAAGAAGGAGTTGAATCCTAATCCAGAGTGAACACCCAGTAAGGTACTTAGAGAAACATCGAAACGAGCTAAGGTATAAGTAAAGAAGAATTGAAACAATTGGCTGGTCAATTTCTTGCCAGGTCGATCCTGGAACAAGAGCGGATTCTGCATATAATTTAATTGACCTAGATCCTCAAAGAAGCCTTCTGGAACGGTGGCATCCACCCAGTGTTGATTTAAGTCTTTACGATATTTTTGTTCTAACAGGTCATTCAATTGTTTTAAGAATTCAACTTCTCCATCGGTTAAATGGCGACTAATTTTTAAGACGTCTTCCGGATAATATTGGGCCAAAATTTCTTTACGTTGTGTCATCGTTTATTCCTCCTCTAATATGCTTTAAGCATTCACCGTTTTTTCTTTTTCCTTCTCTTTAGCGTAGGCATTCATCATTTCTCGTAAGACCAAACGATCTGGCTTACCGGTTGAGTTTACTGGCAGTTGATCTAAGACAAGATATAATTTAGGCGTCTTATAGCCGGCCAAATTCTTCAAGCAATATTCGTCAAGTACTTTTTCATAATCATCATGATGCAAGGCTTCCTTATTCAGAATAACCGCTGCTGAGACCGATTCACCAAAGACTGGGTTATCATAACCAATCACAATCGCTGTCTTAATTAACGGATGCTTATTCAGCACGACTTCGACTTCAGAAGGCAAGACATTCTCGCCACCAGTAATAATTAATTCTTTCTTACGGTTGATAATGGTAATCACGCCATCTTCAGTCATGGTGGCCAAGTCACCGGATTTATAAAATCCTTGATAGAATTCAGTTTCGTTAAGCTGTGGTAAATTCCAGTATCCTGGGGTCACATTCTCGCCACTGATGAGCAATTCTCCCAACTCACCATACGGTACTTCTTCCATCGCTTCATTGACCACTTTAAATTCCACATTGGCAATAGCTCGACCAATGCCATTTGGATGTTTTTTAGCAAGTTCAGGTGGATTGTAAGTACATAAAGGTGCTTCAGTCATCCCATAAACGTTCAGAATTTGAACGCCAAACTGATTAAAGGCCTGGGTAATCTCAGGCAGTGGTGGTGAACCTCCAGAGATACAGTATTCTACGGGTTCAAGAATACTGGGATGAAATTCTTTATTGGCTAATAAGGCATAATACATGGTTGGAATCAATACCAGAATACTTGGTTTATAGGTTACTATTCGATCAACAATCGTCTTAGGTTCAAAGTAACGTTCCAAGATTAGCGTTCCACCGATCATTAAAATCGTAACAGCCAAGTCGTTGAAGGCCACCACATGGAACATTGGTGCAAAAATAATTGTCGAAGAGGATTGATGGAAATCCCAAGACATAATTTCGTTAAAAGTATTATTTCGATAACTATGGTGAGTATGAATCACCCCTTTAGGTGTTCCCGTTGAACCACTGGTATAGATCAACATGGCCACATCATCTGGCTGTAAATCGACACTCTTAAACGGCCGGTGTGAGCTAGGATCCACGATGGCATTATATTCAGCTTCATCGACGTTATATTTGATATATTCTTGTGGCACTTCAGCTAAGCGATCATAATGGTTGGTCGCATATAAGATATATTCAATACCTGCATCCTCGACAATCCGAGCAATCTCAACGGCTTTGAGTCGCCAGTTCAGGGGTACAAAGACGGCCCCTAATTTTATCGAAGCTAAGAACAAATCAATTACCGCGATATCATTGGGAACGAATGCTCCCACGCGGTCCCCCTTCTTGATCCCCTGTTCTTGTAAATGATTCGCTAAATTTTCGGCACGAATATTTAGCTCACGATAGGTCCATTGAGTCTTCTTACCTGCATCAATGACGGCAACTTTATCTGGATTTGCAATTGATCTCCCCTTAATCCAATCAAAATCCATTAAATAACCCCTCCCTAATTTATATTCCATTTATTTGGTATCTTCATCATAGTGGTAATTGTTTGCGCTTACAAATTAGAACTTCTTAGGAAACGGATAAGAAAATCTTATCTGACTGACAAAATCTCTCAACTTCAATCTCATCGGAAAGAAATCCTTTAAATCGCGTACAATCTGTATTAGAATGAAGGCCATGGAAATGATTACATGAAAGAATAGAGTGATAATATGCACGGAGCCAATAAAGCTGTCGAATGGCTCAATCAATACCACAGCAAAGAGCCGCGACTCGGTTTAGAACGAGTTCAAGCCCTATTAGACTTGGTCGGTCATCCTGAACGCAAGAGTAAAGTCATCCACATTGCCGGTACCAATGGCAAGGGATCTACCATCGCTCACCTGTATCAATTACTTAGAAGTCAGGGTCTCAGCGTCGGTATCTTCTCATCGCCTTATATGATGGCCTATGAAGAACAAATGACCATTAACCAAGAACCGATTCCGACTGAAGAATTAAGTAAATATATTCAACGATACCAACAAATCTTTAGCGTGCATGGAAATACTAGTCAAATCAAAGGCATCACTGAGTTCGAGCTAGTGACCGTAATTGCCTATGATTATTTCGCTCAAGAAGCCGTGGATTGGGTCATTATGGAGACTGGACTCGGCGGTTTGCTAGATTCTACCAATGTCTGCTTGCCAGAATTAACTGGGATCACAACGATTGGTCTAGACCACCAGGCCATTTTAGGCGAGACACTCGCCGAAATCGCCCAACAAAAAGCGGGAATTATCAAAGCAGGTGCCCCGCTTGTTACTGGTAAGATTGATCGTCAAGCTCTGCAAGTGATTCAAGCTCAAGCGAATAAAGTAGCTGTTCCTACTTATCAATTCGGTCAGGATTATCAAGTCAGTCCATTGACTGATGAAAACCCAGCCAGTGAAGGAGAAACTTTCCGCTATCATAGTCCATTTGCTGATTCACCCATTGACAAAGCTAACTTCCGCACCCCTTTATTAGGAGAGCAACAAATTGAAAATGCGGGCATGGCCTTGGCCTTGTTTGAAGTTCTGGCAGATAAATATCATTGGACTTATGATGTCGGCCAGATACAGGCAGCCTTAGACCATACCTTTATTGCCGGTCGCATGGAGAAATTAACGGATAATCCAAGAATTATTCTTGATGGCGCTCATAATCCCCATGCTGTCCAACGCTTGGTAGACAATTTACAAAGCCGTTTTGCTGATAAACAGATCGATATGCTATTTGCCTGCATTAATACCAAAGACATCCAAACGATGTTGGATCAATTACATCAACTACCCTTAGCTAGCTTTAATTTGACTCAATTTGAACATGATAATGCCTTTTCAAGTACAGAACTTCAAGGCTATCTACAAGAGGGAGATCAATTTATTAGCGACTGGAAAGCATTTGTTGATCAATATCTACAAGAAGCCCAAGCAAAAGACACACAACAATCTCTGCTAGTCATCACTGGATCGCTCTATTTCTTAAGTCAGATTCGTCCGTATTTGATCGAGCGATTATATTTAGACCTATAATAGGAGGAAACAAAATGAATAAAGAAAAAATTGAAAAAGCTGTCCAAATGATTATCGAAGCGATTGGCGAAGATCCAAAAAGAGAGGGTTTAGTTGAAACGCCTCAGCGGATTGCCAAGATGTACCAAGAAGTCTTCTCCGGCTTGAATCAAACTGCCGAAAGCCATTTGCAAAAATCATTTGAAATCGTTGATAATAATCTAGTGGTCGAGAAAGATATCAATTTCCACTCCATGTGTGAACACCATTTCTTGCCATTCTGGGGTAAGGCGCATATTGCCTATATCCCTTCAGGACGTGTGGCTGGACTTTCCAAATTAGCTCGGACTGTTGATGTCTATGCCCGCAAACCACAAATCCAAGAACGATTGACCTTGGAGATTACTGAAGCATTGATGACTTATTTGAAAGCCCAAGGAGCAATGGTTGTTATTGAAGCTGAACATATGTGTATGAACATGCGTGGCGTTCAAAAACCAGGAACCAAGACCGTTACCTGTGTGGCTAAGGGGTGCCTTGAAACCGACAAAGAATTAAAAGCTGAAGCTTTTCGTATGATGGGCTTATAATGAACAATACTAATTATTTATTAACTCATGATTCTTACCAAAAACTGGTAAAAGATTTAGCAGACCAAGAAAGTGAACGAATTTTCTGCAAGCATTCATTACAACACTTCATCGATGTGGCGCGGATTTGCTATATTCATTGTCTTGAAGACCAGATTCCTGTTGACAAAGATCTAGTCTATGTAACAGCATTGCTCCATGATTTAGGTCGCAGTCTCTCTGGGACGGATGGAAAAGACCACCATCTCCACTCGTTGGAGATTGCTCGATCATTCCTGCAAGAAATGGATTTCAATCCTGAGCAACAAGCGCTCATCTTACAAGCAATTAGTCAGCACCGTCACAGCCAGGAAATTGCTACAGACCCTTTTGTCCGTGCCTTTCAATTAGCAGACAAAGAAGCCCGCTTATGTTTCCAATGTCCGGCCTACGACCTATGTTATTGGCCCGAAGAACGTAAGAATCAAGTCCTCAAATATTAAGGAAGGTGAACGTGATGGATCAACTTATCATCAAAGACCTGGAAGTCTATGCTTATCATGGTCTCTTTCAAAGTGAAAAAGATCTGGGGCAAAAGTTCTACTTGACCTTAGCCCTTAGCTACGACATGAGTCAAGCAGCCATTCAAGAAGACTTAGATCAATCGATTGATTATGGAAAGCTCTGCCAACAATTGACCCAATGGATGCAAGAAACTAGCTATGACTTTATTGAAACGGTGGCCTATCGACTTTGTCAGAAGATATTAGACTTGTATCCGCTAGTCTCTGCAGTTGAATTAGAACTCGCCAAACCCAGTGCACCTGTCCCCCTTCCGTTGAATACTTGTGCGGTTAGGGTTAAACGCCAGCGCCACCGAGCTTATATCGCCCTTGGTAGTAATCAAGGTGATCGTCAAGCATATCTGGATCAAGCACTAAGAGCTATGGCCGATCATGGTCTAAAAGTCATCCAGGCATCCAGTCAAATTAAAACCCCAGCCTGGGGTAAGACCGACCAGCCTGATTTTTTAAATCAGGTCGTCGAAGTTGAAACGACTGAAACAGCTGATTATCTTTTGACTATTTTGCAATCGATCGAGAACGAATCAGGTCGTATTCGTACTGAACATTGGGGACCTCGTACTTTAGATTTAGATCTCTTATTCTATGATCAAGAACAGATTTATACAGACCGGCTGATTGTTCCCCATCCTTACATTCAAGAACGTCTCTTTGTCTTAGAACCATTGAACGAAATTGCCCCTCATTGGCTCCATCCAGTTTTAAAACAAAGTGTAAAGCAACTCTATCAACAACTTAAAGAGAATGAAGAGGCTCATTCATAAGACCATGTTTCCATATTTAAAAGACCGTTCGAAAGCTTTATTTGCTTTTCGAGCGGTCTTTATATTGGAAACTTTGTATTTCTTTTCAACTTCAAAACAAACATGAGCCTAATTCAGACAATAGGCAATCTAGACACCTTAGCAAATCTTCACGACTTATCGGTTAAATCTTGTCGAGTTAAATTCCTGATTTGAGGAACAGTCACTTTCTAGATGTTAGATTCGTAAGATTAGTCATGGCAGTGGCCTCCTGTAACTTGAAATTATGGAATACCTAAAAAATCCACCTGGATCATCTCCAAGTGGATTTTTCATTAAAACTTATATGAAATTAATTATTCATCAATTTCAGTAACAGTTCCGGCACCTACAGTACGTCCACCTTCACGGATTGAGAAACGAGTACCGTTTTCAATAGCGATTGGGTGAATCAATTCTACGGTCATCGTTACGTTATCACCAGGCATTACCATTTCAGTTCCTTCTGGTAATTCAACAACACCGGTAACGTCAGTTGTACGGAAGTAGAATTGTGGACGGTAGTTAGAGAAGAATGGAGTATGACGTCCACCTTCTTCTTTAGATAGAACATACACTTCAGCTTTAAATTTAGTATGAGGAGTGATGGTTCCAGGTGCAGCTAGAACTTGTCCACGTTCGATATCTTCACGAGTAACCCCACGAAGTAAAGCACCGATGTTATCTCCAGCTTCAGCGAAGTCTAACATCTTACGGAACATTTCAACACCGGTTACAGTAGTAGATTTAGTATCTTTAATACCAACGATTTCTACAACATCCCCAACTTTAATTTGGCCACGTTCAACACGACCAGTTGCAACGGTACCACGACCAGTGATAGAGAATACGTCTTCGACTGGCATCATAAATGGTTTGTCGGTGTCACGTTCTGGTTCTGGAATGTATTCGTCAACAGCAGCCATTAAGTCCATAATACGTTGTTCCCATTTTTCGTCACCTTCTAAGGCTTTCAATGAAGAACCAACGATAACAGGTACTTCATCTCCTGGGTAGTCGTATTCTGATAAGAGGTCACGAACTTCTAATTCTACTAATTCTAGTAGTTCTTCGTCGTCAACCATGTCAGCTTTGTTTAAGTAAACTACGAAGTAAGGAACCCCTACTTGACGTGATAACAAGATATGTTCACGAGTTTGAGGCATTGGACCATCAGCTGCAGAAACAACGATGATAGCACCGTCCATTTGCGCAGCACCAGTGATCATGTTTTTGATGTAGTCCGCGTGTCCTGGAGCGTCCACGTGAGCGTAGTGACGGTTTTCAGTTTCGTACTCAACGTGAGAAGTGTTGATGGTAATTCCACGTTCTTTTTCTTCTGGAGCATTATCGATGGAAGCATAGTCTTTAGCTTCACCAAGACCATGTTTAGCCAATACGGTAGCGATTGCTGCAGTTGTAGTAGTTTTACCGTGGTCAACGTGTCCTAAAGTCCCAATATTAACATGGGGTTTGGTACGTTCGTATTTTTCTTTTGACATTAAGTATTCCTCCTTAAGATATATCGCTTTAATAATTATAGACTATTGTTTAATCTATCGAAATTAGTATACCGTTATTTAGCGGTAATTTCAACAAATCACCGCTAAGCCGGTAAGGAAATCATTGACTTTTCGGCATTATTTACCGTGTTTTGCAATAATTTCTTCTTGAATTGATTTTGGAACAGCTTCATAGTGGTCAAATTGCATAGTAAAGGTTCCGCGTCCTTGGGTTGAAGAACGTAAGGTAGTTGCGTAACCAAACATTTCAGATAATGGAACGAATGATTTAACAATTTGAGCGTTTCCGCGAGCTTCGGTTCCTTCAATTCGACCACGACGTGAGTTGACATGGCCCATAACATCTCCTAAGTATTCTTCTGGAACAGTGATATCAACCGACATCATTGGTTCAAGAATAACTGGATCTGCATGTTTAGCTGCTTCACGTAAAGCTAGAGAAGCGGCCACTTTAAAGGCTGTTTCTGAAGAGTCGACATCGTGGTATGATCCATCATATAGTTTCGCTTTAACGTCAACTAATGGATAACCTGCAAGGACCCCATTTTCCATCGCATCTTGTAGACCTGCGTCAACAGATGGAATGTATTCACGAGGTACAACCCCACCAACGATAGCGTCTTCGAACTCATAACCGCCACCTTCAGTATTTGGTGTAAATTCAATCCATACATCCCCGTATTGTCCTTTACCACCTGATTGGCGAACGAATTTACCTTGAGCTTGTACAGATTTACGGAAGGTTTCACGGTAAGAAACTTGAGGTGCACCTACCGTAGCGGATACTTTAAATTCACGTTTCAAACGGTCTACAATGATATCTAAGTGCAATTCACCCATACCAGCGATAATGGTTTGACCAGTTTCATGGTCAGTGGTTGCACGGAAGGTTGGATCTTCTTCAGCTAATTTAGCTAAAGCAGTTGACATCTTATCTTGGTCTGCTTTTGAATCTGGTTCAATGGCAACATTGATAACTGGCTCTGGGAATTCCATAGATTCAAGAATAACTGGTTGACCTTCTGCACATAGGGTATCACCGGTTCCGGTGTCTTTCAAACCAACAGCTGCGGCGATATCTCCAGCAAATACTTCTGGGATTTCTTCACGGTGGTTGGCGTGCATTTGTAGAATCCGACCAACACGTTCACGTTTGTCCTTTGTTGCGTTTAAGACATATGATCCTGCTTCAAGCGTTCCTGAATAGACACGGAAGAATGTTAAACGTCCAACAAATGGGTCAGTCATTACTTTGAAAGCTAAAGCTGCAAAGTCTTCAGAATCATCAGCATGATGTTCTAGTTCTTCATCAGAACCTGGAACTTTACCAATAATTGGTGGAACTTCTAATGGTGATGGTAGGTAATCAATAACCCCATCCAACATTAATTGAACCCCTTTATTCTTGAAGGCAGATCCAACAAAGACAGGATAGAATTCAACCGCTAAGGTTGCTTTACGGATCGCTGCTTTTAATTGATCAACTGGAATTTCTTCTCCTTCAAGGTACATCATCATGATTTCTTCATCGAAGTCCGCAATGGCTTCAATTAAGCTTGCATGTAGCTCTTCAGCTTGGTCCTTCAATTCAGCTGGGATTTCAATTTCATCAATTTGAGTTCCCAAGTCATTACCATAGTTGTAAGCTTTCATTTCTACTAAGTCGATAATTCCGGTGAAATTATCTTCAGCACCAATTGGTAATTGTACCGCATGCGCATTTGCCATCAAACGATCACGTAAGGTACCTACAGAATATAAGAAATCTGCACCCATCTTGTCCATCTTATTGATAAAGACAATCCGAGGAACACCATATGTCGTTGCTTGACGCCAAACTGTTTCAGTTTGAGGTTCTACCCCTGATTGGGCATCCAATACTGTTACTGCACCGTCTAGAACACGTAGAGAACGTTCAACCTCAACAGTAAAGTCCACGTGTCCTGGGGTATCGATAATATTTACTCGATAACCTTTCCATTGAGCAGTGGTCGCTGCTGAAGTGATTGTAATCCCACGTTCTTGTTCTTGGGCCATCCAGTCCATTTGTGCGCCCCCATCATGGGTTTCGCCAATTTTATGGATTTTACCAGTATAGTACAAGATACGTTCAGTGGTTGTCGTTTTACCAGCATCTATATGGGCCATAATCCCAATATTACGAGTATTTTCTAAAGAAAATTCTCTTTTTGCCATCCTACGTTACCCCTCTTTCATGTATTGAGTAAAAGTCTATAGAAACAATCTTTTTTTGATAAATAACGAAAAAATTTCGTTAAGTTTACCAACGATAATGAGCAAAAGCTTTGTTAGCTTCTGCAACTTTATGCATCTCTTCGCGTTTCTTCACAGATGCACCTGTGTTATTAGAAGCGTCGATGATTTCACGAGCAAGGCGTAATTCCATACTCTTTTCACCACGAAGTCTTGCATATTGAACTAACCAACGGATGGCTAGGGTTGTACGGCGGTCTGGACGCACCTCAACCGGTACTTGATAGTTTGAACCTCCGACACGGCGAGCTTTTACTTCTAATAATGGCATAATATTTTCCATAGCTTGTTCAAAGACTTCTAATGGATCTTGACCGGTTTGTTCACGGATAATATCAAAAGCTGAGTATAGAATGTTAGACGCTTTTCCACGTTTACCATCAACCATCATACGGTTAATAGTACGAGTAACTAATTTTGAATTATAAATTGGATCTGGCAAAACATCACGTTTTGCAATGGCTCCTTTACGAGGCATTCTTTTTCCTCCTTTCGGTGTATGTAATTAGAATAAATGATGGGTTGAATTATTTCTTAGGTTTCTTAGCACCGTATTTAGAACGGCCTTGTTGACGGTCAGAAACGCCAGCTGTATCTAAGGCACCACGTACGATATGGTAACGAACCCCTGGTAAGTCTTTCACACGACCCCCGCGAATAAGAACCACACTGTGTTCTTGTAGGTTGTGTCCTTCCCCTGGGATATATGCAGTAACTTCCATCAAGTTAGATAGACGTACACGGGCATATTTACGTAGGGCTGAGTTAGGTTTCTTAGGTGTCATGGTTCCAACACGGGTACATACACCACGTTTTTGAGGTGACATTGTCGTTGTTGTTGAACGTTTGAAACTGTTGTAACCCACGTTAAGCGCAGGAGATTTAGATTTTTCAATTTGAGATTTACGAGGTTTTCTGATTAATTGATTGATTGTAGGCATTAATTGTCCTCCTCCCATTTTCTTAGTCCACACATCCAAGTGTGTCATCTTATGTTAAAAAATATTTAGCAATGGAAACATTGCTAGTTGTGCTTTAAAACAGTCAGCACGACTGAAATACAGGAATCTGTCCTTAAAACACCTTTGTAAGGATAACATGAATAAACAAACACGTCAATCATTATTGGAAAAGAAATGGCTTCTGCTTGTAAATTTTTTGATCATTAGAATATTGGTTAATTTCTCAAAAAGAATAAATTACCGAATCTGTCTGACTGACAAGCGACCGTCCTTCAAAGCAAGCTTTTCCGGACTAGATCCACTAGATCATCTCTAACCGACAAGTCGATAAGAGCTGATAAGCTACGTGAATCTTCTTTATGCTTGTGAGTCAACAGATTCGGATATTCTTTTTGTCAGTGATCCACTTCTTATTTACAAGCAACAGCTAAAAAGTGATGAGTTTGCTAAATGAATAATGATGGTTAAGAAATTTTATTTTAGACCTCATCTTCTTTAATCCAGAGGCATCAAGGGAATGATGTGGGTAAAGGATGCTAATCCGATAGTTTGTCATGAATCCTGCACGGCTTTTTCTTATAATTTTGCATCTTGTTTCAATTTTACCTGTATAAAAAACCATGCATCAACTAAATGACGCATGGTCCAAAATTTATTTACCGGTTTATTTGAGAGCTAGCAGTTCAAAGTCCTTTTTATCGGATATTCTTACTTTAAATCTCTCCTGCTTGAAGCTTTTCGTCTTCACGACGGCGTAATACTGGCAGGATAATGCCTAATAGTATTAATACAATTGGAGTGATGATATTTAGGGCCAATTGGAATGGATCGTCTGAATAGGCTCCTAACAAGCAGCACGCTAAGGTTACCAAGAAGCACCAGCCGCCGAAGAATAGGGCCACCGTATTATTCTTGACAAACATGTATTCGCGGTGGAATTTATCAGATTGCCGGCGTAAGAATAAATAGGCTGCAAATACCCAGAGATAGCGGAAAGGCATAATAATCGAATTCAATTTAGTTAATTGCTTCAAGACAGTAGCTGCTCCAGGCACAACCATTTGAGCAACGATAATCGCTCCACAAAGCACGACCACCATGTAAATTCCGTTGATATAAGCCCCATGACGGTTTTGTTTTAATAGCGAACGCGGTATAAATTGACTCGTTCTCGGGTCTCCTAAGAGCATACGAAGTGGCGCATCAATTGAAATAACGAGGGTCGCAAATTGACCGATCATATTACATAGGGCGTAGATAATCATAAAGAGTTTGCCTACTCCGTAATATTCACCCAATTTACCAAAAGCGATATAAGCCCCATTGGCTAAGTAAGAGTCAAAGGCTTGTGGTGATTCATTAATCACCGCTGGATCTAACATCATACCCATGGCAATAGTCCCAAAGATCGCCGAGATAACCACCATCACGGCGGCGAAAATCATTGATTTTGGAAACTCATGAGCAGGGTCACCATCCATTTTGTTAACGTAAGGAGAAATCTTTTCAATCCCACCCACTGCAAAGACTAAAATTGATAAGTTAGTAAAATAATGCCAATCAAAGTTAGGGATAAAATTCTTCAAACTCCAATCAATATTCAGATAACCCCCATTTGGGTTAATGGCTGGGGCGGCAAACATCATTAAGATAAATAAAATACTCATTACAAACATACTAGATCCGGCCAGGGTCGCCAGATTCTTCAATGGATTAATTCCCATACTAGCAATCCAACAGAAGAAAAGGAAAATAATTAAAGTGACTAATTGGACCCAGACAGTCGGTAAACTATCATACAAAGTAGAATCTTGAAAGACAATCCAAGATAAGGCTTTTAGACCACCAGATCCCTTAGAAGCGATATAAGTAACGTGGCAGGCCCAGTAAGTCCAACCAGTATAATAGGCCAACTTGGTACTGGAAGTCTCTTGAATCCAAGAAGTTACCCCGCCTTCTAAAGTTTTAAAGGCAGAGCCCATTTCCCCGACCATTAAGGCATACGGAATAAAATACAGCAAAAACATAAGAACCCATGAGAAAATGACTTGAGTTCCATTAAAGAAGATAAAACCATTTACAACATTTCCAAAGCCCCAAAGTGTTGAGAAACACATAAAGGCCAGTATATGCCATTTAATTTTTTTCTCTTCCATTTGATTCCTCCTATACTAAATTAATCCAACTTATGCTAATTATAGCTAACTTCTAGTCAGGAGGAGGGAAAATTTGAAAAGGATTACATGATAAATATCTCATCAGGAGGTGTTATCGTATAATTAATATCTCATAATCCTAAATAATCTCTCATATTATGTTGTATTTTAACTTTTTTTCATGCTTACGGCAGCAATTCTTTAATAATTTCTCTCATGCCGGCTTCAGGAACTAACCCACGAAATCCATAAAGGATTTGGCCATCTTGATCGACGATCAGGGTGGAAGGCAGCGTCCTTACACCGAGCCCAATTTGATTGGATAAGGCATGGTCATAATATACTGGGAAAGTGTAACCCGAGTCTTGAATAAATTGTTTCGCCTTGTCGATAGTTTCTGTCGGTTTAGATTGACTGGCATTCAACATGATAAAACCAATATCTTGACCATATTCATCATACAAGTCTTGCAAGTAAGGCATTTCTTTGCGACATGGGGGACACCAGGAAGCCCAGAAATTGATTATAGTTGGTTTGTCAATTAAATCTTTCAACTGAATACGTTGGCCTTGCGAATCTTCAACATAAGTTTCAGGTAATAACGGAGCATCGCTCGGAGTCGGTGATTCAGGCTGACTGCTCTCCACTGAATGCGATGAGGTCTTCGTCTCTTCGGTTGACCCGTTCATTTTTTCCTCTGAAGTAGCCCGTTCTGATTGAGATTCTGTGCTTTCTAGCCTTTGCTTGACTTCTCCCGCCTGATTTGCCCTTTGCAGGATATCAGCATCCTCTTGACGATTCATCATGAAATTCGCAGCGATAAATAATATAACTAAACTTAGTAAAATTCCGATGACTTTTTTCATGTTAATTCCTTTCTAAAGACTGATCCAAGCCGAAAGATAGCCACTCATCCAGAGAAGACCCATTACAATTAATACGAGCCCCGCTAATTGATAAATTCGATGACTGATTGCCTTAAAAGGAGCCAATAAATCCTTAATCGATTGCACTAAATAAGCTGAGAGTACAAAAGGTAAAGCTAAGCCCATACAGAATAGCCCCATCATCAACATCGATTGACCCAAATGATCAGCTGTTAAACTCAGACTTAAGGCGGCTGCTAAATAAGCGCCCACACAAGGTGTCCAACTTAGAGCAAACACCAAACCGAATAAAAAGCTATTCGTTGAAGTATCAAGCCAAGAGGTTAGGGAAGCTAAGCCCTTCGATTTTAACAATCGAGTAGGAAATAATATCGACAAGCCGATCAATATCATCCATAGACCCGCAAAAAAGTTAAGCCAAGACTGATAAGGCAGCAACCAGGAAGCTAGTGAGTATAGCAAACCATTCATTAAGATGAACACTAAACTAAAGCCGATAATAAATAAAAATACTTGACCCATAAATTGTCGCTGAGATTTCGTTTCACCTTGAGCACCAAAATAAGCCAAATATAAAGGAATCATTGGCAGCATACAGGGAGAAATAAAGGTCAAAATCCCTTCTAAAAATATCAGCCAGTAGACCATAACTGTCACCTCCTATCACCCATAAAAAAACCTCGCCGAAGCGAGGCTTCACAGAAATGATTAAGCTTTTCGAGCATCGATATCTGCATATTTAGCTGGTTCATCATCAAATTTCTTAACTACATAAGGACAAATTGGATAGATTTTCTTCCCTTGGGCTTTCATATCCTGATTCAATTCATCCAGAAGTTGACTGGCAACCCCTTGACCTCTTAAGGAGTCTGAAGTATAAGTATGGTCTGCAGCCACAACTTTAGGATCATCTGTGTCTCGGTATGTAATTTCAGCAATCATTTGTCCCTTTTCATTACGAACAACAATCGCATGATCTTCACGTAAAAATTCCATGAAATTTCCTCCTTATTCTATCTTAATGTCATTATACTCCGACTCATCGGTGAATGATAATAATAAGCTTAATCTAACAAATTATCGGAATAAAGCTACTATTGTATTTTGATACATTATCAAAAAACATACAAATAGACTATCCCTTTCTTACTTATCTTGTAGGTAGTATGCTTGATATAATTCTTCTAGTGAGGTCTGTTGATGAATGACATGATCCACCATGATCTGATGATTGATTAATAGATTAATATAAGGACTAGGATCCCCACTTAGCTTCACTCCTTGATCTAACACTTCATAATTTAAGCCCGCATTTTGACTAGCCTGGATGAAACGAGATTGATCGGCTTGTTGTGAGAAGACAAAGATGAGTTGTAATGCTTGTTCTTGATCCAAGAAAACTCGCTCCAATTTTTTATCTTTGATTAAGAAGACTTGGTCTACGAGTTCTTGAACCAAGGCTAAGTTATGAGATGAAATTAAGATGGTTTTACCTTGGTTTCGTAATTTCTCTAAAATACGCTTTAAATCAAGGATACTCGTCGGATCTAGTCCATTAAAAGGTTCATCCATCACGATACACTCAGCTTGATTAATTAAAGCCATAGCAATTAATAAATGCTGTTTCATTCCTAGAGAATAGGTTCCAGTTTTCTTATGCAAATAAGTGTTCATGCCGACTTCTTGACAGACCTCCTCAATGCGTGAGGATTTAATATGATGGACATCCGTTAAAAACTTCAAATGATCATATGCGGTCAGTTGCGGATATAAAATTTGGTAGTCTTGCATATAATAGGCTCGTTGATAGATGCGAATATCTTTATTTAAGTATTTGTCAAAAAATATTTGACCTTGATATTGATCATCCAGATTGAACATCATCCGAATTAATGTTGTCTTCCCGATGCCATTGGGTCCTATCAAACCAATTGAATGTCCGCTCGGAATCGTCGCAGAAAGATTCTCAAAGATACTCTGCTCGCCAAATTTTTTGCTAATATTTTTTAATTGAATTTCCATGATTTCGCGTCCTTTCCCACCGTATTCTGAATGATCCCCAGCCAGCCAAACTCAACAAAATTGACCAAGAAATTAAGACTCCCACACCAGTCAGTGCATTCAATTGGGGAACATTGGCTTGTTGAGCTAGCCAACCATCGGCGATACTAAAGGCATTTAGATATAAGAAAGGGAAATAGCTTATCAAATCGAAAGCAATGAATTGCCGACTTAAATAATATCCGACACAACATAAGACAATGATCAGAGAAACAACAATGAATCGATGCTTCAGCCAAATGGAAAGAAATAAGCCAAAACTTAGCATAAAAAGAACGATCGGAATAAGTAAAATTAAAACACGAAAGACAACTTGCGATATTTCTACCATTTGGAAATACAGGTGACTACCACTCGCATAAATAGCAGGGGAATTGGGGCTTTGCCCCAGCACATTTGGAACAAATTCAGCTACGGGGTAATTAAACTGACCTAGGCCTCCGAAAATCATGGCCAAACCCATGAAGGTTAACATTCCCGTAACTAGTAGCATGAACATGGCAATAATATTGTAGAATAATTTTGACAAATACAAATTTTGTCGCTTTCTGGGTTGAAGAAAAAGAAAATCAAGATGGGGTACAGGGCTGACTTCTTCACTGATTGATGCAAATAAGACGATGAAGAGCAGAACAATTCCGATTAAATGCAGATGATTCTCAAAGAATATATAAAGACTATGAACCATAGAATGATCCCACTGACTCTGTTCGGCTCGATTTCCATAATAGGGATGGTACTGATCTAATAAAAGATTACCCAAAAGTAAAGGTTTCAAATTGTTCTCTTTAATCAATATATTCTGAGCTTGCCCCGCCAATAAAGGTTTCTCTGCTGACCCGTGACCTTGTTTTAGATTCTCTTGTTCGTCGAGATAATAACGTTCGCGAAATTGGATTAAAGTTGTTTGATCAAAATTCCCTTGGTTGAGTTTATCTAATGCTATTTGGTAATAACTTAAGGAATTTTCAAAAGTGCTCTTTATCGACTCAATACTTTCAAAATCGGCAGGATATTGCTCTTGATACCACTCTTTGAAACTCTGCTCCTTATTTTTTCGTTGTTTAAATTCATCATTATACATGGTATGACTCTGCAAATAAATAAGTTCTACTGTATTCGTCATTTCAACAACTTTATCCTGATAATAACTAACTTGATTCTCCAAATAATCACGAAATTCTTCTTCAGCATGCGTGGACTTAAAGTAGATAAAGAGGTAGGCCACTCCTAGGCCAACTAAAAGTATCCACAAGACCCTCTTTACATAAGAATGTCGTAAACGCTTGGTCAATTCAAAGTTAATCCAACTGGGTAGAAAAGTGCAGTGAATCTTCTTTGCCAACTGTTCTTTGCGCTGACGGCTACGATACAAATATTGATAGGTCATCGTTAGAAGCGAAGAATGACTGTAAATCAACCAAATAACGAATACGGACAAACTCTGGCTAATAATTACCCAAGCTTGGACCGAAAGCAGTTGATTGTTTAAATCAAAAAAATATGATAAAGGATTCCAAACGGCTCCTTTAGCAAAATTTTGTAGGATGAAAAGCAGAAGAAACAAGACAATAAAGTTTAAATCCTTAGTTCTGATAAAGCCAGCGAACAATTGGGCGAGCCAAGTCATACCCGTCAGCAGCCCTAGCCAAACTGCCAATTTGACGAGAATTATCTGCCAAACAGGCATAAGTAATGAAGAAAAACGCCCAGACAAAATGATGGGATACCAAAGGAACTTCCAACCTGTCATGGTCAATACAAGACTAGATACGATTGCATAAATAAATACTACGACAGCCATTGCGAGCATAAGCAGGTGTTGATCAAAGCGAATAACTTGTTGGCGCTTAATAGGAGATATCAGTATAAAGTCGAACTGAGGATGCTGAACCCGGTACATCCGGAAAGCAAATAATAACAATATCGCCACTGCCGTGTAAATCCCAAACATCCAGTCAGCAAGTTGAAGGAGGTAATTAACTGAAAGGGTCGGGTAGTCTTCCATTAAGTAGGGAAAATTATAAGCTTGCATTATCTCAGCTCGTTCTTGCTGAATCAATAATTCATCTTGACGATCCCCTAAAATAGGAAAAAATTTGGGTAGATTTTCAATGGATTGGTAAGACTGATAGAGATTAAGAGCCTCGCGCGCAAAAAAATAATTATTCTGATGCAGTTTATTTTTCCATTGCATAAGCGTTTGGTTCGCATCTAAAAGTAGTTGATCATAGCGATCATTAGCATCAAAATCTGGATCGATTTCTTTTTGATAACGGATCATCTCTTGATGCATGTTCAAGGTATCTTGTTCAACTTGTAAATTCTGACTCATTCTTTCATAGGTAAGATCCTCTTGCTGCGAATTATAAACATGTAAGATTAGTGGCATTAATAAAACAGATATGATAAAGACCCAGAGTAATTTATTCTGTATGACCTCTTTCCACAAAAATTTTTTCATCGCCAACCTCCTCCGCTCCTAATGTTTCAATTTTTTACTTATCTTGGCTTAACTTTATATTAAATGGAACGTTTTTTAATTTGTTTGTAATCTTTATTTAATCTAATATTAACATTTATTCTAAACAATACAAGCCTATATTCAATAAAAAAACCTCCGTGACTTTATAAAGCCACAGAGGAGTTCTGCTAGATATTTAATTATTTCTTAGGGTTGGGAACAAGAGAACGTCACGAATGGATTGAGCATCAGTCAATAACATGACTAAGCGGTCAATACCAATTCCAATACCGCCGGTTGGTGGCATGCCATATTCTAAGGCTTCCAAGAAGTCTTCATCTAATGGATGAGCTTCATCATTCCCCGCATCTTTCTCAGCGAGTTGAGATTCGAAACGTTCCCGTTGATCGATGGGGTCGGTTAACTCAGTAAAGGCATTTGCGTATTCATTGCCGACAATAAATAATTCGAACCGATCGGTAAAGCGTGAATCTGCTTCATTCTTCCGTGCCAATGGTGAAACTTCTACCGGATGGCCATAGACAAAGGTCGGTTGAATAAGTTTGTCCTCGCAGAATTCTTCGAAGAAGTTGTTAATAATATGACCGACACTATTGTCATGATCACTTATTTCAACATGATGTTCTTGGGCCAAGGCTTTAGCCTCTTCAAAGGTCATTTCTTGCCAGAAATCAACACCAGTATATTCTTTAATCAAATCAACCATGTGAAGGCGAGCCCAAGGTTCCTCTAAATTAACTTCTTGACCATCATAGGTTAATTTAGCTGTTCCAAGGACTTCTTGAGTAACGGTTCGAATTAAAGACTCAACCAAATCCATACAGTCGGTATAGATTGAATAGGCCGTATAGATTTCAATCGATGTAAATTCTGGATTATGGGTCGTGTCAATCCCTTCATTCCGGAAGATACGCCCCATTTCATAGACTTTCTCCATGCCTCCGACGACCAGACGTTTCAAATGCAATTCGGTCGCTATTCGCATATAAAGTTCCATATCCAAAGCATTGTGATGGGTCACAAATGGGCGCGCAGCTGCTCCCCCTGCTAGATTATGTAAAACAGGTGTTTCAACTTCAAGATAGCCTTGATCATCTAAATACCGACGAATTTCACGAACAATTTTAGACCGCATAATGAATCGTTGATATGACTCTTCATTGGCAATTAAATCTAGATAGCGTTGACGGTAACGTTGTTCCACATTGGTTAGACCATGGTATTTATCTGGTAAAGGACGTAAAGCCTTCGTTAACGGAACAAAATGGCTTACTCGAACAGAAAGTTCACCGGTATTGGTTCTAAACAGATAACCTTCAGCCCCAATAATATCTCCCAAGTCGGCTAACTTATACCATTCGTAATTGTCTTCGCCTACCGTATCTTGACGTACATAAATTTGAATCTTGCCTTGCATATCTTGCAAATGGGCAAAACCAGCCTTACCTTTACCACGCTTAGATACTAAACGACCAGCCACTTTGACATTGATTTTCTCTTGATTTTCGAAGTCATCATGATCATAGGATTCATATTGATCAAAAATATCTTGAGAAAGGTGAGTCCGTTCAAAACCTGAATCAAAAGGTTGCACATCTTGATGATCGAACATGGCCTGCATTTTCTCACGTCTTACGATAAGTTGGTCATTAAGTTGTTCTAATTGGTCAGCATGTTGTCTGTCTGTCATCTTGTCACTCCTATATCTTAATCCCTTTCATTCTAGCTTATTCTGTGTCGTTTGTCATACCTATTTCAGATTTTTATTTATATTTTTATGAATATTGACCTTCCGCCTACATTAAAGCTTAAAATTTGCGGTTAACTCGCTTGGTCCTGGCGTCGTTGCCGATGAAGACGGCGTTTCTTGTCCGCAGCCTCAGCCTGATCGGCAAATTCATTTAGCATATCAATCACCACTTGCGAAGATTCTGTTTCATTGATAGCTACTTTGACTTTGGAAGACCGGGGAATTCCTTTAAGATAATAATGGGCCTGAGTTCTGAATTCCCGGGTAGCTTCGCGGTCCCCCTTCAGAGCTACTAATCGATGCAAGTGTTCAATCGCTACATCAATCTTGTCTCGTGGACTCATTGCTGGTAGCTCCTCACCCGTCTCTAAATAATGAACCATCTGTTTAACCACCCAAGGATTACCGAGAGCAGCCCGACCGACCATTACTCCGTCCACACCAGTTTCTGCTAATAATTGCTTTGCTTGTTGGGGCGTTCGAACATCGCCATTCCCGACAAAAGGAATCCCCTTGACGTGTGAAGCAACTTCCGCCAGAATATCCCAATTCGCCTTACCTTCATACATTTGAACTCGCGTTCGACCATGCATAGCAATCATTGATACACCCGCTTCTTGTGCAGCCAGGGCATTCTCCACTGCATAGAGATGGTCATCATCCCAGCCGGTCCGCATCTTGACCGTGACGGGCTTATCAATCGCTGAAACTACCGCATGAACCATTTCATAGACCTTATTAGGGTCAAGTAACCAGCGAGCACCAGCTTCCGCCTTAATCACCTTGTTGACCGGGCAACCCATATTAATATCAATAATGGCAGCTTCAGTATTCTCAGCCACGTATTTAGCCGCTTCGACCAAGGTATCTTTATTGCCACCCATAATTTGAATACTTAGTGGATACTCGTTCTCGGCAATATGAAGCATGGACAAGGTTTTCTTATTCCGATATTGGATGCCCTTATCAGAAATCATCTCACAGACAACGAGACCCGCACCAAATTGTTTGACAATCGTCCGAAAAGCGGCGTTAGAGACACCGGCCATGGGCGCCACAACAATTGGATTATCAATTTGAATGTCTCCTATTTTAAACATCGGCTGATCCTGCTTTCTTGTGAGCTAGAATTGCTTCCAATTCTTCTTTAGAGAATTGATAAGCCGTTTTGCAATAATGGCAGACTGTTTCAGCTCCTTGGTCTTCATCAATCATAGCTTGCAAGTCTTCAACACTTAACAAACTTAAGGCTTGGCCAAATTTCTCCTTACTACAAGGACACGAGAAAGCAACTTCTTGTTGGTCCAAGATCTGATAATCTCCTTGAGGCGAAAGAATCTGTAACAATTCAGTCAAAGGATCTTCACTTTCAAAGATAGGAGCTAATTGTCCTAAGGATTCAATGGCTGTTTCCAGACTTTGAATGGTTTCTTCTTGAGCGTCCGGCATGACTTGGACCATAAAACCACCGGCTACTTGGACCGATTCATCGGGATTGACCAAGACGCTGAGCCCAATCGAAGATGGGGTTTGTTCGGACACCGCCATATAGTAAGTGAAATCCTCGCCCAGTTCGCCACTGATTAAATTCACTTGGCCGACAAAGGCTTTCTCGCCAGCCATTTGTTTCTTAACACTAAGTACGCCAGGTAAACCAATGGCACCTGCCACATCTAATTTACCCGCCTTATTTAAAGGTAAAGCAACTTCTGGATTGTTCAAATAACCTCTGACATGACCTTGGCCATCGGTCTCAGCTACAATCCGACCAACTGGCCCCTCACCTTCAATCATGACAGAGACTTGTCCTCTATCTTTAAGGTTAGAACCTAGTAATAATGTGGCAACTAGGGTTCGGCCGAAGGCAGCTGTGGCCGTATGCCACGTCCCATGAATTTGAGCAGCTTGGCGAACGGTTTCACTCGCTTCCACCACAATAATTCTTACTTCTTTGTTATAAGCTAATATTTTACTTAGTCGATCAGTCATTGGATCCCTCCTCTAAGAATGTGCTTGCTCTTTCTTATTGGCAAGACTTTGTCATTTGCATTTCATTCATAAATAGTAAAAATGACACTGAAGTCTTGGTATTTACCCCAGTGTCATTCTATCGAATTCAAAAAAATTATTCTACTTCTTCATCTTCGGCTGCTGAGGAATCAGGATCCGACTGGATGACTTGATTAGCATCCGTATCGCTTTGCGGATCAGTTTGCTCATCTTCAGCTTTCTCTTTGGCTTGTTCGAACGTATCAGCTTGTTCAATTGCCTCTGCTTGATCGGTCGGTTCCTTAGGCATCTCTCCCGTCTCAAAGAGTGATTTAATTTCTGGCGCATCTAAGGTTTCAACTTCGAGAAGTTTCTCAGCAATGGTATTTAATTGTTCACGGTGCTCATTGATGATTCGATGAGCTTCCTGATGAGCTTCATTCATAATTCGCCGAACTTCTTCATCAATCTCATAAGCAGAACGTTCTGAATAAGTTAATTGATTACCAAATTGACGTCCATTCAGATCTTGACTGTAGCCACCATATTGAATGGTACCCAATTTTTCCGACATTCCATATTCAGTAACCATGGAACGGACGATTTGAGTAGCTTGTTGGAAGTCATTGCTGGCTCCGGTCGACTGACTGTTAAAGACGATTTCTTCAGAGACACGGCCACCTAAGAGACCAACCACTTGTTCGAAGAGTTCTTTGTAAGTGACAATATATTGATCTTCTTTCGGTAACATAATGGCATAACCACCAGCCCGGCCCCGAGGAACAATGGTAACCTTGTGAACGACTCGGGCGTCACTTAACACCATGCCAACCACAGTATGACCTGCTTCATGATAAGCCACGGTCTTCCGTTGAACTTCAGACATCTTTTTATCCGCCTTGGCAGGACCGGCAATCACCCGGTCATGGGCTTCGTCAACATCGGCAGGTGTAATTTCATTTCGATTGAAACGAGCCGCTAATAAAGCCGCTTCATTTAACAGGTTCTCTAAGTCAGCCCCAGAGAAACCTGGAGTTTGTTGGGCAATTAACTTCAAGTTAACATTCTTCGCTAATTGTTTATTGCGGGCATGAACTCGTAAGATAGCTTCACGACCTTTAACGTCAGGATTACCCACTAGAATTTGTCGGTCAAAACGACCTGGACGTAAGAGGGCTGGGTCTAAGACATCAGCACGGTTCGTTGCCGCCATCACAATGACCCCTTCATTCCCTTCAAATCCATCCATCTCTACAAGCAATTGGTTTAAGGTTTGTTCGCGTTCATCGTGGCCTCCACCCATACCAATTCCCCGTGAACGACCTACCGCATCAATCTCATCGATAAAGATAATTGCCGGGGCTTCTTTCTTAGCATTCTCAAAGAGATCACGAACACGAGATGCACCGACACCGACGAACATCTCAACGAATTCTGACCCAGAAATTGAGAAGAATGGGACACCGGCTTCTCCGGCAACAGCTTTTGCTAGTAATGTCTTACCAGTCCCTGGAGGGCCTTCAAGCAAGACTCCGGCCGGAATCCGGGCTCCTAATTTTGTAAAGCGGGCAGGCGCTTTTAAGAATTCTACAATCTCAACCAACTCTTGTTTTTCTTCTTCGGCACCAGCAACGTCATCAAAGCGAACTTTGACATTCTCTTCAGTTTGCACTTTAGTCTTGGCTTTACCAAAGTTCATGACACCTTTACCACCGCCGCCACCTTGGGACATCATGGTATACATTAAGAAGAAAGTAGGCACTAATAAAATTAGGAATGGTAACATATTCAACCACATACCGACACTAGACTCTGGTAGAGTCTTCATCACCGTATTGGATTGGCTCGCCAATTCAGTGACTTTGGCCAGCGTGGCATCGTTTCCTAAGATTTGGGCTTTAAATTTCTGTTTAGGACTATCTGAAGATTGGAAGACATCAAGGAAATCTGCATTCTTATTGTCTTTATTATTGGAAGATGAGTTGCGATCCTTATATTCCCCAGTCACCACATAAGCGCCAGAGCCAATTTGGATTTCGAAATTCTTAATGGAGCCCTCTTCAAGTTTTTTAAAGAATTGACTGGAATTAATTTCTTCAGTACGACCACTTTGACCAATATTTCCTGAGAATAATTGGACTAAACCAAGTAGGGCTAGAAATAATAGGATATATGATAAAGTGCCCTTAAAAACCGGTCGTTTTGGTTTTTTGTTCATCTTTGAACCTCCTTTTGACTATCTTTGATGATTACAACATAATAACACATTTTGCTTCATCTGGGTAAAAAAATTGCTTACTGTTTATGAATTATATACTTCTTCTTTTAAAACGCCGATATAAGGTAAATTACGATATTTTTGTTTATAGTCAAGGCCATAACCTACCAAGAATTTATCAGGGACTTGAATACCCACATAATCTGGGACTAAATCTTTAAAAATTCGTCGCTCAGGCTTATCCAGCAAAGTACAAATTTTGATTGAAGCTGCACCGCGATATTCAAATAACTCGGTCAGATATTGCAAGGTCCGACCTGTATCAATAATATCTTCAACGATCAAGAGATGTTTACCTTTAATTTGGGTATCCAAATCTTTAACAATCCGCACTTCTCCAGATGATTCAAAGGCATCACCGTATGATGAGACATCCATAAAATCAATATCTACATATAAATCCATGGCGCGGATAATGTCTGCCATAAATATAGCAGCACCGCGTAATATCCCAATAACTACCACTTCTTTTCCGGCATAATCTTCAGTCAATTGTTTGCCCAAGGCTTGGATGGCTGTTTGAATTTCTTCGGGTGTTACCAGAATTTCTTTAATATCTTTCTCCAACATCATTTTATCTCCTTTAAATCTATCTTGTTCATTATCTTATCATAAGTCCGTGAATTTCGGCGTCTTTTTTTGATATAGAATGGAATGGGTAATTTCTTGATCAGAATCAATCGTCCGATAAAATCCTTTCAGAATGCCGACAATCCATAGAACTTTTTGTGAGGAGTCACAGACTAACCAAGCCTGGTCTCGGTCACTTTGAACCACCTTCTGGTCAATGAATACGCGACGTATTTTCTTGGTAAACACCCGACCGCTACTATCTTGTTTTTGGATCTGATCACCAGCTTGTCGATGGCGTACATAGAAATCCGCGATTTCACCCGGTTCAAGTTTTAAATGATAAACTAAAGTTTCGCCTTTAGCAACTTCCTCGGTCACTTGATCTTGCTCAAAGATACCGATGACCTCATTCTCACTGATCGCTTGCCATTGGTTCAGTACATTCAAATGAAAAACTTGCGTATCCGATAAAGATTGGTCGTCAACGGGTACGATCTTGAGCAAGTCATATTGACGAATTGCTTGCCAGCCTTGACCTAAATCAATTCGGCCATTGGGTTTAGTCAGTGACCGCATCAGAAGTTCTATTTGATCAATATTTTGTTGGCTATACTCAGGTAACTTATGGACTATTCTTTCTTCAAAGGCAATCCTTAAATAAATCCCCAGGCTGGCCTGACTTAAAGACAACCAAGCTGGTAGCATTAAGGTCCAGCCTCCTACTCGATTAGGCAGGATTAATTGCGGTTCAAGGGCTAGAAAATTCTCATAATGAGCCTGATAGGCCTGTTGATAGACCTTCGCAAATTGGTCAAAATGCTGTAAGTATTGAGGATTCTCTCTTTGAAAGCGGGGAAGAATCTGCTGACGAAGTCGATTCCTAAAATAGGCATCACTCTGATTACTTTCATCCTCCGCATAGGGGACCTGATCAGCCAAAGCATACTGATATAGAGCTTCCTTGTCAATGCTTAAGAAAGGCCGGTAGATTTTTAGCCAATAAGGTGTTTTCAAATCCAAATTAAGGCAACGCGACTGAATTTCACGGATTCCTTGCCAACCCTTGTAGCTACTGCCTCGAATTAAACGCATTAAAAGAGTTTCCGTTTGATCGTTTAGGTGATGAGCAGTCAATAAAATGCGGGTTTGATTAGCGCGACAAACCCGAGCTAAGAAAGCATAACGAGCCTGCCGAGCTAAGGCTTCCACATTCTTGGCTTGTGGTTGCTGCCACTCTTCAACAAAATAAGGCAAACCCAAATGCTCGCAGTAATCCATGACCAGCTTCATATCTCGATCACTGGTGGGGCGTAAGCGATGATTGAAATGGGCCACCACACACTGACTTTGATTGAATTCATCTTCGGTCAGAATCTTGGCTGTGGCACTTAAGAGAACCATGGAATCCACGCCACCAGAAACCGCCAACACCCAGGTTGCCTGCTTATAATCTAATTGATATTGGCGTAACTTTTGTCGCAAAGTCTCTTCTACTACTGACACCGGATTCCCCTCCTTAATGACTGGATTCACTCACTTTTCCTGAAAAAAAAGGAAACCCGATCAAGGTTTCCAGAATAATCTTGAACTTATGGGTTTAGCCACGACGCCCGCCACGGCCACCGCGTTTACCTTCGGTACTCTTCTTTAAGGAGGTCAAACGATCTTCACTTTCCTTTAAGAATTGGCTCATCATCGCATCGAAGTCATCATTTTTATGGCTTGACTGATGATCATGTTTGAAATCTGCCTTATAAGAATTCTTAAAGGCTGGCTTCTTGTTTTGGAACTTTGCATTGTCATGGCGACCAGTGTTTCTTGGCTTTTGTTCGCTTTCATTGGCTTGTCGGATGGATAAATTAATCTTACCGTCAGGAGTCATTTTAAGGACTTTGACCGTTACATTATCCCCAACACTCAATAAATCATTAATATCTTTGACAAAACCATCTGCGACTTCACTGATATGTACCAAGCCTGATTTATTATCAGGTAAGGCCACGAAAGCCCCAAAATTGGTAATCCCTGTTACTGTGCCTTCAACCTTCTGTCCAACTTCAATTGACATATAAAAATGTCTCCTCCTTGATTCCTTATTTATTTAATTAATAATTTACGCTACTTTCTTCCTCCGGCAGTACAAAAATTATTTCCCCATCTTTGGAATAATAATAGTCACGTCGGGCAATTTCTTCCAGATATTCTGGATCATTAAACTTCTGATATTCTCTTTGGATCAAGCGATTATTCTCAACAGCCTGACGATTCTCAGCCTGCGCTTGTTGATAAACCTCTTGATTCGCTTGCATTTGATTGTAAGACTGATAAAGAGGGATGCCAACAATTAGAAGCATTACTAAACAAAGACCCGTAACCATCATGGTTTGCCCTGAAAAGGAACGTTTAGCGGGTTTTGAACCATTTGTTCTATCTTGGTCGTCTATCAGACGTTGGTTCTTATTTGGATATTGATAAGTGTTCATGGTTTGCTTCATTCTATCCCTCCTACTCTTTGAAAGTATATCAATAATTGCCTTTAATTTCTACTATATTCCTCATTAAACTGTTATTTTAGCCTCAGTTAATCCGCTGGATTCACAAATTCTTCGCGAATGACTTCATACATCTTAGCGGCATCCTCTTTCTTAGAGGATTCTAACAACTCCAATACTCTAACTTGTAAGTGGCGATTGCCGAATTTAATCAGTAAGTCATCACCCGGCTTAACTTGGCTAGAAGATTTAGCTGTCTGACCATTGATTTCAATCCGGCCTTGGTCGGCGACTTCTTTTGCCACTGTTCGACGTTTAATCAAACGAGAAACTTTCAAAAACTTATCGAGACGCATGGTCTATTTCCTCCTTTTTATTGATTAATTGATCCATTGTTTGACTGAGTTTGATCAGATAGTTGAGCCATTGGTCAGCGGCCTGCTGATAAATATCTAAGGTTAACTTAATTTGGTCATGGACCACTTGAACTTGAGCCTTTAAAGGGATGTCCTGTAAGGCTTGGAAAATCATCGGTCCCTTAAAGAACGCACTCGCTTCTTTTGTTAAATAAATAGTAAGTTGGCGCCGATTGGTTTCAATCTTCTCCAAGCCTATTCGCTGACCATAGCTACGAATTAAAGCAATATCTAATAAGTTAGCTACCTCATCAGGATATTCACCAAATCGGTCAATCAACTGATCCTGCATGTGACGATAGGTTTCTGGGCCATTAATTTTTTGGATAGATTGATAAATTGCAATCTTTTGCTGCTCATCTTCAATATAAGTCGCCGGTAAATATGCTTCGATATCAATATTCCATTCAATCGATGAGACGGGCTCCTTAAATCTTGGCTGTGAGTCAGCTTGTTTGCGTCGATTCACTGCTTCTTGGAGCATTTGGGCGTACATTTCATAACCGACAGAGTCGATAAAACCGGACTGCTGTTGGCCTAACAAGTTACCTGCCCCCCGAATTGATAAATCACGCATAGCTATCTTAAAGCTTGAGCCTAATTCAGTAAATTCTTTAATCGCATTTAATCGCTTCTCGCTAACTTCGGTCAATTGTTTCAGTGGCGAATACATCAGGTAGGCATAAGCGACTCGATGGGTCCGACCCACCCGTCCCCGTAACTGATACAAGGTAGATAAGCCCATCTTGTCAGCATTCTCAACAAATAAGGTATTGGCATTCGGAATATCAACACCTGTTTCAATAATCGTGGTCGTTACTAGGACATCATACTGGCCTTCGATAAAATCTAATAAGACTAATTCCAACTCGGTCTCACTCATCTGACCGTGAGCCACAGCTATACGCGCTTCAGGGACCAAATCAGCTAATTCTTGAGCCCGGTGATAGATCGAGGCTACCCGGTTATAAAGATAGAAGACTTGACCTCCCCGTTCAATTTCTCGCTCAATGGCTGACTTTATCGCACCTTCATTCTGTTCCATGACATAGGTTTGGACAGGGAAGCGATTGTTAGGCGGTGTCTCAATCAAAGACAAGTCTCGGATGCCAATCATTGACATATGCAGGGTTCGGGGAATTGGCGTCGCCGTCAAGGTTAGCACATCGACCTGGGCTTTTAACTGCTTCAAGCGTTCCTTATGTTTGACGCCGAAACGTTGTTCCTCATCGACGATTAAAAGTCCTAAGTCATGGAACTGAACATCTTTCGACAGCAAGCGATGGGTTCCAATCACAATAGAAATGGCCCCGTCTTTAATTTTATTCAGGGTTTCCTTTTGTTGACTGGCAGGGACAAAACGACTTAAGAGACCGATTTCAAAAGGCCAGGGTTGAAAACGTTCTACTAAAGAGTGGTAATGTTGTTGGGCCAGAATGGTCGTGGGTACAAGGAAGGCGACTTGCTTACCATCCATCACAGCTTTAAAAATAGCCCGCATGGCTACCTCGGTCTTGCCATAACCTACGTCACCAACTAATAAGCGATCCATCGGTCTGACTTTTTCCATATCTGCTTTAATTTCTTGACTGGAGGTCAATTGATCTTCGGTTTCAACATAAGGAAAGGCTGCTTCAAATTCATCTTGTTCTGGGGTATCTGGGGAAAAGGCATAACCTTTCTCTGCTTGACGTTTGGCATATAATTCGATCAATTCATCCGCAATATCTTCGACAGAGGCTTGAACTTTCTGCTTGGTCCTTACCCATTCTGTCCCACCTAATTTATGCACTTTAGGTTGCTTATGTTCCGATCCCACATACTTTTGTAAGAGGTCAATTTGTTCGACCGGAATCATAACTCGGGCTTGATCTTGATACTCAATGACTAAAAGATCCTTATGAATCCCATTAATGACCATGGTCTCTAGCCCCTTATATTGGCCGATACCATGGGCAATATGTACGACATAGTCGCCCTCTTTTAACTCATTGTATGACTTAATCCGCTCAGCATTGGAAAGGTTCTTATTGCGAATCCTGGCTTGCCGACTTTTCTTATAAAGGTCTTGACTACTAATCAGAACATACTTATCTAGCGGCAACTCAAATCCTTTACTTAAATCGCCTAGGGTAATATTAACGACCTTAGGATTTAAACCGCCTTTGTCTTGAATTAAGACAGGTTCAATGTCATTCTCTTTTAATCGTTGTAAGGTATGACGAGCTTCACTTAAATCTTTGGCTAGAATTTGGATGGTCACACCTTGATGCAGCCAATGATCAACTTCCGTCTTCAATAAGGCCATTTGATTATAGAAAGGATTCATCGGTCGATAATGGACATGGTGGAATCCTGAGAAGCGCATGTCGCCAAACCCTCTTTGCATCAAAGCTAAATGTAAAGAGAACCTTGGAAAATTTCTGATTAATTCGACGGAAGAATGCTTTATTTCCAAATTAGGTAAAATACGTCCCTTTACAATTTCCTGTTCCAACCAGAATGCATTCTCTTGATCCATTCGTGCTTCATAATCAGCTAATTTAGCAAATTCGTCGACAATCAACAGGCCCTCTGTCGGTAAATAATCTAAGAGGCTGGCCGGCTTGGCATAAATCCAAGACAAATAGGCTTGCGGATAAGTCAAGCCATTCCCATGTTCTAATAGCTGGCTTTCATGTTGATAAGCCTTGCTAAGTTGATCCTTCAAATCTTTATCTTTAACCTTGCGTAGATATTTATCAACTTCTCGCTTGAAGCGATCCAGCAAGCTGGCTTCTTGGTCTTGAGTCAATAAGACATCAGTCGCTGGCATCAAGATGGTTTCTTCTATATTATCTAGAGATTCCTGACTTTCCGCATCAAAATAGCGAATCCCATCCAATTCTGTATCAAAGAAATCCAAACGAATCGGATTATCCTCATTTAATGGGAAGTAGTCGATAATCCCGCCACGAACACTAAATTCACCTGGAGCTAGGACCATTTTTTGTCGTTGGTAGCCAAATAAATTAAGTTGCTCAATTAAGGCCTCGATTTCATAATCCTGACCGACCTGTAAATTAAGTAATTCTCCTTGCCAGTCCTTGGCTGGCGACAACTGCTTGCGTAAACCAGAGGGAGTACTAATCACAATACCAGCCTGATGATTCACCAAGAGATTCAAGGCGGCCACCCGTTCGGCCACACTATCTAAAGAAGACTGAGAAAATTCAGCCGCCAAAGCTTCCTCTACGGGAAAGGTTATAATTGGATAATCTACTAAGACATGTTGCAGGTCATCCTGAAGCATCTGTAATTTCTGCAAGTTACTCTCAATAATCAAAAAAGGACGCGGATTTTCTTTAAAGACTTGCGCAATGAGTAGAGCTCGTGCGCTGTCATCAATCCCCGTCACTAAATAAGGTAAGGACGCTTTATTGTTTTGTTCAATGGCTTGAACAATATTGCGAAATGGTTGCTGTAAATAAGTAAAGCCCATACATCCTCCTGCTAATTATAATCATTCATCAGTTGTTTAAAGTCGGTCCCATCTAACCAGTGTTCAATAATCTCAACACCTTGGTCAATCGCCTGATCAATTACTTGACGTTGATCAGCTTTAAAAGGGGCAAGCACGTGGTCCGCTACTTTCCAACCCGGCTCAGGTCGACCTATTCCAATTTTCAATCGTTTAAATTCCTGGCTCCCTAATAATTCAATAATATTCTTTAAGCCATTGTGGCCACCTGCCGACCCTTTTTGTTTGAGTCGAATCTTGCCAGGACTTAAATCAAGATCATCATAGACGACTAATAAATCATCGAGATGAACCCCGAAATAAGACATCAGCGGGAGGATGGCTTGGCCAGATAAATTCATATAAGTGAAAGGTTGCGCCAATAGAACCCGCTCAGCTGAGCGGTGCCAAATAGTGAAATCTGCCGTAAATTTCTGATCGGTAAAGGTCAGTTGATGTTTACTTAATAGCTGATCGACCACATCAAAACCAACATTATGTTTGGTGCCAGCATATCGCGACCCGGGGTTTCCTAAACCAACGACAAATTTCATAATTATTCTCCTCCTATCATCAATGCACACCCAATTATAGCATAAAAAAACAAGCAAGCCTTAGGCTTAACTTTGTACTGACCCCCTAAAGTTGGACCGAATGATCCAACTTTAGGGGGTATTTGTATGGCTAAATATAGTTTAGAATTTAAAATGAAAATTGTATCCGAATATCTTTCTGGAACCATCGGGATGAAGACGTTGACGAAGAAATATAAGATTAAATCCTCCCAAGAATTAAGAACCTGGGTGAACGCTTATAAAACTTTAGGAATAAAAGGGTTAATGCGCTCTCGAAAAAATAAGACATACAGTGTAAACTTTAAGTTAAAAGCAATCACTTTGTATGAAGCCAGTGAGAAATCCTATCAAGATGTGGCGAATGAATTGGGATTGAATAATCCTTCACTGATTCCTAGATGGCGTCAAGAGTATCATAACCACGGGATTGAAGGTCTTTCTCGCAAACCAGGGAGGCCACCAATGTCTAAGCAAGAACGAACGAGCAGAGAAAAACGAACTTCTTCTATTCCATTGAAGATAACGGATCTAGAGTGGGCAAATAAACGAATTGAAGAACTTGAGTATGAATTAAAGATGCAAACGATAAAAAATGAATACTTGGAAATGCTAAGGAGCTTGCGGCAACAGAAAGCAATGAAGACAAAGCAAGAATCATCCACAAGCTCCGACAACAAGAAAGATTTACTTTAGCTGAGATTCTTGCGGCGATTGATTTTCCTAAATCCACTTATATGTATTGGCAAGCTCATTGGAAAAAATCAGATCCAGACCAAAAAGTCAAAGATGCCATCTTGTTGATTCGTAAGAAACATCCGAATTACGGCTATCGTCGGATTCATGCGACCCTTGTTAACCAAGGGTGGCACATTAATAAAAAGAAAGTCCAACGTCTCTGTCAAGTATTAAAGATTCAGGTTAAAAACTTCGGACGTAAATATCGAAAATACAATAGTTACAAGGGAGTCCTAGGACGGATTGCTCCTAACCGGATGAATCGAAGATTTGAGACGTCCATCCCTAGACAAAAGATTACTACGGATACGACCGAATTCAAATATTATGAAGAAGATCATTCTGGTAAACTTCAAGTTAAGAAAATGTATTTAGATCCTTTTATGGATCTGTATAATCTAGAAATCATTAGTTTTAAAGTATCTTCTCAACCGAATCGGATCACGATGATTGAGGCGTTGAAAGAAGCTTTAGAAGCATCGAAAGAATGCGCCTATCGACGAACCTTCCACTCAGATCGTGGCTGGGCTTATCAAATGAAGGAATATCAGGCGTTACTAGTAGAACATCAAGTATTCCAAAGTATGTCGCGTAAAGGGAATTGTTATGATAATGCCCCGATCGAAAATTTCTTTAGTGTGATGAAACAGGAGATGTATTATGGGAAAATATATCGAAGTTACAAGGAATTAGAAACTGCAATCACAGATTACATTCAGTATTATAACGAAGAACGAATTAAAGAAAAATTGAATTGGCTAAGTCCTGTGGCATATAGAAAAGCGCAAGCGGCTTAACAATTTATCATTAAACCAAAAGAGAGACAAACACAAAATAGTGTTCATCTCTCTGGTCCAACTATTTGGGGTCACTCTACTTGTTTCTTCTTTAAGCAAAATTTACTTCAATCGATTTTGTTAGAATATCACGATAGCTGTAAGAAACACAATCAAAATCATTCTCATCTTGATCAAGGTTTACTACAAACACAGACCGATAAGTTTCTTTTAAGATGCCCCGACGTTCTTTCTTTTTCTTGCGTCCCATTTGCACTGTCACCGTTACGGTTTCACCCAAACGATCATCCAAAAATTCTTTAATCTCTGAAATTTCTTTTGGCAATGTCTTCACCTCACCGCCATATTTTATCATAATTTTCAGAAAAAGTCAAGTCTATCATAAGATGGTCTAGGGTTCAAGGATTTTATCCAAATTTAACTTGAATTTACTTAAATTTGAATATCTTTGTTCTCATAATGTAGACTCGCCAGAAATAACACCATGACCGTTACCAGAATAAATACGGCAATCAGTGACCAATCCAAGCCTTGCTTCAAGATATCTGCCGCATAGGCAAATTGAAAGGGAGTGAAAAAACGTAAAAATTTAAGGGCTGGCCAGAGATTAATGATAATATTAATAAAATAAAGTAAAAAGACCAAACCCATACTGAGAGCTAAATTCTCAGCTCTAAAAAAAGTTGACAAACCATAAGTAAGCCCGGCAAAAAATGCCTGAACCAGAAAAAGTGCCAGATGTAGCTGAATAAAGTCAATCCAGGGAAGGCTTTGCTGACCCAGGTAAATGACTAATGCAGCCAAGACCATGATGATCAAATTAAAAATGACAAGTAAAGTTAATAGAGCTGCCCACTTTTGCCAATATACGCTACGCCGGCGAATCGGTAAACTTAACAAGAATTCTGCAGTATGTTGGCCTTCTTCTTTGGCCAATAATTTGGCACCCAAATAAGCCGCAAAAAAAAATCCCGCAATCCCCAACATATTCTCAGATTCCATCGCATAAAAGCCAATTAATTGATTGACTGGCAGGCTATCTAACTTAAGGGCTTGAGCAAAGGGACCTAAATTCCTCATCATGCCTAATAGACTGGACATATCGGCTGCCATGGCTGGAAAAAGCAAAATAACCATGATTAGCATGGCTGCTAAAAGTAGGCTCCAGATTAAAGTTAAGCTGATATTCTCTCTAACTTCTTTCAAGCAGACCATCCGCTTCACCTGCTTTCTCTGCATAATAATGAATAAATAAACTTTCTAAATCGGGTTGCTGAATAGTGAGATCTACAATCTGATCTTGATGTCGATGAAGATAGGCTAACAAGTCAGTCATTGATCCTTGGTATAAGAAAGAACACATGCCGGGCTCTGTTTTAAGGTGACTGATCCCCAATAAATCCTGAGGATCAAGGCTTCCTTTAATCATCAGTTGTTTGCTCTGATTAATCAATAAATCTTGCATTGGACCTTGAGCGATGATTCGGCCTTGACGAATAATGGCTACTTGTTGACAATATTTCTGCACCTCGCTCAAAATATGTGAAGACACAAAAATCGTCGCACCTTGACGGTGTTGTTCTTGAATCTTCTGCCAAAATATTTGTTGCATCAAAGGATCTAATCCCGAAGTCGGCTCATCTAGAATATACAAGTCAGCTTGCTGAGCTAAGGCTAATACAATGGCTATTTTCTTACGATTCCCTAATGAGAGATCTTTGACCCGTTTATTCAAATCAAGATCAAAGTCTTGAGCCAAATTATTGAGCAACTCCGGCGACAGCTGAGAACGAATGCTGGCTGCAAATTTAAAAATTTCATTCACTTTGAATTTGCTATAATAATTCACTTCTGCAGGTACATAAGCAATTTTTTGTAATAATTGACTCTTTTGAGGACCTACATCTTGACCGAATAGTTGGGCTCGACCGGACGTCTTATTGAGTAAACCCAATAGAATTCGAATGGTCGTACTCTTTCCGGCTCCGTTGGGTCCAATAAAAGCGAAAAAGTCGCCTGACTGGACTTGTAAGTTCAGCTCAGTCAGGGCTTGTTTTTGACCATATACTTTACTAAGTTCTTGAATATTGATTACTGGGGTCATCGCTTCACCTTCTTTTATTGATAAGCAGCCAGTTGACTTTGAATCAATAGGTCACCATCTTCCATTTCGACCTTAATCAAACCAATCTTAGGCGCGTAATAATAACGCATCACTGGTTCGCTTTCTTCTGCACTTTCAATCAGTAAAACATCATAGTACATCTGGTCGAGCACTTCTACTTGTTGCAGAATTCCTACCACCATCATCGGCCGATCTTGACCATAACTTTGGTAGAACTCAGTCCCTGGTTCTAGACTGGACGGAATAATCGTCTTGATTAAGTCATCTTGAGCATCCGCATGATCCCGATAATCCGTATTTGTAGCTGTTTCATCATTGAAATTAGCTAACTCTACCACGCCTTCAGAACCAATTTCCATTACAAAATCAATGAGACTGCCAGAAATTTGACGATATTGGTAGCGATTTTCTTGATTGAGCTCATAGAAACGTTGCACTTGATAGGTCGCAAACTCATTGCCGGTCCCCTGATAGTCATAATGGTCATACCAGAGAAAAGGTGCATAATCTGCTGGACTGTAAGGAGCATCAATCACTAAACCTGATTTGGGATCGACTTGAATATCAGGACGCTTGATAATTTCTGCAGAAACTTGTGGTACAGCCAACAAAGTCAACAATAACCCAAGAATCAAATATTTTCTCTTCGCCGATTGTTTATTCATTGTCTTCCTCCTTTTATGATTTCAACCATTTCCTACTGCCTTCATTATAAGGGATGACAGCATAAAATTCGATAAAAAACAGCCCTTAATAATGAAAGGGCTGTACACATTCTAAGCCAGCGATTCTGCTTGGACCTGTTGATATTTTTTAAAAAGTCGAATAAATTCTGCCAAATCAAGTGACTCGGCGCGACGATTACTAGCAATTTGACTTTGGTCGAAAATTTTCTGCCACTGATCTATACTCAAAGCTTGGTCAGCCGGATAGTTCTTCAAATTATTCCACAAAGTCTTGCGACGTTGGCTAAAGGCCGCCTTCACGAAATGTTCAAAGGCCAAACGTTGTTCCCCAGGAACACTGGGCTCACTTTTACGTTTAAGAATCAAGACAGCCGAATCGACATTCGGGCGTGGAATAAAGACCGTTTTAGGAACGGTAAAGGCCAGCTCGGCCTGCATTTGATTTTGAATCGCTAAAGATAAGGACCCATAGGCCTTGGTCCCCACTGCCGCCGTCATCCGCTCAGCGACTTCCTTCTGCATCATCATTATCAGCCGGTCAAAAGGGAGATTCGCCTGGATTAAATGCATTATTATCGGGGTGGTAATATAATAAGGCAGATTGGCGCAGACCACTAAATCTTCCGCCTGAGCCAGTTCCGCATAAGCTTCCGCTTGAAAATCAACCTTTAGAATATCTTGGTGAATGACTTTCACATTATCATAGTCAGCCAAGGTTTCGCTTAATATGTCAACAAATCGTTGGTCAATTTCAAAGGCATAGACTTGCTTAGCAGTCTGAGCTAAGAACTCAGTCAAGGCGCCGATGCCTGGACCAATTTCTATAACCGTAGTGTGTTGATTAATTCTTCCCGCTGCTAGCATTTTGTCTAATATATTGCTGTCAATTAAGAAATTCTGACCCAGACTCTTCTTCATCTGGATATCATATTCTTTCATCAAGCTAGCAGTTCGGGCTGGATTAGCAATTGGTAGTTGCTTGGTCATCGGTAGCCTCCTTCATAAATCTTTCCAATTCTGATAGTTGAATATTATATTGGGCCAAGCGTTTTTGCAATTGTTTACCATTTAAATGGCCCAAATTAAAATGTTGTGCTACCCGCTGGCGGTTGCGACGAGCCTGAGGATGGCCGACTAATTTCAACCGCATCAACTCGCCCATTGGTATGCGATCTAAATCGTTAGCCAATTGGGGGGTCATCACCTTGGCTAAAGCTGAACGTATATCTGCTGCTTGTGCATGTTCGATCCCTAGACTGCAGCCTGGTCTTTGGGCGCGCGCTTGGTCTTGGCTTAGATAAGCATGCCTCGCTTCGGGCACCGCCTCTTGAATCAAACGGCGAATGCGCTCCCCTTGATAATCCGGATCAGTAAAGACGATAATGCCACTTGTTTCTGCTGCCCGCACAATTTGCTGTAGGGTCTGTCGACTGAGGGCAGAACCATTGGTTTCTATGGTCTTAATTTGCGGTCCATAGGTCTGGATTAGCCGCTGACTGTCATCGCGACCTTCAACCACAATAACTTCCTGGGGAATCTCATTCATCATGATCTTCCTCAGGGAACCATTTAAATAAGTCAAAAGCATTCTGAGTGGTTAACTGAGCCAAAGTTTCCAATTCTATGCCCCGGACTTGGCTAAGAAGTTCTGCGGTGTAACGTACATAGGCCGGCTGATTCTCTTTGCCTCGTTTAGGCACTGGAGCCAAATATGGGGCATCGGTTTCGATTAATAAACGATTGTCGGGCACAATCTTGGCAGCATCTCGAACTTCTATCGTTTTCTTGAAAGTTACGACCCCACTGAAGGAAATATGCATGCCTAAATCTAAGAAACGTTGAGCCCATTCGGCATCTTCGCCAAAACTGTGCATAATCCCTCCGGCTGCTGGCAAGCCTTCGTCCCGCAAAATCCGGTAACAATCTTCGGTCGCATCCCGATTATGGATGGTAATAGGCAGATGGAGGTTCTTGGCTAGAGCAATTTGACGACGAAAGGCCCGTTCTTGTTCAGATTTCGTCGCCGTATCCCAGTAATAATCCAAGCCGATTTCTCCCAGCATCTGTACTTTATCCCGACTTAAGACTTCTTCCAAATAAGTCTCGACTTGCCGATTATAGCTAGCGGCTTCAGTTGGATGCCAACCGCATACGCTGATAATATTGGCATATTCCTGACTCAATTCTAAGCTCTTCTCAATAGTCGGTTGATCGAATCCAACCACAGCCAGATATGCGACACCGGCCTCTTGAGCGGCCGCAACGATTTCAGCTTCTCGACCAGCAAACTGATCTGCATTCAAATGAGTATGTGTATCGAATAACTTCATCTTAACTCCTTTCTAAGGGCAAAAGACCCAACCTCTTGACATTGAAGAGATTAGGTCTTTAGCATTAACCAATCAAAGCGCCATTGGCGGCTTCCTGATTAGCAAAAAGCAAATGCAATACGCCATCTTTCTCAGAAGATAGTATCATTCCTTGACTCAAATAACCCATCATCTTCCGCGGTTTCAAATTAGCAGCAATTACCACTTTCTTGCCAATCAGGGCTTGATAATCTGGATATTCCTTGGCAATACCTGATAAGATTTGTCGATGGATCGAATCACCGGCATCCAGACGGAAGCGTAAGAGTTTATTAGATCCTTCCACAGGAGCCACATCAATGACTTCCGCCACCCGCATTTCAACTTGAATAAACTGGTCAAAGTTAATTTCAGGCGTTTCTTCAACCAGAAATTCAATATCTTCAGGATGCCAATCTGGATCAGTCACGCTAGTTGTTGACGAATCGGTCTTCTCTTGAGATGGACTCATCACTTCTTTAATAAAAGCTACTTCTTCATCCACTTCCAAGCGAGGGAAGATAGGCTCACCTTTAGCTACCACTTGGCTATTAGCTGGGAATTCACCCCAATGTAACTGGGTGAATAATAAATCTTCTTGCTGAGTTAGACCTAATTGATGGAAAATCTTGGCAGGTGTGTGAATCATGAATGGACGTAATAGATGACTCACGATCCGTAAAGCTTCAGCTAAGTGGAACATCACTGCATTTAATTTAGGCTGATTGGCTTCATCCTTAGCCAACACCCATGGTTCAGTTTCATCAATATATTTATTGGTTCGAGAAACCATGGTCATAACATGATCTAAGGCCTGATTTAAAGCCAAGTCTTCCATAGCTTGGTGGAATTTAGTCAAGTAAGTTTGGAAATGTTCTTCCAAAGCTTGATCAAAAGCTGTTGCTTCCATTGAAGAAGAATCCGTAGGTACTTGACCTTGGCAATAACGATTAATCATTGAAATCGTACGATTCAATAAATTACCCAAGTCATTGGCCAGCTCATAATTTAAGCGACTTACAAAATCTTCCGGTGTAAAGACCGTATCATTCCCTTGGCTTAGTTCTCGTAAAAGATAAAAACGTGTAGCATCTAAACCATAACGTTCAATCAAGGTTTCTGGATAGATGACATTGCCCTTAGATTTAGACATCTTACCATCTTTCATCACGATCCAGCCATGACCGTAAATTTGTTTAGGGAGTGGCAAATCTAAAGCCATTAGCAGAATTGGCCAATAAATCATGTGGAATCGTGTAATATCCTTACCAATCACATGAACATTCGCCGGCCAGAATTTATCAAACAGGGCCGTATCCGCTGAACCATAGCCTAAGGCGGTAATATAGTTAGCTAAGGCGTCAATCCAAACATAGATGACATGTTTAGGGTTGGATTTGACCGGCACACCCCAAGAAAAAGTAGTCCGCGTCAAGGCTAGATCTTCTAAACCAGGCTTAATGAAATTATTTACTAACTCATTCTTACGAAAAGCCGGCTTAATAAAGTCTGGATGTGATTCATAATAGGCTAACAAGCGATCCGCATAATTCGAAAGTTTAAAGAAATAGCATTCTTCTTTCACTAATTCAACTTGATGGCCCGATGGGGCGATTCCGCCGGTAACCTTACCGTTTTCATCCTTAAAGACTTCTACTAGCTGAGTTTCGGTAAAATACTCTTCATCAGAAACGGAATACCACCCTTCATATTCGCCCAAATAGATATCTCCTTGGGCTAATAGTCGTTCAAAAATGTCCTGTACGGCTTGCTCATGATAATCATCGGTCGTCCGAATGAAATAGTCATTGGTGATTTCTAAGGTCTGCCATAGTTTCTGGATTTTTTCGGCCATTTGATCCACATAGGCTTGAGGATGAATCCCTAATTCTTCAGCCTTGTGTTGAATTTTTAAGCCGTGCTCATCAGTACCCGTTAGGAAGAAAACTTCCTTGCCTAATAAGCGATGATAACGGGCCAGGGCATCGCTGGCCAAGGTTGAATAAGAATTCCCAATATGTAAACGACCACTGGGGTAATAAATAGGGGTCGTAATATAGAATGTTTCTTGAGTTGATTGATTCGTCACAAATGAGTGCCTCCCTTATCGCAATAATTCTTTTAATAGTATAACACAATTACTGATATTTCTAGTTAAATCAGGTAAAATTAATGATAAGAGAAGGAGGATTTTTAATGGCAATTCATAACTTTAATTTCTATAACCCAACACGGATTCTATTTGGTCAGGGTCAAATTGAGAAAATTGATAAATACATCCCCAAACAAGCAAAAGTTCTGATTACTTATGGTGGTGGCAGTGTCAAACGCTTTGGCACTTTGGCCAAAGTCTTGACGGCGCTTGGCAATCGACAATATGCAGAATTTGGCGGTATTGAGCCTAATCCAGTCTATGAAACCTTAATGAAAGCTGTTGACAAAATTAAAAAAGAAGGCTTTGATTATATCCTAGCCGTCGGCGGAGGCTCAGTCATTGATGGTACTAAATTCATTGCCGCAGCAGCCAAATTCCCGGGAGATCCCATTAATATCTTTGCTAAAGGGGTGGGACAAGGTCAAGCCATTCAAGAAGCCTTGCCATTTGCCAGTGTCTTAACCCTACCTGCTACAGCATCTGAGATGAACTCTGGCGGTGTCATTACCTTTAAAGAGAAACAAGCGAAATTATCTTTCGGCAGTCCCTATACTTTCCCGCAGTTCTCGGTCTTAGATCCGGAATTAACTTATACGCTTCCGCAACGTCAACTTAATAATGGAATTTGCGATGCCTTTGTCCATGTCCTGGAAGCCTATTTAACCCAACCCATTGAAGCTATGATTCAAGATGGTTGGAGCGAGACCGCCCTACGGACCTTAATTAAACTCAGCCCACAAATTAAAGAAGGCCATAACGATTATGCGGTCCGAGCCAACTTTATGTGGACCTGTACCCAGGCCTTGAATGGTTTCATGAGTCCTGGAGTCCCTGAAGACTGGTCAACCCATAATCTCGGTCATGAAATCACTGCCTTTAACGGTACCGACCATGCCAAGACCTTAACTCCGATAATCCTGGCCACGATGAAAGTCCGTAAAGACGAAAAGTTTGCCAAAATTGTTCAATACGCCGAGAATGTTTGGCAGATTCAGGCCGGTGATGATGAGGCTAAATATCAGGCAGCGATTCAAGCCACCGAAGATTTCTTCAAATCGGTCGATATGCCGGTTAGATTGGCTGAAATTGGTGTTAACGCTGAAGACATTGATTATTTAGTCCAACAATTAGAACGCCATCAAATGACTGCACTGGGTGAAAATCAAAGCCAAACGCTAGAAATTTCTGGTCAAATTTATCAAACCGCCCTATAAAATTTTGCAATAATAAATGCCGTGAATAAAGCTCGAAGAAATGGAAGTCCATCTCTTCGAGCTTTAAGTCTTTTCAGATTAATTATTGGCTAAATCTTTGCGAAAAAGTGCATAATGAGTCTGATGCTCAATCATCTTACCGAGATAGTTTTCTGAGACCTTCCCTTGATGGATCAGTGCACCGATGGAGCGAATGTGTTTGTCTTGAAATTGCTTAACCAAAGGATAGACCAAAGCTGAACCCAATCCCAAATAAGCGGGATCTACTCCTAAATACATCATAATATATTCCTTGGCCCAATATTTCCGTTGTAGGATTTGTAACAGGCGAAATAGATTCAATTCTTGATCTAATAAATGACCATAATTGGGAATCGCAATCATAAAACCGACCAAACGATCTTGATCAAAAGCCAGCTGGACCCGACTAAAATTTAATACTTTCTTTAATGGATCAAAGAGCTGGATGAAAGTTTCTTGGTCAATCTCTTCAAAATAAGGAAAGTCTCGATATAATTCAGTCAATAAACGATACATCTGCTGGAGATCCACCGACCAACGGTGTCGGTTGACCGAGCGAAAGCTAATTCCTAAAGCCTTAAAATGCTGATAACGCTGTTCTAATTTGCGGGGCTGAAAGTCCTTGGTCGGAGCCGGATAAGCATTTGATAGATAGGTCTCGATCTGTTCAAATCCGGCTGCCCGCCATAATTCGGGATAATAGGGTAAATTATGGGGTTCACCTGTAAAAGCTGGCAGATCAAATCGATCGATTTTCATTCGATAGCCTAACCAGAAACTAGCATCAATCGGGCCAACCAAGGCTTGATAACCCAAGGCTTGAGCTTCAGCTGCTAAGTGATCCATTAAATATCGCAGCGCTTCTACTTGATTCACCCCTTCAAAAAAGCCTAAATATGCTTCCTTTCTTTGTGGGTACAAGGTTAAGGCAGCGCGCATAATGGCTTGTTGGTCTTGATAAAGAAGGTACGCCTTGAAGTCAAATTGTGAACTTAAAGGATGACTTTGCTGGAGTAATTGTCGAATCAGTTCAGCTCGGGGACGCCGTTGACTGGGTGGATAGAGTGGGTTGACTAAATTAATAAAATCACTGGCAGTTTGATCCGCTAGCTTGACTCCTTTAATCTCCATCAAGATCCCCTTCTTTCATGATTTGAATCTGACCATGGTTTCCATCTAACTCGACCCACTGGTTATCCACTAACACATCCATCGCTTGGTTGACATTGACCACAGCTGGAATCTTCAATTCACGCGAGATAATCGCGGTATGAGAGAGTAGCGACCCCTGCTCAGCAATAATGCCTTTAGCTTGCATCAAGAGAAAGACCCAACCTGGGTCGGTCATTTTACAGACAATAATCTTATCTTTGACTTCTTCAATCGTAATTTGTTGAACATCCTCAATCCGAATAATCCGACCCCGTACCCGACCGGGTGAACTCGCAATGCCATAGAGCCAATCTGTTTGATGCTGGTCTCCTTTAACCGGCAGATACTCATGAGGATTCTTCTCAAAAATTTGCTCTGAGAAGATTAAGCGCGAATAAGCAGGTAAATTACGATCTAGATCAATTTTCTCGCGCCGAACGGCCACAAGTTTTTTCAGATTTGTCAGATTGTATGGAAATTCCTCCGCCATAATTTCTGTCATCGTTAAGTAAAAAATATCATCTACCTGAGTTAATAAATCTTGCTCGACCAATCGCTGACCTAGACTACGGAAAATAGACCGGGTCATGCCATAGAGTCGGGTCCGATTTAAGCGCGAGCTTTCTCGATGCCGAATCCCTAACTTGGCCTGCCGAATTAGAAATCGATCATAAGGATTTCTAACTTCACTAAATAAATTGTTGTTGGGTCCAGTAACGGTCGATGTTGACTGTGAATCTTTGAGTAAAGCTTGTAACAGCGTCAATAATTTAATCGGATGACTTCGAAAGGTATGGGTTTCTAGTTTCAATTCCTCGGGGACCCGGTCGCCATACCTTTCTATATAGTCTTGAATTAACCGACCTGCAGGTTGATCTGTCTTTTCCAGAAAATCACTTGCTAGATTATCAGATTGAATCCATGCCTCCACTTGATCTTCAGCACCGCGCTCTTTAAGGGCCGTCACAAGTTGGTTCAAAGCCTGAGTGGGTTTCATACTTTCTATCTGATCGATCCCAGCAATTTGGCCAAGGTGGCCACTGCGTCTCTTCACTAAGCCGGTAAAAATAAATGCATATAAATCATTAATCAAGGTCAAATCCCACTGCTCCAGCACCCTGACTTGTAATTCCTGAAATAAGTCCTTTAATTCTTCCATCGATAAATCTGAACGGAAATTTTCTCGATAATATTGTTCCAGACTTTGGAAATCTTGATCAAGCTCGGTCATACGTTGATCATTATGTTTTAAGGCCTTGATCAATTGCCAACCTACCTTTATTCGTTGCCATAAAGATATTTTTATGGGTTGGTCAGGAAGCTGACGTTGACGAATTCCCAACATATCTTGCCAGACGGGAATTAGCCAACTGGCCCCAGGCAATAACCTTAATAGATGATAGAAGTTATCCAGCCGGTAATAAATGCGACTGTTGACCGATACGACCATGTTGCTAAAGCAAGCTTGGTAGACTGCTAACAAATCTTCCCGCCCTTGAACGAGTCGTCGTCCCAATCCTTCAAAGACTTTGTAATAGGCAATATCCTTTATAAAACTATAGGTCAAGGGGCTGGTAAGACCTGGATACGATTCTACGATATTCGCATTATCCAAAATATACCTAAGTTCTGGGCTAAGCTGAGTAATCGGTCGAGCTTGAAGAAGCCAAATCTGATCATTTGCCAGGGCAAACTCAATATCCATCGCCTGTTGGTAATGGCTTTGGATACGGGTGGCTAGCTCTTGTAATTTCTGTAAGACTTGCCGGCTTAAATGGGCAGCTGATCCTGATTGGCTGGTCAAGATGATTTCATCCTGGGGATGAATGGAATAGGTGGTCACTGCTACTTTATCTTCGACGACCTGGTTTCCTAGGCCCGCTCCCACTACCAGCAGATGTTCATTCAATAAGCCGCGGGGATTGGCGGTAAAATATATTCCTGAATACTCTGCTGCTACCATCTCTTGAATAATGATATAGGGTTCTAAATCAACCAAACTCAATTCATTATATGATAAATAAGCGAGAACTTCCGGTTGATAGAAGGAAGCAACGACCTGATTAACCGCCTGAGCTAAATCCCGACCGGCAACATTCAACAGACTGGTAAATTGGCCGGCAAAGGAATGTTGAGGACCATCTTCGATACTTGCCGAAGAGCGAACGCTATAAAGACTGTCTGGCTTAAACTGATCCAAAATTGAGGTCGCTTCTCTTTGAAGAAACTGGCAAATGAAATCAGGACTTGACTCCGCTAGGTCTTTCGAATGAATTACCTTGGCTTGCCAAGCTTCGACAGCAGCTTGATAGGCAGGGTCTTTAATAAATTCAAAAGCTAAAGTACTAAATGGTGGGACAGGTAAATCTAAGGCTTGAAGTTGGGCCAAGTTACCCGCCTTACCCGACAAAGCCAATTGCTCTGCGGAAGTAAGTAAACGCATCAAATCGCTCCCTTCAACAGATAGAAGAAGACGGAAAGCACCATAATTGCTTCAGTAATCATGGTGTAGCGCTCGACTTTGTCAATCAATTTAAAAGTAGAGGGATTCTGCAAATATTTCTCAAAAAGCCAAACCATCCATATTACATTGATAGCCAAAGCAAGCACGCCCCATTTTGAAATCTGCCAAAGCAAGATAAAATTCGTACAAATATCGATGAGCGTTAAAGTACGGACAAAACGAGTCACCCGTTGATAACCAAATAGTTTGGAATAAGTCACATAGGCTGTCTCATCTTCGGGCGCCCGAATCTTCCGGGCAATCTCCCAAATAAGGCTAGGAAAATACATGGTAAAGGCCAATAAAATCGTAGTCCAATTAAAAGCAGATAGATGATATTTAATACAAACAAAACTTAGCACATAAATATTTAAAATCATCATCACTGGATTGTGGGTCACCAGTGCCATCGGCAGCGAATTCTGAATCTGAGCCTTATGAAAGAACCATAACGACATAGCCAAGCCATAGGCATACAAGACCAAGAAGAAAACTAAATTATTCATATACAACAGGTTCAAAAGAAATGAAGAGCTCACCACTAGGCTTAATAAGACGGCCAAATCAACTTTCTTTACCCGACCTGACGGTAAGGGACGCTGAGGAAACAGGCGCAAATCGGTTTCGTAATCCTTGAAATCATCAGCGATCCGCAAAATTAATAAAAAAGAAAAAATTGTATAAGCCCCGATAAACTCTTGACCATTTATTTGAAATTGAGTGATTCCCCGATTTAAAAGCAAGACAAAATATATTTCAAAAAAATAAATAATCGCTACTAAACTCCGAGATCCTAAAGGATACATTTCTTTCAAGTAAATTTGCCAGCGTTTAATCATCGATAATACCGATCCTTTCCCCCATTCGCACCTGGGTTTCAATGCCTTGTTGTGACCATTCAAGAATATCTGCATCAATCTTAAGCGAGCTCGCCGGATAGAGCACGATAATAGATGAACCACCTAATTTAAAATACCCTTTCTCTTGTCCTCGTTGGGCCAGGTCTCGTGGATGATTGATAATTCGTCCGACAGTCAAAGCACCTATCTCCATCTGCCAGATAGGTCCTAACTTGGGCTGATGAATCTTACAATGAGACCGTTGGTTTTCGATAAATACAGGGCTGTGGCGATGACCGAGATCTCGAATGGTATGGAGAGAACCCGGAATATCTGATTGATCACTTATCGGACCCGATTCGGCAAAAAGATAATGATGATTATCTTCCATAGCCAAGCGATATAAGAACAAGTAACCCCCATGGTAAAGTGACCAGTCTTTTTGCTGTGGAAATAATTCAGCTAAAGCATAAGTCCGTCCCTTGACTTCGATAGTCATTTGGGACTCAAGCGGATAGACCAACAACTTCCCATCTGCCACAGCCATGATTTCTGGTTCGAGACACCGCGGCCGGCTGGATGGCAGGTAAGAACGCTCGAAAAAGGCAGCAAAATGAGCAAAGTCCTGCTCGGTAAATTCTTCTGGCCGCAATTGGTATTTCTGGATAAAGTGCTGAATTTTCTTCCGCGAGCTGGGTAAGTAATCTTTCCAAGTCCATAGCTTACTAAATAGTCGAGATTTAATGATGGGCAACAAGAAAGTTGCGATGCCAGGCGAATAGAGTCTGGCCAATAAGTCTGCTTGATAAGCGTGTTCCAATACCAACTCCCGCCGCCGACGATCAAAATAATAGGTCATGACACCCACCCCAGACCTAAATAGACCAAAACAGCCAAGATTAGATAAAAAACATAGGCCTTTTTACCAGGTTTGGCCACTTTAAATCGGCTGACGTGCAGGATAGCTAGTAACAAAGCTCCTACTGCGAGTACCATTGACCAAACTGACGGGGCTAACATTGCCGTCAGTAAATAGGCACAAGGATAGAGTAAGCCGGCATAGGCGGCCGGTAAACCGATAAAATAGGCTAGCGGCTGATCAGCTTGGTCTTCAATCTGCTGGAAATAGGCAAGACGAGTCGTTACTGAGAGTAAAGTCAGCCCACTTAAAACTAAACGGAGAAGCAAAGATAGCTTACTCGCTAATAAAAGTACCACTGGCACAAAGGCAAAATTGACCATATCGGACAAGGTATCAATTTGCTGGCCATATTTTTCCTGCAGCGCAGTTCGCTCAAAACTCCGAGCCAGTCGGCCATCGAATAGATCGCAGAGGGTGGCCAGAATATACCATTGTAAGCCACTAGCCAGGTCTCCATTTAAAGTCTGGTACATACAAAGTAAGGAGAAAATTTGGCCTAAGTAAGTTAACCAAACAAAAGGCCCATATTCACCAATAAACATTAAACTCCCTCCCTTTTCTGCATCAATTGGATACTTCCACTTAAGCCGTCCATAGCAATCCAATCTCCGGTTTGTAATAAACTCGTAATCCCTTTGGCACTGACAATCACCGGCAATTGATATTCACGGGCCATAATCGCCCCATGAGACAAAATCCCCCCTGTCTCGGTAATAATTCCCCTTAATTGGGAAAAGATATGAACCCAGCCCGTATCCAAAAAAGGGGTAACTAGAATTTCATTGGCTTCAATCTGATGTAAATCAGTTAGCTGCTCAATCACTCTAACTCGGCCTTGAACAAAACCTTGATTCGCACCCACACCGCTCAGTCCTTCGTTTTCAGTAAATGAGCCTGCTAACGGTGTTGTCCAAGGATAGAGTTCTAAGGGGGCTGAGTAGCTGGCAAAAGATCGCACATAGGCCTTGGCCGAATCCACCTCATCTCTTAGGTCAGGATTCTCCCCATGGAGATAGCGCCGAATCGAGACATGATCTAAATAGAAAATATCCTCTACTTGATCCAAATCATCTTGACGAGTGGCATACTCACCCACCCTGAGGGCCAGTTGACGAATCAGGTGATAGTAACGAGTCGATAGATCTTTGTATTCTTCGCGCAACCATAACAAATCTCGCAAATGCTTGAGCAGTCTCCGTTCCAAAGGATTTAGCGAATGAATCATCGCCGGATTATGCTTGCGAGAATATGGTTCTTGCTCTGGCTTTGATGTTCTTTGTAAATTTTTCTGGATGGCTTGAATAATTGGCAAAGGATCTTCCATGAAACTAGGAATTTGTAAATTCAGTTCGCGTAAAGAATGATAACCGTAAGTCGTCAAGAACTGATCTAATAATTTTTGACTAGGGCCAAGCTGCTGCTGACGATAGTCTTGATTTAACGCTTGAGCCGATGAATTCAGCCATTTGGCCTGCTCGCTTGGATCTTGAGCGATGGTTTGACTTAAGTGGTCAAGGGCTCGATCGAGACGTCGGTGAGATAAATTTGCTAGATCTGAAATTAAGGCAAAAAACTCAGACTCCGTTAATTTTCGGTAGAGAATTTTTTTAAGATAGGGGAATTGAACTGTGTTCAAAAAGACCCGCTGGAAGTAGGCTTCCTCTGACTGCCGATAAGCTTGGTCAACCAATTGTTGCCAGAGTAGTTTGAGCTCATCTCGTTCTAGTCGGGCATTGGTTGGCTTGAACTTGTTTTCAAATGCTTGGGCACTTGTACTTAGTTGGGCTAAGAAAGCGGGAGCCTCTTTGCGCTTCTTGCGATCCGTTAATATAAAACGAAACAATCTCTGGCTTAATTCAGTTGACCTAGTCCAGCTGAAGGGTTGTAGAAAGCCCAGTCCTTTATAATGTTTCGGTACTCCTAATTCATCATCGAATTCAGCTTCTACATAGCCGGGCACTTGGGCCATGCATGACTTGACTAAGCCTAAATTCCAGTAGATTCGACCAAATTGATAACAAATTAGAGCTGGCAAGGGTTGATTCCGCCACAATCCTTGATCTAAGACAAAATTGCCCAAGGCTTGTGACCAAGTATCCCGATATAAGGACCAGATTAAGGGCGTCGCCACTTGAGCAGAGACTCCACCGTCGCGAAAGTTAGTTGTCGTCCAACGTTGATCGTCAATCTGCAAAGGTGGCTGACTAATCGGTCTGATTTGTAAGAGAAAAATCTGCTCTCCTTTCCCACAAAGCTCAATGTCAATCGGATAAGCATAAAATTGGCGCAATTGATCCACTATCTGCCAGATATTGTTCAAAACTCGTTGAGATAAGAGAGAGCTACTAGGCGAATGCGTCAAATCTTGCTGAACCAGATAGGTAAATCGCTGGGGTTCTGCCTGTCCAGCGACTAGAGCCGCACCCTCCCCTTCTACCACTTCTAAGACAAATTCTTGATCCGCTCCCGTTGAAGGATTCAAAGAGAATGCGACACCACTCCAATCCGCCTCAATTTGCTCTTGAATTAGTAAGGCAAATTGAAAACGCGTTTGTTGAAGGCGGTGGCGTTGGTAATAGCTAGAGACGGCCGGCGTAAAAATTGAAACGATAGCATCTTTCATAGCCATTAACAAATCGTTCAAATTTCGACAATGAGCGACCGATTCAAATAATCCAGCATGGGCATATTCTTTTGAGTCCTCCAAACTTCCACTAGAACGAACAATATATACTTTTCCTGGCTGCCACATGTCGTCTCCTAATTTGGCTTCTAGCTGTATACGAAGCGCTGACAGGAGAGCATGGTGATTTATTCCTTTTTGGCCATAGGCCATGATTTGTTCAAAGGTCAGCAAATCTTGTTCTTCAACTTGGAAGGTCTTTGCCAAGACTGTCTTGACTTGGTCGGCATCAAAGATATAAGCAGGAGGAACTTGATAGCCTAATTGAATCAATTGATTTAATTGATTAATTTTGTTGCCATATCTAGCCTGGGCTGTTGCTTGATGTAAAGTTGCTAGCATTTGTTCCCCTCCTAACTAATAAGGATTCGCTCTTAAATGAAATCGATATAGGCATTGGTTGACAAAGATATGGGTAAAGAAACCGAGACCAATGATGCCCAATGCCTCTGGCCAAGAAATCCGTGTTACAAGACAAGAAAAGAAGACAATGCCGATTAGCGAATCAATTTGATCCAAGACAAAGAAAGGCCAGAACCAATCAGAACGGGCATGCTTTCCTGGGAGAATCTGCAGACGGCGCTTAAGAAAACTATTCGGAAGTTCAAAGAGGACATAGGCAAAGCCGAGCAAGCCACCTAGCAGTAAATTATAGGATAATCGATTAGACTGATTGCGATAATAGAGATTTAAAGACTCTGCCAAAGGTAGATAGGCTAGTAAAGCGCCCCACAACCCTTGACAAAGCGCAGTTATAACCATCATGCCAATAAAGCCCTTGTAAGTCTTATTGCGACCAAAAATTGGTTCTTGATCACTAAAGGTTCGATTCCCATCTAGCGGACGATTAAGTTGCTTAAACAGCGGAGACTTACAAAAAGCCATGTTTAGACTCGCACCTATAATGACAGGTAACATTGAAATATATAAACTGATAATCCATCTAAACATGAGCCTACCCCTATCTTTATGATTTCTATCATTATATTAAAGTCAACGATGATTAGCCAAGAATTAACCTCAGTAGGATTCAAACACACTTTACCTAACCATGAAATCAGCTGCAAACAAAAATCATTACAAAGACCCGATTCGCATCTCTTCCTAAGTTGAGCAGAGAAGTTAATAATCATGGTCTTTATAATGATTGGCAGTAAATCTATTTAACAGGTAAGTGTCTATTTGTCGTCCTGTTTAATACGATTAGTGAATTTCTTGATAACGTGAAAGAATTTGATTTATTAAATCAACATCCTTTAAACCTGTAATATTTTCAATGGCTGATTGAATACCCTGTTCCTGGATTTGGGTCAACATCTCAACACTTTGAGTATCTTGCGGATCATCATAGCTAAGAATGCTGGCGATTACAGTTAAAAGTTGGTCATACGGGAGTCCGCGTTCTTTCAGTTCACGGAGCGGACGAATGAAGCGTTCATCATAGCCCAACTTCCGCATCGGTGTCCGCCCCACCCGACTAATTTCATCAGAAATATGTGGATTTTGGAATCGCTGAATTATTTTTTGAATATACGCCTGATGCTGGTCCGAATCAAAACCCCATTTAGCCACCAGGAGTGCTCCAGTTTCTTGAAGAACTTCCTGCAAATATTGACGAATCTCTGGATCCTGCATAGCTTGACTAATTGTTTCATAACCTGCCTTTTTACCTAAATAGGCGACGGTAGCGTGTCCTGTATTCACTGAGAATAATTTCCGTTCAATATATGGTAATAAATCTTCTACGTAAAGGACTCCTTCCAGACGGATGTTGGAATGCATTTGGGTTTGGTCAATAATCCATTCTTTAAAAGGCTCTACGCTTACCTTTAATGGATCTTCATGGTGTTGTATAGGTACGATACGATCTACGGCCGCATTTGGGAAACCAATATATTGACCTACATATTGTTTGGCCTCTGAACTAAGGTAAGGTAAAACGTGGTCTTTTAAGAATCCTGATCCATTAATCATATTCTCACAGGCGATAATGTCCAGAGCCTGCGTCTTTCCTGCTTTCATCCGTGCTTCTATCCCTTGCGCGATTAATTCGGCAATATGAGGTAAAATATTCGGACCGATAGCCGTAGTCACAATATCAGCTTCTTTCAGAGCTTCAACCACTTCTTCGGGATGCTCAGCATTATTAATTCCAGAAACCTGATTAACTTGAAGGGGGATTGCATGGTCTTGGGCGTAGTCTACCTCATATTCCTGTCTACTTTGTAGCGCTTCAATGATTCTTGAATCAATATCGACAAAATCAATCGAAAATCCATTCTTAAATAGAACTTCTCCAATAAATCCTCGACCAATATTACCTGCCCCAAAGTGTACTGCTTGCATTATAAGTCCACCCCTTCAATTAATTGAATAATTTCTGCCTTATCTTTAGCATTAACCAACTTGACGACATTATCTAATTCTGAACAAAGAACAGCAATCTTTGAAAGTAAATCTAAATGTTCATCACCAACTCCGGCGATGCCAAAGATCATCATCGCCATTTTCTCCTCATTGGGATTCTCTGAGAAATCCACCCCAAAAGGGACTTGAATCACGGAGATGCCAGTGGATTGAACGTGCTTCTTAGCTTCATCGGTTCCATGAGGAATGGCAACAAAGTTTCCCATGTGGGTGCTGACAATCTGCTCACGCTCCAGCATGGCCTCAATATATTCAGGGCTCACAGATCCAGATTCTACTAAGAGTTCACCCGCTCGCCGAATAGCTTCATTCTTATCGTTGAACGTCTGATTCAATTCAATATTATGTTCATTTAAGTTCATGCTATCTTCCCTTCTTAATCGATTATTCAAATTCTTTGATTCGTTCTAAGAATACTTGTTTCATCATTGCTTTGATTTCTGCTTCACTTCCCTGATTGTAAGTGCGTAAATACTGATCCGTTTCAATAATTGATTGACTAATATGCCCTAAAAGTTTTTGCCCCAACTCTGAGATTGAATCTGGCCCGATTAAAATCAACATCCGTTTTAACGTAAGAGCTTGGCCATCCATTCCTGTGATGGTAAAAGGTTGATCTAATTCATAAATTCCAAAATATGCTTGATTGACCTGATGACTCAAACAATGAAACAAAGCCAGTTCACTGCCCGGAATGCCAATCGGCGCTAACTGATAGCGTTCCAGTAAAGATTGGGCGACCATTTGCGGATCTTGAATAATATTATTATCCAATGATTGCAAGATGAACAAAAGGCTGGCTTGAAGATTTGCTTTCTGCTCTATCTTTCTTAATTCAAAAGAAGTGGTTAAATCATTGGCCATGGTTAAATAAGTATAGACTTGATCAAATAACAAGCTATTTTGTTTAAATATCTTCGCTTTAAGCGGTTTAGCAGACGAACTTTCGATTTCAGCTAAAGTATTTTTAATGTTTTTAATCTCTTCATCTAATAGTAATGGCGAAACAAGCATATATTTCCTTGGAAAATCTGGCAACTGAATGGTCGAGACAATTAAATCATAGGCCTCAAGATTAAACTGGCTTAACTGAGATATCTTAGCAATTTGGATCTGACCAACTTGGGGAATCATGCGCTCGATTCGTCGCTCCAATATTTGTGAAGAACCGATGCCACTTGAACAAACCACCAGAATGGTATGCTCTAGTCTGTGCTCTGCCATTCGATCGATAGAAGCAGCAAAATGAAGCAAGATATAAACCAGCTCCTCCTTCGAAAAAGAATGACGATCCTTCCCTGGCTCACGAAAGAAAATTTGGTCAAAATGGTTTTCAATGGCTGAGAAAATTTCCGGATACTGTTCAACAACCTTCAAGAGCACCGAATTATCAATCTTCTGCAGAAGCCCACTGGGACGGTTTAAGGAAGCCTGAATATGGGCCAATAAATCTTGAAATAAACGCGAATCAGCAGGGAAATCAATCTCGCTTTGTTTAGCAACCTGTTGGATAAATTCTTTGACCTGAAAAGTCAATTGAGAATCAAAATTCTGATTAAAAAGATTGATATCTTTTCTATAATTAACCCCGGCTAATAGGCGGGCAAAGAAATGTCGTTCGTTCAAGGCAATGGATTGACCTATTTGTAAAGAAATTGATCCATAAATTTGATGAGACAATTTAATTAAATCTTTATCAATCCCCTTGATAGAAACCTGATCATTGAGTTGATGATCATTCTTAATTCGGTCAATCGATAAAGCTAACATCACCAATATATATTGCAACTGATTATCGTTGACTAAGTCAAAACGCTGGATAGCCTCTTGAGCCAAAGTTTCTTTAGCAATCAACCATGATGCTGGCTCAATCATTTGCAGAATATAATGATTTATAGATCTTCCTTTGTTTTCTGATAAATTCTCCAGGTGATTAAAAAACTCTGACTCAGAAACCCCATTATAAATTAGGGAGCCAGCAACTTGTCGAAGCACTTTCTCCTTGTCCGGAGCCAGCAAACCAACAGCTGGTTGACGAAATATTTCCAAGTTGTAAGAGGCTAAAGCATTACTAATCGTTTCCAAATCTTTGCTAGCTGTCCCATAACTCACTTGGAATTCATCGGCCAAGGCTTCAATCGTCTGCACACCTTGACTCAAGAGGACGGTCAAAGCCATCGCTTGCTGACGTTCTTGAATATCAATCCAAAGTCCTTGTGATTGGTCAATCCACCGATCCACCATAGTCATTTGAGCTGGATTTTTAAAAATTAGCTGATAACCTTGATCTTTAGGTTTGATGAGTTGAATCTCTTCTCTAGCCAAGCTTGCTTGCAAAGAGGCCAATTCACGGTAAACAGTTCGACGACTTACCTTGAGGATCTTTTGTAAATCCGCAACTGTTAAACCATGATCAAGATGACGCAGATTTTTTAAAATAAGTTGTTCTCTAACTGTCAGCTCCATGATCATCCACCCCTGATTTGCTATTTATTTATAGTATAGCATCATAATTTTCTTCATCTAATAAATCATCCCAAATAAGTAGGGTCGCTTGCGGGAATCGCTCTTGTAAGCTGTCTTTTAATTCAGGGTTGGTTATCAAAACATCCTCATTACTAGTCGTTAATTGATCTAATGCAATAGCCTGAGCCGAAGCTACGTGTCCGTTCGCTCGCTGTTTATTTCTAAACTGAGAAGCGGCCATCGTCGTTTGTCCCACAGTATCTTGATAAACAAAGTATACTTTTTTGTTAGTAATATTCACTTTTGAAACAGTTTCTTCTTCTGAGGCCGGTGCTTGACTTTTATCTTTACCGATCATTTCGCTTAGTAATTGATCGTACCGTTCTCCATCTAGGAAATTACCAACCGATACGTGTTCAGCTTGAGGTGCTTGCCGACGAGCCCGATCGGTTAATTCTTCCTGGGTAATCACTAAAGTTCCAGGCTGATCTTGTAACTGACTAATCGCCACATTAGTAATAGGTAAGTCAATCTGCATGCTCTTGGCTTTCTTTCGTAATAAGGAAGCACCCATTGCACTCGATCCCATTCCAGCATCACAGGCAAAGATAATGCGATCAATCTTGGCCAAGGCTGGAGCAGCATCTCCACCTACTGGGCTGACTTGTCCCTTAGATTGGCGTTTGGCAGCGGCAACTTGATTCTGCATGGCTTCTAAATTATCTTCTGTATTTCGATCGAGTTTAAGCACCATGGCGGCTACCATAAAGGATACCAAGGCGGCAGCTAGAACCCCCATAAGAACAGATAAGTGGGCGCCTTTAGCAGACATCCCCATAATTGCAATGATTGAACCAGGAGAGGCTGGAGAAGTTAAGGCGGCGCCTAATAATTGGAAAACAAAGGTTCCCGTTACCCCGCCGGCAATTACCGCTAAGAACAACATAGGTTTCATCATGACATAAGGGAAGTAAATTTCATGGATCCCACCTAAGAAATGAATAATCATTGCTCCAATCGATGATGATTTTGCTGATCCTTTACCAAAGATAAAGTAAGCCAACAAGACTCCTAGACCAGGGCCAGGATTTGCTTCTAAGAGATAGATTACTGACTTGCCCAAGCTTTCCGCTTGTTGAGTACCGATTGGTGTTAAAATACCATGGTTTATCGCATTATTTAGAAAAAGTATCTTAGCAGGTTCAATAAAAATATTAGCTAGAGGCAAGATGCCTGCATTGATAATCGTTTGAACCCCTGCAGCTAGAAAGTTTGTTACCCCAGAAACTACGGGTCCGATGGCATAAAAACCTAAAACGGCTAAGAAGAAACCTAATAGGCCAGAGCTAAAATTATTAATCAACATTTCAAATCCAGAAGGGATTTTGCCATCCATGGCTTGGTCAAATTTCTTAATGAACCAGCCCCCTAAAGGTCCCATCATCATGGCACCGATAAACATTGGTGTATCCCCCGCACCGGCAATCACACCCATGGTAGCAATTGCTCCGACTACCCCCCCGCGCTGTTGATAAACAATGCTACCACCAGTGAAGCCGATTAATAAGGGAAGTAAATATTGTTGCATCGGACCAACCATGGAGCTTAATGCTTCATTAGGTAAATAGCCGTCAGGGATAACCAAGGCGGTTAAGACACCCCAGGCAATAAATCCACCAATATTAGGCATAACCATACTACTTAAATAAGAACCTAATTTCTGAATGCCTGACTTCCAGGCGACATTATTTTGTCTTTCCATGTTACTGCCTCCATTCTTTTTGTTACTTTAATAGTAGTCAAATGTCAAAGCGCTTTCAACAGATTGAAATAACAACTTTGGCACATTACCTGTGCCAAAATTAGAAATGGTATGATTATCGAGTTGCACCTAGCATAAAAACTCAAAAGTTGGCTTCAATTTTTTAAGAGTCATCAGAAATATCCAATATACAGGCCATTTAATCATCGATGAGAAAATTTTATATTGAGATATTATTTTACATCTATAGTTACAACACAGCGTCCTTTCTGTGATGATTTCGTATTTATAATATGTCAGACTTCTATATTTTTTCTTCCATCAACCCTCAATATTGTAGAGATAAGAAAAAACCTTCAAGCACCGATTGATGCATTGAAGGTTTGTTTTAGAATTTATTAAATTATCTAACCCGAATAGCAAATTGTGGAGTGAACCATTGTGTTGAGTTGTATTCTAATGGTGTTCCAGGTTGGGAAGCGTGGATATAGTTTCCATTTCCGGTTGCGATGGCAACGTGGTAAGTTGATCCAGGATTACCCCAGAAATATAAGTCTCCTGGTTGAGCTTCAGCAACAGAAATACGGGTTCCTGAATATTCTTGAGCTCCGGTCCAACCACCAATATCTTTACCATAGGTTTCTTTGTAAACATATTGTACAAATCCTGAACAGTCAAATCCTGAAGGTGATTTTCCACCCCAAACATATGGTGTTCCTAAATATTTAGCTGCATTGGATAATAAATCTCCTGAGGCTGTTTGAGCGGCTTGCGCAGCTTGTTCTGCTGCTACCCGATCAGCTTCCGCTTGAGCGGCAGCCTGTTCAGCGGCGACACGTTCTGCTTCCGCTTGGGCAGCTTGTTCAGCAGCCACACGTTCTGCTTCGGCTTGAGCAGCAGCTTGTTCAGCAGCCACCCGGTCAGCTTCCGCTTGAGCAGCTTGTTCAGCAGCAACTCGATCAGCTTCTTCTTGAGCGGTTTGATCAATAGTAATATCTCCAGCAGGGCCAGCAATAACGGTGTCAGCTTGGCTAGTTTCTTCTACTTGAGCAGTTTCGCTACTTACTTCAGTTACTACTTCTGTTTCTTCAGCTTGTACTTCTGTATTTTCAACTGGAGCTTGGCTTTCAGTGACAACTTCGGTCTCAACAATTTCAACGGATTCTTGGCCATTGCTTACTTGTTCAAGTTGAGCTTGAGCTTCGGCCTCAGCTTGAGCCGCTGCTTGCGCTTGGGCTTCTGCTTCAGCTTGGGCTTGAGCCGCAGCCATAGCTTCAGCTTCAGCTTGCGCTTGGGCCGCTGCTAAAGCAGCTTGTTGAGCTGCAATGGCTTGAGCTTCTTCGAAGGCAGCTTTTTCTTCAACTAAAGCTTGACGATTTGCTTGAGCTAAGCTGATGTCATTGGTTAATTGATTATAAACAGCTTCTTGATTAGCCATTGTTTCTTCTAGAGAAGCTTTCAATGATTCTAGGTCAATCATCTTAACTACTTTTTCTTCTTTAGCTGTCTCTACTTGGGTTTGTTTATTCTCTACAGCTTCTTTATCCGCAATTTGAACATCTAATAAATCTTTGTTTGCATCAACCATCTTACGAACTACATCAACACGACCAACAAAGTCGGATACATCTTTAGAAGAAGCAACATAATTCAAGTAATTAGCAGATCCACCTGTTACTTGTACGGCACGAGCTTGTTCTGCTAGTAGGTCTTGACGTTTGGTGATCACAACTTCTAATTCTTTGATTTGTCCTTGTAACTCAGTGATTTCTTTATCATCTTGAGATAATTCTTGTAATAAAGCGTTGGCTTTCTCATTAAGTTCGTTCGCTTCAGCGTAAGCGGCTGCCAATTCTGCATATAATTGAGCTTGTTGTTGACTTAAGCCTTCAATTTCAAGATCGGCACCATAAATTAATTGATCGTAGTCTTGAGCCATTACTGGGCTAGCAAAGGAAGATACAGCAATTGCTGAGGCAAATAATGATTTAAATACATTATTAACAAACGATTTTTTCATTAATGTCGACTCCTTTTGTCTAATCTTCATAAATATCTTATATATCTTCAATCTTTTTTCACAGGAACTCAGATAAAAATTCCAATTTAATAACATGATTAGGATATCACAAAAAATGGCTTAGGAAAGCATTTTATTCAATTCGTAGCTACATTGTAACAGTCCTGTAAAATTTTAAGAAAACTTAAAGAATACTTAAACTATTGTTATTTATTGCTTTCTTCCCTATAATATTAGTTAAAGTTAATCAAGGAGTGAGCAGATGAATATAATTGAAGAACTCATCTGGCGTGGGGCCATTAATCAACAGACAGATGAGCAAGGCCTGATTGAAGAAATCGAACAACATCCGATTACCCTGTATTGTGGCGTGGATCCAACTGGCAACTCCATGCATATTGGGCATCTTATTCCATTCATGATTCTTAAGAGATTTCAGTTGCAAGGACATCATCCGGTTGTCGTTATCGGTGGTGCCACTGGTTCGATTGGTGACCCTTCTGGTCGAACGAGTGAAAGAACCTTGCAAACCAAGGAAGTGGTTAAAGAGAATGCCCGTCGTTTGACTGAACAAATGCAACATATTTTTGGCGATGACTTTACTATCTTAAATAATTATGATTGGACGCATGACTTAAGTCTTCTGGATTTCTTACGGGATATTGGCAAGCACTTTAATGTCAATACCATGTTAGCGAAAGACGTCGTTGCTTCTCGTTTAGAACATGGGATTTCTTTTACAGAATTCACCTATCAAATCCTCCAATCGATGGATTTCCACCATCTTTATAAGGACCATCACGTCCAATTACAAATTGGTGGAGCTGATCAATGGGGCAATATTACTGCCGGCTTGGATTATATTCGTCGGGTGGAGGGACCTGAAGCTAAAGCATTTGGCTTAACAATTCCACTAATGTTGAAGGCAGATGGAACGAAATTTGGGAAATCAGCGGGAAATGCCATCTGGCTCGATCCGGAACAAACTTCTCCTTACGAATTCTATCAATTCTGGCTCAACCAACAAGACGATGATGTAGTTAAATTCTTGAAATACTTTACTTTCCTAACGCCCGAAGAAATTGAAAATTTGGCCAAGGAAATTGAAGAACGCCCTCATCTAAGACTAGCCCAAAAACGCTTAGCCGAAGAAATAACGCGTTTTGTCCATAGTCAAGCCGCCTTAGAAGAAGCCCAAACAATTACTGAAGCACTTTTTACTGGCGATATTCAATCCTTGACTGTCGGGCAGATTGAACAAGGATTTAAGAATATGCCTCAAGCAACTACCGATCACCAAGCACACAATTTGGCCGTCTGGTTAGTTGATACCGGTATTGTATCTTCCCGCCGACAAGCTCGTGAATTTATCAATAACGGCGCTATTACGATTAACGGTCAAAAATATACTGATGTTGATTTTGAAATCAATCCTGAGATTGCTATCGGTCAAAAATACTATGTCGTTCGTCGAGGGAAAAAGAACTATACCTTAGTGACCATTAACGAATAAATAAAACGAAGTCCTAACACCTCATTGCGAAAAGGTGTCAGGACTTTTTTGATTGAAGCGACTCAATTGACCATTCAGTTTCTGTCATTAGCTTTGTTGATCCCAACGGGTCCGTTGCCATAATTGACCGTCCAATTGGCTTTCCTTAAGTTTTAATCGTTGCACTTGTTCGTGATAAAGCTCTTGAGCCATATACAAGGTAGCCTGCTGTGGATATGTCTGTACTTGATTCATCCATTGATCAATCGAGCGATTCGGCCAAATATCGGTCATTCGACTTCCTCTCCTTCCAACCTATAAAGTTCTTCTAAAAGATCCGCTTGTTGGACTAGCTGTTGATAGAACAAATCTAATTCCAAAGCATCGGTCTCTTGTTCGATGAATCCTTGATCAATCAGCTTGCCAAGCTGACTGAGAATGGTTTGCTGTAAAGCTCGAAAAGAGCCAACCCGGCCGGTTTCTAAATAGGTCACATAGTCGAACATCAAACGCCACTGCTGGGTTGGATTCTTAGCAGCTAGTTGACCAACGGCAAAATAAGGTAAATAGGTCATTTGCCAATAATGAGCGAAGGCTCGATAGGGTGATAATAATTCAGAGAGAGTCGCTCGTTGTCCAGAATCAGTTCGGTAGGCTGAAAGTTTTGTTCCGGATAAGACGACCGTGCCCATTTCTTTACCGACTAATATTGGTCGCCACAAATCAATCTGATAAGCATTGGGAAAAGCTTGATCAAACCAGGCTTTTAGTATTGCTGGAGCTTGGTACCAATACAATTGAAATTGAAAAATAATCCGATCAAATTCCTTTAACCGATTACGCTCAATTTCAGGATCAAATTTCTGCTGCTCTTGATAGTAAGCTCCCAAATCAAAATACGTCACATCGGTCATCGCTTGACCGGTTTGTAAGAGGAATTGATGACTTTGTGAATCATCGACCTCGGGATGACCGATAATAACTAAAGTTCTCAACCTAATCCTCCTCTTTCAAATAATCTTTCAATTGCGGAACTGCCTGGATCAATGCTTCTCGAGCTTCTTCGGGCCAATCTGCCTCCACCTGCTGAACCAGTGTGTTTAAACGCTGATCGACCTGTTTTTGATAATCTGTTTTTTGCGGCCCGCTAGGCAATTCTGCCAGGACAACAAAGATATCATTCAAAGCTTTGGCTAAAATAGACTGATATTCTGGAGTCACCGGTAAATGCTCCAAATCGGCCAGCTCCCGTTCACTACGTCTCAGTAAATCGACTTGATGTTTTGCCTGACTAATTAACTGATTAATTCCCTCTTGAAAAGCATCTGCTTGATGATTGACTGTGTATTGCTGATCAATTTCTTGAACCTCTTCCCAGTTCAACTTATCTTTTAGCTTGCTGTTAACAAAATGGCCTTCTTGATCGACAACTGCTTGTTGGTACATGCCTTGGACTGCTTCGAGACTGGCCATTTTATCTTCATATTTCTGCCAAGCCTGCTGAAGCTCCTGAGCCTTATCCGAATGCTGTTGACTATATTGCTGTATTTTATCCTCGATATGCTGGCGGTCATCTTCACTGAGATCTAGGCGTGGATAGACTTGCTGATCATCTTGATACAATTTATCAACCGCTTCGATCAACTTGGCTTCATTTTGTCGAGCCAATAGAATTTGTTGAGCGGGCCCAGCACTCAAAGAGAAATGATAATAAGCTGCTAAGACCACCAGAACCACGATGGCAGCAACTATAATCGTAAGCCTATGTGCCTTGATGGTCTTCACCTTCTATCTCTTGGTAATGGGGTAGTTGTATAGTAAAGGTTGAGCCTTTGTTTACTTGACTTTCAACCTGAATAGTCCCTTGGTGGGCTTCCACCAAAGATTTAACCACAGAAAGACCAATTCCTGACTCACCGAATTTAGTATTCTTACGTGATTCATCAACCTTATAGAATCGTTCCCAGATACTCTTTAAATTTTCAGGGTCGATACCAATCCCATGGTCGACCACCTGAATTTGAGCGTAATCTTTCTCCATCGTTCCGATCAGTTTAATCTCTTCTTCCTGGGAGAACTGAATGGCATTGGTCAACAGATTAATAATAATCTGCATCAAACGGTCATAATCGGCCCAAAAGACCAAATCTTCATCCGCTTCAATCACAATATAATCAAGGTTTTCTTGAGCCTTAACATTCATCTGTTGTTGAATTTCTTTAAAGAAGGTTTGGCCTTTGATTTTTACTTTCTTGAGGACAAACTGCTGACTGATAATTTTCTCATAATCTAAATGTTCATTAACTAGGCGCGTTAAACGCTGGGTCTCTTTGGCAATTAATTCTAAACTACGTCCCCGTTGCTTGGCTGGAATCATATCATGTTGTAACCCTTCCAGAATACCAGACATGGTCGTCAAAGGGGTCCGCATCTCGTGGGCTACGTCCATCATAAATTGGCGACGCAATGCCTCCTGACGGGCTACCTCTTCATCAGAAGCCAAAAGTGAATCGGCCATCTTCTGGAAATCACGAGCAAGGTCCGAGAACTCATCTCGCCCTTTAACATCGATCTCCAAATCATAGTTCCCCGACGTAATCTCACGAGTGACGACTTGTAATTTCTTAATTTTCCGTGTTTGATAAACGGCTGAAACCATACTCAATATAATCCCAATCGAGCCGGTAATGATGAAAGAAAGAATAATATTCTTACGGATTTCTTGAATTTGGCTTTGTAACTCATTCAAGGGAGCTGCTAAGGAAATAAAGCCACCAGGAAACTGGCCGACATCATGATGGGGTAGATAAACAATCAGAAAGGTCTCCATCTGACCCTGATAGTTCATACGCTCGACGTGACGAAAGCCAAGATATTGTCCTGACTGGATTGCTTCTAAATCTTCTTGAGATAAATTCGCATCAAAGCGTTGATCGTAGGTAGGATAGATGGTTCGTCCATCTTGAAGATAAACTTGAATTAAGATCCCTTCACTGGCCAATAACTGAGTCGTGCGAACCAAATCATTCCGCGAGAAATTATTGTTGACGATATTATCGCCGTAATTTAACAGTTGTTCTTCCAATTTACTGGTTACCTGCTGGGTCATATAAGATTCCATCCGGGTGGAAATAATGGCTAACGTCAGAAAAATTAGAATAAAGAAACTAATGATTTGTTGCCAGAGGAACTTCATCTAGTCTCCTACTTCCTCATACTTATAGCCGACACCCCAGACTGTCTGGATAACCTCTTCGCCGACTTGTTCAATCTTCTGACGTAATTTCTTAATATGAGCATCGACTGTACGTTCATCGCCATAGAAAGGATCTTCCCAAAGACTCGTTAATAAATCTTCACGACTAAAGACCCGCTTAGGATTACTTGCAAACATCACTAATAAATCAAACTCTTTGGGGGTCAAATTCTCAATGGGTTGATCTTGATAATAGGCTTCCCGGGTTTGAGTATTGATCTTAATCACTTTAGTTTGAATATCAAAGGCTTTATCTTCTTTGACCTCATCGACACTATCCATATGAGCCCGTCGATATAATGCCTTAATCCGAGCCAATAAGGTAATCGGGCTGAAAGGCTTAGTCACATAGTCGTCGGCTCCCATTTCGAGTCCAATCACTTGATCACTCTCTGAATCTCGAGCAGTTAGCATAATGATGGGCACTTCTTGGGAGATCTTGCGGATATTTCGACATACCTGCATCCCATCCATGGTCGGAAGATTGAGGTCGAGTATAATCATATCCCACGTCTCCGGGCTGGCCTTGAAAGCAGCTAGTCCTTCCCCACCATCATATTTAAAAGTAGCTTCGAAAGATTCGTTCTCGAAGAACATTGACATCATTTCACTGACAGATTCATTATCTTCAATCATTAGGATTCGCATTTTATCTTCACATCCTTTTTGTCGTTGATTCAATTATACAATAATCAATCATCGGACTCTAGCATGAGAAGAATAAGTCTTGGACTCAACGATCTTTATTTTGCAATAATTCCATCCTTAATTGGGTAAATTCAATGAAAGGTTGCATCAGCTGATTGGGTTTAATTTCCATAAGCAACTTAGTTTTCATCAATGCTTTCTGAGCTAGTTGTAAATTATTCGCTCTTAAATAAATATGGGTCAATAATAAGTGCAGGTGGTCGGCAAAGGTTAAATGATCGTCATGGCTAATGTCCTGAATCGCCATCTGACAATAATACAAAGCCTGATCAATTTTATCTAATTTCAAATAGCAGCGCGACATATTGTATAAGAATTTACGTTTAAGATAGAAGTCCAACGGATTACTATTATAAATAACATACGCTTCCTGAAAATATTCTAAGGCTCTTTGTAGCTTGCCAATTTCGGTGTAGATAGAAGCCAAAGCCACAATTACCTTGAAATGGTGAACCCGGCTTTTCTTACTTTTTAACTGATAGGCTTCTTGTAATAAAGCCAAAGCTTTGTCCGTATTGCCATGTAATTCATATTCAATCACGGCATAGACCCAGCATTTAAATTCCTGGGGATAAGTTAAATTGTTAAAGCCAACTTCACTGAGATACGCTTGCAAACGATCAAACTGACGACGTTGATTTAATTGACGAATTTCTGCTTTAACCGAGTCCAGTAAATACCCTGTGGCAGACTCTCCTAATAATTGTGAGACTGAAATTTCGAATTTATTGGCTAATTTAATCACGATATCAATATCTGGACAAACTAAGCCTTGTTCAATTTTTGAAATCATGCCCTGACTACAGATTCCGTCAGCCAATTCCTTCTGCGACCAATGATAGAATTCTCGATAGCGTTTAATATTATTCAAATACTCCATGCTGTCTCTCCTGCCCATATTCGCTTTCTGTAAATTATTATAGTTAAGCCGAATAATTTCTGCTATCTTTCGTACCCATTTTCCTTATAGAGATTTATTATTATGTATAGGTTTCAGCTTGTATACAGGTCCTAGTCTATTGCCTATAAGTGTATCTTTATGCTTGAAATGGATTCATCGTCGCTGATACAGTGATGATTCTGCCCACTTGAATAAATTTCTTTGATCTGAAATCAGGCTAAAAATCCGTGCCCCTGTAATAAACAAGGACACGGATTTGATCAACAGATCTATTTGCTAAAAACTTCCCATATGAAAAACAACAGTTTGAGATAATCAGCCTAACCGTAGAAAACTGAAAACAACATAATTTGGTCTAATTGCTTAACGGGTAGGAGCTTTCCAAATTACAGGAGGAAGTCCGTCTCCCGGTCCGCCGAGAGCAACCATTTCTGTTTGACCCAATAAGCCCATTAAATTAACTGCTAAGCCAAAAAGTGCCACAAATACTTTTAATTTTTTCATATTTTTACCTCTTCCGCTTTATTTTTTAAGGCGCTAATCACTTTCTGAAATTCTTCGGCTTCCTCACTGGTAAATGTTTCTTCTTCACATAGGTCTGTTGTCATATTCTTAGCTTTATTTACTGGTCCAGCAATCAAGGTTAAACCAGCCACTAAGCATTCTACCACATAAACAGTCTGCTTTTCTTTATTCTCATATTTGCGACTTTGCATTCTTCCTGACAGGGCAATTTGATCTCCTTTGTCACAGTATTTGACCAAAATTTCGGCCAAACGATTCCAAACAACAAAAGGGATAAAATCGGTAACCTCTTCCCCGTGCTGATTGCGCAGAGGACGATGGACGGCGATACAATTGTTAACAACACAGAGATTTTCTGCAAGTTCTTTCAATTCTGGTTGACGGACCAAACGGCCGACAAAAACGACTTGATTCAATAAAAAAATCACTCCTTTGTCTTGTTCTATAAAGTAGATACAAGATCTGGAGTGAAATACCTTAAATTTCTTCGGCAATTTTGATAATTTTTCGCAAGCGATGATTCACGCCAGATTTAGAGATCGGGCCGCCTGGCACCCGCTCCCCTAATTCCTTTAAGCTCATATCCGGATTAGCTAAGCGAAATTCAGCCATCACTTGTAATTTATCTGGTAAACTATCCAATCCATAATGCTGTTCGATTAGACGAATGGCTTCTAATTGCTTTTGTGAAGCATCAATCGTCTTGTTCATATTTGCATTTTCCATGTTGACTAAACGATTGACTGAGTTGCGCATATCACGGACGATGCGGATATCTTCGAATTTGAGCACAGCACTCGACGCACCGATAATCGCTAAAAAATCAGAAATCTTCTCGGCTTCCTTGAGATAGGTAATATGCCCATTGCGCCGGTCAATGGTTTTAGCATTTAGATTAAATTGATTCATTAAAGCACAAATATCCAAATTATGGCTATCATAATTGGAATAAATTTCCAGGTGATAGTTGTTAGATTCAGGGTTATTCACCGATCCTCCTGCTAGGAAAGCGCCGCGTAAATATGAGCGCATTTTCTGTTCGTCCTCTTTGATACTGAGGGGAATCGCTGTGGAAATTCTTAAACCATCAAAAATTTCTAAGTCTTTCAATAAGTTATCCACATTCTGACGACAACGCACAATATACACATTATTCTTCTTCAATTTCATCTTACGGCGGACAATCAGTTCCGATTCTACCTGATAATTATCCTTTAATAAGGAGAAGATTCTGCGAGCGATCGCCGCATTCTCGCTCTGAACGTTTAGAATAAATCGTTGCTGGTGCAAGCTTACTGCCCCGTTCATGCGTATTAATGCCATCAGTTCTGCCTTGGCATGTTCTGGATGCACCTCTAACAAAGTACATTCTTTCTTAACTTCTGCCGCAAAGGTCATCATAAGCTCACCCTTCTACGCCAACCTTATTGGTGTTTTTTGTTTTTGCCGACGAGTTTTATCCGATCTAAGAGATGATCCAACTCATGGACCACTTCTTCAGTATCATGATAGGCCCCGCCATCTTTCATATTTAAGAAATCACTGGAAATAATATGACAACCTTGGTCCTGCAAGCCTTTAAAATCATGGCGAACTTGTAAGAGATATTCCTGGTTCGGTTGGTGAAGAATGTAATCTTCGGGAACTGGACTGAGGTTGACCAAAACCGTATCGATAAAGTGATCATTTAAATGCTGATGTAAGACCTCGACATGATTCGCATCGGTGAAATTCTCCGTTTCACCTAACTGGGTCATAATATTACAAATATAAACCACTTGAGCTTTCGTTTGGCAAATTGCCTGACCAATTTCATCAATCATTAAATTTGGCAAAATTGATGTATACAAGCTACCAGGCCCCAAGACAATCATATCTGCTTCTAAGATAGCATCAACGACTTGAGGTGAAGCTTTAATCGCCGGCTCACCATCGACCGTAGTTACCATCACTTGTTGAATTTTCTTACGATGGCCAGCAATCTTCGATTCACCGATGGCAATCGTCCCATCTTCAAAGAGCGCATTCAAAACTAAGGGTTCCTCCGCCGCTGGCAGAATCTGCCCTTTAATTTCCATCCATTTGGCCAGTGTTTGAATCGCCTCATTCAATGAGCCTTTCATTTCTTTGAGAGCCGCAATAATTAAATTACCAATAGCATGGCCCGCTAAGAAGGCATCTTCACTGTCAAAGCGATATTGAAATAAGTCTAATAAATCCTGATCCCATTGGGACAAGGCCGTCATACAATTACGAATATCTCCGGGAGGCACCACATTAATATAATTCCGCAATGTCCCACTTGATCCACCATCATCGGCTACGGTGACAATGGCAGAAATATCAGCATTCAAATGCTTCAATCCTTTAAGAATCACTGGTAAGCCGGTGCCGCCTCCAATGACTGTGATTTTATATTTATGATTTTGTGTCATAAGATTAGCTCTTTCTTTTCTTAATATCACGATGAATTACTTTAACGTGATATTGATCATTTAACAAATGCTTGGCTGTGCGTTCTGCAATCGCTACGGAACGATGCTGACCACCGGTACAGCCAATCGCAATCGTTACATTGGCCTTGCCCTCGCGCTTATAGCCGGGCAAGCAGTATTCAATCAAATCAATAAATTTATAATAAAAGGTTTGCGTTTCAGGTTGAATCATCACATAATCATAAACTTCATGGTCTTGTCCGGTCTTATCTCTCAATTCATCAATATAATGGGGATTCGGTAAAAAGCGCACATCCATCACGATGTCCGCATCAATCGGCAGACCATATTTAAAACCAAAAGAAACGATATCCACATGAAAGGGTTCAAAACCTTCACTAGCGAAAGATTCCATAATAATGGCTCTGAGTTGGCGAGGGCTCGTTTCTGAGGTGTCTACAATCATCTGGGCACGACTACGAATATCCTTGAGGATTTCGCGTTCCTTGGTAATCCCTTCCAGAATTCGGCCATCCACAGCCAAAGGATGATGACGACGAGATTCTTTGTAACGCGCAACGAGTGCTTGATCGCTCGCTTCAAGAAACAAAATCCGCGTCGTAATCGCCTGAGTATTGTCCATCTTCTTAATCACATTGTCAATCTCATTAAAAAACTCACGTGTCCGCAAATCAATGACCAGAGCAATCTTGGTAATCTTGCCTGATTCTTTCATTAATTCCCAAAAGGTCGGCAGTAAGCTCGGTGGCATATTATCAATACAATAATAACCTAGGTCTTCAAAACTTTGAACAGCCACCGTCTTACCTGCTCCACTCATGCCGGTAATAATAACCAATTCTAAGGTATCTGTCATGATTAGCCTCTCCTTTAATGAATGTATTATATCATAGTTGTCTAAAGGCGATAAGAATTACTCCAAAGCGGGTTGAATGAGTTGACGAGCGACCTCTGCTAAACGCTTTAATTTATTGAGACTCGCAGTTTGATCATCAGCGACGGCTCCCAGATAAATCTTCATCTTCGGCTCGGTGCCACTCGGTCGAAAAGCTAACCATGACCCATCTTCCAATAAGTATTTAAGTACATTGGCTTTAGGTAAACTCAAAGAAGTGGCCCGTCCTTGTGCATCGATAGCTACCCCTTGTAAATAATCATATCGCGTCTCTACTTGCAAATTGGCAAATTTGTGCTGGCTTTGATCTCTTAAAGCTTGCATAAACTTCTCCATCTTTGCTTGGCCCTTCAATCCTGGAAAGGCAACTGAGATAGTTTTTTCATAGTAATAGCCATAGGATTGATAAATCTCTTCCAGAACTTGCAGTAAATTTCTATCTTGTTCCTTATAATAAGCGGCCATTTCACCAATAAAGAGTAGGGCTTGCAAGGCATCTTTGTCGCGAGTAAATGCTCGCAGTAAATAGCCATAACTTTCTTCAAAACCAAAAATAAAATTAGCCGAGTGTTGACGCTCAAATAAATCAATCTTGTCAGCAATATATTTAAAACCGGTTAAGACATTTTGAACCTGAATCCCGTAAGCCTGACCTAAACGATCAGCAAGGTGGGTCGAAACAATCGACTTAACCACAACACTATTGCTGGTAAGTTGACCTTGGCTAGCTTTCTGTTCCAATAGATAATAGAGCATTAAACTCGCAATTTGGTTACCAGTCAGAAAGTGAAATTCTCCCTCATGATCGGCAACCATCAGGCCAAGCCGGTCGGCATCTGGATCCGTCGCTAACAAAATATCAGCGCCATTATCACGACCTAATTGTTCCGCTAAAGTAAAAGCGGCAGGATCTTCCGGATTCGGTAAGCTAACTGTGGGAAAATCACCATCTGGCTGAGTCTGTTCTTCCACGAATTTAACTTGAGAAAAGCCAGCCTGAACCAAAGCCTTCTTAGCTAAATAAGCTCCCGTTCCATGTAAAGGGGTATAGACCAGCTTAAGCTGATCTCCCATCCGTTGTAGCAGATTCTGATCTAAATTAACCGACCTAAGCTGATCTAAATAGGCTTGATCGACTTGGTCGCCGATGATTTCTAAGAGACCTGATGCTATCAACTGATTACGGTCTGCGAGGGAAATCGTTAAGGGATTGTCAATGTTTTGAATAAAGGCCAAAACATCGGCCATGGCTTCTGGAGGCATCTGTCCGCCAAGATGATTATATAATTTATAGCCATTATATTCTGCTGGATTATGACTGGCCGTTATCATAATTCCAGCAAAAGTTTCTAGATACCTAACGGCAAAGGATAAGACAGGGGTTGGCCTTAAGCTTTCATATATATAGGTTTTTATCCCATGATTTCCCAAAACTAAGGCAGCGTGTAGGGCAAAATCTTGAGACTGGTGTCTCGAATCATAAGCAATGACCACCCCTTTTTGTTTAGCTTCTGAGCCCCTGGCTACAATATATTGAGCTAAACCTTCACTCGCTTGACCTACCGTATAAATATTCATCCGGTTAATTCCGGGTCCCATCACGCCGCGCATGCCAGCAGTCCCAAATTCTAATGGCTGAGAAAAGGCCTCTTCTCGTTCTACTAAATCCATTTGACTTAAATCTTGTTTCATCTGCGCATCGAGATTGGGAAACTCTGACCATAACTGAAATGTCTCTTGCCAAGCCATCCTAATATCTTCCCTTCTACAATTCTTCTTGATAGGCTAATGTTTGAATATAATCATAGGCCTTTTGGCCAGCAATACTTCCATCGCCAACCGCTGTTGCTACCTGACGTAGGTTTTTGGCCCGCACATCACCTATGGCATAAATGCCGTCTTGGGCTGTTTGCATCTGATCATCGGTAATAATCCAGCCTTGTTCATCGGTAATGCCTAAGTCTGTGAATAGTTCGCTATTAGGAACCAGTCCGACATAGACAAAAACACCATCAAAGGCTAGGGTAGAGGCTTCATCGGTCTTAACATTGCGAAGTTTAATGCTTTCCACTTGATCTTGACCTTGGATTTCATCGACCACACTGTCCCAAATAAATTTCATTTTAGGATTGGCAAAAGCCCGCTCTTGTAGGATCTTTTGGGCACGCAAGGCATCCCGCCGATGAACTACCGTCACTGAATTAGCAAATTGAGTCAGATAGGTGCCTTCTTCTACGGCAGAGTCGCCACCACCGATTACCATGACATCCTTATCTTTGAAGAAGAAACCATCACAGACTGCACAATATGAGACGCCGCGACCAGCCAACTCTTCCTCACCTGAGACTCCCAGTTTACGATGGGTCGCTCCAGTCGCAATAATTAAGACCGGGGCTTGATATATCTTGTCAGCTAAATAGACTAATTTATTACCATCTTTTATTTCAACCTTATCCACTGCACCATAGACCGTTTCGGCCTTGAAAGCTGAGGCAGATTCAAAGAATTTCATTGCCAATTCAGGTCCCGGAATCTTCCCAAAGCCAGGATAGTTCTCCACGTCAGCTGTATTCATTAATTCACCGCCAGGAACACCCCGTTCAATCATTAGGGTATCTAAGCTAGCCCGTGAAGCATACAAAGCCGCCGTCATGCCTGCTGGTCCAGCACCGATAATGATGACATCTTTTTTTATCATTGTTTGATTTTCTTCCATTTATGTTCTCCTTTATCTTATCCATCGATTAAAAATGATCTAAGCTAGCCTCCTGCTTACCTTCTCGCTCCATTAAGGCGGTTACCGTCTGATCAACATCCGCCCCTTGGTATATTAAGCTATACAAGCCTGCGGTAATTGGCATATCAATCTTTAATTGATTTGAGAGTTCATAAGCAACCTGGCATGTTGAAAATCCTTCTACCACCATATGAACCTCTTGATCAACGGTCTCCCTCTTCTTACCTTGAGCTAATAATACCCCCGCGCGGAAATTCCGTGAATGTTGACTGGTACAAGTAACAATTAAGTCGCCCACGCCACTTAAACCGGCAAAGGTCAGTGGATCGGATCCCATGGCCACGCCTAGACGAGTAATTTCAGCTAAACCGCGTGTAATTAAGGCCGCCCGAGCATTGTCCCCATATTGACGGCCAGCTAATACACCTGATCCAATGGCGATAATATTCTTTAAGGCACCCCCGAGCTCTACTCCTGTTATATCTTGATTAGAGTAAACTCTAAAATACTTATTCATAAAAGTCTCTTGGACCTTTTGAGCTACTTGAAGTGATTCGCTTGCTGCCGTCACCACGGTAATATCATCGCGAGCCACCTCTTCGGCATGAGAAGGCCCTGAAAGTACCGCAATCGGCTGTTCTAGGTATTCACCAAGGACTTGATCTAAGACTTGGCTCATTCTCAAATAAGTCAAGGGTTCAATTCCTTTACTCGCATGGACAATCAGCGGTTGGATTTGCTTGGTTCGAAGAATGGGCAATAAATCCTGTGCAAATCCACGGATAGCTCTGGTCGGTAGAACGATCAATATCATCTCCGCTTGTTCGACCGCCTCCGTTAAGTTAGTAGTCGCCCTTATCTGGGAGTCTAAGATAAGTCCAGGAAGATAAGCTCGATTCGTATGAGTATGATTAATTTCAGCAACGGTCTCAGGATTTCGTCCCCATAAGACGACTTGCTGCTGACTATCATTTAATACCTTGGCCAAGGCAGTCCCCCAAGAACCCGTTCCCATTACAGCCACTTTCATTATTAGCGCCTCCCGTCAATCATAATCGTAAATTTTCTGTGTAATAGCTTTGTCCGTTTTTTCGGCGATATAGGCCGATAACTACGCCAAGGATACATAGGAGAATCGACAGTGCTTGTGAGACTCGAACCGGCCCCCAATATAAACTATCCGTTCGCATGCCTTCAATCAGCGCCCGCCCTAGACCATACCAAACTAAATAAAAGAGGGCCGCTTCTCCTCGTAGCAGAAGCCGGTCACGGTGACGAATACTTATAATCATCATAAAACCAATTAAATTCCAGACCGACTCATAAAGAAACGTGGGATGATGATAGATGCCTGCCACATTCATCTGCTCGATTAACCAGTCAGGTAAGTACAGACGGCTAAGAAATTCGCGCGAAACAGGGCCACCATAGGCTTCCTGATTGACAAAGTTTCCCCAACGACCAATCGCTTGCGCCAGCATCAAAGCTGGCGCGGCTGCATCAAAGACATCAATCAACTGGAGTTGACGGCGTCGACACAGATAAATTAAAGCCAAAGATCCAGCAATGACACCTCCATAAATCGCCATGCCGCCACCACGAATGTTAAATATTTGTAATAAATTCTGGCCATAATAATCCCATCTAAATATGACATAATACACCCTAGCCCCTAGAAAGCCAATCATTATGCCCCAAAAGACAAGATCTAGGATGTCATCTTCTTTCATTCCCATCTTGAAGGCTTCGCGCTTAAATATACGATATGCTAACCAAGCACCCAAACCAATAATCAAGGCGTACCACTGAATTGAGAAATCACCAATTTGAATCGCCGTAGGATTCATCACTAAACTATTCATGGTCGCATCTCCCGATTCTGTTCAATTAGTAAAGACAACCGTTCGTCGAACATTTGTCGCGCATCATGACCTAATTGACTCGCACGGAAATTCATGGCTGCCGACTCGATAATGACTGCTAAATTTCGACCGCTTTTTACTGGGATTCTAATTTTGGGAATATGTACATCTAGAATCGATTCTTGCAAGTGGACATAGCCTAAACGCTCATATTCATGCTTACCGTCGTCATGGGTCAATTCAATAATCAATTCAAGTTGCTTATTGCGCTTAATAGCAGAAACACCAAAGAGGGTCATCACATCGATAATCCCCAATCCACGAATCTCTAATAAATTTTCTAGAATCTCAGGGGCTTCACCGATTAAAGTCAACTCATCCAACTTATATAAATCGACCCGGTCATCCGCAATCAACCGGTGCCCTCGTTGGATAAGCTCTAGCCCTGTTTCAGATTTCCCAACTCCGGAATCACCGACGAGCATGACACCCATCCCATAGACTTCAACAAAGACTCCATGGTGGGAGACGCGCTCGGCGAGTTGACCTCCTAAATAATTGGTCAGCGTAGCGACCACTCGACTGGTCTGAGACTTAGACGAAATAATCGGCACTCCCCGTTCCATGGCAACGGGCACTAAGGCCCGTGGCACCGGCATATCTCGGGCAATGATAATTGCGGGCGTCTCCGGGGTACAAATTAAATCACAGATTGCTTCACGCTCATGACTGGCTCTTGAATTAATAAAGGACATTTCCGTCCGGCCTAAAAGCTGAATCCGTTGATGAGGATAATAAGGTTTATAACCGGTCAGAATTAAGCCCGGTCGTGACACCTCACTCGAGCTCACTTTTCGATCTTTGAATTTTTCACCATAGACTATTTTGAAGTCTAAAGCTTCGACAATATCAGCAATGGTGACAAAACGTTGGTCGCTCATGGTCAACCTCCTTAGCGAGAATTATTTACACTATGATGTTACCACAACATAAAAGCCATAACCATTTATAAAAAAATTAGCAGTTCAGATTCCGTTTATAAAACTATTCACTCCAAACAAAAACGACGTCAATAGATACCTACCAACGTCGTATATATCATTTTTATGCTAAATAGTTAACACGCTCTGTACTATTGTATATAACTTAGCGACGATTTAAAAGTCGCTCCAGTCATCCTCTTGAGTCTTTGGCGTCACATCTTTGCGCTCTTCTCTTTGGTTGGTTGTATTAAAACCTTTGAACAAGGAATCAAAATGATTGGCTCGTCCTCCCTTGACTTGATAATCATAAGGCAAGAGCACACCAAGCATAATGTATAACCAAAAACCAAAAGAATAAGAGAACAATAATAATAAAGCGATAATGCGGACAATGGTCGGATCAATATTAAAATATTCTGCTAACCCTGAACATACTCCCATGATCATTTTATTAGTAGATGATTTATAAAGTCTTTTCTTCATAATAGCCTCCTAATTCTTCATAAGCAGTGCAATTAATGGGTAAGTCAGTAGCCCAGCACCGGTAAAAGCTAAAATAATCGCAATCATTCGAATCAAGGTAGAATCAACCCCAAAATATTCAGCAAGTCCTCCACAAACACCTAATAGTATACGATCATCTTGCGACAATTGAACGGTCTTCATGGTTTTAAACCTCAGCATCTTTCAGATAAATATCGCCTGAAATCACTTTGGCATCAATCGTAACTAATTGGTCTTGACTGTCTAATTGCCGTTGAATTTCTTGACGAGTATGGGAACCGGTCGATTGGACGGTATCCACACTTGTTAAGCGTTGATGAACTGCCCCGGTTGTTGAAGCGGCGATAACCTGTAAATTAACTTGAGCAGGTTGACTAATTTTAATATCGCCGCTGGTCGTTTGGGCTTGAATCTGACTCGTCGTGGCATCTTTTTTACTTATAAAGATACTACCCGCCGAGGTAGAGAAATTAAGATTCTCAGCGTTTCCAGTTAATCTGATATCACCTGAAAGAGTCTTAGCAACGATATCTTGACTGTCCATATCTGTCAATTTAATATCACCATTTAAGTTCATAACATTGACAAGGGACGCGGTTAATCGAGCTAAGTCAAGATCTCCATTTTTATTTTGAATATCGATTTCTTTCGCTTGAATGTCTTCGATCTGACCATCTCCATTAAACAAACTAATTTGGACTTGATTATAGTCTTTTTCAGGAAGTGATAAGGTCAAATCAGCTGATAAACGCGGTGAATTAACTTGGAAAATTAAACAATCTTCATGGGCATCAATCGTTGAATGGTTGGCAAATTCTTCCGCATCATATTTCTCAAAATTACCATGGAAGCGTAATTCTCCTGCCACGATTACTTTATCAGAGGGCGCTTTTTCAACTTTTAATGAGCCATTATTTAGCTTAAATTGGATGTTTTTTAGGTCTTCTCCAGCAAACTCGAAACGATGTTGCAAGGTTTGACTTTTAATCCAAGGCACTTCAAAGGAAAGATTGATATCTTTACGGTCAAAATTCTTGAAGATTTCTTTAAATTGTTGACCAAGGCCTTGGCTAACTTGTTTACCACTGCGAATAGCATCATCTGCTAGCCTAGCCGTAAACCGACTGAAATCATCGGCCTTAGCTTTCAGATATTCTCTGTTTTGTTCGGAAAATGGTTGACTTGATTCATTCATCGTCTGCGCTTTTTGTGCATAAAGTTGACCTAATGAATCTGATAAATTCTTTATGTCTTCTTCTAAGGCTTCTTTCTCCGATAAGAGATCACTCTTCTGAACTTGCATTTCTTCAGTTAAATCATCTAACTCTTCAAAAATTTCTAACTCCCGCAGACGCTGTTGATTAATTAACTGCTTCTCTTTCTTAGCGTCAACTTGAGCCAACAATTCAGCAATCTCTTGGTCAAGTGCTTGGTGATCTGCTTCCTTCATTGTTGGTTCGGCTTGGCGCCAACGTGCTTCTTCAGCAGCCTGGTCTTCTTTAAATTCTTCAGCGTAGTAGTTGGGCTGATCAGTATCTTTTGCCTGGTCTTCAGTCAAAGATTTTTTGAGATAATCAGCAACTTTATGACCAACCTGTGAGCCAGTTTCTAAGACATTATCGACAAATTTGTCAATTTGATCATTTCGAGAATGTTTGTTTAAGGGTTTGTGTAATGGGTCTTCCTTCAATGATGGGTTCTGAGCATCTGAATTACCGACAGCTTCTAATAAGGTTAAGGCTTCTTCAAGGGTAATGACATTTTGACGAACTAACTCCATGATCCGTTCTTTCTCGTTCATAGTAGACCTCCTTTAAATTTCATCCTATATTGTCTACATTCATATTATGCCAAGAAAGGAAGCGAATCTCATAGGCCTTGGGTCTGATTTATTAATCTTTCAGAATATCAACCAGATATTGTCCAGTATAAGATTTAGCAACTTGCGCTACTTCTTCAGGCGTGCCAGTGGCTATGATCTCTCCACCAGCCACCCCACCTTCGGGTCCTAAGTCGATTAAATAATCCGCTGTTTTAATGACATCTAGATTGTGTTCAATAACTACAACCGTATTTCCCGCTTCGACCAACCGATCCAGAACCTTTAATAACTTCTTAATATCATGCGCATGCAGACCAGTGGTAGGCTCATCTAAGATATAGAAAGTATCCCCTGTGGCCACTCTTTGCAGTTCAGAAGCTAATTTCATCCGTTGGGCCTCTCCACCAGAAAGTGTGGTCGCGGACTGACCTAATCGAACATAGCCTAGACCGACATCAATCAATGTTTGTAATTTACGATGGATTTTAGGAATTGCTTCAAAGAATTCCAAGGCTTCATCAATCGTCATATCTAAGACTTGAGAAATATTCTTGCCTTTATATTCAATTTCTAAGGTTTCTGAATTATAGCGGCGGCCATGGCAGACCTCACAAGGTACTTCAATATTTGGTAAGAAGTTCATCTCGATTTCTTTAATTCCAGCTCCTTTACAGGCCTCACAACGTCCTCCCTTGACATTAAAACTAAAACGTCCCTTATCATAACCTCTTTGTTTAGCTCCATTCGTCTTAGCGAACAAATCACGAATATCGTCAAATACTCCGGTGTAGGTGGCTGGATTAGAGCGCGGGGTCCGACCGATTGGGCTTTGGTCAATATCAATGACCTTATCCAAGCCTTCCCAACCGGTAATATCTTTGAATTTTCCGGGTTTCTCTTTCGTTGAAGTAGTCCGTTTTATTAAAGCAATCTTTAAGATGCGATTCACTAAACTTGATTTACCCGATCCTGAAACACCCGTTACGACCGTAAACCTACCCAAAGGGAAAGCTATATCAACATTCTTCAAGTTATTCTCACTGGCTCCGGTAATCTTCACCCAGCCTTGATCTTCACTCCGTCGTTCTTTCGGAACGGGGATTGATAATTTACCCGATAAGTATTGACCTGTTAAGGATTGCTTGTTTCGCATCACCTGTTTAGGGGTTCCTTGCGCGACGATTTCGCCACCCTTCTCACCGGCACCCGGACCAATATCAATAATATAATCCGCGTCCAGCATTGTTTCTTCATCATGCTCAACGACAATTAATGAATTCCCCAGATCACGCATTTGTTTCAAGGAATTAATTAATTTACGATTATCTCGTTGATGAAGACCAATCGAAGGTTCATCTAAGACGTACATTACTCCACTCAGGTTCGATCCAATTTGAGTAGCTAAGCGAATCCGTTGTGCTTCTCCACCAGACAAGGTCCCCGCCATGCGACTCAAGTTTAAGTAATTCAGTCCCACATTATTTAAGAAAGTTAGACGATCATTAATCTCCTTGAGAATCGGTTTAGCAATCATAGCCTTCTCTTCGCCAAATTCCAATTGATCGAAATGCTTCAACGCATCTTCAATTGATAATTCGGACACTTCGGCAATATTCTTGTCACCGACTTTGACCGAGAGTGCCATTGGATTCAACCGTTGCCCTTTACATACTGGACATACCAATTCATGCATATAGTCACGCATCGATTCACGAACATATTCGGAAGAAGTTTGATGATAACGTCGTTCAATATTATTCATAACGCCTTCGAATTTACTGTCGACCGTCTTTTGTCCGCCCCCATGTAAGGGTTTATACGTGAATTTAAAGCGGATTTGCTCTGAACCGTATTTCAGCAAATCTTGTTGGCGTTTTGATAGATCCTTATAAGGAATATCTAACGGTATATTTTGTGAACTGGCGAATTGTTCTAGCATTGAAGAATAATAGGCTGAGTTGTTGGGGCTCCAAGGATGAAAGGCTCCTTCCATTAAAGATAAGGACTCGTCCGGAATAACCAATTCTTCATCCACAGAAAGTTTAAAACCAATTCCATCACAGGCTGGACAAGCTCCATAAGGCGCATTAAACGAGAATAGGCGCGGTTGCAACTCATCAACGGTGAAATCACAGTAGGGACAGGCAAAATGTTCATTAAAGAATAAATCTTCGCCACCGATCACATTTATAATCACATAACCTTGTGAATAATTCAGGGCTACTTCCACTGAATCAAAGACACGACCACGGATGCCTTCTTTCATCACTAGCCGGTCTACAACCACTTCTATTGTGTGTTTCTTAGTCTTGGTCAGCTCAGGCACTTCAGTCACGTCATATATTTCACCATCGACGCGGACCCGAACATAACCATCTTTAATAATCTGTTCAAAAATTTTCTTATGTTGGCCCTTTTGATCACGAATCAGTGGACTTAATATTTGTATCTTCGTCCGTTCAGGGAGGGTCATAATTTGATTAACCATTTGTTCAGGTGATTGCTTTTCAATTGGAATATGGTGGTTAGGACAATAAGGGACGCCAGTTCGCGCATAAAGTAAACGCAGATAATCATTAATCTCAGTTGCTGTCCCGACCGTCGATCGTGGATTATGACTGGTTGTCTTTTGGTCAATCGAAATAGCTGGGGAGAGACCTTCAATGGAATCAACATCCGGCTTATCCATCTGACCTAGGAATTGTCGCGCATAAGCAGATAAGCTCTCAACGTAACGCCGTTGACCTTCGGCATAGAGGGTTTGAAAGGCTAAAGAGGATTTACCTGACCCTGATAGTCCAGTCATCACTACAAGTTTATTTTTAGGAATTTCAATATTTATATTTTTTAGATTGTGGGTTCGGGCCCCACGAACAGTTATTTTGTCATGCATATCCTGTATTCTCCTATAATTATTCGTTACTGCCCCATTATACCATAATCCATGATTTCAGCGAAACATATGTTCGTATGTATATTGGATAAAATTTTCTTTCTTCATCTCATCTGGGAGCTTACAACCAAAAGACCGATATTCTTTGAAAAAGCATGAATGATTTAATTTTTCAATTACAGAATTATATTAAATTAGGCCAAAATAAAAAACCCTCGCCTGAGCAAGGGTTTTGGAGAAAACATTCAAACTTTAATTATTTAACAGCATCTTCCCAAGTAGTGATTTCACCAAGATAGATTTTCTTGATGTTTTCCATTGAAAGGTCTTCAACTTTAGATTCTTTGTTAACGATAACAGCGATACCATCCATAGCGATTGCATCGAAATCTAATTTTTCTTTTTCTTCATCTTTAAGTTCACGTGAAGCCATACCTAAGTCAGCAGTTCCATCTTGAGCAGCTGTCATACCAGCAGAAGAACCGTTAGAAGTAACGTTGATGGTTACGCCAGAGTTTAATTCCATGTATTTTTCAGCTAATTTTTCCATTACAGGAGATACAGAAGTAGAACCAACAACTTCGATTGTTCCTTCTAAACCTTCTTTAGCTTCATAAGCAGGTAGTTCTGCAGCAGCTTCACTTTCTGCTTCGGTTTCTTCTGCTTTAGTTTCTTCTGCAGCTGATTCTGCTTCGGTTTCTTCTGCTTTAGATTCTTCTGCAGCTGATTCTGCTTCAGTTTCTTCAGCCTTAGTTTCTTCTGCAGCTGATTCTTCACCTTCAGCAGCCTTAGGAGTTACTTGGATGTATCCTTCTTCTTCAACAATTGTTTGTCCGTCAGCAGAATGAATGAATGATAAGAAGTCTTTTGTTACTTCAGTCATTTCAGAATCTTTAGACCAAGCTACATTAAATGGACGAGCGATTGGATATTCACCAGCTTTGATAGTGTCAGCACTTGGTTCAACGCCGTCAACTTTAACAGCTTTTACAGAGTCATCTAAAGAACCTAAAGAGATGTAACCAATTGCTTGAGCATCTTGAGCAACGGTTTGCATTACACCGTTAGTTCCGTTTTGGATAGCCGCAGTTTCTACTGTCATGTCGTCGTCATTTTCATTCACAACACCAACGATTTCAACGAAAGCTGAACGAGTTCCTGAACCATCTTCACGAGATACTACGTTAATAGTTCCTTCTTGAGCAAAAACAGGAGCTACAATAGATGCTGCTAAACCGAACACAGACAATAAAGGTAATGTTTTTTTCATTAAAATTCTCCTTTTATAAATGATCTTTAAACATTGCGACAATTCTAATCTCTTGTTTGATAGGCTTTCACTATCAGACACGTCTATTATAACACCCGAATGTAAATTTAATGTAAAGATTAGGTAAAGATTATGTATAGCTATGCTGGTTTTTAATCTCATTCTCATGATTTTCTTTGTCATTTTTCCTAAATGGAAAACATTAAAAAAACCACAAACTCCACTAATCGAAGTTTGTGGTTCTATCATTATAATAATTTTAGTTGTTAATCATTTAGTTCATGCATCTTGCCCGTTGTTAAGTAAAGGATGCGTTCGCAAATATTAGTAGTGTAATCGCCGATTCTTTCAATCGATTTACCTATATTTAAATAGCCAATCCCATAATTAACCACGTCCGGATTATTCCGCATACCTTTAGCTGCTTGATGGAATAATTGTTTTAAGAGTGCATCTACTTCGTCATCGCGCTTAGCAATTTCAGTAACGCCTTCGTCAGACTTATTCATAAAGGCTTGGAGAATATCAGCGAGCATCCCTTGAGCCAGTTCAGCCATTTGATTCAAGGTTTCACGCATTTCTTCTTCACCAGGGTCTTCTCCCTTAGCTCGCTTGACTGATTTAGCAATGGCCGCCGCATGGTCAGCAATTCTTTCAAGATCATTGCTGGCTAACAGAATGGTAAAGATTTTGCGCAAATCATCGGTTACCGGAGCTTGAAGGGCAATCAAACGGTAGGCTTCAGCTTCAATTTCTAGAGACAGATTGTTGATATTCACGTCGTTATCTATAACTTCCTCAGCTAAGACTTTGTCTAGGGTATTGTATGATTGAATGGATTTATGAAACGCTTCATTAGCTATGTTACCTAAATGTACCAGTTTATCGTAGAATTCATTTAATTGGTTATCAAACTGTTCTCTCATTTATGGTGCCTCCTTTTAAAAAATCTAGCGAGAAATATACTTAATTAAATATTATATTAGAAATTAACCGAAGCGTCCAGAAACATAGTCATTGGTCCGTTGGTCGACAGGATGGCTAAATACTGTTTCAGTATCATTAAATTCGATCACTTCACCTGTTAAGAAGAAGGCAGTCTTATCAGAAATCCGAGCCGCTTGTTGCATATTATGTGTTACAATCACGACGGTATATTTCTCTTTCAATTCATGAACCAAGTCTTCAATTTTATTGGTAGAAATTGGGTCTAAAGCTGAAGTAGGTTCGTCCATTAAAAGCACTTCTGGATCATTGGCAATGGCCCGAGCAATACAAATCCGTTGCTGTTGTCCCCCAGAAACAGAAGTCGCATTTTGGTCTAATTTATCTTTGACTTCATCCCAGATAGCGGCGCCTTTTAGACTTTCTTCGACAATATGATCTAATTGAGATTTATCTTTGATACCGTGAGTCCGAGGTCCATAGGCAATGTTGTCATAAATCGATTTAGGGAATGGGTTTGGATGTTGGAAGACCATCCCAACGCGTTTGCGTAAGATATTCACATCATAACCCTTACTATAAATATCTTGACCATCAAGGGTGATTAAGCCATCAACCCGGGCTCCGGAAACCAAGTCTTGCATCCGATTCAAAGTCTTCAAGAAGGTAGATTTCCCACAACCAGATGGGCCGATAAAGGCTGTTACCAAGTGTTCTTCAATATCCATATTAATATTCTTTAAAGCATGGAAGTCTGAATAATAGAAATCTAAATCTTTAATTTGAAATTTAATTTTATTGGTCATATTTATTTTCCTCCACTTGATAATTTACGACTAAGTAACGTAGACAGACTATTAATTAACAAGACGATAAAGATTAATACCGTTGCCGTCGCATAAGCTTCCTTAACGTGGAAACCTTCCGAACTCAAGACATACATGTGCACGGCCAAAGTACGACCTGAACCCATAAAGCCTTTGAACATGTTGGTGGCAGAACCTAAGGTAAAGAGTAAGGCGGCAGATTCACCAACAATCCGACCGATAGCTAAGATAATTCCTGACAGGATGCCGGGCATAGCTACGGGTAATACCACCGTAAAAATGGTTCTAAGTTTCCCAGCACCCAAGCCCAAGCTGGCCATTCGTAGAGAGTCATCCACTGAGCGCAAGGCTTCTTCCGTAGAGGAAATAATAATCGGTAAAATCATGATTGTAATCGTAAAAATCCCTGCTAAGTGAGAATAGCCCCATTTCAATTCAATAACAAAAAGAAGCATCCCGAACAAACCATACACGATAGAAGGAACAGCTGCTAGGGTATCCGTAGCCAAGCGAATAATAGGTAGAAGTTTGCTGTCACGGTCTGCATATTCCACTAAATAGAAAGAGGTAAATACACCCACAGGTGCGGCAATTAATAAAGATAGGAGAATGATAATGATGGTTGAAATAATCGCTGGCATCATCGACACGTTGGAAGTGGTATAATGCCAAGCAAATAATTCAGGTTTTAAGGATGGAATCCCGTTCCAAAAGATAAAACCAACCAAGAATAAGAGCATGGAGATGGTAAAAATAGCTGCAATCCAGACTAGACCTTTAATAATCTTAGCACTCATTAATACTTATCTCCTTTCGACTTCACAACCATAAAGACTGAGTTAATAATCAGGATAAAGACAAAAAGGACAACTGAAGTCGCAATTAAGGACTCTCTATGTCTACCAGCCGCATAAGCCATTTCCAAAACGATATTTGTCGTCAAGGTCCGAGTTCCGTGGTTAAGAGCTTGAGGAATCATCGCTTGGTTCCCTGCTACCAAAATAACCGCCATCGTTTCACCAATCGCTCGACCAATCCCTAGAATAATTGAAGAGAAAATTCCAGAAGTAGCTGCTGGTACAACGACATTCATGACTGAACGTTCGTGAGTAGCTCCCAGACCAATACTCGCATCATAGAATGACTTTGGTACAGCATTCAAACTAGCTTCAGATAAACCAATAATGGTTGGTAGGATCATAATTCCCAATAAAAGTGAAGCTGTAAAGACGTTCATCCCTGTATTGCCTCGTTCAGTAAGATGCAGTGTCTGCATCAAATCGCGAGACCAAGGAACCAATATTAATAGACCAAAGAAACCATAAACGATGGATGGAATAGCTGCCATCAAGTTGATGGCTGGTTTCAACCAACGATATAAAAACTTAGGACAGAAGAAAGCGAGGAAAATAGCTGTTAATACACCAATCGGTACCCCAATAATGATCGCCCCAAAGGTGACCAAGATCGAACCCATAATCATCGGAAAGATTCCAAACTGAGGATTCGAAGCGGTTGGTTTCCAAGAGGTTCCCAAGACGAAGTTGCCTACCCCTTCTTCCAAGATAAAAGGAAGACCTCCCTTAAAAATGAAATAAAAGATGAGGATTATCGAAACAATCGATAATAGCGCACAAACCATGAAGACATATTTCATGAATGTCTCACTAAAATTTCGTTGCATAAACATTCTCCTTAACACATAATAAAATATTCCTGACCATTGCAACTAAATAACTACCACCATTGTACTCCTAAAAGAGCCTTTATATTGTAAAGATTATGTAAAGATTATCATGAATAATTGCTCTTCTATTTACTATCCAGCGGTAAAGTCAGCGAAAACTCAGTCCCTTGATCTGGTTCACTGGCTAATTCTATACTTCCTTCAAGCAAATTGACTAAATTCTTAACGATTGATAAACCTAGACCGGTACCGCCAGAATTTCGACTTCGCCCTTTATCTACTCGATAAAAACGTTCAAAAATTCTTTTTTGATCTTCATAAGGAATGCCAACCCCATTATCCTTTATAGAGAAATAAACATGACTCATATCTTGGTAGACTCGAATTTCAATCTCTTTACCCAGACCCGAATAAGTAATCGCATTATCCAGAAGATTGATCAAAATTTGTTTAATCCGGCCTGAATCGGAATGCATGATAATTTGTGGTTGGCCGTAATAAGTATGAATCTGAATGTTTCTCACCTTCGCCTTAACACTCAAGAATTCAATAATATCTTCTACTGACTGAATCACATCAAAGGCTTCATGATGAAGTGGCTCGGACCTTTTCTCAACCCGTGATAATTCTAAAATATCATGGATTAGTTTTTCCAAACGCACACTCTCATTGGCAATAATCTTAACAAATTTCTCTGCCATTTCAGGTTGTTTTAAGGCCCCATCCTGCAGCGTTTCAGCAAATCCTTTGATCGCCGTCACCGGAGTGCGTAATTCGTGCGACGCATTCGCCACAAATTCACTCCGAATGGTCTCTAATTTAATAATTTTAGAAATATCATATAGCAAGACCAGAACCGACTGGCCCGTCTTTTGAAATTGATTCAGATCATCGAAGGGAATGATATTGACATCGATATATTTCTGTTTCGGCAGGAAAATTTCAATTTCATCATTTAAACCTTTGGATTCTTCAATGACCCGCGAGATCATATCTACCAAAACATAACTTTGAATCGTTGTTTCATAAGTTCGACCGATGGTTGACTGATCAAATTGCAGTAGATTCTGCGCTTCTGGATTAAACAGTTCAATCCGGTGATCAGGGCTAATTAAGACCACACCTAAGTTCAGATGGTCTAATAATATTGAAAGACGCTGTTCACTGGAGACCAAATCCTTCCGACTCTCCACCAACTTATCTTTCAAACTAGTCACCGTGCGGCCAAGATGGTCCACATCTTTAAATTGGGTTCCATAATATTCAAAAGTAAAATCATCTTCCAAGACACGTTGCAAGCCCTCGTCAATTACCCTAATGGGCTTAGCAATATAAACCAGAATGATACGATAGGCTAAATAAAGCAAGAAGAGAAACAAAATAATGATCCCTAACCAGACCGAGGCCGTTCCAACCCGTAAATCATCAAACAAAGCCTTGGGGTAATGTTCAACAAACCAATAATTTCCCGATCCCTGTTTGATTTGATTGGCAATCCAATATCCCGAGGCACTCTTACCATATTCAGAGGTCTCACTTGAAACCCTTAAATTCTGAATAATCGCATCCAACTCATCTGTCTGCTCAAAATTCTGCCAATAAATCTTTAGACGCGGGCTGGGTCGGATCAAGGCTAATTTAGTCCCTGAAGTATAGAGGGATTGAATTTCTTTAATATCATGTTGATCAAGTGTATCTATATCAATCTCTTGAATAAAACTGGAGAACGCGTTACTTTGGGTAACCATAACTTGACTAATTAAGCGGTTAATTTGAAAATTTAAAAAAACAGCCACTAAAACTATAAAAGGTAAAAATAGTAATATAAGCTGTTTTATCCGTAATCTTTTATTTTCTGAATGCTGATAAATCATTCTTCAGGTACCTCAAATTTATAACCAAATCCACGTACGGTCTTAATATATTCAGGCCTTTTAGAATCGGTCTCAATTTTCTCACGCAAATGGCTAATATGAACATCCACTATCCGAGTCTCACCTTCGTAGTCAAAGTCCCAAACGCTATTCAATAATTGTTCACGGCTTAGCACCCGTCCCTTGCGTAGAGCCATATAAACTAATAAGTCGAATTCCTTTGGCGTAATATCAATGGACTTGTTATCGACCAAGACTTCATAATGATTGGTATTAATTTCGATTTTCCCAATACGAATGGTTTTGGAATCGTCCTCGTTCTTTAAGACTTGAACCGATTGGTCATTCATCAAAGTGAAGTCTAAATCACTCCAGAGAAAATTACCCGACTTATTTAATTCAGTTTGTTTTTCCTGGTGAATCTGCTGCTGAGTTTCAGTTCGGCGAAAGATCGCCTTAATCCGCGCTACCACTTCACGAGGGCTAAATGGCTTGGTCATATAGTCATCCGCACCCAGTTCTAGACCAATAATCTTATCGTATTCGTCGGTTTTAGCCGTCAACATAAGAATGGGTGTACTAATCCCTTCTTTACGAACACGACGGCAGACATCAATGCCATCCATCCCGGGCAACATAATATCTAAAATAATAAAATCATAGTTTTTTTCTTTAATAATGCGGTAGGCTTCTTCGCCATCAGTCGCTTTGTCGACCCGATAGCCGGCCTGATTCAGATTATATTCCAACAACGTCAGGATATTCTCCTCGTCGTCAACGATTAGAATCTCTTTCATTCCTTTACCCCCAAAACTTTTCGCTCATTCTTTATCTTATCAAAGTTACTCTAAAATAGCATCTGTCTTAATCATAATTTTACTTAATTAATGATCTCCCCATTTAAAAAGACGAAGAATTCCTTTCGCTAAGCAAGGCTTCTTCGTCTAATTATCTATTGTTTTAAATATTGGCGGATGGAACGTCGAGCTCCGACAACTCCGAAAATCATACCAGAAAGGACAAGAACCGCACCAACATAGACTAGCAAGGGCCAACTTGGAGAGAAACGAATAATACGTACCCCAATAATTTCAACCGAAGCCCGTTGCAAACCTTCATAGGCAGCGTAAAGAATTGAAGAGGCCAAAATTCCCCCAATCAACCCAATAAACATACCTTCATAAGCAAACGGTGAACGGATGTAAGAATTCTTGGCGCCGACCAAGCGCATGATTTGAATTTCAGTTTGGCGAGCGTTGATCGTCATCTTAATCGTATTCGACACTAAGCTGATAGCCACAACCACCAAAATCGCTGCTAAGAGGGCCAAGACAATCCGGATGATCTCGATTGTCTTTAAAAGATTCTGGGTATCGATGGCGCCATATTTGACTTCAGTAGCATTGGCTAGCTTGCTAATTTCCTGCGTAACTTGGTCCAAATAATCCGTATTATCTACGTCGACCACAAATACATTATAGAAAGGATTGGCGTCACCTTCGAATAACTCGAACTCGGACCCATAGTTCTCAACCACATCGGCGAGTTCCTCATCTTTTGTTCGATAAGTTACCTTGTCAACATGGTCAATGGCTAGAATTTCTTCCTTAAGCTTGGTCTCTTCTTCTTTAGTCGCAGCAATATCGATATGAACCCGGATTTTAACTCCTTGCTCGATATCTTGGATCACATTATCAACATTATCCATAAAAATCAGTAAAGATCCGACCATAAATAAGGTCAAAACCATGGTCAAGATAGTGGCCGTGGTCATCCAACCGTTTCGAAACAGATTTCGAAAGCCATTACGGATATGACGCCAAAAATCTCTAATCATTCTCATGGTATTCCCCCTTAAATTGATCGCGAATAATCTTGCCTTGATTGATTCGAATCACTCGGTGTTTAAAGGTATTGACTAATTGCTCATTATGGGTCCCCATGATGACTGTCGTTCCATTTCGATTAATCTGCTCTAACAAAAGGAAGATGTCTTTGGCATTCTCTGGGTCCAAATTTCCCGTCGGTTCATCAGCCACTAGGATGCTTGGTCGATTGGCAATTGCCCGAGCAATCGCCACCCGTTGTTGCTCCCCACCTGATAATTCATCCGGATATTGTTGAACTTTGTGACGGAGTCCAACCAATTCCAGCACCTCATTTACCCGACTTGTGATTTCTTTCCGGCTTTTACCCGTCACTTCAAGGGCATAAGCTACATTCTCAGCAACGGTAAGTCGCGGTAACAATTTGAAATCTTGAAAAATCACACTAACATAACGGCGCAGATAAGGAAGATCCTTCGCCTTTAACCGATCCATATGATATTTGCCTACCGTTAATTGACCTGAGCTAATGACTTCTTCCCGATTTAATAATTTCATAAAAGTCGATTTCCCTGAACCACTGGGACCAATCAGATAGACAAATTCTCCTTGTTCAATCCTTAATGTAACATTATTGACGGCAATAATTCCATTATCATATTGCTTACTAACATTTGTCATTTGAATCATGATGACACCTCATTTCCTAAATCTAATTCAATGGTTTTAATAAACTCCCTAAGATTCCTGTTGATCGGTGTGAACTGACCAACGAAGATAGGCATCCATAAAAGGATCCAAGTCGCCATCAATCACGGCCTGGCTGTTACCAACCTCATAGTCGGTCCGGTGGTCTTTAACCATCGAATAAGGATGGAAAACATAGGAACGAATTTGTGAGCCCCAACCTATTTCTTTCTGTTCTCCGCGAATTTCTCGCAGCTTAGCTTCTTGTTCTTCAACTTGTTTCTGGTACAATTTTGCTTTTAAGAGTTGCATGGCTGTATCCCGGTTCTGGAATTGAGAACGTTGAGATTGACTTTGGGTTACAATTCCGGTCGGTATATGGGTAATACGGACAGCTGAGGAAGTTTTATTAATATGCTGACCTCCGGCTCCACTGGCTCGGTAGGTGTCTACCCGCAAATCATCTGGATTAATTTCAACTTCAATACTTTCATCCAATTCCGGCATCACCTCGACCGAGGCGAAAGAGGTGTGGCGGCGACTATTAGAATCAAACGGCGAAATCCGCACTAACCGGTGAATGCCCTTTTCAGATTTAAGGTAACCATAGGCATTCAAGCCACGAATCGCAAGGGTTACACTCTTAATCCCCGCTTCGTCACCATCTTGATAATCTAGCACTTCGACAGAATAATCCTTCTTCTCCGCCCAACGTTGATACATTCGTAATAAGATGCTGCCCCAATCTTGGGATTCTGTTCCACCAGCGCCTGGATGAATCTCTAAGATAGCATTCAAACGGTCGTGGGGTTGGGATAGTAGCAAGGATAATTCATAGGATTCCATGGCCTTTACTAAGTTCTGACAGAGCTGCTCCGCTTCTTTCATCAGTTCTTCATCCTGACTGGTTTCCAATAAATCAATGGCCAAAGATAATTCCTCCAGGTGATTTTGTAGATCTTGAAGTTGCTGATAGGTTCCTTTGACTTCATTGGCTTGCTTCATCGTCGCTTGTGCTTGTTCAGCATCCTGCCAGAAATCGGCTTGGGCCATCTGATAATCATAATTAGCAATTTCTTCTTCTAGGGCTTCGAGGTCAAAGAGACCCCCTTAAATTATTAAATTTATCTTGATGATTCTCTAGTATTTGTTTCATTTCATATAGTTCCATCGATTTACTCCTTAATAAAGATGAACGAATAACCTCTTAAGATTTCCAGGTTATTCGTTCAGTAATTCATTCTATGCGCGACTTGGCCCAGCAACTTGTTCCCGTTCAACATTCTGACGAACTTGAGCCTTCATGACAAAGCGGGTCACATCGAATTCAATCGCTGAGATCATTTCTTCGAACCGTTCGTAGCCTTCGGTTTGATATTCGGTTAAGGGATTGGTCTGAGCATAAGCTCGAAGTCCCACACCTTGGCGTAAGTGATCCATGGCATCAATATGATCGGTCCACTTAGAGTCGACCACCTTAAGAATAATCACTTTCTCAAATTCTAAGACTTGTTCTGGCCCATAAAGTTGACTCAACTTCTCATCGTATAACTTTTCAGTCAAACCATAAATATAAGAAATCATTTCCTTCTCTGATTTATTGGCCAAATCTTCTACGGAAATATCATCTTCACTCATCAGATTTGCATGAGCAAAATTGATAATCTCTTCTAAATTGGCAGTGCGTTTATCTTCATCGATTGCCAAGGCTACTTGTCTTTCAATCGTTCGATGCATCATTGCCTTCACGTAAGGGGTTAAACTTTCTTCTGCATTAATAACATCAAGGCGTTGCTTATAGATTACTTCCCGTTGCTCACGCATGACCTCATCGTACTCCAATACGTTCTTACGAGTGTCATAGTTATTCCCTTCAACTCGCTTCTGAGCAGATTCAACTTGACGACTGAGCATTTTACTTTGAATCGCCATATCATTGGCTTCGTCATCATCAGCATTCAATTTCTCCCAGATTGCTTTGATTCGATCTGAACCAAAACGGCGCATTAAGTCGTCTTCTAAAGACAAGTAGAATTGTGAAGCGCCTGGGTCACCTTGGCGACCAGAACGTCCCCGTAATTGATCATCAATCCGACGTGATTCGTGACGTTCAGTCCCAATCACACACAGGCCGCCCACTTCTTTAACACCGCTACCTAACTTGATATCGGTACCCCGACCAGCCATATTGGTCGCAATCGTGACTGCACCTTTTTGACCAGCCTGCATGACAATTTCAGCTTCCTTGAAGTGGTTCTTGGCATTTAAGACTTCGTGAGGAATCCCTGCGCGGGTTAAGAGCTTAGATAGATATTCAGAGGTTTCAACGGCAACCGTTCCGACTAAGATTGGTTGACCTTTGTCATGACGTTCTTTAATTTCTTCAACAACGGCGTTGAATTTAGAACGCAGGTTTGGATATAACAAATCTGCTTGGTCATCGCGAATAACTGGACGGTTGGTCGGAACTTGCACAACATTCATATTATAAATTTCACGGAATTCTTCCTCTTCAGTCTTAGCCGTCCCGGTCATTCCTGAAAGTTTCTCATACATACGGAAATAATTTTGGAAAGTAATCGTCGCCATGGTCTTAGATTCGTTCTCAATTTGAACATTTTCTTTAGCTTCGATTGCTTGGTGCAATCCATCAGAATAGCGTCGACCTTCCATAATCCGTCCGGTAAAGGAGTCAACAATCTTAACTTGCCCTTCATCCACCACATAATCAATATCTTTCAACATGATATAATTGGCCCGTAAAGATTGATCAATATGGTGAACCAGAGCAGTATTGTCGACATCATAAAGGTTATCTAGGCGAAAGACAGATTCAGCCTTGTCGACACCGACATCGGTTAAGGCAATCGATTTAGAAGTCAAATCGATGGTATAGTCCTCTTCTTCACGTAACCCTTTAACAAAGTAATCGGCACGATTATATAAAGCAGTAGATTTACCTGCTTGACCAGAAATAATTAAAGGTGTCCGTGCTTCATCAATCAGAATGGAGTCAACCTCATCGACGACAGCAAAATAAAGGGGACGTTGAACCATTTGTTCCTTATATACCACCATGTTATCCCGCAAATAATCGAAACCGAGTTCGTTATTGGTTGAGTAAGTAATATCACAATTGTAGGCTTCCCGTTTTTGCGACGAATTCATACTATTTAAATTCAAACCTACCGTCAAGCCAAGGAAGCGATAAACCTCACCCATCTCTTGAGAGTCCCGAGTCGCCAAATAATCATTGACGGTAACCACATGAACCCCTTTACCCGCCAAAGCATTTAAATAAACTGGCATGGTTTCGGTCAGGGTCTTACCTTCCCCAGTCTTCATTTCAGCAATGTTCCCACCATGTAGGACAATTCCACCTTGAATTTGGACCTTATAAGGGAACAAGCCGAGAACACGCCGAGCAGCTTCCCGTACCACGGCGAACGCTTCTTCAAGAATATCCTCTAAAGTTTCACCTTTGGCTAGACGTTGACGAAAGAGAACCGTTTGTTCACGCAATTGCTCATCAGTCATATCGCGATAACGTTCTTCCATTGCCATAATCCGATCAGCCATTTTTCCGGTTCTTCGGAGTTCGGCTTTATCATTTTCTATTAAATTCTTCAAAAAATTGGCCATTATTATACCCCTTTTAATTATCTTTACAGATACATATATCACTTATAATATAATATGCAAAGTATCACTCATACAGTTTATCATGGACGGCAAGCAAATAAAAGCATATTTGTTCTTATTTACGGTCCTAGTGTGGTCTTCTTGTTCCCCTCATTCAAAAAATAAAGATTGAATCGTCGTCACCGAGAAATTAAGATATGCATTTTCTGATGAGAAACGATAAAATAGATGCAGAAAGGATGAGCCGATGAATTCCCAATTAAATCTGAATCAAATTCATTCAAAAATTCTTGAATGGTTGTCTCATAGCCGAGAAAAAATATTAAATTTCAATCAATTCTCAATCGATACTAAATCTAACGACAAAGACTTGGTTACAACGGTAGATAAAACAATAGAAGCTGATTTCAAAGATTTCATTCAAAATAACTTCCCCGACCATCAAATCCTTGGCGAAGAAAGCTATGCCAGCTTTGAGGCAAACGACAGCCCCTTCCTCTGGGTGATTGATCCCATTGACGGCACCGCCAATTTCGTAAAAATGCGCCAAGACTATTGTGTCATGCTTGCTTTCTTTATCAAGCAAGAGCCTCAGCTTTCTTACATCTATGATATTTATAACAATCATCTCTACTATGCCATTAAAGGGCAGGGTGTTTTCCACAATGACCGAACCTTAGCAAAACCTCAGCTTTGTTCGATTGAAGAAAGCTTTGTCTCAATTGACCGTTTGAGAACTGATGACTCTTCACTGCTTCACAAGATTGATCAAGGAGCTTTCGATTTACGTTATCTTGGTTGTAGCGGTCTGGATGGTGCCCGAGTCTTAGAAGGTAAATTTGCTGCCTTTGTTAACCCTAAAGGGGGTCCATGGGATTATGCTCCTTTTATCTTAATGGCCCAAGAGCTAGACCTTAAGTTATGCGCCTGGTCTGGTGAAAGATTAGATTTATCAGGCTACAGTGATTTCTTCCTAGGCCGACCAGAAGTCTATCAAGAATTGTTTAACTAACTCGCACATTCAAAAACCACCCGCGAATCAAGCTTCTTAGGCAAATTCACGGGTGGTTATTATATTCAATAAAACTTTAAATTATAGAGTTGCTGTTTCGATTAAACCATAACGTCCATCATTGCGACGATATACAATATTGGTTTCATTGGTTTCCGCATCGGTATAAATAAAGAAGTCATGGCCTAGCATGTTCATCTGAAGGACTGCTTCTTCACTATCCATCGGTTTTAGACTAATCCGTTTAGAACGTACGATTTCAAGTTCAGGTTCGGCATGCTTTTCAGCTTTATGATCTGACTCATCGGCCGGAAGATCAGCAATGCCATCAAATCCACGTTCTCTGGATTTACGATTAATTTTAGTTTTGTATTTTCTTACTTGTCTTTCTAATTTATCAACCACGAAGTCGATACTCTTATATAAATCATCCGTTGTTTCTTCAGCACGGAGCACTAGGAAAGATAATGGAATAGTTACTTCCGCTTTCGCAGTCTTATCTGGATAAACTTTGAGATTCACATAGGCTGTCGCATCAGGGGTATCTGAAAAGAATTTATCAAGTTTTGCTACTTTCTTTTCAGCATATTCTCGAATCGCTTGAGTGACCTCAATATTTTCACCGCGCACATTATAGTTAAACATACGAATCCCTCTCTTCCGATTTATTTAAATGACTTCAGACGATCGTCTGTCCGTCATTTAAAGTTTTAGAAGTTTTCAACTTCTTTAGAATATTATAGCATAGATTTCTTCGAATGAAAACGCAAACAGTTTTTTCAAAGCTGAGATTTACTGTTCTTTTACCTTAAATCTATTTCTCGGGCTAGAGTCAGTGAAATGATGGGTGGCACAGTCTGCTGCCGATCTTGATAGGCCTTTGTCAGGGCAGTTTTAGCCCGAATCAAGGTCGTCCCCGTTGTATACACATCATCAAAAATAAGTAGAGCTTGCTCAGGCAAGGTTGGGATTCCTTGATTTACTGCGAAAATTTCTCCTAATTTTAAACGGTCCTCTCGACACTTCTGGGCTTGTCGTAGTCCATCTCCTCGATATAGTAAATATTCTTGATAGGGAATGCCAGCTTGATTCAGCAACTCGCCAGTGGCATGAAATTTACGCTTGGCTAGGGAACTAGGGCTAGAGGGTAAGACCAGCCATTGATAAGCCTTGTATTTTCGATAAACGTGTTTTAACAGAGGACGAACAGCTGCCGCTAAACGGATATCACCTTGATACTTATAACGATACAACCATTCACGAATAAAATCATTATAAGCCATTAATGGTTGATTTTGTAAGAAAGATAAGTCATATTGTCGGCGCCAGATAAAGCAATCATGACAGTAGCCTTCTTGTTGCAGGGAATAAATTTTTTGATAGGGGTCGGTTGTCTGGTCTAGGAGTTGACGTTGACAAGCTTGGCAAAAAGGGGCTCTGGGTCGAACACTCTGGAATTTATTTTGGCATACAGTACACAGTATAGGTGGTTCAATGGCTTTCAGGCTGAGGATGTCTGCCAATCTTAAATCATAATTTAATGGACATTGACAAATCAGACAATCAGGATTGACTCTAATCATGAAGTAGCCCTCGCTCTCTTGCTTGGCGATTCATCGCTCTAATCTCCTGCTGAGCTTCAATCATCGTCTTTGAGACGCCATAATGAGCATAATAGAGTTGTCCCGCAGGAAAATCCGGTCGTCTTCCCACTCGACCACTCATTTGGACTAAGGCAGCCCGACTATACTTCTTGTCTTCAGCCCCAATAATGCTGACATGACAATTCGTAAAGGTAACGCCGCGTTCTAAAATGGTTGTGGAAATCAACCCCTTGAGTTGTCCTTGTCTTAGCTGATTCACTTTATCTTTTCGTTGCGGATCGCGGGCATGAACACAGGCTAAACCTTGAAAATCGGGTAAAGATTGAAGCCAGTTAAATAATGATTCGGCCAAAGGAATGCTAGGCATAAAGATTAAGCGGACACCTTCACCTTGAATAAATTGCTGTAGATGCTTAAATAACTTGCCTTTATCAGCGTGATTGATAATTTGTTGACGCCAGTTACCCAACCAGACAAATTGTGGCTCAGGCAAGGGATGGCCATGGAAGCGTGCCGGTAGACAGGTCTGCTTCAGTTCTCCCTGAGACAGTTGTAGCCGTAATCGGTCATCAGGTGTAGCAGTAAGATAGATTAATTTCCCTGTATTTGGCATAACTGCCCGCCGGGCGGCAAAATGCAAGGATGGATTATCTGCATAAGGAAAGGCATCAACTTCATCCATGATTAACAGATCAAAAGCTGCCTTAAATCGTAACAATTGATGACTGGTGGCTATAATCAGCGGACAATATTGCTGTACCGGCTCAGATTCGCCATAGAAAAGGCCAATATGAACTTGATTAAAGGCTGCCTGAAGGCGTGGATACAATTCTAGACAGACATCAATTCTAGGCGAGGCTAAGCAGACCCGGCCTGACTGAATTAAAACTTGATTTATCACGGGGAAAATCATCTCGGTCTTACCGGCCCCGGTTACCGCATGCACCAAATGGGGATGATCTGGATCAGTTAGACTTTGGCATAACTCTTGACTGGCCCGTTGCTGTTCTGCTGAAAGTTGACCAGACCAAGTTAGATACGATTCATGTCTCGCTGTGATTTGCTGGTGCTGACTAGGTAGATAATAAAGTTCTTCACCCTGACACATTCGGCCCATGGTTAAACAATTCAAACAATAGACCAGGTCCTGCTGACAAGAAGAACTTTTGGGCTGTTCAAGAAATTGCTGGGGATCTTGATTATGACAACGCCCACAGCACCAACCCTTTTCGGTCTCTTCAATCATGGGCAATCGTAGTAAATCAGAAAAACACGGAAGATCTTCTAGGACTTTGCCCTTAAATTGCATTTCAATCTCATGGCGACTTAGTAACCGGCCCCACAATAAAACTTCTTCGCACTGAATAATCATCATCTCCCTTTACAAGGAAGATACACAAAACGATCGCAAAAACAAAAAAACTAGCCGAAGCTAGTTAATAAACTTATTCTACATGCGGAAGGACGCCAAAACCAACCAGGCCTTTCCCAGTATGGGTGCCTAGAACTGGCGAAGCCCAACCAATCGGTAATAGATGTTCAGCACCAAATTTCTGCTCAAATTGTTGATAAAGCTCAGTCGCTTCTTCATAAGCATCAGTATGAACGATGGCTATATCATAGCCATCAGGGCACTCTTTGACCAAATCTTCCGCCCAAGTTTGAAATTCTTGATAAACCTTTTTGGTCGTCCTTATTTTATCGTGAACCACCATCTCTCCTGCAGGATTGAAGGTCAGAATTGGCCGAATTTTGAGGACATTTCCGAGCATGGCTCCGGTAGCACTTAGACGGCCACCCTTGGTTAAATTATTCAAATCTTGGACCATAAAGTAAACTTTAGTCCGGACGACTAAGGATTCCATAGCTTGGGTTAACTGCTCGAAAGAATAACCTCGTTCTTGCAAAGCGATACATTGCCTCACCATACCAAGGACCGCTACCGATGCTGATTTCGAATCAACAACATAGGTTTTTAATTTATCTGCATAATCTTTCATGACTAATTGGGCACTCGCTGCTGTTCCGCTTATTTTCCCTGATAAATGAAAAGCAATCGCCGCATCATAACCCTCTTCGACGATTTGATCCATTAAAGTATAATATTCACCGATCTGCGGTTGTGAGGTGGTGGGTAATTCTTCTGCTTGAGCCAGACGCTGATAAAAGTCTTTGTTCTTGGCACCATCTACACTATCAACCATACTTTGGCCATCGGCGAAATTAATCCATAAATTTACCTGAAAAAGATCAGGATAAGTTGATAAAGGGGGGACTAAACCAGCCGTACTATCAACAATAATCGCTAATTTCATATGACTCTCCTTATCATTCATTCTAAAAAGCCCGAAGGCTTAATAATGATTCCGCTTATTCCTTCACTCCATGTTATACTTAAACTTAGAATGAGGTGTAGTTCAATGATTCATTATTATAGCATTAAGCAAGCTCAAACAAGTGAAATCACTATAAAAAAATCTAGATTCATCTGTTATCTCTTGCCAATCGAGGATGAAACAGACTTCCAGCAAAAATTGGCAGAGATTAAAAAATCACATTATAAAGCCACCCACCATTGTTACGCTTATATTTTAAACGATGACAGTTCAATTCAAAAGTCGGCCGACGATGGGGAACCGAAAGGGACAGCAGGTCTACCCATTTTAGAAGTTTTGAAGCAAAACGAATTAACATATATCATGGCCGTGGTGGTACGCTATTACGGTGGCATAAAATTAGGCGCTGGCGGTCTGATTCGCGCCTATTCTTCAGCGGTCAGCCAAACGTTAGAAAATACCTCGCTTATTAAGAATATTAGCCAAGACATCATAGAAATTCAACTAAATTATACCCAAAATGATTTATTCGACCGTTTCCTACAAGAGCAAACGTCCGCTCTTACTGTCTTAGACACAGAATATACTGATAAAGTCTCTTATCGTCTGGCCCTCGACCCTGATACACATCAACAATATCAGCAAATCATCAATGATCTGCTAAAAGGTCAAATGCAGTGGACTCAGTTAGGCGACCAGCGGGTGGATGCCGATTATATCCCTGAAAGATCGAAAGATTAGGGCTTATCTTGGCCCAAATGGTACATCCACCAAGACAGTCCAAGGACAATAATTAGGGTTGCTCCCATTATCCAGGACCGATACGCCCTAAATTGTTGCGCTGAAATGGCTAATATAGCAAATACAATGGTAATACCAACCATAATGCCAACGATTTTTGGATTAGAATAACCCATCCGTGTCAGACGGTGGTGAACATGGTCTTGGTCACGTTGAACAATCGATTGACCGGTTATTAAGCGACGAAAAATCGCATAGGAAGTATCAAACAATGGGACGACATAGACAAAGACCGGTAAAATCATGGTGAAAAACGAGGCGTTCTTCAGATGGGTCACACTGAGAGCAGCATACATAAAGCCAATAAATAAGGCACCGGTATCACCTAGATAAATGCGGGCTGGTGACCAATTAAAAGGAAGAAAGCCTAAAATAGCTAGAAATAATAATAATAATAACATCAAAAAAGCCAACCGGATCGACGAAGAAAAAAGTAAACTGGTTAAAGCTAAGATGAACAAACTGGTCAAACTCACACTGCCCGCTAGACCATCGACCCCATCTAATAAATTTACCGCATTGGTCACAAAATAAATCCATAGAATCGTTAATATATAAGAGATGATTCTAAAAACTAAAGGGGACAGATTAGGTAATAGAATCGAAGAAAATTCTACTTCGGTTAAAAAATAAACCATGTTGGCCGCCAACAAAATACCTAAAGATTTTTGCCAAGGCTTTAATACCAGATAATCATCAAAAATACCCGTGATTAAGACGACTAAAGAACTTAAAAAAATATAACTCTGACTGGTATGACCAATCAAAGCAGGGAACAAAGCAAAAAATCCAGTCCAAAAACTGATAAAGATAGCTAATCCGCCAAAAGTTGGCGGATTTTCTTTATTTCTATGACGTAGATATTTCCATAACAAATACGTCAGTAAGCTGGAGGAAAGCAAAGTATAGATTGCTGTCAACAGAATTTTCAAGCCATAGTTCACTTGATTTCCCCCTTTACTCTCTTAAGCCTTGCGCCGCCAAAAATCGTCAAAAATGGTAATCGGTAAATGTCGTTTGTGTTGGGTCTTCAGATACCATTGTTCAATTCGTTCAGCATCTATTTCGTCAATACTTTGGCCCGTTAAATATTGATCAATGGCTTCATAAGATACACCCAAGGCAACCTCATCAGCCTGTAACGGGTGGTCACTCTCTAAATCAGCTACTGGAACCTTCAGGTAAAGTTGGTCAGCTGCCCCTAAGTACTGCAACATTTGCCGACCTTGTTGCTTAGTCAGTCGCCAGAGTGGCATCAAATCAGCTGCCCCATCGCCAAATTTGGTAAAGAAACCCGTAACACTTTCCGCCGCGTGATCTGTGCCCAAGACCGCTCCATTGGTTTGACCGGCAATCGCATATTGAACAATCATTCTTTGGCGAGCTTTAACATTCCCCCGATTGAAATCAGATAATGGCAAGCCACTGTCAGCCAAAGTCTGAGCCATCGCATCAGTGGCTGGTTGAATGTTGACGGTCATGACTTGGTCAGCTTGGATAAAATCAAGCGCAGCCTGGGCATCTGCTTCATCAATTTGTTGACCATAAGGTAGCCGAACGGCAATAAATTTATAATCGGTGCGACCGGTCTCTTGTCTCAATTCTTCAATGGCTAATTGAGCCAACCGGCCTAAGAGCGTCGAGTCTTGCCCACCACTAATCCCCAAAACATAAGACTGCATAAAAGGATAAGCTAACATATATTCTTTCAGAAAGTCAATCGTTCGCCGAACTTCCTCTTCTGGATTAATCTGTGCTTGAACTTTTAGCGTGTTTATGATTTCTGCTTGTAAAGGTCGCATAAGGGCCTCCTTAGTTTTGCTTTTTCTCAATCGATTTAACTTCCTGACGGACTTTAGCTTTGATTTCCTGAATGCTTTGCATTTTAGCATCATAAAGATCTTGAGATAAATCGACCGGATATTCTTCTGGATTGAGAATACGTTTGTATTCGTCCCATAACTGATCATAGTTACTGCTAGCATACTCTTTAATCGCATCAATTTCTGGCAATGAATAGATTAATACTCCTCGGTCAAAAATAGTCTGCAATAATGGACGGGCAGTGAAATCAACAACCGTCTTGTTAATATAAGTATGAACCGGATGGAACATAAATAACTCATCTAGTAAATCTGGACGTTCATGAATAAAGGTTACCAAATCACCTTGCGACTTGCCATCACAATTGCGGGTAATTCGCCAAACTTGTTTAATGCCTGGGGTTGACATTTTAGAAGCATTACTTGAAATCTTCATGGTTGGCACTAGGTTACCTTGATCATCTTCAATGGAAACAAGTTTATACACTGCTCCTAAAGCGGGTTGATCGAAAGCGGTAATAATCTTGGTTCCCACGCCCCAATCATTAATTTTGGCCCCTTGCATCCGTAAATTTAGGATGGTTTTCTCATCTAAATCATTGGAGGCCACAATATGCGCCTCAGGGAAGCCCGCTTCATCCAATTGCTCACGAATTCGCTTAGACTGATAGGCCATATCACCGGAGTCAATGCGCACGCCTAAGAAATTAATCTTATCGCCCATTTCTTTAGCAACACGGATCGCATTAGGGATGCCAGAACGCAAAGTGTCATAGGTATCAACTAAGAACACTACATCACGGTGAGTTTCAGCATAAGCCTTAAAGGCTGTATATTCGTCACGGTAGGCCTGAACCAATGAATGAGCATGGGTACCCGAAACCGGTAGGCCGAATAATTTGCCAGCGCGAACATTCGAAGTAGAATCGAAACCACCGATATAAGCAGCCCGGGTTCCCCATAAGGCTGCATCCATTTCTTGGGCTCGCCGTGACCCAAATTCAGATAATTTATCATTCTCTCCGACCACTGAGCGAATCCGCGCCGCCTTGGTGGCAATCAACGTTTGATAATTAATAATGTTTAGAATTGCTGTTTCAACTAATTGACATTGACCTAAGGGACCTTCGACTTGGATCAGAGGTTCATTAGCAAAGCACAATTCTCCTTCAACCATCGACCGAATCGTCAATTCAAATTTCATCTCCGCGAGATAGGTCAGAAATTCCTCAGGATAAAGTTGGAGACTAGCTAGGTAGTCTAAGTCCGTTTCGGTAAATTTCAGTTCAGAGATAAAATGAACCACCTTCTCCAGACCGGCAAAGATTGCATAGCCATTCTCAAAAGGATGGTTACGAAAATACGCCTCAAATACTGCTTGACGGCGATCAATCCCTTTTTTCCAATAGGTATAGAGCATGTTTATTTGATATAAATCCGTGTGCAACATGAGACTATCATCAGCATAATGATACATAATTAACTCCTCATAGTTATTCTTTCATATAGTTTCTATTATTGTATCATAATTAAAAATTAATTAACAAAGAAGCGGTAACTTTATAAAAAGATGAGTTACCGCTTCTACTTATGTTAAATATTTAATTAATTCGCAGAAGTTTCTTCAACAGTGGTTTCTTCAACTGCTGATGCATCTTCGCTTTCAGAATCTTCTTGAGATTCGTCACTGGCTTCTGAAGACTCATCGCCAGATTCATCCTTTTCCATGGATTCGGTTGGTTGTTCAGGGGCGTCTGCTGGTTTTTGAATATCAAAGTTTTCTCCATGATTAGAGAAATTGATTTCATAAGTAAATTGACCATTTCCCTTAACGCCAAGGGCTTCTGGATCCATGCCTAAGGCCTTGGCAATATGAGTTTCATCCGCACTCATGGCGAAAATCATCTTCATTATTTTATAACCATCTTTAGAATAATGCATTTCTAATTGGTCGAATAATTCGATGGCTAAATTTAAAAAATTATTGAAGTAATAGTCAATTTGATCACGTTGTGCATCGGTAAATTCAACGCCTTGTTCTTCTGCTTGTTTTTGAGCTTGAGCGATGGCTTCTTCTTTAATCGCTTCAATATCAAGCACTTCGTTCATATCGGTCCAGAAAGCTTGTGGGTCAATACCTTCTTTTAGGCGAAGAATATACATATCATCGGTTTCTTCTAAATCATAATACTTAGCCATCTTTTCATTGACAGCTGCAGTATCGATTGATTCTTCTTGAGCCTTAGCTTCGTTGTAGGCATCGGTAATCTCTTTCTCAGTCTCCGTGAAATCTTGAGTTGACCATTCTTTCCCGTTGAAAACATAAAGCATGCCTTCCACTAATGTTACAACCGCTTGTTCACTAATTTCTTCGGTTTGAACTTCAGCTCCACTTTCCTGGGCTGTTGTATTAGCTACTGTTCCAGTCACTGACATATCAGCATTGGCTGAAAAACGCGGGTCAACATTATACATGAATGGCCCGGAAATATTTAGGTCAAGCATTGGCGTCCCATCCATCTCAAAGAAGACATGGGCATTGAGATCTCCTTTAGCAGATTCAATATCTTTATTTGCTGCAGAAATCTCATTTAATACCGTTGCGATATCGGTTTCTTGGGCTGAAACCGCAGGCACCATTCCAACAACAAATAGCATCATAGCTAAAATATAAGAAAAGATTTTTGTTAATTTTTTCATAGTTTCCCCTCCTATGGGCATTATATCTTTTTTACGAAATTTTGGCTAATAATATGGGGGGCCTCATTAAGAAAAATTAGCGAATAATTGTAATTTTATCGGCATAATCTTCCCAGGCGAATTCTTGATCGAGGACTTCTTCTAGACCACGGGCAGATACCTTATCAAAGAGGATTTTAATCGTTTGGAAAAGCAATTTAAAATCAAAGGCCAGCGAATAATTCTTAATATATAAGAGGTCAAAGTTTAGCTTATTATTAAAGTCCGTCGAATACTTGCCGTAAACTTGGGCATAACCAGTAATTCCAGCTCGCACATGATGTCTGAGTGAATAATATGGGTTCAAATGCTTAAATTGTTCGACAAAGAATGGCCGCTCCGGTCGCGGACCAACTAAGGACATGTCACCAATTAATACATTAATCAGTTGAGGCAGTTCATCAATCCGAGTACTGCGAATAAACTTACCGACTTTGGTCACCCGTTGATCGTTAGAGGTGGCTAAGACCGGACCCGTATATTGCTCGGCGGTTGCACTCATTGAACGAAATTTCAAGATATTGAAATTACGATGATTCTTGGTTACCCGTTCTTGCTTATAAAAGATTGGCCCTGGTGAATCGGCTTTGATTGCAATCGCCGTCAACAGGAAAATGGGAGAGGTGATGATTAATAAAATTAAGGAGACCGCAACATCTAGGACCCGCTTGATAATCGCTTCTTCCGCCGGAATTTCAAAACCAGAAACCTCAATTATACTTTCATCTTCGAAGTTCATGATATTTGGATTAACCATCATTAAGTTCTCGAAACTGGTTGAAATAAAGAGTTTTTTATTATTCTGCATCAAATATTCGTAGATTTGCAGACGTTCCTTCTCTTCAATATAACCGGTTAGATAGACAATATCTACTTCATCGACAAAACGTTTTACATTTTCATAATAGGCATTCAGCACAACATGAGTCACTTCGTGCCGCCGGTTTTTCATTAAATCAAAATTTTTGACCGCTTCTAAAACGCGGTCTTCAGCCCCCACAATCATTATTTTCTTTTGACCACGCAGATATTGATACAATTTATACATGGTGCAATTGTAGATGACTAGGATAAAAATACTCACAAAAAAATTGATAAGAATGACTGAACGCGGAAAACTAAACCAAGATCCCGCATAAGAGATTGCCATCATCAAGACAGACAAGACCAACTGACCTAAAATCGTCAAATAAAATAAATCACTAATGGTTTTATTATAAAAAATATAAGTACCAAAAAGTAAATTGATGATAATAAAGGCAAAGAAAATCCAGATATCTGCACTTTCAAAGGCGGAAAAGTTTTTGGCTGGAATATCGCCCATAAATTTCAGATAGAAAGACGCATAAATCGATAATAAGGCCAACATGCCGGCAAAAAAGACAACGGCTATCTTCAGCAATTTATTCCAATCATTTTTTTTATTCATATTTCTCCTCCTTCCTTGAACATAATTAAACTAAGCTTATTATAAGGGTTTCCCTAGCAAAACTCCAATAAATTTTGATTTGAACAAGCTTTGACAGCTCCGAAGACAGGTTCCGCTAGGTATTGTTATCCGAGTTTAAAGCATCCAACGATAAAAAACCGAATACTCACACCCACGACATGATCCTTCAAACAATTTGTTTGGGGGAGATCCACTAAATTTAGCCATGACTTTCGAAGCAGTGGCTAAATTTAAATGGAAATTCTCCTTGCTTGCTGTGGGGTAAATATTCGGCAGGTCTGTATATCTGACGAACAGATGAGTGTTACTCATTAACTACGATCACTTAATCGATTCAGTGGATTAAACTGCTAGAACCCTTCTGCTATCCTGAATAACCTTAACTGTTTAGTCAATGATATTGAATTTCTCTTTAAAGAGCGGGCTCACTGAACGATTCTCGTGAATCCGTTTAATCGCTTCAGCCACCAATTGATCTATCGAGATGACTTCAATTTTGTCAATTTGTTTCTCTTCGGTCAATTGAATTGAATCCGTTACAATAACCTTCTTAATCACAGATTCTTCAAGACGTTCGATAGCTGGGCCAGAGAGGACGGGATGGGTACAGGTTGCATAAACTTCTTTAGCTCCTCGATCAATCAGGGCTTTGGCTGCTAGGGTAATCGTTCCGGCAGTATCAATCATATCATCGATAATCACAGCCGTCTTACCTTCAACATCCCCGATAATATTCATTACTTCAGCCACATTAGCTCGTGGACGACGTTTATCGACAATCGCAATCGGTGATTTGAGGAATTCGGCTAACTTACGGGCCCGAGTAACGCCTCCGTGATCCGGAGATACCACTACCACATCATCACCGACCAAACCATTATCAATAAAATAATTAGCTAGCAGCGGTGCGCCTAAAAGGTGGTCCACTGGAACATCAAAGAAGCCTTGAATTTGAGCAGCATGAAGATCGAGGGCAATAATTCGGTCGGCACCGACCATCTCTAACATATTAGCCACTAATTTAGAGGTAATCGGTTCCCGCGGTTGCGCCTTGCGGTCTTGACGCGCATAGCCATAATAAGGAATCACCAAATTAATCATCGAAGCACTTGCCCGGCGTAGCGCATCAATAGTAATCATTAATTCCATCAAATTATCGTTCACCGGAGCCGAGGTCCCTTGAATGACATAAATTTGATCGCCACGAATACTTTCTTCGATACTTATCTTTATCTCACCATCGGCAAAACGTTCCACCGAAATCTTACCTAATTCTACCCCGACTTCAGCAGCAATCTTCTCTGCTAGCGGTTGATTGGAACTTAGCGCAAAAATCTTTAACTTAGGATCCTTATAATGTTTTTGTAGCACTGCAATACCCCCATCTATTTATTTATAAATTTTGTCCAATAATTTGCGATGTTCGTTTGTCGGCTGCGAGCAATCGCTAGGGCCTCATCAGGGACATCTTGGGTAATACTAGAATGTGCCGCTAGAACTGCCCGTTGTCCGACTTGTACTGGAGAAACAATACTTACGCCAGAGCCAATAAAACTTTGATCGCCAATGACTGACTTATGCTTATACTTTCCATCATAATTCACGAATATTGTACCACAACCCACATTGATATGTTGACCTAATTCAGCATCACCAATGTATGAAAGGTGACCCGCTTTAGTATGGTTGCCAATGGTTGATTTCTTGACTTCAACAAAATTGCCGATATGCACATGTTCACCTAAATGACTCTTTGGTCTTAAGTGGCCAAACGGTCCCACATCGCTTCCTTGGCCCACAATCGATTCTTCTATAACCGATTGACGAATCGCCACCTGATCTGCAATCTGGCTGGACACAATTTCTGATCCAGCGCCAATGAAGACCTCAGCACCGATCACCGTTTGTCCTTTTAAGGAGACATTGCCTTCGATGACTGTATCTGGTCCTATCTCAACATCCACTTCAATGTAGGTGGACTCTGGATTGACCATGGTGACACCTTGCCGCATATGTTTTCGATTAATGCGTTGAGCCATTAATCGATTGGCTTCAGCTAAAGCCACCCGATCATTAATGCCAATCGCTTCATCCATATCTGCCATCATATAAGCTGCAATCTTTTCGCCCTGATCTTTGAGAATCTTAATCACATCGGGCAAATAATATTCGCCTTGGGCATTATGATTGTTGACTTGTTTTAATGCTTTAAATAGTGATTGATTATCGAAAACGTAAGTCCCGGTATTAATTTCTTGAACCGCTAATTCTTCTGGATTGCCATCTTTTTGTTCTACAATTCGACTGACTTGGCCTTGGGCATCACGAATAACCCGGCCATAACCGGTAGGATCCTGAGCCGATGCTGTCAACACTGTGGCCTTAGCTCCAGAATCTTCATGATAAGCAAAGATTGCTTTGAGCGTTTCAGCCGTGAGTAAAGGTGTATCCCCACTCACCACAATAGTATTGCCTTCTTGGTCTGCTAACAGATCTTCAGCTTGTTGGACAGCGTGTCCAGTCCCTAACTGTTCAGCTTGAAAAGCAAATTCGGTTTGATCTGCTAAGACTTCTTTGACTTTATCTGCTTGATAGCCCACTATGGTAACAATTTGATCCATCTCGCTTCCCTTTAGAGCGCGCACAACATGCTCAACCATGGTCAAACCATGAAGAGAATGTAAGACTTTGTGAATTTTCGATTTCATTCGTGTTCCTTTACCTGCAGCTAAGATCACGGCAAAACGATTTTTCATTGAATAGCTCCCATCTATTTCTTGCCAAAGACTTTATTTCACAACTACAAATCTTACGCTAAAACAGTCCCTGTTTCAACCTTCAATTCAAAGGCTTTTTCTTCTTTATTATAAACAATTTCTACTTTAAAGAGCGACTCATATGGTGGTAAATCGGTATTCTGTTTCAGAACATTTTCAGCAAAAACACAAGTCCCAATGCACTGGCAATCAAACTCTTTGAGTAAAGAAATCAAGCCATTGACTGTACCCCCGTTACGCATAAAGTCATCAATAATTAGAACTCGGCTATGGGCCTGCAAGCTATTCTTGGCTAATTCCATCTTACGGACGGTTTGATGGGAACCAGAAATATAATTTACTGAAATAGTTGGTCCAGAAGTTTCATTAGAGTCCCGTCGGACCACCACATATTGGATATTTAAATAACGAGCTACGGCAGCAGCAAGGCCAACTCCCTGCGTTTCAATCGTCATGATTGCATCAATTTCTTGATGACGATAATATTCGGCAATAATCTTAGCGGCCTGAATCAGAGTCGAAGGATTCTGTAAAATGTCATTCAATTGGATATAATTACCCGGCAGGATCCGATGGATATCAGTCATCAATTCCGTCATCTCATTAATTAAAGTTTGACGTTCTGCTTTAGAAACCAGAGGAGAATAAATCACCCCTCCTGATACACCAGCTATCGTTTCAACCACTCCGAGATCATATTGTTGAAAGATCTCTTTAATAAATTGTATATCCTCACTTAAAGATGATTTCGCAATATCGAACAAGTCGGCGAAATAACTCAAACTAATCAATTGATTAGGATGTTCAACGAAATAGTTAGTTAAATAGATCAAACGTTGATTTCGCTTTACTTTCATTGACTTACCTTCCATGATTTATTCCTCCTCACACAATTCTATTATACAAAAAAATTCGAACTTTAGTAGACTTTTCTCAGAAATTGTTCGGTGTATTTACTCTTAATTTCCGAAAAAGAATCATTAGACAACTATTTAATGGCAAAATAAAAAAGCCCATCTTCCAGCTGAAAGACAGACTTGAAAGATAGACTAAAAATTTTCTACAAAGAAAAATAGAAATGACGTGTCCAGAATAGGGTCGCTAAATACCATATCAGCAATTATCAACCCGGCTCAAAATTCTTTATGACTTTTCTTCGTTACCGTAAGACGTTTGAATAATCCTCTGGTCTTTGCAGCTTTGATTTTCTTAAGCTCGCCGATTCAACTTGGAAAAAATGCGGTGACTTAAAGAAACTAAAGCAAAGATTAGAATAAATACCATGGTAATAGAAGCACCAGGAGGTGTATCCCAATAGAATGAAGCTGATATGCCAGCAAAAATCCCCAAGAGGTTAATGACGACACCGACCAGAATCGCCTGGGCAAAACTCCGCGAAATCTTAATCGCCGTGGCCGATGGAATAACAATTAAAGCCGAAACCAACAGCGCTCCTACAATTGGCATCATCACACTGATGGCGAGTCCCGTTAAAACAGAGAAACAAACCGAAATGAAACGAACAGGTAGACCCAAAGTTTTGGCGGTAGCTTCATCAAAACTAATCACATACAGTGGCTTACGGAAAATCAGATAGAGTAGAACCACAAGCACTGCCAGGGCAATCAGGAGGCGTACGCCTTCTTCAGAAACTAAAATAATCGAGCCAAATAAGAACTGTTCAATCTGAAAATTTCCTTGGTTGGAATTCAAACCGACGAGCATCAAGGCAAAGGCCATTCCAGTAGCCATCATCATGGCTACCGATATTTCCGAAAAGTCAACAAATACAATTCTTAAATACTCGATAATTAAAGAAGCGAGGACCACAATCAGTAGCGTCGTCCAGGTCGGCTGAATCCCCAAGAGGGCACCTAAGGCTACTCCCGCCAGGGAGATATGAGCCAAAGTGTCTGCCATCAGCGACTGGCGACGTAGGATTAATAACAAGCCTAAGATAGGTGTGATAAAAGAGATGGCCAGCCCAGCCATTAACGCTCGCTGGATGAAGTCAAACTGAAGCATCGCCATGGACTGCCCTCCTCTCGAACTAAATGAATCTCGCGGTCATAGAAACCTTCGATTTCTCGATCAGCATGGGTAACCATTAAAATTGCCTTATCATGCTCTTGGCTACTATGTCGAAGTAATTGGTAGAATGACCGTCTAGAAGCAATATCCATCCCCGTAGTCGGTTCATCGAGAATAAAGAAGTCAGGATCAGTAGCAAAAGTTCTCGCCAGATTAATCCGTTGTTTCTGACCCCCTGACAATTCGCCAATTTTCTTATGACGAAACTGTGTCATACCAACCGATTCAAGGGCTCGATCCACATGAGCTTGATCATGGGCATCTAATCGCTTAAACCAACGATGTTTAACATAGCGTCCCGACTCAACAAAGCGTTGAACCGTACTTGGAAAGCCTGCGTTGAAGGAATTAATATTCTGAGCAATATATCCAATCGTAAGTTTATCCCCGTGAATATTTTTCTTAGCGAGCTCTATCTTGCCAGTACTGGGTTTTAAAAGACCCAAAATATTCTTGACCAACGTAGATTTAGCTGCACCATTTTCTCCGGTCAGGATTACAAACTCACCCGCTTGGATTTCAAAATTAATTTTATCAAGGACCTTTTCTTGGTCATAATAAAATGAAAGATCAGAAACCTTCAAGTAGGACATTAGGTCACCTTCTCTTATTTATTCTTTAATAATTCTTGTAAATTCTCCCGCATTAGACTGAAATAATCAACGCCAGATTTTATTTCATCTTGAGTAACAACTTCTAAAGTTCTCAATGGTAATAATTCAGCATCCGTTGCTGAAGCCACGGTTTGAGCAATGTTTTCACTTAAGGCTGGATCGACAAAAATAACTTTACTGTTTTGTTCTTTCATAAACTCTTGCATTTGAGCAATGACTTGGGCTGATGGTTCTTCAGTCGTATTTAAACCGGTAATCGCCACTTGCTCAAGATCATAGGCATGAGCCAAGTAACCAAAAGCAGCATGTTGAACAATCATAGTCCGTTTTTCTAACGACGCTAGACTTGATTTATACTCTTGATCCAAGGCAGTTAATTCTTCAACAAGTTTAGCTGCATTGTCTTCATAGGTCGCTGCATTATCAGGATCTAATTCAACGAAGGCTTTCTTAACATTTTCTGCTTGTTGGGCATAGGTCATTGGGTCTAACCAAGTATGAGGATCATATTCATGATGATGACCTTCGTGATCATGACCTTCTTCGCCTTCGTGATCATGGCCTTCTTCAGCTTCATGATCGTGATCATGCTCATCAACGCCATGGTCAGAACCTGCCAATAAGGTCATACCCTCAGTGGTTTTAACCACCTTGGTTTTGTTTTGATCGACCAGTTCAAGCAAATCAGGAACAAAGAATTCCATTTCATCATCAAGATAGATAAAAAGATCAGCTTCTTGAACTTTTACCGCATCTTGAGCAGTTGATTCATAACCATGAGCTCCTTGTCCTTGATCGAGTAACATTGATACTTCCATTTTATCCCCTGCAATCCGATTTGCCAAGTAATAGACTGGATAAAAAGTCGTAACGACCTTCTTACCTTGAGCATGGATATTAGCTAAGGGCAAACTTACCGCGACAAATAAAGCGACGAACAAAGCTTTGACAAATTTTTTCATCAAATTCCTCCTAAGAAGTAATCATTACAATATACTTGATATATCTTACTACAAATAAGCTATTTGTCAACGCAAGAATGATAAAAATCGAAAAAATTGACAAAAACTAAACAAAAAACCGAATTATTCATTCACAAGACTTCAACACGCTAACTATAAGCAGTAGCTCATTTCTACTTCAATCATAGCCCATCCGTATACTTCTAACCATGATTAAGTAAAGATTATTGATCTTGTTAACGACAATAATTCGGAATTTCGATCTATATTATTTATTTTCTGTGAAAAGTAAATGTCTCATCCTAACGACGGCGATTATTTGCCAAGAGGATGAATCGTAGGAGTTGCAAGGCGGTAGAAATGGTCGCTGCTACATAAGTAAAAGCGGCCGCCCTTAAAACCGCTCGTGCAGCTGGAATCTCAGCTTGAGTGAAGAGCCCATTGTCTTGCAGAATGCTTAAGGCACGTCGGCTAGCATCAAATTCTACCGGCAAAGTCACCAACTGGAAAATCAAAGCCAGTGAGAATAGAATTAAGCCCAAGTTGAACAATTGTGCCCAACTCATAATGAGCCCCATCAAAATCAGTGGCATGGCCAATGATGAGCCAATTTGAACGACGGGAACAATGGCATTGCGGAATTTCAAGAAGAAATAACCTTGAGCGTCTTGAACCGCGTGACCACATTCGTGGGCTGCTACGGCAACGGCAGCAACCGAAGTTGATTGATAAGTTGCATCAGATAATTTCAACGTCTTGTCGCGGGGATCGTAATGGTCGGTTAATTGGCCAGAAATATGACCGACAGCAACATTTGGAATATTAGCTTGTTGTAAGATAAATTCAGCGGCTTGCCGACCGTTTACCCGATTAGCGGTTTCTAGTTCTTGGTATTTTTCAAAAGTTGATTTTACTCGGTATTGGGCAAACATAGCTAAAGCCATCCCAAGTAGAACGAGGATATATGTTGAGTCAAAGTAGAACATAGTCATCTCTCCTTTTCTTAATTATAGCAAGTTCATGCTTATATTTCACTATCCACGAAAAAAGATCAACGAAATGAATCATTGACCTTATTATAGTAGATATTCAATTCATTTGCCTCAATCTTGAGTCGGAGTCCCTTCAGGTAATATCAAATTTAAAATCACACCGACTAAAGCACTCAAGGCGGTTCCAGATAGAACCAAGGCTGTACCTAATTCTAGCACTGCTCCCCCTAAACCTATCACCAGCATGGCAGAGGCAATAATTAAATTGCGCGGATTATTAAAGTCGGTTTGATCCTTAATCAAGACTTTTAGCCCATTGGACGCAATGACCCCATAAAGTAAAATGGACATGCCCCCTAAGACTGAAGCAGGAATCGTAGAAATCATGGCAGTAAATTTACCTAAGAAACTTAGCGCAATGGCAATTATCGCCGCATTGCGAATTACAGAAACACTAGCTGTTCGAGTTAATCCGACCACCCCGGTATTCTCTCCGTAGGTTGTATTTGCTGGACCGCCAATAAAAGCAGAAATCAAACTGGCTAAACCATCACCAAAAATTGACCGATGAATCCCTGGTTCTTCCATAAATTTATGGTCGGTAATCTCACTTAAAACCATGACATCACCCATGTGTTCAGCAATCGTCACAAATGCAATCGGAATAATCGCTAGAGCTTCGGGCCCAAAGTAAAGATGATATTGTGGTCCTTTGGCAAAAGACGTGGCGAATGGGAGAGAGAAATCCGGTAGACTGACCCAGTCTGCTTGAAGCACCGGTTCGAAATCAACAATCCCTAAAAAGACAGCAACAATGTACCCAACAATAATGGCAATTAAGAACGGAATTACTTTAATAAATCCTCGACCTCGAACATTAATCAGCGCAGCAGTCATAAAAGTCACTAAAGCGGCAACGACTTCGCGCCAATTCGTATTTTCGACAAAACCAGCATTAGTGACTGCTGACCCGGCTAAGCCCAAACCAATCACAATAATCATGGGACCAATGACAATAGGTGGCAATAATTTGGTCAACCATTCACTGCCTGAAATAGCAATAATCCCCGCCACAGCCATATAAACTAGACCCACTAACATGATTCCAGTTTGTGCGGCCGCGATATCGCCACCCAGTTGTTCCTTAGCAATCGCCATCGCTGAGATATAAGCAAAAGACGATCCCAAATACACTGGCATCTTAAATTGGGTTACGGTTAAAAATACCAGGGTTCCAATCCCGCTGGCTAATAAGGCAGTCGAAACAGAAAGCCCCAGGATTAAAGGTACTAGAATCGTCGCTCCAAACATGGCAAAAACATGTTGAAAACTTAATAAAATTCCCTTAGAAAAAGGTGGCTTCTCATAGGTTTCATAAATCATCCGTGTTTTTTGTATCATCATATCCTCTTTTCTAGGGCTAGATGGATTTAAAAGCACACAAAAAGCCCTTATTTTATACTCCCGAAAGAATAACGAACAAGGGCTTAAAATATTCTGTCTTTTGAAATCTCCCGGATTTCATTAAAAGTCCTTATCGCTTGTTATAGTTTAACATCCTAACAAATAATATCAAGCTGAAATTTATATTTATCGTCTAACAAAATTTAGAGTAATAACCAAAAACAAATAACAGATTAATCTGGCTGATTTAGTTGAGACTTTGAATCTGTATCATCACCAGAATAATTTAAGCTAAAGGCGTAGTGAATTTCAGGGGTTTCAGGTTGATAAGCCAGATAACAAACCGCAAAATCTTTGAGCCGAGCAAAGATTTCGCGAAATTCTCTATGGGCTCGTGTCGAATCAATTTCAGCTGCCGGCAAACCGACGCTATCTATCTTCAAATGCTCAGCTAACATCAGCGCTCGAGGCAAATGATAGCCCTGACTAATAATAATCGCTCGGTCGACATGAATAATCTTCTTTAAGCGGTAAATGCTATCATAGGTTGAATATCCCGCATGATCTAAGTATATCTGTTGGCTAGGAATACCCTGGCTGACCAAATATTTCTTCATAACCGCAACTTCATTATAATTATCTTCTCGATGATCTCCAGTCATAATAAATATTTTATCAGGGGCTTGTTGATAAACTTCTAGCGCCTGATCTAAACGCGCTTTTAAAATATCACTCGGCCGTTCATTATCAATCACACCCGCGCCTAGAACTAGAACAGGAACCTCAGCTGATTGATACTTTGTATCCATTTGACTAAATTCGCTAGACATATTGGCCTTGGTGACCAGGATGACAAACAGATTGATTAAAATAATCACAGCAATCACACAAAGTATGACCATCAGACCTAACTTAATCATGAGTTTCAACCAATGAAATAAATCTTGCACCCTCTCACCCCTTTAAAAAATAATAAAGCCATTATAGCAAGCCTCATTAAGAGAAACAACTAGCTTTGTTTGCCTAGCTGATGAATTTGGCATATTATTCCTACATAGTATATAATGACTAACACACGATGAGCAAAATTTGTTGAACACAAGGAGGAACACATGAAGACAAAAAAACAAAGTCTAGGTCTAATTCTAGTGATCTTGGCCCTAATTGCAATCATCTATCTCGTAAGTGGCTATTTCCTCAAACCCAAAAACGAAGTGCCAGATTCGCCGACCGTTACCGATGAACAGATGCAAGAAACCAGTAACCAAGCTACCGATACCAAAGGTCAACCCTTCCAAGAGAAAATTGATGCAAACAGCCCCTACCCGGTCGCCAGTTTAGATGCTGGCATCTCCATCTCTGAACTCAGAAAGGCCATGGACCAGTATTATCAAGAGGTTTATACCGAAGAAGAAAAGAAGATGAGTCAAACTAAAATAGATCGACAAGATATTAAACGACTTCAAGACTCATTTAAAAATAACGATAGTTTGAAAGCCTTAAAGGCTAACGTTGAATCGGTTGAAATGCAAGTGGCGGGAGAGACTGTCTATGTTGCACGAATTGTCTTGCCTTTTACCTATCAAGAAGCCGAAAAAACAAAAGCCAATAACGACATACTCGTACTTAACGAAGCCTTAGCCCAACTCGGCAACCATCTGATTATGATTGCTTATTACGACCAGTCTAACAAGACACTTACACCCATGCATCTGACCAACAGTCTTAATCCACTATTCTACAACGAAACCATGAAGAATTAGCTTGAAGATTTCATCTTTTCATAAGTTATGCAAGAAATTTGTTGCTTCGGTGTTTTTCACCTATTGAATCCAATAACAGCTACAAAACTTATTGAACCAGTTTTGTAGCTGTTTTTGTGTTCTATAATATTTTATTTGAGGATGATTAGTCAAAATAAAATCTTTTGTCATAGTACAAGGTCTTTGAACATTTCAAAATCAGTTGTAAATTTCAAGTATAAGTTAGCCACCTAGGGTAATTAGCTATGTAACTTTAATCCTCTCTGTCAGTGACGGCTTGACAATGAGCTGAGGCATGGTAGTTTGGTTCACTAGTGGGGCATTGACCTCCTCCCCAAGAAAACCATGCCGAAGGAGGCTCGTTGTCAAGCGGGCACATGTGCGCGAGCTTGTCTTTCTTTATAGAAACAGCGTGTGAAAACTTCATATGGGGTCTGATAGTCCAAAACCTTGCGCGAATAATGGTTCATCCATTGTTGGATGTGGCGACAATCGGCTTCAGTCACGTCTTTCATCGAGGTTTCTTTGGGCAGAAATCGGCGAATCAACCCGTGTTGATTTTCACTGGTTCCTCGCTCCCAAGAGGCGTAAGGATGGGCAAAATAAACGGCCACGTCGTCAGCCAGTGTTTGACTCAACCCCGCAAATTCTAAGCCGTTATCCGCCGTAATACTCTTGAAAGTGGTCGCTTGCGCGTGCTCGTAAGCTTTTGAGGGCGGCGTCCACCGCTTGAGCCGTCTTGTTCTCAATCTTTAGAATGACTTCAAAACGACTCAGCCTTTCTACTAAGGTTAACAAGACGGGTTCATCTCTGCCTTTCTTGCCAATGACCGTATCAATTTCCCAATGGCCAAAACTTTGACGGGCATTGATGTCCTCAGGACGTTCGTCGATGGACATCCCTAGGACTTTCTTATGGGGTCGAGTCTTCGGCGCGCTGACTTTGGAATGTCGTTTCAACTTTTCAACTAAATCAATATTTCGGGTCTGCATAATCTGGCAATCAATCCAATGATAGAGGGTCGTCGTACAAGGAATCAGACGCGGATCAATGTCGAGGACCTGCTTGGCGCGATGCACTACCACATCGGGTGACCACTTATCTTCTAACATCCGTTGATCGGCCCAATCGATAAAGACACGTGAATAGGCCCAAAGGGGTTTACGTCCACAATGTTGACGCTGATGCTCATAATCTTCTTGGCCGACTTCCGCGATATACTTGGAATATTGATAGGTATAAACCTTCCCATGTTGCTTTTGTTGACGGACTTGTTCCACCGTACCCCGTTTGATTTCGTTATGAATTGTTTGGGGCGCCCGTCCCAGTATTCGCGCAATGGCTCGGTTAGAATAGCCTTGTTTTTTCAACAATTCAATTTGGCCCCGTTCTTTGAACGATAAGTGTTTTGATTTGCGGTCAGATGTGGTAAAGTGAGTTTGCGTCATGTAAATTCATCCTTCTTATATTTTTGTGTCGTGACTTAAATATAACATGAATTTACATGGCTTTTATTATTTTTTAGCGGTGGCTAAGTTGATTATAAAATCCGCCTTTCAAAATCAGTCTTTAATTAATGCATTAATTTACGGTAGTTTGCCACTATTTTAGGACTGATAATAAAGCCCCAATCAGCCAATAAATCAACGAGTTCGGTATTACTTACCTCGGGATCTTGCTCAGCAATAATTTGTAGAATTTTTTGTTTGATTTCATAGGCGGTAAAGCCGGTCCGACTACGCCGACGATTTAAATTAATAAAATCAGTCAAAACAAAAATCTCTTGCTTAAAACTCAAATGTTTATGAACGATTAAATGACTCAAATAAGATTCAGGAATCTCGCTAACTTGACTCAATTCCCGCAGAGTTAAAGGTTTAATTTGTGAACTTGCTCCAGAAAAAAATTCTTCTTGGTTTCTAACCAGATGATAGACCATCTTCATAAAGAGTTCCTCACGCAGACGAATTTGACGAGCTAAATCATTGAAATCTTTGACTTGTTCTTTTAAATATTGAGTAAGTTCCGCATCTTGTCGCTGACTCATCTCTTCAAAATATTCGCGATTAAAATATATACGCGGCGCAAATTGTCGTTGATAGCGAATGGTTAAGTCTTTTGGTTTTTCATCATCAACCTTGACGTCAGGAATAATATGAACCTGTTCAACCTTCTCGAAGATATCTGCCGGATAATAGGTCAAAGTTTGGTAATATTCTATCGCTTCCTGAATTTCAGACTCAGTAAAATTACTATCCTCTTGAATAAAATCATAATGATGGTTAATTAGAGCTTCAAAATAATTCTCCAATAAATAATAGGCCACGGCCGGGGCCGCATCATCGCGTTCTGTCTGAAGCATCAGGGCTTCTTGTAAATTAAAGGCGCCAATGCCAGCAGGTTCTAATAGTTTAAACAGAGTGAGCGCATCTAAAGCAACAATCGGATCGGTCTGCAGTTTATCAGCCAGTTCTTCTGCTGAATAGGGTAAGTAACCCCGTTCATCTAATAATTCGACGAACTGAACCATCAAATCACGAATTGAAGTCTGCCGATACATCATAATTTGTTCAAATAAATAAGTCTCCAGACTCTGTGTATCGATATGATAATTTGGATCCGTTTTTTGTAGTTCATCAAGTGGCGTCGGTGGTAACTCTTCACGCTCATCATCGGTAAGTTCAGACATATCCTGTTCTGTCTTATTAGGCTTAGACAAGGATTGTGCAAATTGATCTAGATGATATTCCATCTCGACAAAAGGATTCTCTAGGATAGCCTCTTCAAGATAGTGATGCATTTGTTCGATGTTTAAGCGCAAAAGCTGACTGAAAGATTTACTTTTGGGTAAGGGCGCCGATAAAGTTAGTGGTTCTTCTCTGCTTAACTTTAAAACGTCCCATTGATTTGCATGCGCTTTTTCCATATTTATCCCTACTTATCTTTATAAAAAAATTTTACTAGATGAATCCTAAGATCCCTCATTCATCTTGGGGCTATTCGTTGGGAAGTGTTTGATTGAATGTATCCCCATGCTCGATATCTCCGTATTGCAAACCGTGCTTAAACCACGCTTGACGTTGCTGAGCTGAACCGTGAGTGAATGAATCTGGAATCACCGTTCCATAACTCTCTTTTTGTAAGGTATCATCACCGACGGCAAAAGCAGCTTGCAACGCTTCATCAATATCGCCAACTTCTAAGACGCCTTGGTCTTGAGCATACTTCGCCCAGACCCCGGCAAAATAATCCGCTTGCAATTCCAATCGCACATTGAGTTTATTTGCTTGTGTTTTATTCATCTTGGCATGGGCCTGAGTGTATTGATCCATGATCCCCAATTCCTTTTGAATATGATGGCCAACCTCGTGGGCAATCACATAGGCCATGGCGAAATCACCGGGAGCATGATAACGATTTTGTAATTCGTTCATAAAGCTTAAGTCAATATAAATCTTCTCATCACCTGGACAATAGAAAGGACCTGCCTGAGCCGAGCCAAATCCGCAGCCCCCAGTCTGAATCGATTGGCTATACAGAACCATCTGCGGCATATTATAAGTTGAGTTGTGACGTTCGAATTCCTGACTCCAGAAATCTTCGGTACTGCCTAAGATAGCCGACATAAATGCATAACCTTCATCCGTGACAGCCTGATCGGACTGATTTGATGAATTCGATGGTTGGGTCTGAGTTTGCTCTTGATCATAGGTAATTGAATTGTCACTAGTTGGGTTGAAGATATTTCCCAATAATCCGCCCCCACCAAAGAACATAAAAGCAAGTAAAAGTAAAACAATCCACTTACTTTTCCCTGGCAAGAATAAAAGCAGTTGTAAGAGACGGCCTAAACCCATCCCTCCTGATCCTTGAGAACCGCCGAATCCACCTGGGAAATTACTCGATTGGCCCCTTTTATCATTGATATTTTTACTTTTGCGCATATCTTCCCATTTCATACTGGCTTCCTCCTTTATAAACTGGTTGTCAAATTAATTATATTATACGAGGTCAGCTTTAGCTAGACAAACGGCGCAAAGAGCCGGAGGAGCGAGTCGACAATCTCACCAAAAAAGCTTTGATTTAAGTCATTAAGTACCCGTTCTCGAGAAACATCGAGCACTTGGAAGAAATCTTCACTAATCTGCTCAATCACTGGGTGATAATATAACAAGGTGCCGGTCTCAAAGTGTAGATATAGGGACCGATAGTCCAAATTAATCGTTCCAACACATGCTACCTTACCATCGACAATAAAGGTCTTTGCATGGAGGAATCCAGGAGTAAATTCATAAATCCGCACACCCGCTTCTAGAAGTGGACGATAGAAGGACCGTGTCATTCGATAGACTACGGGTTTATCCGGAATACCTGGAGTAACAATTCGAACATCGACACCACGTTTGGCTGCCAATTCTAAGGCGGTCTGCATTTCATAAGAGATAATCAAATAAGGTGTATAAATGTAGACTGATTCAATAGCCATATCCAGTAATTGCCGATAAACATTCTCTCCCACCGCTTCGTTATCTAATGGAGAATCACCAAAAGGTTGGACAAAACTTGTTGAATCAGGCAAATTCTGTTCTTCTGGATTCGTTTGTTCAAGCAACTGAGGACGATAAAGCGCCAAATCCATATCCTTTTCTGGATAGAATCCATTCCACATTTCTAGAAAGAGATGGCTCAATGACCAGGAAGCCGGACCATTCAATCGAATCATATTATCTTTCCAATAACCGAAACGCTGCTTAACATTAATGTATTCATCTGCAATATTTAGTCCACCTGTATAAGCCAACAGTCCATCAATAATGATATACTTACGATGGTCTCGAGTATTATAGACCATCGAAATCACTGGATGCACCGGATTAAACTTAATCGCTTTAATCCCTACCGCTTCGCACTGACGATCAAAATCTTCGGGCAAACGAGCAATACAACCAAAGTCATCATAAATTAGACGAACTTCAACACCCTGACCCACTTTCTCCTTTAAAACTTCAAAGATTTGATCAAACATCTGACCAAATTCAACAATAAAGAATTCTAAGAAAATATATGACTTCGCTGCTTTTAAATCTTGAATCAACTGATTCATCATCGATTCCCCGTTGGCAAAGTATTCAACCTGGGTATCACGATATAAAGGATAAGATTCAAATTGATAGATATAATGACTTAAGCTAGCAACTCGTAAGTCGCGTTCTGCTAAAGCCGCTTGGGCGGGTTGATGGGGCAAAGTTTGTAACTCTTGTTGAAAAAGAGGCCGATGCTCATTTAATCGTCGCTTCATTCGTCGAGTTGGCCGTTTGTTACCAATTAAAAGATAGAGTAAACCACCTAATAGAGGAAACATCGCCATCAAACTAATCCAACCCATGCGATAAGCTGGACTTTCATTCTTACGAATCAGATAAAGAATCAAGATGAAGGAAATAATGGTAAAAATAACATTAATCCATACCGAATAATTAATAATATTGGCGAAGATCACAAAAAACCAAATAATCTGAATCAGAAAAAGGAGACCAATTAGGATCGCCCGTTCTATTATTTGCCGTCTCTCTGGGGATTTCATCATAATCTCCTTTCCACTGATACTATTCTTTGCTATTGATGACGGTAATCTTCCATTATTTTAGCAAAGATATCCGCACTTGAAGGTGGGGTGTAAGTAATCGCATTGGCCCCAGCTTCGATGGTTTGACTGATCAATTCTGGCGTTGGACCGCCGGTGGCAATAATCGGGAAATTTGGCCCCAATTGTTTCCGAATTTCACACACGACATTGGCTGTATCCTTAGCTGCTGAAACATTGAAAATATCTGCCCCCGCTCGGCATTTGCCCATAAAGTCATCCTTACGACTCGAGATGGTGGCTACGACCGGAATATCTATCGTTTGGCTAATTTTGGCAATCACTTCATTCTTCATTGGCGCATTAACCACTACCCCATAAGCCCCTAATTGTTCGGCATGGAAAGCCAAGTGAACGCTACGATCACCGGTGGTGGTTCCCCCACCTACACCTAAGAAGACAGGGACCGAAGCTACATTGATTATGGACTGCATAATCGTAATTTGTGGGGTAAAAGGATAGACAGCAATTATCGATTGAGCATCAGTATTCTTAATCAAGGCAACATCGGTGGTAAATAGAAGAGATTTTATCCGATGACCGAGAATTTTAATGCCACTGGCTTGATAAATCTCCTTTGGCACCTCGACAATCCGACTTTTTAAACGGGCATGATATTCTGGAATTACCTTTTTGGGTTTCTCTAAGATAGCATTGCCAACCGGAGTAATCTGAATATCTTGATTGTCGTCAATGCGGATGGCATCATAAGCCGGTTTTTGATTATCATAAATATATTTCTCTTTATCGGTCACGATATGGCCTCCTTTATTCTCCTAATACTATTTATTGTATCCAATTTCAAAGGATTTAGCTAGAATCTTCCTACTAAAACAGTTACACCTTTAGCAAATGCAATATATATCTGAAACTTACAACAAATTGTCGACCATCAAACCCTAAATTAAATTCCAGATCTTGTCAGACTCTATTTCCAAGAAAAAAAGCCAGCCCCCTTAGCTGACTTGTTCGATACTTTCTTTCACTTTATTCATACTATACACAATATTGGCCATGGGCGGCTCTGGGCTTAACTTTTTGTTGATAGCCGCATATGATTGACCTTCCATCCGCATTTTTAATAATAAACGATCATCTTGATCATGGAGGATTTTGTCCGCCAGCTCAACCATAGCTCCAAGCATTTGTCCTGGTCCGCTATAGGGAGGATGGGAGGTTAAGATTTGTCCCATATTTGGATACTTCACTTGTAACTCCCGTCCAGATGCCCACAATTCATAGACAGATGCTGATGAAGGTAAATTTAGATAAGTCGTTTGCGCGCAGGCATCACAAGTAATTAAGGTTTGTTCTTGTTCCAGCCAAAAAGCCATACTACCTAAGGTGTGACCTGGTAAAGCTTCTACCGTCACCGTTAAGCCTCCTAAGTCAAAGACTTGGCCAGGGTAAAGTGTACGAAAAGGTGCTTGGCGTTGGGCTTGCCAAATTGAAGCATCGAACACATTCCTTTCATCAGAGACAACCTGACTGAATATCTTTTGCCGGACAGGTAGAGAACATGAATATTCCTCAAGCTCAAGATCTGCTTCAGCTAAATAAACCTGATCGAATTGATTGGCTCCACCACCGTGATCGCAATGTCCATGAGACAGAACGACTTGATAAGGTTTGTTAGCTAACTGATCAACGAAAGTTTTAAGATTACCATACCCCCAGCCTGTATCAATTAACAGACCAGCTTGATCTCCCTCTAGATAATACGCACAAACATAAGGCATCTTAATACGCTTAATACGTGGACTGACGACTTCCAGATCAAAAAACATGCTGTAATAATTCCCTTTCCTTAAATCTTAAAATTGTAAAAAGCCTAAGAAGTTTTGAATCATATGATAAAGAATTGGGTATTCAATCTTCCGTGTCCGCCAATAAACATAGGTTAGACCCGCTGATAGAATAAAGTAAAGGAAGAAATCAATAATATTGGCTGGCATATGCAACATGGCAAAGACCACGGCAGAAACTAGCGCCCCCACGATAGGCATGAGTGGAAAGAGGTACTTCATTACCAAACCTCTTAACAAGATTTCCTCAGTAATCGGCGTCATGATTACAATATTCAGAAAGACACCCAAACCACTCATTTCTTTAACCAAAGCTTCTACGGCTTGTTGATTCATCGGCGCTTGATAATCTGGAGCGAAGTAAGACACGGCCACTGAGAAGACCATACCCAATGCAAAGAAGGCAATAAAGGTCAACACTGTCCAGCCAAGTAAGGGCACTTTAATCTGCTTCAAATCAAAAATTTTAAATTTAAACAGATAAAGCATCAAAAACAAAAAGGCCAGCAAGGCAAAAGTACTCAGATGATAATACCAACCTGATTGCCCCATATAATACATGACTTTCATTGGATCTTGTAAATCAGTCAAGACCACCTGATCGCCTGATAATTCAATCCCTTTATTTAAAGCCATTGTCTCGAATTTAATCCGCAAAAGCAGATACGAGATAATGATAACAATCGATTTCCACCATGATCCTTTGACCCGATCAGACCAAACTTGTTTCAGGGGTTGCAGAGATTCTCTAATTTTCATGACTCTCTCCTTCTATATTAAATTGATCTAAGCTAACTTGGTCTTCGAATTGACGAATACCTTTCAGGACTTCGAAACCAACTAAGTCGTTTAATTCTTGCTCAGTATATACATTGTCTTCAGTTGGCAAAGCAAAGTCGGCCTGTCCCGGTTGTAGGTAGAATTCGAGCGCCTGAGTCCGGTCTTCAGCTAGGTTGACTAATAAGCCCATGCCAATTTGATATTTATCATAATTAAAACTCAATGTTCCAACAGTTCCTTCACCTAAGAAGCTGAATTTCTCCATTAAATCTGGATAATCCATTAAATGCTTGACTGCAATCTCTGTAAAGTAAGTTGATAAATCTCCCTCTAAAGTTAGAATATCGGCGCCCTGATCTTTTTCATAGCTTAATTGCTCGCCATGTTGATCCATAAATTCGGCCAGCACCGTCATCAGAAACTCTTGAATCTCTTGGATTTCTTGATAGTTGGCGTTCAGGCCATAGTCTTCCGCCTGAATCTCTAAGAGTTTGCTTTCTAAGTCAGCATAATGCTCTTGGGCATAAACATAGAAATCCATCACTGGTGAATCTTGATATATTTCAGGATAGTTATTAATCGCATCGGTAACATAAGTAATCAACGAATCAAGCGGGATATAGGCTTGATCGACTTCTTGTTCAGCTAATTTAACCAGTAATGTCGATGGAATATAGGGTGGCTTCTGTAGCGTCAAATAAGCAAAATCTCCCATAGGCATAATGGCCGCTAAATTCAATTCCACTTGCCCTTGATTGAAATTGACCAAATAATATTGGGCCGTCTTATTGACCGTCTGGTCTTGTAGTACTTTAAGTAAATCTTGAGCTTGGCTTACCTGTGGTAAATCAGCTGGCAATGAGCTCTCACTACTATATTCAGTAGCTGCTTCCTCGGAGCTTACTGGTTCAGCAGTCGTCTCTACGGATTCCGAACTGGTTGAAGAAGATTCTGTAGCATCAGTCTCCCACTCGATCGTTTCAATGGGGGAAAGATTCTCAGGTCCTTGGCCCTCAGCCTGGACCCATGGCCCTAGATTGGTGCTCATTAATACGATGGCTAATATCGCTAATGCTTTATTCATGATGATGACTCCTCTCCCTGTCTCATTTCCTCAAGGAATTCGGCTACTTTCTTACCTATATAAACTTGACCAGATGGTGTTAACAATATCGGTCGCTTGATTAACATGCCATCTTGAGCGATTAATTCTAATTGTTCTTGCTCCGATCGCCCAGCCAATTGTGACTTCATATTTAATTCGCGATATAAAGTTCCCGAAGTATTCATTATTCTCTTAATCGAGCTTTCGCCCGAAGCTTGATACCATTGCCATAACTCTTTGCCACTAGGAACATCCTCAGTAATTTCTCGATATTGATAGGGTAGGTCTAGATTTTTTAAGTTTTTCTCAATAGCTCGGCAGGTTGAACAAGGTTTATAGCCAATCAGTGTATACATCTATCCTTCTACTCCCTTCTGATTAATCTGCTCAAGGATTTGAGGTAAGTCTGACATATGATCTAATAAATAATCAGCCTCTGTCAAATGCAGGTGGCTCTCTTCATTCTCTAAATAGCCGATGGCCGCAGCTAAGGGTTTAGCGTAGGTCATATCTAAAGCTGAATCACCAACATAAACCATTTCACTCAATTCAATATTATATTGCTTTGCAATCTCATGGAGAGCACGTGGATTGGGTTTAGGACCATATTGATCAGCACAACCAATAAAATCAAAATAGCTTAAGACACCTAAATTTTCTAACATTTGCCGAGCGAAAACATAATTATCATTCGTAATTAAGCCGATAACATAATCGTCTTTTAAGGATTCTAAAGCTTCCGCTGACCCTGGCGTTAAACGAGCCATGACTTCTTCTTCCTGTAAATATTTTAGATAGGATGCTTCCATCCGATCTTCGATTTCAGGAATACTCCAGGAGAGATAAGGCTCCAAATAGGCGGCTTGGTCATAGATGGATCCGGCGGCAAAGATAGAATTGGCCTTAATTCCAGACCAATCTTCTTTAATGCCCATCGCAAAGGCTAGCTGATCTTGCTCATCCTGACTTAAATCAGATTCACTAAATAAGTCACGCATCATCCCAATCGTTGGCTTATCCCATGTGTTGCCTAACTCTATTAAAGTACCATCTTTATCAAACAAAACCGCTTTAATCACCTTACTCGCTCCTTCTCTGACTTCATCTGCCTTATTGTAACATAGGATAAATTATTTCAAAAAGATAATTGAATCTTTTGCCGTATTTTAAATATATCAAGAGATTCTTGCTATAATGAAGACAGAATAATCAACTGCGGAGGAAATTATGATCGCACAAAGTCCCCAACTCTTTCATCGTTATCAACTAAGTGCTTGCCATAAGACTGGCAAGATTTATCAACACTTTCCTCATCTAATTTATATCGAGGAAGGAACCGGCCATATTAGCACGGTTTATGACACCAATCGATTAAAGCATTCTATGTTAGCTTTTGTCCCGGCTAATTTAGAATTTATGATTACCAGTCAAAGTCCCAAACTCACTTGTATTCTCTTCTCACTCGCTGCTCCAATAAAGCATCAACCATTCGCCAATCAAAAGAGTGGCCTATTCTTAACAGAATGTCCAAATGACTTTGTCAGTCACTGTTATCTACTCCTCCAACAAATTTCCAAAAATAATCCGCACTATCCAGAGAGTTTTCAAGCTATCCAAACTTTACTCATTAATTATCTTTTCAATCTCACTCATAATTTAACTCCAGTACAGAATTATACTCCAGCTATTCAAGAAGCCCTGAACTATATCCATTGTCATTTGACTCAGCCACTTAAACTGACAGACCTGGCTCAACAGGTCAAACTCTCAAGCTCACGCTTCTCTGCCCGCTTTAAGGCTGAATTAGATATATCGCCAATGGCTTACATCCAACATCTGCGTTTAAATCAGATATATTATCAGCTCTGCAACTACCCTGATAGTAATCTTGAAAGTTTAAGACAAGCATACGGTTTCCATAATGCCTGTCATTTTACCAGTATCTTTAGAAAGAAATTTGGTATGACTCCACTAAAAGTAAAAAAATTAGCCCAGAGACAAGCTGGGCATTTAATGTTACCCGAGGAAATTGACTTTTTCTGCAACCAATACCCTCAGGTCTAAGCTAATAGTAGTGGGTAATTGATTAAAAAGTTCTTCCTTCTGCTTTGTTGTGAGTCGCCAAGTTAAAGGCGTCATATGAATCAATTGGCGCCGCTGATCTTCGGAAAGCGCTAGCTTTTGATACACATCGTGATCTTCTACCTTAATGTAATGATGACGAAATACTTGCTCAACGTCTTCATTTGAATATTCTACTTCTGCTTGCTCTAATAGATTAGCAATAGCTGATCTTAATTCAATTAAATAGCGCGTATTGGGAATTACTTTAATCAGCCGCCCTTTAGTTTTAAGGACCCGATTAAATTCTTCATAATTAGCAGGCGACAAGATTGACAGAACCAGGTCAAACGAGTTTTCCTGAAAGGGTAATTGGGCTAAATCTGCTACGACTGAGAACTGACTTTGGTTAAAGTCAGTAGCTAACTGGATGCCTTCTTTGGCTAAATCGACTCCAGTCAAACTTAGGGTCGGTTCCAAGAACTGGCTCAAACGATATAAATGGCTGCCCTCTCCACAGCCCGCATCTAATAGATGAGTAACGGGTCTTTCTTTAATAATAGTTAGCAAGGCTTGATGAAGCGCTTGATAAAAAGGACTCTCCAGAATAATTTGACGCCTTAAATTAAACAAGGTTTGATCATATTGACTAGGGTGATTACTTTTGGCAAGGTTGACATATCCCTGCCGACTAAGGTCAAAGCTATGACCATTGCTACAGGTTAATCTTTGGCCTACTAACTGAAGTGGTTGGTCGCAATGCAGACATTGCCAAGACACTGGGTGGTCTGCCAACCAGGTCAAAGCCTGTTGTCTTTTACTCTCTTTCATTCCATTCTCCTTATAAACGAAAAACCGAGCCAATTCAGCCCGGTCTTTATTTAGCTTAATCAATACCTCTAATTCGACGAATAACGTCAGCAATCGTATTGACGTAGTAGTCAACTTTCTCATCAGTGGAGGCTTCAGCCATGACCCTTAATAGGGGTTCAGTTCCACTTGGACGAACCAAAATTCGACCATCGCCCGCCATTTCTTTTTCTAGTTTTTCAATGGCTGCTTTAACTTCAGGTTCATCCATCACCGTATGCTTATCGGAAACTTTAATATTGACTAATTTTTGCGGATAAATCGTCACTTCTTTAGCTAATTCTGACAAAGCTTTACCGGTTTCTTTCATAACTGCCAACAATTGGATGGCGGTAAGTAAGCCATCACCAGTAGTATTATGGTTCAGGAAGACAATGTGCCCGGATTGTTCACCACCCAGGTTGTAATTATGCGCCCGCATCTCCTCCACCACATACCGATCTCCCACCTTGGTTTGAACCGTCTGCATGCCTTCAGCTTCGACAGCTTTTTTGAAGCCTAAATTAGACATGACGGTTGATACAATGGTGTTATTGGATAAGAGTCCTTTATTATAGAGATGTTTGCCACAAATATACATAATCTTATCACCATCGACGATATTTCCTTTCTCATCAACGGCAATTACCCGGTCGCCATCTCCATCGAAAGCGACCCCTACCATGGCTTGTTTCTCCACTACCATGGCCTGTAATTGTTCAGGATGGGTAGAGCCCACTTGATCATTAATATTTAAACCATTCGGGCGATCGCCCATCGTATAGAAATCGGTCTCTAAATCAGCAAAAAGTTGATTGACTAAGGGAGAAGTCGCTCCGTTAGCAGCGTCAACACAGACAGATATTCCTGATAGATCTGAAGAGATTGTGGTCTGCAGGTATTGGACATACTTGATAAGACCTTCGGGGAATTCATCCACCGTTCCTAAACCTTCATCCGATGGTCGCGGTAATGTATCCTCTTCCTGGTCAATCAGAGCTTCAATTTCTAATTCTTGCTCATCAGAAAGTTTAAAACCATCACTGCCAAAGAATTTAATACCATTATCTTGAACTGGATTATGAGAGGCTGAAATCATGACCCCAGCAGCTACTCCTTGAGTTTTAGTGAGATAGGCTACTGCTGGTGTTGAAATGACACCCAATTGCATGACTTCGATACCCACTGAAAGCAAGCCAGAAATTAAGGCTGATTCAAGCACCTGCCCTGAAATTCTAGTATCACGGGCAACCAATACACGAGGGTGGGCATGTTCTGCATGATGTTGCATTAATACATAGCCCCCATACCGCCCTAATTTAAAAGCTAATTCTGGGGTTAGCTCTTGATTAGCAACGCCCCGTACTCCATCGGTTCCAAAATATTTACCCATATTATTACTCCTTGCTTATTTTATTCGTTCGTCTGTTCAGTTGTTTGTGAATCAGTAGCTTGATGGTCTTGATCGGATTCTTCACTGCTATCACTTTCTTGACTAGTCGTTTGATCTTCTGAATCCGTTTGAGTGTCTGCTTCTAAGGCGTGTAGGCTTACGTGAACCTTAATCTCCGAATTACCTATAAGTTCAACGCCCTCCGGTAAATCGACCCTGCCAATCACTGTTTGACTCGAGGTCAAAGAAGAAACATCAACAATAACATCCAGCGATTGGATATCAGCAGATCCTTGAATACTTACCATATTCTGATCAACAAACTCATAGGTATAAGTAAAATTTTCATGGTGTTCCCCCTGAGGAACAATATTTAAACTCACATCGCCAACAATAGGTTCAACAACAACTTCTGCCTTAATATCCATAATATTCGCATTCACATCGAGAAGGTTCCCATTCTTATCTACAATCTTGATTGCATAAGTTCCGGTAAAGTTTTTACTTTGTTTATCTTGCGAAGTTATGTTGATAAAGACCCGGTCAATCTCCTTAATAATCTTGTCAGTCCCGGTTAAAGTCACTTCATAAGGCTTCAAGTTGACTTGACTTACTTGATAACCCTCGGCAATGGCTTGCGGATCGACCTCATATTCAATCGTCTTCTTAACAGATTCCCGCCGTGAAATTTGTACAATGGTTCGAGACGGGGTTACCTGATAATCTATCTCATCAGGGAGGTCCATAACCAAATAGCGAATGGACTTCGAACCAGTCGGCATGTCCGTCAAGTCTTCGGTCTCCACCCGTAAAGTCTCGCTACTTACTTGGTTAATAATGCTCTTAGGACCAGTCAATCTCACATCTACCGTTTCAGGGACGCCTGAGACAAAGGTTTCTCCATCTGTCTTACCTAGATATACCGGGACATTCGAGATCGTCTCTGTAATATTGACACTGGCAAATTCCTGATTCTTAATACTTCTTAGCGGGACGGCATTCTCTGAAGAAACAAAAATATAAAGAAAAATCGAAAAGAGTAGAGATATTAAACGAATAAACCAAACATTATTAAAGGTCTTCTTATTCATTGCGATCACCCCACTGTTTAAGATTCTCTAAAAAATACTCTTTGAAGCCGACGAGAGAATCTTTAGTGTCCTCTTTCTGCTCTGCTTCAACCATTAGGTATTTCACGAGAAGGTTATGGAGTTCGTCCGCCTTCACTCCCCGGTGGAGAACTTCATGCTTGACCAAACTGATATCTCCGGTTTCTTCCGAAACAATCAGCGTTAAAGCATCCGTTACTTCAGACAAACCGATCGCTGCCCGATGCCGGGTCCCTAATTCTTTAGGAATTAAACTACTCTCAGACAGAGGTAAATAACATGAGGCGGAGGCTATTTTATAATTTCGAATAATCACTGCACCATCATGTAAGGGCGTATTTGGCACAAATATATTAATTAATAATTGAAAACTTATTTCCGAATCGAGGCGGATTCCCGTTTCAATAAATTCTGATAAAGGTTCTTTCCCTTCAATTGAAATTAAAGCACCAATCTTTCGCTTAGACATATATTTTAAAGATTGTTCAAGATTCTCAATCAGAGTCTCGTTAGGGTTCTTGCTGGTTTTGCGATTTCTAAATAAACTTTGGCCAATCATTTGCAAGGCTCGCCGTAATTCCGGTTGGAAGAGAATAATCGCAGCCACGACTCCCCAAGCCAAGATCTGACCCAAAATCCAATCAATGGTCTGCAGACCGGCCACCGAACTAATAAACTTAGCCGCAATAAAAATCCCGACACCCTTGAGTAAGTTCATGACTTGGGTTCCGCGGGCATACATCAATAATTTATAAATCAAATACCAAACGATTAGAATGTCCAATATTTGAACAATCGGCTTATTATTAATAAATTGTTCAAACCACAATTGCAAATTAACCACCGCCTCCTTCTACGCTTGTATTATATCACTCTTGACTTATTCTATCAGTAATTATTTGTCTCGATAGGCCTTATTCCGTCTTAAGGTAAAGTAATCAGGAACAGGATCTCGTCCGCCTTTGAGGAAAGGATGACACCGGGAAATCCGCCCCAAGCCCATGAGAAGGCCTTTAATCGCACCATGTCGTTCGATGGCTTGAATCATATAAGTCGAACAGGTCGGCTGATAACGACACGTTGGGGGAAATAAGGGCGAGATGTATCTTTGATAAAGGCCCACCAGAGCTATAAAAATTTTAGCCAAAGACCTGCCTCCTTAAGCAAAAAAGATTTTATCAATCCACTCGATCATCGTCGTGGTCATAAAGGTATAGACAAACATGGATAAAGGCCTAAAAAGAATGACATATTTCATGAAACGTTCAAAGCGCATTGAAGACATGCCAGCAATCATGCAGAATATATCATCAGGAAATATCGGAGCAATAAAACCGACCATAATTAAACGATCAAAAGCCTTGCCTCGGTTCAACATACCGACATATTTATCATATTGTTCATCATCAATAAAGGCTCGTACAATGGTTCCACCAAAACGACGGCCCAAAAAGAAATTAATCGCTGAACCTGTAATTAGGCCAATAACATTCAGAACCGTACCTAGAAACGTACCAAAAATTAAAAAACCAATGACGTTGGTCAGCCCCATGGGAATAATCGGATAAATGATCTGGCTAATTTGGACCAAGACAAAGATAAAAGGAGCAAAAAAACCTAATCGTCTTAATAATTGCTCGAAGCCCTGACCAGGGTCGAAATAAGTGGACTGAGAAACCACAAAGAAACCAATAATGGTCAGTATAATCCCGATAATGGTCGTAATTCGAATAATTTGCCGCTTTTTTTCTAAGCTCAATCTCATGAATATACTCCTTGTTATCCCTTATTATTTGGTGTAGTCTAATCCTATAATACTCAATTAGGGTACAGAAATTCAATCAATAAAGAAAAATAAAGGGGATGAATCTATGAAAGACTATCGCATCCAGTCCTTAATTCAGTCAATGACTGATAATCAGCTAGATAACCTTTTGATTAGTGATCCAGCAAGTATCTACTATTATACAGGTTACCGCAATCAACCTGGTGAACGACTTTATTTATTAAATATAAGTTCAGCAGGCCAAGTCCAACTTTACCTGAATCGGCTCTTTCCTCAACCACAAGACCTTCAATCTGAAATTGAAGTCATTTGGTATAGCGATGGTGAGCCAATTCTAGCCAAACTGGATGAACAACTGACAGGCTTAAAGATTGGAATTGACAAGTACTGGCCGAGCCATTTCCTTCTTGAGCTACTAGCCCTTAATCCCGAATTACATCCAGTAAATGGATCTGTCTTAGTAGATCAACAACGGGCGATTAAATCGCTCGATGAACAAGAATTAATGGCCAAAGCCTCAGAACTTAATGACCAAGCCATGGAAGCCATTATTCACCAAGTTCAATATGGCTTTAGTGAATTAACCATGGTCAATAAATTAAGAGAGATCTATCAAGATTTAAATATGGATGGCTTTTCCTTCGAACCGATTATTGCTTATGGAGGAAATGGGGCTGATCCGCATCATGAGACGAACCAAGATCAACCAGAAATAGGCGATGCAGTCGTCATTGATATTGGGGCCTTCTATCAAGGTTACGCTTCTGATATGACGCGAACGGTCTTTTATGGTCAACCTAGCCAGGAACATCTAGAAATCTACGACATTGTCCGCAGAGCTAATGAAGCTGCTATTGCTCAGATTCGCCCAGGAGTTTCCTTTGCTGACATTGATTTAACGGCCCGAAATTTAATTGATCAGGCAGGCTATGGGGATTATTTTACCCACCGTCTAGGTCATTTCATCGGCCAAGAAACTCATGAAGCCGGTGATGTCAGCCAATATAATCACGACCTGATAAAAGCTGGCCAAATTTTCTCTGTTGAACCAGGTATCTATCTTCCTGATGAGATTGGTGTTAGAATCGAAGACCTGATTTTAGTCACAGAAGACGGCTGCCAAATTCTAAATCATGTCACCAAAGAACCCATCATCATACAACCTAAAGCAGAGTAAAGATTAATAACCGAACGAGCTCCTCGTTCGGTTATTATTTGTTTTATTGTTCGACTGTCTCAACGATTTCAATATTATTATCTTGGATGGCCTTCTTGACTTGATCAAAGCTAGCCTTGATCGCTTTATTATCAATTAAACGAATTTGCCAGCCATCTTTCATTGTTTGAAGTTTTTCTTGAAGTTGGTCCTGACTGATCTTTTCTTCAGTTTGTCCGGGTTCAGACCAATAAATTTCATCTTCCTTCACTTTGACTTCAGCCACTTTGGTTTCTTGTTCACCTTCTTGGCCTTGATTATCTGATTGGGTAATTGATGTACCAGAACCTGGTAAAAGTCCTCCACCAGTCCCTTGATAAATACCTAAACCCGCTAAGGCTAATAGTACCAAGGCAGTAATTCCTAATTTACCTTTCTTACTCGACTTCTTGTTTTGATTGGCCATGACCTTCATCCTTTCTAAATTCGTCCTCAGGATATTCACTATAAATAATTTTTTTATCTTGGATTTGATTTAACTGGTTGATGGCTTCGACTAAATTTCGATAATCACGGTAATAAATCTGATGATCATCATAAGTAAAAGAAATCATCACCACATCTTTGGCTAATCGGTCTAGCTCTTGCTGTAACCACTTGGTTAAGTCCTCCGAAGCCGGCTTGACAAGCCGCTCCTCCTCCGCCGTAATCAAATAAATCTCTTCCTGGTCCTGAACCTTGTGGTAAACCAAATTCAATTTATCAATGTCTTCAGCGAAAGAAATTTGCCAAGCTTTCTGCGAAGGAGTTTGGGGCAATTGACTCTGTTCCAACCTCGAAACCTGTGCTTGTAAATTCTCGACTTCTTGGGCGTTCATGGATTGATTCGAAACTAGGACCATAAATAGAATAATCAGGATTACATCGAGTAATGGCGTTAAATCAATCAACATCTGATGTCTATTCACTCGCCACCTGCTCTCGTCTACCAGCATTCAGCAATTGATCATTCCTTAATAAATAGGTCTGAATGGCTTCATTATTTCCTTCGACTAGGGCTTGAAGTTGACCATTGGCTAATTTAAAGATAATGGCAAACACAATTCCCCAGAATGTAGAGGTCAAAGCTAACATAAACAAGGCCGTGTCATTCGTTCCTACCATAGGAATTAAAGAAATTACAGTCCCTAAAAGACCCATTAAAGGAAAAATCGCGGTCACATTCAAGAATAAAATATAAAGATGATTCATTCGTTGACGTTGATCAATAATCCGTTGCTCGCCCTCTTGCTTCAAATAATAATCAAAATGATCAAAGAGATTTTGGACACCTTTTTTGCCTTGGGCTAAATTTCCCTTCGGCAATAAAATCTTTTGTAAAGACTGGCTAAGCTTTAGACAACGGACATATAAGAAAACCGTTAAAATCGCAAGTAGAAAAATCAGAAAATCAAACTTTAAAAAATTATTAAATATGGCTTGCCATAGATTCATAACTTCACCTCAATAGGCAGTATATCATGGGTTTAGCTTATCACATGGAACCTGAGTCTGATTTGAATGTGCCACATCCCGAAGGTTCATCGTGAAGCTTCTTGGCGACGTGACAATAAATAATAGACAATCATGCAGATGGCAAGAATTCCACCATTCAGGGCAAAAGATTCCGGCGTATCAACTTGCCATAAATTGTAGATTACATAGACTAAGACTGCAGCAAGGATTAAATATAATAAATTTTTCATCTTCTTCATCCCTCTTATATAATAACCTCATGATAACAGAAATAAGTCGAAAAGAATATCAATAGGCAAAATAAAAAAGCGTCGCCGCCAGAAAAAAATTTGACTAAATCACTCTTCGGGATAATCCATGCCAAAACCCATATCGCGCCAATAAAGGGCATCTAGCTGATCAAAAGATAGGCCCTCAGCTGAAGTTTTTTGGATTTCTTCTTGAATTAAGTCCTGTAGTTCTTTTAATTCTTGTGGCTGAATCTGGATACATTGTTCATTATCCTTATTATTTTTACAGAGATAGGTTTCTCCTTCATTGTGTTTGAAATAAAACATAGCAACCTCCCAAGCACAATCATTATCGCGTTGATTCACAATAAAATTAGTGTATTGTTATTATACAATAATACCATTCGTTAAAAGCATCACAAACTTTAAATTTTTTCATATTTTTATCTACATGACAAAAACGACTGGCCTTGCTATCCATAATAAAGACCAATCGTAGTTATTTTTCCTATCTAAATTTTAATCTATACTTTTTCTAAAGATTAAAAGCAAGCGTTAATCATAAACAGACACTTATTCTAGCGAATATTTATTGAAAAAATTAACTTCAAAAATACCCCAAGACCTTACTACAGTATTATACATAGAATGTATTTCACGATCTGGAATTTCTTCAATCTCACCGAAATTTTTTGCTATACCATAGACAGGTTGCCTCAGTCCTAAATATTTAAATCGACAGGTTAAAGCTAGCCAACGCCGAGCTAATAAATCTGACGTACTGACAATGCAGACGTTTTTAAAGGCTTGTTGGAGGATAATCTCTGAGACAGTTACGACATTCGAAACAATATCTAAGGTCGACACATCCATAATAATTCGTTGTTCATTAATACCTAAATGCAATAAATAATTATAAGATGCCAAACCTTCTAGATAATTGTTATGGACTGGTCCACCGCAGACAATGACTTTAGCAGAAGGAAATTCATCTAACATTTCACAAGCTAGTTGGACACGAGCTTTAGCTGAATCCGTCATTTCACCATTTTCTTTCAGTCTCTCACCATGCAAGATGAAAACATCAAATTGGATTTCTTTGGGAATATCCTGACTAAAATCTAATCGATTTTTGTTAGACTCTACAAGATGAACAATTTGATTAAATTCTTCAAATAATCTTTTGGAAATAAACTGCAATTGTTTTAATTTCTCTTCTTTCTCAGAAACTTTATTGGCAATATGAGCACAGATCGCCGAAAGAAAAAGACCTTCGGGATCTTTTGGCAATAAATACAATAAATCTTCCAAAACATCCCAAGCTTCCAAGTATAAATTATTACAAAAGTAAATTTCTGCCTTAAAACGCATCGCATCAATATTATTGGGTTTAAATTTCAATTTTCGATTTAATAACTCAACGGCTGTTTGTTTATTTCTCTTTTTGAGTTGATAAAAAACATTAGCAAAAGACTTTTTTGATAAATATCGGGTGCCAATATATTCATGGAAAAAATTTGCATTTTGAATATCGTTCCTATTTTCCAATTTTCTATATTCTTCAGATGCAATGACTCTCATAAAATCACCTTCAAAAATAGAATCATTCAACCATTAAAAAAGATTTCCTCGCTCAGACAGTTCGGGATGATAAGAAAGCATATCGTTAAAGATTGAAAATTTTGGTTCAGCCAACACAAATGAGTCTAAGCTCGCTTTAGCAACTTTAGTCATCTCTGTTTCTAATTTATCTAACATAAGATGATCATTTTGTGAGAAAGGTTTTATAACATAGGCCAATGACACATGGAATTGATAGTGATTATGGCCTGGATGGACAATTTTTGTTTTCAGCGCAATTTGATCCCGATAGTTTCTTAATTCTTGATTCATCGCAGCCGTTTGTGCAGATAATCTAAAACCAGTAATCTGTACTTCGTTAATCTTCATCCTTATTTGATGATAGGGCTCTACCTCTTCGACTTTATCCCGAAGAATTTTATCTATTTCTTTGAAACTCGCATTGGTTGGTAAGGATTGGGGCCATATATCAGTCCCTCGGTCAATTTCTCGAATTAAGGGAATGAGTGTCATATGAATAGATTCTAAAGGGAGCAGCCGAATTTTATCACTCAAAGTAGATTCTTTGATGATTTTCATCATTCGTCGGCTTAAGTGGTAAATAGGCCAATTCTCATTATTCATTATACTAATTACCGTATTTCCATAGTAGGGAATCGCCTCCCCATCTGCTAAAAATTTATGTCGATCAATTTGTAGATCTGTTGTACTCATTATAACCTCCTAAGAGCCAGTTATAAATCTAATATAAGTTCGGTCATCGAAACTGTCCTGTCCTCGTTTTATGCCTTTAGTTGATTTCTCAGTTTTATAAAGATATGGATTATCTTTTAAAATAGAAGACAATTTAGCTTCGGTTTTCACCAAATTTTCTGTTAACTCGAAATAACCATCTGAAGATAAGACGACCTCCATTTTATCGGGAACATTAATTTTTTTGATCAGAGATGGAGGTATATCTTCACCATTAAGAACCGCATATCCCCATTCATTATTAGCGATATTAGCAAATAAATTTGAATCTACGATCCACGGCAAGATTAATTCTCGACCCATATCCTCTTTTAAGAAATACTCCTCTTCAGTCCGATTTGATTTCTTGAGCTGAATATGGTTTACAAGACTTCTAAATTCAGCCAATACCACATCACTTTTTTTAGCTAGTTGATATTGTTGACCTGCAATCAGCGCCATGCAATCACCAATTAACCAAACCTGTTTCTCTTTAACAGAATAGACTGCCATCACGGCTTGAAGACCATATCGTCTTATATCCAGATCTTGCAGATAATTTTTATTAAATAGATTAATCTCGGCATTAATTCTGCAGATAATTTCTTGGAGACTTTCTTCCTGATTTTCTTGAATAATATTCTTAATTAATTCACTAGCAATTTTACCAGTCGTCTTGCCCTGCCATCGAAAAGGAGATTTAGAAGTAACGCCATCAATCACTGCAATAAAATTTTCTGATATAACCAGAGCATCTTCGCACTCTTCTATATTATTTTTTCCAGCAATAAATTTTTCTAAGATTTTCATAAGTTATTTGGTGACTTCCTTCCGTATACAAAATAAGTCGCAATGGTGAATACCAACATAATAATTACCGCGTAGACAAAAGATAACATGACCGCACTGGGTGTGGCTTCCGGATCGGTAGCATTATTAATAATAATCCCTAACGGAGCAAATAATGGATGGAAGAGAAATACACTCATATCAAACTCAGCAAATAGTCCAGTAAAAGAAAGAAGGGTCGTTGAAATGGATACAGGCAAGATTAAAGGTAAAATAACTTTATAAAATGCTTTAAATTCGCTCGCTCCTAAATTTTTTGCCGCATCTTCCAAGGAACTGTCAATACTAGCATAGGCTGCCTTAATAATGCGTAAATTAGTAGGTAGTCTTAGAATGATATAACCTATCAATAATATAACCAAAGTTCCTGTCAAAATTTGATTTGCTATCAAAATAATCGGAGTATTAAAAGATAATAACAAACCTAATGAAATCAATGTGGCCGGTAAGAACCAAGGGACTAACATAATGAGTTCTAATAATTTGGTAAATACATTTTTATACTTGGTAATTAAACGAGCAACAAAAATTACAATAATGACCGATACAATTGCTGCGATTACTGAATAAAGAAAAGAAACCACTAAAGGCTTCAAACCACTAGAATGCATTACGTTCTGCCAATTTTCTAAAGTAAGTCCTTGTAAAAACAAATTACCACTCATTAAACTCTTATAGGGTATGAATGAAAACAAAATAACAGCTAACATTGGAATGATTTGGATTATCGCAACCAAATGAGCAAGCAGAGTCATAATAATTCGAACATAACGATTCTCAATATCTTGTCTAACTAATTTAGTTTTGACTTTCGATACAGAAACTACATTGACTCTGTTTTGCAAGTAATTAAATAAAATCAATACTAGTAAAGTAACTAAACCTAGAAATACGGATAGGATAACTCCATAATTTTGAGTCGTTCTTGATTTAGTAAAGGATAATACTAAAGGGTTAATCGTTTGAAACATGGATCCACCTAATATTTTCGGACTAGCAAAGGCTCCAACAGCCATCAAAAAATTTAATATCGTAGCAGCTAAAATTGAGGGAGTTAAAGTAGGTAGGACTACTTTACGAAGAATGGACCATGTTGATCCTCCTAAATTTTTAGCAGCTTCTATCGTTTGGAAATCAATTCCACGTAGGGCATCTCTGACGAAAGTGATATGAAATATTGTATTAGAAACCGTGAGTTGAAAGAATACGGCTTTAAATCCAATCATCCATTCATTAGGTAAACTGGGAATTATTTGTTGTAGACCCTTAGTAAAATAGCCATTAGGGCCAATTAAATAGTAATACGATAAAACCAATACCATCCCATTACAAACTAAAGGGGCAAAATAAGCAATACTTAGCCATTTTCTTCCCCTAATCTTAAAGTAATCAAGCACTAATAACTGAAAAACACCTAAAATATTGGTCGATAAAGCAACTAAAATTCCTAATATAAACGAGTTTGATAAAGCTTCTAATACTCGTTTAGATTTAATCACTTTAAATAGAGGAGTCAAATCAAATTTACCATTTTTAAACATAGTAATTGAAAGCATGTTTAAGTTCGGAATAATAATAAAGGTTAATAAACTCCATAGCAAAGTGAGTAATATTCCAAGTACAAAAAAATTTTTTACAGTAAATTTATTTCTCATTTTGTCTCCTTATCAAATGAACAGATATTTTCTAGACTCACATAAATATCCACAGAATCGCCAATTTCTAAAGGCAGTAAGCTATTAGAAAATGAAATATCAGTCATGTTAGACCCTTGGACCTCATACACTCGTCGAGTAATGGATCCTAGAAATTCTTCAGACACTAACGTTGCAGGAAGGACGATAGTCCTACGGTCAACACTAGTAGGTGGTGTGACCGTTAAATCATCGATGTTAATATAATGATCTTGATTCTCAGATAATAATATTTCTTTTGCATTAATCAAATTTAATAAATTATTATCTAATTTGATTCGATCACCAATAAACTCTGCTACGAATTGATTTTTTGGCTGATAATAAATTTCTTCTGGAGTGCCAATTTGTTGGATTTCACCGTTAGAAAATACAGCTACACGGTCTGACAAAGCTAAGGCTTCTTCTTGATCGTGTGTTACATAAATCATCGTGGCGTTCGAACTCGCTTGGATTCTCTTCAACTCAGATCGCAAGGATTTTCTTAATTTAGCGTCCAAGTTAGATAAAGGCTCATCTAAACAAATAATATCAGGCTGTAATGATAAAGCACGAGCTATCGCCACTCTTTGTTGTTGTCCTCCAGATAGTTCAGAAACTTTCTTCTTAAGTTGGGCTTGATTCAAATTAACTAGTGTAGAAACTTCTTTTACTCTTTGTTCTATCTTATCCCGAGACCATTTATGCTCCTTCATCCCAAATTCTATATTTTCTCTGACAGTCATTGTTGGAAATAAAGCATATGATTGAAAAATAATTCCAATTCCACGATCCTCAATTGCTTCATAGGTAATCTCTTTATGGTCGATAGTGATTGAGCCTTTACTCGGCTTAACAAAGCCAACAATTGTACGTAGGGTGGTTGTTTTCCCACATCCTGATGGTCCGAGAAAAGAGAAAAACTCTCCTTGATTAATACTTATATTGATATCTTTTATAGCGACAAAATCCCCAAACGTTACTTCAATGTCTTTAATTTCTAACATATTAACCTCCAAAAAAATATACCGTGATTTAAGAACAAATAATCACGGTATATTTTAGTTTGTCCTAATAGATTTCTAGTTCGATTTTTGCTACCCAATCGTCCATTAATTCGTTGATTTTGGCCCAATCTAAGTCTTGTGATTTATAATTGTCGAAAATTTCTTTTGAAATTGCTGTCATTTGATTAATTGCCTCAGAGTTAACGACAATACTTCCATTTTCAGCTGCATATGCTCCCATAAATTCAGCAGAACCTAAATAATTCGCTAATCTTATGGATTCATCAAGTACTTCTTGATCATTGTTATTAACTACGCCTACCTCATTTGTATTATCAGGCTGTCCATTTTCGAAATAAATAATATTGGCTTCGCCAAATTCTTCCATTTTCTTATATATGCCTGAAGCATAAGAAAATGTAATTGGTGTCTTACCTGCAATCATATTTTGATAATCATTCTCTCCTTCTGGAGTACGAATACCATTATCAAAGAAAGCAGTAATGGCTTGCCATCCTTCTTCGGAAACACCTAATTCTCCATTTTCATCCAAATATTGGCCTAAAATTGATCCAATAATTGCCCGATTGGTAGCTCCACCAAAATCAGTAGGGACAGTATACTTTCCTTTGAATTCTTCTTTCTCAAACAAATCATTAATCGTTTTAGGCAAATTATCTGCCCCAAATTGATCTTTATTAGCTAACCACATTTTGGGTTGAATTTCATATGGATAAGAATAGCCATTTTTTGAATCATAATCGGCAACTTTATCTGCCCATTCTGGAGTCCATTGAGACAATGCTGCGGCTTCAATCATCAAGTCAAAATTGTCATTAGAAGGTCCCCAAACAACATTTATCGTAGGATTCTCCACTTCAGCAATTACTCTTGCAGTAGCATCTGATCCTCCCAAAGGAACAATTTCTACATTAAAACCTTTTTCAGAAAATTTATTTTTTAACCATTCGGCCCGACCATCCCCCGAATTATTCGTCGCTAGAACAATCTTTGTTCCTTTTGGATCCGTAGCAGCTACATTTTCTTCCGCAAATACAGGCACTTGACTAGAAATTCCAACAAGAGAGGCAGCCAATACTAAGAATGATTTTTTCAGAAAATTGCTGAATTTCATCTCAATTACTCCTTTAAGATTATTACAAAGAAAAAAGATGGTTATCGAAGATCTCCTTATTTTTTCGTTTGTTACCTTTATTATAGGAGACAAAAAAATTAAATAATATTAATTTAAAGTAAATGTCTATTGTAAATTTAATGTAAAGAAAATATCGATAATACAAAAACGACTGCCTTCATTAAGAAAACAGTCGTTTTGATTTCTTTGTTAGCTGATCAACTGATAACAATGCTTTCTTAATCAAGCATCCTTGCAGTTAAATTTAGATATGTTCAGCATTTTTTTCATATTCTTCGTTACGCTTCTTCATTTCTTTAGCATACCAAGCAAATAGGCCTAAATAGGCAATGGACGCTAGAGCTAAATAGAGTAATGACATTACGTTTTGTACATTTGCCGTTCCTACGAGGTAGGCAATAAATTTCTCAATCGGTCCTTCTAAAGTGGAATGGGTGATCAATGATCCTGCAGCCAAACCATCTGGGAAGGCACCGACATTGATCGCCATCTCAGTGACTGCTGGCGCTATAAGGGTACCAGCCCACAAGAAGACTGGTAACATGAAGATGCCAATAACAATCATCCGCATAATCTTTCCTCGAGTGACTACAAGTAAAGACGGTGTGAGTCCCATGGCAATAATCCCACCTAAAGGTAACACTTTGTTTCCTGGCAAGATTAAGGCTATTAACAACATAATCGGTGCCAGCACGTTGGCGGCTGCCCACATCTCAGCCCGACCAGCAATGAATGGCCAGTCTAAACCAATATTAAAGGTCCGACCCTCGAAACGCTTGTTTGCAAAATCGGTAATTCCTTGTGAAAGAGGTTCTACTGAATCAATAAACCAAGAACCAATGACTGAGAATAATTCCAAAGCAAATGCTGCAGTAAAGGATAAAGCAAAGATTTCAGTGATGCTTTGTCCGCCCAACAGGCCAATAATGACCCCTAAATAAATCCCAATCGCGAATTTAGAACCCCAGAAGCCAATTCGATCATTTAAGGCTGCCGCATCAAAGTCATACTTATCTAACCAAGGGAACAATTTATCAATAATTTTATCAAATAGCATCACAATCGGATTCATCATATAATTCATATGAGTACTGGTCATTGGGTTCTCAGCGGGTGCCCCCAATAAATCATTGAAGGTTGGCTTCATTAAGTCTGAATTAATAATCTTCAAACCACCGACAATGAGTACAAAAATTGTAGTAACAATCAGATTAGCTCCTAAGAAACGGGCAATAATTGCAGTAATCGCTAAATGCCAAATATTAAAGATATCTACGTCGAGAGTATTTGTTTTGTTCAATAATAACATGACAATGTTTAGAATCACGAGTACAAATAAGAAATATAACGTTAAAGGGGATCCCCAAGTAATGGTTGCTAGCGGTGCCCAACCCACGTCGGTAATCGATAATTCTACCCCAGTGTTCTTAACAAAGGCTTGCAGTGCTTCCGAAAAGGCACCCGTTAAAATCCCAATTACCGCACCGATCGCCGTCAAGGCAATCCCTAACTTTAAACCGCCTTCCAAGGCTTTGGAAAACTTAACGCCAAACAACATGGCCATCGCGGTTAAAATTATTGCCATTAAAGGAGCCGCCCCTAAATCAATTAAGGGTTGAAATATTTGGTTGGCAAAATCAATAATTGCTTGCATGGTTCACTTCCTCCTCAATCAAATCGCTTAACCCATTTTTTTAATTTCTGCTTCAATCTTATCGAAGACTGGTTTAGCCATCGCAGGCACGCGATATAAAATGGGACCAGCTTCCACAATCGGAATATTCACACCAAAAGTTTCAGTTTTTGAAATAGGTGTATATAAGTCATACTTGCTTAATACTTCTTTATTCACATCTTTAACCATTAAGGCATCCACTTTAATATCACGATAACCCCGTTTTTTCATTTCTTCAGTAATTGCATTGGCAATTTGATGACTTGAGTTTACACCGGCTCCACACGCTGCTAAGATTTTAATCATTTTCTTCACTCTCCTAGTATTTTTTTAGCAAATTTATAAACATCCTGATTTGTCTGTAATTGATTAATATTATCTATCGTTTCTTTAGTTGACTGACCGATTCCTTCCATAATTCGGGCCAAGATATCAGCTTGACCACTAGGATCATCATTCAGAATCATAAACATGAAATTAATCTTCAACGTTTCGTCAGGTTGAATCATATTATGAATTTCAATGACCTGATTTAATTTGATAGGAATGACCTTTTTTACCCGAACATACTGCGTCTCAGTATGAGGGACCGCAATGCCTAGCACATCCCCAAATAAAGGGGTCAAATCTAGGCCAGTGGGGAAATTAGCCTCGCGTTCCTTGAGATGCTGACAAAAGTCTTCACTCACCACTTCTGCTTGAAATAATTGCTGACTAATTTCATCAAAGATGGCATCGACAGAAGTTTGATTACTGATAAACACTAAATCTTCTTCAATGAGTTTATGCTTTTCCATACACACCCACCTTCTCATCCCAAGCACTTGCTGTTTCTACCAATACCTCATTAAGCGCTTCGATATTTTGTCGACCTTGACCATTTAACCATTCGATAACTTGATCATGACCGCCATGAACAAATTCTGGAACCGCATCTTTCCAGGTTGCCCGTCCACATAAAACGCCGTTGAATTTAGCACCGGACTGATGGGCTAATTTTAACGTCTCTTTGAATAAATCCATCGAAACCCCTGCACTCAGATAAATATATGGTAAATTAGTGGAAGCCTCTTGTTCTTTGAAATATTCTTTTGCTTGTGCCAAAGTATAGACGGGCTCAACATCTTTACTATAAGATGCTACATAATTCATATTCACCGGCACTTCTACTTTTAAAACATCAACATTAAATCGCGGTTCAGAGAACTTCTTCATCGCTTGATTGACCTTATTCGGTTTAAGCCGAGCATATTCTCTACTGGAGGCATCAGCGATCTTAGCATCATAAGTAACAATTTCTAAGAAGAAAGGAATTTCTTCGGCCTGACATTCAGAACCAATTCTTTCAACAAAGGCATATTTTTGTTGATTAATCTCTTCTGCTTCATCAACATCAAAATATAATAGGAATTTGACGGCATCGGCACCTTGTTCTTTAAGTCGTTTAGCTGACCAAGTTGGCAATAAGTCTGGCAATCTACCTGGTTCCGTAGCATCATAACCCGTTTCTTCATAAGCTAACAGTAATCCAGCTTCGCTAGCTCTTTGCCTAGCTGCTTTCAAACCATATTCTGGATCTAAAAGAATTGATGAAGCGTAGGGTGTTAACTGCTTAGAAACAGCTGACTTGAAAGATTCAATCTGCTGAGTCAAATCGGTCGAACTTTGATCTTTCTGAATCATCTTCTTCAGGGAGCCACGCTGATCAATCGCTAAAGCAGAAATGACATGACCTGGACTGGATAAATTTTCAAGATGTTTCATTTTTTCTGGACTTATTAAACGCAATCTTACCACCTCATTTAGTTCTTATTTGTTTCTTTTTGTTCTTATTTGTGAATTAATGATAGCGCTTTACAGCTGTTTTGTCAAGATTTAACCTAGATTTTTTATCTGTTGACTTATATTTTTGATTGGTATATGATTTATTCAAGGTAATTCGAACATTTTCGAACAAGAAGGTGAAAGTATGATAAAGGAAGAACGACTGAATTTCATTAAAGCCTATCTTCAGAAGCACAAGGTAATTCAGGTTCAATATGTCGTGGACAACTTGAACGTTGCCGATATGACCGTCCGTCGCGACTTAAAAACTTTAGAAGAAATGGGTTTTTTAACCCGAATCCATGGTGGCGCCAAACTTAAAGAGGCAGATTCAAAATTATCTGCCATTGAATTGAGTCATTTAGAGAAAAAGAAGAAAAATTTAAATGAGAAAAAAGAGATCGCTCGCAAAGCTGCCCAAGAAATTGAAGACTTTGATATTGTTTTTTTAGGGTCAGGAACCACAATTGAGTTGATTTATGATTATTTAGAGGCCAATCATGTAAAAATTATTACCAATTCGATTTTTGTGTTTGAAAAATTCAAAAATGACAACCGGTTCCAACTGATCCTAATCGGAGGTCACTACCGCAGTCTAACGGGCGCTTTTGTGGGAACCATCGCTAGCGATTATATGAAGAATATCTTTATCAAAAAAGCCTTCATCGGTGTTAATGCCTTAGACCAGGAATTTCTATACAATGCCAATGAGGAAGAGGGTGAAATCCAAAGAATCGCCCTCGATAATGCTGAACAAACCTATATTCTTGCCGACTCAAGTAAATTCGATAAACAAGATTTCTATCGTTTTTATGATTTAAAGGGGATTGACTATTTGATCACCGATCAGAATAATTCAGCAGCATTCACTCAGATGGATCAACACGCAATAAAAATAATTAAATAACGGAGGTTTATCATGAAAGTATATTTAACAAGCGATTTAGCCGGTCTCGAATTAAAAAATTATATCAAAGACCACATTCAAGATCAGTTCGATGTCACTGATTTAACCGAACAAGGTGCTGAAGATTTCGTCGACGCCGCGGTTAAGATGGTTGAAGCCCTTGATTACGGTAAGTCAGAAGATTTAGGAATTGCCTTTGATGCCTATGGCGTAGGTAGCTTTATAGCTGCCAACAAACATCAAGGCATGATTGTTGCCGAAGTTTCTGACGAACGTTCAGCCTATATGACCCGCCAGCATAACAACACAAAATTAATTACCCTTGGACAAGAAATTGTTGGTAAAGGACTGGCATTAAAAATTGTCAATGAATTCTTAAACGCTGACTATGATGGTGGACGCCATCAAGTTCGTGTAGATATGTTAAATGAAATGTGCTAAGAATTACGAGGAGGAACAAATTATGAAAATAGCCATCGGTTGTGATCATATCGTTACAGACACCAAGATTGCTGTCGCCGACCACTTACGCGAACAAGGCCATGATGTGATAGATGTCGGAACCTACGGATTTGTTAGAACCCACTATCCAATCTATGGTAAAAAAGTAGGTGAAGCCGTCGCTAAAGGCGAGGCCGATCTCGGTGTGGTTATCTGTGGAACTGGCGTAGGTATTTCGAATGCAGCTAACAAAGTTCCAGGCGTTCGCACAGCCCTAGTCCGCGATATGACATCTGCCCTATATGCCAAAAAAGAACTCAACGCTAATGTGATTGGTTTTGGTGGTAAGATTACCGGTGAATTCCTAATCAAAGATATCGTCGACGCCTTCATTAAAGAAGACTATGTCGAAACTGCCGAAAACAAAAAATTGATTGAAAAAATTCAGCAAATTGAATCTAAATACTCTAGCAAAGCCTTTGATGAACACTTATTCGATGAAGAAATTAATAAATGGAACGAAGGCTACTACCACGACTGATTACAACAAAACGAAACAACCCCTACTTTTTATCCATGAGTAAAAAGTAGGGGTTTTTGAGTTGAGATAAATCTGTGTAAGGATTAGTAAAACTATAATAAAGTTCATAGGTTCTATATATATGTCAAATACACAAAAATATTGGAAGTTTCTGACACAATATGTTGGTGAAAACCACGTGGAAAGAGCTTCCTATAAAACTCAGTAGAACAGAAGAATGGCATTACAGAAAAATAAACTTTGGTATTCAAGAATAGAAATTCTCTATTATAAGTCTAGTCATTTGTTAAAAAATCCCGAATATAATATGATGAAATAAATATAAAGATAATAGTTGGCTAATCTTCAGATGGTTTAAAGAATTAAATAGAATCTCAAAGAATAGAATACATTTGAAAGGCGGATTACTATGAATAAATTGTTGGTCGCATTATTTAGTTTCTTAATCCTCACAAATTACACCATGGTCAGTGCCCAACAAAATGACGCTCAAGATACCATAGAAAACTTAGAAAGCCAAATTGAAGAAAAAGAAAAAGAGTTACAAGCATTAAAGAAACAATTAAAAGAATTGAAGATCGAAAATAGTGATCAAAAAATTGTACTAGACCAACCGATTGAATTAGGAAACTTTGAAATCACTGTTACCGATTTCATAATCAGCAAAAATTTAGCGGGGGACGACGCCTTAATCATTAATTTCCACTTTGTTAATAATTCGAAAGAAGCTGTTATGCCTCTGATGGCCTTTGAGGTTAAAGGTTTTCAAAATAATGTCGAAACAGCCGAACCCTATATAGCAGAAGGAATTAATTATGAACCGGGCCAAAAAGAAATCCGATCAGGGGGCGAAGTTGATGCCCAAACTGCGATTGGTTTAAACAATCTGGAAGATCCAATTGAAATCGAACTCTCACCTTCAATCTTTTATAGCAATTTAAAAGCTAAGGAAAAAGAAACTTACCGACTACTACTCGAACTCGACCAACTAAAAGTTTATGAATAATTATTCAAAGGCATTTATATGAATGAATATATCAGTTGATGAGATAGATAAGTTAAATTTGAAGTCACCTAAAATACAATATATACGTGAACATTTGATAATTATCTTATTAATTTGGGCTAATTTTTAAATTAATTTAAAAACCATTTAATTCACAACACGTATGTGCTGTAACATAATTATATAGATGAAAGAGATAGGTGTCAGATATGGACATACTGACAGGCTTTGCAAACTTGATAAACTCTCTTAAGAAAGATAAAAAGCAACCACCTAAACACCGGCCACGCCGCCCAAGAAAGTTTAAGTAAGTCGCTTAAGGATGTTGAGGAGTTGACGGCTCCTCTTCCATCCTTATTATATCTAACATCGTTCAAAATAACAAAAGAATTTATTTTAGTAATGGTGTGTTTCTTTTTTCTTTGTGTAATTTCTAAAAAGGATGATAAAGAATGATAATTAAAATCGATAACATAAAAAGACTTATTGATAGTGATATTAGCGCTTACCAAATTAGAAAAGAATTGGGAATTAGCACTAATACAATCAGTTCCATTAGACGCGGAGAACGAAACATAGAAAATTTAACGTTAGAAACTGGTCTGCTACTATCTAATTATTGGGAAAAGCTGCAGTTAAAAGATGCGGGTGAAGTTTTTAGTAGCAAAGAAAAAAAGTAAGTACACAAAAAGCCTCCCAACAGAACATGTCTGCGCAAAACCTACTAGCACTTGTCAATTATCGTGTAGTAAGTTTAGGAAACAATCATGAGCCGTTCAAAGTTATCATTATAAAATTAAATGGCAAGCACTAATTGACTAAATAGTTTTTATAGTGCAACGAAAAACAATGATCAAACAATATAGATAAAAAGCATTGCATTTCAATTGATGTCTACATTTCGATTTCTTCTATAATTAAGTATATTATTTCTTCTATTGGCAAATTAAAGTCAATCAAATCACCATCTTCGAATAAATTATTCAGAGCATCTTTATCATTCATAGCATATTCAACAACAATTGCATTGAAATCCTTTAGAAAGCTCAGTTTAAATATAGTTCCATCATCTAATTTAAAACAATCTTTATTATCTATACCAATTTTTTTATATTTTTTTATATTTTTTGGATAAGATAGTCATAATCTCATTAAATTTATAAGTCATCTTTTTCAACTCCATTTCCCCAAGAGATCTTAGTTCAGGCCCAACAAATTAGGTACACTAAATGTTATGAATAAAACAAAAATTCCGAGATTTCAAAAACTTATCCGCCAACTCATAAAAGTTGCCGGGTAAAACTCGGAAAGTTGCCGGAAAGTTGCCGGAAAATTTAAAAATAGAATTCTGCTAAACCGCAATGAATCAACAAATTAAGCCTCAGAAAGTTGCCGGGAACAATGTTCATGAGTTGCCGAAAGTTGCCGATTTTAATTCCAATTATTTCCGCCTATTTCCCTCTATTGCATATTCCAAATATAAAAAAAGTTGAAAGGAGGATATAACAAGGAATAGGAAGGAAGTGAAAATAATCAAGGTGGAAAACATCGTCAAATTACTTGAAAAAGTAATTGAAAATATACCAGAGCTGATAACAGCGATTGTAGCGTATCTAACCTACAAAGAACTCAAAAATAAAAACGACCGCACCGATAAGTAGCAATCGTTTAGGTAATGGAGAGCTAACCCCTCTCCTATTACCTCTATTATATCATTAAGAAGGGGGAATTCAAATGGTATATGCAATCACTGCCATACTATTAGTATTATTATATTTAAAGATAAAGGATGAAAAAAATGATAATTGATACTGACAAAATTACTGAATTAATTAATAGTAACATTACAGGCTACAGAATTAACAAAGATACTAATGGTGCCATTAAACAACAAAGTCATGGTAACTATAAAAAAGGAAAACTTGATGTGAATAATATGACTTTAGCGACAGCAATTGAATATATGAAATACATTAATACAATAAAAAATAGCACAACCTGTAGTGGGTTATGCTCTAAAAATTTAATCAAAATAGAAAAGCACTTGACTTTATAACGGTATACCGTTTAATATGTTTAGAAGGTCAAGGAAGATGCGAATGTGAAAAGAGTAGAGTACCAAAAACAACAAAGAGAAAAGAAAGAAAAAAGATTAGCCTTAGAATAAACATAGTACTAGGGATACTAAATATTATCCTTGCAATAGCTAATCTCATTTCCAAACTGTTATCTTAGTCAGTAAGAGGAAGGTTGACCTTCCCTTCCTCTTCATTTTAATACAAAATAAGGAGGAATTCAAATGGGTAAAAATAGAAAGAGTGAACACGCCTGGACTGTTGTCTTATTGATTTTGTTGGTGCTAAACATTATCTACTTCATTTGGGGGAAATAGTATGAGAGAACAAGTTGAAAAGTTACTGAAATCAGATATTAGCGCTTATAAAATTTCAAAAGGAGCAGGCGTTCCATACATGACTGTTAACGACTTGATAAATGGTAAAAGCAATTTAGATAACGCTAAATTTTCAACCGTTGAAAAACTTTATAACTATGCAGAAACCATAAAAAAAGAGTACAACCTTTAATGGCTGTGCTGTACAAATTTAATCAAAATAGAAAAACTCTTGACTTTATGCAAAGTATTTTGTATAATAAAGTTGTAAGGTTGAGAAAGAGCTTAACTATAAAGAAAGTGGATTGGATTAACCAACCTAACCTCTTTTTCCTACTTACAATATACCATGAAAGATGAAAATAAAATACTAACAAATCTATTAATAATTCTAATCGTTTTTTTAAAATAGATATCTGTTAACCATCTTTTTATAGTTGATAAAATATTAAAAAACGGACGGTGTTAAAATGAAGTATACGGAAATGATACAACAACTTTTTGACTCGGAAATAACAAGTTATAGAATCGCTAAAGATTGCGGGTTAAGTCCGCAATATGTTGACAATTACAGAGTCGGTAAAAGTAAAATAAAAAATATGGCTCTCGGGAAAGCTGAAAAATTAGTAGAATATTGGGAGGAAATCGAAATGAAAGAAAAAACCAACAGATGAGTTTTGTTGGGACAACGCTGCCAACGTACTACGAGCCGTAAAGGGCGGAAAAATCAATGATTAATACAAAAATAACCCTGCCTCCGAATAAGGAAATAGGGTTTTGATTGCCAAATTTAATTTTATTACCTATTATTACCACCCCTTTCTAAGGGCGCCAATCAGCAACACCTCCGAAAAGCAAAATAAAAAGCACATTATTAACTATTAGTTATTATTATAGATTTCATCAATTTTATCAGCTATTCTGGCTATTTTTCTAGCTATTTCTGGTTCTTCTTCGACATGAGTCGATTCATTAAAATAAACATCATCTAGAATCTCTTCAAGCTCATCTTCCGAATAATTTTTTTCTACATTTATCTTTATCCCAATTGAATTTAAAAGCTTTTTTTCTTCTTCTTCAAGTTTAATCTTCATTATTTTCTCCTTTTAATTTTTTTGATTTCTTACTACTAGTCCTATGTGATGTCGTTAGATTACCACTTTTAGGATTAATATATAATGTTGTTTTTTCTCCAATTACTTTGAATGAAGGTCTATTCTTATCATCATATTTAATAGGACCAACATCTAATGGATTTTCTAAAGCATTTATTCCATTGTTTATGTTTCATGTCATAGTATTTATAGCGTGTTTCAACCCTATACTTGTAATTGTTTAGCTTTTTTTCAAGATATTCTTATCCAATTAGACCCATTTTTTGACTCCTTTTTTGTGATATGTATTGGCGCGAGAAAAAATGTGCAGTACTGCGTGAAGTCCCGAGCAACCAACGGTAGGGTGGTATGCCCCTGTATGGTTTGTTTGCGTTTTTTATAAATGTTACACGTTTTTTAAAATGAACAGTAACAACTAAACATTTTATATTTGTTTAATACCTAATCTATGACCAACTCATTTACCTATGCAATCAGTTTACTATTAGCTATCGATTAGCCTAGTGTAGATCGCTGATATCCACGGGAAAGTAATACATAATTTTCTTGTTATAATTAACCGTTTCAACTTGTATGTTGTTGGATTATATACATAAATTATGTTTAGTTTTATGTTCTCTCGATAAGATAATTCAATTATTAATTAAACGCTGCATCCCCTACCTAGCATAGATACATGCCGCACGGGTTCTTTTCTTATTCACATGGAAAGAATGGGTGGGCAATTTAATAGGGGGTATGTTTTTTAATACCGTTATCATAGAAATCATAACACGTATAATAATCTGGTTGTTTCTCGTGAATTAAGTCTACCACGCCGCTATCACTATAATTAAATGGGTGATTAATTTTATTCGGTTTTATCCTACAAATCTTCCGATTTAGTAGATATAATATATCTCTTGATTTTTTACTAATACTGAAAGATTCATCAGCTAGTTTTTCTATTTCAGAAATAATATTTTTTATTTGATAGTATGGTTATTTTGTTCATAAATATACTGATCTGATAACTGTTGATAGTCTTGCTGAAGTTGCGCTTTACTAATTAAAGGTTCTTGAATGGATTTTTTAAGTTTTTTTTGAATATAACTCTAATGAATTTTTAGCAAATGAAAGCTCAGTTTTTACTTTGTTATAACCTTCAACATCACTATTCTTTTCGCATTCTGTTAATTCCACTATTAATCACCAACTTCAATTAAGTTATTCAGACCATCTTTATCATTTTTAGCGTATTCAACAACAAATGCATTGAAATCCTTTAGAAGGCTCAGTTTAAATATAGTTCCGTTACCTAATTTGAAACAATCTTTATTATCTATACTAATTTTTTATATTTTTTGAATAAGAAAGTCTTAATCTCATAAAATATATGAGTCATCTTTTTCATCTCCATTTCCCCAACAGATTCTAGTTCAGGCCCAACAAATTAGATATAATAAATATTATGAATACAACAAAAATTCCGAGATTTCAAAAACTTATCCGCAAATTCATAAAAGTTGCCGGGTAAAACTCGGTAAGTTGCCGGAAAATTTAAAAATAGATTTCTGCTAAACCGCAATGAATCAACAAATTAAGCCTCAGAAAGTTGCCGATAGCAATGTTCGTGAGTTGCCGAAAGTTGCCGATTTTAATTCCAATTATTTCCGCCTATTTCCCTCTATTACATATTCCAAATATAAAAAAAGTTGATGTTAAACAGTCTAGAAACTCCATAACATCAACCTTTGATTGAAAACTTTGAAAGCCATTTGCCGGGTTTGAACCGGCGACCTCATCCTTACCATGGATGCGCTCTACCAACTGAGCTAAAACGGCATATACAAAAAAATAACTCCGCAAGCAGGGCTCGAACCTGCGACATCATGATTAACAGTCATGCGCTCTGCCAGCTGAGCTATTGCGGAATGAGAAAATTACCCTGCGCGGCAACGACCTACTCTCACAAGACCAAAGGTCCCACTACCATCGGCGCTAAGAAGCTTAACTGCTGTGTTCGAGATGGGAACAGGTGTGTCCTTCTTGCCCTCATCACCACACAGGTAATCTCTTCGCTGAGTGTCTAATCACTCAAAACTGAATATCAACCCTTCATCCAAATAATTCCCATCACTTCCCTCAAATCCGTGGTTAAGTCCTCGACCGATTAGTACTAGTCCGCTCCATACATCACTGTACGTCCACTCCTAGCCTATCTACCTGATCGTCTCTCAGGGGTCTTACGAATTGGGAAATCTCATCTTGAAGCTGGCTTCGCACTTAGATGCTTTCAGCGCTTATCCATCCCGCACATAGCTACCCAGCGATGCTCCTGGCGGAACAACTGGTACACCAGCGGTGCGTCCATCCCGGTCCTCTCGTACTAAGGATAGCTCTTCTCAAATTTCCAACGCCCGCGACGGATAGGGACCGAACTGTCTCACGACGTTCTGAACCCAGCTCGCGTACCGCTTTAATGGGCGAACAGCCCAACCCTTGGGACCGACTTCAGCCCCAGGATGCGATGAGCCGACATCGAGGTGCCAAACCTCCCCGTCGATGTGAACTCTTGGGGGAGATAAGCCTGTTATCCCCAGGGTAGCTTTTATCCGTTGAGCGATGGCCCTTCCATACGGTACCACCGGATCACTAAGCCCGACTTTCGTCCCTGCTCGACCTGTCTGTCTCGCAGTCAAGCTCCCTTCTGCCTTTGCACTCTGCGAATGATTTCCAACCATTCTGAGGGAACCTTTGGGCGCCTCCGTTACACTTTAGGAGGCGACCGCCCCAGTCAAACTGCCCACCTGACACTGTCTTCCGTTTCTTTAACGCGAGTTAGAGGGGTCATTCACCAAGGGTAGTATCCCACCAGCGCCTCCATGTAGACTAACGTCCACACTTCATTGGCTCCTACCTATCCTGTACATGGTCAACAAACACTCAATATCAAGCTACAGTAAAGCTCCATGGGGTCTTTCCGTCCTGTCGCGGGTAACCGGCATCTTCACCGGTACTATAATTTCACCGAGTCTCTCGTTGAGACAGTGCCCAAATCGTTACGCCTTTCGTGCGGGTCGGAACTTACCCGACAAGGAATTTCGCTACCTTAGGACCGTTATAGTTACGGCCGCCGTTTACTGGGGCTTCAATTCGCACCTTCGCTTGCGCTAAGCGCTCCTCTTAACCTTCCAGCACCGGGCAGGCGTCAGCCCCTATACATCACCTTACGGTTTAGCAGAGACCTGTGTTTTTGATAAACAGTCGCTTGGGCCTATTCACTGCGGCTGACGTCAGTCAGCACCCCTTCTCCCGAGGTTACGGGGTCATTTTGCCGAGTTCCTTAACGAGAGTTCTCTCGATCACCTGAGTGTGCTCCACTCGACTACCTGTGTCGGTTTGCGGTACGGGTTACCATTTATTCGCTAGAAGGTTTTCTCGACAGTGTGGCTAGTTCCCTTCGCTACTTCATTTCACTCCCGGTCACAACTCAATGTTACAATGAGAAGCCTTTTACTCCTCATCCACCTCGTTGCTTCGACATCCTCTTCCATCCGGATGCGGAACATTACCTCCTGTGTCACTCCATCACTCAATCACAAATGATAAGTACAGGAATCTCTACCTGTTGGCCATCGCTTACACCACTCGGCTTCAGCTTAGGTCCCGACTAACCCAGGGCGGACGAGCCTTCCCCTGGAAACCTGAGTCATTCGGTGGACGGGATTCTCACCCGTCTTGCGCTACTCATACCGGCATTCTCACTTCTATACGCTCCACGACTCCTTACGGTATCGCTTCGCCGCCTATAGAACGCTCTCCTACCACTCATCTTACGATGAATCCACAGCTTCGGTATACTGTTTAGCCCCGGTACATTTTCGGCGCAGGGTCACTCGACTAGTGAGCTATTACGCACTCTTTCAAGGATGGCTGCTTCTGAGCCAACCTCCTAGTTGTCTAGGCAACCCCACATCCTTTGCCACTTAACAGTAATTTAGGGACCTTAGCTGGTGGGCTGGGCTGTTTCCCTTTCGACTACGGATCTTAGCACTCGCAGTCTGACTCCCAAAGATACGTCTATGGCATTCGGAGTTTATCTGGATTCAGTAAGTCGATAGACCCCCTAGTCCAAACAGTGCTCTACCTCCACGACGCTTACTTTGAGGCTATACCTAAATATATTTCGGAGAGAACCAGCTATCTCCAAGTTCGATTGGAATTTCTCCGCTACCCACACGTCATCCGAACACTTTTCAACGTGTTTCGGTTCGGTCCTCCAGTGTGTTTCACCACACCTTCAACCTGCACATGGGTAGGTCACTTGGTTTCGGGTCGATAACACCTGACTGTCGCCCTCTTCAGACTCGCTTTCGCTACGGCTCCGTTTCTTCAACTTAACCTTGCCAACTATCATCACTCGCCGGTCCATTCTACAAAAGGTACGCCATCACCCCTTAACGGGCTCTGACTACTTGTAAGCACACGGTTTCAGGTTCTTTTCACTCCCCTCCCGGGGTGCTTTTCACCTTTCCCTCACGGTACTGGTTCACTATCGGTCACTAGGGAGTATTTAGCCTTACCAGATGGTCCTGGTCGCTTCCGACGGGATTCCTCGTGTCCCGCCGTACTCAGGATCCTCCCGGGGAGGTTACAGTTTCACCTACGGGGTTCTCACCCTCTTTGACTGACTTTCCCAAGTCATTCGGTTACTGCGTCCTCTCCCGTATGGGAGTCCTACTACCCCATGGTGCATGCACCATGGTTTGGGCTCTTCCCCGTTCGCTCGCCGCTACTTAGGGAATCGATGTTTCTTTCTCTTCCTGCAGGTACTTAGATGTTTCAGTTCTCTGCGTTTACCTCACTTGCGTGTCACAACCTTCAGTTGTGGGGTTCCCCCATTCGGAAATCTCCGGATCAAAGCTTACTTACAGCTCCCCGAAGCATATCGGTGTTCGTCCCGTCCTTCATCGGCTCCTAGTGCCAAGGCATTCACCGTGCGCCCTTGGTTACTTAACCACTCTTTCGCGCTCTTGGTTTGTTATACTTTCGTACAACTCGGTTTATTTCTCGGTTCATTATCTAGAAATTATTTGCCATAAATTATGCTCGCATCGAGACACAATCTATGGTGTGTTTGATATTCAGTTTTCAATGATCATTGAGTGAAAGCTCACTCAAAACTAAACAAAGACAGCCACTTGTTTCCAAGCTCCTTAGAAAGGAGGTGATCCAGCCGCACCTTCCGATACGGCTACCTTGTTACGACTTCACCCCAATCATCTGTCCCACCTTCGACGGCTCCCTCCCTAAGGTTAGGCCACCGGCTTCGGGTGTTACAAACTCTCGTGGTGTGACGGGCGGTGTGTACAAGACCCGGGAACGTATTCACCGTGGCGTGCTGATCCACGATTACTAGCGATTCCGGCTTCATGTTCTCGAGTTGCAGAGAACAATCCGAACTGAGAATGGCTTTAAGAGATTCGCTTGCTCTCACGAGGTCGCTGCTCGTTGTACCATCCATTGTAGCACGTGTGTAGCCCAGGTCATAAGGGGCATGATGATTTGACGTCATCCCCACCTTCCTCCGGTTTGTCACCGGCAGTCTCATTAGAGTCCCCATCTCAATGCTGGTAACTAATGATAAGGGTTGCGCTCGTTGCGGGACTTAACCCAACATCTCACGACACGAGCTGACGACAACCATGCACCACCTGTCTCGCTGTCCCGAAGGATTTCGCTTATCTCTAAGCTATGCAGCGGATGTCAAGACCTGGTAAGGTTCTTCGCGTTGCTTCGAATTAAACCACATGCTCCACCGCTTGTGCGGGTCCCCGTCAATTCCTTTGAGTTTCAGCCTTGCGGCCGTACTCCCCAGGCGGAATGTTTATTGCGTTAACGCCAGCACTGAGGGGTGGAAGCCCCCCAACACTTAACATTCATCGTTTACAGCGTGGACTACCAGGGTATCTAATCCTGTTCGCTCCCCACGCTTTCGAGCCTCAGTGTCAGTGTCAGACCAGAAAGTCGCCTTCGCCACTGGTGTTCCTCCATATATCTACGCATTTCACCGCTACACATGGAATTCCACTTTCCTCTTCTGCACTCAAGTGACCCAGTTTCCAATGACCTTCCACGGTTGAGCCGTGGGCTTTCACATCAGACTTAAGCCACCACCTGCGCTCCCTTTACGCCCAATAAATCCGGACAACGCTTGCCACCTACGTATTACCGCGGCTGCTGGCACGTAGTTAGCCGTGGCTTTCTGGTTAGATACCGTCAAGTCCTGTACAGTTAATACAGGATGGTTCTTCTCTAACAACAGTGCTTTACGGACCGAAGTCCTTCTTCACACACGCGGCGTTGCTCCGTCAGACTTGCGTCCATTGCGGAAGATTCCCTACTGCTGCCTCCCGTAGGAGTTTGGGCCGTGTCTCAGTCCCAATGTGGCCGATTACCCTCTCAGGTCGGCTATGCATCATCGCCTTGGTAAGCCGTTACCTTACCAACTAGCTAATGCACCGCGGGACCATCCTTTAGTGATAGCAAAACCATCTTTCCCCAATGAGTCAGGCGACTCACTGGCCTATGCGGTATTAGCATCCGTTTCCGAATGTTATCCCCCGCTAAAGGGCAGGTTTCCCACGTGTTACTCACCCGTTCGCCACTCACGCGGAAGAAGCAAGCTCCTTCTTTGTGCGTTCGACTTGCATGTATTAGGCACGCCGCCAGCGTTCGTCCTGAGCCAGGATCAAACTCTCATGAAAGATTGTTTGAGTCTTTACTCAATTCAATACTGACTGTGTGATACCAGGTTTAGACTGGGGTATCGCCAGTGTCTCGAATTTATATTCGGGGGTGTTCATAATGAACCCCTATTACAAGTTTGGTGTGTCTTTGTTCAGTTTTCAATGAGCTTTCGTGCGCCACTGTCCTCATCAAGGGGTTGTGACGCAACTATTACATCATACCATCGAGCGATGACTTTGTCAACAAGTTTTTAAAATTATTTTATTTTTTATTTCAAAAGCTGGTTAACATTTGGCTTCGCCTTAACGGTGATTACTATACTAGCATGCTTTTCAGAATGGGTCAATGATTATTTGTAACTTTTTCGAATTATTTTCGTATTTTGTATTTCAACCTGGTATTTATAAAAAGACTAACCGTTAGAAGGTGAACTATCTCATGATTTATTTTATTTTTGGAGCTTGTATGGGATCCTTTCTCCCTGTCTTAGCTGAAGAATGGGCTGTCCAAAACATTTCTTGGTTGCGACGCTCGCGTTGCGATCATTGTCAAAGACCTTTAAAATATTTTCAGCTTGTTCCCATTTTGTCCCAATTATTCTCTAATTCGCAATGTTTATTCTGTCGACAACGATTCTCTTATAAATATATTCTCCTTGAACTATCCATCGCTCTTCTTTCATTACTCTGGGCAAATCTTTTCCCATTCCATATCAATGTTTCTTTAATCAGCTTATATATATTAACTCTGATGGCTTTAATTGATTATCACCAGGGCTGGGTGCCAGATTTTTTACAGCTGTGTCTGCTCCTTCTTGGACTGATCTTTTATCCTGAGCAAGAGAGATTTTGCTACGCTGGATTGATTTTTGTTATTTTATCTATCATTGCTTATCTTCGTCCCGGTCGAATAGGTTTTGCTGACATCAAATTACTTTCAATCCTTTGTTTGTACTTCCCAGTTCAACTTTATCCTTACTTTCTTGCCTTGGCTTCTTTAATCGGTTTAATCATGACCTTTTTATATAAAAATTTACGTTTTACTAATAGAGCTATTCCTTTTGTCCCGGCTATATTTTTTTCTTACATAATTACTCACATATTTAGACAATATTTTCACCAATAAAAAAAGTGCCAACTTAGGCACTTTACTGAGGTTTACTGATAAAAGTCAATAAAAACTTCAACCATTTACAACGATTCATTCGCTTTACTGATCACCACTTAATAAATACTGCATTAAATTATAAGGAATGGGGTGATCTAATTTTAAGTCCATGGTTACTACGGGTGTCTTTTGAGTTTCCGGATCCATAAAGGTTTCTTTTGGTGTGCCTTCAATCGGTCGCACCCGACCTAGATAGTAGAAATCTTTGCCTTCCCCATCTTCTTTCTTAACAAAAAGTGAAATAGCTAAAGGATCATGGCCTAGCTGAATAATATCGGCTACTTCTTTTGAAGCAAAACTTCGATTGCTTCGAGTATACCAGTGAAAGACTTGTTCATTAATAAAGCGATCACCATACTGAGTGGATTCACTGATTTCATCGCTCTTATGATAAGTTACAAAAATTGGACAGGTTCCATATTTATTTTTATAACCATAAATTGTAGAAGATTCGTCCCGTTCCCAACCCATCAAACGACAGAAATCTTTTCGTGAATATTTTTCGCCAAGCTCCAGACGTTCTTTCATTCTTGAAGCTGGGTATTTTTGATTTCGAATGAGTCCAGTATCGATAATATCTTGAACCAGTTCAAGGAATTGGGGATTACTTAGTAATTGTTGGAAGGTTTCAGAGAGAATAATCTGACTTTGATTCCATTCAATGATTGGTTGACCATATTTCTTCAAACTTTGTTCAGTATAAAAAGATAAATCAAGAATCCCTAAAACCGAATTCAAAATATTTTGATCACTGTAGATGTTTTGTTGGTGAAGCATGGCTAAATAATCAGCAACTTTGACACTCCCCTGTGATTTCATCAACTGTTTCAATAATAATAACTCGTGAGGGCGCTTACCGTCCAAGAGCTCATGGGAGATAAAGTTTAAGCTCGCGTGTCCTCGTTCAGAAAGATTGCGATAGCGATCTAATTTCATTTTTACTAGAAAATCCCCATAATGTCTTAAATTACGTTCGAAAAAGACAATCGGATCAATCGATTGAGATAGAATAAAATCTTTTAACATAGGCGGTCGACCGAGTTTGTTTGCTAAGTCTTGATAGGCTTCACGTAAGACTTTCATACTGGAAAGATTAGTATTACGAATAGAATCAAAAATTTGTTGTTGGGCAATCTCTTCAAAGTTGATGGTCGTTAGCCCAGTGAGTTGATTACGATTTACTAAATCACGGCGGTAATTATCTTTATTCATCGATTGGTCACCAAATAAGGCAATCGGAATTAAATAATTATTCTGATAATTCCCAATGAAATCAATAATGGTGACAAATTCCTTGCTGGCATGTTTACGCAAACCCCGGCCTAATTGCTGAATAAATACAATACTTGATTGGGTGTTACGCAACATGACCACTTGATTTACAGTCGGAATATCAATTCCTTCATTAAAGATATCTACCGTGAATATATAATCTAATTTGCCCTCTTCTAATTCTTGAACGAAATGCTCACGAGTCGCCTGTGGGTCTTCGCCGGTTAAAGCGACTGTTCGATAACTTCTTTGATTGAACAGGGCTGAAAGTTCCCGAGCTTCTTCTTTTTTAGAACAAAAGATTAAGACTTTAACATGTTCACCTGAATGGCCATAATACTGAATTTTATCAATAATGTGCTTAACTCGTTGGTCTGTAACTAAATTAGTAAATTGAGTTTTATCATCCAGTAGCTCACCTTGATAGACTAATTCAGACACACCATAATATAAGAAAGGACATAACATGTCTTCGTCTAAAGCTTCTTGCAGACGGATTTCATAAGCAATATTATAATCAAATAATTCATAAATGTTTTTGTCATCAGTTCGTTCTGGTGTTGCCGTCATCCCTAGCAAAAACTTCGGCTGAAAATAATCGATGACTCGTTGATAAGTTTGAGCTCCGGCTTTATGTACCTCGTCAATTAAAATATAATCAAACCATTGCGGATCAATTTGATAGAGATTGTCAATTTTACTTAAAGACTGAATGGTAGCAAAGATGTATTTCTCCTGTCCAAGAGGCTTGCCCGATTGGAAAATACAGGCTTCTTCATCCATGAAACCAATAACGCGCTGGTAATCTTTCAAAGCTTTGCGAAGGATTTGTTCGCGGTGGACAATAAATAAAAATCGATCTGGTTGATATTTTTTTACATCAAAAGCAGACAGATAGGTTTTTCCGGTTCCAGTAGCTGAAATGATCAAAGCCTTTTGGGCTCCTTGCTGACGCATCTTGGCTAGCCCGATTAATGCTTCAGCTTGCATTCGGTTAGGTTTGATTACTTTTTGATAGTCAGCCAACGTTTCTTCCATAGGCTTTGGCGTCAAAGTTAACGGGCGATAAATAGCCTTTTGATAATCTTCAATAATTTGTGTTGTTAAAGGAACTGCTTGTTGCCAAACTTGGTCAAAGTTGTCTTTTGTTTTCTGAATAAAATCACCATTATCTGTAGAAGATAATTTGATATTCCATTCATAGTTTAACTTAAGAGCGTTATGAGTCAGGTTGGAAGAACCTACAATCACAACTTGTTCTAATCCATGATTGAACATATAGACTTTAGCATGACTATTCAGGTCGTCTTTAGCCATTCGTACTTCGACATTCCGCAACTTTAATAACTCTTGCAGGGCCTTTGGTTGGTTAAAGCCTAGATAAGGTGAGATCATTAATCGACCATGACCCCCTCGATCTGCAAAATCAGAAAAATGGGTCTTTAACATTCCAATTCCCGCCTCAGTAACAAAGGCAACATTGATGGAGAAAGAGAAACATTTATTAAGTTCATTTTGAATATCTGTTAAGACATGTTGACCCGTTTCCGGATTATTCATTAATATTTTCGGCGAATAGGTGGCGTTCTTATAATCAATATTATTAATAAAACCAAATTTCAAAGATTCGCCCAGGTATTCTTGATATTGGCTTGAATATTTTTGCTTCATCGACATCGTCCTTGTGTAAATATGATAATATTATTATAACCATTTGATCATAAAAAGAAACATAAGGAGAGGATTTTTATTAAAACAATCAATGTTGTAGCAGCAGCCATCTATAATGATCGCGACCAAATTCTTTGTTTTCAACGTGGTCCAGGCAGAAGTCTAGCAGGGCTTTGGGAATTTCCCGGTGGAAAAATTGAACCCGGAGAAAGCCAGGAAGAAGCTTTGATCCGGGAAATAAAAGAAGAACTAAAGGCTGAATTGATAATTAGTCAATATATAGGAGAGGCCGCCTATGACTATGATTTTGGCCGAGTTGAAATGAAACTATATTCAGCAACGATTACTGATAATCAATATCAGCTGACCGAGCATTTGCAAGCCAAATGGGTCGACCGCTCTCAACTGATGAGCCTAGATTGGGCCCCAGTCGATATCCCTCTTGCTCAAGAACTGATGACTAAGAAAAATCTCTGATTATCTCTTTCTAAGTGGTAGGATTTCTTGATCCATATTCAGACGAATATCCTTGAGAACTTGGCCCCAATATTTAAGTTTGGAGACCGGGTTCTCAGTATTTTCTTTATAAGCCTGATAATCAGAAGTTTCTTTTAACTCATTTTCCCCGTTTTGTTTATCTCGTTTTGGATTGTAATTTTCTACGACAAAGGAAAGCTTATCTTCCTCAATAAACCACTTCTGAGAAATTTGCCGGATGACTTCTTCTTGCGAATTAGCAATTAGCTCCTCTAGAATTTGAGAAACTTCATGATTTTGGTAATGCGCTGGATCTCTTTCAATATCTAACCACATAGTCTCCATTAAACTTGCTAACTTGGCATTATTCTTCTGCAATAATTTTAAATAACTATCGATTTCGCTACAAAACAGCATAATTATCTTCACTATACCACATTTCTACGCATTATATCTATACCGAGTGCGCACCTGATAAATACTTTCCTTTCCATTTTTTTGATACAATGAAAATTTCTCCGACGAACTTGAGTCTTTAAACTCCTCCTCCATAAAACACAAAAAACGGTGCTGGTCAGGGCGATCCCTTTCCAACACCGTTTGTTTTGTTTCTATGGACTTATTCTGTTGGCAACATTGCTAGCTACTCTTCTTCTGCAAATTCGTCAATTTGGCTTTCAATAGCTGTTTGCTCAGCTGATGTATTGGTAACCACTTGACGGTAACGTTGCATACCAGTTCCGGCTGGAATTAACTTACCAATAATCACATTTTCTTTCAAACCAATTAGTGGATCCTTGTCACCCCGGATCGCTGCATCTGTTAAGACGCGCGTTGTTTCCTGGAAGGAAGCAGCCGAGATAAAGGAGTTGGTTTGTAAGGCAGCCTTGGTAATTCCAAGAATAACTGGACGAGCTGTTGCTGGCACTTCGCCAGACTTAATAATCTCTTCATTCGCCTGAGTAAAGTCAGCAATGTCTAATAAGGCACCTGGCAAGATATTGGTATCAGCTGGGTCCATAATTCGTACCTTGCGTAGCATTTGACGTACCATAACCTCAACGTGTTTGTCGCCAATTTCTACCCCTTGACCACGGTAAACTCCTTGAACTTCACGGAGTAAGTAGTTTTCTACAGTTAGTACATCGGTTACGCGTAATAATTCCTTCGGATCGATTGATCCTTCGGTCAAGGCTTGGCCACGTTCCACCTGGTCGCCGACTTTAACTTTCAAGCGGGCTTGGAAAGGAACGTTATAAGTACGCGTATCAGTAATTCCTTTGATAGTGATATCTTTGGTTCGGTCTGAGGCTTTCTCTTCAATGGCTTCAACTTCACCAGCCACTTCAGTGATGGTAGCTTGACCTTTCGGATTCCGGGCTTCAAAGATTTCTTGAATCCGCGGTAACCCTTGAGTGATGTCGCCACCACCCGCAACCCCACCGGTATGGAAGGTACGCATGGTTAACTGAGTACCTGGTTCACCGATCGATTGGGCAGCGATGGTTCCGACAGCTTCCCCAACTTCAACTTCTTCACCCGTGGCCAAGTTTCGACCATAGCAGTGCTTACATACACCGTGGTTCGTATTACAAGTGAAGACAGAACGGATGGTTACTTTTTCAATACCTGCATTCACAATTTGAGCTGCGATATCTTCATTGATCAATTGGTTACGACCAATAATCACTTCGCCTGTTTCTGGATGGTAGACTGTTTTTTGAGTGTACCGACCGATTAAACGTTCTTCCAGGGATTCTGTAATAGAGTTACCATCACGAATATCCTCAACGATAACCCCTTTTTCAGTCCCACAATCATCTTCACGAACAATGACATCTTGAGCCACGTCCACCAGACGACGAGTCAAGTAACCAGAGTCAGCGGTCTTCAAGGCCGTGTCGGTCATCCCTTTACGTGCCCCGTGAGTGGAGATGAACATCTCCAAGACAGATAGTCCCTCACGGAAGTTAGAGGTAATTGGCAATTCGATAATTTTACCACTCGGAGCCGCCATGTTCCCCCGCATTCCTGCTAATTGGGTAAAGTTAGAGATATTACCACGGGCTCCGGAGTCCGCCATCATATTAATGGAGTTCAATCTTGGTAGTTCTTCAACCAGATTATCTTGGATAGCATCTTTAGCCTTTTCCCATGTACGAATTACATTATTATAGCGCTCGTCTTCGGTAATCAGACCACGACGATATTGTTTGGTAATCTTTTCAACCGTGCTATGAGCATTTTCTAAAATTTCTTCTTTCGATTCTAGACGGATTACGTCAGCAACGCCGACGGTGATCCCCGCCCGGGTTGAAATCTTGTATCCTTGATTCTTCATCTTATCGAGCATTTTAGAAGTTTCAGCTACTTTATAGCGTTTGAAGACTTCGGCAATGATCTTACCAAGATATTTCTTCTTAAATGGATCTACCAATGGCATCTCAGCAATCGCTGCCTTAATGTCTGAGCCCGGTTCTAAGAAATATTTATCAGGAGTTTTCACTGTTAGGTTCTCAGTACTTGGTTCATTTAAGAATGGGAATTCTTTCGGCATGATTTGATTAAATAGAATCTTACCAATGGTTGTCACTAAGATCTTAGAGCTTTGTTCTTCGGTAAATTCCTTACCATTAGCCGCTAAGGCTTTGGCTGGAATTGCTACCCGGGTATGTAAGTGGGCATAACCATTAACATAAGCAAGTTCTGCCTCACTTTCGCTAGATAGAAGCATACCTTCGCCCTCACGACCAGCTTCTTCCATGGTTAGGTAATAGTTTCCTAGAACCATGTCTTGAGAAGGAGTCACGACCGGTTTTCCATCTTTTGGATTCAGAATGTGTTGAGCGGCCAACATTAATAATCGTGCTTCAGCTTGAGCTTCATGAGAAAGAGGCACGTGAACCGCCATTTGGTCACCGTCAAAGTCGGCGTTGTAGGCTTCACAGGCTAATGGGTGAAGTCGAATGGCTTTACCGTCGACCAATACTGGTTCAAAGGCTTGGATTCCCAAGCGGTGAAGGGTCGGTGCCCGGTTCAGTAGAACGGGATGTTCTTTGATAACTTCTTCAATCACTGGCCAGATTTGATCATCTTGGGTCTCAATCATTTTCTTAGCCATTTTAATATTTCCGGCAATTTCACGTTCTACTAATTCTTTCATCACGAATGGCTTGAACAATTCAATCGCCATTTCTTTTGGTAAACCACATTGATACATTTTTAGAGTTGGTCCAACTACGATAACTGAACGTCCAGAGTAGTCTACCCGTTTTCCTAGTAAGTTTTGACGGAAACGTCCTTGTTTCCCTTTTAGCATATGCGATAAAGATTTCAATGGCCGGTTACCAGGTCCGGTAACGGCACGACCGCGACGACCGTTATCAATCAATGAATCGACCGCTTCTTGTAGCATTCGTTTTTCATTTTGCACAATAATATCTGGAGCACCAAGATCTAACAAACGTTTCAAACGGTTATTTCGGTTAATTACCCGACGATATAAGTCATTCAAGTCACTGGTTGCAAAGCGACCCCCTTCTAATTGGACCATTGGTCGCAATTCAGGTGGAATAACTGGCAAAGCTTCCATAATCATTGAAGTTAATTTATTTCCAGATTCTAAGAATGAGTCTAGAATTTCAAGTCGACGAATCGCCCGTGTCCGTTTTTGGCCGGTGGCTGTCTTCAATTGTTCTTTCAATTCAGCAACTTCAGCTTCAAGATTAACTTGTTTTAATAAGTCGCGAATCGCTTCAGCCCCCATCTTAGCTACGAAACGATCTCCGTATTCACGTTTACGTTCACGATATTCTAATTCAGAAAGTAGGGCTTTGTGTTCTAAGATTGTATCACCTGGATCAATCACAATATAAGAAGCAAAATAAATGACTTCTTCCAGTAAGCGTGGACTTAAATCTAAGACCAAGCCCATCCGGGAAGGAATCCCTTTAAAATACCATACATGGGTTACGGGGGTGGCTAATTCAATATGGCCCATCCGTTCGCGCCGAACTTTGGAACGTGTGACTTCAACCCCACAACGTTCACAAACCCGTCCTTTATAACGAATACGTTTATATTTTCCACAAGCACATTCCCAGTCTTTGGTTGGACCAAAGATCCGTTCATCGAACAGACCATCTTTTTCAGGTTTGAGGGTCCGGTAGTTAATCGTTTCTGGTTTCTTGACTTCACCGTATGACCATGAACGAATTTTTTCTGGGGATGCCAATCCAATTTTCATGGATTCAAATGTATTCACATCGATCAAAAGGCTAACCTCCTTATTTTAAACCTTTGAGTGTCGACTTTAATCTTCTAAATCAACTAATTCAACAGCAGCCTGTTCTTCATCGTTGCTTTCTTGACGTTCAGCTTCTTTCTCTTGGCGCAAACGTTCAGCTTCTTTTTGTTCTTCTTTGAACTTATCCAAAGCGTTAAAGTTCACAACATCATCTTCATCTTCATCATCTTGTAAGTCAATTTCTTGATCACGTTCGTCCAAGACTTTCAGATCGAGACCTAAGGCTTGCAGTTCTTTAACAAGAACACGGAAAGATTCTGGAACGCCTGGTTTTGGAATTCCTTCGCCCTTAACAATAGATTCATAAGTCTTAACCCGTCCAACCACATCGTCTGATTTATAGGTTAGGATTTCTTGGAGGGTAAAGGCTGCTCCATAGGCTTCAAGCGCCCAAACTTCCATTTCACCGAAACGTTGTCCACCAAATTGGGCTTTACCTCCCAGTGGTTGTTGAGTAACTAGAGAGTAAGGACCTGTAGAACGGGCATGGATTTTATCATCTACCATGTGGCCAAGTTTCATCATATACATGACACCCACAGATACTTTACGGTCAAAAGGTTCACCAGTGCGGCCATCATATAAGACGGTCTTAGCATCTTCTGCTAAACCAGCTTCTTTGACAGCTTCCCAAACATCGTTTTCATTAGCACCATCAAAGACTGGTGTAGCGATATTAATGCCCAATGAACGAGCTGCCATACCTAAATGGAGTTCGAAGACTTGACCGATATTCATCCGTGAAGGTACCCCAAGTGGGTTCAACATAATATCAACCGGTGTACCATCAGGCAAGAATGGCATATCTTCTTCTGGAACCACTAGGGATACAACCCCCTTATTACCGTGGCGTCCAGCCATCTTGTCACCGACTTGAATCTTTCTCTTTTGAACAATATATACCCGGACCAACATGTTTACGCCAGGAGAGAGTTCATCACCATTCTCGCGAGTAAAGATCTTCACGTCGTGGACAATACCTCCACCACCATGAGGCACACGTAATGAGGTATCACGAACTTCACGAGCTTTCTCACCGAAGATGGCATGTAGCAATCGTTCTTCAGCAGAAAGTTCAGTCACTCCCTTAGGGGTTACCTTGCCGACCAAAATGTCTCCATCGCGAACTTCGGCACCAATTGAAATAATTCCATCACGGTCTAAGAATTTCAGAGCATCCTCACCGACGTTAGGGATTTCACGTGTAATTTCCTCTGGACCTAATTTAGTATCGCGAGCTTCAGATTCATACTCTTCAATATGAATCGAAGTATAAACGTCATCTTTGACCAGACGTTCAGACATGATAATCGCATCCTCGAAGTTATAACCGTCCCATGTCATAAAGGCTACCAATGGATTTTGTCCTAGTGCCATTTCACCTTTTTCCATCGATGGTCCGTCAGCTAAGACATCGCCAGCATCAACCACTTCTCCTTGCTTAACCAAAGGTCGTTGATTGTAACAGGTTCCAGCATTCGAGCGGGCAAATTTAGTTACATGATATTCTTTAATCGAACCGTCTTCTTGTTCGATCACAATCATATTAGCATCGACATACGCCACGGTACCGCCTGCTTTGGCAATTAGAGCTGCACCTGAGTCATGGGCTGCTTGATATTCAATCCCGGTTCCGACAAAAGGTGCCTGCGGTTTAACCAATGGCACAGCTTGCCGTTGCATGTTAGCCCCCATCAGGGCCCGGTTGGAGTCATCGTTTTCCAAGAATGGAATGGAAGCCGTAGCCACCGAAACAACTTGCTTCGGTGACACGTCCATAAAATCGAGTTGCTCAACCGAAACTTCCAAGTTCTCATCTTTATAACGAGCCATTACAGTATCATTAATGAAATTACCCTCTTCATCAATTAATGAGTTAGCTTGAGCCACGACATATAAGTCTTCCTCGTCTGCTGATAAATAGTGAATTTCATCAGTAGCACGGTGAGTTTGTCGGTCAACTTTTCGATAAGGCGTTTCAATAAAACCATAGTCATTAATCTTGGCGTAGGAAGCGAGCGAGTTAATCAACCCGATATTCGGTCCTTCAGGGGTTTCAATCGGACACATCCGGCCGTAGTGAGAATAGTGAACGTCACGCACTTCATAACCCGCCCGATCACGAGTCAAACCACCAGGTCCTAAGGCTGACAACCGACGTTTATGGGTTAACTCACCCAATGGGTTGGATTGGTCCATGAATTGAGATAATTGAGATGAACCGAAGAATTCCCGAATTGCAGCAACCACTGGACGAATATTCACCAGCTGTTGCGGGGTCATTGTGGCAATATCTTGTAAAGACATCCGTTCACGGACCACACGTTCCATTCGGCTTAAACCAATTCGAAATTGGTTTTGTAATAATTCTCCAACAGAACGAATCCGACGATTGCCAAGGTGGTCAATATCATCCGTCTTCCCAATACCTTCATCGAGGAATAAATAATAGTTAATTGAAGCAATAATATCGGCGGGTGTTAAACATTTTACTGAATCAGGAATATTTGCATTACCCACTATATTAATGATACGTTCAGGATCGCTCGGAGCATATACTTTAATCATTTGCAAAGGAATTGGATCGGTTAAGACGGCATCTTCAGCAGGTTCCCAAGTGACTAGATTGATATTATTTTCCAAATAAGGAATTAAGGTATCAATTTTGTCTTGATCAAGCACAGTGCCCTCTGGGAAGATCACTTCTCCAGTTTCTGGATCTGCCAAGGTTTCTGCCAAGGTCAAGCCTAACAAGCGATATTTCAAATGAAGTTTCTTGTTAATCTTATAGCGACCCACCGGTGCTAAATCATACCGACGTGGATCAAAGAATCGAGCAATCAAAAGATTTCGTGAACTTTCAGCAGTCTTAGGTTCGCCCGGACGAAGACGTTCATAAACATCTTTCAAAGCTTCTTCAACCCGTGAATCAGCCACGTTCTTATGGATATCTTTTTCTAAGGTGGTGTCTAATAATTGGCTTTCCCCAAACAAGGCCACAATCTCATCATCTGAACCAAAACCAAGGGCGCGCACCAATTCAGTCAATGGCAACTTACGCGTCCGGTCAATTCTTACATAGGCAACCCCTTTGGCATCTGTTTCGAATTCTAACCAAGCACCACGATTTGGAATCACGGTAGAAGTGTAGGTATGACGATTCTTCTTATCAATCTTGTCATGGAAATAAACGGACGGGGATCGTACTAATTGAGATACTATAACCCGTTCTGCCCCGTTAATAATGAACGTTCCCATCTCGGTCATCATTGGGAAATCACCAAAAAAGACGACTTGTTCTTTGACTTCGCCAGTTTCTTTATTCACCAGACGTAATTTCACATAAATTGGTTGTGAATAATTGGCATCATGACTACGAGCTTCTTCCACATCATATTTGGGTTCTCTCAATTCGTAATCGACGAAATGGAGTTCCAAATTATCGCTGTGGTCGACAATCGGAGAAATATCCTCAAACATAATCCGAATCCCTTTATCTAGGAACCATTCATAGGATTTAGTTTGAATCTCAATCAAATTCGGTAGTTCTAAGACTTCGGCAATGCGCGAATAGCTACGACGTTCTGCTTTCTTACCATATTTAACAATATGATGACTCAAGCTCTTCACCCCTTATATATAATCAAACACAATGTTACAATTAAGTTACAAACCTTACATTTTGATAACAAATCGTGGATTTACCAGACTTTTAGGCAAAAAAATAACAAAAGATTTGAGTACGACTACACAATTCTTTTGTTTAATTCCCTAGAAAGCCTATCTGGACAATATTTCAGATGGTTTTCTTTTATAATCTGCTTCTCACGTTCATCCATCATAGCAAAAAAAAGAAGGAAAGTCAATTCCTTCTTTGATGTTATTCAGCTAACATTCTTTAGACCTATTCTGCTAAGCTAAATAGGGCAATATCACCGACCAAGCTTCTAACAAATCAGCCAGACGGAACCGAGCATTAGCTGGACTCGTGGATGGAAGTTTTATACCAGCTATCTGACTTTGTTTGGCATGATACTTCTGATAATATTTGTAGGAAGTAGCTCCATTACAGAAGACTTGTTCAATTTGGCTTTGTTGGAAGACCTGACTTAAATCTGTCGGGATCACATTTTGTATCGAGGCATCACTCGAACCAATAATATCACACTGATAGATTGAATCATAAACGGCAATCTGGTGTCGTAGTAGAAAGTCGCGACGTTCTCCAATCTCGTTTGATAAAGTTTCTCCGAACAAGGCGGACATTAATGGCCAAAAGCGATTCTGCGGATGCCCATAAAAGAAGCCGTAAGCCCGGGTCTGAACTGAAGGAAAAGATCCAAGAATTAAAATTTTAGAATCTGATTGATATAAAGGAGACAAGGGGTGGGTAATCGTTTGATGTTCTTGCTTGGCTGGCATTGAATCGACTCCCTTCATCATATCTTTTAATTAAGAAATTTCTTCGAGCAACCTCCAACAAAAAGTTGGGCTGAATGATTGATTTATGAATATCGAAGCTGATCAGAAATAACCTGATACATAAATTTTATTTTATTGATAGGCTTGGTAGGCCACCGCAATCTCTGCCCCGAGACGAGCATTATTATAGACCAATTCAATATTGCTCGCTAGCGATCGGCCTTCGGTTAATTCGACAATCTTAGCAAGTAAGAAAGGTGTTGAATCCTTACCATGAACTCCTGCTTCTTTTTCTTCGGCGAGGGCTTGTTGAATAATTTGATCAATATCTTCATGAGGAATTTCATGTTCTGCTGGAATTGGATTGGTGACTAGAATGGCTGATTTTAATTCAGCGACATCTTGATAGTGCATCAAAGCTGCAATCTCTTCGGGATGATCTTTACGTAAATTCAAAGCCACATCAGAGGCTCTAGAATAAAAGGCAGGTAAATAATCGGTTTGATAACCGACCACCGGCACTCCTTTGGTTTCAAGATATTCCATCGTGCGGCCTAAATCAAGAATTGCTTTCGCACCCGCACATACGACCGTAAGATTAGTTTGGCTTAGCTCTTCTAGGTCAGCAGAAATATCCATACTATCCTGTCCTTCACGATGAACTCCCCCAATACCTCCCGTGACGAAGACCTTAATCCCAGCTAATTTAGCCGCAATCATGGTTGAAGCCACTGTCGTAGCTCCAATTTGTTGACTAGCCAAAATTTCTGCAAAATCACGACGAGATACTTTGGCAACATTCGGAGCAGTCGCTAGTAATTCTAACTGTTGATCATCAAGACCGACTTGGATCTTACCATCCATTAAGGCAATGGTGGCGGGTACTGCTCCATGTTCACGAATAATTTGTTCAGTCTTACGCGCCATCTCTACATTCTGTGGATAAGGCATCCCATGAGATATAATGGTAGATTCTAGTGCTACTACTGGTTGGTGATGATCTAAAGCTTCTTTAACTTCTTGGCTTAAACGAATTAATGGGTTCATAATTACCTCCTAAATATTGTTTGACGATAATTTTCTAATAAGGTTTCATTCAAATCTTTGCGGACTGTCTGTCGGGATTGGATACACAGATTGGCATTGGCCATGGCTAATTCTAATGCTCGATCAGCTGGATAGCCCTTAATCCAAGCATAAATCATTCCCGCTGAGAAAGCATCGCCAGCGCCGGTCACCTCAACCACCTGATCAACTTGAGGAGGTTTGATTGAGAACGTCTGACCCGTTCGATCCAAGTAATAGCTTGGTTGACTTCCGTGCGTTAGAACGATTTGTTCCAGACCCGTACCCATCCACAAGGGAGCAATTTTGGCGAGATCTCGGTCGTTATCCTTTAACGAGAAATAAGTCTGTGATTCATCTAGATTCACAATCATCCCCGTCACTCCGGTTAAATCCTTAGGCAGTCGAGCCATCTTTGGACCACTCACTGGAATCAGATACAAGGGAACTTTTGTCTGTCGGGCAAAATTTATCACATATTCGACAACCGCTAAAGGAGGGTTCAGGTCAACCACCAGTGCTTTAGCCGAAGAAAAAGCGGTTTGGTATTGCTGAATCCAAGATAGGGTCATCTGATCGTAGATTTCCATATCAGCAAGGGCTAGAGTCATCTCTCCATTTGAATCAATCACCGCTGTATAACTCCCGGTCGGGTAATTACTTAGGTTTTGGACATATTGGAAGTTAATATAAGGTTGACTCTGTTGACGAATCCAATCAAATTCCTTATCATTACCCGCTAAAGAAACGAGCGACACATCTAAACCTAAACGCCCTAGGTTCTCCGAAACATTTCGGGCCACGCCGCCCATACTTTGGCTAGAAATCACCGGATTACTCGTGCCAGCTTGTAAATGATCTTTGAGAAAATACTTACGGTCGAGGTTCATCGCCCCAATACATACAATTTCACTGCTTTGATTAAGGACATAGGCCCGACCTAATAGGTATTTCTTTTCAATTAAATTGGAAATAAGTGTTGCTACGGTCGATCGGCTTAAATGAATCAGGTCAGCGATTTCTTGTTGCGATAGAAAGGGGTTTTCTTTCAATAATAACAAGATGCGTTCCTCGTTATGACTTAACATTTGGATTCCTCCGCCTCAATTTTAAACTATTGTCTATTATAAGACTTATGTCTAGAATCATTTTAGCGGTTTTCATCTGTCGATGCAAGCTTTTGACTGGATAGAATCCAATAGCCTTTATCCTGCTTTAGTCGTTCGACATTGCCGAAAACTTCCTCCATATATTTCTTCATCGAAGGGGCCCCTTGTTTTTTCTGAATCACGAGAACCAGACGGCCATTTTCTAATAAATGCTCATAAGCCACGGCTACAAATCGTTGGATTACATGTTTCCCAGCTCGAATGGGTGGATTCGTCAAGACCCACTGATATCGATCAATTAATTGTAAATTAATGGCATCCGTTAAAAGCCATTGAATTGATGAAGCCTGATTCACTGCAGCATTCTGCTTTGCCAATTCATAAGCTCGTCGGTTAATCTCCACCGCCGTAATCTTCGTCTGGGGAAGTTCCTGGTTTAGAATAATAGAGATAGGCCCATAACCACTACCTAATTCCAGGATTTTTTCTTGATTTTCAACTTGATAATTTGAAAGAAAGCTTTCTAATAAGACCTGGGAACCGTAATCGATTTGACTCTTGGAGAATACTCCAGCATTCGTTTGGAAGGTATAAGTCTTGTGCTTAAAGCTAAATTCAAAAGTCTGAGGATGGTCGGCGCTATGAGGCTGGTGTTCAAAATATTGTTCCGTCAATGCTATACTCCTTTGAATTGTAATCTTAATTGATATTCTAACATTTTACCGAGGTTCATGGTAAACTATTAGCATAGTAAGCATGGAGGAAAAATATGATTAAATTATTTGTCTCAGATATGGATGGTACCCTGTTAAATGACCAACACATTATTAGTCAAGAAAATGCCAATAGTATCAAGAAATTACAAGCTCGTGGTATCGAATTTATGATTGCTACTGGCCGAACCTTCCATTCAGCTAAACCTTTTTTAGATATGCATCAGATTGATTGCGAAATGATTAATTTAAACGGTGCTGCCATTTATACCAGAGACGGGCATTTAGAGCATTCGATCCCAATGAGTTTCCCAATTGTTAAACAAATGATCCTCTTTTGTCAACAGCATGGAATTGGTTATTCCGTTATGGACTCACAATATCTCTATGTGATGGATACTGATAGTTTCTTAAAGAAGATCTTCGCCAATCTCGACTTGGGAATCGATTCAGACCAAAGTAGTCGCATGCAATTCATTAATGATATTAATTATGTTCGTGATATTAATGATTACCAATTCAATCAAGCTAGTCCCGTCCTGAAGATGATGATTCTTTCCGAAAATCCGGAAAAACTGCAGGCCTTTCAAGATGTCTTCGCGAGTGAAGATAGTTTAGATATAACTTCATCAAATATTGACAATTTAGAAGTAACCCATCAAAAAGCTCAGAAAGGCTTAGCCATTGCCTCTTATGCCGCAGCTAAAGGTTGGACGATGGATGAAGTGGCTACGATTGGCGATTCCTTAAATGATCGATCCATGTTACAAATGGCAAAATATGGATTTGTCATGGAAAACGCGAGCGAAGAGGTTAAATCATTCTCAACCTTACGTGCCCCCGACCATAATCTCCACGGTGTGAGCCAAATCATCGAAGCTATTCTAAAAAATTATTAATTCTTAACGCAAAAAAAGAGAAGCTTCCGCAAGGAATGCTTCTCTTTTATTTGTAAGTTAATATAATTATTTAACTTCAACTTCTCCGCCAGCTTCTTCGATCTTAGCTTTAAGTTCTTCAGCTTCTTCTTTAGAAACAGCTTCTTTAATCACTGAAGGAGCGCCGTCAACTAATTCTTTAGCTTCTTTCAAGCCTAAACCAGTTGCTTCACGAACTGCTTTGATAACTTTGATTTTAGCAGCGCCAGCTGATTTCAATTCAACATTGAATTCAGTTTGTTCAGCAGCAGCTGAAGCTTCACCAGCACCAGGAGCAGCAGCTACAGCTACAGGAGCAGCAGCAGACACACCGAATTCTTCTTCGATTGCTTTAACTAATTCGTTTAATTCTACAACAGTTGATGATTTAATATCTTCAATAATTTGTTCAATATTTAATGCCATAATATATTTCTCCTTTATAATTTTATTTTATTAGGCAGCGTCTTTTGAATCTGCAACAGCTTTAAGCGCATAAGCCATCTTGCGTGCAGGAGATGCTTGAGATAGAACAGATGCTGTATTGCGCATTGGCGCTTGTAGCACTGATAGTAACATTGATAGTAATCCTTCACGACTAGGTAATTTAGCGACAGTTTCGATATCAGCCAATGAGGCCACTTTACCTTCGATCATACCGCCCTTGATTTCCAAGGCATCAAGATTCTTGACTTGTTCGGTCAAGATTTTAGCAGGAGCCACAATGTCTTCACTAAAGACAATCGCTGTAGGTCCGCTGAAATATTCATCAAGACCTTCAATTTCTGCTTGAGCCGCAGCTCGACGTAATAAAGTATTCTTAACAACTTTCATCTTCACGTCGTTATCACGTAATTCCTTACGTAATGCAGTAACTTCGGCAACAGATAAACCTAAAAAGTCTACAACCAAGATTGCTGAAGAAGATTTGAAATCTTCAACAAGTTGATCGATTTCTGCTTGTTTTGCTTCTTTACTTACAACACGTTTAACCAAATAATTCACCTCCGTCAATATTAGATAAGATAGAGATTCATTAATTTACATTAAAAAATCTCTATGTCACCTTAGACATAGAGATAGCTTCCAAAATAATTCGGGAACTTCCTCGGTAAGAAATTAAGGCTAAAGCCACTTACTGTCTTCGGTCGTTTGACGCTACACATTGTAACGCATTATTATTTGATTTGCAAGAAGAATTATTCTTCTTCTTCATCTTTCTTAGTTACGGCTGCGGTGATTGTTTGTGCATCAATCTTAATACCAGGTCCAAAGGTTGTGGTCAAAGTAAGATTGGTGATAAATCTACCTTTAGCTCCGCTTGGTTTTACTCGAATTAATTCTTCGTGTAAAGCCTTGAAGTTTTCAACTAATTTTTCAGTAGAGAAGGATACTTTACCAATTGGCACGTTCACGATACCAGCTTTGTCAGCACGGTAATTTACTTTACCAGCTTTGATTTCTTCTACTGCTTTAGTAACATCCATTGTTACGGTACCTGTTTTAGGGTTCGGCATCAAGCCTTTTGGACCAAGGACACGACCTAAGCGGCCTACTTGACCCATCATATCAGGGGTAGCTACCATAACATCAAAATCTAACCAGCCGCCGTTGATTTTCTCAATAATATCAGCATCACCAACGAAGTCAGCACCAGCAGCGCGAGCTTCTTCAGCTTTTGCTCCTTGAGCAACTACGACAACCGTTTGAGTTTTACCAGTACCATTTGGTAAGACCATGGCACCACGAATTTGTTGGTCTGCTTTTTTAACATCGATATTTAAGTTATAAGATACTTCGACAGTGGCATCAAATTTAGCAAAGTCGATTTCTTTAGCTAAAGTAATTGCTTCTGTTGGAGTATAAAGTTTGTTGCGGTCTACTTTTTCTAAGGCCGCTTGATATTGTTTGCTTTTTTTAGCCATTTTTATTTCCTCCTATTTTTGTGGTGATAACGGTTTTTCCTCCCACACCCGATAGAATACGGGTTTGTGGAAACTGCACCCGCATTTAGCCTTCTACAGTAATACCCATAGAACGAGCAGTACCTTCGATCATGCGCATTGCAGCTTCTACGTCTGCTGCATTTAAGTCTTTCATTTTGATTTCAGCAATTTCTTGAACTTGAGCTTTGGTCACTTTTCCAACTTTATTTTTGTTAGGTTCGCCAGAAGCTTTAGATAAACCAGCAGCTTTCTTCAATAGAACTGGGGCTGGTGGAGTTTTAGTGATGAAGGTAAATGAACGGTCTTCATAAACATCAATCACTACTGGAATAATCATTCCATTTTGATCTTGAGTTTGAGCATTAAATTCCTTGGTGAAAGCCATAATATTCACACCGGCTTGCCCTAATGCAGGACCTACTGGTGGAGCTGGACTTGCTTGTCCGGCTGGAATTTGCAATTTGACTTGTTTGACAACTTTTTTAGCCACGAAACATTCCTCCTTGTTTTTTTAAGTTCGTGATGTGGTATACGGTTAGTAACCTCCCACTCAGTGTGCGTACATGCGCACCGAAGCATTATAACACAATCTTTAGCAAAATCAAGCAAATTTATAATATTTTTCAGGACTACTTGCTCAATTTAGATTTCTTCGGCTTTGACCTGATAGAATTCTAGCTCGGTCACGGTTTCGCGACCAAACATTTCAATCACAACTTTTAATCGTTGCTGATCTTGATCAATTTCTTCAATGACACCGGCTAACCCTGAGAAGGCACCATCGATAATTTCAACCCGATCACCAATCTCAACTTCTAAATCAACCACTGGTTTTGGAGCAGCTTTATCACCTAATAAAACAGCCACTTCTTCTTCTAATAAGGGAGAAGGTTTAGATCCTGCACCATGTGAACCAACAAACCCCGTTACCCCTGGTGTATTTCTGACCACAAACCACGCTTCATCAGACATGACCATTTCTACTAACACATAACCAGGAAATTTCTTCTTAGATTTGGTCTTCTTAACGCCATCTTTCATTTCGGTTACTTCTTCTTCTGGAACCATAACCCGGAAGATATTTTCATTCATATCCATCGAATCTTTACGCAATTCTATATTCTCTTTGACTTTGTTCTCATATCCTGAGTAAGTATGGAGCACATACCAAGCTTTTTCTCCGTTCACGCAACTTTCCTCCTTTGACTTTCTCTTCATAATAAAAAACCTACATCATGTAGGCTTTCTTTTAGTATATTATACCATGTTTTCGGTTAAAATATCAGTAGCTTAAGCTAAGGTAAATAACCAATTTAGTAGATTAGATAGGCCGAAATCAACGACAGCAAAGAAAATAGAAAAAGCAATCACCATGAAAATAACTGTCCAAGTATAACGATTCACTTCTTGGAGATTTGGCCAAGTCACTTTTTTCATTTCTTGCAGAACATTTTTAAAATATGACATGAGTCTTTCCTTTCTATAACATTTACTATTTAGTCTCTTTATGAAGCGTGTGTTTATTACAGTATTTACAGAATTTCATAACTTCTAAGCGAGTGGCCTTGCCCATTTGTGTCGGAGTCATTGAATAATTGCGTTGGCCACAGACCGTACATGCTAAAGCGCCTTTCTTTTGGGCCATAACAACCCCTCCTTTTTATAAGTCATCAATATACTAATGAACTGATGCCACTTTTGTCAAGTATCTCTATAAAGTGTTTCGATTTAACAGACTATAACCCAAGCCCATAATTACACCGCCGCCGACAACATTACCTAAGAAGGCCACAAGCCATTGCATCAAAACTTGCCCCCAAGGTAAACTATGACCTGTAAAACCTACCATTGAAAACACACTAAAATTCGCGATTACGTGTTCATAACCAAAATAAGCAAACATAAAAATAACGACTTCAACAAAAAATAGTTTGGCGAATTCATTTTTAATATTCATTTGGCCAATGATAGCAATATTGACAAAAATATTAGCTAAAATAGCTTCGATAAAAATACTTAACAGACTCTTCGCTAATTTGGCCTGCGCCACATTCACTAAGAATGATGTTTCTGTAATTTGTTGCGCATTTGTCGCCCAGCTCATTAACAATGCCATTAAAATAGCCCCACACCAGTTAAAGAAAGTACAAATTAGGACAATCTTAATGCCTGAGCTTATCTTCAACAAACCCTGATGCTGACCGACCATCGTATACATCATGTTAGAGGTCGCTAGTTCTGTCTTGAGTACCAAAATCATCATTAAACCAAAAGGGAAAATAATTGCATATACAAATTTAGCTAAATAAGGAAGAGGATCCTGAAATACATTCGCTGCCATCGCAGCACACACCGTTGCGATGGTGAGGAACATTCCTGCATAGATGGCTCTTAATGCATATAAAGGAAAATGTTGATTAAGTAATTTTTCCTTTCCTTCTACAGCCACTTGAACCTTTTCAATAAACTCGTTTTTTACCATTCAGTCTCCCACTCCTTTGCCTAAGCTATATATTATCATATCCATTAAAAAAAACCTCTAAAGTTTAGAGGTTTTTTTGAAATTTAGGCTAATTGTTTGAATTTCTTCCGACACCGATAAATCGTATCGTGAACTTTTTTCAAACTCATCCCTAATTCTTCGGCAATTTTCTTATAATTTCCTTCCGAAAGATATTTATGCAATACCTGTTTCTCTAATTTAGACAAGCTATTCAAAACTCTTATAAATTTAGATTGGGTTGAACAAATTTCATAAATGGGCAAATTATTAGTATCTGGTAATAGACTCAAGGTATCCACACTATCTCCATCAACTTCCACATTAAGTGATAAATCCTTCTTGCCTCCGCCTCGACAGGAAGCCAACCGGTAACGCGCAATATTAATGATGTGATTGCGACATACGCAGCGGGCATAAGGTGCAAAAAAAGATCTACGCTCCAAATTGAATGTGCGGACAGCTTTCAATAATGCGACCCGAACTTCTTGTTCGAAATCATCATTATCATAATCAATAATAAAGTATTGACGGGAGAGACTGCGTATTAAAGGTTTAAAACGATCAAATAATTCAACTAAATAATCTTGGTTAGAGCTTTGTTGATAAGCTTCGACAAGTTGTTCATTCGATAATAGAGCAATCTTCTTCATATTTCTTTCTCCTTTACTTATTTAGGAGAATGGCCATCCTTATCTGATAAGTGTTCAATATTATGACGAAGTAAATCTAAATACTCTAAATCTTCCATTTCCCATGGACTTCTGCGCCGCACAATTTGCTGATAGTGATGTTTTACTTCAGTTTGAATTTGTTTTTCAGTTAATTCTTTATCCAGTAAGAGCTCATGAGCTGACATTCTCAGAGCCCCTTGTTGAAAGATTAACCATTGTTCTGCTGCATCACTAGTCGCTACACGGACAGCATTTAAAGGATGAATAAAAGCTTGAACTTCTCTTTCAATATAAGTATCGGCTGTTTCTCCTTCTTTGGTAAAGACAACGGTCAGCTCATATTCTTCGAAACTTTGGCTCAGTCCCGGAACGAATTGGGCATCAAAGACTACCACTAATTGGTCGATACCTCGAAATTTCCGGTAATTTGAGAGTTCGAATAGGAGAAGATCCCGGGCCTGCTGAATTAAATCCTTATGTTTCAATTGATTCAAGTGGGGCCAGGATCCTATCATATTATACCCATCAACAAATAGAATTTTCTTTCGCATCAAATCACCTGATCGGAATGCGATCTCGAGCAACCTCATACATTAAGACAGAAGCTGCGACTGACGCATTGAGACTTTGAACATGCCCTTGCATCGGGATGGTCACGATCCCATCACATTTTTGTTTGAGTAGAGGGGAAACTCCTTTGCCTTCATTCCCAATAACCAAGGCAATCGGTCCTTGGGAATTCCATTGGCGCATATCTTCACCTTCCATATCCGTTGCAAATATCCATAGGCCTCTAGATTTAAGCTGATCGATCGTTTGCGCTAGATTGGTTACCCGTATCACAGGGATATGTTCAATCGCTCCCGTTGAAATTTTGGCGACGACCCCTGTCAAGCCAACGGATCGACGTTTAGGAATAATGATCCCATGCACGCCAGTTGCGTCAGCCGTTCTGAGAATCGAACCTAAATTATGAGGATCAACGATTTCATCCAATATTAACAAGAAAGGATCTTCTTGTCTTTGACTAGCTAAAGCAAAGCTATCTTCTATACTCTGATAGTGATATGGAGCTACAGTGATGATCACGCCTTGGTGATTTTCTCCTTGACTCAGTTCATCTAATTTGTTCTTGGGGACCTCTTGGTAAACAATACCTCGTTGCTTTACCAACTTCAGTATATCGGTTATTTGTTTACCCGCTATCCCTTTTTGTAAAAATAATTTATTTACCTCTTTATTTGACTGCAAAATGGTTAAAACGGTGTGTCGACCATATAAAATTTCGTTATCTTCTTGTTTTCCATTGAAATTTTCTCTCTTATCCACAGCCATTTTTATTCTCCTTCAATGATTTGGATGGCATCTTCAACCAACTGATTGAATCGATCGTACTGTTGACTTAAGTACAACCAGCCCATCAAGGCCTCGAATCCTGTAGCCTGACGATATTCACCTATCGAAGCATTTTTTGCTTTAGTATTCGCCTTATGGTTACGCCCCCGTTTATAGATATTAATTTCTTCGTCGCTTAAGCAGTCACTAACATGGAGCCAATATTGGATGACTTTAGCTTGCGCCTTGGCTTCGACGTATTGAACACTGGCTCGATGTAACTGATTAGCTTGGCGAATACCTTGTTCTAGAACATATTGACGAATTTTTAATTCATAGGCACTATCGCCCAAATAAGCTAAAGCCACCCCATTTAATTGATTTACATCCATTGATTGCTCCTTTAATTCCTATAGTTATTGACGTTTCCAAACCGTTCCTTGGGGAGTATCATCTAGTTCCACACCCTGTTCTTTCAAATGTTTACGAATCTCATCTGCTCTTTGATAATCTTTATTTAGGCGTGCTTGTTTGCGTTCCTCAATTAAGGCAATAATTTCTGCATCCAAAATTTCTTCTTCATTCTCAAAGATCAAACCAAAAATACTTAACAAAGTCTCCAGACGATCAAGCATCATTTGTAGGCTGGTCCGTGAGCATTGAGTTAGACTGAGATAGCGATTCATCTCTTTAACCATCTCAAAAATAACAGTCAGACCATTCGCTGCGTTGAAATCATCATCCATAGCTTGAACAAAATCTGCTTCATGTTGACGAATTTTGTTTTGCCATTCTTGATCAGTAGAGAGCGCATCAGCCAGATTCTCATCTTTTAATCGTAAAGATAAGCGGCGATGCAATTCTTTTAAGCGATTAATATTAACTTGGGCCTCTTGAACCGTTGTATCATCATAACGTAGAGGACGACGGTAATGAACTGAAGCTAATAGATATCGAACGACTAGGGGATCTACTTCGTTTAACATATCTCGTAACAAAACAAAGTTTCCTAATGACTTACTCATCTTTTCATCTTGAGCACCTACAGTGACAAAGCCATTATGCATCCAATAATTGGCAAAGGTGTGACCACTGTGAGCCTCTGATTGAGCAATTTCATTTTCATGATGCGGGAATTCCAAATCTTGTCCACCACCATGAATATCTAATTGTTCGCCCAAGTATTTGGTTGACATGACTGAACATTCAATATGCCAACCTGGACGGCCAGGTCCCCAAGGTGATGGCCAGGAAATTTCATCTGGCTGGCGATTAGCCTTCCATAAGGCAAAATCAATCGGCGCTTCCTTCCGTTCAGTCTCATCAGTATCAACCCGCTGACTAGCACCTACTAATAGTTCTGACACCGATTTATTCGATAGTTTGCCGTAATCATCAAATTTTTGGGTTCTAAAGTAGACGTCACCATCAGCTTCATAAGCAAATCCTTGATCCACCAAATCTTGAATAAAATCAATAATTTCTGGAATGTTTTCCATTACGCGGGGGTGAACATTGGCAGTTTTAATATTGATTTTTTGAGTATCTTCTTTGTAGGCGGCGATATATTTATCAGCGAGCTCTTTCGGCGACAACCCTTCTTGTTTAGCAGCTTTGATGATTTTGTCATCCACATCGGTAAAGTTGGACACATAGTTAACTTCATATCCGCGATATTCTAGATAGCGCCGAATGGTATCAAAAGCCACAGCACTCCGAGCATTACCAATATGAATATAGTTATAAACCGTGGGCCCACATACATAGAATTGTACCTTTCCTTCTTCAATCGGTTTAAATACTTCTTTTTGTCGAGTCATTGTATTATAAATTTCAATTCCCATGCTCTTCCCCCTCTGTTCGATAATAAATACATTCTAACACATTTCATCATGCAACTTGAACGGTTTTCTACTTGGCCCAGGGATGAATCGCAACTGACTATGATCGGAAAAACTTTGTCATCTATAGGAAGACTGATCATTAATAAAATTATCTACTGATTCCCTCAAGTTAGAAAATTAGTTCAACTTAAACAGGCACCCTACTAATATTTTTTCATGCATGCTGTGATGTTGGCGAGCTTTTATCTTCCTGGATCAACTTTGGAACAATTTCTATTTCGGGAAAAAACAGTCAAGGAATCCATACCACATAGTAACGACAAAAAGAGATCCACCAAGTCACATGGATTTAACCAATGGCTGGTGGATCTATATCAGTGTAGCGTTAATAAATAAGTCAACGGCTAATTATAATTGTTGCAGGACTTGTTGAATATGGTCTAAGACCTTTTCCTTACCTAACACTTCAATAACCTTGGCGAGTTCTGGACCATGCATTTGTCCACTGACCGCAATCCGAATTGGCATAAATAACTTACGGCCTTTGATGCCTGTTTCCTTTTGAATTTCTTTGATAAGAGGTTTGATATTTTCTTCGGTAAAGGAAGCCAGGTCGAGATTTTTTAATTTTTCTGCCATAGCTTCAATAACTGTCTTAGCTGTATCGACCGATGCTTCTTGACGAGCCGCTTCATCAATCTGCAATGTCTCATTGAAGAATAATTGTGATAGGTCGGTGATTTGCGCTCCATAACTCATCTCATCATGATATAAAGAAACTAATTTCTCTACCCATTCATCATCTTCAGGACTTAGATTTTCTGCTACTAGCCCGGCTTTTTGTAAATGCGGTAAAGCCAATTGAGTCACTGTCTCTAAGTCAGCTTTCTTCATGTAAGTATTGTTAATCCATTCCAACTTCTTCACATCAAAAGCAGCTGGTGAAGTGGATAAGCGAGAAACATCAAAGATATCGATGAGTTCTTCTCGACTGAATATTTCTTCTTCTCCCTTAGGTGACCAACCTAACAAAGCAATAAAATTAAACATAGCTTCTGGCAAATACCCTAATTCACGATATTGTTCAATGAATTGGAGAATAGATTCATCACGCTTACTTAATTTCTTATTCGTTTCACTATTTATAATCAAGGTCATATGACCGAAACGAGGATATTCCCAATCGAAAGCATCATAGATCATCATTTGTTTAGGAGTATTGGCAATATGGTCGTCTCCCCTTAAGACATGGGTAATTTCCATTAAATGGTCATCGATTACCACGGCAAAGTTATAGGTTGGATAGCCATCACGTTTTTGAATAACCCAATCACCAGAAACTGATTTAGATTCGAATTGGATCGGGCCCTTCACAATATCATCAAAGGCATAGGTTTTGTTTTGGGGAACACGGAAACGAATGACTGGCTCACGACCTTCCGCTTCGAAGGCAGCTTGTTCTTCTTTGGTTAAATGAGCATGTTGTCCTCCGTAATGGGGCGCCTCGCCTCGAGCTTGTTGGGCTTCACGCTCAGCTTCTAATTCCTCTTCGGTCATATAACATTTATAGGCCTTATCTTCCGCCAATAATTGATCAATATATTTTTGATAAATATCTAAACGTTCAGATTGGCGATAGGGTCCATAAGCGCCAGGATTGACTGCCGATTCATCCCAATCCATCCCTAACCATTCAAGATTTTCTAATTGGCTGCGTTCACCATCGGCAATATTACGTTTTAAATCGGTATCTTCAGTCCGAATGATAAAATCACCTTGATGATGTCTGGCAAATAAGTAATTAAATAAAGCTGTTCTTGCATTACCGATATGAAGATGTCCGGTTGGACTTGGTGCATATCGTACCCGAATTTTAGAACTCATTCATTACGACTCCTTTTTTATTATTGTTATCTTTAAGTCTATCACTTTACCAATAGACCCTCCAGTTCAGTTGACAATTTCTTATTTTGGTTTAGCAAAGATCATCCGACCCGCCGCTGTTTGTAAGGCGCTCGTTACTACCACAGGGATCGTTTCGCCCATATAGAGCTGCCCGTCTTCGACCACAATCATGGTACCATCTTCTAAATAGGCCACACCCTGTTTGCGCTCAGTACCCTCTTTAATCACCTGAACCATCATCTCTTCCCCAGGAATAAATACTGGTTTAAGTGCGTTAGCCAATTCATTGATATTAAAGACCTTCACTTGTTGGAATTCACTAACTTTGTTCAAGTTATAATCATTAGTGATAATCGCCGCCCCTAATAATTTTGCCAGACGGACTAATTTACTATCCACTTCTTTAATATCATCAAAATCACCTTCATAATATTCAATGGGAATAGAATCATCTTTCTGCAGTTCATTTAAGATATCTAATCCGCGTCGACCTTTGGCCCGTTTCAAGCCATCCGAAGAGTCGGCAATTAATTGTAATTCATGTAAAACAAAATTAGGAATGATTAAGGTCCCCTCGATAAAATTCGTCTTAACAATATCAACAATTCGGCCATCAATAATCACGCTGGTATCAAGTAATTTGTAAAGAGCTTCCCCCGACTTAGATTCGGTAAGCTTAGCTTGTTTACCTTTTTCAGAAAAACTAAACGGACGATCCTTAGCAAAAAAATGACTCACACTGGTTACAATCTCTTCATGTTGAGTCGCAGCAATATTATAGCCAATATAGGCCAAAATAATTGAAAGTACAATTGGTAAAGTACTGGAAATAAATGGGATATTTAAACTGACAAAAGGTAAGGCAATTAGATAACCAATGATTAATCCCAGAAGTGTTCCAATGGCTTCAACAATTAATAAAGAGGTCGTTTGCCGATGGGTCCAATCGATAATCCGACGTGTCACTTTATCAATAAAAGGTAGCAACAACCCGCCTAATATCATAAAAATAAGTCCAAAAATAAGTGCGTTAAACAATGGGTTGGTTAAGATTACATTTTTTATATTAATCGCTTGCCACAAAGCTTGTCCAATGGTTAAACCAAAACTTATGCCCACAATTGCTGAAATAAATAGCACTACTTTTTTTAACATCATCTCACCCCCTTTGCTAAATCTTATTATAAAACTTTATCGCGGAAAAACTAGTCTTACGGCTTCTTGAATCGTACTAATTGGAACAATCTCAATCTCATAATCTGTTTCTAACTGGTCCTGATTATTTTTAGGAATGAAGATTCGTTTAAAGCCTAACTTATCGGCCTCTTTAATTCGATCGCGGATTTGATTGACTCTGCGAATTTCTCCTGTTAGACCAATTTCACCCACAAAGCAATCCGCCACTTTAGTCGGCCGGTTCCAGTAACTAGATGCAATACTCATCGCCAAAGCTAAATCAATGGCTGGATCATCTAAACGAACACCACCTGCCGTTTTAAAGAAGGCGTCTTGATTTTGGACTAACAAACCGCAATGTTTCTCCATTACAGCCAAAATTAAAGAAACTTTCTGATATTCCATACCACTACTGGTCCGCTTAGCATTCCCAAAGACGGTGGGAGTCATTAGGGATTGAATTTCAGCCAGGACCACCCGGCTCCCCTCCAGGGCAGGCACCACGATGGAGCCAATGGCTCCCGGTAACCGTTCTTCCAAAAACATTTGCGAAGGATTGGTTACTTCTTTTAAGCCCGAGTCCAGCATCTCAAAGACACCCATTTCATTCGTCGAACCAAAACGATTCTTTACAGCTCGCAAAATGCGGAAACGATTGTACTTTTCTCCCTCGAAATAAAGAACTGTATCCACCATATGTTCTAACATTCGTGGTCCAGCTATATTCCCTTCCTTGGTAACATGACCAACGATAAAGATTGCGATTTGATTATCTTTAGCTATCCTCATCAATTGACCGGTGACTTCTCGAACTTGGGATACAGAACCGGCAATTCCTTGATGATCTGGCAAAGTCATCGTTTGAATCGAGTCAATAATTACAATCGTTGGCTGAGTTTTATTAATTTCGTTAGCAATAATCGTAAGATCCGTCTCAGCTAATAATAATAATTCAGATTCTTGTACTGATAAGCGATGGGCTCTTAATTTTATTTGGCTTAAACTCTCTTCGCCGGATACATATAGAAGTTGTTGATTCTGCTCGGCCAATAACAAGGATACTTGTAATAATAGAGTGGACTTGCCAATGCCAGGATCTCCACCAATCAAGACTAAAGATCCTGGAACGATGCCCCCACCTAGGACACGATCAAATTCTGCCAGCTTACTGGAAATTCGTTCAGCCTCCATCAGAGGAATATTCTGTAAAGTGCTGGCTTCTGGATGGTTGGCTGATCGTTGAGTTAAATTCGACAAGGTATTCGATGCAGGTTCAGGTGCAACATATTGCTCTTCTAAAGTATTCCAGCCACCACAATTTGGACACCTGCCTAGCCATCTTGGTGATTCATAACCACAAGCTGTGCATTCGTAGATTACTTTTTTCTTTGCCATTCTGACTCCTTTATCGTCCTGAAGATCCGAAACCACCTTCACGTTGACTTAAGCCGCCTTGATCGCCATCAACTTTTAAATACTTGGTAAAAATTGCTTGAGCGATGCGGTCCCCTTTTTTTATTTCCCGATCTTTTAAGCCATAATTAATTAATTGAACAAAGATATGCCCTTCATTCTTTGAATTATTATAGTAATCCGCATCAATAATGCCTACGCTATTGGGTAAAGTGAGGAATCGTTTCAAGGGATTACTTGATCGGTTGATAATCTGAAGATATTCATCTTCTTGCATATAAGCCTTTAAACCGGTAGGGACTAAACTCGCTTTAAAAATCTCTTCATCAAATTTATGCTCAACATCCTCTGTCTTATTAATTTTAGCCCAGAAATATTTAAACAATTGCTCCCAATAGGAGGGGATAATAATGGTCTCAGCAGCTTGAATATCATAGCCTGCGGCATGATGCGTCGACCTATAAGGCAGTTGAATGTCCTTTGATTTAAATGCAGTTACAATTTCAAAACCACGAATTTTTTGCATCATTTGGTCACCTCCTATCCTAATTATTCTATCAAAAAAATTGAATCAAGTGATAATTTCTTGAAGATTCGAGGCTATCTTCATGCTAAATACCGAAATCTGAAACGAAATACTTTTCAAAACTATAAGCTACTATATCAATTTATTAATAGGTCATAAAGTATTTTTCAATTTCCCATTGAGTGACTTGTTGAATGTACTCGGCATATTCTAAACTTTTTTCTCTGATAAAGGCGTCAGAGATATGACTTCCTAACGCAGCCAACATGTCAGGTGTTTGACTTAAATAGGCGACTGCTTCACGTAATGAGGCTGGCAATTGATCAATATGATGTTCAGAGCGTTCTTGATCAGACATGGCGTAGATATTTTGATTAACTGCTTCAGGTGGCATAATCTTTTCTTTAATTCCTTTTAATCCCGCCGTGAGTAAAACCGATAAAGCTAAGTAAGGATTGGCTGACGGGTCAACACTACGTACTTCAATACGGGTTGAATTGCCTCTTGCTGCAGGAATACGAATAAGCGGAGAACGATTTTGTTGCGACCAAGCAATATATACTGGTGCTTCGAAACCAGAAACTAAACGTTTATAGGAATTGACGGTAGGATTAATAATAGCAGTATAGGCTTTAGCATATTTCATTAATCCCCCAATAAAGTAATAGGCCGTTTGTGAAAGTTGGTCAACGCCATCAGGATCATAAAAGGCATTTCCTGCTTCCGTAAACAAAGATAAATTGAAATGCATGCCTGACCCAGCTAAGCCATGAATTGGTTTCGGCATAAAAGATGCGTGTAAATTATGACGATGGGCAACATTTTTGACGATGAGTTTAAATATCTGGATGTTATCACAAGCAGTTAAGGCATCACTATACTTCCAATCAATTTCATGTTGACCAGGGCCACACTCATGGTGACTAGCTTCAATTTCGAAACCTAGATCTTCAAGCTCTAGGACAATATCTCGTCGAGTATTCTCAGCTGAATCCATCGGCGCTAAATCGAAATAACCTCCTTGGTCATTCAATTCCATCGTAGCATTCCCATTTTCGTCATTCTTAAATAAGTAAAATTCTGGTTCTGGTCCTAAATTAAAGGAAGTAAAGCCCATTTCTTCCATTTCTTCTAAGACGCGTTTTAAGTTCGTTCTAGGGTCCCCAATAAAAGGTTGACGTTTTGAAGTTTCAATATCGCAGATTAAGGAAGCAACTTTGCCATTGCCTTCCTGCCAATTATAAACTAACCATGAATCTAAATCGGGAATTAAATACATATCACTTTCTTCGATACGAACAAAGCCATCGACTGAAGAGCCATCAAAAGTCATATTATTTTCCAAAGCTTTCTCTAATTGAGAGAAGGGGATTTCAACATTTTTGATCATGCCCATAATATCGGTGAACATTAAACGGATAAATCGAACTTCGTTTAGGCGCGCATCCTCCAGGATACTTTGTCGATTCCATTTTTTCTCAGACATACTATTGCCTCCTTTTAATAATGTGACCATTATAAAAATACTATGGGCATGGGTCAAAGTATTTTTGTAAACTTTCAAAAATTTTTTAAGCTTTGTTCATAAATCGGATTGAAAGCGATTTGTAATATAAATTTATAGAGAATGTGTTACAATAAGAAAAAATATGAGGAGGCCCTTTTTGTGCATGAAAAATAAATATCATAACTTTTTTGCAGCAGGCCTTAGTCTTATCATCATCCTTATTGGGTCCGTCATTGTTTTCTATTTAAATGACATGACGGTGAAAAATCAAACCATTGTAGAAAATAACCAACAGGAACCAGAAGAAACAACCAGTTTAGTGATGGAACCTGACAGCTCGCAGGGATCGCTCGTGACGGGAAGGCAAATTCAAAAACCCTTATCCCAAGCTTTGGTTGAATATAATCCTGATAACCCAGAAACCATTGATGAAGTAAAAAAGATTAATGAACAACAATTCGAAAATAATTTAGTTGAGTCTCAAGACGAAATAGTTTCCGCTATTAATGCAAATAACCTAGATATTGAAGAGCTAGGCTATCTTTTTTTACCGGAAAATCCAGCTAATTATCCCGAATTGGCCGAAATTCCCCAAATAAATATTCCCTTGATTTTGCAAAAAGATGCCCATTGGCGTAAAACACCTTATGGTACTAATACCACACGTCAATTAGGCGAAAACGGGTGTGCCATCGTTTCTTTGGCCATGGTACATTCAAGTCTATCTGGTCATTACCAAGAACCCCAAGACATTCTTGATTGGTCTAAAGAAAATTACTATGTCGATAATCAAGGTACTTCTTGGCAAATTTTTGGTGATTTTGCTGACGCTTTTGGCTATCAATTCATGAATTATGGAAATGATTTCTATCAAGCCATGGAAGCCGTCAAACAAGGCGAAGTTGTTGTGGCTAGTGTTAAACCTGGCTATTTCACTGAAATCGGCCATATTCTTGTGATTCGTGGCTACGATAATGGAAAAGTTTATGTCAATGATCCCAATGACAACCCCTTAAAAATGTTTTCGATTCAAGGTATCGATGAGAGTATTTTTTTAGAGGAAGGCCTCAATTATTGGTCATATGCTAAATAAGGAAAAAGGACGTTATCAAATGTTTAACCAATCAAATTCAAATAAATCCCAGCCTTCAGCCTCTTTTGGGGCAAGACTGGGCATTTTTATTTATATTATAATGGCTTCTAGTAAAATACTTGGCGGGCTCTTTTTTGATTCCCCATCAGTGTATGCCGATGGTTTAAATAATTTATCGGATGTCTTCTCATCTTTGGCTATTTTCATCGGTCTTTTCATTGCCCAACGACCGAAGGATGATGACCATTATTTTGATCATCATAAGTACGAATCCTTAGCTTCATTTATTGTTGCGATGCTGATGGCTAATATTGGGATTGATGTCATTCGCTCCGCGATTAATCGATTCATTCAACAGGATTTTCCTAATCCCGACTTAAAAGTTATGTGGATTTCTGTGCTCTCATCAATCATTCTATTTATAACTTACAAATATTTGAAAGCTATTGCGACCAAGAATCGGAGTCTGGGACTGAGAGCTACCGCCCAAGATATGTTTACTGACGTGATGATATCGCTTTCAACAATTATTGGGACGTTAGCTGCTAATCGAGGCTATGCTTCCATAGATATATTTATTGCGATATTAGTTGGATTATTAACCATCTATTCAGCTTTTACAATTATTAAAGATTCAACTTTTATTTTATCCGATGCCTTCAATAAAGAAGATTTATTAAAATATCAAGTTGCTGTCGAAAAGCATCCAAGAGTCAAAAAAGTCAGAGCGATTCGGGCACGACGTAGTGGTGTCAATATTTACGTTGACGTCGTGGTAGAAATTGATGGAGCGTTAAGCGTTACTGAATCCCATACTATTACCGAAGAGATAGAAATAATTCTAAACCGACTCTATCAAGTCTATGATACAGATGTTCATGTAGAACCCTATACTAATAAATCTAATCATTACTAGACGTGATGTTGACCCTTTACGTAATCATACGTCATAAGGAAACCCCATCGTTACGAGTAGAAATAACTCGTAACGATGGGGTTATTTTTTCGTAAATGTTAAGTAATTTAAAATTCCGGGACGGGAGCGAAAGATAAACTAGAAAATTTGTTATATTCTTTCTTAAATAACAAAGTAACCGTATCGCGAGCCCCGTTTCTATTTTTTGCTAAGATAACTTCCACAGTATTATCTGGCAAATCGTCGTCACGAGGTCCCTCTTCATCTTCTTGTTGATGGTAGTCTTCGCGATATAAGAACGCTACAATATCAGCATCTTGTTCAATTGATCCAGATTCACGAATATCACTTAGAATTGGCCGTTTATTTTGACGATGTTCCACGCCTCTGGATAATTGAGATAAAGCAATGACCGGTACAGAAAGTTCTTTAGCTAATTTTTTGAGTTGACGTGAAATTTCGGAAACTTCTTGTTGTCGATTTTCTTTCCCTGATCCTTCAATTAATTGCAAGTAATCGATAACAATCAATCCTAATTCTTTAGTTTCTTGTTTTAGTCGGCGACATTTGGCGCGTATTTCATTAACTTTTGTACCTGCAGAGTCATCAATATAAATTGGAGACTCCCGTAATACATTGGCAGCGATTGATAGACTGGTCCATTCATCGTCAGTTAATTGTCCTGTTCTTAAATTTGTTGCATTGATGTTTCCTTCGGCACACAGCATCCGATTGACCAAATCCAAAGCACCCATTTCCAAGGAAAAGATGACAACAGGCACTTTTGACTTGGTAGCCACATTCTGAGCAATATTTAAAGCAAAAGCGGTCTTACCCACTGAAGGTCGAGCTGCGATGATAATCAATTGATCCGGTTGAAATCCTGTGGTCACCCGATCTAAATCAATATAACCAGAAGGAAGCCCAACGATGTCTTGTTTTGTTTCACTTAAGGTAGTAATACGCTCAAAAGCTTCTCCCACAATATTGCGGATTAAGACGGGATGATTGGCATGATTTTTATCCCCAATTGAAAGAATAATCTTTTCACTTTCATCGATAATATTTTCAACTTCATCCGCCTCTGCATAAGCCAAATTAGAGATTTTTTGGCTAGCTGCAATCAAATTTCTGAGTGTCGCTTTTTCTTTAACAATTTTAGCATAATAATCAATATTTTCCGCGGTTGGCGTCGCATATGAAATATCAATTAAATATTCATTACCACCCGCATTTTCTAACTCGTCAAAGGCGTCAAGTTGATTAGCTAAAGTGACAATATCGATAACTAAGTTGTTATCGGCTAGTCTAACCATGGCATTATAGATCAGCTGATGGGCCCTTTTATAGAAATCGTCCATCTCCAAAATCATTTGTAAATTTGCAATTTTCTGTGGATTAATTAAAACAGCTCCTAGCACAGATTTTTCTGCTTCGATATTAAAAGGGAGCTGCTTTTCTTCAAAATTCAAACCTTCCAATCGGAAACCTCCAATTTAAAGCCCTAATGTGTCGAATTATTTCTCAGTGACTTTCAAATCAATATTAGCCAGCACCTCATGATGTAATTTGACTGGCACATTATATCTACCTATAGCAGTAATATTTTCCTTTAATTGAATTTTACGACGATCAATCTCGATATCATATTGTTTCATTAATTCGTCAGCAATTTGCTTAGGTGGAATGGCACCAAACAATCTACCATCTTCACCAATTTTAACCTCGATGGTGACGGTAACATCTTTGGCTTCAATCGCTTTTTTAGTTGCTTCTGCTTCTTGCAATTCTTCTTCAGCAATCCGCGCCTGAGCCTTTTTCTTTGATTTTAATTGGTTTAATGCTGCATTATCAGCCAATATGGCCAGATTATTTTTGATAAGATAATTGCGTCCATAACCCTCGGACACTTCAATAACTTGTCCTTTTTTACCTTGTTTTCTAACATCTTCAAGTAAAATGACTTTCATAATTATTTATCCTCCTTGAATATCTTAATTTCTTCAATAAGCTTTTGATAGGCTTGATCGATATTGATATCTTCAATCTGAGTAGCCGCATTAGACAAGTGTCCTCCGCCACCTAATTTCTCCATAATAATTTGGACGTTAACGGTACCGAGGCTACGTGCACTAATACCAATGGTATGATCATTCCGTCGATAAACCACAAAGCTTGCATCAATGCCTTTAATGGTTAGCATTGAATCAGCTGTTTGTGAAGCAATAATATTATCAATGATGGTTTGATTATCGCCTTTGGTAATTGCAAAATGATCAAACACTTCCATCTTCTCAATCAGACGATTACGCATACTTACGGCTGCATAGTCTTCTTTCATAAGTATCTGAATCTGATCCATATCGGCACCCCGGGATTTCAAGAAACTTGCCGTATCGAACGTTTTAGATCCCGTTCTGGATGAAAAACTATGGGTATCAATCATAATACCAGCTAACAAAGCAGTTGCTTCAAAGGCACTTAAACCTTCTTTTGAATAACGCATATTCATAAAGAATTCTGTCACTAGTTCAGAAGTTGAGGAAGCATAAGGCTCAATATAGGTTAACACAGAGTTCGTTGGGAATTCTTCTCCCCGACGGTGATGGTCAACAATTACTACTTCAGCCATATCGATCAGCTCTTCAGCATCACTTAAGCTCGGTTTATTATGGTCCACCATAATAATCAAGGTTTTCTTAGAAATAAGAGCCTTGGCAGCCTCCACATCTACAAAGGTTTCGTTAACATTTAAATTCTTACTTAAACGTATTAATTCCTTTACATCAGAATTAAATTCGTCTTCATTGACAACTATTTTTACTGGTCGATTAAACAGCTTAACAATTTTATACATACCTAGAGCCGAGCCGATAGAATCTAAATCGGGGACTTGATGGCCTGTAATCAACACGTTGTCACATTGTTGAATTTGGGTCTGAAAGGCTTGAAATATGAGTTTTGAGCGAATATTTGACCGTTTCTGCGTTTGTTGGGTTTTCCCGCCATAGAAACGAGCTTTATCATATTGGGATTTCACCACAATTTGATCGCCACCTCGACCTAAGGCTAAATCTAAGTTTGCTTGAGCTTGTTTGGCCAAATCATTGATTCGATAATCTACTTCTTCTTTACTTGGATAAGCAATTCCGATACTTACAGAGACAAGTATATTTTGTAGGTTATTTTTCTTTTTAAGCTCATCAAAGAATTTAAATTTATTTTGTTCAAGTTCAGCTAAGGTAGCTAGATTCATTAGTAAAATGAATTTCTCATCATCTATTCGTTTACTATAAATATGATAGGTATTGGTCCAGTAATTAATTTCTTTCAATAAGGTTGCGTCAAAATCAGCTGCCTCTTGATCATCTAAAGTTTCAATGACCTCATTGTAATCATCTAACAATAAATAACCAAAGACCAAACGATCATTTTTTCGTTGTTCTTGAATATTGACTTCATCACTGACATCAATAAGAAACAATCTACCATCAGCTTTTTGATGGAGTGTTTTATAATATTTTGAATAATACTTAATAATATGCCAATGCTTATCATCTTCTACAGCAAAGAATTGAGAAATTTGTTCGTCAATCTCAGGAATATATTCTCCTAATACGTCTTTCTTACCAATGATATTCTGCATCGAAGTATTCAACCAACGAATTCTTTGTTTATCATCATAAAATAAAATTCCTAGTGGACTACGATTATATGAATCTTCATGGGCTTCTCGTATTTCTTTAGATAGATCATTTGCTAGAGCATTAATATTTTGAACGAATGTTTCCATATTAAAATACAAAAAAGCCAGCACAATGAGCAGTAATAATAATAGTAAGATTCCTGTTTTCCAATCATTGATCATGGCAATCGTCATAATAATGATGTAAGCCAGCGTTACCGTATAGATTTGCCAGGAAATTTCCAAAGAATGGAAAATAGAAAAAAATCTTTTGATTTTTTCTTTTGAGAACATGGTTCACCTCATTTCAATATGTTTAATTTTATCATATTTACAGCACCATTACTATGCTAGCTAGTTTGTTTCACGTGAAACAAAAAAAGATCCCGAAGGATCTTTTACGATTAATCTTGTACGGTAAATGGTAGTAATGCCATAATACGCGCACGTTTAATTGCAGTTGTTAAAGCACGTTGATGTTTTGCACAAGTTCCAGTTACACGACGAGGTAAAATTTTACCTTTATCGGAAACGAAACGTCCTAACAATTCAACATCTTTATAATCTGGATGGTCGATATGATTTGCACAGAAATAACATACTTTTCTTCTGCGTCTTCCTCCACGACGTTGTGCCATTATTCTTCCTCCTTTACACTTTGTGCCATTGCTTAGAAGGGAAGGTCGTCTTCTGATATTTCAATTGGACGTCCATCTTCCACGAATGGACTTTGAGAAAACTGATTGTCAAAATTATTGTTAAACGATTTGTTATCGAATGATGACTTATTATTGTTATATTGATTTGTGTTATCAAATGTCGGACTAGAATAAGAGTTGTTTGAATTATTAGATACAGGTCTTTGTTCTGTAACTGATCGAGGCTCTAAGAGATGGAAGTTATTCACAACCACTTCGGTAACATACACACGTTGACCTTGTTGATTCTCATAATTACGGGTTTGAATCCGTCCTTCAACTCCAATTTGAGATCCTTTACGGGTAAAATTAGCTAAGTTTTCAGCTGCTTTCCGCCAAATAACACAATTAATAAAATCTGCCTCACGTTCACCTTGTTGATTAGTAAAACTACGATTAACCGCTAAAGTAAATGTTCCTACCGCTACTCCAGAAGAAGTGAATTTTAAATCTACTTCTCTAGTCAGCCGTCCCACTAATTGAACAGTGTTCATATTTTACATCCTCCTCAATGTTTCACGTGAAACAAAATTAATCTTCAATTTTAACAATCATGTGTCGTAAGATATCGCGATTAATACGTGCTAAACGATCAAATTCATCAATAGCCTTTGCATCTGAAGATTCAAGATTAATGAGATGGTAAATACCTTCTTTATAATCATTGATTTCATATGCAAGACGACGTTTAGCCCAATCTTTTGATTCGATGATGGTTGATCCATTGTCTGTAACAATAGCATCGAAACGTTCAACAAGTTCTTTCTTTGCATCATCAGTCATATCAGGACGAATAATGTATAAGATTTCATACTTTGCTGTTTGGCTCATGTCTGCACCTCCTTTTGGTCTATTGGCTTTAATATGAAACATTAAAGCAAGGAGAGTATTGAAAACAATACTCACACTTGCCTAGTTTACAGCAAACGGTAAATAATAGCAAGAAAAAATGAGATGTGTATCGGTAAAAATACATATCTCATTCGAAAAAATTATTCTGCTGAATTTGACTCACTTTCTTCATTTGAATCTTCTAAATCATCAGCATCATCTTCTTCAGCAATAATTTTTGTGACCGAAGATACAATGGAATCTGAATTCATCCGAATCACTTTCACTCCAAGAGTGGCGCGAGATGATTCAGGAATATCATTACTATCTATGCGAATAGCTACCCCTTGATTGGTCATAATTAATAAGTCTTCACTACCGTCAGTCACTAGAATACCGGCTAATTTTCCACTTTTTTCAGAAATATTGGCTGTTTTTACGCCAAAGCCGCCCCGATGTTTAATTGAATATTCTTCAGCAAGGGTCTTTTTACCATATCCTTTTTCACTGACTACCAGGACGTGTTGATTGGCAGCTAATGAAGCTCCTCCAATCACATAATCAGCCGATCTTAATTTAATGCCACGAACGCCAGTAGCGGTCCGACCCATGACTCTAACTTCTTCTTCAGGGAAGACGGTGGCATTTCCTTCATGAGTTCCAATAACTATCGCTGCATGACCATCGGTTTCAATCACATTAATTAACTCATCTTCATCTTTCAAATTAATCGCAATCAGACCATTCGTCCGAATATTAAAATATTCTTGAGCCAGACTACGTTTCACGGTTCCATCACGGGTAATAAAGAACAAATAGCGTTCTCGTTCAGAATAACCAGTCTCTTCTTCTCTCGGTTTAACAGCAATGACCTCTTTAACAACTTCATCTTGTTCGATATTCAATAAATTCACTATAGGTAAGCCTTTAGCTTGTCGACCAAATTCTGGAATATCGAATCCTTTGGCTCGATAAACTTTCCCATAATTAGTAAAGAATAGCAGAGTATCATGGGTTGAACAAGAAACTAGGTTCTGAATACGGTCGTTATCGGCTAAGGTCATTCCCTTAACCCCACGTCCTCCACGATTCTGAACATGGAATTCATCATTAGTCATCCGTTTAACATAACCATTGGTCGTTAAAGCTATCAAAATATCTTCTTCGGGGATTAAATCTTCATCCTCTATATCGATAATTTCTCCTGAAACAATCTCGGTTCGACGCGGATTACCAAATCGATCTCGAATTTCAATTAATTCATCTTGGATAATTTCATAGAGACGATCTTTATTTTCCAAGATTTCAGTTAAACGAGCAATAAGTTCCAATAGTGACTTATATTCTTCTTCAATTTTGTCTCGCTCTAAACCTGTTAAGCGCACCAAACGCATATCTAAAATTGCTTGAGCTTGGATATCAGTCAAACTAAAACGTTCAATCAATTGAGCTTTAGCTACCTCACTATCATGGGATGAGCGGATAATTGAAATAATTTCATCAATATGGTCTAGGGCAATGCGTAAACCTTCTAAAATATGAGCTCGATCTTCAGCTTTTTTCTTCTCAAATTCGGTTCTCCGCCGAATCACAATTTCTTGGTGCTCAATATATTTTTGTAAAATTTCTTTAAGGCTTAATATCTTTGGAACCCCTTGATCAATTGCCAACATATTAATGCCAAAGGTAGTTTGTAATTGAGTATATTTGTATAAATTATTAATGACCACTGCTGCTGAATTTTCACGTCGAACTTCAATCACAATCCGCATACCATCACGACTAGATTCATCATTAGCGTATGTGATTCCTTCAATTTTTTTATCCCGAGCCAATTCAGCAATTTTTTTAACGAGATTGGCTTTATTTACCCCATAGGGTATTTCAGTGATAATAATTCTTTCGCGATCATGAGCTAACTCTTCAATTTCTATTTTTGAGCGAACTAAAATCTTGCCTTGACCTGTTTTATAGGCTTTTTTAATACCGGCTCGACCCATAATCATCGCTCCGGTAGGAAAATCCGGTCCGGGTAAAACTTCTAGAATCTGATCCAAAGTAGCTTCTGGGTTCTTTATTAATAAAATAATAGCATCAATGACCTCTGACAAGTTATGAGGCGGAATATTAGTAGCCATACCGACAGCAATTCCAGCGGCCCCATTGACCAGTAAATTAGGGAAGCGTGCCGGCAGAACAACCGGTTCACGCTCTTCTTGAGAATAATTGTCCTGAAAATCAACCGTGTCCTTGTTAATATCTCTCAACATTTCCAGAGCAATTTTACTCATTCGCGACTCTGTATACCGCATGGCCGCAGCCCCATCACCGTCGACCGAACCGAAGTTTCCATGTCCGTCAACTAGCATCTCCCGATAAGAGAAATCTTGTGCCATTCTTACCATCGCTTCATAGATTGCTGAATCACTATGAGGATGATATTTCCCCATCACATCACCGACAATCCGGGCCGATTTTTTATGAGGTTTATCTGGCGTCACACCTAGTTCACTCATACCATAAAGAATACGACGGTTGACTGGTTTTAAGCCATCACGCACGTCAGGCAGGGCACGAGAAACAATGACACTCATAGCATAATCAAGAAATGACTTACGCATTTCTTTTGGTAGGTCTACTTTTTCATAATCATCGCGTGGGGTGAAGTCAATATTTTCTAAAGTCATGATTTACTCCTTTCAACTAGAATAAATTAAATATCTAAATTCTCAACGTAAATGGCATTTTCTTCAATAAAGTTACGTCTTGGTGGAACTTCATCACCCATTAACATTGACATCACTTGATCAGCTTCCTCGGCATCATCAACAGAAACTTTTAATAGGCGACGATTTTCTGGATTCATCGTAGTTTCCCATAATTGTTCGTAATCCATTTCCCCCAAACCTTTATACCGTTGCACTCGATATTTGGCATCGGGATTTTCTCTTTTCCAAGCGGTTAATTCTGCATCAGAATCGATGTAAATAGCCTTTTTTCCATGTTTAATTTGATAAAGAGGGGGTTGAGCAATATATACATAGCCCGCATCCAAAAGAGGGCGCATAAAACGAAAAATTAATGTTAACAACAATGTCCGAATATGTGCACCATCGACATCAGCATCGGTCATAATAATTAATTTGTGGTAGCGAGCTTTGCTAACATCGAATTCAGAACCAAAGCCAGTGCCCATCGCCGTGAACATTGAACGAATTTCTTCGTTGGCCAAGATGCGGTCCATGGTTGCTTTCTCAACATTTAATATTTTACCTCGAATAGGTAAAATAGCCTGGTACATTCTTGATCGACCTTGCTTAGCTGAACCTCCCGCTGAATCACCTTCGACGATAAATAATTCCGATTTTTCAGCATCTTTACTTGAACAATCTGCCAATTTACCAGGTAAGTTAGCAATCTCTAAGCCTGATTTCTTCCGAGTCATCTCTCTTGCTCGCTTAGCAGCATTGCGTGCTTGAGACGCTAATATACCCTTATCAACAATCATCTTACCTATGCGAGGATTCTCTAGAAGGAAAGTTTCAAAATTTTGAGAGAATAGTCGATCGACAATCGTCCTGACTTCTGAATTTCCTAATTTTGTTTTGGTTTGACCTTCAAATTGCGGATCTGGATGTTTAACTGAAAGGATAACGGTCAATCCTTCTCGAGTATCATCCCCATTGAGATTTTCTTCGTTGTCTTTCAACATCTTTTGTCTTCTAGCATAATCATTAATAATCCGAGTCAATCCGGCTTTAAATCCTGATTCGTGGGTCCCGCCTTCATGGGTGGGAATATTATTGGCAAACGAATAGATCTTTGTCCTATATCCGGATGTGTACTGAAGAGCAATTTCCACTTCAATGCCTTCAGACTCATCCTCTAAATAAATAACATCATCAAATAATACCTTTTCCTCCTCATTTAAATATTGAATGTAACTTTTTAAGCCACCTTCATAATGAAAACTTTCACTTTGTTCGCGGTCTTGACGTTTATCTTCTAAACTAATCCGCAATCCTTTATTCAAAAAGGCTAGCTCACGAATACGATCTCTTAAGCGATCATATTTAAAATCTGTCGTTTCAGAAAATATCACTGGATCTGGTGTAAAATTAACCTTTGTTCCAGAATGTTCCGACTTGCCAATGACTTCTAATTCTTTATGGACTACACCGCGTTCAAAAGCAATTGAATAAATTTTTCCCTCTCGATATACTTCAACATTGACTTGAGTAGAAAGAGCATTAACCACTCCAGCACCCACACCATGGAGTCCGCCAGAAACTTTATAAGAAGATCCGTCGAATTTTCCTCCCGAATGCAATACTGTATAGACGATTTCAACAGCAGGACGACCGGTTTTTTCCTGAATATCTACCGGTATTCCGCGCCCATTATCAATCACTGTCACACTATTATCTTTTTCAATGATCACTTCAATATGATCAGCATAACCTGCTAAAGCCTCATCAATTGCATTGTCGACAATTTCCCAGACTAAATGATGAAGACCTTCAATGGAAGTAGAGCCAATATACATCCCAGGTCGCTTTCTGACAGCTTCTAATCCTTCCAATACTTGAATATGACTCGCATCATAGACATTGTTATTTTTTTCTTGTTCTGGCAATGGAAAACACTCCTTATTTATAATTCATTAATGATTCCTTGGTGAACTTGTAATATTTGTGCATGTTGTAAACTCTCTGAGCGAATGCCCTTAATGGTAGCTGTGGTTAAGAACGTTTGAATCTTATCTTCTATATGGTTCATCAAAAGATGCTGTCGATCATCATCAAGTTCAGACAATACATCATCTAATAGCAAAATAGGATATTCCCCGGTGAATTGCTGGAATAATTCGGTTTCGGCTAGTTTTAAACTCAAAATAATGGTTCGTTGTTGACCTTGCGAGGCAAAAAGATCACTGGGACGATTATTGATATAAAAAATTAAATCATCTCGATGAGGTCCAATCAGAGTTAACATACGCTCTTTTTCTTTATCAATGTTGTTCTCAAAATACTCTTTCATTTGTGTTTTTATTTGAGAAAGATCCCCATAATCGATTTGCTTAATGCTAGATTGATAGGACATGGTCAATTTATCCCGTTGATTAGATAAGATTCGGTGAATGGGTTGAGCGATTGTCATCAAACGGTCAATGAAATCCAGACGATTGTTTATAATCACGCAGGCCTCGTCTATTAATTGATCCGTTAACACTTCAAAGAAGGTTTGATCAAATTTAGAACTCTGTCCATAATCTTTCAAATACTTGTTTCTTTGTTTTAAAATCGTCTGATATTTGACTAAAGATTGTAGATATAAGGGATGTGCTTGGCCTAATTCAGCATCGATAAATTTTCGACGTAAACTAGGACCGCCTTTAATCATTTGTAAATCTTCTGGCGCAAATAGAACGACATTTAATTTGCCAATAAAAGCACTTAATTTGGCTTGTTCGATATAATTGACTTTGGCCACTTTTCCTTTAGGATGAAGGATTAATTCTAAGGGAAAAGTGTAATCTTTCAAATGAACTTGAGCTTGGATACTGGCATAATCTTGACCCCACTGAATCAGATCATGATCATGATTGGTGCGATGACTTTTTGCAAGTGATAACAAAAAAATCGCCTCAAGGAGGTTGGTCTTTCCTTGGGCATTCTCGCCAGTTAAAATCGTTAAACCTTGGTGAAATTCTAGTTCAAGAGAATCATAATTTCGATAATGTTGAAGTTGAAGATTGTCAATAAACATTGAAAAAATCACTCAGTTTCATGGTTAGTCAGAAGAATCTTTAAATCTTCTTCTGGCAATTCAATAAGATCGTCGACATATAATTTTCTGCCACGTCGATTCTCAAGTTGGCCGTTGACATAGACAGGGTAGGTTTGTAAATACCATTTCGCCATACCACCACTAGAAATGATGTCATGCTGCTTTAATAGTTGTCCCAAATTAATATATGGCTGACTTAATGACTGTTGGATTGATTCCATAATTCACCTACCCTTTCTTTACTTATATTATACCCAATATTACGATCATTCACAAACCATAATCAAAAATAAATCACTTTGTAAGTCTTACAAAGCAAACTTAGTAAAAATCCCTAAAATATAAAAAAGGCCTAAAAAGGCCTTTTTTTCTTTAAATTTTAGATTAGTAATGTGTCCGAATTGGGGTTAATAATTGAAGAAGTTGATTATTAGCGGTCTCATTCTCATTCTTCTCAGCTGGGGTAAGCAGAAGCGGACGAACTGGAGTTTGGAAACCAATATGAATATCAATCGGACCAAAGGATTTTAAAGCATCTTTCATGTAATCAGGGTTGAAAGAAATCTTTAAATCATCGCCTTCAGCTGATTTAACTTCAATAATCTCTGAAGCTTGGCCACGTTCATTGGAGTTAACCAACAATTCCACTTGTTGGTCATTGATATCTAATTGGACGACATTATTCTTACCTTGATGAGACATTAGACTTGCCCGTTCGATTGCCGCTAAGAATTCTTGTGAATCCACAACGATTTCTGTCTGATGGTCTTGAGGAATGAGACGATTCGTATCTGGGTAATTTCCTTCCAATAAGCGTGAATAAATCACTAAATTGTCCATGGTAAAGATTACTTGTTTATCGGCTACCATCATCTTCAACTGATCTTCGTCTTCGATAATTCTGGATAATTCTTGGACAGTTTTTTTAGGAATGTTTATGGATTCAAAATTTAATTCCTCTTGAGAATATTTAACTGGAATCATTCGCCGACTTAATCGATGGCTATCCGTAGCCACTCCAGATAAGAAATGATCGCCAGAACTTAGATGTAATCCAGTTAATACTGGTCTACTTTCTTGGTTAGACGCAGAAAAGATTGTTTGATTAATCAAATCGCGGAAAAGTAAGGTAGGTAATTCAAGTGTTGATTCTGCTACGATCTCAGGTAAATGAGGATAACTTTGTCCATCAATTCCATTTAAATTAAATACGGCTTGACCAGAACGTATTGTTAATAAATATTGTTCATCGGTTTCAATGGTAATAATATCAGTTGGTAATTTTTTAATTATCTCGCTAAATAACCGAGCAGTTACCACGATAGAACCTGGTTCAATAATTTCTAATTGATAGGCTTCATCATTAGTATCAAGAAAAGCTTCGATGGAAATTTCTGCATCTGAACCAATCAATGTAATTCCATCTTCTTGGGCTACTATTTTAATCCCAGTCAAGACAGGTATTGTTGCTTTTACTGGAACTGCTCTTGTAACATTGGCAAGTTGATTCATAAACGCTTGTCGATGGATTGTAAATTTCATAATAAGCTCCTTTATTAATTAATATATTTTATATAAATAAGTCTTAGTAGTAGGAGGTGTGGATTCTGTGTAAAAATGAATTAAACAGTATTTACTCTAGCTTTATCTTGTGTAAGACCATGTCAATAAGTCCTTGATGAGTTGCGATCTTATCAACAAGCTTATTTTAGTCGATCTTTTAGTTGTTGGATTTCTTCTTGTAAAGAAGCATCTGTTTTTAAGTTAGTTGAAATTTTTTCATAGGCATGAATCACGGTTGTATGATTTTTATTACCAAATTCTTCTCCTATTTTTGGAAAAGAGAGATTAGTAAGTTCACGACTCAAATACATGGCAATTTGGCGGGGGACGACAATCTCTTTGATGCGTTTCTTACCTTTAATTTCTTTATTGGTCACTGTATAGAAATGAGCAACTTCATTAATAATTCGCTCGCAAGTTAGTGGCCGATCGTCTTGTTGATCAACAATATTCTTTAAAGCTTGAGCGGCAAGATCTGTAGTTATTTCTTGACCATTAATTGCAGCAAAAGCTATGACACGCACCAATGCGCCTTCAAGTTCACGAATATTTGAATCAATATTATTGGCGATATAGGTTAAAGTTTCAGAGGAAATATCTAGGTGTTCATTGGCTGCTTTTTTTCTTAAGATAGCAATCCGCGTTTCTAAGTCAGGTGGAGTAATATCTGTGGATAATCCCCATTTAAAGCGACTAATTAATCGGTCTTCCAAATTATCAATATTATTAGGGAGTCGATCCGAGGTTAGTACGATCTGTTTACGATTATTATAAAGGACATTAAAAGTGTGGAAGAATTCTTCTTGGGTTTTCCCTTTATTAGATAGAAATTGAATATCATCAATCAGTAGGACGTCAACATTTCGGTACATTTCACGAAATTCATTTTGTGATCCATTTTGAATACTCGTAATAAAGTCATTAACAAAGGCTTCACTGGTAGCATATTTGATTCTAGCACTGGGATTATTTCTTTTAATCTCATTACCAATGGCTTGCATCAGGTGCGTCTTTCCTAATCCAACGCCACCATATATAAGGAAAGGATTATAAAGAGTGGCAGGATATTCCACGACAGCTTGTGCTGCTCCACTTGCCATTTTATTATCTTCCCCAATGACAAAATTATCAAAAGTATAATTGGGATTAAGTGAAGTATCAGAAAAATAGGCTGGCCGATTCGCTTTATTTACCTGATTGTAAGCAGTGGGGGCAGGTCCTTGATCTTGAACTATCATAAAAGTGGGTTGATATTCTACCCCATATTTATTAAGTGAATGCTGCAGTATATAACCAGCCAAATGTCTTTCCCAATATGTCTTAGTGAGATCATTAGGAACAGCTAATGAGATGGCTTGATTCCCCATACGTAGAGGATATATGGGTTCGACCCAATTTTTGTAAGCATTCTCAGAGAGGAGTTGGCGGAGATATTCAGTCATTTCTTGCCAAAACTGGTCTTTCTCTTCCATGAAGTCACCTCTTTTACCAAATTTAAATGAACTGAAATAATAAGTTAATTGTAACATATTTTGACTTATCCACAAGTT